>JBEBIZ010000047.1:0-5007 GCA_040080135.1 Thiobacillaceae bacterium
GCCCTGAGTCGGTCGCTGAACATGCGACAGCCTTGCTGCTGGCAATGGCGCGTCATCTGCCGCAGGCGTTGATCCAGGTTCAGCAGCGTAACTTTTCGCTCGACGGTTTGCTCGGCTTCAGTTTGCATGGCAAGACGGTCGGCATTGTTGGCATGGGCCGCATTGGTCAGTCTTTTGACCGCATCATGCGAGGTTTTGGCTGTCGCGTGCTGGCACATTCGCGCAGCGAATTTCGGGCGGAGGGTGTGCAGGCGGTGTCGCTGGATGACTTGTGGCAGGAGGCGGATGTGGTGTCTCTGCATTGCCCGCTGACACCTGCGACCCGTTACCTGGTGGATACGACGTGCTTGCGGGCAGCCAAATCCGGTCTGGTGCTGGTCAATACGGCGCGTGGCGGGGTAGTCGATACGGCTGCTGTACTGGCTGCACTGGAGTCTGGGAAGCTCGGTACATATGGTGCGGATGTTTACGAAAATGAGGCCTGTGTGTTTTTTCGTGACTGTTCGGATAGCGGCTACGATGATCTGTTATTGGCACGGCTAATCGCGCATCCGCGTGCGCTCATCACGCCGCATCAGGCATTTTTTACTCATGAGGCGCTGCGTGAAATTGCGGCCAGTGTGGCAGCGAGTGTTGAGGCCTTTGCGTGCGAAGAGCACACAGCAGATTTCCTGGTAAGTTAGATCAGGCAGGCAGTTCGTCGCGTCGCAGCAGAAATACATGTTGATCGCCGGAGTGGGTGTCGAGCCAGGTGAAAGGCAGGTGCGGATAAGCGGCTTCGAGCTCATCGCGGTTGTGTCCGATTTCCACGACCAGAAAGCCTCCTGGATTCAGATGCGTTTTGGCGCTTGCGAGAATGATGCGGGTTGCATCCAGTCCGTCGTCGCCTGAGCCGAGCGCCAGTTCTGGTTCATGTAAATATTCCTGCGGCAGCAAGGCGACCGATTCCGCGTTGACATAGGGCGGATTGCTGATAATCAGATCATAGGTTCGCCCCGCCAGATTGTTGAAAAGGTCGGACTGGATCAATTCAATTTGTTCGTCGAGATCGTATTCCCCAACATTGATGGCAGCAACATCCAGCGCGTCCGGTGACAAATCAATCGCATCGACTTCAGTATTTGGGAAGACCAGCGCCGCGAGGATGGCAAGGCAGCCGGAGCCGGTACACAGGTCGAGTACGCTGCCGACCGTATCGGGATCGTCAATCCAGGGTGCCAGTTGTTCGCGCAGCAGCTCGGCGATGAAGGAGCGCGGCACGATCACCCGTTCATCGACATAAAAAGCATGTTCGCCGAGCCAGGCTTCGTGCGTAAGGTAGGCGGCGGGCAAACGTTCTTCGATCCGGCGGCGCACGATGACCAGTACGGTTGCGAGCTCCGTTTTGGTGAGCCGGGCATCAAGAAAAGGGTCGAGCTGTTCCAGCGGCAGATGCAGCGTATGCAGGATCAGATATACCGCCTCGTCGTAAGCGTTATCGCTGCCATGACCAAAAAACAGCTCCGCTTCATTGAAACGGGACACGGCAAACCGCAGGCAGTCGCGTACGGTGTGCAGTTGTTTGGCCGCCAGATCAAATTGATTGAGGGCGGATGTCACGTCAGCAGTTTTTCCAGTGTCTTTTCGTAAATCATGGCGAGCTGTTCGATGTTTTCCACCGCCACATGCTCGTTCAATTTATGAATGCTCATGTTAAGCGGACCGAATTCGACTACCTGCGGGCAGATCGAGGCAATGAAGCGTCCGTCCGACGTGCCGCCCGTGGTGGAGAGTTCGGGCGTGACACCGGTGACTTCCTTGATCGCTGCGCTCAGTTGATCGCACAGATTGCCGCGTGGCGTGAGGTAAGGGCTTCCGGACAGTTTCCAGTCGATCTCGTAATCCAGTCCGTGGCTGTCGAGAATCTCATGCACGGCATCCATCAAACCGTCAGCGGTACTGGCAGTCGAAAACCGGAAATTGAACAGGATGTCGATGTGACCGGGAATAACGTTATCGGCGCCGGTGCCGCTGTGCAGATTGGAAATCTGCCAGGTGGTGGCGGGGAAATAGGCATTGCCTTCGTCCCACATGGTGTCGGCGAGTTCGGCAATCGCCGGGGCGACCAGATGGATGGGATTCTTGGCCAGATGCGGATAAGCGATGTGGCCCTGGATGCCTTTGACCCGGAGCTTGCCGGAGAGCGAGCCGCGACGGCCATTCTTGATGGTGTCACCAAATTCGGCGGCGCAGGTCGGTTCGCCGACAATGCAGTAATCCAGTGTTTCGCCACGCGCTTTCAGGGCTTCAACCACTTTCACCGTACCGCCTGTTGCCGGGCCTTCTTCGTCCGATGTAATCAGAAAAGCGATCGAGCCTTTGGGCTTGGGGTGTCTGGCCAAAAAGCGTTCGGTCGAAGTAATGAAGGCAGCGTCGGATACTTTCATGTCCGCCGCACCGCGCGCAAACAGTTTGCCGTCGCGGATCGTCGGAACAAACGGATCGGAATGCCATTGATCCAAAGGCCCGGTTGGTACCACATCGGTATGTCCTGCAAAACAGATTACAGGTGCGGTGTCGCCGAGGCGCGCCCACAGATTATCGACGTCGCCATGGACATGGCGCTCAATTTTGAAGCCGAGTTTTTCCAGTCGTTCCGCCATCAAATCGTGGCAGCCCGCGTCGCTAGGCGTGAGAGACTTTCGTGCCAGCAGATCAAACGCCAGGTCGAGGGTTTCATTTGCCATTACTGGCCTCCTCAATGACAGGAAAGTTCAGCGCCAGACAGGCGAGCAGGGCGGCAGTACGCATGCTTATTCTCCGAAAATCGCTTGATATTGTTGTTCAGCAAAGCCGAGATGATACCTGCCATTGACTTCCAGCACAGGGCGTTTGATGAGGCTGGGTTGGACGAGCATCAGCTTGATCGCGGTTTGCTGGTCGATCACGGCGTTTCTGCTTGCATCATCCAGCCGCCGCCAGGTCGTGCCACGTTTATTGATCAGCGCTTCCCAACCTGTTTGCGTGGCAACATCGCGCAGCCACGTAGCGTTTACGCCATGCCTTTTGAAGTCGTGGAAATCGACAGCAATAGTGTGGGTAGAAAGCCAGACACGGGCTTTTCTAACCGTGTCGCAATTGGGAATGCCGTAGAGTTTCATCTGGATTTAAATGCAGCATCGGTAAATAGATGCGGCGCATGGACGTAAAATTGCGTTGCCGAATTCTGGATTCTAACCGACCCATGTCCCAAAGCTTTCACAGTCATGCCAGTGCGCCGCCTCAACCCGGCGAGAAAACCGATGTGCGTTCTATCGGTCGCCTGTTCCCCTACCTGTGGGAATTTCGCGGGCGGGTGCTGGTTGCGCTAAGCTTGTTGATAGGCGCGAAGCTGGCATCGGTGATGGTGCCGCTGGTATTGAAAGAGATTATTGATGCGCTGGACAAATCGCGTACCGATCTGGTTTTGCCCTTGACGTTGATTGTTACCTACGGCCTGCTGCGTTTTTCCAGCACCACATTCTCGGACTTGCGTGATGTGGTGTTTGGCAAAGTCACCCAGCGCGCCATGCGTCGGGTGAGCATGGCGGTGTTCCAGCATTTGCATGCGCTATCGCTGCGTTTTCATCTGGAGCGCCAGACCGGTGGTATCACGCGCGACATCGAGCGCGGCTCCAAAGCCATCGCCAGTCTGGTCGGTTTTCTGCTGTTCCGGATTACGCCAACCGTGCTCGAGATTCTGATGGTGGCGGGCATTCTGTTCGTAAAACTCGATTGGGTGTTCGGGGTGATTACACTTGTTACGCTGGCTGCGTACATTGGATTCACTATCACGATTACCGACTGGCGCACGCAATTTGTGCGCCGCGCCAACACGCTGGATTCCGAAGCCTATGGCCGCGCCATCGACAGCTTGCTGAATTATGAGACAGTCAAATATTTCGGCAACGAGCGTTTCGAGGCGGCGCGTTACGACACCAGTCTCGCCGAATGGGAGCGGGTGGCCCTGCAATCGCAACGCTCGCTCGGCCTGCTCAATGCGGCGCAAGCCGGCACCATCGCCGTCGGCGTGACGCTGATGGTGTTGCGTGCGGCTAATGGCGTGGTGGCGGGCACGCTGACCCTGGGTGATCTGGTCATGGTCAACGCCTTCCTGCTGCAAATGTTCCAGCCGCTGAGTTTTCTGGGTGTGATGTATCGCGAGATCAAGCAATCGATGACCGACGTCGAGCGCATGTTTACCTTGCTGAACCGTCCGCAAGAAGTCGAGGATGCTGCGGACGCGCACACGCTGGCGGTGAGCGGCGGCGCGGTGAAATTCGAACATGTCAGCTTCGCCTACAATGCCGACCGCCCAATTCTGCATGACGTGAGTTTCACCATTCCTGCCGGCAAGACTGTTGCAGCAGTTGGCACGAGTGGCGCCGGTAAATCGACATTGGCACGTCTGCTTTTTCGTTTTTATGACGTTGGCACAGGCAGCATCAGCATCGATGGCCAGGACATTCGCCACATCACGCAGGACAGCCTGCATGCAGCCATCGGCGTGGTGCCGCAGGATACCGTGCTGTTCAACGATACGATCTATTACAACATCGCCTATGGCCACCCCGATGCGACGCGGGGCGAGGTCATCGAAGCCGCCCGCGCCGCGCATATTCTCAAATTCATCGACATTCTGCCGCAAGGTTGGGACACCATTGTCGGCGAGCGCGGCCTGAAACTGTCCGGTGGCGAAAAGCAGCGCGTTGCGATTGCGCGCACGCTATTGAAAAATCCGGCCATTCTGATTCTGGACGAAGCCACCTCGGCGCTGGATACCAAAACCGAAAAAGCGATTCAGGCTGAACTCCTGGAAATTGCCAGAAGCCGCACCAGTCTCATCATCGCGCACCGGCTTTCGACCGTGGTCGAAGTCGATGAAATCTTGGTGATGGAAGGTGGACGCATTGTCGAGCGCGGTCGTCATCCGGACTTGCTGGCGCGTAACGGCGTATACGCTCAGATGTGGGCTTTGCAGCAGCAGGC
>JBEBIZ010000048.1:0-4821 GCA_040080135.1 Thiobacillaceae bacterium
CTGCCGGTGATGCGCCTGGCGCAACAGGATGTTGCCGGAGACCGGGCCTTCCAGCCGCGCTTTAAAGCGCCCGGCGTTGTCCAGCAACACCAGCGATTTACCTTCGTCCGCCAGCCGGTGCATGAGCGCGGGCGACACCATCACATTGCCAAAACACACCAGCCCGCCCAGATGATGCAGCGGCACCTGGAGTTTTTTCTCGTGCTCGACATCGATGCGAAGGGTGGCGTTTTCCAGATGCGCGTAGGCATTCGGGGTCATCACGTAGAGGGTGTTTTGGATTGTGTGCATTATTGGGCTATATTTGTGTACACGATTGTGTTCTGGAGGTGGAAATGGACTTTGTGACTGTGCGCGAACTGCGCGCCGAATCGGCCAAGGTATGGGAAAAGATCGAGGCGGGAGAAGAGGTTGTGGTGACGCGCAACGGCAAACCCTTTGCCTTGCTGCTGAATGCCAGCCCCGATGCGCTTGAAGACATGCTGCGCGCGGTGCGCGCAGAGCGATTTGGCGCGGCGGTGCGCAAGATGCGGGCTGAATCCGAGCGCCAGGGTCTCAGCAACATGAGCATGGAAGAGATCGACGCCGAAATTGCATTGGCGCGTAAGGAGCGGCGTGAACGCAATGCGGGCGGTCATTGATACCAATGTGCTGGTGTCGGCGCTGATCAACCAGAAGGGCAGTCCTGGCCTGGTCATCGATAAAATCCGTGCGCTGGCGCTGACACCTGTCGTCAGCCCGGAGATAGTGCACGAGTATTCCGAGGTGTTGCGCCGCGCCCGTTTCGGTTTTGCGCCGGAGCAGGTGGAAACGCTTCTCGCTGACATGCAGGGGCTGGCGCAACCCGCGCGACCCGCACCCATTTCACTTGCCGGATTGCCCGACCCCGATGATGCCCCGTTTATTGCTGCGGCTTTGTGGGCGGCGTGCCCCATCGTTACCGGCAACGCACGACATTTTCCGGCGGACGCAGGCGTGGAAATTCTTAGCCCGGCGGCTTGTATTGAGCACCTACTCAAGAGCTAACCTCGTCGTCCGGCGAAAACAGCGCAGAAGTCATCTGCTGCAATCGGGATTTTTCTGCCAGCGCCTCGGGCTGGCAAATTTCTTTCAGAGAACATTCCTTGCAACGCGCGTCGTTCACCGGCGGCGGCAGCTTTCCCGATGCGAGCATGGCGCGGATTGCCTCGGCGGTTTCGACCACCAGTTGTTTGAGTGCTGGCGTGATCGCCACCTCGCGCCGTCGATGGCTGCTGGCGTGGAAGATTGCGCCGTGCGCGACCGGGCGGCCAAGCATGTCTTCCAAACACATCGCCTGCGCGGCGAGTTGAAGATCGTCGTTCAACCATTTGCGCTTAGGGCCGTGTTTGTACTCGACCGGGTAAGGCGTGCCATCGGCGAGAAACTCCACCACGTCGCATTTTCCAATCAGGCCAACGCGGTCTGACCACACCGGTAAAGCTGTTTCGCTACGGCGACCGCCATGCGTTTCGTGATGGATGGAATCCACTTTTTCCATGTTCGGCGTTGCCGCGCGCGGTGTGGATATTGTTGGTGAACTCGCCTTCCGTGTGAATCAGCCCGCAACGGCGCGGGCAGTATGCCCAGTGGTTGAAGGCAGAAAGGGGGACGGGGTATGCCTCACTCATGCTGTGAGTGCTACCATTTCTACTAGGCAGAATTTATAGGAGCGAGTCATGGCAGCGATTTTGAAAGAGATTGAAACTCAGGCCTTGCAGCTCACACCGCAAGAACGCAGCGAACTCATCCACCGCTTGATCGTCAGCTTGGAAGGCTCGGTGGAAGACACGCCAGAAGCCATTGCCCAAGCCTGGGATGATGAAATCGCCCGGCGCGTGGCGGATATGGAAGCGGGGCGCACGCAGTGGATCCCTGCAGACGAAACCATGTCCAGGATCAGGGCAAAAATTAGTGCAGCTAAATCCGCTCATGCGGGAGCCTCTCCGACGAGGCGTTGGCCGATTTCGAAGCGGGCACAGCCGAGCTGATCCCGAGCGAAGAAGTGTTTGCAAGGATGGACGAGAAACTCTGCAAAGCGGGTGTGTGTAAAACGGACGTGTGAAGCACGTTTGACACCCACTGGCCGAAACGGAATTCGCCTCAGCGCTGGATTGCTGCTCGTTCAGGCCGGGGCAAATGCCAGCAGAAAATTCGCAGCCATAATCAGGCCGACGCTCGGCCTGCTGTATGAACATTCGGCTATTGCTAACCATTGCCGCCCGTCCACCGTCATTTCGTAATCCGCAAAGTTACGTGCCACGTCTACTTTGCGGATTATTGTCTTGATGCGCTAGAACAGCGCGTGCGCAGGGGCGTTACCCAGTTCTAAATCGTGCCTGAACACATAAAGTCCCCCCCATATGGCTTGAGCCGGTTCATCCCCGCGCGAGCGGGGAACACACTAGAGAGGGCGGGCTATGGAATCCCTAGCCAGAATGCAAGTGCGGAAGAAATATTTTTCATGTCGGCACTTGTCAGGCGGCCTTTAGGCTTTCCGGCGATATTTTCCCGGTACAGCGTGGCCACTTTGTCAACCTCAACAACGGAGTCGAACTTGAGGCCGTTGGCGGCGGTCTTTTTGACTAAAGGCCTAAATTCAACATCGCCTTCAGCACTTTTAGTGAATAGACAAACGGTCACGCTTTCACGCAGTTCCAGGCAGTCATTACATTGCACAATGACCACCGGGCGCGGCTTTTCCAGGTAAGCGCCACTCGCACGCGCCATCATCACGACATCACCGCGCTTGAACGCCATCCGGTCATCCATTACCAGGGAAAAATCGATTCCATCAATCCGCGCTCAGCGCGGGTATCACGTTTATTTGCTTGCTCGCAGAATGCGCGCAATATCGCCTTGGTGGGACGTATCCATGCCGAAGAAGGAACGACCTTCAAGGTCACAGATTTACGTCCTGATTTCAAGACAACAGAATCCCCTGACTTGATAGACCCAAGCACAGATTCAGGGACAGACAAGGCTACGGTTTTCATGAACTTTCCCTAAAACGTCAACACACCAGATGTCATTCTACCTGTTGCCATGTCTTTTTCCAGCCACTCAAGCGGCTTGAGCTTTTCGACGTTACCGGCGGGAATCCCTAAAACGGTTCATCCCCGCGCGAGCGGGGAACACCATCTCGTCGATCGGTGGATGGGCGCGGTACTCGGTTCATCCCCGCGCGAGCGGGGAGTCGCACTTGCTGTTCGGGGTTATGCGGTTTGCGTGCAGCGATGCGGAAGGCGAGCGGCACGACGGTGTCGAATTTGTAGACGTCGGCCACGTCGTAAACGAAGGACAGCGGCTTGCCGGTGTGGATGAAGCCGATCGCGGGCGCATAACCGGCAGCCAGCACGGCGGCTTCGGTCACGCCGTACAAGCAAGATGTCGCGGACGACAGGCAGCGGTTGGGCAGGTCGCCTTTATCCCAGTCGCTGGTGTCGTAGTTGCGCGCTTTCCATTCCACACCGTATTTCGCGGCGATGCGTTTGTAGGTTTCGCGCACGCGCGCGCCTTCGATACCGCGCAATTGCTCGACCGACCGGCGCAGCGGCGGCTCTTCGCCAAAGCGCAGCGCGTACATTTTGCGCACGACTTTCAGGCGCAAGGTGTCGTCCAGCGCCAGCCGTGCCTGGTATAGCAATTTGTCGGAGCGCGCGCCGCCGGGCTGCCCGGCGGAATACAGGCGCACGCCCGCTTCGCCGATCCATACCAGTAGCGTGCCGACCCGCGCCGCCAACGCGCAGGCCGCGTGCGAGACGCGGGTGCCGGGTTCCAGCATCAGACACGCCACACCGCCGACCGGGATGTGGGTGCGCACGCCGTTTTTGTCGACCACCACAAACGCGCCGTCGAGCACATCCAGATGGCCGAACTCGATGTAAAGAATCGATAGACGATCCTTGATAGGAATGGGCTTGAGCGGAGGCAGGAGGTCAGCCATGGTTTGGTTTATTCGTCGGACAAGCGCAAGGCTTCGTTGACGACATTCGATCCCAGAAAATAACCGCTTTCGATCAAGGCATCGGGCAGCGGACGCACCTTGGGCAACAGCCCACGGCGTTTGGCCAGCACCAGCACGCCCGCTGTGCCGATGACTGCAATGCCGAGCTGTTTTGCCACAGTGCGCCCCGCCTTGTCGTCCATCAACACGCCCGCACCCAGCTCTTGTGCAAGCGCAATGGCACTGGTTTCGCCGGGGTCGATACCCAGCGGCAGCGTGGCACCCGGTGCCAAAAGCTGAAAACGTTTTGACGCCAAGGCAGCGCGGATTTCACGGCCTTCGCCTCGATCCGGCTTGGCTTCGCACTCGTCTAAAATCGTTGGTGTTAATAGCACTTGCTGGAAAAGTGCCGGCAACAAATCCAGCTGCTCAATACGCGCCAGCGCAATCAAAGGCCCGGTGTCGGCCACGACCAGCCTATTCAAAATCGGCAAGTTCCTGTTCCAACTCGCCAGGTGTCAGCCGTGCCACAGGGATATGCAAGCTGCCCAGCAAATCGATGAATCCGGAATGGCTTAAGCCAGCCAGTTTTACCGCTTGTCCAAGACTAATCCTGGATTCGTCGAACAGACGAACTGCCAGCGCCGTATTGACGCCACTCTTGAGCAGGCTCTCGTCGAACGGCACGGCGATAAACACCGGATGGCCGTGCTTGGTGACGATGGAAAGCTTGCCCGCCTCAGCGTCGCGCACCAACTCGCTGGTGCGGTCACGCAGATCACGGATGGTGAAAGTGTGCATGATGCCTCCTTTTAATATGCCCACACATGTGTGCATATTAGTCGCTAAACGATGTC
>JBEBIZ010000049.1:0-4764 GCA_040080135.1 Thiobacillaceae bacterium
CGCTTGAGAAATCACCCGACCGGGTGCAAAAGTTCTTCCAAGATGCGCGTGTGAAATATGCCGCTTGATTCACGGATAAAGCTGGCCGGATCAATAGTAGCCATAACGCTGAAAGTCTCTCTGACCGAACTCCTGGCAACAGCCTTGTATCGATCAAAATGCATCTTCCAGAATGCGGACAATCAGCCGCAGGACAAGTCTTCGGGGCAATTCAGGTTCTCGAAAGCAGCGGCATCAAACTCAACCAGCACGAAGGGAAGCGCTGCCTGCCAGTGGCGCACTGCGCGTTCACCTCGCGCCAAAAATGCAGCGAGGCAATCTTGCTGATCTGTGCGCACGATGAAGCAGGTGTGGTGCGTGCGCGTGTTGTCTGCGGCGACGGCGAGGGGAACGTGGTCGCGCTGTGCCGCCGCCAGCAGGCGTTGAGCCAGATCGGCAGGGAGATGTGGCGTGTCGCACGGCACAACCAGTAACCACTCGGTCGTAGCCGCATGCATGGCGGCCAGCACGCCCGCGAGCGGGCCGGGGAAATCGGGCAGGGTATCGGGTACGACCCGGTAACCATAGCCTGCATAGGTTTCAAGGTTGCGGTTGGCGCTGATCAGGATGTCATCGACTTGCGGGCGAAGGGCATCAAGCACCCATTCGACCAGCGGACGATGCTGGTACGCGATCAGGCCTTTGTCTGCGCCTACCATGCGGGTGCCGCGACCGCCCGCCAGGATGACTGCGGCGCAAGAATTAACGCCGACGGGCATACAAACGGAACAGGTCTACCCGATCCCCCACGCGCTGGGTTTGTTGGCGTAATTCCCAGCGCGGCTCGACAAACTCGGGCGACTCCCGACGCTTGCCCTGCACCAGCAGCCAGCCGCAATCGGCGCTGGTGCGTAAATCCAGCCCGCTGTGATACGCCAACAGCACACGCTGTTGCGAGCCCACGTTGCGGGTGTTCACGCACTCGCCGCGCGGTATCTGTTTGCTCAACACCTCGGCCACGCGGGTGTAGCTCAGACGCGGATCGAATACGTCGAGAAACAATCCCAACAGCAATACCCAGACAAAGCTGATCCCGGCGCTCCAGACCAGAATCGGACGCAGCGGCGAGCGCGGGACGCGCGCAATAAAAAACAGCCAGACGAGCGTTGCAACGATGCCGGTCAGCAGAGGGATAAGGCGCAGATCGCCGATGTTTTCTCCGCCCAGTTTGATCAGGCGTTTGGCCAGCCGTGCCGGAACCGCCAGATCATGTGCGCTCCAATACACCCAGAATACGATCCCCAGAAAAGCGAACAGCATCACCGCAAACCACAAAAAAGCGTTGGCTGCGCCGCGCCTGAGCGTCATCAGTCCGGCGGCGGCGAGCAGTGCGGTGGGCGCGGTGATGGCGAGTATTTTGGCTTCGCCTGAATTGATTCCAATGGAAAAAACGGCGAGTAAAACCAGCAGCACCAGCAACGGCATCAGCGTGGCGGGCTCGCGCCATGTTCGGCGTGCCCGATAGATTGCCCAGCCCGCCAGCGGCCAGCCCGGCCAGATGTACCAGGGCAAGAGTCCCAGTACCGCCATGGGTTTGAGCTGATACGCCTGCACCCAGACCAGCCAGCGCTGCAACTGCAACACTTGCAGCAATGGCTCTTGCCGGACCCACAGCAAAATAATCCATGTCAGGCACAACGCGGTGGCACTCAATAGCCCGAGCAACAAACCCCGTTTTGCGGCTTCGCTACGATAGGCCGGGATCAACACTGGCAGACATGCCGCGAGCAGCGCCAAAGCTAACGGCTCCATCAGGCCTGTCGCCAAGAGCATGACGCTCAGACCCGCAGCCACAACCCACCCACCGCACGCATCTTTCGGCAATCGCGCCAAGCCGTCCAGCACGATGGCGACACCGGCAAGCTGCGCGGTGTAGGCATTCATTTCATGTGCGCGCAGTAGCAGACCCACGCTGCCCAGCAGCGCCAATACGGCCGCCCAGCGGTGATCGTCCCCATACAATTCCTGCGCTGTGCGTGCGCTAAAAAAAAGCGCCAGCGCGACGAATACGCCCGATGCTAGTCGCGCACCGTCGTGCAGCGCCAGCACCGGAGAAGTCAGCCAGGCCGTCGCGGTGGCAACCCAGTAATAAAGAGGCGGGTAGGCATCATAAGCAAGCCCGTGTGCAACCCAATCAGCGTGCTGCCACAACGCCAGAAACCGTACGAAGTTGCTGCCGTCACCTCCCTTCCAGGGCGCATGACCCACCAGCCCGGGCAGCAGCCAGGCCAGGCATAAAAGCACTAAGGCAGGATTGCGCAGGCGCAGCAAACTATTGGATAACTTTCAGCAATTGGCCGGGGCGCGGCTCGCCCATCGGATACAGATCATTCATCAAACGCAGTTGCGACTCGGCGCTGACTCCCAGAATCGACCGGGCGGCCAGAGTGGCCATGGTCGTGCCCGCCTGCGCGGCGATCACCTGGATCACGTAGGGGTGCGCAGTCAGGCGCTCTTGCGGTGTTAACGCGTGGAAGCTGTTGATGGCGGCTTTCAGCGTGTCGCGATAGCGATTATAGGCATTACTATCTTTGCTTAAACCCGCAATCAAATATTGCGTGCCGCCAAATACGACCGCCCCAACCAATACCGGCTTTCCCTGCAATGCCCCGGCAGCAAAGCTCGCCGGGAAGCCATTGATATCGCCGCTGACATACCGCGCACCCGGGTCCAGTTTGAGATTTTTTTGCAGCGTCTCCATCGAATGCTCATTTTTAGGGCCCGTCCGCAGCTCGACCAAAGCATCATTTTGCGGGCTGATCGCCACGACACGATCCGGCTGGTTTTGCACCCGCCATCCCTGCGGAAAGGCCATCCCCAGACCCAGCTTTTCGTGCAACAGCGCATTGTTGCGGATCACGCCCTGCTCGGGACTGTCGCCAAAAAAAACGCCTGCCATCTTTTGCAAGTACACTTCCCGGTCTTCACGCGGATTCGGTACAGAGTACTTGGCTGCTTCGCCCACCACCTGATTCAGTCGCGCGTCATTGCTGGGGTGCGTCTCGAAGGTTCCGTGATAACGGCGTGGCTCGCGGCCTTCTTTTTTTGCCTGCTCCGCATCAAACAGTTCCTGGTTTTTCAGCACGCCAATCACATCCACCATGGCCTGAGGCTGATAGCCCGTTTTGGCGATGTACAGCGCACCCAGCCGATCCGATTCCAGCTCGTGATCGCGCCCATAACCCGCCGTCCAGGCTTGCGCCAAAGATTGCAACATGGTGGCACCGCCCTGGTTGTTCAGCCCCGGCACCAGAATGGATCCGAGAATGGCACCCAGACCCGTAGCCGTGGTCGCGCTTTGCTGGCGTACACCATGACGCGCGGTGACGTGTCCAATTTCATGCCCCAGCACCCCCGCCAGCTCCGCCTCGGAATTAAGATAAGCCATGATGCCGCGCGTGATGTAGACGTAGCCGCCAGGCAGGGCAAACGCATTCACATCGGGGCTATCAAGCACGGTGAAATGCCATTGCAGATTGGGGCGATGGCTTTGCTGCGCCAGGCGCTGGCCGACACCGTTCACATAAGCCTGCAATGCCGGATTATCCAGCGCCGCATATTCTTGTAAAACCTCCTTATGCGATTGCGTTCCCATCTGGACTTCCTGCTGCTCCGACATCAATACAAAATCCTTGCCGCCCGTCACCGGATTTTGCGCACAATGGGTCAGCAGCGCTGCGCCGAGGGCAATCACTAAAATGCGGGGAATCAGGTGTGATTTCATAAGTGGTCTGTTGCGGATGCCAATAAACGCATCATAGCGTGGCGTATTCATGCGGCCAATAAAAAAGGCAGCCGAAGCTGCCTTTTTGCATTCATCCGGCGCGCTATTTACGCAGCGGATTTCATCCCATAGCGCTGGCGGAATTTCTCAACACGACCTGCCGTGTCAACAATTTTCTGCTTGCCTGTGTAGAACGGATGGCACTGTGAACAGACTTCCACATTAAGGGTGTCTTTTGCCATCGTGGAATTCGTTTTGAACGTGCTGCCGCAAGAGCAGGTCACGGTAATTTCGTGGTAATTCGGGTGGATACCGGCTTTCATGGCAAACCTCGCGTAGTGCTTTTTAGTGAACTGCGGATTATAAACGACTTTTAGCCGGGTGTGCAAATGACGCATGCTGCCACCGTCTAAACCTTCGCCCCCAAAATCGCCGCCGCGCCCCAGGTTGTGCGCCAGCGTTTTTTAACCGTGCTCAAACCGAGCAGGGCAACAAAGCACAGGCCGGCAAAAATCAGCAGGCCGAGTTGATAGCTGCCGGTTTGGCCTTTGATATAGCCAAGGCTTGCCGCGAGATAAAATCCGCCCACGCCGCCCGCCATGCCAACCAAGCCCGTCATCACGCCGATTTCCTTGCGGAAGCGCTGCGGCACAAGTTGGAATACTGCGCCGTTGCCAAAGCCCAGCGTACCCATCGCCAGCATGAAACCCGCTAGCGCTGTGCCTGCGCTGTCTGCGCCGAAACTGACAATGATGAGGAAGATGCCCGCCAGCGCGTACACCACCAGCAAGGTGCGAATGCCGCCGATACGATCCGCCAGCATGCCGCCCATCGGTCGCACCAGTGAGCCTGCAAACACGCATGCGGCGGTGTAATACCCGGCGTGTACCGGTGTCATGCCGAACTGGTCGTTGAAGTAGATCGTGAGGCTGGAGGCCAGCCCGACAAAGCCGCCGAAAGTGCAGAAGTAAAAGAACATGAACCACCAAGCATCGCGATCA
>JBEBIZ010000012.1:0-81042 GCA_040080135.1 Thiobacillaceae bacterium
GGGGGGGGACACTGACTGCGTTTGGTTCTGCCTGCCTTTGTGTGTGCCTCGTTAAGCGGCGTACGCAGCCCAGGAATTGAAATCAGACAGAGACCTTTTTAAAACCACAACGATTGGAGGATGTATGAACACCATGTTCTATGTACGAGCCTTGATTGTAGCCAGCACGCTTTTCGCCACGTCTTCTGCACTTGCTGTGATCGATGCCAATGCACCCGCAGTAAAGCTACAGACAAGTTGTACGGAGGCGGGAGTGGCGCTGAATAATTGTTTTACAAAAATGGTGGCTGTAACCAGCTGGATCAACAATACAAGGCGTCCTAATAAAAATGCGCCCTTGGTCGTAAATATTGGTCCGGGCATATTCGGCCGCCTTGCATTGACATGTGACGCTCCCACTGGCTATACGGGCTATGTGTCTTTTAGTGGAACGGGACCCAAGCAATCGGTAATCCAGTTTTCTGCCAGTGGAAACCCTCCCTTTGGTGTTATTGAATCCAATGGATGCACAAATTTATCATTTTCTGCGCTCACGGTTAGCAGTGGTGACAATCCCGGCTCGTTCAATTACGGCTATATCGTTTGGAATGGCGGCGGAATGTCGCAATGGAGTAGTGTGGTGGTTGATGTCACAGCACGGGGTTGGTCTGAGGAGACTTGCGGAAGCACGAAAGGTGAGCACTACTGGTTTGGTAGCCGTTTCCAGAACACTGCGCTTGTAGGCATCGGTACTGCGTACTCAGCAAATTGTGATGACAGCTGGTTCATTGGTTCAGAAATCACGCTTACGACAAAACCCAAAGGCTCTATTTCTGCGGGTAACGGCGATTTCACGACAATCAAAGCTGCAAACAATACCGAGGTACACGTCTATGGTTCGGTCATACGTGCCATAGCGCCTGGCGCGACTGTTGCTGCAGCCACTCAGAACTTAACGGCGGTATCCGTAGGATCAAACGCCCAAATACATATTCACGGCACCGGGTTGGATGTTCTTAGTGCGGGAGGTGCTACCGCTTTGTCAGCCGACTCTGGTGGGATGATTCATGCAAACGGATCTGCTTATAACCTCTCTTCTTTGGGGGGCACGGTTACGCGTATTGCTAACAATGGTGGTCATATCCATGCACCCTACTTGTGGGAGCACATACCCAGCGCTTCTCTAATATCTGTTACGGGCGCAGATACGACCACAATAGCGACAGGCACAAGCGACGGGCATCCTCACCCCGCGATTTATGATTTAACCTGTCCCTCAAAATGGTTCGATACTGTTGATAAGGCTTGCAGTCCATAATTTAGACCATTCGGTGTACTCGCCTAAGCGAGTGTGCCGAATGCTGAAAGATAATTGCAATTGCATGCCATCTAATAATTCCCACTCTGGTTTTTGACTTTGCCCCTTTCATTTCCACCGAAGTCTGTAGTTGTCGAATAAGCCTCGGCCAGCGAACCAAGGTCAGAATGCGGGCGATTTATCCCCTTGAAATGAATGGCTTAAGCCATTACAATGGCGGGCTGTCTGGAATGGTCCAGACAAATTCGCACACTCGCTATTTAAAAGGGTGGCGTTGGCCAAACAGTTCATTGGCAGCGCTGCTGGCGGGTGGAGGCTTAACCCTTTAGGAGTTTTAAATGTCTGTCACGATGCGTCAAATGCTGGAAGCCGGTGTTCACTTCGGTCACCAAACCCGTTTCTGGAACCCCAAGATGGCACCGTTTATTTTCGGCCATCGCAACAAAATTCACATCGTCAACCTGGAAAAATCGCTGCCGATGTTCCAGGATGCAATGAAGTTTGCCCACAAGCTGGCGGCAAACAAGGGCACCGTGCTGTTTGTCGGCACCAAGCGTGCGGCGCGCGACATCGTGCGCGAAGAAGCGGTACGCGCCGGGATGCCTTACGTAGACACCCGCTGGCTCGGCGGCATGCTGACCAACTTCAAGACCATCAAGCTGTCGATCAAGCGTTTGAATGACATGGAAGCCAATTTGGCTGAAGCTGGCCGGCTATCCAAAAAAGAAACGCTGACCGTGCAGCGCGAAGTCGACAAGCTGAATCGCAGCCTGGGCGGCATTCGCGAAATGGGCGGTTTGCCTGATGCGATTTTCATCATCGACGTGGGTTACCAGAAGGGCACCGTCGTCGAGGCCAAGAAGCTGGGCATTCCAGTGATCGGCGTAGTCGATACCAACAATAGTCCTGAAGGCGTGGATTACATCATTCCGGGCAACGACGACTCCAACCGCGCAATCCGTTTGTATGCGCGCGGCATGGCAGATGCGGTGCTGGAAGGCCGTGCGCACGTGATTGGTGACATGATCGGCGGCGAAGAATTTGTCGAAGTCGAGGAAGACGAAGGCGGTGTCGCTGCGGAGTAATTTTTCGCGCTGCTGTCGAGACGCGTCGTGCGACGCTTGTTGCGGACATCGAAGAAGGGGCGTTTGCCCCTTCTTTCGTATTGAAAAACCTGTATTTAAATTGGAGTAAAGCATGGCTGAAATTACAGCAAGCATGGTCAAAGAGCTGCGTGAAAAAACCGACGCGCCGATGATGGATTGCAAAAAAGCGCTGACCGAAGCGGGCGGCGAGATGGACAAGGCGGAAGAAATTCTGCGCGTGCGTTTTGGTAACAAAGCTGCCAAGAGCGCCAGTCGCATTGCGTCTGAAGGCGTGGTGAGCATCGTGATCAGCGCTGACGGCAAAACTGCCGCCATGCTGGAAGTCAATTGCGAAACCGATTTCGTGGCGAAAAACGATGACTTCCTGGCGTTGTCGAAGGCATTGGCCGAGATGGTAATGAACCAGAATCCGGCGGATGTGGCTGCGCTGTCTGCACTGCCGTATGGCGGGAAGACCGTTGAAGAAACACGTACCGAGCTGGTTGGCAAGATGGGCGAGAATATGTCGATCCGCCGCTTTGAGCGCTTGAGCGGTCAGGGCAAGTTCGCCAGCTATATTCACGGCAGCAAGATTGGCGTGCTGGTTGACGTGTCAGGCGACGAAGCCTTGGCACGCGATGTGGCGATGCATATTGCCGCGTCCAAGCCCAAGTCGCTGGATGCGTCTGGCGTGCCGCAGGCACTGATCGATACCGAGCGTCGTGTCGCGATTGAAAAAGCCAAAGAAGCAAACAAGCCGGAAGCGATGCTGGAAAAAATTGCCGAAGGCACGGTGCAGAAATTTCTCAAGGAAGTGACGCTGCTGTCGCAGCCTTTTGTCAAAGACGACAAGCAGACCGTCGAGCAGGTGCTCAAATCCAAAGCGTCGCAATGCCACGGATTCAAGATGTTTGTGGTGGGCGAGGGTATCGAGAAAAAAGTATCCGACTTTGCTGCTGAAGTGGCTGCGGCATCCAAGACTTAATTTATCATGGCTGTAGCGCGCCGCATTCTGCTAAAGCTTTCGGGTGAAGCCTTGATGGGCTCGGATGCGTTTGGCTATCACGCCGACACCATGGCGGGCTTTGTCGCGCAGATCAAAGAAGTTGTGGCGCTCGGCGTACAGGTCGGCATCGTAGTCGGCGGTGGCAATCTGTTTCGCGGTGCGACCGGGGCGTTATCCGGCATGAACCGCGCCACTGCCGACAGCATGGGAATGCTGGCGACGGTGATGAATGCGCTGGCGCTGAAGGATGCGCTGGGTAATGCGGGTGTAGATACGCGGGTTCAAACTGCGGTCACAATTGCCCACGTTGGCGAAAGCTTCGAGCGTGATAGTGCAGTACGCCATCTGGAAGCGGGCCGCGTGGTGATTTTCGGCGGCGGCACTGGCAACCCGTTTTTTACTACCGATACCGCATCGGCGCTGCGCGCCGCAGAAATCGGCGCGGATTTGATGCTGAAAGCCACCAAGGTCGACGGCGTGTACAGCGCCGACCCCAAAAAAGATCCCGCCGCGACACGTTATGAAAACCTGAGTTTTGACGAGGCGATAGCAAAAAATCTGGCGGTTCTGGATACCGCTGCGTTTGCTTTATGCCGTGAGCAGAACATGCCGCTGGTGGTCTTTAATATCTTCAAATCAGGTGCGCTGAAGCGCGTCGTGATGGGCGAGTCGGAAGGCACGCGCGTCACATTGAATTAAGGAGCGTTGTATGGCTGAGCAAACCATCGCCGAAATCAAGCAATCTGCCGAACAGAAAATGGGCAAAAGCCTGGAGGTGTTGAAAAACGACCTGGGTAAAGTGCGCACGGGTCGCGCCAGTACCGGCATCCTCGATCATGTCATGGTCGATTACTACGGCAATCCTACCGCGCTGCCGCAGGTTGCGAACGTCACGCTGATCGATAGTCGCACCATCGGTGTGGCACCGTGGGAAAAGAAAATGATCGGCGCGGTGGAAAAGGCTATTCGTGATTCGAACCTGGGTTTGAATCCGGCGACGCATGGCGAGATGATCCGCGTGCCGACACCCGCGCTGACCGAAGAGCGTCGGCGTGATCTGGTCAAGGTGGTGCGTGGCGAAGCCGAAGGGGCACGCGTCGCGATACGCAATATTCGTCGCGATGCGAATGGCACGTTAAAAGACATGCTCAAAGCTAAAACTGCGACTGAGGACGAAGAACGTCGCACCCAGGATGAAGTGCAAAAGCTTACCGATAAATATATCGGTGAGGTTGATAAAATGCTTGCCGATAAGGAAAAAGATCTGCTTTCAGTTTGAGCAGACCCCCCTCAGTGTTTGGACGTTTAACTCAAGCCGTGCCACAACCGACTGACACCCCGCGCCATGTGGCAATCATCATGGATGGCAACGGTCGCTGGGCGAAGAAGCGCTTTTTGCCCAGGGTGGCGGGTCATCGAAAGGGTGTCGAGGCTTTGCGTAGCGTGATCCGCGCGTGTGCCGAGCGAGGAATCAGTCACCTCACCGTGTTTGCTTTCAGCTCTGAAAACTGGCGCCGTCCGGAGGACGAAGTGTCTTTGCTGATGGAGCTGTTCATGCGCGCGCTGGAAAACGAAGTCGCAAAACTGCATGAAAATGGCATACGGTTCCGGGCGATTGGCGACCTCACGCATTTTTCAGAGCGCATACAAAATCTGATTCGGGAAGCGGAATTGCTTACCGCCAACAATGACCGTTTGACCTTTACTGTTGCTGCTAATTACGGCGGACGCTGGGACGTGGTGCAGGCAGTCAAAAAACTGATCAAGGCAAACATATCGGCTGACGACATGGTCGAAGACGATTTGACCCGGCACTTGAGTCTGGCCGATTTGCCAGAACCCGACTTATTCATCCGCACCGGCGGCGAGCAGCGCATCAGCAATTTTTTGCTGTGGCAATTAGCGTATACCGAACTGTATTTCACAGAAGCCCTGTGGCCGGATTTTGATACGCCCGCACTGGATGCGGCGATAGCGTCGTACCAGAAGCGTGAGCGCCGGTTTGGTCGTACCAGTGAGCAGGTCAGCCAGGCTGTGGGTCAGAGCCAGTGAGCACCGTGCAGCGCCGTGTGCTGACGGCCGCGTTGTTGCTGGCCGTTTTCGTGCCGGCGTTGTTTTGGGCGCCTGCTGGCGGGTGGTCGGTATTGGTCGCCGTTGTGGTGGCGGTTGCTGCGCAAGAGTGGGCACTCCTGAGTCGATTCCCCTCTGGCGTCAGCGTGGTGTATGCGGTACTCGTCGGATTGATTGCACTGGCGTTATCCGCGCTCCCCGACTGGGAGGGAACGGTCGCACGCCATGGCCTGTTAGGGTTGGCTGCGCTGTTCTGGATTTTTGTTGCGCCCTTGTGGTTATCGCGGCGCTGGCGCGGTCAGGGTTTTTTTGTGCGAGCCGCTGTTGGAGTAATCGTATTGCTGCCGACCTGGGCTGCGCTGCTGACTTTGCGCGAGCGCGGGCCGTGGGTCTTGCTGGCGGTGATGGCTGTTGTCTGGATCGCGGATACGGCGGCCTTCTTTGCCGGACGTCGCTTCGGCCAGCATAAACTTGCGCCCGCGATCAGCCCTGGCAAAACACGTGAAGGTGTCGTCGGTGCAATGCTGGCCTTGATTCTGTATGCCTCAGCGGTCAGTGCAGCGGTGGTGGGCTTACGCATCGTTGGGGCATTGGTGCTGACGATGGCGCTCCTGTATTTTTCGGTATTGGGCGACTTGTTCGAATCCTGGATCAAGCGCGTGGCCGACATGAAAGACAGCGGCACATTGCTGCCGGGGCATGGTGGCGTGCTGGATCGCATCGATGCCTTGACCTCAGCACTGCCGATTGCGGCGGGTGTCCTGCTGCTGGCGGAGTACTACCAGTGAGCGCACGCGTGCTGACCGTGCTCGGCGCGACCGGGACGATTGGGGTCAACACGCTGGATGTCGTAGCGCGCCATCCCGAGCGCTTCGAGATTTTTGCGCTGACCGGCGCGACCCAGGTTGAGCGGCTGTTTCAGCAATGTATGCGACACCGCCCAAAATATGCCGTCATGATTGCGCCGTCCGCCGCGCGTGAACTGCGTGAGAAATTGAAACAGGCCGGTGCTGCGACCGAAGTGCTGGAAGGTGAGGCGAGCCTGACTGAAGTTGCGATTGCGCCAGAAGTCGATACCGTGATGGCAGCTATTGTCGGGGCGGCGGGGCTTCCCGCAACCCTAGCCGCAGCCAGGGCGGGCAAGCGCATCCTGCTCGCCAACAAGGAAACCCTGGTCGTCTCCGGCCAGCTGTTCATGGATGCCGTCGCCGCCAGCGGGGCGGAATTGCTGCCGATCGACTCCGAGCACAATGCAATTTTTCAGGCGCTGCCGCGCGACTTCAATGGTGATTTTCAGCAGGCCGGGGTGAAATCGCTCTGGCTCACCGCATCGGGCGGACCTTTCCGGCAGCTGAGCGCAACCCAGATTGCGCAGGCCACACCGGCTCAGGCGATTGCCCATCCGAACTGGGTGATGGGCAAGAAAATCTCGGTTGATTCTGCCAGCCTGATGAACAAAGGGCTGGAAGTGATCGAAGCGCGCTGGCTGTTCAATGCTCGAGCCGCACAAATCAAGGTGGTGGTGCACCCGCAAAGCATTGTGCATTCCATGGTCGAATACGCAGACGGATCGGTGATCGCACAAATGGGCACGCCGGATATGCGCACACCGATCGCCTATGCCCTGGGTTTTCCCGAGCGCATCGAAGCTGGGGTGTCGCCGCTGGACTTGCTGGGCAAGAGTCTCACGTTCGAGGAGCCGGATCATGCGCGCTTCCCCTGCCTGCAATTGGCGTTTGATGCGCTGGCCATGGGCGGCGCTGCCGCAGCGGTATTGAACGCTGCAAACGAAGTGGCGGTCGAACGGTTTCTCGCCGACGCGATTGCCTTCCCGGCGATTCCGGCCAGCATTGAACATGCCATGACTAAACTGGCTCATATCCCTGCGGACACGCTGGACAGCCTGCTGGATGCCGACCGGCGTGCGCGCGAATTAACCGAGCACTATTTAGCGGCGCATTGATGGGCATATTGCATACGATTATCTGGTTTCTGATTGCGCTTGGCGTGCTCGTCACGGTGCATGAGTTCGGCCACTATCTGGCCGCGCGGCTGGCTGGCGTTAAAGTGCTGCGCTTTTCGGTGGGCTTTGGCCAGCCGTTGTTTATGCGCCGTATGGGGCGCGACCAGACCGAGTGGGCGGTGTGCGCATTGCCGCTGGGCGGCTACGTCAAAATGCTCGACGAACGCGAAGGCGAGGTGGCTGCCGCCGAGCAGCATCGCAGTTTTAACCGCGCCAGCGTGTGGCGGCGGATTGCAATCGTGGCGGCGGGTCCGGCTGCGAATTTCATCTTAGCCGTGCTGTTATATGGCGTGTTGTTTGTGCATGGCATCCCCGCGCTCAAACCGGTCATCGGTCAACCGCTGGACAAAACGCCCGCAGCGCTGGCCGGACTGGTGGCGGGAGACGAGATTACCCGGGTGAACGATGTCGAGATCCAGTCGTTTCAGGATTTGCGCCTGGCTTTGTTGCGCGCCGGTGTCGCCCACGAGTCCGTTGCGCTGCAACTCAAGGACGGGCGCACAGCACAACTGGATGTCAGCGCTATGCAGACCGATGATCTGGAACGCGACACGCTGGAACCGCTGGGCATTACGCGGATTGACCCGGACATTCCGGCGGTGGTGGGTCAGGTAGTAGCCGGTGGTGTGGCGGCGAAGGCGGGTCTGGCGGCAGGCGACCGTTTGCTGAGCGTGAACGGCGCAGCACTCACAAGCTGGCAGGGCTGGGTCAAGTGGGTGCGGGCGCATCCGGGAAAAGCGCTGAGCGTGGACTATGAACGCCATGGCGTAGTCAGGACGGTGAGCCTGACACCCGTTGCAACCCAGGAGGGCGCGCAGAAGGTTGGCAAGATTGGTGCTGCGCCCCAAGTCAATGAAGCGCTGCTGGCGGATTACCTGACCGAAGTGCGTTATGGTCCGCTTGACGCACTGTGGCAGGGAGCGAAAAAAACTTGGGAGATGTCGGCGTTTACACTGGAAATGATGGGACGCATGGTGCTGGGTCAGGTGTCAATCAAGAACCTGTCCGGGCCGTTAACCATTGCCGATTTCGCCGGGCAATCTGCGACGCAGGGCTGGGTAAGCTTTGTCGGCTTTCTGGCTTTGGTCAGCGTGAGTCTTGGCGTGCTCAATCTACTGCCCGTTCCTGTGCTGGATGGCGGGCACCTCATGTATTATGTTTCCGAAGTTTTTACAGGCCGGCCAGTTTCAGAGCGGGTGATGGAACTGGGCAGCCGGGTCGGCATGGGTTTATTACTGTTATTGACCAGCTTTGCCCTGTATAACGATTTGCAGCGTCTGCTTCCCGGATGAATCACTAGATATGACAAAGAACCACATTACGCTTGCCTTGCTGGCTGCATTTGCAGCGCAAACCGGCTTTGCCGCCGATCCCTTCGTGGTGCGCGACATCCGCGTGGAAGGCATCCAGCGCACCGAAGCCGGAACAGTATTCAGCTATCTCCCGGTAAAAGTGGGTGACACGCTGACCGACGATAAAACCACGGCGGCGATCAAGGCGCTGTATGCCACGGGCTTTTTCAAGGACGTGCGGCTGGAAGCGCAGGACGGCGTGCTGATTGTTACGGTCGAAGAGCGTCCGTCGATTGCGAAGGTCACGCTGTCGGGTACCAAGGAGTTTTCTGAAGACGACCTGAAGAAAGGCCTGAAAGAAGCCGGGCTGACCGATGGCCGGGTGCTGGATCGTTCCTTGCTGGAAAAAGCCGAGCAGGAATTGCAGCGCCAGTATTTCAATCGCGGCAAATATGCAGTCGAAATCAAATCTACCGTGACTCCGCTGGAGCGTAATCGCGTGGCAGTACAGTTCGATGTGGTCGAAGGCGATAGCGCAAAAATCCGCCAGATCAGCATTATCGGCAACAAGGCGTTCAAGGAAAAAGAAATCCTCGACCAGTTCGCCTCGACCACGCCCGGCTGGCTCACCTGGTATAGCAAGAGCGACCAGTACTCGAAAACCAAACTGGCGGGC
The DNA here is from genome assembly GCA_040080135.1 of Thiobacillaceae bacterium. Lineage (GTDB taxonomy): Bacteria > Pseudomonadota > Gammaproteobacteria > Burkholderiales > Thiobacillaceae > Thiobacillus. The sequence goes on from JBEBIZ010000012.1 coordinate 9,450, forward strand.
GACATTGAAAATGTGCGCTCGTTTTATTTGAATCGCGGCTATCTTGAATTTAACGTTGACTCTACCCAAGTCTCGATCACGCCTGACAAACAAGACATTTACATCACGGTCAATATGACCGAGGGGCCGCGTTATACCGTCTCTGACGTCAAGCTGGCCGGGCAGATGCTGGTGCCTGAAGATGAGCTTAAAAAGCTCATCGACATCAAGCCGGGCGATGTATTCGAGCGCGACAAGTTGACCAGCTCCAGCAAGAAAATTGGCGACCGGCTTGGCAACGAAGGTTATGCCTTTGCCAACGTGAATGCGGTTCCCGAGATTGACAAAGACAAAAACCAGGTCGCGTTTACGCTGTATGTTGACCCGGGTCGGCGTGTTTATGTCAATCGCGTCAACGTCGGCGGCAATACCAAAACGCGCGACGAAGTGATCCGGCGCGAAGTGCGGCAGATGGAAAGCGGCTGGTACAACGCCGAAAAAATCAACCTGTCCAAAGACCGTTTGAACCGGCTCGGCTATTTCAACGAAGTGAACATTGAAACCCCAAGCGTGGCGGGCACGACTGACCAGGTTGACGTGAATATCGGCTTGACCGAAAAATCCACCGGCAATATTCAGCTCGGCGCGGGCTTCTCGTCTTCAGAAGGTCTGGTGATCTCCGGCTCAGTGTCGCAGGCTAACGTATTTGGCTCGGGTAATAGTGTGGCGGTGCAGTTGAACACCGGCAAGGTGAATACGGTTTACTCGCTGTCGTTTACCAACCCATATTTCACCCTCGACGGCATCAGTCTGGGGTATGACATCTATCGGCGCGACACCAATACCGGCGCGGCGCTCAACAGCAACCTGACGGATTACAAAAGCTCGACTTACGGCATCGGCGCGCGCTTTGGTTTGCCACTGAACGAGAAAGACCGCATCTCGTTTGGTGCGACGTTTGAAAACACAGCGTTGACTGGAATCGTTGGTAATCCGAACGGCAGCCAGCAAGAAAAGTTTGTGTCTCAATTTGGTTCGGATAACACCACGGTTCGTCTCGACACGTCCTTCGCGCGCGATACGCGGGATAGCTATCTGTTCCCAACACGGGGGATGCTGCAGCGCGTGTCGGCAGAAATTGGTACGCCACCGGGCAGTTTGCAGTATTACAAGCTGACGTTGCAGAATCAGCAGTATTTCCCCTTGAGCCGTGATTTCACTTTGTTGCTGAACGGGGAGCTAGGCTATGGTGCCGGTTTGAGCGGGAAACCTTTGCCTTTCTTCAAGAATCTCTACGCAGGCGGCAACGGATCAGTTCGTGGCTATTCGACGGCCACAGTGGGTCCGAAAGACGTGGACAAAAACGCGATTGGCGGCGATCAGCGCGTGATTGCCAATGCGGAACTCTTTTTCCCTTTACCCGGACTGAAGGATGACCAGTCCCTGCGCATGTCGGCATTTTTTGATGCGGGCGCATCATTTGGCCCGGGTGACTATCTGAATCGATTCGGGACGTTTGCATTTGGCGATTTGCGTTACTCGGCGGGTGTGGCCGCGTTGTGGGTGTCGCCACTGGGGCCGCTCAAATTCAGTCTGGCTAAACCCTTGGCAGCGCAAACGGATGATAAAACCGAGGTGTTCCAGTTTACGTTCGGAAATTCGTTCTAATCAGTTAAGGAGTTTTTAAATCATGTTCTTTAAGCAAACGATGGCGCTGGTTGCCTTGCTGCTTGCCAGCAGTATTGCCACAGCGGATACGAAAGTCGGTTTTGTGAATACCGAGAAACTTCTGCGCGAAGCACCCTTGTCGGTGGCGGCGCAAAAGAAACTGGAGAAAGAATTTTCCAGCCGCGAGCAGGAACTGCAAAAAATGACCAAGCAGGCGCGTGAATTGCAAACCCAGCTCGACAAGGACGGCGTGACTATGTCCGAGTCCGAACGCAAGAACAAGGAACGCGACCTGGCCAATCTGAATCGCGAGTTCCAGCGCCAAAGCCGCGAGTTTCGCGAGGATCTGAATCTGCGCCGTAACGAGGAGTTGGGGCAAATACAGGAGCGGGCGCGCAAAGTCATTATCGACATTGCCAAGGCCGAAAAGTACGACATCATTATTGAGCAGGCAGCCGTCTACGTTGACCCCAAGAGCGACATTACCGACCGGGTAATGAAAGCGCTTGGTGGCAAATAAGCCGGCGCGGCAAATTAATCAGCGAGCATTCTGGTGAGCACTACGCTGGCAGCGTTGGTCGCGCGTTTCGGTGGCGAATTACTGGGCGATAGCGCAACTCTGATCCGCCAAGTGGCGCCGCTGGATCGGGCGGGATCGGACGAAATCGGTTTTGTCGCTGACAGAAAATATTTTTCCCGCTTGTCGGAGTCGCGTGCCGCTGCGGTCATTCTTCCACTTGGTGCGGCTGGCGCCACCGCGCTGCCGCGTATCCTGACGGCGAACCCTTACCTGTATTTTGCCCGCGTCAGTGCGTTGTTGAATCCGCCGCCGCAGCCGCCAGCAGGTATTCATCCGGCTGCGGTGGCGGCGGCAAGCGCCCGCATTGCGACCGATGCGAGCATCGCAGCAGGGGTCGTGATTGGTGAGGATGTTGTGGTCGGCGCGCGCGCGGTGATTGGCGCGAACAGCGTGATTGGCGACGGCGCGCGCATCGGCGAAGCGTGCGTGCTGCATGCAAACGTCACGGTTTATCACGGCTGCCAGATTGGCGACCGCAGTATCCTGCATTCGGCTTGCGTGATCGGCGCGGATGGATTCGGCTTCGCGCCGGATCAAGGACGCTGGGAGAAAATCCCGCAAATCGGCCGGGTGCTGATCGGACAGGATGTTGAAGTCGGTGCGGGTACGACGATTGATCGCGGTGCATTGGGCGATACGATTATCGAAGACGGCGTCAAGCTGGATAACCAGATTCAGATTGCGCACAACGTATTCATCGGGGCGCATACGGCCATCGCAGCGTGTACCGGTATTGCGGGCAGCGCAAAAATTGGCCGGAACTGTACGATAGGCGGTGCAGCCATGATTCTGGGGCACATCGAAATTGCGGACAGGACGCGTATCTCGACCAATACGCTCATTACCAAAACCTTGACTGAGCCAGGCACTTATACTGCGGGCATGCCTTTTTCAGAGCACGACGTGTGGCAAAAAAATGCGGTTCATCTGCGCAAGCTCGATCAATGGGTAAGCCGTATTAAAACGCTTGAAAAACGACTCGCCGAACTGGAAAACGCCGAGACGGATAACAGCGAGTCAATAAACCGGGAGCCTGGAAAATTACCATGATGATGAATATCGAAGAGGTGATGCAATACCTGCCCCACCGTTACCCCTTTTTGCTGGTCGACAGGGTGCTTGAGATGGAGTTGGGGAAAAGCATTACGGCGATCAAAAACGTTACCTTTAACGAGCCTTTTTTCACCGGTCATTTTCCCGGTACACCCGTGATGCCTGGCGTGCTGGTGCTCGAAGCCCTGGCGCAAGCCGCCGCACTCCTGTCATTCAAGACAGCAAAATATGCGCCGGATGAAGTCGGGATTGTTTATCTGGTCGGATTCGATAATGCGCGATTCAAGAAACCCGTCGTGCCGGGCGACCAGTTGATTCTCAAAGCTGAAATTATCCGAACCATGCGTGGCATCTGGAAATATGCTGCGCGCGCTGAAGTTGATGGCGTGCTGGTGGCGGAAACCGAATTGATGGCGACACTACGCGATAAAACCCAGCGCGATAAAACCTGATATGTCGAACGTTCACCCCACCGCGATCATCGCGCCGGGCGCACGACTGGCCGACGATGTTATCGTCGGCCCCTACACGGTCATCGGCGAATACGTGGAAATTGGCGCGGGCACTAGCATTGGCGCGCATGCGGTGATCACCGGCCATACCCGTATCGGCTCGCATAACAAAATATTTCATTTTGTGTCGCTGGGCGAAGCGCCGCAGGACAAGAAATACGCGGGCGAACCCACCCGGCTCGAAATCGGCGATCACAACGTCATCCGCGAGTTTTGCACCCTCAATACCGGCACCGTTCAGGCACAGGGTGTGACGCGCATCGGCTCACATAACTGGGTCATGGCCTACGTGCATATTGCGCACGATTGCATCGTTGGCGATCACACGGTGTTTGCCAATAATGCCTCGCTCGCAGGCCATGTCGAGATCGGCGACTGGACGATCCTTGGCGGCTTTACCGGCGTTCACCAGTTTTGCAAAATTGGCGCGCATGTGATGACGGCGATTTCCAGCGTGGTATTCAAGGACATTCCGCCTTACATGATGGCGGCAGGGCAGCCAGCTGCGCCGCATGGATTGAATACTGAAGGGCTCAAGCGCCGGGGTTTTTCGGCGGAGGTGCTGAGTGCCCTGAAGCGCGCCTACAAAACCCTGTATCGCGACGGGAACACGTTGCCAGAAGCGCAAGAAAAGCTGGCACAAGATGCCGACACCCATTCTGAAATACGCGAGCTGCTGGATTTTTTGATGCGCAGCGAACGGGGCATCATTCGATAATGGATCTGGGCATCGTCGCCGGAGAAGCCTCCGGCGATCTCCTGGGCGCGCATTTAATCCAGGCACTCAAGGCACATCACCCGCAGCTGTCCGTCTCTGGCATCGTCGGCTCGCGCATGCTTGCCGAAGGCGCGCAAGCTATTTACCCCAGCGATAAATTAGCCGTCAATGGCTACCGCGACGTGCTGCGCCGCTTGCCGGAGCTGTTGTGGATCCGTTCGCGCATCACGCGCCATTTTCTAAACGAACGCCCGCGTGTCTTCGTAGGCATTGATGCGCCGGACTTCAATTTCACGCTCGAAGAAAATCTCAAGCGCGCAGGCATCCCCACGCTACATTTTGTCAGCCCGTCATTGTGGGCCTGGCGCGGCGAGCGCATTCACCGCATCAAGCGGGCGGTCTCGCACATGTTGGTGGTGTTCCCGTTTGAAGAAAAAATCTACCAGGATGCAGGCATCCCCGTCACCTACGTCGGTCACCCCCTGGCCGATGTGATTCCCTTAGAGCCGGACACGCAGGCTGCACGGCAGGCGCTGGGTCTGTTGCCGGATCAACCTGTCATCGCGCTCTTGCCCGGCAGCCGCCTGGGCGAAATAGCCCGGCATGCACCGCTGATGTTGCTAGCCGCGCAAGAAATGCAGCACGTGCGGCCCGAGCTGAAATTTATTCTGCCTGCGGTCAATGAGGCCGCCGCTGTGCTGGTGCAAAAAGCCTTGCTGGAAGCGCGCGTATCCGTGCAGGTGTTGGCCGGGCAGTCGCACACCGCGCTGGCCGCCTGCGATCTCGCCCTAGTCGCGTCGGGCACAGCCACGCTAGAGGCGGCGCTGTTCAAAAAACCGATGGTGATTACCTATCGCATGTCCAAACGCACCGGTGCAATGATGTTGCGTAAAGCCTATTTGCCCTACGTGGGGCTGCCCAATATTCTGGCGGGGCGCTTTGTGGTGCCGGAGTTGATTCAGGAAGAGGCCACGCCCGGTGCATTGGCGCGTGAAATGCTCGCGCTGCTCGACGACCCGATGCGCCAGCACGACGCGGTCGAGACGTTTAGCGCACTGCACCTCAGCTTGCGCCAGAATGCGTCTGCGCGCATTGCCGATGCCATCGAGCCTTACCTCGCATGAGCGTGACGCTGCGATGAAAACCTCCGTGAGTCTGCATCTCGGACCGCTCGGCTTGTGCGGCGTAGATGAGGCCGGACGCGGCCCGCTGGCAGGGGCGGTGGTGGCGGCAGCCGTCATGCTCAACCCGGAACGTCCCATCGCCGGTCTGCGCGATTCAAAAAAATTGAGTGCAAGTGCGCGCGAACGGCTTGCGGATGAAATACGCGAACATGCAATCGCCTGGTGCGTGAGTGAGGCCAGCGTGGCAGAAATAGACCGGATCAATATTCTGCAGGCCACGCTGCTTGCCATGAGCCGCGCGGTCGAGGGTTTGAAGCAGGCACCCGACATGGTCTGGGTTGATGGTAATCGTTGTCCGGACTGGTCGTGGCCGTCGCAATCTGTGGTCAAGGGCGACGATAAAGTTGCGGCAATTGCGGCTGCATCCATTCTCGCCAAGACGCACCGCGACCAACTCATGCGCGAGATGCATGGTGATTTTCCCGGTTACGGTTTTGCTCAGCACATGGGTTACGGCACGGCCGCGCATCTGGCGGCGCTGCAAGCGCTCGGCCCGTGCCCGCATCACCGCCGCAGCTTTGCGCCGGTTAAACTGATGCTCGATCAAGCCGTTTTGTTTTGACGCTATCGACCCACTTCATTTCTAAAGGAACCCCTTGTGACTATTGCCCTGCTTCTCCATTTTCTCAGTGTCGTCGTGTGGGTCGGCGGCATGTTTTTCGCTTACATGGCCTTGCGTCCGGTCGCGGCCAGCGTACTGGAACCACCGCAGCGCCTGACATTGTGGGCGGGCGTATTCGGAAGGTTTTTCCCCTGGGTCGGACTATCCATCGCATTGATTCTGCTCAGCGGGATTTATATGCTGATGTTGTTGGGCGGCGCGTCGGCACCGCTATATGTGCTCATCATGCTGGTGTTTGGGGTGGCAATGATGCTGATTTTTGGCCATGTTTTTTTCGGCCCGTATAAAAAACTGAAACGCGCGGTTGCACAACAAGCGTGGAAGGACGGCGGCGGCGCGCTGGGACAGATCCGGATGCTGATCGGGCTCAATCTCAGCATCGGTCTGCTTACCATCGCCGTTGCAATTCTGGGGCGGATGTTCTTGTGATTGGTCGCAATATCCTCAGCTTGATCGCATGCGCAGCCAGCTTGCTGGTGTTGAATGCTGACGCCGCTGAACCGTCCAGTGCAGTCAAGCCTGCGCGAATTTTCCCTGACGCGCCGCCACCGCCGATCATGAGCGAGACTTTGTTGTGCTGCACGGCAACCGGGCGTTGGGTGCGGATCAATCCTGAACCGGGTGATGCCCAATCGATGGACGAGGGCGTGTCTTGCCACGCCAAGACACCAAGTGGTGAGATGGAGTCAGGCAAAGCATGCTTCTGATAAGTGCAGCCTGACGTGTAGCCGACATGACTGACCATGCCATCACCTCGCGCGACAATCCGATCTTCAAGCGGCTGAAAAAGCTCGCCGAGTCCGCACGTGCGCGCCGTGAAGCGCGCATGACCCTGTTGGATGGCGAGCATCTGATTGCGGCTTATCTCGATGCGGGCGGGCAGCCACATACGCTGGTGCGCGCGGCATCCGCTGCGACGGGCAGTTGGGGTGCGTTAACGGCGCGCGCGAGTCAGGCAAAAATGATTGTGCTGCCAGACGAGTTGTTTGCCGAACTCAGCCCGGTTGCCACCCCGGTCGGCATCCTTGCCGAAGCGGCCTGGCTAGCCCCCGCCGCACCCGGCAGAACCCCGCTCGTCATCGTGCTGGAAGACATTCAGGACCCCGGCAATCTGGGTGCGATGTTGCGCACCGGCGCGGCGGCAGGCGCCCACCTTGCCGTGTTGTCCAAAGCCTGCCACGACCCGTGGTCGCCCAAGGCGCTGCGCGGCGGGCAGGGCGCGCAGTTCGTGCTGCCGCTGCAACAGTCGGTCGATTTGCCCGCGTGGCTGGCGGCATTTGACGGGCAGAGCGTGGCCTTGAGTCTGGATGTGGATCAGCCTCACGCCGATCAGGATTTCTACCGCTTGAATCTCACCGGCGCAGTCGCTTTTGTTGTGGGCAACGAAGGTGCGGGTTTGTCGCGCGCGGCCGCCCAAGCCGCCATGGTGCGCGCTCGTATTCCCATGCCGGGCAAAATCGAATCGCTTAATGCTTCGGCCGCGCTGGCCGTCGCTGTGTTTGAGGCGGTGAGGCAGCGTCAACTATAAGCAAGCCAAACGACCGATGAAACCGCATAAAAGACTTGAACCCCTGATCGAAGACGGCCTGATTGACGACATCGTGCGCCAACTCATGAGCGGCAAGGAAGCAATGGTGTTCGTCGTGCGCTGCGGCGACGACATCCGCTGCGCCAAGGTCTACAAAGAGGCCAATAAACGCAGCTTTCGCCAGGCCGTTGATTACACCGAAAACCGCAAAACCAAAAACAGTCGCCAGGCGCGCGCGATGGCCAAAGGCACAAAGTTTGGCCGCGAAAAGCAGGAAGAAGCCTGGCAAAGCGCCGAAGTCGATGCGCTATACCGGCTCGCCGCCGCAGGCGTGCGCGTGCCCCGTCCGTACAACTTCCACGAAGGCGTATTGCTGATGGAGCTGGTGACCGATGCCGACGGCGACGCCGCACCCCGGCTGAATGATTTGTCCTTTAGCGCCGACGAAGCGCTCGCCCATCACGCCAGCCTGATGCAGGAAGTGGTGCGCATGTTGTGTGCCGGCATCGTCCACGGCGACTTGTCCGAGTACAACATCCTCATCAGCGAAGACGGCCCGGTCATCATCGACCTGCCGCAGGCGGTCGATGCTGCCGGAAACAATCACGCCAGCGCCATGCTGGAGCGCGACGTGAATAACCTGACGACCTACTTCGGCCAGTTCGCGCCAACGCTGCTGACGACACAATATGCCAAGGAAATCTGGGCGCTGTACGAACACGGCGGCCTGCACCCCGAGGTCAAACTGACTGGCATGTACGACCGCACATTGCCGCCGGTCGATCTGGAAGGGGTGATGCGGGAGATTGATGACGCGCGCGCTGCCGAGGCGGCAAGATTGTTGCGCTTGCAAGAGCTGGAATAACGCCCCTTAATAATTGGTCGTTACTCAATATGACATCACCTCCTCGCTGACTTGTCTAAATCTTCATACGTCTCCGCTATTATTTTCGCAAAAGCGTGCCTACCCTGCCTGGCTAAAATTAGCCATTAAATTTCGCATCCAGACACGCTAGATATGCTACCGGGTCATAGGCCGCCGCATTGCGCTGCGCCTGCCAGATCATTTCCGCCAGGCAGTCCATCGCATCATGTTGTGCCTGCATCGCGTCGCCTCGTTGTGCGAGCAAGGTACGGTAGCGCTCGCGTACGCCTGCGGGCTGGTCGATGGAGATTTGCTCGGCTATCGACAGGTGCATCGAGAGATGCAAAAAAGGATTGGTCTCGCCGAACTCGGGCGGGTAGTCGCGCTGCAGATAACGCGCCGGGTTGTCGAGCATGGCGTGGTATTCGGGGTGCGCGAGGATCGCTTCGAGCGCGGGTTGTTCGGCCCCCGCGAGCGTCTGGCCTGCACGATATTTGGCCCACACGTCAAAGAAAAACTGGCGCACCTGATCGCGGCTGGGATTAAACATACTTGCCCTTGTACTCGCACAAGTCGGCAATGATGCACTCGGCACATTTTGGCTTGCGTGCCTGACAGACATAGCGCCCGTGCAGAATCAGCCAGTGGTGGGCATCGAGCATGAATTCTTTCGGGATGTGTTTCAGTAGTTTTTTTTCGACTTCGAGCACGGTCTTGCCGGGTGCCAGGCCAATGCGGTTGGACACGCGGAAGATATGCGTATCGACCGCCATCGTCGGCTGGCCGAACGCGGTATTCAAAATCACATTCGCCGTCTTGCGTCCCACGCCGGGCAGCGCTTCGAGTGCGGCGCGCTCATGCGGCACCTGGCTGTCGTGCAGCTCAATCAACATGCGGCAGGCGGCAATGATATGGCGCGCCTTGCTTTTGTACAGGCCGATGGTTTTGACAAACTCGATCAAGCCCGCCTCACCCAGTGCATAGATCGCCTCGGGCGTGTTGGCGACGGGGAACAGTTTGCGCGTGGCAAGATTGACGCCCTTGTCGGTCGCCTGCGCCGACAGCGTGACCGCAACCAGCAGCTCAAACGGACTGCCGTATTCGAGTTCAGTGGTGGGGTGCGGATTGGCAGTACGCAGGCGGCTGAAAATTTCGTGGCGGCGTTGGGCGTTCATTCGTCAGCCAGGTGTTTAATCAAAGCTTGTTTTTCTGTCTGGCGTCGTGACCGGGTGGATTTGAGATGTTTACCAGCAAGCCGTACATGAGCCAGTGCAACAAAAGGGTTGCGCGGTTTCGGCACGCGCTTTTTAAGCGGCGGCTTCATGCAGGCGAGCCACCAATCGCGCACGCTGTTCGGCGCGAGTATTGAGCCAGTTGCGTGCGGCAATCAACAAGCCCAGCGCAATGAATGCACCCGGCGGCAGAATCGCCAGCAGGAAACCCGGGTAATTGGGTAGTACATGCAAAACCCAGGGTTGGGCTGAGGCACCGAATACCAGATCAATGCCGGAAAACAGAGTGCCCTTGCCTGCAATTTCGCGGATGCCGCCGAGGATCACCAATACCAGCGTCAGCCCCAATCCCATGGCGAAAGCGTCGATGATGGAATGCAGTGGATGATTTTTAGAGGCAAATGCATCTGCGCGCGCGAGCACGATGCAATTCGTGGTGATGAGCGGGATAAAAATTCCGAGCACCAGATACAGCGGGTGTACATAGGCATTCATCGCCAGGTCGATAACCGTGACTAGTGCGGCGATGATTAATACAAACACCGGTATACGGATTTCGTGCGGAACAAAGTTGCGTACGCTGGAGACGGCACCGCTGGATGCGGCCATGACAAACATCGTCGCCAGTCCGAGCGACAATGCATTCACCACGCTGCTGCTGATTGCCAGCAATGGACATAGCCCAAGCAGCTGAACCAGTCCGGTATTCTGTTTCCACAGGCCGTTACGGAAAATGGTTTTGAATGCGTCCAGCGTAATCATTTCTTTAGTTGCCCAGCTTTTCTGAAACCCAAGTTTGAACCGATGCCAAAGCGGTAGCCAGTTTTGCAGGTTCAGTGCCGCCCGCCATCGCCATGTCGGGTTTACCCCCGCCCTTGCCGCCGACTTGCAGCGCGACAAAGTTGACCAGTTCTCCCGCTTTGAGTTTGCCGACCAGGTTCGGCGTGACTGCAGCAATCAAACTGACTTTGCCATCGATGACCGTGCCCAGTACCAGCGCGCAGGAATGCAGTTTGTCGCGCAACTTGTCGGCGGTTTCGCGCAGCGCTTTGGCATCCACGCCGTCGAGTTGCGCGGCGAGTATGCGGACACCGGCAATCTCTACTGCCTGTTGCACCAGATCGTCGCCTTGCGACGCGGCCAGTTTCGACTTCAGTCGGTCGAGCTCTTTTTCCAGCGCACGGCTGTGTTCCATTAGTTGCGAGACGCGTTCGGCAGCATCCGTTGGCGTAGCTTTCACCAGTCCGGCGATGGCAGCAAGATTTTTCTCGGTTTCGCCGAGGTAGTCCAGCACGCCCGTGCCAGTGGTTGCTTCCACCCGGCGTATGCCCGCAGCGACGCCGCTTTCCAGCAGTATCTTGAACGCGCCGATGTCGCCGGTGCGTGCCACATGCGTGCCGCCGCACAACTCGCGTGAACTACCGATGTCAAGCACGCGCACTTCGTCGCCGTATTTTTCGCCGAACAGCATCATCGCGCCGGTTTTCTGCGCATCTTCAATTGCCATCACGCGTGCTTGCGTGGCTGCATTTGCCAGAATTTCGGCATTGACCAGATGCTCCACACGGCGGATTTGCGCATCCGTCATCGGCGTTGGCTGCACAAAGTCGAAGCGGGTTTTTTCGCTATCGACTAGCGAGCCTTTTTGCTGCACATGTTCGCCCAGCACTTCGCGTAGCGCCTTGTGCATCAGGTGGGTGGCCGAGTGATTGCGCATGGTGCGCGCGCGCGATTCGGTGTTGACCCTGGCAGCGACGGTGTCTGCCAGTTTGAGCACGCCGGTTTTGACAACCCCGTGGTGGCCGAAAACCTGCGCCTGAATTTTAAGCGTGTCTTCAACTGCAAATAGACCATTCGCTGCGTGCAGCTCGCCGTTATCGCCCACTTGGCCGCCAGACTCGGCGTAGAACGGTGTGTGGTCGAGCACGACCACGCCCAGTTCGCCTTCGTTCAGTTGTTGCACCGCCGTGCCGTAGCGGTACAGCGCGAGGATATTGCCGTCGTGCATCAGCGTGTCGTAGCCGTGGAAAGTCGTCGCCGTGCCCGCGTAGTCGAGACCCGCGCCGAGCTTGAATTTGCCTGCGGCGCGCGCCTGCGATTTTTGCTGCGCCATCGCGGCGTCGAACGCGGCGGTGTCGACCGAAACCCCGGCTTCGCGGCAAATGTCGGCGGTGAGGTCGAGCGGAAATCCATACGTATCGTGCAGCTTGAACGCGAGTTCGCCGTCGAGAATCAGGTTTCCATATGCGGGATTAACTTTTCCGTGGTCGTGTAACCGGACAGCAGCTTTAAACTCAGCGTCATGTAGTCTTTTCAATTCGGCATTCAATATGCCCATGCCGTTGTCGATAGTCTCGAAGAAGCGTTCTTCCTCCTGACGCAGGATGTCGGCAACGCGCGGCGCTGCGGCGGCGAGTTCCGGGTAGGCGTCGCCCATCACCGCCACCAGATCGGGCACGATGCGGTTGAAGAATGCAGCACGCACGCCCAGTTTGTAGCCATGCCGAATCGCGCGGCGAATAATGCGGCGCAGCACATAACCGCGCCCCTCGTTGCCGGGAATCACGCCATCGACGATCAGGAACGAACACGCACGAATGTGATCTGCAATGACTTTGAGTGAATTGTTGGTGAGGTCAGCGGTGGCAGTTTCACGGGCGGCGGCGGCAATCAACGCCTGGAACAGATCGATTTCATAGTTGGAATGCACATGCTGCATCACCGCCGAAATCCGTTCCAGCCCCATGCCAGTGTCCACGCTCGGTTTGGGCAGCGGGTGCATCACACCCGCTTCGTCGCGGTTGAACTGCATGAATACGTTGTTCCAGATTTCGATGTAGCGGTCGCCGTCTTCGTCCGCAGAGCCGGGCGGGCCACCAAAAATATCTGCGCCGTGATCGTAGAAGATTTCGGTACACGGCCCGCACGGCCCGGTGTCGCCCATCGCCCAGAAATTGTCTGAGGCGTATTTTGCGCCCTTGTTATCGCCAATGCGAATAATGCGTTCGCGCGGTACGCCTATGTCGTTGTGCCAGATATCGTAGGCTTCGTCGTCCTCGGCATACACCGTGACCCACAGTTTTTCAGTCGGCAGTTTCAGGATGGCGGTGAGAAACTCCCAGGCGTATTTGATTGCGTCCTGCTTGAAGTAATCGCCAAAACTGAAATTGCCCAACATCTCGAAAAAGGTGTGATGACGCGCCGTGTAACCGACGTTTTCCAGATCATTGTGCTTGCCGCCCGCGCGTACGCAGCGTTGCGACGACACCGCGCGGGTGTAGGCGCGTGTGTCCTGCCCGGTAAACACATCCTTGAATTGCACCATGCCCGCGTTGGTAAACAGCAGCGTCGGGTCGTTGCCTGGAACCAGCGGGCTGGAGGCGACCACGGTGTGGCCTTTGGAGGCGAAAAAATCGAGAAAACTCTGGCGGATGGCGCTGCTTTTCATGGCGGTGTAGGGGTGCGTGCGTGAACGTCGGATAATGGGGCATTGTATCCGCTAAAGCGCCATGTGATAACTGATCCGGTGGGCGAGGAAGATAGGGAAAATGGACGAAAATGAAGTGATTGCAGCGACACGGCAATGGCTCGAAAAAGCCGTGATCGGATTGAATCTGTGTCCGTTTGCCAAGGCGGTTTATGTCAAAAATCAGGTGCGGTTTGTCGTGAGCAGCGCGCCGCACCTGGATGGCCTGCTGGAAGACCTGGACCACGAGCTGGATTTTCTGGCGGCAGCCAACCCGGATGAAGTCGATACCACGCTCTTGATTCATCCCACACTGCTGCCGGATTTTCTCGACTTCAACGACTTCATGCAGCTCGCCGAAGCGGCGGTGGACGAGCACGAGCTGGAAGGCATCATCCAGATTGCCAGCTTTCACCCCGTTTTTCAGTTTGCCGACACCGAGGCCAACGACATCGGCAACTGTACCAACCGCGCGCCGTACCCCACGTTGCACCTGCTGCGCGAGGCGAGCATCGAACGCGCCGTAGCAGTCTTCCCCGAAGCAGAAACGATTTATCAACGCAATATTGAAACGCTGGAAGCCTTGGGGCAGGCGGGCTGGGAGAGCCTGTGGAAGATGTCGTGAGGCGGGTGCGTCCTTTATATTCAATGCGTCAATTGCGCATACAACATCGGTAGCTCGCGCGGTAATTCCGAAGGCTTACGGATCACGACGTAACCGTTGACGCCGAATAGATGGGGCAGATAGCTGGAACCTTTTTCGTCGATGGTGACGCAGAAGGGGCGCAGGCCCATCTGGCGCGCTTCGTGGATAGCAACGCGGGTGTCCTCTACGCCATAGCGGCCTTCGTATTGGTCCAGATCGTTGGGTTTGCCATCGGTGAGGATCAACAACAATCTTTGTGTTGCCGCTTGTTTGGCCAGCAGCAGGCACGCCAGATCGCGATCGCGGTAGTGATGCGACTTGTACAAGCCGGTCTCCCGCGCGTCCAGGCCGCTGACGCGGTCGGCGGCGAATTGCACGCAGGCATCGAGGTCGAGTTCGGTGACCTTCCCTCGGATGTACAGACGATAAAAAAGGGGGCATTTGCCCCCTTTGGGTGTGACGCTTCGTCATGAAACGCTGCCAGAGTAGCCCGCAATACCCGGATTGCTTTTGCCCACACCGACAATTTTTGGTGTGTTCAGTTTGACACCTTTGACCACTTTAATGTCACGCAGATACGTGGCAACAACATCCCATATCGGTTCGCCTTGAGCGCCTTCCCCGACCGGTGCCCAGCCTGCAACCAGGTAGTTTTTCTTGGCATCAACCGGTTTGCCTTTGAGCATCATGTTGGTGATGCGCTTGCCAATTTTCTGGGTTGGGTTGACGGTGTATTCAATGCCGCCGACACGCACCATGTCGCCACCCTGCTGGTAGTACGGATCCTCGTTGAACAGGTTGTCGCAAACGTCTTCCATGATGGTTTTGATGGTCTCGCCGCTCATGTTGGTGAGCGTGGTTTGCGGGTAGGTAATCGCGGTCTGATCCATCAGGCGCTCCATAGTGATGTCCTCGCCCGGCAGCAGGGTGGTGCCCCAGCGGAAGCCAGGCGAGAAGGCGGCATCCGCGCCTTTGACTTCCATCAAGGCATCAACGATTAATTGATCCCAAGTGCCATTGAAGTTGCCACGGCGATACAGAAAGTCGTCCGAAACGGCGAGCTTTTCGTTGAGCTTTGCCTCGAACGGCGCACGCGATTTTTTGATGAGGGCGGCCATGTTGGCATCGGCCGGCAGCAGATTTGAAAACACGGGCAGCAGGCGATATTTATAGCTGGCAACGCGGCCTTCTTTAACGTCGAAGTCCATTACGCCAAGGAATTTTCCGTTGGACCCCGCGTTGGTGACGAGAGTGATGCCTTTGGCATTTTTGACCTGCACAGGTTGAGGTACGCCATCATGGGTGTGTCCGCCAAAAATGGCATCGATGCCGGTGACGCGGCTGGCCATTTTCAGATCGACGTCCATGCCGTTGTGCGAGAGTACGACGACGACCTTGGCACCGTTGGTGCGCGCATCGTCTACCCATTTTTGCATGCCGTCGTCGCGGATGCCAAAACTCCAGTCCGGCGTCATCCAGCGCGGGTTGGCAATCGGCGTGTAGGGGAAAGCCTGGCCTATGACGGCGACTTTAATGCCGTTCATTTCGCGCAGGGTGTAAGGCTTGAAGACCTGGTCGCCAAAGTCATTAGTGACGATGTTTTGCGCAACAAAGTCTACGTTGGCTTTCTTGAAATCGGTATTGACGATTTCCATCACGCGTTGGGCGCCAAAGGTCGATTCCCAGTGTGGCGTCATGACATCAACGCCTAGTGCGATGCAGGCATCGACCATGTCCTGGGCATTGGTCCATAACGAAGTGGCCGAGCCTTGCCAGGTATCGCCGCCGTCTAGCAGCAGCGCACTAGGGCGCTGCGACTTTATTTTGTCGACCAGGGTTTTTAAGTGAGCAAAACCACCGACTTTGCCGTAGACCTTGGCTGCTTCAGTGAAGTCCAGATAGCTGAAGGCGTGCGCCTCGGCGCTGCCGGGTTTAACGCCATAGGCTTTTAGTAGATGCTGCCCCACCAGATGAGGGGTCTTGCCCAGTGCCCGGCCTATGCCCAGATTGACATTGGGTTCGCGGAACCAGATGGGTTGCAATTGCGCGTGGCAATCGGTGAAATGCATGAAGGAGACATTGCCATGCTGTGGCACGTCGTAGAAATTACTTGGGCTTTTTCCGGCGAGTGCTGCGCGGCTGTCCAGAGCCATTCCTGATGCACCGGCAATGGCGAGCAGTTGTAAAAATTCGCGGCGATTCATGTGCATTGCAGTCTCCTTGGATTATTGATTTGTGCTGACGTACATTGTGGGTTTTGTACTTTACCCTGTAAATAGTAGCTCTGGCTCAGACGCTTGAGATGCAAACAAAAAAGCCCGTTTGCACGGGCTTTTTTGCGGCGCACCCCGGTTACCTGGGGTGCCTGGTGCTTGAATTACTTGCGGAAGACCGAAGCTTTCATTGGCAGTCCATTGGACAGCGAGGAGTGGAAATACTCCAGGTTGTTCATGGTTTCGCCGCCTTGCGGAGGCGGTACAGCACGCACTTGTTTGAAACAGCCATCGTAGCGCTGCTGCAGCGTGGTCAGGCTATCACCGCCACGGAATGCCGGCCAATGCACTGCATGACCCACCGCAGGTGAAATCAACTCAGAGCGCAGACGTGTACCTGCATTTTGCACGTGGCAGCTGGCGCAGGCAAAATTCAACTGACCCTTGCGGGTAAAGAAGGTTTTTTTGCCGTCTTCATACGCCGCCATCGCTTTGGGGCCTTCTACCTTGACGTTCATGAGCATACCGTCCGACAGTGTGCGCATATAAGAGGTCAGCGTGCCCATGGTTTTCATATCGTTGACTTTGTAGGCTTCCTCGCCGTTCGCGGTACGGCAGGCGTTGATGGCATCCTGCAAAGTCACGACTTTACCTTTAGCTTCATCAAACTGGGGGTAGTTGCCCGCGATCTGCTTGCCGTCGTTGGGGAAGCAGGCTGCGTATTTGCTGCCGTTTTTAAATGCGGTCTCCCACATTTTTCGGCCTTTATCAACCTCAGCTTCGAAAGGAGGGAATTCCATGATGGAGTCGTATTGTGAGCGGCTGTCTTCATCAAATGCCAGCGCGCCATAGACGTAGTCGTCAACCTTGATGTTGGGGTATTTCTGGGTGTAATACTTGACGAATTCCTGGCGATCCTGTTCGGGTGTGGCAAGCGCAGTTGCTGCTCCCATCAGTACGCTCAGCCCGAGCAATCCTGTAACCAACTTCTTCATTATGTATCCTCCGAATAGCCTGATGAGAAACGCAAAAGGAGCAGCGCTGCCGCAGTGTGACAGTGCTGCTCCGTATGACGCTATAAATTAAGCAACAGCCGCTTCGGCTGAGGTTTTGTCGCCGGTATTGTCAACCCAGCTCACTGAAACCTTGTCGCCGACTTTTGCACCCTTGACCTTGAAGCCCAGGTACGGGTTTTTTGAAATACCGGTACCGAAGTTGGCTGTCATAACAGCGGTACCATTAACCGTTGCGACAACATCCTGGATGAACAGCGCGGGGACAAGCTGGCCGGTTTTGGCATCTTTGCGCTGACCGGTTTCCATCGGGTGATTCATCAATACTTTAACGTCTGCTACGTCGCCAGCCATTGTGGCGCGAATTTTCATTGGTTCAGCCATTTTACTTTCCTTTGTAATGTCAGTTGGATGTGTTGTGCAAATGGTGAGCGATTAACCGCCGCAACCGCCAATAGTGACTTTCACTTCCTTGGCAGCCGTATAGGTTTTGCCGCCCGCCGTTACAACAGCACGAACCAGCGAGGTCGCACCCATCTTGATCCGGGTAGAGACATAACCCTGAGCACCGCCAGACAGTGCATAGTTGCCAACCAGGGGTGTGCCGTTTTTCTCGGCGAAGATTGCGATATTCGTGGTGCCAGCAATGCTGCTGCTGACTTCAACCGGAACCACGGCGCCATTTTCTGCGATGTCCGGTGCCTTGATGGTAATGTCCTTGCTGTCAGCCGGTGCGCCAGCGCCCAGGCCTTTCATGGCATCGCCTACGTTTTTGGCTTCAAATGCAGCCTTGTTCCACTCAGCCAGAGCCTGGGTCGGCTTCAACAGGCCAGCAGCAACTGCAACGGCTACAGCGCCAGCACTTCCGGCACCTTTAAGTACATTTCTACGCAGTGTATTCATGGGCATTTTTCCTTAATAAATATTAAATCTGGTTATAGACCGTAAACGAAATCGACGACTTTATCGATTTCCTGCTCGGTCAGAACCTTGTGTTTTCCGAACGGGATCATGGAAGACGATGGGTTAGCCACGGTGGCATCCCATATCTGGGCGCGCATCTTGGCTTTATCCGGGAAGCGTGCGTTCATGGCAATAAGGGGCGGGCCGTACAGACCGGTTGAGGTCGCGTCCGGCACGGTAGGCATGCCGTGGCAAGCCAGACAGTTACCTTTGGTGCGGTTGAACGCAATATCCTTGCCGCTTTCTTCCTTTGGGGGGTCGGCAGCAAGAACACTGCCCGACAGTGCTATCGCGCTAAACGCACAGGCTGTTATTACCTGATGCAACTTCCGCATGGTCATCCTCCGTAAATTTAGAATGTTGATCGTTGAGCGAAGCCGGGAAAGTATCGATACAAAGACAACCCCGGTCATGTGATTCTCGCTATCCATTATTGGATGTTTCGTAGCATAGTTGAAATTCTTTTTTAGATGCAAGCGCATTCATTCAAATTTACACCGGTGTTGAGGGGTAACTTTGTACCAAGGCCTTTGTTTGTCAGGTATTAGTTGGTGTTGTCACTGTTTTTTCTGCGACTTTTCCAACTCAATCCATTCGCGTCGGCGTGTTTCTGCCGCAGAAAGTTCCTGGAACCCGCCATCCCCCGCCTTGACTCCAAGATTGATTTGCTCGATCGCGCCGACCAGGTTGCCTGCCAGCGCAAATGCTTCGGCTAAGGCGCGATGGCTTTGCAAACGCTGCCCGAGTTTTGAATGCGCTTGTGCTGCCAGCCGCCAGAGTCGTCGATCATGCGGCCACAGACTGAGCTGTGTCTCAACGAAGGTCACGCTTTCACGCGCCTTGTTCGCGTTGAATAAAGCGTCGGCGTAGCCATACAAAATTGGCCGGTAGCCAGGATAGGCAGCAACGGCGATGCGGTAACGATCCAGTGCGCGTTCGTTTTGTCCGGCTTCCTGAGCAACTCTTGCATTCAGGCTTGCGATCATCGGGCTGCGTTCTTTAGGGATCGAAACAAGTTTCTGGACTTCGGTTTCTGCCGCTGTGAAATTACGTGCCCGCAATAAGGCCAATACCAAACCATATTGTGCAGCTGAGGCTTGGCTATAACGTTTGTCCAGCAATTCGGCTTTGAAGGTTTTGACCGCATCTTGCGGTGTGCCGTCTTCCGCGCGCAAACGTGCCCGCACCAAGTGAAAATCGATGCTGCTAGCGATTTGAACATACGGCGTGGATTCAGCACGCGCTTCCATATCGGCAATTCGTTCGGAGGTGAGCGGATGCGTGCGTAAGTAGGCTGGCGCGTTGGTGTCGGACAGCCGGTTGGCGCGTTGCAGTTTGTTGAAAAAACTGGGCATGCCGCGCGGATCAAAACCGGCTTTGGCCAGCGTTTCAAAACCGATGCGGTCGGCTTCACGTTCGTATTCGCGCGTGAAGTTGAGCTGGTTCTGGATCGATAACGCCTGGGTGGAGGCAATGGCTGCACCCGCCACGTTAGGATTGGCGCGCGATGCCAGCAAGGCCAGCGCCAGTGCCGCTACCGTGGGCCAGTAGCTTTGGCTTTGCGCGGCGACCATGCGCGCGATATGGTTCTGGGTCACGTGCGCAATTTCGTGCCCCAATACACTTGCCAGCTCGGATTCGTTTTGCGCGGTGAGCAATAAACCGGTGTGCACGCCAATATTCCCGCCGGGCAGCGCGAAGGCGTTGATGCTGTGATCCTGAATCACAAAGAAGGTGAAATCGCGCTGGTTGCGCGAGCTGACTGAGACCAGACGATAGCCGAGGTTTTCCAGATAGGCTTCAATTTCCGGGTCATCGAGATACTGCGGGTCAGCGTAGATGTCACGCATGATCGTGCGCGATAAAGTTTGCTCTTCCTGATCGGAAAAATATTGCCGCGACACTTCGCCCAGGTCAGGGAGTTCTGACGCGGCGAGCGGGTTGCACAGCAAGCTGAATATGAGCAGGGAGCGAATAAGCACGGTGCTAAGATGGCCAGGTGATTAACAGGTTCCGTACAAGATGAATAACTTTACACATTTCGATCAGGATGGCCGTGTGGTGATGGTGGATGTAACTGACAAATCCGAGACGCACAGGATTGCGGTGGCAACGGGGTGTATCCGTATGTTACCCGATACGCTGGAACGGATTGTGGCAGGGCAGACGGCCAAGGGCGATGTGTTGAGCGTGGCGCGCATTGCCGCGATTCAGGCGACCAAACGCACCTCCGATTTGATTCCTTTATGCCACCCGATTGCGTTGACGCGAGTCGCGGTTGAGTTTGAAGCGCGGGTCGACGCAGCGATGATTGAATGCCGCGTGACAGCAGAAACCGTAGGTAAAACCGGTGTGGAAATGGAGGCGTTAACGGGCGTGAGCATGGGTTTGCTGACCATTTACGATATGTGTAAAGCGGTTGATCGCGGCATGCGGATCGAGGCGGTGCGTTTGCTGGAGAAGCAGGGCGGACGTTCGGGATACTGGAAAGCAGATCCTGTCTGAATCAGTGATGCCTCGTATCGTGCGATTCGTTGTGGGGCTTGGGCTATCGTGGGTAGCAGTAGTTTGTGCCGGCCCCATGACCTTGCCGGATACCGATGGCTTGAGCTACGAGCGTTACCCGGCATCAGGCTCCAATTTGTTGTTATGGGTGGCATCCGAGCGGGGGCTGTCGGATGCCGAACGAACGGCGGCCCAAAAACTTGCGCAAAGTGGCATGGAAGTGTGGCAGCTTGATCCGGGCACCAGTTACTGGCTACCGCCATTGCCGAGCAGTATGGATGCGGTGCCAGTGCAGGATATGCATCGCTGGATCGAAGCGGCGCTTGCGACGGGAAAGCAGGTTCGCGTACTGGCCGTGGCCCGTGCCGCAAAACCAGTGCTGCGCGCTACGGGCACACTGCCTGATCGTGAGCGGGCGAAAGTTTGCGTAGTGTTGCTCTACCCCAATCTATATGCCAGTGCTGATCCGCTCGATGCGCCGATATATCTGTCGATGGGTCACCAGGATGGCTTGCAGGTTTTGATATTGCAGCCGCAAAAATCGGCAGCCACGCCGTGGTTGCCGGACCTGATCGATACCTTGCAAACAGCCGGGATGCGCGTGCAAAGCGCAATACTCGAAAAACTGCGCGAGGGATACTGGGTGCGCGATGAAGCGAACGCATTCGAGATCGAAGCAGGCAAAGAACTGGATAAAATGTTGCGTCAATATTTTGATACTTTGACGTGTTGGAAATGAAAATATGCTCCGTGGTTTTGGCGGTATTGATATTGGAGACGGGGGCGCCAATATGGGCTGCAAGCTTCCAGACACATGAACCCGTTCCTGCGCCCAGTCTTCTCGCCCAAGATAACGCGCATACTGAAAAAACCCTGTCGGATTACCGCGGGCAAGTGGTACTGGTTAATTTCTGGGCAACGTGGTGTCCGCCTTGTCGTGCTGAGATGCCCTCAATGGAGCGGCTACGACAGAAAATGGCTGGCCGCCCACTGGTTATTCTGGGGGTGAATAGTGGCGAGAGCACCGACGAGGTCAATGCCTTTCTTCCCGGTATGAAAATTGAGTTTCCGGTTTTGCTCGACTCCAGCAGCGCAAACGCACGGCGCTGGAAAGTGTTTGCCTTGCCGACCAGTTTTTTGGTGGATGCTGAAGGACGGGTAAGGTATTCACTGTCGGGTGCGGTGGAATGGGATAGTGATGAAGCGCTTGAGCGCATTGAGATGCTACTGGCTGAGAAACAGCGTAAGGACAAGCTGCCAGCCCCTAATAAGTTGCAGTAAATACGGGTTTGAATTAGGCCGGCTTATAGCCGTATCAGCTATCCAACTTGCCTAAACCCCCTTCTGTTGTGCAAAATATCGTTATATTCGCAATATTTAATATAGTGTCGCCCTTGTAGATGTCTGTGGATGGTCGTAACGATCCGCAGGTCTGCGCTGAATTAGGATCCCTTTGATCTACCAAGACAGACGACCTGTATGCCAGGCCGGGTAGTGCTATTGAGTTTTGAAAGACAGTATGAACGCCAGAATCAATATCGAAAGCCACGACCAGCAGGGAATCAAGTTCACCACCTGCTACATGTGCGCCTGTCGTTGTGGCATCAAGGTCACGCTGGAAGACAACAAGGTTCGCTTCATCCAGGGCAATCGTAACCATCCGACCAACCAGGGCGTGCTGTGCGCAAAGGGCTCGGCTGGCATCATGAAGCAGTATTCCACCGCCAAATTGACGCAGCCACTGATGAGAAAGCCAGGGACTGAGCGCGGCGAGGGGATTTACGAGCCGGTGTCGTGGGAGCAGGCGCTGGATGTGTTGACCGACCGTCTGGCGGACATCCGCGCAACCGATCCGTCCAAGCTGGGATTTTTTACCGGGCGCGATCAGATGCAGGCTTTGACCGGCTTGTGGGCGCAGCAGTTTGGCACGCCCAACTGGGCGGCGCATGGTGGTTTCTGTTCGGTCAACATGGCCGCAGCCGGGCTGTATTCAATCGGCTATTCGTTCTGGGAATTCGGCGCGCCGGACTGGGACTACGCCAAATACTTCATCCTCTGGGGCGTGGCCGAAGACCACTCGTCCAATCCGATCAAGATCGGGCTGGAAAAGCTCAAACGTCACGGTGGCAAATTTGTCACGGTCAACCCGGTGCGCACCGGGTACTCCGCCATCGCGGATGAATGGCTGCCGATCAAACCCGGCATGGATGGCCTGCTGGCCATGTCGATGGTGCATGTGCTGCTGAAGCATGAGCAGTTTGATTATGAATTTCTGGTGCGCTATACCAATGCCTCGTGGCTGGTTGTGCAAACGCCAGGGCAAGCGGGTGACGGCCTGTTCCTGCGCGATGAGGCCGGACAGCCGCTGATTTGGGATATCGAAAAAGAGATATTCAAAAACGGTATGGACGGCGATATATCTCCGGCTTTGTTTGGCGAGTACGTTGCGCCGGATGGGCGTCGCGTCAAAACCGTGATGTCGATGATGATCGAGCGCTACCTCGATCCGAGCTACGCCCCGGAAAACGTCGCCCGGGAATGCGGCGTGTCGGTCGAGACCATCACCCGGATCGCGCTGGAAATGGCGCATGTTGCATTCCAGGAAACAGTGGAATTACCCATCGAATGGACGGATGTCTGGGGCCGTCGCCACGATAAGGTGGTGGGACGTCCCGTCGCGATGTATGCGATGCGCGGGATTGCAGCGCATTCGAATGGCTTTCATGCCTGCCGCGCGATTCACATGATCCAGATGTTGTTGGGCGCGCTCGATTCGCCGGGTAACTTCCGCGCCCGTGCGCCGTATCCCAAGCCGATCCCGCCGCACCAGTTGCCGGAAAACAATATCGACATCATCAACGCGCCGAACACGCCGCTGTCGCGTCCACCACTAGGTTTCCCCACGCGCCCGGAAGACCTGGTGATCGACGAATTCGGCAATCCGCTGCGCATCGATAAAGCGTATTCGTGGGAAGTGCCGATTGCCTCGCACGGTCTGATGCACATGGTGATTACCAACGCTACCAACCACGACCCGTACGCGCTCGATACGCTGATTTTGTTCATGTCGAATATGGCGTGGAACTCCAGCATGAACACCGCCAATATCCAGGACATGCTGCGCGCCAAGGATCCGGATAACTTTGGCGAGTACAAGATTCCCTTCCTGGTTGTGGTCGATGCCTTCCATTCGGAAATGACCAATTTTGCCGATCTGATTTTGCCGGATACCACTTATCTGGAGCGGCACGACTGCATCTCGTTGCTGGATCGTCCGATTTCCGAACCCGACTCTGCGGCGGATGCGATTCGCTACCCGCTGATCAAGCCGGAGCGGGATGTGCGGCCTTGGCAAGAGGTGATGGTGGAATTGGCTTCGCGTCTTAAATTCCCGGCGTTTACCCAGCCGGACGGCACGCGCAAGTTCCGTGATTACCCCGACTTTATCGTCAATTATGAGCGCTCGCCGGGCGTGGGTTTTCTCGCAGGCTGGCGCGGTCGCGATGGCGAAAAATCGCTGAAGGGTGAACCCAACCCGAAGCAGTGGGAAAAATACATCGAGAACGAAAGTTTCTTCGCGCATCACTGGCCCGATAACCAGAAGTACATGCGTTACGCCAACAAGGATTATCTGGAAGTGGCGGCGGATGTGGGTTTCATCGGCAAAGCTGAGCCGATCATCATGCAGTTTTATTCCGAGCCGCTGCAAAAATTTCGGTTGGCCGGGCAGGGTTTGTATGATGGGCCGCAGCCCAAAAATCCGGTGGACCGGGAGCGTCTGGCCAAATACTTTGACCCTTTACCGATGTGGTATGAGCCGCTGGAGCAACAGCGTGTCGACAAGGAAAAATATCCTTTCTTTGCTTTGACCCAGCGCCCGATGTTCATGTACCACTCGTGGGACTCGCAGAACGTGTGGCTGCGTCAGATCATGGCGCAAAACTACATGTATATGAATGCCCGAAAAGCGCGCGAGATGGGACTCAAGGACTACGACTGGATTTGGGTCGAGTCGCATAACGGCAAGCTGCGCTGCCAGTTAAAAACCATGGAAGGCTGCCAGGAAGATACGGTCTGGACCTGGAACGCCATCGGCAAACAGAAGGGTGCGTGGGGACTGAAAGACAATGCGTCGGAAGCGACCAAAGGCTTTCTGCTGAATCATCTGATTTCGGAGCTGCTTCCCGAAAAAACCGGCGAGCGCCGCATCACCAATTCCGACCCGGTTACCGGGCAGGCGGCGTGGTTTGATCTGCGCGTGCGCATCTGGAAATCGGCACCGGGTGAAACCGGTTCCTGGCCGCAATTTGCTGCGCTGAAAAAATTGCCGGGGGATGAATACGAACGTCCGGATGTGCTGCGTTACGACGCGCGTACCCACGAAAAGAATTAAGCGAGAAATCGATGCGATTAGGATTGGTTATTGATCTGGACGTATGCGTGGGGTGTCACGCCTGCGCGATTGCCTGCAAAGAGTGGAACGCCTCTGGCACCATTGGTCCGTTGTCGGATTACCAGCCGTATGGCGCGGAGCCGTCGGGAGTATGGTTCAACCGGATTCGCCATTACGAAGTAGACGAATACCCCAATAACAAAACCATCAACTTCCCGATGTCGTGCATGCATTGCGAGGATGCGGCCTGCGTCACCGTGTGCCCGACAGGTGCATCCTATAAACGCCCGGAAGACGGCATTGTTCTGATCGACCAGGACAAATGCATGGGCTGTAATTATTGTTCCTGGGCGTGCCCCTACGGCGCGCGCGAGCTGGATCGCTCCAGCGGCACGATGAAGAAATGCACCCTGTGCGTGGATCGCATTTACGACCAGGCGCTTCCGGTCGAAGAGCGTCAGCCAGCTTGCGTGCTGACGTGCCCGGCGCACGCACGGATGTTTGGCGACTTCGATGATCCGGATTCCGCCGTGTCGCGTACCGTGCGCGAGCGCAGCGGTTATCCGCTGATGCCCGAGTTGAACTATCAGCCCACCAACCAGTATTTACCGCCGCGCCAGAAGCCACTGATTCCTGTCGACACCAAACCCAAACATGGCTTGAAAGAAAGCATCAAGCAATTCGCCAACCGTCTGGTTCGGCGTTAAGGAGTAGCAATGCATCCCGCCCTATCCGTCATTTTTTTTACCGTCGCTTCAGGCGCGGGATTTGGTCTTTTTTCACTGCTCTACATTGCGGACGTCTTCAATCTGGGCGGCGGATTCAATCGCGAACAACTCATCATTGGCGGCGTGATGGCAATGGCGCTGGTTGTGTTTGGCCTGCTGTCGTCAACCTTGCATCTGGCGAACCCCAGAAACGCCTGGCGCGCATTCAATCGCTTTCGCACCTCGTGGCTGTCGCGCGAAGGCGTGTTTGCCGTCTTGTTCATGCCGCTGGCGCTGGCATATCTGATGTGCATCTGGTTTGACGCGCCGCAGGCGTTGCGCGTCGGCATCGGGTTCTTCGTCGCTGTGCTTGCCTGGATCACCGTGTTTTCAACCGGCATGATCTACGCCTGCCTAAAAACTATACGGCAGTGGCATACGCCGTTGGTGCCCGCCAATTATCTGGCATTGGGCTATGCCAGCGGCAGCTTGCTGCTGCTGTTGGGGGCGGTCGTTGCTGGCCTTGATACGGTTCCCTACATCGCCATGTCCGCGCTGATTGTCTCGGTCGCCGCCGTGCTTAAAGCCATTTATTACTTCTGGATTGGCAACCCCAGCCTGTCGCCCACCATCAATACCGCCACCGGGTTTACCCGGGCCGGGGTCAAACTGCTGGATACCGGCCATACCCATGGCACTTTTCTGACTCAAGAGTTCGGGTTTCAACTGGCGCGTAAAAAAGCGGGCGTGTTGAGGGTTGCGGTGTTCGTGGTGGGATTTGTCATCCCCGGATTGATGCTGGTTTCGGTCTTTAACCAGATTGGAGCTGAATGGGCTGCGGTCACAGCCGTAGCATCAGGCCTGCTGGGTACAGCAGTAGAACGCTGGCTGTTCTTTGCAGAAGCCCGCCATGTAGTGAATCTGTATCACGGGGCGCAACGCTGTTGAAACGACTTGTCATTAATACGGTTCGTACCCGTTCCGGAATGTTACGCAATGATATATATTATTAAATTATAATTCGTTAACAACCTCATTAAGGACACGATAGCGATGTTGGGAATGCAAGGCTTTAAAGAAGTTGACCCCGGATATGTAGCTAATCTGGCTGCCTCGGGTGCGCAGCTTATTGATGTGCGAACCGAGGCTGAAGTCGCACAGGGTGTGATTAGCGGCGCGATCCATATCCCACTGCATCTGCTGCCTTTGCGTGCGGCGGATGTAATTCAGGACAAACCGGTTGTGATTTATTGCCGCTCCGGCGCCCGCTCGGCACAAGCCTGTGCATTCATGGCTGCGCAGGGATTCAATAATATGCATAACCTTGCTGGCGGTATCATGGCGTGGGCGCGTTCAGGTAATGCCCTCAGTCGGTCATAGCATTTTCATGCGCGTTGTTCGCCTGGTTGTAAATAAGTTCCAACTGGTTTACTGTACGAAAGCTTTTTAACCCATTTCAATTGATTGTTAGGAGAAGACAATGAACTTTGATAAAGAACTCGACGCACGCGGCCTGAACTGCCCACTGCCTATTCTGCGCGCAAAAAAATCCCTGGCTGAAGTAACCAGCGGCCAGGTTTTGAAAATCCTGTCGACCGATCCGGGATCGGTCAAGGACTTCGCTGCGTTTGCAAAGCAGACCGGCAATGAGCTACTGTCCACCGCAGAAGCGGCTGGTGAATACACCTTCTTCATGAAGAAAAAATAACAAGCTGTACACCCAAGATTGATGCAGGCCACTGCATCTTCAACCCACAGGAATCAGGAGATAGACAAACCATGGATACGAAAAAACTAGCCATCATCGCCACCAAAGGTACTCTGGACTGGGCTTACCCCCCGTTCATCCTTGCATCCACGGCGGCGGCTCTGGGTTATGACGTGCAGATTTTCTTTACGTTCTATGGTTTGCAACTGGTGCGCAAAGACGTGTCTGGCCTCAAAGTCAGCCCGCTCGGCAACCCCGGCATGCCGATGAAAATGCCGTTTGGACCCAAATGGTTCAAGGGCATCAACTGGAACATCCCTAACGCTATTCAGTCACTGGTTCCGGGTTACGAAAACGTTGCGACCGGGCTGATGAAAATGACCATCGCCAACTGTGGCGTGGCGACCATCGCCGATCTACGCGGTCTGTGCCAGGAAGCCGATGTCAAATTCCTCGCCTGCCAGATGACAGTCGAGTTGTTCGGCTTTGACCATTCCGATTTCATCGACGGCATGGAATATGTCGGTGCTGCTTCTTTCTTCGAGTTCGCTGGCGAGTCCGACATCTGCCTGTTTATCTGAATAAATAGCTGTCATCCAGTATTTAAAAAGCCGACCGCAGGTCGGCTTTTTAACGTAAATATTTTGTTACAAATTAACCACAGCCTTAAAGAACCCGTGCCATAAAGCCGTTATTTGCTTGTCCGGCAACATGGCGGCGAGTAGTCTTCGTCTCACAAAACATTGATGTCAA
Source organism: Thiobacillaceae bacterium (assembly GCA_040080135.1). Taxonomy (GTDB): domain Bacteria; phylum Pseudomonadota; class Gammaproteobacteria; order Burkholderiales; family Thiobacillaceae; genus Thiobacillus. Next base: position 37,758 of record JBEBIZ010000012.1, read on the forward strand.
TCAATTTTATAAACACTTTCTTCACGGAGATAACATGAAATTTACACGCGTATTCGCACTGATGGCACTGGCTGGTCTGGCTACTGGCGCACAGGCGACCAATGGTTATTTTTCCCATGGTTATGGCATGAAAGCCAAAGGTATGGGCGGTGCAGCAACGGCAATGTCTGATGATGCTTTTGGCGGCGCGAATAACCCGGCTTCGATGGCTTTCGCGGGTAACCGCCTTGATCTGGGTGTTGACCTTTTCAGCCCGATTCGTGAAGCTACTAATGCTGGGGATTTCGGTACTCCAGTGACATCCAAGAGCGACTCCAATTATTTCCTTATTCCAGAATTCGGTTACAACCGTATGCTCAACAATAACTTAGCATTGGGTGTTACGGTATACGGAAACGGTGGTATGAACACCAATTACCATGCGCTCACGGGTTTTGGTAATACTAACCTTCTTGGCGGTAGCGGTAAACTGGGCGTTGATCTGGTTCAGTTAATTGTTGCCCCCACTGCATCGTACATGGTAAACGCAAACCATTCCGTCGGTATTTCCCCGCTGTTGGGCTATCAGCGATTCAAGGCTTATGGCATACAGTCGTTTACTGGCTTTTCAACCAGCCCAACCAATGTGTCCAATAATGGCTACGATGATGCCTTTGGTTATGGTGTACGCATCGGTTACATGGGCAAGATTACCCCTGCCGTGACCATCGGTGCAGCTTACGCATCGAAGATGAATTTCGAAAAATTTAGTAAGTACGCTGGTTTGTTTGCAGAGCAGGGCGATTTCGACATTCCCGAGAACTATAACCTCGGCGTGGCTTGGCAGACGACCTCTGCGGTCAAACTGGCACTGGATTATCAGCGCATCAATTACAGTAAGGTCAATTCAGTGGGCAACCCTGTTATGCCGAACTTCGCTAACGGAATGGGAGCAGATAACGGTCCGGGATTTGGCTGGGACGATATGGATATTTGGAAGCTGGGCATGGAATATAAGTACAGCCAAAAGATGATCCTGCGTGCTGGTTACAGCCATACTGATAGCCCCATTAAGGGTAACCTTACCTGTGCTGCGATGGCCAACTGCGTCGAGGCAACTTTCAACATTCTAGCCCCTGCCGTGATTGAGGATCATGTCACGCTTGGCCTTACATATACGCTGGAGTCTGGTAACGAAGTTAGCATGGCTTACATGCATGCATTTGAAAATGATGTGAGTGGCGTGCGCGTTGCTCCCCTTGGCGGCAATGTTGATACCATCAAGATGCATCAGGATTCACTCGGTATTCAATATAGCTGGAAGATGTAATTTTTCAGCCACCGTTCAAGGCTGTTAAAATCAAGGCCGGGGTCGTTGACCCCGGCTTTTTTATGTCTACAGGAATCATCATGTTGCAACGACTTGTTTGTGCGTTCTTTCTGGGACTGTTTTCTTTAAGCGCAGCGGCGATTGCGCCGTATATCGGCGGCGACAAGCTTCAGGCGGGCGAATGGTCGGCGGTGGCGGGGCAAGTCGAAGCCAAGCTTCGCGGGGCGGGGTTTCAGGTGATTGGCCGTTATTTACCTAAAGGGCAATCCAGCTTTGGTGTGGTGGTGGTGACTGACGAGGCGATGCTGGCGAAAGTGCATGCGCTTGGTGGGACGAACATCCTTGCGGCACCGATTCGAGTGGGTGTGGGCGCGGATGGTTCGGTGGCGTATATGAATCCGGATTACTGGTATCGCGCTTATTTCCGCAGCGCATTCAGTCAGGTTGAGGATACTGCACGTGCAGTGCAAAGCCTGTTAGCCAAGACACTGGGCGCGGGGCCGGGAATGGGCGGGGATGAGTCGGCAGCCAGTTTGCCCAAGTACCGTTACATGATTGGGATGGAGCGTTTTGACGATCCGCAGAATGTGCTGGCCAAATATGCCAGTTTTGACGATGCCGTGAAGACAGTACGCGATAATCTTGCAAAAGGGCTTGCTGGCGTGAGCAAGGTTTACGAGATTGTGATGCCCGAAAAGAAAGTGGCTGTTTTTGGGGTAGCTATGAATAGTCCGGTCAATGGCGACACGGTTCTGCTGACAAAAATAGGGGTGCAGGATCGCAGTGCTGCGCTGCCTTACGAGATGTTTGTGGTCAATAACGAGGTGCGTGCATTGTTTGCCCGGTACCGCCTGGCGTTGGCATTTCCGGATCTGGGTATGGGGCAGTTCATGCGGATAGTGTCGGCGCCTGGAGAAATCCGGAGTACTTTGCTGACGGTTGCAGGTGGCTCAACCGAGTAGTGCAATGTACGAATGATTAAACTAAAAGGCTCGCATCAGCGAGCCTTTTAGTTGGAGGTGTTTTTATCAGATACCCAGTCGGCTGTGCTGGACACGCAGTTTTTCAAGCGTGGCTTCAAAGTCGGCCAACCGGGTTTTTTCCTGCGCCACCACGGCAGCAGGCGCACGGTCTACAAAACTGGCGTTGCCCAGCTTGCCATGCGCTTTGCCGATTTCGCCGCTGATACGGGCGATTTCCTTGGCCAGGCGCGCCAGCTCTTCTTCCTTGTTGATTTCGATTTTGAGCATCAGCCGAATCTCGCCGACGATGGCCACGGGTGCATCGGCATCGGGCAGCTTTTCGACGATAGACGCTTCGCTGAGTTTGGCCAGCGCGCAGATATAAGGCGTAAGCACATTGAGTTGAACTGCGTCGCCTTCGATCACCAGCGGCACGCGCTGGGCGGGAGACAAACTCATTTCACTGCGCAGCGCACGACAGGCGCTGACGAGTTCTTTCAGTAGGCCGATGCGTGCGTGGCTGTCGGGATACGACTGCGCAGCGTCTGCCAGCGGATAGGCGGCGAGCATGATGCTGTCGCCTGCCTGACCTGCCAGCGGTGCAACTTTTTGCCACAGCTCTTCGGTGATGAACGGAATCAGCGGGTGCGCCAGACGTAGCGTGGTTTCGAGCACGCGTGCGAGGGTTTGGCGCGTGGCTCGCTGCTGTTCGGGCGTACCGTTGCCGAGTTGAACTTTAGCCAGTTCCAGATACCAGTCGCAGTATTCGTCCCAGACGAATTCATACACGGCGCGCGCGGCCTGATCGAAGCGGTAAGCGGCAAACGCGGCGTGGACTTCGCGGGTGGCTTGTTGCAGGCGGCTGAGTATCCAGCGGTCCGCGTCGGAAAACGCCAGCGGCAGATTTGGATCCAGGCCGCAATCGTGTCCTTCCAGATTCATCAGCGCGAAGCGCGTGGCGTTCCACAGTTTGTTGCAGAAGTTGCGATATCCCTCGGCGCGTTGCAGGTCGAATTTGATGTCGCGCCCATGCGTGGCGAGCGAGGCAAAAGTGAAGCGCAGCGCGTCGGTGCCAAAGGCGGGAATGCCATCGGCAAATTCTTTGCGGGTGCGTTTCTCGATGCTCGTCGCCTGCTTTGGATTCATCAGCCCCTGGGTGCGCTTGGCGACCAGATCGTCGACTGCAATGCCATCGATCAGGTCAATCGGATCGAGCACATTGCCTTTTGACTTGCTCATTTTCTGGCCTTCGGAGTCACGCACCAGCCCCGTGACATACACCTCGCGGAACGGGACCTTGTCGGTGAGATGCAAGGACATCATCACCATGCGTGCGACCCAGAAAAAGATGATGTCGAAGCCGGTGACCAGCACGGAAGTCGGCAGATAGCGTTCGAGTTCGGGCGTGGCATTCGGCCAGCCAAGCGTGGAGAATGGCCACAATGCAGAAGAAAACCAGGTATCGAGCACGTCGTTATCTTGCATCAGTTCACGGCCTGCCGCCTGCTTGCGGGCTTCGGCTTCGGTGTGCGCGACATAGTAATTCCCATCAGCGTCGTACCAGGCTGGTATGCGGTGCCCCCACCAGAGTTGACGCGATATGCACCAGTCCTGGATATTTTCCAGCCACTGACGATAGGTGCTGGTCCAGTTCTCGGGTACGAATTTCAGTTCACCGCTGTCCACCACCGCGAGGCCGCGTTTCGCCAGACTTTCCATGCTCATGAACCATTGGTCGGTGAGCATTGGCTCGATCACCGCATGGGTGCGGTCGCCGCGCGGGATCATCAGCTTGTGCGGTTTGGCCGAGATGAGCAGACCTTTGGCCTGCAAGTCGTCGAGGATTTTTTGCCGCGCGACGAAACGATCCAGCCCCTGGTATTCGGCCGGTGCGAACTCGTTCATTTTGGCATCCAGCGTGAGCACGCTGATGGCCGCCAGATTGTGTCGCTGGCCGACTTGCCAGTCATTAAAGTCGTGTGCGGGCGTAATTTTTACCACGCCGGTGCCGAAAGCGGGGTCGACATAATCGTCCGCAATGACCGGAATGCTGCGCTCGGCGATCGGCAGCCTGACCTGCTTGCCGATTAGATGCGTATAGCGCTCGTCGTTGGGGTTGACCGCAACAGCGGTATCGCCCAACAGCGTTTCTGGCCGCGTGGTCGCCACGGTCATAAAGCCCGAGCCATCTTCCAGCGGATAGTTGATTTCCCAGATGAAGCCGTCTTCTTCGGTGCTGACCACTTCCAGATCAGATACGGCGGTGGCAAGAACCGGATCCCAGTTCACCAGCCGTTTACCGCGATAGATCAGACCTTCTTTGTAGAGCCGCACAAAGACTTCGGTGACGGCCTGGGACAGCCCGTCGTCCATCGTGAATCGCTCGCGTGACCAGTCGGGCGAGGTGCCGAGACGACGCATCTGGCGTGTGATGGTGGAGCCGGAATGCTCCTTCCATTCCCACACCTTTTCTAAAAATTTGTCACGCCCGAGGTCGTGGCGCGAAATATTCTGTGCATCGAGCTGGCGCTCCACCACAATCTGCGTGGCAATGCCTGCGTGATCGGTGCCGGGCTGCCACAGCGTGTTGTCGCCCGACATGCGGTGATAACGGGTCAGCGCATCCATCAACGTGTGCTGGAACGCATGCCCCATGTGCAGCGTGCCGGTGACGTTGGGGGGCGGCAACATGATGCAGTAGGCCGGGGCGGCGGCGCGATCGGATGCCTTGAAATAACCCGCAGCCTCCCATTGCGCATACCAGCGGGATTCGATGTCACCGGGTTCGAAAGATTTGGCGAGTTCCATGGCGGTGAGGTGGCGGCGAGGCAAAGGCGCGATTATCCCAAAAAACCCTGGGACGTGTCCCAAAAAAACATGGGATATGCGTGGATTTAAGCGTTTCAGGAATCAGGTTTGTGTGCTTTCAGTTTTTCAGCAACGGCATCGCGTACGATTTCGCGCACATTGACATCGAGTTGCGACAGCAGCGAGGCGACGGTTTCATCCAGACTCTTACGCAATTCTGCGGCGACCTGCTTTTCCATGACTTCCGACAGTTTGGGCGCAAGTTCGCTTAACAGTTGTTCGGCCAGAGTGTCCGTCACGGCAGGCGGTGGTGCGGTAGCGGCTTCCGCAATGGGCACCGCAGGCGGTGGGGGCGAGTGTGCCACTAGCGGCGACGGGGTGGGCGACACCACGGGTGGTGTGCCGCGTTTGACCACTTCGGTCAACACCGGTAGCCAGCCTTCCGGCATGGCGGACTCTGGTTTGGATTCGGCGTGCCCACGATGCTTGTTCATCAGCGCATCCATTTTGCCGAGCAGCGGGTTATTGGAGGATGGATCATTACTCATCACGCAGCATTTCTGAGATCGACGGTGGTCAGCGCATAGCCGCGTTCGCGATAAAAACGGTAGCGCAGCCGCCCCTGTTCGACGTCTTCAGTGTCGGTGCTGACGATTTCGAGCAGACGCTGGAAACGGGAAAATGCAGGCGGACGCTCATGATGCAGATTAATCATGACATCGGCCTGCGACAGCGCATCGGCATTCTCGCCAATCAACACGGGCGTGTCTGCGGCGAGTCGGTGGCTGTCGCGGCAATGCGGCAGAAAACCCTGTACGGGCGTCGTCCACAGCATGCGGTCGACGGCTTCGGCAAGGGCTGTGTCCGGCGTATAAATCATGACGCGCAAATCGCACGCTACCGCTTTGGCGGCGAGTTTGCGCGCCACCGCGAGTTTGTCGTCAGCAAACGTGTAGAAGCTGACTTCTGTCACTTGGCGGCGCGATGCACGAGGAAGTTCACCAGCAGCGGAACGGGCCGTCCGGTCGAACCTTTATCACGCCCCCCCTTGTATGCTGTACCGGCAATGTCCAGATGCGCCCAGTGGTATTTTTTGGCGAAGCGCCACAAAAAACACGCAGCGGTAATCGAACCGCCGGGACGGCCGCCGATGTTCGCCATGTCGGCCAGGCTGCTTTTGAGTTGCTCCTGATAATCTTCCCACAGCGGCATGCGCCAGACCCGATCCCAGGCACTATCGGCCGCGCGTTCGATTTCGTGCGCGAGCGGATCGTGACTGCTATAAAGCGCGCTGGGGTGAGCACCCAATGCAATCACGCACGCGCCAGTCAGCGTTGCCAGATCGATAACCGCAGCGGGTTCGAAGCGCTCGGCATAGGTCAGCGCATCGCACAGTATCAGTCGGCCTTCGGCATCGGTATTGAGGATTTCGATGGTCTGGCCGGACATGCTGGTGACAATGTCGCCCGGCTTGTTGGCGGCAGCGTCGGGCATGTTTTCGCACGCGGGAATCAGGCCGATGACATTGAGTTTCAAGCCCAGTTCGCCCAACGCGCGGAAGGTTCCGATCACCGCGCCGCCGCCGCTCATGTCGTAATTCATTTCGTCCATATCGCCGGGCGGCTTCAGCGAAATGCCGCCAGCATCAAACGTGACCGCCTTTCCGACCAGCACGATGGGCTTCTCGGTTTTTTTGCCACCGTTGTGCTGCAGCACGATAAAGCGCGAAGGTTTGTCACTCCCTTTTCCGACTGAGAGGAAGGAGCCCATGCCGAGTTTTTCGCAGGCTTTCTCATCAAGCACTTCGCATTTGAAACCGTGGGCTTTTGCCAGCGCCTTTGCTTGTGCGGCGAGGTATTCCGGAGTGCAGATATTGGACGGCGTATTGCCCAGATCCTTCGCCAGATTCATGCCGTGCGCAATGGCCGTGCCTTGCGCCAGGCCGGCGTTTGCCGCTTTTGTATTGCTGGGTTGGGTAACGGCAAAGCCAATTTTTTTCAGAGGCCGCTTCACCTCGGCGGGCTTGCTTTTCATGCGGTCAAAGCGGTACAGCACGTCGTTTGCCACACTGGCCGCTTGCGCCACGTTCCAGCGGATGTCGCGCGTGGCGATTTGCAGCTCGACTAGATATAGAACGGCATCCTGGGCACCGCAGTCGCGCAGCACTTTTATGCTGGCGCTAATGGCGTCGCGATAGGTTTTTTCGGTCAGATCACGCGCGACACCGAGACCCACCAGCAGCACACGCTCTGCCAACACGCCAGGCAGCTTGTGCAACAGCAATGTAGTGCCCGCCTTGCCGTCCATGTCGCCGCTACGGAGAATATTGGTGAGATAAGCACCGCTGGCGAGATCGAGTTCGGCGGCGGCGGGCGATAGTTTTCGGCCATCAAACACCCCAACCACTACACAGGCGCCGCGCTGCTTTTCGGGCACGCTGTTTTTTATGCTAAATTCGAGATCGATTTTCTTGTTTTCCATGAACGTGCCTAAAAGAGTTCCCACCCATGTCGGATGCGCTGATTATCGGCGTATGTCAGAAAGAATGTCAAAAACGGCACATCTTGGCTTTTCTGCGGGTGGCTAATCGATGATCTATCGACGCAGCTTAACTCGCGAGCTGAGTTTGTCGACCGCCGCTGTTTTGGTGGTGCTGATTGCAATTGCGCTAGTCACGCTGTTTATCCGGCTGCTGGGCGATGTGGCGCGCGGCGAGCTGGCTAACGAAGCAGTGCTGGCGTATCTGGGATTTTCACTGTTGTATTTTTTGCCCGTGCTACTGTCCATCGCCCTGTTTTCCGGCGTGTTGCTATCACTGTCGCGAGCCTGGCGGGATAGCGAGATGATTATCTGGTTCAACTCCGGCGTGTCGCTGATGCAGTGGATCCGTCCGGTGCTCAGTTTTGCTGCGCCGATCGTCGTGCTCATTTTTTTCCTGATGGCGGTGCTGGTGCCCTGGTCGCAGACCAAGAAGAGCGAGTACAAGCAGGAATTGAAAAGCCGCAGCGATACAGCGGAAATGGCACCGGGGCTGTTTATCGAAAGCCAGGGCGGCAGGCGCGTGTATTTTGTGGAATCGCTCAACACCCTCACTGGTACGGTCAAAAATGTTTTCATGCAGTCGCTAGAAGACGGAAAGCTGGGTTTAGTCGTGTCCAAAGAAGGCAAACACACCCAGCTCGCTGATGGTTCACGCTATCTGGTACTGACAGCGGGGCGGCGTTACGAAGGTATGCCGGGGCGGCTGGATTATCGTATGGTCAATTTCGAGCGCTACTCCATGCGGCTCGACTCGGTGACGGTGGGGCGCAACGAGGAAACCATCAAACAGGCACGTTTTTCCACGCTGTTCGCCAGGCACACTCCAGAAGCGCATAGCGAGCTGCTGTGGCGCATCGGCATGCCGGTGAGTGCACTGATCCTGTCCTTGATGGCGATTCCATTGAGCTTCGTCAACAGCCGGGCAAAGCGCTCGTATGGTTTGCTGATTGCCTTGCTGCTGTATTTTTCGTACAGCAATCTGCTGTCCCTGAGCCAGGCTTGGGTGGGTCAGGGCAAGCTCGGTTTCCTGCCGGGTCTGTTCAGCATTCATCTGGTGATGGTCGTTGTGACGGTATGGCTGTTCTATCAACGCATTCACGTGGGACGTCTTTTCCCGTGGCGTAAAACATGAGCACGTTAGCGCGCTATCTAGCGGGGCAAGTCTTGTTAGCCGTCGGTTTCGTGCTGGTGTCGCTGCTGGTATTGTTCGCGTTTTTCGATGTCATGCAGGAAGTGGCTTCACTCGGCCGCAACAACTACGGCCTGGCGCAGATGGCGGTGTTCATCGCGCTGAATATGCCGGGGCATATTTATGAAATCATGCCGGTGGCCGCTTTGATCGGCACGCTGTTTGCGCTGTCCCGATTGGTGGGTAATTCCGAGTATTCGATCATGCGGGTGTCGGGACTGTCCAATTGGCGGGTGGCGGGGTATTTTGCGCTGATCGGCAGTGTGCTGGCCTTGCTTGTTCTGTTTCTGGGTGAATATGTTTCACCCTGGTCGGAGCAGGCGGCGCAGCGCCTCAAACTGTCCGCCACGCGCTCGGTGGTCGCGCAGCAGTTTCGATCCGGTTTGTGGGTCAAGGACGGGCGGGGTTTTATCAATGCGCGCGAGGTCATGCCCGATAACACGCTGCGCGACATCAACATCTACGAGTTTGACGACAGTGGCCGCCTGAGCCTGATCCGCCGTGCAGAACAAGCGACCTGGAAGGGTGCGCAATTATGGGATTTGCAGCGAGTGGTTGAAACCCGTTTCAGTTCGGCCGGGGTGGCAGCCAGTGTCTTTCCCAGTCAGCCCTGGCATTCAGTTTTGTCGCCGGATATTTTGAGCGTGCTGCTGATTGCGCCGGAGAAAATGTCGGCGCGCACCCTGGTGCGCTACGTCGGGCATCTGAAACAGAACGGAGAAAAAGCTGCGCGCTATGAAATTGCGCTGTGGTCAAAATTCATCAACCCGTTTGCCATTCCCGTCATGATGCTGCTGGCGATGCCGTTTGCCTTGCAGCGCCCGCGCGCTGGCGGCGCGAGCGTTAAAGTCTTTCTCGGTATTCTGACGGGGTTGGGATTTCATTTGTTGAGCCGCCTGTTTGGCCATCTGGGTTTGCTCAATGACTGGCCCGCATTCGCCGTATCCAGTCTGCCACTTGTCGTGTTTTTAGTGAGTGCGCTGGCGGCGATCAAATGGGCGGATCGCAGGTGACGGTGCCGATCACCACAAGCAGAATAGTCCCGCCGATTCATTACCCCGACCTGCCTGTCTCCGCCCGGCGTGACGACATTCTTGCCGCGCTCACGCAACACCGGGTGTTGATTTTGTGCGGGGAAACCGGTTCGGGTAAAACCACGCAGATTCCAAAAATGTGTCTCGAATCCGGTCTGCGCCCGGGCAAGCTGATCGGCTGCACCCAGCCGCGCCGGATCGCCGCACGCACAGTGGCCGCGCGCATCGCGCAGGAACTGGGCAGTGAGCTGGGTGGCCTGGTGGGCTACAAAATACGCTTTACCGACAAAGTGCGTCACGACACGGTGATCAAGATCATGACTGACGGCATCCTGCTGGCCGAGAGCCAGGGCGACCCGCTGTTGTCGCGCTACGACACCATCATCATCGACGAAGCGCACGAACGCAGTCTGAATATTGATTTTTTGCTGGGCTATCTGCGTGGGCTGGTCGCGCAGCGCAATGATCTGCGGCTGGTGATTACCTCGGCAACGATAGACGCGGATCGATTCTCGAAACACTTTAACAATGCACCGGTGATCGAGGTATCCGGGCGCACCTATCCGGTGGAAATACGTTGGCGCGCAGTCGAAAAAGAAGACGTCATTCCGCTCACCAAGACCACGCCGACCCCCTCCAGAAAAGACGACGCACCTGATCTGATGGCGGCGATTCTCGACGCAACTGACGAGCTTGCACGAATCGGCTCGGGCGACATTCTGGTGTTCCTGCCGGGCGAGCGCGAAATACGCGACACCGCTGAGGCTTTGCGCAAGCATCATCCGCCTGGCACCGAAATCCTGCCGCTGTTTTCGCGCTTGTCGGTGGCCGAGCAGGACGCGATTTTCAAGCCTTCACATCAGCGCCGCATTGTGCTGGCGACCAACGTTGCAGAAACCTCGCTCACCGTTCCCGGCATCCGCTATGTCATCGACCCAGGTCTGGCGCGGGTCAAGCGCTATTCGGCGCGCAATAAAGTTGAGCAGCTGCTGATCGAGAAAATTTCACAAGCGTCGGCCAATCAGCGCGCCGGGCGTTGCGGACGCGTGGCGGACGGCGTATGTATCCGGTTGTATGACGAAGCCGATTTCAATTCCCGCCCGCGATTTACCGATCCCGAGTTGCTGCGCTCGTCGCTGGCGGGCGTGATCCTGCGAATGAAATCGCTGGGACTGGGCGATGTCGTCGGTTTTCCGTTTATCGATCCGCCGAGCACCCGCCTGGTGAGCGACGGTTATTTGCTGCTGGCGGAATTGCACGCACTGGATGAATCGGGACAACTGACGGACATCGGCAAAAAGCTCGGGAAGCTGCCGCTCGATCCGCGCATCGCGCGCATGCTGCTGGCTGCCGATCAATTACGCTGCGTGAACGAGGTGTTGATTATTGCCAGCGCGCTGTCTGTGCAGGACCCGCGCGACCGCCCCATGGAACGCGCGCAGGCGGCGGACGAAAAGCACAAACTGTTTGCCGACGAGCGTTCTGATTTTATGGGCTGGTTGAAATTGTGGCACTGGTACGAGGAACAGGTTCGTCACAAGAAAACCAATCGATCTTTGCAGACGCTGATCCAGGATCATTTTCTGTCGCCGCGCCGGATGCGCGAATGGCGCGATATTTACAGCCAGTTGCATGCACAGGTGAGCGAACTGGGACTGCGCGAGAACGAAAAAGCGGCGGGCTACGATGCGATTCACCAGGCTTTGCTGACCGGGCTGCTGGGCAATCTGGGATTCAAGTCGGACGATGTCAAAGGGCGCGCCAAGCCCGGCGAAGGTAACTATCAGGGCGCGCGCGGCATCAAGCTGTCCATACACCCTGGGTCGGCGCTGGCAAAGAAGGGGCCAAAGTGGATTATGGCAGCCGAGCTGACGGATACAGGCCGTTTGCTTGCCCGCACTGTGGCCGATATTCGCCCGGAATGGATCGAGACGGCGGGGCGGCATTTGACGAGCCGCAGCTATGCCGAGCCGCATTGGGAAAAAGACGGCGCGCGGGTGGTGGCGTATGAGCGCGTGAGTCTGTACGGCATCACCCTGGTGCCCCGGCGAAAAGTGCATTACGGCACGATTGATCCGGTGCAGTCGCGCGAGCTGTTTATTCGCGGCGCATTGGTGGCGGGCGAGTACGACACGCAGGCGCCCTGGTTTGCGCATAACCGCGCATTGATCGCCGAGATTGAAGACCTTGAACACAAGGCGCGCAAGTCCGGTGTATGGCTGGATGAGGAACGCATCTATCGCGTGTTCGACGCGCGCATTCCGGCGCATCTGCACAACGGAGCTGCGTTCGAGAAATGGCGGTTGGAGGCCGAAAAAAATCATCCCGAGTTTCTGTTTTTACGGCGTGAAGATATTCTTGGCGAAGGCTTGGGCGCAGATCACACCCTGTTTCCCGAAACACTGACGATAGACGGCGTGGTGTGTGCATTCAAATACCGCTTTGAGCCGGGGCATGTGCTGGATGGCGTGACGCTGAACTTGCCGCTGTACTTGTTGAACCGGGTTGAGGCCGCACAAATTGATTGGCTGGTGCCGGGACTGATTCGCGAAAAACTGATCCTGTTATTGAAGTCGCTGCCCAAGGATCGCCGCCGCCCATTGATCCCATTGCCCGATGCGGTGACAGCATTCCTGAGCGAAGCCAAACCCGGTGAGCGCCTGTTAACCGAGGCGCTGGGCGCGTATATCCGCAAAAAAACCGGCGCGGATATTCGCGCTGAAGACTGGAGTGGTGAGCTGCCTTTGCACCTGCGCATGAACCTGGTCGTTATCGACGATAGCGGGCAGGAACTGGCGAGTGGTCGCGATCTGAATGGCTTGCGCCAGCAATTGGGCGGTGCTGCGCGGATTACGTACGGGGCTGCGGAGGACAGCAGCTTCGAGCGTAGCGGATTGGTCGCGTGGGATTTTGGCGATCTGCCCGAACAGGTGAAATTCAAGCGTGGTGGGCGCGAGCTGACGGGTTTCCCGGCGCTGGTCGATAGCGGCGAATCAGTTGATCTGCGACTGCTGGATGAGGCTACGGTGGCCGGGCAGGAGACCCAGCGTGGCGTGGTGCGTTTGCTGCGGCTCGCGCTGCCCACCCAGTTCAAACAACTTGATAAAGACCTGTCGCGCGAGACCGCGCTCGCGCTGAAATACCGCAGCCTGGGCGATGCCGAGGCCTTGCGCCGCGAGTTGCTCGACGCGATTGCGGCGCGTGCGTTGCTGGGCGACGACGAGACCCCGCGCACGCAAAAAGCCTTCGACAAACAGAAAGAACGTGCGAAGCCGCGCATTGCCGTGGTGCGCCAGGCGTTGCTGCGCGATCTCGGCGAGATTCTGGATCTATCCAGCCAGGTGCAGGCGCGGCTGAATGCCAAGCCGCAATTCACCGCCGTGATGCGCGACGAACACAGCCATCTGGCCGCGCTGGTGTACCCCGGCTTCATTACGCACACGGGCTGGGCGCACCTCAAAAATATGCCACGTTACCTTAGAGGCATTCTTAAACGCATGGAAAAACTGCCCGCGTCCGAGCAGCGCGATGCCCGCAATATGGCAGGCGTGTTGACGCTGCAAAACCGCTATCTGGCGCGCAAGGAGCAGAGTAAAAGGGCGCTCTGTGCAGATGAGGCGCTGGAGGATTTTCGCTGGCAGCTAGAAGAATTGCGCATTTCCCTGTTTGCACAGGAGTTGAAAACGCCGACCCCGGTGTCCGTCAAACGTCTGGACAAGTTGTGGGATGAACTTGCAAGACAGCCCATAAACTGATTATCGTTGCGCCATGGGTGAGCGCATCATCAATGTTCCGAATGCTATTACGCTGTTGCGACTGCTGGCCGCACCAGTGGTGGTGTGGTTGATTTTTGATGCGCAGTGGCAGGCTGCGTGCTGGTTGTTTTTGATCGCTGCGCTGTCCGACGGGCTGGATGGTTTTCTGGCGCGCCGCCTGGCACAAACCACGGCATTTGGCGCAACGCTGGATGCCGTGACCGACAAGGCATTGGGTCTGGGAACGCTGCTTGCCTTGACGCGCGTGGATGCGATTCCATTGTGGGTCACATTGGCAATCCTGTTGCGCGATGCGGTGATTGTGCTGGGCGCGCTCAGCTACCGCAGCCTGGCGGGTCATCTGGAGATTCATCCAACCTGGCTTGGTAAAACGCATACCTTTGTTGAGTTTGTGCTGCTGGCGCTGGTGTTGGCTGATCTGGCGCAGATCATTCAGCTTGGTGCTGCGCGCTGGCCGCTATTTGCCCTTGTGTTCGCGATTGCCGCCGTTTCTGGTATTCAGTACGTGTGGATCTGGGGTGGCAAAGTGCGCCACGACAGAGGTTACTGACCGAAGGCAAAACGCCGCTGCCGATCTGTTCCGGCGCCGCCTTTGATCCGGTACATGGCGGCATCCGCTGCACGGATCAGCGCATCTTCATCTGCGCCGTCATCCGGGAACAAGGCTTGCCCGATGCTGGCCGAGATGTCTACCGCCAGCCCATAAAAGCTGCTGTCTTCAGCCAGCGTGCGCTCGATATTGACTGCGGCAGCCAGGCAGTCGTCACGACCGCGCACGTTATCCAGCAGCACCACGAATTCGTCGCCGCCCAGACGGGCGATCGAGTCCGAGTCCCGCACGCTTCGGGTGAGGCGCCGCGCCACCTCGGTGAGCACTGCATCACCCACATGATGGCCGTGCGTGTCGTTGACTTCCTTGAACTTATCGAGATCAATGAACAGCAGTCCTACCTTGCCGTTATAGCGCCGGGCGTGGCGGATGGCTTGCTGCAAACGGTCGTAAAACAGTCGGCGGTTGGCCAGACCCGTGAGTGAATCGTGTGACGCTTCTTGTTTGAGAGCCGCGCGCGAAGCTTCCAGTTCGGCGAATTGGCGCTCGAACTGCCGGGATCGGCGCGATAGCCGACGCAGCGTCAAGCCGCCTACGATAACGCTCATTAGTGCGGCGGTGACCCCCATGCCGATAGCGGTACGCCACGTTCTGTCGAACGTCTGGTTGGCGAAGGTTTGCGCGTGCAAGGTCTCGTCCTGATACCGGTTACGCATGTGCGCTAACTGCTGGTTAAAAGCGGTTTGGAGGGGGATGGCTTTTTGCTTTAACAGCGTATTGGCATCTGTCAGCCGGTCAGCATTCAGCAGATCCGAAACGGCTTCCTGGGTTGCCTGAATCTGGGTGACTAATTGGGTCTGGCGATCAAACTCGATCTGTTCGGCGGGTGACAACCCCATTTTCTTGAGTTCATTGCGACCGCTGCCCACCAGAAATGCCGCGCGGTTATATTCCATATAAATCGCGTCGCGCTCGAACGGATCTTGCGTCAGCGCCATGCGTAACAGGCTGTCGGTGCGCTGGTGCGAGCCAACCTGAATCTGGGTGATGAGATTCACCTTGCGATTGTGTGTCAGCACAATCGTATTAAGGTGGCGGTTGTTGTTTAACTGCACAATACTGTTCACTGCCAGCACGATGATCAAAATCATCAGAATGAAGAAAGCCGCGCTGGTCACAATGAGAAAAGTGCGTCGCATAGGAAGCGTTACCCAATAGCCACTATTTGTGTGTGTGGTTCATTATCGGACAGGCGCTGGATTTTTTGCAGCATTTTTAGTCTGAAGTGCTTTTAATGACTGGGTGACTTCTGCGGCGTGTTGTGCGGGGTCAACTTGTCTGAATATCTGCGCCAGCCTGCCGTCAGGGGCCACGATGAACGTAGCGCGCTGCGCGAAGCGCAGCGGCCCAAGCTTGAATAATGCGCCGTACGCCGCAGCTGTGTGTCCGTCCGTGTCTGCCAGCAAGGGAAAGGGCAAGTGGTACTTGGCCGCAAAGCGCGCATATGAGTCAGCCTGATCGACACTGATCCCGACAACTTCTGCGTCGAGGTTGCGAATCGTCAGAATGTCATCGCGAAAATGGCAGGCTTCAGCCGTGCAACCCGGTGTGTCATTCTTGGGGTAAAAATACAACACCAGCCAGTGCCCCCGGAAATCCGACAGCCGTTTGATTACGCCATTCTGATCGCTGAGCTGGAATTCGGTAGCCGGGTCGCCGACGTTCAGCGTAATCGCAGGGCGTGACAGATGCCAGGCCATTAAACCCAACGTGATCAAAACGAGGATGGCTACAAGCCATTTCATCGATGACATCCTCTACCCAATGCATGGCATCATCAGACATAGGGGCGCGAATTGGCAAGCGATAAGTGGGTTGATTAGGTAGAATGCGCGCCACGCCCCGGTAGCTCAGTGGATAGAGCGATCCCCTCCTAAGGGATAGGCCACACGTTCGATTCGTGTTCGGGGCGCCACACAAACACGACCAAGCGTGTCATGCACGATCAAGCCGCACATCGGCTCAATGTGATGCAGTTCAAATTTATATTTTTTGCAACCAGCCCGAATGGGTGGTGGCGTCCCCACGGGGATTCGAACCCCGGTACCTACCGTGAAAGGGTAGTGTCCTAGGCCTCTAGACGATGGGGACCTGGACGACGGTGTGAACCGTCAGTGCCAACTTTCGTCAGCGTTTGGATAGTTGCGTCAACGTGATGCCGAGCAACAATCCGATGAAACCGAATGGTACCAGTGAAAGCCAGAATAGCGCCGCTTCACTCTTCTCAAACAGTTTCCAAAACCCTGCTGTCAATCCGATGAGGGTGAGAGCCAGACCAAACAGTGTGGTGATGACGCCCAGATTTTTCATCGGTTCATTCATTTGGTGGAGGTAAGCGGGATCGAACCGCTGACCTCTTGCATGCCATGCAAGCGCTCTCCCAGCTGAGCTATACCCCCAACGAAGCCGCGCATTCTATAGCGGTTGCGCAGGCTTGTAAACCGGGAATTTATGCGTCGGGGAAAAACTTGCCGGGATTGAGCAGGGCATAGGGGTCGAATTGTTGTTTGATATTGCGCATCAGGGTGAGCGTAGGGGCGCCGATTTCCTGCGGGACGAAACGGCGCTTTTCGGTGCCGATGCCGTGCTCGCCGGAGAGGGTGCCGCCGAGTGCAATTACTTTTTGCATGATCTGGGTCAGGCAGTGTTCGGCGCGCGTCATTTCATTTTTGTCGTCTGGATGCACCATCAGGTTGATGTGCAGGTTGCCGTTTCCGGCGTGGCCAAATGTCACGATGGCGAGTTGATGCTGAGCGCCCAATCCCTCTATAAATTCAACGAATTCGGGCAGGGCGGAGACCGGAACCACGACATCCTCGTTGAGTTTGAGCGGCGCGATGCGTTTGACTGCGTGTGACAAAGATTTACGTGCGGCCCATAGCCGAGCCGTATCCGCCGCATTCATGCTTTCGCGCAGTTCGAGCAGACCTGACCCCGCAAGCGCGGATTTGAGCGCTGTAATTTGCCGTGGCAGATCAGTGCGGATGCCGTCCGCCTCAACCATCAGCAGTGCCCCGGTGCCGGATGGCAAATCGTCGGCTGCACCCGCAAGGGGTACGCCGGTGGGTGCCCCGCTGCTGCGCAGCGCCCCTTCCGCTGCACCGGTCGGTCGGATGACATTGATGGCGTGACGATCCATGAATTCGAGCGCACAGGGGATGACGGCCTGGCGCATGACGCGGCTGACTGCATCGAGCGCTGCGCGGTTGCTGCTATAGCAGACGCGCAGCGTGGCGACAGCTTCAGGCGCGGGCAGCAGTTTCAGGGTGGCTTCGGTGATGAGTGCGAGGGTGCCTTCAGAGCCGATCAGCAGGCGTGTCAGGTCGTAGCCGGTTACGCCTTTGCTGGTACGGCAGCCAGTGCGAATTTCAGCGCCGTTGCCGGTCACTGCGCGCAGCCCCAGCACGTAGTCGCGGGTTACGCCGTATTTCACCGCGCGTGGACCTGCCGCGTTCATCGCCAGGTTGCCACCGATGCGGCAATACGCGCTGCTGCCGGGGTCGGGCGGGTAGAACAAGCCGACGCTGCGGGCAAGCGTGTCGATGGTTGCGGTGATGACGCCGGCTTCGACCACGATCAAACGGTTGTCCGGGTCGAATTCGAGGACGCGTTGCATGCATTCGTAGCTGACGACGACACCGCCCGCGACCGGCAGCGCACCGCCGACGTTGCCTGAACCTGCGCCGCGTGCCACCAGCGGAATGCGGTGTTCTACTGCGACGCGGACGAGCGCGGCGACATGGTTGTGATGTTGGGGAAATAAAACGGCGGCGGGGCGGACGCGCTTCGGTGTTTCGTCTGCGCTGTACAGCGCGAGCGTGGCGTCATCATCGAATACGCGCGACTCGCCTAGGGCAGAACGAAAGCCAGATAGTGCCGCAGACGTGAGCATGAACCGCAGTAGAAAATCAGGCCGCGTCTTCTGGCGGCAACTGCGCGATCAGTTGCGCAACCGTGTCGGCATCAAAGTCCATGCCGATGTCCCAGCCGGGGTTGAGTGCGATATGGAAGCCGCCGTCCATGCGTCGTAACAGCCATGAAAATTCGGTCAACAAGCCGCCGCTGTAATCGGGAAAATCGGCCACCATGGCTTTTGCGCGCTCAGGGCTGGTGAACAGCACCAGCACCCGCTCGCCGTCTTCGTCCGTGACAATCAGCGGCTGCGCCTGGGTGGATCGCTGGAAGCCCGCGATCGCATCTTTTTCGTCGAGCACGGGCATAAACACTTGCTGGTCGAGCAGGCGCAGCACGAAAACGTCGGCTTCGGCTTTGCCCTCGTGGACAGCCATCAGGTCTTGTTCGAGGTCGTTATGGGGAATGAAATTCATGGTGGGATTGCAGGTGGATGAGTCGGTTAAGTGTACCTGATGGCAGCGAGTTTGGCTTAGACAAGGCTGCTGGAAAGCCTAATTCCGCTCAGGCTTTCCAGCGCTCAGGATGTGCCCAATAACGCGCATTGAGCCAATCCGGAACCGGTTTGTAAGTGGCGAGATCATGGCGGTAAATTGTGATGGCTTCGATGTCGTCGTATCCCAGCGTGTCGTAGCCCATGGCTAAAAACGCCAGCTTGTCGAACGTGCAGCGTGAGCTTGCGATGACCATGATGCAGGGCGCTATATAGTCGCGCACATGGCTGAGCAGGGTGCGTGCTTCTGTGGCGTCAAGCCCTTCCAGAGCGGCCATGACGACGGCGCATTGCGCGGGCGGGTCGAGCGGGGTGCCGGGCGGGCAAAGCCGGATGGTCGTGTCGGGCAATGCTGTGTGCGCGGCATCCAGCGCCGGGGCGTCGAGCGCGCCAATTGAGCCCGGTGCAATACGGCTGAGTTCGGCGCTAAAAGTTGCACGCCAGTTCATGTGGCAACGCGGATCAAGCGGGTTTTTGCCAGGCGGTCATGCAGAAACTGCCGGTCGCGGTCAAACCAGGCCCAGATAATGGATGCGCCGAAAAATCCCAATCCGAACAATGCCAGTACAAAACGCAGCCCCGCTTGTTGCAGAGGGATCAGTTTGCCGTCGAGATTAACCAGCTTGATGCGCCAGGTTTTCATTGCCAGCGTTTGTCCGCTACGCAGCCAGAACGCGCTGAAATAGGCGAATAGCACGCCGATCAGGTAAATTTGGTAGAGGAGTTGCTTCCAGCCGTTTTGCGCGTTCCCTGCCAGGCGGATGAACAAAAAAGAAGCGATAAACAGCACGGCCACGACCAGGAGCAACTCATAAATCATTGAGGCGAGGCGAGTACGGAGGGTGGCTGTAGATTCTGTAGTTGCGTTGAGGGTCATGGTCGAACTATATTCCAGTCTGGGTGCGGCGCTTTGCCGTGATGTGACATCTTAAAAACTAACAATCAGGAGGGAGCCGGATGCATATCGTAAAGCAACTCATGGCGATTCCAGGCGTGATTGCTGCGGGTGAGTTTGCCTATCGTGGTGATCGTTTCTCGTACGAAGGCGCACTGACCGACGAATTCGCCCGTATGGCATCAATTTTATGTCGCGCCAATACGCTAAGTGTCAACATGCAGTCAGAAATATTCGACTCGTTTCATGAGGACTGCGGATGCCGACCAGTGCAAGGCTGGATTACGCGGGGGAATCATGTCACGGTTTGCGTGATTAGTAATTATTTCTGTTTTATCGAAAATCGCAATGAACTATTGAACGATGTGATGACCATCATGCGCGCCAAGGTGGGTGATATTCAGGACGATTTGCTGGTCAATTTGTACGCCAAAATCGGCGGTGATGTTAAAGAAGCGCTGTACTAATCACGCTGTGTTAATCATAGAGCGATTAAACATGGCGCGGTACTGATCGGGACAGAGGGAATGGACATGATGAATCTTGAGAAACTGATGGATTTACCCGGCGCAATGGCCGCATTTACTTACACGGACAAGGGTGAGTTGCAAACGCATACCATCCGCGCAGGCAACGAAATTACGCCCCAGGTACTGGGCTTGCTGACCCGCTCGTGTGTGGCGAATCAGGCAATTGCCGCGATGGAAGCCAGCGGCTGGGAAGCGGTGACCGGGCAGGGCGGATTTCAGCCTTTACAAGGGTTTTCGGTCGTCGGGCTGGAATGGTCGGTGGTGGCCAGTGGAAATTGCGGCGTCATCGCCAGGAATCGCGATGTCGACTACGAAGCCACGTTTGGCGCTTTGCAGGCAGGTTGAGGTCGTCGCATGTCACTTAAAAAAATATTGGTGCTGGATGGAGTGGTGGCAGTGTGCCGTTTTCGTGATGACGGCATCATCATGGAGGCTGCCGGCATGCTGCCGCAGGACATCATGGAGCGGATGGCCAAGTTTGCGCAGTGGTATCGCCGCATGGTGTCCAGCAATACGGATCTGCTGTCGCTGTTTTCCCAGATGCGGGGCTGGTCACCGTCGCAAGGCTGGACGGTGCGCGGCGATTCAATGACCGTATGCAGCGTGGGCAACACCGTATGCCTGATCGAAAATGCGCAAAGCTCGCTGAACGAAATCATGCGGGCGCTGGGTGAGGCGGCGCACGAATAACCCCCCGTTTTGCAGGATTTCTTGACCTGAACGGGGCAAAACGATTACCCTCACGGGTTCACTAACGATTTGATTTAACGCCCGTTCATGGATAAAACTGGCATGGAAATGACCGGCGCTGAGATCGTCGTAAATTGCCTGGCTGAAGAGGGGGTCGAATTTGTGTTCGGCTATCCCGGCGGCGCAGTGCTTAACATTTACGACGCTATCTTCAAGCAAAACAAATTCAAGCACGTCCTGGTTCGTCACGAGCAGGCGGCGGTTCATGCTGCCGATGCATATGCGCGCTCGACCGGTCGCGTCGGCGTGGCGCTGGTGACCTCGGGGCCGGGCGTCACCAATGCCGTCACCGGCATCGCCACTGCATATATGGATTCGGTTCCGATTGTGGTGGTCACGGGTCAGGTTCCTGTACCCGCAATCGGCCTGGATGCATTCCAGGAAGTCGATACCGTCGGCATTACTCGCCCCTGCGTCAAACACAACTTTCTGGTGAAAGATGTGAAAGACCTGGCGATGACAATGAAGAAAGCCTTTCATATCGCGGCGACCGGTCGTCCCGGTCCGGTGGTGGTCGATATTCCCAAGGATGTGACCGCGCATCTGACCGAATTTACCTATCCCGCAGCAGTCGAGTTGCGCTCGTATCAGTCTGCGCCGCAAGCCCTGCCGGCTGACTTGAAGCGCGCAGTGCAGATGCTGATGGAGGCGAAGCGTCCGATGGTGTACGCGGGCGGAGGCGTGGTGTTGGGCGACGCAGCGGCGCAGCTGACCGAGTTGACGCGACTATTGGGATTTCCGTGTACCAACACGCTGATGGGGCTGGGCGGATATCCGGCAACGGATACGTTGTCGCTCGGCATGCTCGGTATGCACGGCACCTATGAAGCCAATATGGCGATGCAGCATTGTGATGTGCTGCTGGCGGTGGGCGCACGTTTTGATGATCGTGTGATCGGCGACCCGGCGCATTTTGCCAGGGAAGCGCGGCGCATTATTCATATTGATGTTGATCCTTCGTCCATCTCCAAGCGCGTTAAGGTTGACCTGCCCGTGGTGGGAGATGTTAAGCAGGTGCTGGGCGATCTGATCACGCTGATCAAGCAGACGAAGGACAAGCCCGAGGCGGTCGCGCTCAACACCTGGTGGACGCAGATTGAGTTGTGGCGCTCGAAAGACTGCCTGAAGTACAACCAGAGCGGCAGCATCATCAAGCCACAATACGTGGTCGAAAAACTGTGGGAGGTCACCCAAGGCGATGCCTTCGTGACGTCTGACGTCGGCCAGCACCAGATGTGGGCCGCACAGTATTACAAATTTGACAAGCCGCGTCGCTGGATCAACTCCGGCGGTCTGGGCACCATGGGCGTGGGTCTGCCCTACGCAATGGGCGTGCAACTGGCTTTCCCTGACGCACAGGTTGCGTGCATCACCGGCGAGTCGAGCATCCAGATGTGCATCCAGGAATTATCCACCTGCAAGCAATACCGGATTCCGGTCAAGATCGTGACGCTGAACAATCGCTACATGGGCATGGTGCGGCAATGGCAGGAGTTTTTTTACGGCAGCCGCTACGCCGAGTCGTACATGGAATCTCTCCCTGATTTTGTCAAGTTGGCAGAAGCCTATGGCCACGTCGGGATGCGTATCGACAAAGCGGAAGACGTTGAAGCTGCGTTGAAAGAAGCATTCTCGCCTGCATTGAAAGAGCGTCTGGTGTTCATGGATTTCCAGACCGACCAGACCGAAAACGTTTTCCCGATGATTGCGGGTGGTAAGGGTTTGAGCGAAATGATTCTGGCAGAGGAGCTCTGATATGCGTCATATCGTCTCGCTGTTGATGGAAAACGAAGCGGGTGCCTTGTCGCGTGTCGCGGGTCTGTTTTCGGCCCGTGGCTATAACATCGAATCGCTGACGGTTGCGCCGACAGAAGATGCCACTTTGTCGCGGATGACGATCGTTACTTGCGGCTCCGAAGAAGTCATTGAACAGATTATCAAACAGTTGAACAAGCTGGTAGACGTGGTTTGTGTGATGGATTTGTCCGAAGGCCGCCACATCGAGCGCGAGCTGATGCTGGTCAAGGTTCGTGCCGAAGGTAGCGGGCGCGAGGAAATGAAACGTACCGCAGATATTTTCCGGGGTCGCATTATCGATGTGACCGATGCCACTTACACTATTGAGTTGACCGGGACAGGTTCCAAGCTCGACGCTTTCCTGGAAGCGATTGATCCGGTGTACATCATCGAAACGGTGCGCACGGGTGCGTCCGGTATCGGACGCGGCGACCGCAGCCTGAAGGTTTAACACTAAGATTTTAAGCAGCAATCCATTTTATTTTTCTAGGAATACAACATGAAAGTTTATTACGACAAGGACGCTGACCTTTCCCTGATTAAAAAGCGCAAAGTCGCCATCATCGGTTACGGTTCGCAAGGTCATGCCCACGCCAACAACCTGAAAGATTCCGGCGTAAAAGTGTGCGTCGGTTTGCGCAAAGGCGGCGCGTCCTGGGACAAGGCGAAAAAGGCCGGCATGACCGTCAAGGAAATTGGCGACGCAGTGAAGGATGCCGATTTCGTCATGATCCTGTTGCCGGATGAGCTGATGGCAGCGGTGTACCACGAAGAGATCGAGCCGAACCTGAAAAAAAGCGCAACGCTGGCGTTTGCCCACGGCTTTAACGTGCATTACAACCAGATTACCCCGCGTGCCGATCTCGATGTGGTGATGATTGCGCCCAAAGGCCCTGGCCATCTGGTGCGCTCGACCTATACCCAGGGCGGCGGCGTGCCCAGCCTGATTGCGGTGCATCAGGATAAATCTGGCAAGGCGCGCGACCTGGCCTTGTCCTATTCCTGCGCCAACGGCGGCACCAAGGGCGGCGTGATCGAAACCACTTTCCGCGACGAAACTGAAACCGACCTGTTCGGCGAGCAGGCGGTATTGTGCGGCGGTTGCGTCGATCTGGTGAAAGCCGGTTTCGAGACGCTGACCGAAGCCGGTTACGCGCCAGAAATGGCCTACTTCGAGTGCCTGCATGAGTTGAAATTGATCGTCGACCTGATGTACGAAGGCGGCATCGCCACCATGAATTACTCGATCTCGAACAACGCTGAATATGGCGAATATGTGACCGGTCCCAAGGTCATCAACGACCAGTCGCGCGCAGCGATGAAAGAAGCGCTGGCCAACATCCAGAACGGCAATTATGCCAAACAGTTCATCCTCGAAGGCCGCACCAATTATCCCGAGATGACCGCACGTCGTCGCCTGAATGCCGAGCACCCGATCGAAATCGTCGGCGCACAGCTGCGCGCGATGATGCCGTGGATCAGCAAAAACAAGCTGGTTGACCAGAAGAAGAACTAGTGAGGCTTAGGGGTGAGGCGTGTCTTGCCTCACCCGCCTCGCCTTACTCCTCACGCTTTACCCCATACTCCTTACGCTACCTAAATGCCCCATCCCATCATTGCCCGCGAGGGCTGGCTGATTCTGCTTGGCTCGTTTGCAGCCGCTATTGTTGCGAGCTGGCTATTTGGAATGTGGTCGATTCCACTGTGGATTTTTGCAGTCTTTGCGCTGCAATTTTTCAGGGATCCTGAGCGCGTGCCGCCGACCGATACCGATGCCGTGATCGCACCCGCAGACGGACGCATCGTGGCGGTAGAAAAAGTGCGCGACCCCCATCTTGAGCGCGACGCCCTGAAAATCAGCGTGTTCATGAACGTGTTCAATGTGCATTCCAACAAGAGTCCGGTCGATGGCGAGATCAAGGGTCACTGGTACACCCCCGGCAGTTTCGTCAACGCCGACCTCGACAAAGCCTCGGTCGAGAACGAGCGCAACGCCCTGTGGATTCAAAGCACGCGTGGCGATGTGACCTGTATTCAAATCGCCGGACTGATCGCGCGCCGCATCCTGTGTTATGTCCGCACTGGCGACCAACTGGCGCGTGGCCAGCGCTACGGCTTTATCCGCTTTGGCTCGCGGGTGGACGTGTATCTGCCAATGACTGCGCGGGCGGAAGTCTCGATTGGGCAAAAAGTGACAGGTGGGCGTACCATTCTTGCTCGCTGGTAAACTCGGTTTTACGATGCTCGATTTCAATCACAACAAACACGAAAACATCCAGCCACGTATGCGTGATCGCGGCATCTATCTGTTGCCCAATCTGTTCACCACGGGCGCTTTATTCGCGGGGTTTTACGCCATTGTGCAGGCGATGAATGGCCGCTTCGAGCACGCTGCCATCGCCATCCTGATTGCGATGGTGCTGGACGGGCTGGATGGCCGGGTCGCGCGTCTGACGCATACCGAAAGCGCGTTTGGTGCCGAATACGACAGCCTCTCCGACATGGTGTCCTTTGGGGTAGCCCCCGCGCTGGTGGTGTATGAGTTTGCGCTGCAGGGCATGGGCAAGCTTGGCTGGATCGCTGCCTTTGTCTATTGCGCCGGTGCGGCATTGCGGCTGGCGCGCTTCAACACCCAGCTTGAAACGCCAACAGACAAGCGTTTTTTTCAGGGTCTGCCCAGTCCGGCTGCCGCCGCTTTGATTGCCGGATTTGTCTGGGTCATGGTCGAATACAGCGTGCCGGGACAGAGCGTGCGCTGGCTCGCAGCCGCCCTCGCGTTGTTTGCCGGCCTGACCATGGTCAGTAACTTCAAGTATTACAGCGGCAAGGAAATCAACCTCAGGAAAAGCGTCCCGTTCTTCGTCATTCTGCTGATCGTGCTGGCCTTTATCCTGGTTTCGTTTAGCCCGCCCGAAGTGCTGTTTGCCGTGTTTGTGCTGTACGGCGCGTCGGGGTATGTGTATGCGTTAATGTTGCTGGGGCGAAACAAAAAAAACGATTCAATATCATCTCCAGCCGCATTGTCCTTGCCTGAAGATAAAAAATAGATACAATTTAGAGCATGTCTAATCAGCAATCTGTTTCTTTCAATGTCTGCCTGTCGAACACTCTGTTCGGCGGCCTGCTGCTGCGCGTGGCGCGCACATAAAACCCCTCCCCTTTGCAGTACCCTGACCACGCTGTATTCATCACAGCTATTTTGATTTGCTGTTTTGATTACGCCGTGGAATCCAGAATTGAGACCATCCGGTCTGAGCACCGGAACACATGGAGAACGCCATGAGCGACCGTTTATTTATATTTGACACCACCTTGCGCGACGGCGAACAAAGCCCGGGCGCGGCGATGACCAAGGACGAAAAACTCCGTATTGCGCGGCAACTGGAAAAACTCGGCGTTGACGTAATCGAAGCAGGTTTTGCCGCCGCCAGCCCAGGCGATGCCGATGCGATTCGCGCAATAGCTGGGGCGATTAGCGGCACAACGGTCTGTTCGCTTGCGCGCGCGAGCGAACGCGATATTCACGCTGCCGGTGGCGCAATCAAGCCCGCAAAATCGGGGCGCATCCACACCTTTATCGCTACCAGCCCGATCCATATGGAAAAGAAGCTGCGGATGCAGCCCGACCAGGTGGTCGAGGCGGCCATCAAGGCGGTCAAGCTCGCGCTGGAATACACCGACGACGTCGAGTTCTCTGCCGAAGACGCAGTGCGCTCGGACATGGATTTTCTCGTCCGCATTTTTGACGAAGTCATCAAGGCCGGTGCAAAAACGCTCAACGTGCCCGATACCGTCGGCTACAGCATTCCCGCTTTATGGGGCGAGCGCATGAAGCAGCTGATCGAGCGCGTGCCCAATGCAAACAAGGTCGTCTGGTCCACCCATTGTCACAACGACCTCGGCATGGCCGTCGCCAATTCGCTCGCGGCCGTGATGAACGGCGCACGCCAGGTTGAATGCACCATCAACGGACTGGGCGAACGCGCAGGCAACGCCTCGCTGGAAGAAATCGTCATGGCGGTGCGCACGCGCCGCGATATTTTCACCTGCGATTCGCGCATCGATGCGACGCAGATTGTGCCAGCGTCCAAACTTGTTTCCACTATCACCGGCTACCCGGTTCAGCCCAACAAGGCCATCGTCGGCGCCAATGCTTTTGCGCACGAATCCGGCATCCATCAGGACGGCGTACTCAAGCATCGCGAGACTTACGAAATCATGCGAGCCGAAGACGTGGGCTGGAACGCCAACCGCCTCACCCTGGGCAAGCTCTCGGGGCGCAACGCCTTTAAAACCAAGCTGGCCGAACTCGGTATCGTGCTGGAAAGCGAAGAAGCCATGAACGCTGCGTTCGGGCGCTTCAAGGAACTCGCCGACAAGAAGCGCGAAATTTTCGACGAAGACTTGCAGGCATTGGCCGGAGAAGGTGGCATTACCGCTGAGCATGAGCGCTTCAAACTCGTCTCGCTCAAAGTCTGTTCCGAAACCGGCGAAGTGCCGCACGCCAGTCTCGTCATCAGCGACGACGGCGCGGAGAAACGCGCACAAGGCAACGGCTCCGGCCCGGTGGATGCCAGCTTCAAAGCGCTGGAATCCGTTGTCGCCAGCGGTGCTGATCTGTTGCTGTATTCGGTCAACAATATTACCAGCGGCACCGACTCGCAAGGCGAAGTCACCGTGCGCCTGTCCAAGGATGGCCGCATCGTCAACGGTCAGGGCGCGGATACCGACATCGTCGTCGCCTCAGCTAAGGCTTATCTTCATGCCTTGAACAAACTCAATTCCAAACTGGAGCGCGCGCATCCGCAGGTTTGATGGGCGCGTGTTTGGTTTCTTGGTGCTTGACAGGTTCGGCGTTGATGCTTGTAGCAGGCGTTCTATGAGGCGCGGCTGGCCGGGGGTTGCCCGGCGGCAAGTTACTTTCTTTTGCTTCGCCAAAAGAAAGCTAACCAAAGAAAAGGCGACCCCAACATCCCCGAATTCCCCGAAAATCGAGTCTGCCGGGCGGGCGGCGAAGAACTCGGCTCGCTTTTGTTGATGATTTAAGGAGAGCGAGCCTCAAACACCTTCGCCGCTGATCCGCCCGGCAGACTCAGACTTCGGCGGGGCTGTAAGGGGAAAAGTCAAAACCAGAGCAGTGGTGATCGGATGGGTTGCGGGTACTATTTGGCTTCACACATTCGGCGCAATAACGATTGCGCCCTACGCGAGCTACCCTTAGAGCTTCTCCATTTTCTTGTTCGAAAGGGTGTTACAGAAGGCTCGGACTAGAAGCGCTTCAAGCTTTGGGATGAGGGGCGGGGATACTTCATACGCAGAAAAATATACTGCGGTATCGTACAAGTAGACAATTCGCTTTCGTGGTTGTCGTTGCTTTTCGTGGGCAGGTGAGAATGATTTACCCGTAGATGGGTGGGATACCAATAAGGCTTGGTGATTGGATCGTTCTCTGTTGAAGGCGTTTGTCATTTCCTTCCAAATATTTTGGGATTCAGTCTTGCCGGCGTATATCGCGCGACCTAGAGAATCGTAGAATAGATATATACCCTGTGCAGCGACAAGATGCTGTTTGAGCGTTTGGTTCCGCTTATCAGCTTTACTTGTGGATAGGAGTTCCCATTTTGCGCCTTGTTTAGATTTGACAGCACCTAGCGGATACATCTCTACGATTGGCCGGATTGGATCCGCCAGTGCTTGGGATCTGCCGGATTCCTTCGCCTTGGCGATATATGAAGCAATTTGCCGAGTACTTAGATTTCTCCCCCCGCTTTGCATTTGACTGATGCGCGCTGGTGTCAGTCCGATAAGCTGCGCGATGTCTGAACTAGACGAAAGGCCGTTCTGCTTTTTAAGTTCTTCAAATAATTCGGATGGGTGCATGGAGGCAAAGGTGGTTCGTGTAGGGCGCAATCGATATTGCGCCGGATGCATGAAGTTTAGATGGTAACCGCTCAGATCACCACCGTTTTGCGTTTGACTTTCCCCCTTACAGCCCCGCCGAAAATCGAGTCTGCCGGGCGGATCAGCGGCGAAGGTGTTTGAGGCTCGCTCACAAAAAATAAAATCAAAACAGCAAAGCGAGGCGAGTTCTTCGACGCCCGTCCGACAGATTCGATTTTCGGGGAAGTCGGGGATGTAGGGTCGCCTTTTCTTTGGTTACGTTTCTTTTGGCGAAGCAAAAGAAAGTAACTTGCCGCCGGGCAACCCCGGCCAGCAAATCTCAAATCTACTGCTTACGATTTCGCCGCTGGAACAGCTTGGGCTAACCGCGCAGGCGCCGATAATTTGGCGTAAAACATCGCGGATAAAAAGAACACCAGCGCCAGTCCGGTTTCAACCCGCGCGAGCCCGGCAGCGGTGCCGGTGTTGGAAAACATCCGCACCACGCCCTCGATGAAGTAAACCAGAATCAGCATCGATGCCCATTGAAACGTGTAGCGTCGGCCTTTCACGATGCCGACGACCGCGAGCAGCAGTGGAACCGTTTTGAGCACGAGCCAGGAGCCGCCGGGGTGCAGCGGCGCCAACCACAATTCCCAGAGTAGCGATAGCAGGATCAGGGCGAGCAGGCTGGCTGTGGCGAGCAGATATAAGATTTTCATGCGGTCAGTTTCAGGGCGGTTTCCGCCAGTCGACGACCGAGTGCGATGCACAGTGTGCGCTCTTCATCAGTCAGGGGGCGGTCATCGGCTGCACCGGCCCAATGACTCGCGCCGTAAGGTGTGCCGCCGCTGGCGGTGTGGGTGACTTCGGGCAGGGTATAAGGCAGGCCGAGGATCAGCATGCCGTGATGCAACAGCGGCAGCATCATGCTGGTGAGCGTGGTTTCCTGGCCACCGTGCAGGCTCGCGGTGGAGGTGAAAACAGCAGCGGGTTTGCCGACCAGTGCGCCTTTGGCCCAGAGCGCGCCAGTGCCGTCGATGAAGTATTTGATGGCTGCGGCCATATTACCGAAGCGCGTCGGCGAACCCATTGCCAGCCCGGCGCATTCTTCAAGGTCCCGCATCTCCGCATAGGGTGCACCCTCATCCGGGACGGGCGGTTCGGCCACCTCGGTGCGCGGCGCAACCGGCGGCACTGTGCGTACGCGCGCGGCGCAGCCGCTCACCTGGTTGACGCCGCGCGCGACGAACTGTGCCATGTCGCGCACGCTGCCGTGCGCGCTGTAATACAAAACAAGAATTTCAGTCATAAGGTATAAGGTGCATCAACCAAAAGGGGTGAAATCGATCAAGTCGAAACTCTGGGTGTGTTCATGGCATTGCCCAAAGGTCAGCATAACCGGCGTCGCCACCGCGTGCGAGTTTAGGGCTGCATCCATTCCGCGCCGATAAAGCGGTCGTGGCAGCAGCAGTCGGGCGGCCTGCTGGAGAGAGGGGATTTCCGGAATGAGCAGTGCGGGCTCCGGCTTGCCTTTGCTGCGACCGCGCATGGTCTGCACCCAGGCAGGCTGCATGCGCGGTGACAGCCGTTGCACGCCGAGTCCGATCATCTGCTGGTTGTGCATTTTAACCCAGCGGATCAAGCCCAGTGACCACTCGGTTTCGTCCGCAGTTTGCAGCGCCAGTGCGTCACCTACCTTCAGATTCAGGGGCGCGCTGGGTGTGCCGCTCAACGAGAGTCCCGCTGCACTGTCGTTGGTGATCGTCCAGAGCGTGATGGTAACGGCGGCGGGTCGCGCCTGGATCGGCTGGACATCGTGAATAAGCTGGCTCTCTTCCATCTCCTCAATCTGCTGAGCCGGACTTTGCGTCATGCGGAGCAGCTGGTGGATGGCGCTCACGCCCACTACCAGCTGAATCGATGGGGTGGCGGCGGGATAACGGTTGTAGGCACGCTTTGCGTGAATGCGCCATTGCTTGTACAAATATTTGCCGAGCGTTTTCCCCAGCGGGCTGTCCAGGGTGGGTGGAAAGCCGATTTTTCCCGGAGGTTCACTTGCCTGCAGGCGCAGAACAATTTCGCGCAGCTGACGGCAGAGGGCGTCGGTGTCCAGCCAGAGATCGCTTTCCTTGGGGGTGAGCGTTTGTCGGCTGGAGCCATTATCCTGGTCGACCAGAATGCCAAATCCTTTGCCAGCGGGCTGTTCGGATGCGGGCACCAGCAGCGCGAGTTTGCCCAGCAGATCCAGAAACGTCAGGGTGTGGGTGAATTCGCTATGGTTCATATGCGGCGGATCGGCCAGCGCCAGTAGCAGTGCTTTTCGATAAGACAGACTCGTGGCGGGTATTCCGCCCACACCCTTGTCGCTTATCTGGCGAGTCAGGGCAAACTGGTACAACTGATGCAACTCCAGCCACAAGCCGTACGGATGAATGCTGTAGGTCTGAAAACAGGCGACCAGTATGTCAAGCAGTGCAGCAGTCAGCCGGGTAGTCACATCGGCAATGCGCTGGTTGTGTGAGGTACGGCCAGCGGTCTGGCCGATCAAATCCAGCAGCACGTGTTTGTAGCCGATGCTGTGTTCAGTGAGCAGTCCGCGTAGCATCTCACCCGGACGTTGCTGCGAGGCGGAGTGCGGAACGCCCACACCTGCAATCAGCGATTGTAGGCTGGCGGCAACACGCGCCACGACCGGGCTGAACTGCACCATCAACGCATATCGCTTGTTCGGGCTCATGGGCTGGCGGTTGAGGGCGTACAGAGCGGTAATCAGTTGTTGGGCGGCATCCTTCGGGCTGGCAAAAGGCAAGCGCTCCAGCCATAAACCGGTTGCCCTGGCCGGGCGTTCTGCTTCGCGCGGCAGCACCGAATTTTCGGTGTCGGGAACGTTGAGCGTCAGCGCCATTAGTCGAATATGACCGTTTTATTGGCGTAGACCAGCACGCGATTGTCGAGATGCCATTTCACCGCGTGTGACAACACCACTTTTTCCAGATCTGCGCCTTTGTGAATCAGGTCATCCAGATTGTCGCGGTGTGAAATGCGGGCGACGTCCTGCTCGATGATGGGGCCGTCATCCAGCGTTTCGGTGACGTAGTGCGCGGTCGCGCCGATCAGCTTGACGCCGCGCTCGAACGCCCGGTGATACGGTTTGGCGCCGTGAAACGCGGGCAGGAACGAATGGTGAATATTGATGATGCGATTGGGGTAATGGCGGATGAAATCGGGCGACAGCACCTGCATGTAGCGCGCCAGCACGATGAAATCGATGCGCTGGTCTTGCAGAATCGCCAGCTGCAAGCGTTCGGCATCCGCCTTCGCGTCTTTAGCGACGGCCAGGTACTGAAACGGGATGTGATAGGCCTCGGCCATCCAGCGCGTGTCTTCGTGATTGCTGAGAATGATCGGTAGTTCGCAGTGCAGCTCACCGCTCTGAAAACGGTACAGCAGATCGGCCAGACAATGATCAAACTTGGAAACGAAAATCGCCAGCCTTGGTTTGCGTGCCGATTCGGCCAGTCGCCAGGTCATGCCAAAGCGTTCCGCAATCGGCGCGAAGGCGGTGCTGAATTGGGTGGCATCGAGATCGAACCCCGACATGTCCCATTCGACCCGCATCAGGAACAGCTTTAATTCAGCATCCTGGTGTTGATCCGCGTGCAGGATATTGGCGTTGTGCCGCAGCAGGAATTCGGCAATCGCGGCCACCAGACCTTTCTGGTCGGGGCAGGAAATCAGCAGGACGGCAGTGTGGCGCATGGGAGGTTCCGTGTGGTTTTGCCGCAATCATAACCAAGCCGGTATAAAAATATCAGACCATTCAATAAAACGCAGGATTCCAAACGCGGGCTTAGCGGTTAAAATCCTGAATGTATTAGTGAGTTGTAATAAACCAAATTCACCACGTCCTGCACTCTGGATGTGTTCCGGGAGTTCTGATGCCTTACCTTACCCAATCGTTCGCCGTCAACGTGGCGCTTGTCTTGCTGTTGCTGTTTTCGGTTATCACCTGGACTTTGATCCTGTCCAAGCTCTGGCAAGGTTTTAGCAACCGTCGGCTTAATCAGCGTTTCAAGCAGCATTTCTGGGCTGCCCAGAATCTGTACGAGGGCGAGCAGGTCGCTAAACAGCACACCGGTTATATGGCGCGCCTGGCGCAATCCGGGTTTTCAGCGCTGGCGCACATGCAGGACATCACGCTCAGCCTGGACAGCTTCGGCGACCGCAAGGATATTCTGGAGCGCACCTTGCGCAGCCAGTTGCAAAAGGCGCAACAGCGCATGGAATACGGGTTGATGGCGCTGGCCAGCATCGGTAGCACCGCGCCTTTTGTCGGTCTGTTCGGCACGGTGTGGGGCATCATGCACGCGCTCAAAGAAATCAGCCTGTCCAATTCCGCCAGCCTCGATATTGTTGCCGGCCCCGTGGGCGAAGCGCTGGTCGCTACCGCCTTGGGTATCGCGACCGCCATCCCTGCGGTGCTTGCCTACAACTACGGCGTGCGCCGCGTGCGGGTTGCGGTGACTGAGCTCGACGAGTTCGGTACCGATTTTCTGCATCTGGTGATGAAGGCGCCTTACCGCGCAGACACGCTGCCTGCCGGGGGCAAATAAATGCCGCTGCTACCGCAATCCGACTACACGCCGATGAGCGAAATCAACGTCACGCCGCTGGTTGACGTGATGCTGGTGCTGCTGGTGATTTTCATGGTGACTGCGCCATTTTTGCTGCAAGCGGTTCCGGTCAGTCTGCCCAAAACGGCGGCGGTGGCGAAGCTGGATCCGATCAAACCGGTCGAGCTGATTATCGATGCCAAAGGCCAGGTCTACGTCGATCAGCGGCAAGTGGCAGGGCTTGATCTGGAAAACAAGCTCAGCGCCATGGTGCAAAAACGGGCGACGCAGAACAAGCCCGAGTTGCGTGTGCAGATCAAGGCGGATTACCGCGTGCCGTATGGCCGCATTGCCGAAATCATGGCGGCGGTAAGCCGTGCCGGGATTGCCAAGCTGTCCTTCGTGACCTCAGCCGAAGGCCTTGATGCAGCCCACTGATAGCCCCAACTGGCTGCGCCGCGACGGCGCACCATTGGTGGTGTCGCTGCTGCTGCATCTGGCGCTGCTGTTGATCCTTGCGCCGTGGCTGGTGATGCGCACGATGCCTGCACCGCAAGTAGCGGTTGAAGTGCAGCTCGAGCCGCAAAAAGAGACCCATGACCGGCAACATCCGGACAAGGCCGTAAGGCTCAAAAGTGTGCGGAAAACTGAGCGGCAAAAAACGGTGCAGCCGGTCAAGCCTGTGCCTGTCGTTAAGCCCACAAGCTTGCAGGCGCAACTCGAAGCGCTGCAACGTGAACCAAAACTTCGCATCCGGAAATATCGCGGCGCGCGTGGCAGGCTATCGGCAGCCCGGCGCGCAGCGGCCAGTTTGAGCTTGCCAAAAGTCGGTGCCATGTCGAGTGTGGATCCGGGGTCGAGTGCCGACTCGGGCAAGCAGTCACAAGGTCTGGCCGCACTGGGGCGCAGTGCCACGACCCCCAGTTTGAGTGCGCCGAGCACGGGTGCGGCACCGCAGCCGAGCGCGGCGGCTTCGCCGTTGCCGCCGCACCCCGGTGAAGACCGGCAGGACGGTACGGTCAATCTTGCGGGCGCGGTGCCGCAAGTGCAGGCGCAGAATCCTGAGTTTCGTCAGGCGGCGCGCCTGGGCGGAACGGAAACCCTGCGCGGCGGCGGTCGCCCGCCCGAGGAAGGTCTCGCACGCCAACCCGGTAGTCTGAACAATGTCGCGCTACAGGCCGCCGCCGCCGTGCCGCAAAGTATGCCCGGTGCAAATTCCGCAAGCGTCGGACGCAGCGCGTCGGTGTCGGGTGCAGCCGCCAGTACAACTCGTCCTGGCGCGGGCGAACGCAGTGCGGCCATGGGCGAGGGCTCGGCCAATCTGGGCAAGGCAAGCGGGGCGGGTGCGCTGGCGAATGCGGGTGCGGCGAATGCAGCAGCAGGCAGCGGTAATGGTGCGTCGGGCGTGGGTTCCAATAATGCGGGTCGAATTGCGGGCGTGGGATCGGCCACGCCGGGTGAGCGCGGCACTGGTTTGCAGACAGCGGGCGCGGGCACGACTGGCACAAGCCCGGCGGGAACGGGCAGCACCCGTGGTGATGGAATGGGACGCGCAGACCGTGGCGATGCGCGCGGCAGTGCGGCAACGGAAGGCCGCGACGTGAGCGGCGTGCAAGCGCGCGCAGAACCGGGCACGAGTGCCGTAGTACGCGAAGGAACCGCCGCGCAGTTGACTGCGAGTGGGCAAGTGCGCGCCAGTACGCAGGCCTTGCGCGAATCGCCGCCGGGTGCGTTGCAGGCGCAACCCGTACAGGGCACAGCTCGCGTGATTGAAGAACGCTTTACCGCCGCCGCGCTCAAGGTGGATACACCGCGCAGCATCTGTGAACTGCCGCTGATGTTTGCCGGATTTGACCGCCGCCCGATTCCGTCCGGACTCGATCACATCAATGCCAGCGCAGCGGCACTGGCGGGCGAAACGACACCGCGTCATCGCCCCGATAACCAGTCGCCGCGCTACCCGCTTCAGGCGCTGGGAGCTCGCGCCGAAGGCCGGGTCGTGGTGCGCGCCGAAGTGCGTCCCGACGGCGGGATAGGCCGGTCGTGGGTCAAGCAGAGTAGCGGCGTCGCCGTGCTGGATCAGGCTGCGCTGGCGACCGTACAGCAATGGCATTTTTATCCTGCCGAACGTCACGGTATGGCAGTGGTGGCGTGGCTGGATGTCCCGATTGAATATAAAGCTCCATGAGGAACCCGAACATGAACCGTATCCTGTTGACGTTGTTGTGCGCCGGAATATTGCACGCTGGAATCATCCCCAGCGCCGTTGCTGCCGAAACTAACGCGCCCGAGTGGTTGCGTTACTACCAGATGGCGGCGGACGCGGGCGACCCCGAAGCGCAAATGAAAATCGGCTGGGCCTACGACAAGGGCGAAGGCGTCGTGCGCGACCCGGCGCGCGCCGTGCTCTGGTATCGTCGCGCTGCGCTGCAAAACGAAGCTACCGCGCAATACAACCTGGCGCTGCTCCTGATCGAAGGCAATGGCGTGCCGAAAGATGCGGCCAGCGGCATCGACTGGCTGACTCGCGCCGCATCGCAAAATCTCACCCCTGCGCAAACCTATCTGGCCAGCCTGTACGAGAGCGGGCGCGAGTTGCCCAAGAACGAAGCCGAAGCGGTGAAATGGCTGACGCGCGCAGCGGGCAAAGGGGATGCGACGGCGATGAATAATCTCGCGCTGAAATACGCCAATGCGCAGGGCGTCGCGCGCGACCCGGCGCAAACGCTCAAATGGCTGACCGCCGCCGCGCAGCAGGGCAACGCGCTGGCGCAGGCGAATCTGGCGACGATTTATCGCGAAGGTCTGGACGGCGTCAGCGTCGATTACGCGCAAGCGCTGAAGTGGTATGCCGCCGCTGCCGCGCAGGGTAACGTTGGTGCGCAGACCCGGCTGGGATGGATGCATCTCAAGGGTCAGGGCACAGACAAAAACGCGGCCGAAGCGCTGAAGTGGTTTGCGCTGGCGGCCAGGGCGGGCGATGCCGACGCGCAAACCCAGGTCGGCTGGATGGCCGAACAGGGGCAGGGCATCGAGCAGAATCTGGCGCTTGCGGTGCAGTCCTACACGCAGGCCGCCGCGCAAAATAACGCGCTTGCGGCCAACAATCTGGGCACGCTGTATCGCGATGGTCGCGGCGTGACCGCGAGTCCAGCGCTGGCAATCAAGTGGTTCCGCACGGCTGCGGACGGCGGCGACATGAACGGCCAATACAATCTGGCCGTGTTGCTGGAAGCGAACCCGGCGACCGAAGCGGAAGCGCTGGCCTGGTACCGCAAAGCAGCCGAGCAAAAACTGGCAGCAGCGCAAGGCCGCCTTGGCTGGCTGCTACTGAAGGGCGCTCAGGGCGGACAAAATCAGGGCGCATCGAATCAGGGCGCTTTGAATCAAGTGGCTTTAAATCAGGACAGCGAAGCCGCGCAATGGCTGAGCAAGGCCGCCGAACAGGACGACGCCCAGGCGCAGAATAATCTGGGGGTGTTGTACGACAGTGGGCGCGGTGTGGAGCAAAACCCGATCACCGCCGTGGCCTGGTATCGCCGCGCCAGTGCAGCGGGCGATGCCGCCGCGCAAAACAATCTGGGCATGATGCTGCGCGACGGGCGCGGCGTGGAGCAGAACCCGGTCGAAGCCGCCGAATGGTTCAAGAAAGCTGCCGCGCAGGGTTACGCCAAAGCCATGCTCAATCTGGGCAGCCTGCTGGAACAGCAAGCGCGCGCCACGCCGGGGGCGGTTCCCGTCCACCCCGCCGTCACGGTGATTACGCCGATGCCGCTGCCTGCCGCGACTGTGCCGCCCCCTGCGGTTAAAGCGCCGGTCAGTACGCCGCTGGTGATCCCCGCGCCGCCTGTGGGCACGCCGCTGCCCGTGCGAAATTGAGTTAAAAACATTTATCCGCGAATACCCTGACGGGTATAAAAGACGCGTGGTAATCCAGAGTTTTGATAAGCAGGCATTTCTGGATTGCTTCGCGTTGCTCACAGTGACTGAAATTTAACGACCTGTGCCATATACCCCCATCCCCGCGTTCGCGCGCTGACCAAAATTTCAGCAGGTTTTGCGCGTCGCGTGCGTCTCGCACTTGCCTCAATCCGGCTTCCGATTTAAATCTGTTTCCTATATTCCATGCGGGTTGGCGGCGTGTTTCGGGTCGCCAGCCCCGTCGATTCGTTATTTAGTTTAATTTTTAGGCACTCGATTCGCCGTAAACCTTGATTTATTTTAGGTTTTTTCTGCGCGCACGAAACCGGCGTTCGGGGCGTAAAACGCAGTAATAAAAGTCTGTTGACATACTTGGGTGGAAGCCTAGAATTTGTAGCAAGCCCCGTGTAACACCACTATATGTTGTGAATAAAGCTGTGCATTGGGCAGGAATAAGTTGTGAACAGTTTCCATGTATCGTCCCACCAAAGGAGCCCCGTCAGATGCTATCCGTCGCCACCGAGTCCGCTGCACCCCTACCCATTCCCGCTGTTATCCCGTCGGTCGCTGCGCCGGTTGACGAGCGTTACGCCGATTACAAGATCATCCGCCGCAATGGCGCGGTGGTCGGCTTTGCGCCGGGCAAGATTGCTATTGCGGTGACCAAGGCGTTCATCGCGGTGCAGGGCGGGCAGGCGGCTGCATCGGCGCGCATTCGTGAACTGGTCGAGGCCATTACCGGGCAGGTCACTGCCGCTTTGATGCGTCGCAATCCGGCTGGCGGCACTTTCCATATCGAAGATATTCAGGATCAGGTCGAGTTGTCCCTGATGCGCTCGGGCGAGCATGAGGTGGCGCGGTCGTATGTGCTGTATCGCGAGAAGCGCACGCAGGAACGCGCGGTGCAAAAAGCCGCCGGGATCACGCACGAAGTGACGATCCACGTGCTGGAAGACGGCCAGAAAAAGCCGCTGGATATTGCCCGCCTGAATGTGTTGCTGGCCGAGGCGTGCTCCGGTCTGGGCGACAACGTGCGTGCCGAGCCGATCATGCAGACGGTGCTGCGCGACCTGTATGACGGCGTGCCGATGGCCGAAGTCGAAAAAGCGCTGGTGCTGGCCGCGCGTTCGATGATCGAGCAAGACCCGGGTTATTCGTCGGTGACGGCGCGTCTGCTACTCAATTCCATTCGCCACGAAGTGCTGGGCGAAGCAGTGACACAGGCGCAGATGGGCGCGCGTTACGCAGACTATTTCGCCAGCTTCATCAAAAAAGGCATCGATGCCGAACTGCTCGACGAGAAGCTCGGCCAGTTCGACATCGCGCGCCTGGCGGCAGTGCTGGATGCCGGACGCGATTACCAGTTTGGTTACCTCGGCCTGCAAACCCTGTACGACCGGTATTTTCTGCACATCGAAGAATCGCGTATCGAGTTGCCGCAGGCGTTTTTCATGCGCGTAGCGATGGGACTTGCGATCAACGAAGTGGATCGTGAAGCGCGTGCCATCGAGTTTTATCAGGTGATGTCGAGCTTTGATTTCATGTCATCCACGCCGACCCTGTTCAATGCGGGTACGCGCCACAGCCAGCTGTCGTCGTGCTACCTCTCCACCGTGACCGACGACCTCGACGGCATTTATCAGGCGATCAAGGAAAACGCCTTGCTGCAAAAATACGCTGGTGGCATCGGCAACGACTGGACGCCGGTGCGGGCGATGGGCGCGCGCATCAAAGGCACTAACGGCAAATCGCAGGGCGTCGTGCCCTTCCTCAAGGTGGTCAACGACACCGCCGTCGCCGTCAACCAGGGCGGCAAGCGCAAGGGCGCAGTGTGTGCCTATCTCGAAACCTGGCACCTCGACATGGAAGAGTTCCTCGAGCTGCGCAAGAACACCGGCGACGACCGCCGCCGCACCCACGACATGAACACCGCGAACTGGATCCCCGATCTGTTTATGCAGCGCGTAATGGAAGGCGGCGACTGGACCCTGTTTTCGCCGAACGACGTGCCTGATTTGCACGACCTGTATGGCCGCAAGTTTGCCGAGGCGTACACCGAATACGAACGCCGCGCCGACCGGGGCGACATCAAGGTATTCAAGCGCATTCCCGCCACCCAGATGTGGCGCAAAATGCTGTCGATGCTGTTTGAAACCGGCCATCCCTGGATCACTTTCAAGGACCCGTGCAACATCCGCAGCCCGCAGCAACACGTCGGCGTGGTGCATAGTTCCAACCTGTGTACCGAGATCACGCTCAACACCAGCGATACTGAAATCGCTGTATGCAACCTGGGCTCGGTCAATCTGGTGAATCATCTGGTAGACGGAAAACTCGACCAGGAGAAACTCAAAGCCACCATCCACACCGCGATGCGCATGTTGGACAACGTGGTGGACGTGAACTATTACGCTGTCGGCAAGGCACGCAATTCCAACCTCAAACACCGTCCGGTCGGCCTCGGCATCATGGGCTTCCAGGATGCCTTGCAAGAACTGCGCGTGGCTTACGCGTCGAACGAAGCGGTCGAATTTGCCGACCGTTCGATGGAAGCGGTGTCCTATTACGCCTTCTGGGCATCGACCGAACTCGCTGCCGAGCGTGGCCGCTATTCCAGCTTTGAAGGCAGCTTGTGGAGCCGGGGCATCCTGCCGCAAGACTCGCTGAACCTCCTGCGCGAAGAGCGCGGCGGCTATCTGGAAGTGGATACGAGCAGCACCCTGGACTGGGACAGCCTGCGCGCCCGCATCGCCGAGCACGGCATGCGCAACTCCAACTGCCTGGCGATTGCGCCGACTGCAACCATCGCCAATATCGTTGGCGTCTCGGCCAGCATCGAGCCGACGTATCAAAACATCTACGTCAAATCCAATCTGTCCGGCGAATTCACCGTCGCCAACAAATACCTCGTCAACGATCTTAAAAAGCTCGGCCTGTGGGACGAAGTCATGGTGGCGGACATCAAGTATTTCGACGGTTCGCTGGCCAAGATCGACCGCATCCCGGCGGATATCCGCACCCTCTACGCCACCGCGTTTGAGATGGAAACCAGCTGGCTGGTGGAGTGCGCATCACGTCGCCAGAAATGGATCGATCAGGCGCAGAGCCTGAACATCTACATGGCGGGCGCGTCGGGTAAAAAGCTCGACGAGACCTACAAGCTGGCATGGATACGCGGCCTCAAAACCACCTATTACCTGCGCACGCTGGGCGCAACCTCGGCAGAAAAATCCACCGGCAAGGGCGGCGAGCTGAACGCGGTATCGTCAAGCGGGGGCGCAGGCGCCATGAGCGGTGCGATGGGTTACGGCACTGCGCCCGCGCACTTGCCCGAGCCGGAGATCGTCGGCCGCGCCTGCACCATGCGGCCAGGCGATGTGGGGTTTGAAGAATGCGAAGCGTGTCAGTAAGGGTTTAGGTTTGTAGGCCGGGAGTAGCCCGGCGGCTAGTCACTTTCTCTTGCGCGGCCAAGAGAAAGTAACCAAAGAGAAGGCCGCCCTGCTGCACCACCCCTTCGGGGCGGGCCTCGACTGAACCAGACTGACGGGGCGTCTGCGCAAACGCCCTGGCAGAACACACAAAACGTGTTCTGCTGCGGAGCTCAGACAGTGCTCGCCGTTTTTCCCCGCCAGCCCGGCTCAGTCGAGGTGGCGCAGAAGGGGAAGCTGGCAAACCAGACCGTAACGTGGGCATTGCCCACGCCCAGATTAGATGGAAGAAGTGTGGGCTTTGCCCACTTGGGTTAAACCAAAAGGAGATTTGAACAATGCTGAATTTTGAAGAAGATTTCACCCCCGCCGCGCCCCGCATGGCTGTGCCTGCAACCCTGCATGCCAACGATGTCGCCGATGCACCCGCGCCGGAAGCCCGCCGCATGCAGGCCGCCGACAAGCGCGTGATCAACGGCTCGACGGATGTGAATCAGCTTGTCCCCTTCAAATACAAATGGGCATGGCAGAAATATCTGGATGCGTGCGCCAACCACTGGATGCCGCAGGAAGTGAACATGAGCCGCGACATCGCGCAGTGGAAAGACCCCACCGCGCTGACCGAAGACGAGCGCCGTCTGGTCACGCGCAACCTCGGTTTCTTCGTCACCGCCGATTCGCTCGCCGCCAACAACATCGTGCTCGGCACCTATCGCCACATCACCGCGCCCGAGTGCCGCCAGTACCTGCTGCGCCAGGCGTTCGAGGAAGCCATCCACACCCACGCCTACCAGTACATCGTCGAATCGCTGGGCTTGGACGAAGGCGAAATCTTCAACATGTATCACGAGGTGCAGTCGATTCGCGACAAGGATGAATTCCTCATCCCCTTCATCGACACGCTGACCAATCCCGACTTCAAAACCGGCACGCCACAGGCGGATCAGGCCCTGCTGAAGTCGCTGATCGTCTTCGCCTGCATCATGGAAGGCATCTTCTTCTACGTCGGCTTTGTGCAGATCCTGGCACTCGGCCGCCAGAACAAGATGACCGGTGCCGCCGAGCAGTACCAGTACATCCTGCGCGACGAGTCCATGCACTGCAACTTCGGCATCGACCTCATCAACACCATCAAGCTCGAAAACCCTCACCTATGGACCAACGAGTTCAAGGCCGAAATTCGCACCCTGATCCAGAAGGGCGTCGAGCTCGAATACAAATACGCCGAAGACACCATGCCGCGCGGCGTGCTCGGCCTCAACGCCAGCCAGTTCAAGGAATACCTACGCTTCATCGCCAACCGCCGCTGCCAGCAGATCGGCCTCGACGAAATGTTCCCCGGCGTCACCAACCCCTTCCCCTGGATGGCCGAGATGATCGACCTGAAGAAGGAGAAGAACTTTTTCGAAACGCGCGTCACCGAGTATCAGACGGGCGGGGCGTTGAGCTGGGATTGATCCCCGGACATGGATACCGCGTTGTTTTTGTGTAGTTGTGTGTATATAATATGAACAGCGCGGAACTCATCAAACGCCTGGAACGCGAAGGCTGGGTGCGAGTGGGTGGCAAGGGCGACCACGCCAAGTACAAGCACCCCGAAAAACCCGGCCACGTCGTTGTACCCCATCCGCGCAAAGACATGCCGACAGGCACCCTGCGCAATATCTACCGGCAAGCCGGTTGGGAATGGAGGTAATCATGCTGTATCCGGTTTACGTTCACATGGGTGACAAACGCAATGCACACGGCGTCACCGTCCCGGATTTTCCGGGCTGCTATTCCGCTGCGGATAACTGGGACGAGCTCCCCGCCAATATCCAGGAAGCCATCGAAGTCTAT
The DNA here is from genome assembly GCA_040080135.1 of Thiobacillaceae bacterium. Classification (GTDB taxonomy): domain Bacteria; phylum Pseudomonadota; class Gammaproteobacteria; order Burkholderiales; family Thiobacillaceae; genus Thiobacillus. The sequence goes on from JBEBIZ010000012.1 coordinate 80,048, forward strand.
TGCGAGGGCGAAGACATGGACATTCCCGCGCCCACCCCGCTGGAAACGCTCACCGCCGAATCAAAATACAAAGGTGGCGTGTGGATGCTGGTCGACGTCGATGTGTCCCAGCTCTCCACACGGCCCATGCGGTTGAACGTCTCCTTGCCGGAAGGCTTGGTCAGGCGGATCGATGCCTACGCCAAATCGCACCATTTGAGCCGCTCGGGCTTTCTGGCGAAGGCTGCGGTTTCAGCGATGGAGCGGCAGTGAAACAAATCGAAAAACAATTCGAGCACGACTCCTTTGATGTTATTTGTTGCAGGTGTATCAATCTTGAAAAATGTCATGCGTAAGCTGTTTTTCTTCCCACTTTTGACTGCGTTGGCAGGTTGCGCACCTGCCTATACGGTGTCGCAGTACCGCACAGATTCTGCAAACCCGGCGCTGATTGAGCTGCGTGCGCGGGACGCGTTCCGCAATTCGGACCGCATGACGCTCAGTGTCGAAACCCGCGTCAGCTGTCAGCAGAAACCCGATCTGGCCACGGTAGCCGAACTGCAGTCAAATCGCGATCTGCTGCTGCGCGACCGGTCGAGCTACAGCGCACCGGGGCGAGTTGAACCTGGCAAGCCGACCCGGCTGGCGCTGTGGCATGTAAGCAGCAGCGGGTCGGTGACGACGACCTGTGGCAACACGGGCGTATGGCAGTTCGACCCGGGCAAGCGATACGTTCTTGAAGTGCGTAACTGGAGCAGCCAGGGCGGCACCGGTAAGGAACTCTTTGGCAAGTTCGGCTGCGAATGGCGCATGACTGAGGCCGACACCGGACACTCAGTGACGGAGATGGCGCAGGCGGGATCGTTGATGTGCGGAGACCGCAACTAAAGAACTAAAGCGAGCTAAAGGGGTCAGCTTCTGAGGTTTCCCCACGAATCACGCAGCCACAGCGCGATTGATTGCGGCGCTCACTTGACTTCGCAGCCCATGCCAACCCGGCCACGGGTTTTTGAGTT
>JBEBIZ010000031.1:0-17965 GCA_040080135.1 Thiobacillaceae bacterium
GCCCTCCGAAGGCAGGGGTCGCGCGTTCGAATCGCGCCGGACGCACCATTTTCACAAAAGCACCGCTCCAACCCGCTTGTTCTTGGGGTTTTTTTGATCCGGGCGATGGTTTAGACTCCCCTTAACACCTCATCAAAGCAGATCATCATGGCTGGCGTTACCCCTACTGAAATCAAGCTTCACCAGACCTCGCGCAAGCTCGAAATTGCTTTTTCCGACGGCACACGATTTGATTTGCCGTTCGAGTTTTTGCGTGTGTACTCGCCTTCTGCCGAAGTGCGTGGCCACGGCCCGGGGCAGGAGGTGCTGCAGGTCGGCAAACGCGAAATCATGATTATCAGCGCCGAGCCGGTCGGCTTATACGCGTTGGGTATCGAGTTTTCAGACGGCCACAATTCGGGGATATTTTCCTGGGATTACCTGCATGAGCTCGGCCAGAATTACACCGCCATGTGGGCCGAATATTTGCGGCGCATGGACGCGGCGGGCGCAACGCGCGACCCGGGTATCGCACATGCCTTTGCGCAGCGGCCTAAAGCGAAATAAAACCTTGAGGCTGTTGCCCAGCGGTGCGGAGAAAGCCGCTCGGGCATTCTTGCTGTTTTCCGCGTTGCTGTGTTTCGGGGTGCGGCTCTTGCGGTTAAAGGATTTTCCATGCTAAAAATTTTATCTGCGCTGTTACTGGCTGCGATGCTGGCGGCATGTTCCGGCCTGCCCTATAACGCCCAGGCACCGAAGGTGAGCGTGGCGGAAGTCAACATCAAAAGCCTGGGGCTGTTCGAGCAGCGCTTTGACGTGAGCCTGCGCGTCAACAACCCGAACGACTTCGATATCAAGATTGAAGCGCTGGATTTTGAGCTGGAAGTGAATGGCCGCGCGTTTGCCAAAGGCCTGGCGCGCACCACGGTGCTGATTCCGGCCATGTCGAGCGAACGGCTGCATGTCGAAGCGGTGACGCAATCGAAAACCCTGTTGCAGCAAATCAAGACGCTGCCGCCGGAGGCACTCAAGGAAGGCGTGCCGTATCGTGTTCAGGGGCGGGTTAAAACCGACAAGTCATCCAGCTGGCTGCCGTTTGATCACAGCGGAGTCTACGGCGGTGACGACAAGAAAAAAGGCGCGGCGACCTGAATCGCCGCTAGTTGCTACACAGGATCCAGGCGGCGCTTGCGTGGCTCGTAGTGGACGACCGCGCGCATGATCTCTGAATACGGGAACTGTTCGTACGCGCCGAAGGTTTGCAGCGCACGCAAGACGGTTTCCGCAGCATCGGTGTTCTCGTCCCCGGCAGCGTCCAGCGCTATCGCCAGGCCGCGCACGCCGCCGCACTGGGCGCGGATTTCCTTGCCGAACGGCCACGGCGCGTCGGGATTGATTTTGAGCGCGAACTGGGCGTTATCGTGTAGCGCGTTGTAAAACGCGATGCAGTGTTCGCGCACCACAGGGTCGCCGCAGGCGATGGCTTCGCGCTCGGCGAGGTTGAGTTTCTTCGAGCGCTGGCAGCTTATGCAGCGCGACAGCAGGGCGCGCTCGAACGGGCAACTGAATTCGATGTAGGCACGGCGCGCCAGCTTGTATGCATCTTCGTTGTATTCCGCCATCGCTATTCAGTCAGATGACGGCTACCAGTCGTCGCCGGACAGGGTCTTTTCCAGTTGGCGCTCTGCGGTCAGCGTTTCCTGCGCGGCGATTTCGTTCTCGGCAAAAATCATTTTGTACTTGTCGCCGGTTTTCGGGTCGAGCGTCTTGCGCAGCTCGTTGGTGTGCGCACGCGCTTCCTTGTAACTCGCCCACTCGCCCTGCTTCTCCAGAACCTTGAACATGCCCATGCGAAAAACGAAGTAAGGCATGGTCAGGTCAGTTGTCCGTGGCACTGCTTGAATTTCTTGCCCGATCCACACGGACAAGGGTCGTTGCGCCCCACCTTGGCGTATTCGCGTGCAAAGGGTTGCGCGTCGGCAGACTCGTCAGAAGCATTGGCGAGCGCTTCGTCGAAATCGGCGTGCTGATATTGCACGTTGGCGAGGTCGTCGTGCGGCTCGACGGCTTTGACATCTTCGGGCGAGCGCACCTGGACGGTGAGCGTGATCTGCGACACTTCGGCCTTGACGGCGGTAAGCATGCCGGAGAACAGCTCGAACGCCTCGCGCTTGTATTCCTGCTTGGGCTGTTTTTGCGCATAGCCGCGCAGATGGATGCCTTGCCGCAAATGATCCAGCGCCGAGAGATGCTCGCGCCAGTGCGTATCCAGGCTTTGCAGCATGACCGAGCGCTCGAACTGGCGCAGGCCATCGGCACCGACCATGGCTTCCTTGCCCTGATAGACCTCATCCGCTGCGACGCAAATCTTTTTGCGCAGGCTTTCTTCGTTCAGGGTTTTGTCCTCGTCCAGCCATTGTTGCAGGGGCAGATCGAGCGTGAACTGTCCGGCCAGGGTTTTTTCCAGCCCGGTCACGTCCCACTGTTCGTCCATGCTGCCGGGTGCGATATGCAGGTCGATGGCGGTATTGAGCACATCGTCGCGCATGGCGCGGATGGTGTCGGCCACATCGCTGCTCGCCAGCAGCTCATTGCGTTGTTCGTAGATGACCTTGCGCTGGTCGTTGGAGACATCATCGTATTCGAGCAGCTGTTTGCGGATGTCGAAGTTGCGTTGTTCGACCTTGCGCTGCGCGTTTTCAATCGCGCGCGTGACCCACGGATGTTCGATCGCCTCGCCTTCCGGCATTTTCAGGCGGTTCATGATCGAGGCGACGCGATCCGAGGCGAAGATGCGCAGCAGCGGGTCTTCCAGCGACAGGAAGAAACGCGACGAACCGGGGTCGCCCTGGCGGCCCGAACGGCCGCGCAACTGGTTGTCCACGCGGCGTGACTCATGGCGCTCGGTACCGATGATGTGCAGACCGCCCGCTGCCAGCACGATTTCATGGCGAGCGCCCCATTCGGCTTTCATCGCGTCGCGGCGCTGGGCTTTTTCGGTGTTGGACAGGCTTTCGTCGTTCCGGATTGCGTCCAGCTCTTTCTGGATGCTGCCGCCGAGCACGATGTCCGTACCGCGACCGGCCATATTGGTGGCGATGGTGATCGCGCCCTTCATGCCGGCCTGTGCAATCACTTCGGCCTCGCGCTCGTGCTGCTTGGCGTTGAGCACGTTGTGCGGCAGCCCGGCTTTTTTCAGTTCGGCCGCCAGCAGTTCGTTGGCCTCAATCGACGTGGTGCCGACCAGCACCGGCTGACCGCGCTCGTGACAGGCCCGAATGTCGAGGATGACGGCCTGGTCGCGCTCGCGTGCGGTGCGATAGACCTGATCGTGGCTGTCTTTGCGGATCATCGGATTGTGGGTCGGGATGACCACGGTTTCCAGGCCGTAAATACTGTGGAATTCGTAGGCTTCGGTATCCGCCGTGCCGGTCATGCCGGACAGTTTCTCGTACATGCGGAAAAAGTTCTGGAAGGTGATCGAGGCCAGCGTCTGGTTTTCTTTCTGGATCGCCACGCCTTCCTTGGCTTCCACGGCCTGATGCAGACCTTCGGACCAGCGCCGTCCGGACATCAGGCGTCCGGTAAATTCGTCGACGATTACCACCTCGTTGTTCTGCACCACGTAATGCTGGTCGCGGAAATACAGCGCATGCGCGCGCAAGGCAGCGTACACATGATGCATCAGCATGATGTTGGACGCATCGTACAAACTGCCGCCGGGCAGCAATAATCCCAGTTCGGTGAGGATGGCTTCGATTTTTTCGTGACCGTCTTCCGACAGCAAAACCTGGCGGGACTTTTCGTCCACCGAGTAGTCGCCCGGGCTGTCATCTTTTTCCTGCCGGGTCAGCCGCATCGGGATCTGGTTGGCCTGCTCATACAGGGCCGTGTTTTCTTCGGACTGGCCGGAAATGATCAGCGGTGTACGGGCCTCGTCGATCAAAATCGAATCGACCTCGTCGATGATGCCGAAAGCCAGCGGACGCTGCACTTTTTCCGACACCTGATAGACCATGTTGTCGCGCAGGTAATCAAAGCCGTATTCGTTGTTGGTGCCGTAAGTGATGTCGGCGGCGTACGCGGCCTGCTTGGCATCGTGCGGCATCTGCGACATGTTGACGCCGGTCGTCATGCCGAGGAAACCAAACACGCGCCCCATCCATTCGGCATCGCGGCTGGCGAGGTAATCGTTGACCGTCACCACATGCACGCCCTTGCCGGTCAGCGCATTCAGGTACGCGGGCAAGGTTGCCATCAGGGTTTTACCTTCACCGGTACGCATCTCGGCGATCTTGCCGTCATGCAGCACCATGCCGCCCACCATCTGCACATCGTAGTGACGTAAGCCCAGAACGCGCCGGGAGGCTTCCCGCACCACCGCAAAGGCTTCCGGCAGCAGCTTGTCGAGCGACTCGCCCGCTTCGATGCGGGACTTGAACCCGGCGGTCTTGCCGGCCAGCTCGTCATCCGTGAGTTTTTCCATGGCGGGTTCAAGCGCATTGATCGCGCGAACCTTTTGCATGTATTGTTTAACCAGCCGGTCATTACGACTGCCGAAAATTTTCTTGACGATGGATTGCAACATGAGTGATCCGAAGGCCGCTAAAGGCGGTAATCCGCAGAATTTTAACATAGCGCCCAACACTTTCCGTGACCCGGCGATGACGGGTCTGGAAGGGGTTGTCGCCGCGGTGGCGACTGCATGAGCGCGTCCAGCCTGTCCGACCTGCTCGCCTCCCAGCTCCCTGCCGCCCTGCAGGTGCGGGCGAAGCAGCTCATGCGCGCGCAGGCCGTGCTCGATGGCAGCCTGCCGCCCGCGCTGGCGGGCAGCGTGTGGGTGGCACAGCTCGAAAACGGCAATTTGCATCTTGCCTGCGAGAGCGGCGCGGTTGCCAGCCGTTTGCGCAATCAGACCCGCGCGCTGGCAGACACGCTCAGCCAGCGCGGCCTGATCGTTGACCATGTGCGCGTCAGCGTCAAACCCGAGCTCCAGCCTATTTCCCCGCCGGTGGTCAACAAGCCCGGGATGCCTGCATCGGCGCTCACCAGCCTGGCGCAACTCAACACCGAGATTGAAGATGGGCCGTTAAAGCAGGCATTGGGCCGCCTATTAAGTCATCACAAAAAGTCTTGAACCCAGCCGGGTCATTACGCCGAATTCCGGTGGTATAATCCGCGCCTTCAGGTGCCTGCGCGGCCTTCAGTTTGCGCAGGTTAAACGGGAAACAGGTGCGCGGTTTTTTGCTGCTACGCCTGTGCTGCCCCCGCAACGGTAAGCGTTTTACGGCGTTTCAACCCAGCCACTGCTGTCACAAGCGGGAAGGCGAAACCCCTCATGCGCAAGCCCGGATACCGGCCTGAGCCCCGCTCGTTTGAGCGGCGGATCGTGCAACGCGCCTGCGGGGAACCAGGCGCCCAAAACCGGAAAATCATCATGCGTCAAACTTCTCTCGCCCTTGCTCTGGGTATTGCATTCAACTCGTTCGCCCACGCCGAAACACTTCCCGAATATGTTGGCGAAACCATTATCGTCACGGCAGCGCGCACGCCAATTGTGGATATCGATGCGCCGTTTGCTTCCGAGGTTCACAGCCGCCGCATGATCGAGCAGTCCAGTGCGACGACGCTTTACGATTATCTGGCGCAACACACGTCTTTGCTGGTGCTGCCCTATTACGGCGACAAGTCGGCGCCGATTATCGATATGCGTGGATATGGCATGGGTGACGGCTACCAGAACATTGTGGTGACACTGGACGGGCGCCGTCTGAACAATATCGATCTGGCCCCCCAAATGTTGGGTGCGATCCCGCTCGCTGACATCGAACGTATCGAAATCACCAAGGGCAGCGGCTCGGTACTGTTTGGCGATGGCGCAACTGCGGGCACCATCCAGATCATCACCCGCAATCACGATGGTGTGTCCGTTCAGGCTTCGGCGGGTAACGATGGCGCGCGCAATGCAACGCTGGCTGCCGGTCTGGTCAGGGATAAATTCAGCCTGTCCGCCAGCTCGGATTACGCCAGCTTCGGCGGCAACAGCAAACCGGACATCAACGGAAACCGCGATGATTCGCTCAATCGCACCCAGCAAGGCAAACTGGAAGTGCGCCCGCTCGACGGTCTGACATTGAGTCTTGACGGCAGCACCAGCAAGATTGAAACGCGCTACGTTGGCCCGATCACGCTGGCTGAATATGAGGCCAATCCCGCCCAGAATAGCGGCAATACCTACACGCACCAGCAATCCGAATCCGATGTTTGGGGGGTAGGCGTAGCCTATTCACTCACGCCACAATGGAAACTGAGTGTGCGATACCAAAGCGAGAACAAGCTTTCTGATTTCATTTCCTATGCTTTCAGGGCGAACTACGATTACCGCAGCAGCGACATCGCACTGGGGTATCGCGGTGACGCGCTCAGTGTCACTGCTGGCGTGCAGGCATTTAATGGCGACCGTATCGGCAGTACAGATCGCACCAGCAAGGACAATCGCAGCGCGTATGTGCAAACGCAATACAAGCTGGGCGCAACAACCTTATCCGCAGGCAGGCGAAGCGAAAACGTCGATTACACCTACACGCCAACGACTGGCGTGGCGCTTAGCCGGGGCGATTCGCTTTCCGCATGGGATGTCGGCATCAATCACCGCCTCAGCAGCCAGCTGTCTTTGTTTGCCAATTATGACCAGGCGTTCCAGGCGCCGGATATCGATCGTTTTTTCGATTACGGTGGCAGCTTCAATGCGTTTATCAGTCCGGCCAAAAGCCGCACGTTTACTTTCGGCCTGAATCACGCAATATCGAACAATCAGCTGAAAGTGTCGGTGTTTCGCGCCAATCTGAAAGACGAGATCTATTTTCAACCGTACACTTTTATCAATACCAATCTCGATAAAACCCACAAATATGGCCTGGAGTTGCAAGACACCTGGCAGATCGCACCGGCATTGGCTGCATCGTTCAACTATGTTTACACGCGTGCCCTGATCGATCAGGGCGGCACCGGCATGTTTGACGGCAAGGAGTTGCCGGGTGTGCCGCGTCATGGCGTTAACCTCGGACTGAACTGGCATCTCACCCCGGCATCCAGCCTCAACGTGACTCATGCCTGGCGTGCCAGCACCTGGGCAGCAGGCGATTTTGCCAACAGCAATCAGCAGAAGCAGCAGGCCTACCAGTCCACCAGTCTTGCCTATCAGTATCACTACAGGCAATGGACCGGCTTCGCCGCCTTGGATAACCTGTTTCAGCAATCAAACGGTATCTGGATTGGCGATGACGCAATCTATCCGGTCAATTTCACCCGCAACTGGCGCCTGGGCATGAAGCTTGATTTTTAAGTTTTCGTAGCAATGACGGGTCACCTATACTGGAATGATGTCGCGTGTAGACACACAGCAGTTTGTCGGCACGTCTCGATTCAAGCCATTGGAGGTGCCATGAAAACGCTGAATAAAATCTGCTTCATTCCCCTGCTGTTTTTGTTTGCCGTGTCGGGCACACCGGCGTTGGCGGCGGATGATGATGAGGCGTGGGCGCCCACCCCGCCCCGGCTGAGTTATATCGACGGCGAGGTGTCCTATTGGCGCGAAGGTGCTGCCGACTGGGCGCGCGCCCAGCCCAATCTGGCGCTGGCTGAAGGCGACTCGCTCTATACCGGCAACAATGCAAACCTTGAAGTGCAGTTCGACAGCCGCAGCTTCGTGCGCGCGGATGAAAACAGCCAGTTATCGCTGGTGGATCAAAGCGAGCACAGCATCCAGTTCAAGCTGACCAGTGGCCGGGTGTCGTTCGACATGCGCAGTCTGGCCGTGGGCGATGCCGTGGAGGTGAGCACGCCGAATGCGGTCTTCATCATCGAGCATCCGGGGTATTACCGGGTAGAGGTCGGCAGTCGCGATACCCATTTCATCACCCGTCGCGGCGGTGAGGCCACGGTGACGACAGCCGATGGGCGTTCCCTGAGCATTTATCCTTCCGAAGATATTGTCGTCACCGACGACAATCCGGTGAGAGTGGCGACTTACGCTGTGGCAGCGCGCGACGACTGGGATCGCTGGAACGATGAGCGCGGCGACCGCAGCGGCGAATCGATCAGCGCCCGCTATTTGCCGCCGGACGTGTACGGCGCAGAAGAGCTCGATCACTACGGCCAGTGGCGCGTGGTGCCCGACTATGGTTCCGTGTGGATTCCCTCGGATGTGGGCTCAGACTGGGTGCCTTACAGCACAGGGTCGTGGGTGTGGGATCCCTACTATGAATGGACCTGGGTCGATGATGCGCCGTGGGGCTGGGCACCCTTTCACTACGGTCGCTGGGTTTTTGTAGACGGCTACTGGGCATGGGCACCGGGGCCCGTGGTTCGTCAGTCGGTGTATTCGCCCGCACTGGTCGCGTTCATGGTCCGGGATCATGACGTCTCGGTGCGGCTGAGCGCAGGCCTGCCGGGATTGTGGTGGGTGGCGCTAAGCTGGGGCGAGCCGGTGTTGCCATGGTGGAGCCACAACTCGCACCGTGGTCACCCGCGTTGGGATGGTTGGGGCGGGCCGCGTATTGTCAACAACGTAGTAATCAATCGCGACGCGAATTTCAGAGAGGGTGACATCCATTACCGTAATGCCAGTATGCCGCGAGGCATTCTCACGATGCCTGCCGACAAGTTTGGACGCGAGCGGACTCGCGCCACGGTGGAAAATCATTATCGTTCAACCGATTTTGCGCCGGTGCGCGGCGAATTGCCGGTCAAGCCGTCTCGCGCCAGCCTGCTTGGCGGCGCGCCCAGAGGCATGCAGCCGCCGCGCGAGATCGTTGCGCGGCCCGTGGTGTCAACGCATGTAGCGCGTCCGCGCGCCACGATCCTGCAGGATGTAACCTCCCGTATCCGGACGCCCGCTGCCCCCGATTCGCGCAATGTCACCGTTCAGCCCGTTCGCCGCGCCGAAGAACCCCGCACCTTTCAGCGGCCACCCTTTGGCACCGATGCCGGACCGGAAAGAATGCCGCCGCCCCTGCCGCCGCGTTATGGCGAGATCAGGCGGAATGAAGTCGGGCAACCGGCTACGCCACCTGCCGCCGCACCGCGCAGCCAGGCCGTTATCCGCGAACAAAACACCCGCCGTCGGGAGACACGATCAATGACGCAACCGGGCCAGCCGCCGGTGGGTGCGCCACCCTCCGGACGTGTGACTGCACCAGACAGTGCGCAACCTGCCCGCACGCGAGACGAAAAAGCCGCCCCGCAACGTGGCGATGCACAGCAAGGACGAAACGAGCAACCGCTACCGGGGCAGCCCGCCAATCGCACTTATCGGGGACGGGATCGCGATAACCGGGATAACCGCGACGCGCGTTAAAAAATGCGCAGCGAGGTTGGGCTGGGTATTGATTGCCGGATCACTTGATCCGGCAAAGCCGCAGCATGAAAACGTCGCGGCTTTGCGATAATCCGGCGGTGAACATCGCTCCCGAATCCGACCACACCGCCTCGAATTACGTCGGCCGCTTTGCGCCTTCACCCACCGGCCCGCTGCATTTTGGTTCGCTGGTGGCGGCGCTGGGAAGCTGGCTCGATGCACGGGCGGCAGGCGGGCGCTGGCTGGTGCGGATGGAAGATCTGGATCGCCCGCGCTGTGTGCCGAAGACCGCCGATACCATTTTGCGTCAGCTCGAGAATTACGGTCTGGTCTGGGATGGCAGCGTCCTGGCGCAATCCGTCCGCGACGAGGCCTATGAAGCTGCACTACAAAAACTGCGCGCGCTGAATGTGGCGTATCCCTGCACCTGCACGCGCAGCCAGCTTGCGGGTGCGCCGCGCAACGCCGGAGGCGAAACGATTTATCCGGGCACCTGTCGCAAACGCGCGGTTGATTGCCGACAGGCCCACGCGTGGCGTGTGGCGGTGCCGGATACCCCGGTCACGTTCACCGATCGCGTGCGCGGCGAATTAACGCAATCGGTATTGGCCGAAGTCGGCGACTTTATCGTCAAGCGCTCAGACCGGCTGTTTGCCTACCAGCTCGCGGTGGTGGTGGACGACGCGTATCAGCACATTACCCACGTCGTGCGCGGCGCGGATTTGCTGTGGAACACCCCGCGCCAGATCGTGTTGCAAAACCTGCTGGGCCTGCCCAACCCGCGCTACGCCCACCTGCCGCTCATTACTAATGCCGCCGGGCAAAAGCTGTCCAAACAAACCCTTGCCACCGCGTTGCCGGGCCATGGGCGCGGTCGCGTCTTGGCGCAGGCTCTGACCGCACTGGGCCAGGCACTGCCGGATGACTTGGCAAACGCAGACCCGGCGGCGATTCTGGCGTGGGCAAGCACTCACTGGCAAATTGCAAACGTGCCCTTGAAGTCTATGGTTGCCAATCCCGCCCATGCACCGGAAAATAGCCCGACCTCCCCAGACCGCTGAATCCTGCCATGGCCCAACTCCCTCCCGCCACCGAACAAGTGTTGCGCATCCACGCTGCGTTCATCCATACCGTCGTCAATGCGCTGCGCGACCGCAGCCAGTTGCCCGAGTTGATGAACCAGCTCAAGGCAGCGGAAGAAGCAGGCTGGGTGCGACTGGTTGGCGCGCTGAAACACGTGATCGAAGGCCGCCGCGATGCGTCGATTTTTCTCGGGCTGGATGAAGAAGACCGGATCGTGGTCGATGCCATCCTGCTCGGCTTCGATAATCCGGCCACGCTCCCCGCGCTGGACTCCCAGCCCGACGGCAGCAGCGCCGCACCCGGCCTGGCCTCGCTGATCGACGCCTCGGCGCGCGGCGACGCACAGGCGCTATCGGTGCTGGCCAATATGTCGGAACAGATGGTCAAAGCCGGCGGCGATATGGCGCGTCTGGGCGGCATGATGCGACGGCTGGTCAACGGCGAACGCGACGCCGACCAGCTCAGCCGAGGGATGGGCGCGCTGGGCCGCGAACTGCTGATCAGCGTGCTGGACGAACTGGCCCGCCTGCGTCCCCAGTGAGGCCGTCACTTTGACAGTGTCAGCCGGAATCCGCTAAAATGCCCGACCTTTCAAGGCGTCCTGCTTTGGAATGCTGGTGATGTAGCTCAGTCGGTTAGAGCATCGGATTCATAATCCGGGGGTCGGTGGTTCAAGTCCACTCATCACCACCAGAACACAAACGGCTTGCAGCGATGCAGGCCGTTTTCAATTTCCGGGTATGGGCACACTGGCGGCACACTGAAAATAAGCGGTATCCAAAACAGTATCCAACGAACAGCGGATGCCGGGGAGGGAAAAACTATGCGCATTGCCCCTTGAAGGGCACATGTGCCGAATAGCGATTGTGCGTCTGGCTCAAACCCCATCCAGTCCAATCACCAGCCGCTTGCCCAACAGCTGAATCGCCTCGGCGATACGCGGCAGCTTTGAACCGTAATGCGGGTCGAGCAGGCGACGCACTTCTTTTTCGTCCACCCCGAGTTGCTTGGCCAACTGCACTTTGGTGATGCCGGATTCGCGCATGGCCACGTACAAAGCCGCCTTTGCCACGGTCTCGGCGGGCGGGGCGACCTGAACTTCGCCGCGACGGGCTTTGCTGGGCGGGGGAAAAGCCAAGCCCTGTTTCATGTAGGCCGCAAACACTTCGTCCATCGCGTCGGCGGCCTGGATCAAGGCGTCGTCCCGGTCTTCGCCCTGGGTAATCAAAGGCGGGAAGTCGCGGCAGCTCACGATAAAGCCGCCTTCTTCTGCGGCCGTCAGCAAAACAGCGTATTCAAAACGTTCCATGCCACACCTCACAATTCATTGGGTTTAATGCCAAGCTGGGTACACATGCCATGTAGCGTGCCGGTTTTCAGCTCGTCTTTTGGGTTGCGCACAATGGTGAACGCGCCGCCGTAATACAGGGTTTGATGGCCGCCCTTGCCGCGCGATGCATCCAGCGTGACGGTCAATCCGCGTTGCTTGCCAAGTGCTTTCACTTTGCGGATGAACTCGTTTCCCGTCATGATGGCATTGTCGGACGAAAAAGACCGTTACACAAGTGCGGTTCAGTCGGCGGGGTGGGGGTGAGCTGACATTCGAAGATGTCCAGAGATGCCATCAACCCGAATATCCCTAACCATCCGTCGCTTATGCCTCTGATTGCTGGGCAACCATTTCCAGTTGAATTTTTCGCTCGGATAACTCTCGCATCAGTTGTTGAGAAAGATCGCCTAGCGGATCGCCGCCCATGGCTTCGGAGTCTTCGACAGTTTGCTTGAGATGGTAAATCTCGGTCTGTTCCATGCCTGTCATCGCCTCTGTCACCCCATCCAGGCGGCGACGCAATTGTGCGATGCGGCGGATGACTGGACGGCAGCTTTATGGTGCTGTTGCCGCCGGCTGGTTGTGGTCAACCCGTTCTGGAAGCAAGACCTGAACTATCCTGACTGTCGGTGTCACACTTGTACTTCTTGATTGGAAATTTGGGAATTCACATGCGATATTTCATTCTGGTTTCGAGCATCGTGTTGCTTGCGGGTTGCGCGTTGAGTCCGGCGCAGCGGGAGGCGCGCGAAGCCGCCCATCTGCAGGAACTGGCCAGGGTTTGCGAAAAAATCGGCTTCGCGCCCGGAAGCGAGCAGAACAAGGAATGTGTCGTTAAATTGCTGGCCGCCGAAATTGCCCAGCCGACCATTGTCGATGCGCCCTATCGACCGATACAGACGATTTGCAATACCGTCGGCAAGCGGGTCATTTGCCACAGCTTTTAAATTTGGGCTGAATGCCCGGGTTGTATAATGCGGTTCGGCCTGAAAGAAGGGTCGAATCGCTTTCCATTCATTCCCAGAAGACACCCACGATGCCTGGCAAGGTTTATATCAAAACATTCGGATGCCAGATGAACGAGTACGACTCGGACAAAATGGCCGATGTGCTCGAAGCCGCCGAGGGTCTGACGCCGACCGACAATCCCGCCGAAGCCGATGTGATTCTGTTCAATACCTGTTCGGTGCGCGAAAACGCGCAGGAGAAGGTGTTCCACAATCTGGGGCGGGTGCGGCATCTGAAGGCGGCTAACCCCAATCTCATCATCGGCGTGGGCGGCTGCGTGGCTTCGCAGGAAGGCGCGACGATCGTCAAGCGCGCACCGTATGTCGATGTGGTGTTCGGCCCGCAAACGCTGCATCGCCTGCCTGAGCTGATTGCGGCGCGGCGCAGTTCCGGGCGCGCTCAGGTGGATATCAGCTTTCCCGAGATCGAAAAGTTCGACCATTTGCCGCCCGCCAGGGTGGACGGCGCATCGGCGTTTGTCTCGATCATGGAAGGCTGTTCCAAATATTGCAGCTTTTGCGTTGTGCCGTATACGCGCGGCGAAGAGGTGTCGCGGCCGTTTGATGACGTGATCGCCGAGGTCGCCGATCTGGTCGCGCGCGGGGTGAAAGAAGTGAATTTGCTGGGGCAGAACGTCAATGCCTGGCAGGGCGAGCTGGATGACGGGAGCGTCGCGGATTTCGCGTTCTTGCTGGAAATGGTTCACGATATTTCCGGCCTCGAACGCATCCGCTACACCACCAGCCACCCGCGCGAAATGTCGCAGCGGCTGATCGACGCGTACGCGCACCTGCCCAAACTGGTGTCGCATCTGCACCTGCCGATCCAGGCCGGTTCCGACCGCGTGCTGGCGGCGATGAAGCGCGGCTACACCGTGCTGGAATACAAATCGATCATCCGCAAGCTGCGCGAACTGCGTCCCGAATTGTCGCTGTCGTCGGACTTCATTATCGGTTTTCCGGGCGAGAGCGATGCCGACTTTGAGGCGACGATGAAGCTGATCGCCGAGCTGAATGTCGATACCAGTTTTTCGTTTATCTACAGCAAACGCCCCGGCACGCCCGCGTCGGACTATGCCGACGACGTCAGCGCAGACACTAAAAATGCACGCCTGCAGCGCCTGCAACAACGGCTCGATGTGCAGGCGCAGTCGATTAGTCAGGCGATGGTCGGAACACGCCAGCGCATTCTGGTTGAAGGGCCCTCCCGGAAAAGCGCCGAGGAACTCACGGGCCGCACCGACAATAACCGCATCGTCAATTTTGCCGGGCAGCCGCGTTTGATCGGGCACTTTATCGAAGTCACGATTACCGCCGCGCTGAAAAACAGTTTGCGCGGCGAAGTGTTAACAGCGGAAACCGTTGCATGAAGTCAGACCAGGTCGAACTCAGCCTGCGCCCGGAAGATAACCGCCGACTCGCCAATCTGTGCGGGGCGATGGACGAAAACCTGCACCAGATCGAAGCCGCGTTTGATGTGGCGATCAGCCGTCGCGGTTCGCATTTCAATGTCAGCGGTGACAAGTTGCAGGCCGAAAAAGGTGCGCAGGCCATCGAGCACTTTTACAACCGCGCGCACGACAGCCTGAATCTGGACGATATTCAGCTCGGTCTGGTGGCGCTGACGCGCGGGCGGGCGGAAGACGACGAAGGCCCGGTGTTGCGCACGCGCCGCGCCGACCTGCGCGCGCGCACGCCGCGCCAGGGTACGTACATCGAGCAGATTCAGAATCACGACATCACTTTCGGCATCGGCCCGGCGGGCACCGGTAAAACGTATCTGGCGGTGGCGTGCGCGGTGGATGCGCTGGAGCGCGAGCAGGTCAAGCGCCTGGTGCTGACGCGTCCGGCGGTCGAGGCGGGCGAGCGCCTGGGATTTTTGCCCGGCGACATGAACCAGAAAATCGATCCTTATCTGCGCCCGCTGTACGACGCGCTGTACGACCTGATGGGCTTCGACAAGGTGGCGCGGCTGATCGAGCGCCAGACCATCGAGGTTGCTCCGCTCGCCTTCATGCGCGGGCGCACGCTCAACCATGCTTTCATCATTCTGGATGAGGCGCAGAACACCACGCCGGAACAGATGCAGATGTTTCTGACGCGGATTGGTTTCGGCGCGAAGGCGGTCGTCACCGGCGATGTGACGCAGATCGATTTGCAGCGCCACCAGAAAAGCGGCCTGGTCGATGCGCAGGAAGTGTTGAAGGATGTGCGCGGGATTGCCTTCACCCACTATCTGGCCGAAGACGTGGTGCGCCACCCGTTAGTGCAGCGCATTGTCACCGCCTATGCCGAGCGCCGCGCAGAGCAGGAGTCGCGTGCCAAGCCCTGATTCAGCCGCATTCCGCCTGACTCAACCCGCGCTATCGCTGGCGGTGCAATACGCCAGCACCGCATCAAATCTGCCCGTCCGCGCACAGATACGCCGCTGGATATTGGCCGCGCTGGAACATTCCGCTGACATCACCCTGCGTATCGTTGATGCAGAAGAAGCGCAAACGCTCAACCGCGACTATCGGCAAAAAGATTACGCGACCAATGTGCTGACCTTCGAATACGGCGAGATTGGCCGCGATGACACGGGCCGCGCCGTGTTAGGTGGCGACATTGTGATCTGCGCGCCCGTGGTGGAAAAAGAAGCGGTCGAACAGGGCAAGCCTCTGCGCGATCACTATGCCCATCTTGCCATTCACGGCGCGCTCCACTTGCAGGGCTATGATCATGAGGACGAAGCCGATGCCGTCATCATGGAAGCCCATGAAACCGATATACTGAAGCGGTTTCGCATTGCCAACCCCTATTTTCGCTAATCCCCATTCTTCTACGACGATTTAACCCATGGAGTCTGAGAGTAAACCGAGTCTGCTAGAGCGCATTTCCCACTGGTTGATGCGCGAACCTGAAGACCGTGAACAACTGATCGAACTGCTGCACGGCGCGTACGAAAACAGCCTGATGGATGCCGATGCGCTGGCAATGATCGAGGGCGTGTTGCAGGTATCGGAAATGCGCGTCGGCGAAATCATGGTGCCGCGCGCGCAGATGGACATGATCGACATCAACGACGCGCCCGAAAAATTCATTCCCAACCTGATCGAAACAGCCCACTCGCGCTTCCCGGTTTTCGACCGCGACCGCGACGATGTCATCGGCATTTTGCTGGCCAAGGACATGCTGCGTCACTACGCCGAATCCGATGCCGACATTCGCGGCATGCTGCGCCCCGCCGTGTTCATACCCGAATCCAAACGGCTCAACGTCCTGCTCAAGGAATTCCGCGCCAACCGTAACCACATCGCCATCGTCGTCGACGAATACGGCGGCGTCGCCGGTCTGGTCACCATCGAAGACGTGCTCGAACAAATCGTTGGCGACATCGAAGATGAATTCGATTTCGACGAAACCGAAGACAACATCGTGCAGGAACAGGACGGCGGTTTTCGGGTTAAAGCCACCACCGAAATTGGCGACTTCAACCAGGCGCTCGGGGTAAACTTTTCGGACGAAGAGTTTGATACCGTCGGCGGACTGGTGATCTCGCGCTTTGGCCATGTCCCCAAACGCGGCGAATCGGTCAACCTGGGCGGTCTGGGTTTTGCCGTGTTGCGGGCGGATAGTCGGCGCTTGCATACCTTGCGGGTCACGCGGCCGGGGGTGGATGCGGATGGGCAGTTGCCACTGGTTTGAGTTGTGGTTTGGTTGGGGTTCGGCTGGCCGGGGGGTTGCCTTACCTGTCGCGACCGAATTAAAGACGGCCCCATGTTTACAATAGCCAGTGTCTATGTTTACAATCCGCCACTCATTGTAAACATAGACAAATATCGTGAAGCCTCGGACAGCCGAAATTCATGCCGCCATTCTGGATGCCGTCGCGGATCACCCGCACGACCTGGCTCGCATAATAGTCGAACAATTCGGAATCAGCCGACAGGCCGTTCTACGCCACGTTAACACCCTGAGCAGGAATGGCTTCCTGTCTGCCACCGGCACCACGCGAAAGACGTACAGCTTCGGCATCAATCGTGAACGCATCCGGGCTTACGCGCTGAAAAACCTTGACGAATGGGAAGCGTGGACAAGGGATTTTTCCGCGATCCTGGGCGATCTGAAGGGAAACGTGAACGATATCGTGCATCGCGGTTTCACGGAAATGTTAAACAACGCCATCGACCATTCCGGCGGTGATGGCGTTGTGGTTGCGGCGAGGGTCTTTAATGGCTCGCTGGAGATGGTTATATCCGATAACGGCGAAGGTATTTTCCAGCGAATCTCGCGCCTTCTGGGGCTGACAGACGAGCGTCTGGCGCTGCTTGAACTATCCAAAGGGAAGCTGACAACCGACCCGCAAAATCATTCAGGCGAAGGAATTTTCTTCACTTCCCGCATGTTCGATCACTTCAGCATCCGTTCCGGAAAACTCGTGTTTTCGCACGATTACGAATTGCAATTCGACTGGCTGGACGAGATGCCTGCATTCAAACATGGCACCCTTGTGTCCATGTCGATCAAATGCGACAGCGACCGGTCCGCCAAAGCGGTGTATGAGGAATACTACGCCGGCCCCGAAGAGCTCAACTTTAACAAAACCGTCGTTCCCATGCGGCTTGCCAGGTTCGGCAACGAAAATCTTGTGTCCAGATCGCAGGCCAAGCGGGTTACTACGCGCTTCGAGAAATTCAGGGTTGTCATACTGGATTTCGATGGCGTGCCCGAGATTGGACAAGGATTTTCAGACGAGCTGTTCCGGGTATTTGCCAACGCGCATCCAGAAATCGAACTGATCCCGGTGAACTGCACGCTGGATGTTCAGGACATGATTAACCGGGCGGTTGCCACGACACGCTAACCAGACAACATCCGTTGATTTTTGAAAATGTGAAAACGAAAGATCCCGGTGCGCCGGTGTGATGCAGTTGGCGGACTGGTGATCTCGCGCTTTGGCCATGTCCCCAAACGCGGGGAATCGGTCAACCTGGGTGGGCTGGGTTTTGCCGTGTTGCGGGCAGATAGTCGGCGCTTGCATACCTTGCGGGTCACGCGGCCTGGGGTGGATGCGGATGGGCAGTTACCGTTGGTTTGAGGTTTGGTGGTGGTTTGGTTGAGATTGGCTGGCCGGGGGTTGCCCGGCGGCAAGTTACTTTTTCTTGCGCGGCCAAGAAAAAGTAACCAAAAAGAAGGCCGCCCCAACATCCCCGAATTCCCGTAAAT
>JBEBIZ010000032.1:0-17268 GCA_040080135.1 Thiobacillaceae bacterium
TAGGTCGAATAACTAGTCTGGCGCGTTCGAACCTGAACGCACGGTGCGTGTGACTTTCAGGGGGCATACGACGTGGACATACATCAACTGGAAAAAGCCAAACGGCAATGGCAGGCCGCGCTGGATTTGGTGCCGCAGCTTGTTTGCCTGCTTGATGCGGATGGCCGTTTGATTCATACCAACCGTGCTGTAGAACGGTGGGAGTTAGGCAGCGTTGCCAGCGTCAGGGGGCAAGGCTTGCACGCGCTGCTGCACCCCGGATGTACCAGTCCGGCGTGCTATTTCAAGCGTTTATGGCGGGAGATAGCATCCGATCTGGCACAGGGCAGACGCTCCGAACATAACGTTTTTGACCCGATACTGAACCGCTACCTATCGGTACGCACCCAGCCGCTGCAATCCTGTCCAGTGCAAAACCTGGAGCCGGGTGAATTACATGCCCTGGTGGTGGTACTAGACATCAGCGATCAGCAGCGAGCCGATGCTGTATCGCGCTCCCAGTTGCGCGAGGTGATAAACAAAGCTGCCAGCGAGTCGGAAGCGCGTGCGCGCAGTGAACAAATGCAGGCACGGCTGTTGGCCATTCTGGAAAAAACCACTGATTACGTTGCGATGGCTAATGCCATGGGCGACATGCTCTATCTTAATCCGGCGGGGCGTGCGCTGCTCGGGCTGACAGCGGGCGATAACATCTCGCACCTGAAGCTGTGTCAATACAGCCATAGTGATGCACCTGACCGTATCAACCATGCGGCCATTACCACCGCTGTAAAGGAGGGTCTGTGGTCGGGAGAATCCAGCCTGCGTGACTGTAATGACCACGAAATCCATGCCTCGCAAGTGATTATTGCGCACTATGACGCGAATGGTGAAGTAGATAGTCTTTCTACCATTCTGCGTGACATCAGTGAACGCGTGCAGGCTGCTCAGGCTCAGCAGGAATCGCATGCTGCATTGCAGTGTCTTTCCTGCCATCTGGTGAGCATTCAGGAGAATGAGCGCCATCGTATTGCACTGGAACTGCATGATGGTCTGGGTCAGTCGTTGAGCCTGATTAAGCACGCGATTGAAAATGTTGCGGGGCTGGTTAAGGTCAGCAACGGGGAAGCCGCTACGGATGCACTGACTCAGCTGGTTCCTCTGGTGCAAGAGGCGTTGAATGAAGTGCGGCGGGTATGTACTGAGCTGCGCCCCTCGCTGCTGGATGATCTTGGCATCGTGCGCACGCTGTCGTGGTTTTTCCGCGAGTTTGAATCCAGTTGTCCGAACATCCAGGTCGAAAAGTGCATTGATGTTGTCGAGCACGAAGTGCCCACGCCGTTGCATATCATTATCTATCGCATCCTTCAGGAAGCCAGCCACAACATCATCAAGCACGCCAATGCCAGTCGCATGCGGGTGTCGTTGCAGCGTAGCGGCGAGGAGTTGCATCTGTTGATCGAGGACGATGGTGACGGGTTCGAGCCTGACAGCGTGGTGCTTGCCGAGGGACAACGCAGAGGCTTGGGCTTGCTCAGCATGCGTGAGCGCGCCACGATTTCGGGCGGGATCTATCGCTTGGAATCCAGCCTGGGGCAGGGTACCCGGATGGAGATTAATTGGCCTGTTGCCTAGTTCGTTTACCGCATTTTCTGGCCGGAAAATACGTATTAACCCGACTGGGTGAATACGGTGATTACCCCAGCGCCAGTCTGCACCTGTAGCGCTAGTCTAATATCAGTGCGGGGAGTTCGCAGACACTGGAAACGGAATTGGACGTGTTTCAAGGGTGGATGGTTCGGGGCTAATGCACGCAACCAATAGAAAATGGGGAACACCATGAACGGAAAGCAACGCATTTTTATAGTCGAAGACCACACGCTGTTGCGCGCCGGTCTGCGCGCGCTACTCACCCAGGATGAAGCTGTTGAAATCGTGGGCGAGGCAGACAATGGCCGTGATGCCATTCGTGCCATCGGTGCACTTTCGCCCGACCTGGTGTTGATGGATATTTCCATGCCGGGCATGAACGGTATCGAAGCGTTACTCGACATCAAGCGGCGTAATCCGGATATCCGCATTCTGGTGCTCACTATCCATAAAACCGAGGAATATATACACGCCAGCCTGCGCGCCGGTGCGGACGGCTACATTCTAAAAGATGCTTCACACGATGAGTTGCGCGTGGCGATCCGCAGTGTGCTCAACGGTAAAACTTACCTCAGCCCGGACATCTCGGGCAAGGTCATCAATGGTTATCTGGATACTGGCAAAGCCACTAATGCCACCAGTGCCTGGGACGCGCTGACGCACCGTGAGCGTGAAGTGCTGAAGTTGGTAGCCGAAGGACACCCCAACAAATTCATCGCGGATTACCTGTGTCTGAGTATCAAGACCGTAGAAAAGCATCGCTCCAATCTGATGAAGAAGCTGAATTTGCACAACGCCTCAACACTGACCAGTTACGCTATTGAAAAAGGGCTGGTGACCAACTGAGACAATCCTGCTGTATTGAGAATTGCCCACAGCCTGCGAAGGCTTGCGGCAGCAGGTACACGAAAGCTGCAACATGGCAGCTCGGCTATAACCCCCTCTCGTCCCAGAATGACATCAAAAACTACGTGGCGTGACCCGTGGCGCGTTTGCATGTTGACGGCAGAGGAATATCCGAACTAAGATTAGCTAACATAGTTAGCTAATACGGAGTCAGGAATGAAAACCGTCAATATCCACGAAGCCAAAACCAATCTGTCCGCGTTGATCGCTGCCGCTGAGGCGGGCGAAGAGGTTGTGATCGCGCGCGCGAATAAACCCGTCGTCAAGCTGGTGGCGCTGGAGCCTAAACCGGTTCAGCGCATTCCGGGTTTGCACAAGGGCGAGTTTTATATGGCCGACGATTTCGATGCGCCGCTGCCCGATGAATTCTGGCTGGGCAACGGCCCGATATGAGGTTGTTGCTCGATACGCATGCTTTGATCTGGTGGGACAAATCCCCGCAACTATTGCCGCCCGGCGTGCTCGCTGCAATGCGGCAACCGTCGTGCGAGATTTTTTTCAGTGCAGCAAGCGTGTGGGAAGCTCAGATCAAAATCGCATTGGGCAAGCTCGACTTGCGGACGCCTTTGCCGCTACTGGTCGAAGCGCAACTCAACAATGGTTTGAGTTTGTTGCCGATCCAACTCTCGCATATCTGGGCGCTGGCCGACCTGCCGCGTCTGCACGGCGATCCATTCGACCGCTTGCTGATCGCGCAGGCGCGGCACGAAGGTCTGACGCTGGTGTCGGCGGACAGCATCATGCGCGACTATGCGGTCGAGGTGTTGTGGGTCTGAGAGTGCGGCATAACCCGCCCTGATTCGGGCGGCGCGCTGCACTGCCCAACATCGTCAGCAATGCAGACAGCAAGACGGAAGAAGTTGACACCCGTATGCTGGTGGTTACACTGGCAATACCATGAGAATCACCATCGATACTTCGGTTCTGGTTGCGGCATCCCGTTCCCGCAATGGCGCGAGCTTCCAGATAATGTCGATGTTGCCCTCGCCGAATTTCGAAATCGCTCTGACCATCGCGGTTTACACGGAATGGCAGGCCGTTCTGACGAGGTCGGCGCATTTACCGCCTGGCGTAACAGCGGACGCAGCATTGGGATACTTGCGCTACCTCGCATCAGTCGCGCATTTGCAGGACGTGCATTTCCTCTGGCGACCGTTTCTGCGCGACCCCGACGACGACATGGTGCTGGAGTGCGCCGTTGCTTCTGGTAGCCAATTCATTGTGACGCACAACGTAAAAGACTTTCGCCGCGCCCAGGAATTGAACGTGCAGGCCATTACCCCTGCCGGTTTTCTGAATGTTTTGAGGAGATCAACATGACCGCGCTGACCATTCGTTTGCCCAATTCTGTGCATCAAAAAATCAAGGAGCTGGCCGAGCGTGACGCCATCTCCGTCAATCAGTTCATCGCTAGTGCTGCGGCCGAGAAAATGGCTTCGGTGATGACGCTTGATTATCTTAAAGCTGAGGCGGCTAAAGGCAAGCGCGGCGATTTTGAGCATTACCTGAGCATGACCCCGGATGTGCCTGCACAGCCGGGAGACGAGGTCGTTGAATGATCGGTCATTTTCAGGGGTAGAATGTTGCCTCGGTTCTGAGGAGCGCTGCGACGGTTGACCCGCCAGGCTCAGGACGCTTTCTTTCAACGGCGCTCACGTTTTCTTTTTTTGCTAACAGAAAGGACGCGTGATGAACGCCCAAACCACACCCGCAAACTTTACCGATTTCGTTGTCGCCGATATGTCGCTTGCCGACTGGGGCCGCAAAGAAATTCGCATTGCCGAAACCGAAATGCCTGGCCTGATGGCGATCCGCGAAGAGTTCGCTGCTGCGCAGCCGTTAAAAGGCGCGCGCATCACCGGCTCGCTGCACATGACGATTCAGACCGCCGTGCTGATCGAAACCCTGGTCGCGCTGGGTGCCGAAGTGCGCTGGGCATCGTGCAATATTTTCTCGACTCAGGATCACGCCGCAGCTGCGATTGTTGCGACGGGCGTGCCGGTGTTCGCGGTCAAGGGCGAGTCGCTCGTGGATTACTGGGATTACACCCACCGTATTTTCGAATGGGCGGATGGTGCTGGGGGTAATAAAACTTATTCGAACATGATTCTCGACGACGGCGGCGATGCCACGCTGCTGCTGCATCTGGGGTCGCGCGCTGAAAAAGATATTTCCGTCGTAGGCAACCCGACCAGCGAAGAAGAACGCGTGCTCTACGCCGCAATCAAGGCCAAAGTCGCGACTGACCCCAGCTGGTATTCGGTGCGTCTGGCTGCCATGCGCGGCGTGACCGAAGAAACCACCACCGGCGTGCACCGCCTGTACCAGATGCACGCGCGCGGCGAACTCAAATTCCCGGCGATTAACGTGAATGATTCGGTGACCAAATCCAAATTCGATAATCTGTACGGCTGCCGCGAATCGCTGGTGGACGGCATCAAGCGTGCAACTGACGTGATGGTGGCAGGCAAGGTTGCCGTGGTGGCGGGTTACGGTGACGTGGGCAAGGGTTCGGCGCAGGCACTGCGCGCATTGTCCGCGCAGGTGTGGGTGACCGAGATCGATCCGATCTGCGCATTGCAGGCGGCAATGGAAGGCTATCGCGTGGTGACCATGGATTACGCTGCCGACAAGGCCGATATTTTTGTGACCGCCACCGGTAATTTCCACGTCATCACGCACGACCACATGGCGAGAATGAAAGACCAGGCCATCGTCTGCAACATCGGCCATTTCGACAATGAAATCGACGTCGCGGGCGTGGAAAAATACCAGTGGGAAGAAATCAAACCGCAGGTTGATCACATCATTTTCCCCGACGGCAAACGTATCATCATGCTGGCTAAGGGCCGCCTGGTGAATCTGGGTTGCGGTACGGGCCACCCGTCGTATGTGATGTCATCCAGCTTTGCCAACCAGACCATCGCGCAAATCGAATTGTGGCAGGAGCGTGATTCAGGCAAATATCCGGTTGGCGTCTACACCCTGCCCAAACACCTGGACGAGAAAGTCGCGCGCCTGCAATTGAAAAAACTTAATTCGCAACTGACCGAGCTGACCGATTTTCAGGCCAACTACATTAGCGTGGACAAGGCTGGTCCTTACAAGGCCGATCATTACCGGTATTAAGCTGGGAGTGAGGAGACAAGAGGGAGGCGAGAGGCGTGAAGCGAAAGCACCATGATTTGCAGGTTTGGCAAATATCCATTCTGCTGGTTAAGGAGATTTATGTCCTTACCTCTCGCTTCCCCGCTGATGAGCGCTACGGATTGACCAGTCAAATGCGCAGATCGGCAGTGTCGGTCCCCTCCAATATCGCCGAAGGATCGGCAAGGCTGGGCAACAAGGAGTTTTTGCATTTTCTTGGCATTGCTCGCGGTTCGCTGAGTGAACTCGAAACCCAACTGGTCATCGCTAGAACTCTGGACTACGCTGCCGAAACCACCTCGCTTGAAAAACAAATCGACGATATATTCGGTTTGTTGGGAGGTCTTATCAACGCCATCAAAAAGTCGATCTCACTGTGACCTCCTCCCTCCTCACCCCTTACTCCTCGCCCACCTTTAGCTTCGAATTCTTTCCGCCGAAAACGCCCGAAGGCGTGGAAAAACTGCGCGCCACGCGCAAGCAGTTGGCGCAACTCAATCCCAAATTCTTTTCAGTGACTTTTGGCGCAGGCGGCTCCACCCGCGACCGCACGCTCGAAACCGTACGCGAAATTCAGGCGGACGGCTCCGAGGCGGCACCCCATCTATCGTGCATCGGTTCCACGCAGGAAAACATCCGCGAAATCCTGAATGAATACAAAAGCCAGGGCATCCGCCATCTGGTTGCGTTACGCGGTGACTTGCCTTCGGGCAGTATGGATGCGGGCGAATTCAACTACGCCAACGAACTGGTCGCCTTCATTCGCAAGGAAACCGGCGACTGGTTCGAGATCGAAGTGGCTGCCTATCCCGAAACGCATCCCCAGGCGCGTTCCTACAAGGAAGACCTGGCGCATTTCAAACTCAAGGTCGATGCCGGTGCCAATGCCGCCATCACCCAGTACTTCTTCAATGCCGATGCGTACTTCGGCTTTGTTGAAGATGCCCGTGAGGCGGGTGTCACGATTCCTATCGTTCCCGGCATCATGCCCATCGGCAATTACGTGCAGCTCGCGCGCTTTTCCGACGCCTGCGGTGCCGAAATCCCGCGCTGGCTGCGCAAAAAACTCGAAACCTATGGCGACGATCTGCCGTCGATCCGCGCCTTCGGCCTGGATGTCATTACCGACCTGTGCGATCGGCTGCTTGCTGGCGGTGCGCCGGGCCTGCATTTTTACACCATGAACCAGGCCGGGCCAACGACGACGATCTGGCAGCGGCTGGGTTTGTAATTCAGGGTTGTAGCGGCAAAGCTGGTGCCTGAAGCCACCCGCAATCTGCAGTATTGCCGTGCCCTTTGCGGTTGCGAAGCAACCCCCCCCTTTTTTCAATTTATCCGAGATTGTCCATTAGGCCGAATTGACTTCG
Source organism: Thiobacillaceae bacterium (assembly GCA_040080135.1). GTDB lineage: Bacteria > Pseudomonadota > Gammaproteobacteria > Burkholderiales > Thiobacillaceae > Thiobacillus. The sequence continues at coordinate 7,050 of JBEBIZ010000032.1, forward strand.
GTTGGGCGTAGGTCGGGAACGTGTTCCCGACGTGCCGGTGCGTCAATGTCGGGAAGGTGTTCCCGACCTACGTCCCCATATGCGCTTATTTTCTCCAATGGACAATCCCGGTTTATTAATCTCATTGAGTCAACTGCCTGCGCGGCGATGCGCGCGAGACGGTGGCGAGGGCGAGGGCGGTTTCCACACCTTTACCCTTAACTTTTCACCTCTGTGGCCGATGCTTCTAGTGACGCTTCCATGAATACCAGACAATCATGTCACCTGAAATTTTCCAATGCAAAGGTGCGACGCTGTGAGCGACCCGTTCGCGCAGTCGCACGCTGCCCGCGTTGACGCGGGTCTGACGCGCCTGCTATATGCCAATTTTGCGCATGCGCTGATCACGAATATCGCTGTCGGCGTGTTGCTGGTCGCGGGTGTGTGGCAGGCTCAGGCGCTTGCCACCCTGCTTGGATGGTTTGCGCTTATGGGGTTGGTGACGCTGGGTCGCTGGCAGTTATTGCGTGCCTACCGGCGGAGTACCGACGAGACGCCCGCAAAGATCTGGATGCAGCGTTATACCTTGGGCTCCCTTGCGGCGGGCATGGTATGGGGGCTTGCCGGTATGTTTCTGATGTATTCGCTTGATGTGGTACATCAGGCGCTCGGCACTTTCATACTGGGTGGATTGGCTGCCGGTGCAGTGGCCACCAATGCTGCACATCGCCCTTCTTATTTTGCTTTCGTGTTACCCATGCTGATGCCATTGGTGGCGATGCTGATGATCGGAAATAGTGATCTTCAGTGGTCCATGGCGGGCATGGGCCTGGTCTTTATTGCGGTTTTGTCCCGTAGCGTAATTTTGATACACGCTTCTTTGCGGCACTCGCTGGAGCTTGGGTTGAGTAACGAGGTGCTGGCAGACAAGGCGCGCAGTGAGCTGGATGAGCATGTGCTCACTACCCAGGCGTTACATGACAGCGAACACCGTCTGCGCACCATTTTTGAAACCGAACCGGAGTGCGTAAAGATCATCGGCGCGGACGGGCGTCTCAAGCAAATGAATCCGGCAGGCCTGGCGATGATCGAGGTTGAGCACGCCAGTCAGGTCATTGGCCAACGCGTGGAAGGGGTTATTGCGCCCGAGCATCGCGCGGCATTTAGCGACCTTACCCGGCGCGTATTGCGCGGCGAGCGTGGCACCCTGGTCTTTCAGGTGACCGGGTTGAAGGGCACAAAGCGCTGGCTGGAAACGCACGCCGTGCCGCTGCACGAGGCGGATGGCGAGATTTCGCTGCTGGGGATTACCCGGGACATCAGCGCGCGCAAGGCTGCGGAGGATGCGCTGTCCATGGAGCGCGATCTGGCGCAGATTACTTTACGCGCCATCGGCGATGCGGTGGTCACCACTACGCCGGAAGGCCGGGTGAGCACACTGAACGCAGCCGCAGCGCGGATGACGGGCTGGACGGAGGCAGAAGCGTATGGGCGGCCCTTTTCCGAAGTCTTTGCTTTGAGCACGGCGGCTGATCAGTCGGATGCCGGGGCGGCAATTATTGCCCGCTGCCTCGATATGCGCGCGCCGCTGTCGCCGGAAGACCGGTTGTTGCTGATGCCGCGTGACAGCGACGAGTTCCATGCGGTGGAACTCACTGCCGCGCCCATTCTCTGTCGTGTGGACGAATCCATTCTTGGCGTGGTGGTGGTCTGTCATGACGTGACTGCGCTGAACTATGTGGCGAGCCATGACGCTTTAACCGGGCTCATCAACCGGCGTGAATTCGTGACGCGTTTGACGCACGTGGTAGATAACGCGCGCATTGACCAAACTGAACATGCGCTGTGCTATATCGATCTGGATCAGTTCAAGGTGGTGAATGACAGTTGCGGCCATGCGGCGGGTGATGAGTTGCTGCGCGAAATCGCCAGCATGCTCCGCAGTTCGATCCGGGAAGGCGACAGTCTGGCGCGATTGGGGGGCGATGAGTTTGGCCTGCTGCTGCCCGGATGTCCGCTGGAAATGGCGAGTGGCATTGCCGATCTGCTACGCGACAAGATTGCCGGTTTGCGGTTTGCCTGGGACGGGCGACCATTCGAAATAGGCGCGAGCATCGGCGTCGTGCCCATCCGCGCCAACAACGGCAGTGTAGGCGACCTGCTACGGGTGGCCGATTCAGCCTGTTATGTGGCCAAGGAAGAAGGGCGCAACCGCGTCCACGTTTATCAGCCGGATGACATGGCGGTGGCCGAACATCGCAGTCAGATGGCCTGGGTGCAGAAGCTGCGCCAGGCGCTGGAGGAAGACCGCTTCGTGCTGTTTTATCAGCCAATTGCCGCACTTCACCCCGGCGAATCACAACGTCACATCGAAATTTTGCTGCGCATGCAGGGCGACGATGGCAGTCTTATCCCGCCCAACCTGTTTATTCCGACAGCCGAGCGCTATCAACTGATGCCCGCGCTTGACCGCTGGGTGGTACGCAATAGCCTGGAGCGCCTGGCACCGCTGCTGCAAAAGCGCGACATGGTGTGTGGCATCAATCTGTCCGGACAGTCGCTCGCCGAGGTGGATCTGCTGCCCATGATTCTTGCGGAATTCAAGCGTCTCGCCATCCCGCCCGAAACGGTGTGCTTTGAGATCACCGAGACCAGCGCCATCTCTCATCTGGGGCGGGCGCGCGAACTGTTATTCGGCTTGAAACAGGCGGGATGCATGCTGGCGCTGGACGATTTTGGCAGCGGGCTGTCTTCGTTCAGCTACCTCAAGCAGTTGCCTGTGGATTACCTCAAGATTGATGGTGCTTTTGTTCGGGACATCGCAAACAATCCTTTCGATCGCGCCATTGTGGGTTCCATGGTGCAAGTGGCGCGCAGCATCGGCGTGCGCACAGTGGCCGAGTTTGTCGAAGATGAAGCGGTGCTTGGCCATGTGCGTGATCTCGGCGTGGACTTTGGTCAGGGTTATGCCATCGCCCGTCCGCAGGCGCTGGATAACTTGTTTGATGTGGCATCGTTTGGCGCGGACTCGCTTGAGGATGCGCAGACAGACCAAGGTGCTTTGATGGAACGGTGCGCGTAGAGTCGGCCATCAACTCGCGCGGCTCGCATCTCGTTACACCGCCAGAATTTTTCTGGTGTTTGGCGGAAGAATGGATTTTTTGATCGTGACCGAGCAGTGCCTTATGCCCTGCTTGTAGCGGTTATAAAAATTTAGCTTGACACCCGATAAAACCACCGCGTAAGTTCCGATCAGAACAAACGGGCAACGCAAAGTACGTCAGCCTGCACAGAACAGCGAAAAAACTACAAGTAAATAATCGCGAAAAAAGTTCGCGGAGGAGAACAGCATGACCTACCATTTTGCCGTCAGCCGTCAGCCGTCAGCCGTCAGCCGTCAGCCGTCAGCCGTCAGCCAGTTTTAACGCCGCGATCGCAACTCGCGAGTAAGCGCACCATGCGTAAACTCGCCGCCATCCTCCTTTTGCCATTTGCGCTTGTTGCCGCAACCGCCGCACAGGCCGCCATCACCCCCGGCGCCACCCCCGGCAACTTTACCGTCAGTGAATCGGGCGCCGCCAGCTACAGCATCCCCATCGCCGTTGCGCCCGGCACCGCAGGCATGGAGCCCAAGCTCTCACTCAACTATTCCAGCCAGGGCGGCAGCGGTATAGCTGGCACAGGCTGGTCCTTGTCCGGACTGTCCGCCGTTACGCGTTGTGGCAACAGTCTGATCCAGGACGGCATCAATCGCGGCGTGCAGTACGATGCCAAAGATCGCTTCTGCCTCGACGGTCAGCGTCTCATCGTCATCAACGGTGGCACCTATGGCGCAGTCGGCGCGGAATACCGTACCGAAATCGAATCCTTCACCAAAGTGCTGTCCTACGGCGGTGTCGCAGGCGACCCGCAATATTTCAAGGCCCAGACCAAGTCTGGCCAGATACTCGAATTCGGCAACACCGCCGATTCGCGCGCCGAAGCGCAAGGCAAAACCCAGGCCGCCGCATGGACAGTGAACAAGATCAGCGACACCGTCGGCAACTACCTCGGCTTCACTTACACCGAGAACAATGCCACGGGTGAACAGCGTGTCAGCCGGATCGACTACACAGGTAACAGTGCCACCGGCCTGTCACCCTACAACCATATCGATTTCAGTTATGCGGCTCGCGCGAACACTGCGCCTGCCGTGTATGTCGCCGGTTCCATGAACCAGCTTACTCAGCGCTTGACAGCGATAACCACTTGGGCGGGCACGATCCAGGCGCGCACGTATACGCTGGCGTATGCCGCGCAGGGAGATTTTCTGGCATCGGTGCAGGAATGCGATGGAGCAGGAACGTGCGTCAACCCCACCACGTTCACCTGGCAGTTTCCGGCTGCGTCGGCGGGGGATTTTGAAGCAGTTACACAGGTCGTTAACTTTGCCCCCAAAACAGGCTGGTTTGCCAGTAGCGGCGATGTCAACGGCGATGGCTTTGACGACCACCTTAAATCTAAAGTACTAATTAAACCATTTAGCCTTACGGTTGATGACCTGAGCTATCTTCTATTGCGACTTGCCACAGGTGACGCGAATGTCTTTGCTCCAGCGGTAGAAGTGGCTACTACCGCACTGCGGGATTGCAGTATTGTTGCCAACTGTAACGGAGCATCGCAGAAAACGAGTCTGGTCAGTATTCTTGGCGACATCAATGGCGATGGTCGGGCCGATTTGATTTTGGGCGATGGTGGTGTTGCGCTTTCCAATGGAGACGGAACATTAGCCGCACCTTATCAAGCCAATGTGCAAATCGGTAGCGCACCCTTTGCCAGTGCCCGTGATGTCAATGGCGATGGCCGTGCTGATTTGATGTTTGGTCGTGCCGAAGTCGACAACCTGACTCACTATTACATCCAGTACGTACAAGGAAATGGCACCTTCGGTGTGCCGCAGCCGATCACGACAGCGCCGATCAAACAACATGTTAGAGATAGCCTCTACTCGGCCTGTGTCGGCACTCTGGGAGATTTTAACGGTGATGGACGTGCCGATCTGGTTACCTGCGAATGGAAGGTTTATCTCTCTACAGATTCGGGGTGGCTTGATGCGGGACAGTGGCGTGCAAATACCGGAAGCGATGGCTATTTCAAAGTGGCGCTTTCCACCGGCGATGTGAATGGGGATGGTCTGGCCGATCTCTTTTATATGTCAGATGAAATCAGTACGTATCCTACTCGTGTAGCCAAATCAGATGGACATGTTTTTTCGTCGATCAGTACTTCAGGGATTAGTGGAGACCCTGCCAAAGACAGGATGCCGCTTTCAGTGGCCGGGTCTTTTTCTGGACGTGGGCAAGCGGATGTCGTCGGTGACGGCAATGATGCTACAACGGATCCGTCCACATACACGGGACTTATTAACCGCGCCGCGATTTCACCCAACTACGCCATCACCACCATCACCGACGGCCTCGGCGCGTCCCGTTCCATCACCTACAAACCCATCAGCGACCCCAGTGTCTACACTGCTGCCAGCGGTGCAGGCTTCCCGTATCGCGATCTGCAAACGGCTGCGCCGATGAACGTTGTCTCGGATACGTTTGCCGACGACGGTGCGGGCGGCAGTTTTCATCTGAACTATCAATACGGTGCGGCACGCACCGATTACTATCGCGGCTTCACCGGTTTTCAGATGGTGGAAGCAAGCGATGTTCAATCAGGCATCGTCACCACCAGTGTTTACCGCCAGGATTACCCCTTCACTGGCATGCCCTCACAGGTTCTTAAAACCTCGCGCAGCGGCGTGGTACTCAACCAAGTCGATAACACCTATGCCAGCACCGTCATCGCCAATGGCGGGCTGTTCCCGTATCTCGCCTACAGCAAGTCGCAGAGCAGCGACCTGAACGGCACGGCCTTGCCCTTTACCGAAACCTGGAACGAGAACTTCGACGCCTTCGGCAACGTCGGCAAAGTCACCGTCAAAACTTCCAATAACTTCACCACCTGGACGACCAACACCTACACCAACGATGCCGCCAAATGGCTGCTCGGCAGGCTGACCCGCGCCGTGGTGACCAAGGCTACGCCCGCGAATTGGCAGCAAACCCGCACCTCCGCCTTTGCCTACAACGCGACCACCGGCCTGCTGAATCAGGAAACCATCGAGCCGGATACCGCAAGTCTTCGCCTCATCACCGAATATCTTTACGATGCCTACGGCAACAAAATCAAAGCCACCGTCTCTGGCGGCGACCCCCAAACGGGCACGTCTATCGTCGCGCGTAGCACAAGCACCACCTATGATGCCCAGGGTCGCTTTGCCCTGACCGAAACCAATGCGCTGGGGCAGAAAGAAACCCGCGTCTTTGATCCGCGCTTTGGCCTGATGACCAGCCTGACCGGGCCGAACGCGCTGACCACCACCTGGGCTTACGACGGCTTTGGCCGCAAGACGCTGGAGACCCGCTCGGATGGAACGCAGACCACGTCGGCTTGGGCGGTGTGCAGTGGCTGCTCATGGAACGCAGTGTATTTCACTACCACACAAAATACGGGTTCGGCAGCCACGTCGATTTACTATGACAAACTCAAGCGCGCAGTTCATACAACATCATTGGGTTTTGATGGTGTTAAACAAATTTACACCACCACTGAGTACGATAACCAAGGTCGGGTTAAACGCAGCTACCGCCCTCGTTTCAATGGCCCCTTAGGAAGTAACCCAATCTACTGGACCACCCCCACCTACGACGACCTCGGTCGCACCATCCGAGTGGACAGTCCCGACGGCACGTTCAGCACCATGGCCTACAACGGCCTGACCACCGTCGCCACCAACCCCAAAGGCCAGACCCGTACTGAAGTTAAAAACAGCCAGGGGCAGACCATCAGCGTCACCGACTCAGGCGGCGGCGTGCTTAGACATGCCTATGATCCTTTCGGCAATCACTTCTTCAGTACCAACCCCCTGAACCAGATATTTGCGCCGCTCACCACCTACGACATTCGCGGTCGCAAGGTGGGCAGCAGCGATCCCGACATGGGCGCCTGGAGTTATGCCTACAACGCCCTCGGCGAACTCGTCAAACAGACCGACGCCAAGAACCAGGTCACCACCATGAGCTACGACGTGCTGGGACGCATGGTCAGTCGTGTCGAACCCGGCATGACCAGCACCTGGACGTATGACACGGCGGCCAAGGGCATCGGCAAGCTCGCCAAGGAAACCAACGGCTCGGTCACCAAGACTTATGTTTACGACACCCTGGGTCGCCCCAGCACCACCACCACCGCCGTGGACAGCCAGAGCCTGGTGCAGACCGTCACCTACGACAGCGCCGGCCGCGTGCTGGCCCAAACCTACCCCACCGGCTTTGGCACCAAAAACATCTACAACGCCACCGGCTACCTCAGTGAAGTCGACCGCACCGACACCAACGTCTATGTCTGGAAAGCCCTGATCGTCGATGCCGAAGGCCGCGTCACCCAGGATCAGGTTGGCAACGGCGTCACCAACAAACATATCTACGAGGCCACCACCGGGCGCTTGACCGGCATCCAGGCCAACGCCCCCAATGCCGCCCTCATTCACAATCAAACGTATACTTGGGACAGCATCGGCAACCTGCAAACCCGCGCCGACACGCTATCAGGCACAGGGCGCTCTGAGACCTTCCAGTACGACAGCCTCAACCGCCTGACCCAGGCCAACCTCAGCCTCGGCGGCATCACCCAAACCCCCGTCACCGCCACCTACGACGCCCTCGGCAACCTCACCAGCAAATCCGACTACGGCGCCTACACCTACGACCCCACCCAGATCCACGCCGTCAGCAAAGTCAGCCTCGGCACCGTTGACCGGCTCTACACCTACGACGCCAACGGCAACCAGCTCACCGGCCCCGGCCGCACCCTGACCTGGACCGGCTGGAACATGCCCGCCACCCTGGTCGAATCCACCGGCACCACCAGCTGGAGCTACGACCCCGGCCACCAGCGCATCAAACAGACCCAGCCCGGCAAGACCACCTACTTCCTCAACCCGCGCATCGACACCGGCGGCCATTACGAGCGCGTCGTCTACACCAGCGGGCAAGTGGACAACATCCACATCCTCTACGCCGGCGGGCAGATCATCGGCCAGTACGTCACCAGCACCGCGTCGGTCGCCAAGACCCGCTACTTCCACCTCGATCATCTAGGCTCCGTCAGCGTTGTCACCAACGAAACCGGAACAGTCGTCGACCGCTACGCCTACGACGCCTGGGGCAAGCGCGTGGTCATCACCGGCAGCACCAGCGAAACCGAACACGGCTTCACCGGGCATGAGCACCTGGACGACGGCTTGATCCACATGAACGGGCGGATATATGATCCGGTGCTGGCGCGGTTTCTGAGTGCGGATCCGTATGTGCAGGATGCGGGGGATAGTCAGGCGTATAACCGGTTTGCCTACGTCAGGAATAATCCCTTATGCTATGCGGACCCGAGCGGGTTCAGTTGGTGGACCAAATTTCGGGATAATTGGATAAGGCCGATTGTGGCCGCGATTGCCAGTTACTACACTTTTGGATTGGTCAGCGGACTCATCTCTTATGTGCCGGGAGCTTTTGCGGCAGGCGCACTAGCAGGTGGCGCTGTGTCGTCACTAATCAATACAGGTAATTTGTCAAATTTGGGTCAATCTTCACTCAGCACACTTTTGTTTGCAGGGGCGAATGGGATCGGAATTGATGGCTCGTTTAGCCGGGCGCTTGCCAATGCGGGCGCAGGTTGCATCAGCGCAGCATCGAGTGGTGGGAGTTGTGGTCAGGGCGGGGGTACGTTTCTGGCAGCGTATGCGTTGGGTCGATCACTGGACTTTGTAACGCAGGATTTGAGGCTTTATGGTGTCAGTGGAGCAGATGTGCCATCAGCGGAACTCAGTCGTATAGGGGGCAGCGGTAACGCATTCATAAACGGTATCAAAAATACCGTAAATGATGCGATCAATAATTTCCGGGATATTAGCCATCTTGGAGGAGACTTTATCTTGATCTATAACCCCTCCGCTGGTTTTTTCGGTGATTTGGTAGAAAGCGCACAGGATGTATTGGGTTCGGGAAGTAAAGTGTCTAGACAGTTGGCCGGAATTCTAGGCGATGCACAGGCAAGCGGCTACAGTGTCAACCTCTGGGCGCACAGCCAAGGCGGGGCGATACTCGGTAGCGCTTTGGGCCAACTGTCAGGCATGAAAGGGTTGACAGTCAACATGGCTGGAGCGGCCGCAAATCAAGGCGTGGTAGTCAGTGCTGCTGCGCGTGCAGGTGCCAGCATGGGCGCGTTCAAGACTAACTCTTTCGACTTCGTGACCATGGTGATAGGCAGAAATGGTAATCCGCTTCAAATGCTGGGCGCAACACTGGCAAGTCCATTATTGTTTGGTGGGCGTGACATGAGTCCGCATTCCGGTCCGGCTTACAGCCAGTGACATTCATGAGACAAGCACGGCATTTATCTTGGACAGGTTATCTGGTGTTGTGGTTATTGTGCGGCTGCGCAACGGGCACGGCAGCGACTTCGGATTTTGAGAACATGAAATGGAAGAACTTTGAATCCCGGCAACAGGGCAAAATCATCAGCTTTGAATTCCCTGTTGACATCAAGGATACAAATTCATACGAGTTTAATCCGAGTATGCCGCCACCCCAATTTAAGGGTGATCCTCGTGATGAAATGCGAGTGATTTCTTTGCAAGCAGGCTTAGATATTGGTTGGGTGCACGTTACCCAGAAATTAGGTATTGCAATTCATCTACTTCGAAAAAAATCAGGCGTATTGCCTAATAACGTAGTGCATATAGGCCAATATGACTGGAAACTACTTACGTTGACCAACGTGAAAGTGAATTCAGTGGATGAGCGTTATCTGACCGATATGACAAATGACTACGACCTATTATTTTGGATTAGCGCGGATAAGATTGACGAAGCAAGGCGGATTGAACTCAAAAAAATTGCTCAACGAATTTTAGAAAGCATCAAAATACACGATGATAAATAAGGCTATGTCACTGTTAACGGTTGAGCCTGTCCCATCCCCAGAGGAAAACGGGACGCTTCCCTTAAAAACCGAGCCCGATACAACACGGCATGAGCGAATCAAAGGGGCCAGGGTCTGAGGTTTCCCCACGAATCACGCAGCCACAGCGCGATTGATTGCGGCGCTCACTTGACTTCGCAGCCCATGCCAACCCGGCCACGGGTTTTTGAGT
>JBEBIZ010000050.1:0-3856 GCA_040080135.1 Thiobacillaceae bacterium
AAAAAGATATTTTCTGTGAGGCTCGATCACCCTCAGGACCGGGCTCGTCCAACAAACGGTTCAGATCGTGGCTGTGCACGATCTAACCTTATTCGTTAGAGGTTTTAACTTGGAAGAACATTAGCTTGTTACCTCTTCGCGGTCAGGAAGATGGGGAAGGCTATTGTAATAACGAACGAGACGAATAATTGAAACAACTGACAAAACCGCAAACAGACAAAATAAGGAAAATGCTCCCCATGCCCATAACTCAGCACGCTCACGCGGCAAAGAACCTGCTGCATTGAGCCAAACATATGTAACAGCCGACAGCAATGCATAGCCAGCCACCAATGGTGATAGAAGTGATGAAACCCAGAGCGAAATAATTTTTATGCGCTGTGACATGGGTTGACCTCTAACGTAGAGCTAACCGGCGCTGCGCGGCTTTATCGCGCAGCGTCCAGCGACCGAAGGGAGCGAGGTTGAGCGCCGGGTTGGGCTTCACTTTGCTTGAGCCCTCAACTGCGCGACAGTTGAGGGCTGTATTTCGAGCCCGAAAGAGAGGCCCGGATTTATGACGACACCAACGCTCGGCGCTATGCCCTTAAGCAGCCACGCGAAATCGGTGAGTAGCCCGAAAGCGAAACGAGGTTGGCGCTTCGGCCACTCACCGGAACGTTCTGGGGCCGTGAACATTGCCAGGACCGGCGCCCCTGAGCATTGTTGAGAACCATTGGCGAGGCGCTGTTATCCCAGACGCCACTGGGGCCAATGTCTTTGTCGATTAGGACGAAGACCTTCGACGCGACGAGTGTTTGCATAAAGGCCGGTACTGACAACTGGCCCAACTGGGCAGCCCCCAAGGCGCGTTCGAGATCGTTAGATGGCTCAAATAGCTGATTCATGTTTGTGAAGCCCAACGTAGAAGTCACCGGCGCGGCGCGGCTTTATCGCGCAGCGTCCGTGTGGACTGCTGGGTTGGGGCTTGTCCATCAACATAAGCGTCGAGAAGCCGGCGAATCATGCGCTGGTACTGTGTGTGATGCTTTGAAGCCTCCGACTTGAAGAACTCGATGCTCTTCTTGCTCAGAGCCAGCGTTACTTTCACACCCTCTTCACGAAATGCCAATTCAGCCGGCGAGGGCAGGAAGTCGGGAACCACCTGAACTTTGCCAAGAGGTTCATCGGTGTATTTAATTTTCGCGCTCATAGATTGCCTTTCCTTTGCGCCAATAACCGGCGCCGATGATTCGAATAACCGAAGCGCGGTACGTGAACCGCACCGTGAGCACACCGCCGTCAACTTCGCCGAAGCAATAGAACCGTTCTTCAGTTTGGCTGTGTGCCTCGTCCTTGGCTATCACGCGTTGCGGATCCGCAAAGGCGTATTGGGCACGGGAGAAGGAGACCCCGTGCTTTGTCTGGTTCTCGGCATCCTTGTCTGGGTCCCAATCAAAGCGAGTTTCAGCCATGGGCACAGAGTATCACTAGCCCATACAAAATGCCATACCGTGATATGGAAAGTCCCAACGTAAAGTAGACACCAATAAACGTGTCAAAATTTTAGCGGGTAGGTGCATAAAAAGTTTCATCGTTTTAATTGTGTCAATAAATCAAAGTGTCTAGAATTTTAGTGCACCTTGGTTCGGATTTTCGCACACCTTCACGCGGCCTGCTGTTCGGACGATAATTTGCCCTTCGACTGAAGCTCCCGGTAGAGCGCAGCAGGGCTGAGTTCCAATCCGTTTTTCCAGCACAGGGCACCCAGTTCAAGAAAAAATGCGCTGACGTTTTGCGGGGTTTTGAGTGGTAGGGTCAGTTCGGTTTCTTTGGATAGAAGTGATGCCATATCGTATTCACCCTGTTTTCCGTCTGAGAACGTGAGGTTAATTCGATGCTGGCCGAGGTGTTCGGCCTTGACGATTTTAATCATTGTCGGCTCCGGGTATGCGTTGCAATGGCTCAAGCTTACGCGCTTTTGTCCGGTTTTCAAGGCGTTCGGCGCGATGGTCAACTGCCTATTCCTGAATGATGCGGGCGGCTTTCACGGGCAGATGGCCTTCAAGGATTTTGCGGTTTCGATGGAGACAAATGCCTCGAAGCCTTGATATTCAGCATGGAAGTGCGCAGGCGGATGATCTGCGTGGTACATGCGGATATAGATGCCAAGGAAGGATGAGATGACCGGCATTTTATTGTGTTGTTTGCGAGTGAGTGATGATGACTATTCCTGATGATGCCACCCAGACCGATGCTACCAAGCCGCCACCCAAATTGCTGGATCAGGTGCGTACACGTTTACGCGTCAAACATTACAGTATCCGCACCGAGCGGACGTATGTTGACTGGATTAAACGCTTTATCGTGTTTCACGGCAAGCGGCATCCGCGTGAGATGGGCGCGTTGGAGCTGGAGGCGTTTTTGTCCAGCCTGGCGGTGGAGCGCAATGTGTCGGCTTCGACGCAAAACCAGGCAAAAAGCGCGCTGCTGTTTTTGTACAAGGAAGTGCTGGAAATGGAGTTGCCCTGGCTGGACAACGTGACCCAGGCCAGGGTGCCGAAACGCCTGCCGGTGGTGCTGACAGAGACCGAGGTGCAGCAGGTGCTGCGGCAATTCGACGGGTCGCTGGGGTTGATGGCGAGCCTGTTGTACGGCACGGGTATGCGGTTGATGGAATGTGTACGGCTGCGGGTGAAGGATGTGGAGTTCTCCCGGCATGAAATTCTGGTGCGTGACGGCAAGGGGGGCAAGGACAGGGTGACAATGTTGCCAGTGTCGCTGGCCGATCTGTTGAAACAGCATCTGCTTAAGGTGCGCGCTTTGCACAAGGACGATGTGGCGCAGGGCTATGGTGAGGTGTATCTGCCCAATGCGCTGGCAAGAAAGTATCCGAATGCGGGCCGGGAATGGGGCTGGCAGTATGTGTTTCCGTCGCGGGTGCTATCGGTTGATCCGCGCAGCGGGGTGACGCGGCGGCACCATGCGGATGAAAAAGCCCTGCAGCGTGCGATGAAAAAAGCCGTGGCTGAGGCGGGCATTGTCAAACCGGCTACGCCGCATACGCTGCGCCATTCCTTCGCTACGCATCTGTTGCAGGCGGGCTACGACATCCGCACGGTGCAGGAACTGCTCGGCCACAAGGATGTGGCGACGACGATGATTTATACGCATGTATTGAACAAGGGCGGGCGCGGGGTGGTGAGTCCGCTGGATCGGTGACAGTGCTTTTGTCAGGCGGATTTTGCCTTGTATTTAACGCCTTTGTGGCCTTTCAGGTCGGCATCTTGCGTTGGCAAAATTCTCCAGCCAGCCGCAGGAATCGTCCACATTCATACGCGGTCGTTTTCGCGCTCGACGCCAGTATCGATTCCGGGCAAAAACCCGCGCGCGGCGGAAATAGGTTGCTCGGGTGTCAGCTCGATGTGGTCGCCCTGAATCCGCGCCCGCAGTTTTTGGCCGGGCTGAATGTTGAGCAAGCGTCGCAAGTCGCGCGGGATGACGACCTGAAATTTGGGTGAAACGGTGATGGTTGTCATATGAAACTCCTTGGGTATGACGTTACCATAGCGTAATACGATTGGATGGGCAGCAGCCCGAGTGAAGACGTGAGAGACGGCCTTTGGGTGCGCCTCACTTGAGCGGTCAATCGAGATGCGCGCGCTTGAGCATTCATCCAATCCAAACGCTGAAGGCCCAGCGCTACAACTCCCCACTCACCCCCGCCCGCATGACGCTATCCAGTTTCTCGCGGATGATCATGGCGCTCTTGCGCAGCTCGGGGGTGATGCCGCTTTGTTTGCCGGCCTGGTCGAGCCAGGTGACGTCCCAGTCCAGGGTGAGGATCCAGATGTTTTTATCGGCATCTTCCATGACG
>JBEBIZ010000033.1:0-16890 GCA_040080135.1 Thiobacillaceae bacterium
GAAATCACCCGACCGGGTGCAAAAGTTCTTCCAAGATGCGCGTGTGAAATATGCCGCTTGATTCACGGATAAAGCTGGCCGGATCAATAATTCTAGCCCTGCGCACCACCTGGATGGCCTCGGATCAGCTCTGCAGCAAGCGCCTCAAGGCAGCGCTGCCCTTATGGCTGCCACACTATGAAGCCAGTTTCAAACCGCTGTCCGTCGAAATGCGCGTCCTGCTGGCCGCCATTTCGGCGGCCACCATCGACCGCGTGCTTAAGCCGATTCGCGCTCAGGCGGGGCGACGGGGGATGTCCGGCACCAAGCCCGGGACGTTGCTGAAGAAACACATTCCTATTCAGACAGGCGCATGGGATGTGACCCAGCCCGGCTTCATCGAGGCCGACACGGTAGCGCATTGCGGCGACAGCCTGGCGGGGGATTTCGTGTGGAGCCTGACCATGACCGATCTGTGTACCGGCTGGACAGAATGCCGGGCCACCTGGAACAAGGGTTCAACGGGGGTGATGGCACAAATCCAGGCGATCCAGCAAGCCTTACCTTTCCCGGTCTTGGGATTCGATTGCGACAACGGCAGCGAATTCCTCAACTGGCATTTACTGCGCTATATTTCCAGAACCAGAGGCAGCCCATTAAATTCACGCGCTCACGGCCTTATCACTCGAACGCCCATGTCGAGCAAAAGAACTGGTCATGTGTGCGGCAGTTGTTCGGCTATGAGCGCCTGGCCGACGTCAAGATGGTCACGCTGATGAACGATGTCTATGCCAACGAATTCAGCCTGCTCACCAACTTCTTCTATCCTGCGCTGAAGCTCGCTTCCAAGGCGCGCGAAGGCAGCAAATGGGTCAGAAAGCACGGCAAACCCGTCACCCCCGCACAGCGTCTGATCGACCACCCCGATATACCGCAAGACCTCAAGGAGAAGCTGACCACACAAACAAAAACCCTGAATCCCTTCCTGATCCAGAAGGAAATGCAACGTAGACTGAAGGCTGTCTTCAATCTGCTTCGGTAACTACCGAACTTGAGGCAACGTATCAACCCTTCGGTAAGGTTTTATCTTGAGGCAATGCGGGCATAGAAACTGGCAGCACACTCGAACCCAAGCCAAAAACGCTAGCCTTAAATAAAAAAACAGCCTGGATGCTAGCGTCCAGGCTGTTTCTCACGCACCCATCTCCAGACAACAATCACATCAATATTTGATGTTCAACCCCTTCTGTTTTGAAAAGAATGCGGCCAAGTCAGCCATATCCGTTTCGGTCAAGCTTTGCGCCTGACCCGACATGATCGGGTTCTTACGCTTGCCTGATTTGTAAGCTTTCAATGAATGGAAGAGATAGTCTTTGTGTTGACCGGCTAATTTAGGAAACATGGCAGTTGCGCTATTGCCATCCACGCCATGGCAGGCAGCGCATGCCGTTGATTTGGCTTTGCCTGCTTCAGCATTACCGCTCGCCGAAACTTGTGTAGAAACGGTCAGCACTGCGGCGAAAAAAATAAATACAACTTTATTCATGATAACGAGTCTCTCTGAGTTATTTGGCCGGGCCGCTATAGGATGATGAATAGTAGGCCGCAAGATCCTCGATGTCCTGGTCGGTAAGGCTCCCCACAATGCCATTCATACTCGGATGACTACGGTCCCCTGATTTATATTCCTTTAGCGCAGCAACAATATAATCTGCATGCTGGCCACCCAATTTGGGAACCGCATAAACTGCAGGGTAAGCGGTACGCCAACCTGGAATACCATGGCAACCAGCACACATGGAGTTTTTAAGATGTCCGGCTTTAGGATCCCCTGCGGCGTGAGTTGGCGTAACAAATGCCATTAACACAGCCGCGCACAGCGTGGATGTCAGTGCGTATTTCATATCTCTCTCTCTCGGTTGGTATCGTATCGCCTCAATGTGAGGCATGCTTCTCTCGTGATTATAAAACTGTCATGCCCCGAAATTCAAACAAAGGCTTTTATGATGACAAGCCTTAGTATTATTCGTTAATATTCTTCTGGACTAAGCTTAAGCAAACCCAATGAAATTTTCCGCCGATGTCTGCCCCCTTTGGTTGTATCGGTTCCTCCCTTTCTTGCGTTGGCGATCAACCGTCAACTCAAAAACACTCAAGGCGGATAGTCTCGCAGCATTCACAGGTGCCTTGATTGTATTGCCGCAGGCAGTTGCTTTCGCCACCATTGCGGGGTTGCCCCCCGAATATGGCCTCTACGCAGCGATGATCCCGACTATCATCGCCGCGCTGTGGGGATCAAGCTGGCATTTAGTGTCCGGCCCCACGACCGCAATCTCCATCGTGGTATTTGCTTCAATCAGCCCGATGGCCGAACCTGGTAGCACGCATTACATTGGCTTGGTGCTGACCCTCACCATACTGGCAGGCTTGATCCAGCTAGTCATGGGTCTGGCGCGGCTCGGCGCATTGGTTAACTTCATATCGCACACGGTCATCATTGGCTTTACGGCTGGTGCTGCCATCCTGATAGGTGCTAGCCAGCTCAAAAACTTTTTGGGTCTCCCCATTCCGCGCGGTGCGCATTTTCATGAAGTACTGCTGTACGCTTTCACCCACCTTTCCAGCATCCAGCCCTGGGTTGCCACAATCGGGGGAATTACGCTGATTTCAGGCATGCTCGCCAAGCATTTTTTGCCAAAGCTGCCTTATATGATCGTAGCAATGATCGTGGGCAGCCTGGCCGCAATGTGGATCAACACCCAGATCGGCGCAACGCAAACAGGCATTAAAACTGTCGGTGCACTCATCGCTGGCTTTCCCCCGTTTTCGGCACCTGACTTTTCGTTCGCCGCCATCAAATCCACCTTTTTTCCTGCCACCATTATCGCCATACTGGCGTTGACTGAAGCCGTTGCTATTGCCCGTTCAATCGCCATAAAATCAGACCAGCGCATCGATAGCAATCAGGAGTTCATAGGTCAGGGTTTATCCAATCTGGCAGGTGGATTTTTCTCGGGCTACGCATCCAGTGGCTCGTTTAATCGCAGCGGCGTCAACTTTACTTCTGGTGCAAAAACACCGATCGCAGCAGCGCTGTCCGCAGTTTTTTTACTATTAATCGTATTACTGGTCGCACCGCTCGCCGCTTATTTACCCGTTCCGGCGATGGCCGCCATCCTGTTCATCGTGGCATGGAGCCTGATCGACTTTCACCATATTGCGGAAATCATCAGGCGCCACAAGCGCGAACGTGCCATCCTCGCCATCACCTTTTTTGGCACCCTGATTGACCTGGAAAAAGGCATCTTCCTCGGCATTTTGGTATCGCTTATTTTTTATCTTTATCGTACCTCACAACCCTCCTTGCGCGAGCTGGTGCCACTCAAATCCGAGTTAGATAATCCTCGCCGCAAATTCATACCCGCCGACACAAATGAAGCGACCTGCCCACAAATGACCATGCTCCGAATTGAAGGCTCAATCTTTTTTGGCGCAGTCGAACATATACAACAACAATTACGCAACGTCGACGAACTCGACCCTGGCAAAAAGCATCTGATGATATTTTCGCGTGCGGTTAACTTCGTCGATTTGGCTGGTGCAGAAATGCTGGCGAAAGAAGCCGTACGCCGCCAAAAAATAGGCGGCGGCCTCCATGTGGTCGGCGCGCAGCCGGGCTTTTACGACATGCTCACACGAGGCGGCCAGATCGACAGCATTGGTCATGAGCATCTCTTCAAGCACAAAGGCGATGCATTACGTGCTGTGTACCCGTATATGGATAATGAAATATGCCGCACATGCAGCGCGCGTATTTTCCATGAATGCCAAGCCAACTTACCAAATGGAGAGTCTCGCAATGGGTCATCGCCTGACTAAAATTTATACCCGAACTGGCGACGACGGCAGCACCGGTCTTGCCACAGATACGCGCCTGCAAAAAAACGAGGCGCGCGTTGAAGCCATGGGCGAGGTTGACGAACTCAATAGCGCACTCGGATTGCTGCTGACTGAAACTCTGCCGGATGATGCAAGACAAATTCTGACCACGATTCAGCATCGCCTGTTTGATCTTGGCGGTGAACTGGCCATGCCGGCATACCAAATGATCAGCGCTGCAGAAACCGTTGCGCTTGAAAACACAATCGATGTTTGGAACGAAAACCTGATGCCGCTCAAGGAATTCATACTCCCCGGCGGATGTCGCAGCGGAGCGCAATGTCATCTTGCCCGCACCCTTTGCCGCCGAGCTGAACGGCGGCTGGTACAACTCAACCAAACTTCACCGCAACGACCAGAAGTCATGCGCTATCTAAACCGGCTGTCAGACCTGCTGTTTGTACTTGCGCGCGTACTCAATCGCGCTGCGGGGATGGAAGTGGTTTACTGGCAAAAGCCGGGCTGAGTTCATCGCCCGGATGATGGCCTGATTGCTTGCGCCATATCCAGGGCGGCACCGCATCGGCTGTCGCCCACAAACCCCGCCCGGCACGCTGCGCTTCCTGTTGTGCAGCCAGCAAGCGTGGTTGACGCTGATGCCACGTCGATGCCCACGCCGCGCCGCGTTGCACCAACTCAGCATTGATATCAACGTCATGCACCCCCTCCACGCTCACCCAACCCACTCGCCGACCGTAGCGGTCCGTTGCCACCGTTGCGACGCGAACCTGTTGATACAGCACCAGACTCTCCAGTTCACGCTTGGCACGCTCGCCAAACAGCTGGTCTTTTTCTGGCGCATCAATATCGGCCAAACGCAATTTGTAGAAGCGGGGAGTCGCGCGGCTTGATTCAAGCGGCTTGAGCAACAGCGTATCGCCATCAATCACGGCAATCACCTGCGCGTTGAGTTTCGCATCCGACCCCGTAGCTTGCTGATACGGGCTGAACCATAAAGCGACCAGCAGCAGAAAAAAACGTGTGCCGTGCCTCACCCTGCAAGCATCTCGGCGGCGTGCTGCCGCGTCGTTGCGGTGATTTTAAGTCCGCCTAACATGCGTGCAATTTCTTCCACGCGCGCAGCAGGATCGAGCACCTCGATCTGCGACATCAGTTGTTCGCCACGTCCCGACTTGGCCACGCGCAAATGCTGCGACCCGCGCGCAGCTACCTGCGGCAAAT
Organism: Thiobacillaceae bacterium; assembly: GCA_040080135.1. Taxonomy (GTDB): domain Bacteria; phylum Pseudomonadota; class Gammaproteobacteria; order Burkholderiales; family Thiobacillaceae; genus Thiobacillus. The sequence goes on from JBEBIZ010000033.1 coordinate 5,101, forward strand.
GGGTGATGACCAGCACTTGCCGCGTCAGCCCCAGCCGCTCCAGACGGCGCCCCACCGACTCGGCGACCGCGCCGCCGATGCCGACATCCACCTCATCAAAAATCAGCGTCGATACGCCAGCCACCCCGGACAAGGCGGTCTGGATAGCCAGACCAATACGCGACAGCTCGCCGCCGGATGCCACTTTTGCCAACGCGCCACCGGGCAGACCAGCATGTGCGGCCACTTGAAACTCAACGTCTTCCAGCCCGTGCACGCGTGCCTCCACCACCGGGAAAAACGCGACATGAAACGCGCTGTCTTTAAGTGCCAGATCCTGTATCGCCGTAGTCACACTAGCCGATAACTCAAGCGCGGCTCGACGGCGCTGCGCAGAAAGCGCGGTGGCCAATTGTTCATAGGTCTCCCAGGCTGTGCGCTCAGCCTGTTGCATCGCCCCAAGATCATCTTCCGTTTTGAGTGTAAGCAGCCGCCGTTGCAATGCATCGCGCAGTTCATGCAGCGCCTCGGGCGATGTGTGATGCTTGCGTGCCAGCTGGTGCATCTCGCTCATGCGCCGATCAAGCTCGGCCAGGCGAGTCGGGTCCGGGCTCAGCTTATCCGCATAGCGCCGCAGGCCGTGTACCGCCTCGGCCACATTGGCACTGGCGGCATTCATGAGCTGTACCAGCTCGTGCAGTTCGACATCAAGTTCGGCCATCTGCGCAATGTGCGCGCTCATCGCGTTCAATTGCACCTGCACCGAAGTCTCGTCCTCATCCAGGCCATTCACCAATGCCTGGCTGCCTTCGGTCAGCTGCGTCACATGCGCCAAGCGCGCATGCTCGATTTGCATCTCATTCCAGCGTGACACGTCATCGCCCAGTTGCAATAACGCGTCTACCGCTGCATTCAAACCATCAAATTCAATCTGACGCTCGCGTCCGTGGGTCTCGGCATGAAGGCGGCGCTGCACTGCGGCCTGCCACGCGTGCCAGGCTGCGCCGACCTCAGCCAGCAAGCCCTCAGCGCCCGCAAAGCCATCCAGAATCTGACGCTGCACCGGACGCCTCAACAGGGCGTGGTAAGCGTGCTGGCCGTGAATATCGAGCAGGAACTCTGCCGCCTGTTTGAGCTGCGCTAGCGTGACAGGCGAACCATTGATGAATCCGCGCGAACGCCCACCCGCATCAATCGTGCGGCGCAAAATAAGCGTGTTGTCTTCATGCTCAATACCCGCGTCGTCGAGCCAAGCGTGCAGATCAGGAAAGTTTTCAATCAGGAACTCGGCACTGATTTCGGCGCGCGCGGCACGGCCACGCACCACAGATCCTTCCGCCCGTTCACCCAGTGCCAGCGCCAGCGCGTCGATCAAAATCGACTTGCCCGCACCGGTTTCACCGGTCAACACCGTCAGACCGGGCGCGAAGTCCAGATCAACCTGCTCGACCAGCAGGTAATCCCGAATCGACAGATGCGACAACATGCGTGGGGTAATCCTAGAGTTTTTTGCCCCAGTGCAATTTCTGCCTGAGGGTGTCGTAGTAACTATAAGAATGCGGATGCAACAGCGTGACCGGGCGCGTTGCGCGCGTGATCCAGACCTGATCGCCGGTCATCAAATCAAAATGATGCTGGCCATCAAAATGCACGCGCGCATCATCCGCATTGGTCAAACGAATTTCGATGCGTGAATGGCTGCTGACCACAATCGGACGCGCCGACAAGGTATGCGGGCACACCGGCACCAGCGCAATCGCTTCCAGCTTGGGATGCATGATGGGCCCCCCGGCGGACAAGGCATACGCCGTTGTCCCGGTGGGCGTGGTTACCACCAGACCGTCGGCGCGCTGGCTGTAAACGAACTCACTATTGATCGCGATTTCAAGCTCGATCAAACGCCCGGTTCCGCCCTTGCCCACGACCACATCGTTAAACGCAGCCGTTTCGTACACCGGCACTCCGCCACGGCGCACCTGCGCATTCAGCAGAATACGTTCCTCCGCCACATACTGGCCGCTCAAAATCTCGGCGACCGCATCGAGCATATCCTCGACGGTGATGTCGGTCAGAAACCCCAAGCGTCCTTGATTGATGCCAATCAGCGGCGCACCGTGCGGCGCCAGCACGCGGGCGATAGACAGCATCGTGCCATCGCCGCCCAGCACTACGACCGCATCGCTGTGCGCGGCAAGATCGGCGAGATTTTCAAATGGAAATTCGGTGATCTGCAAACGCTCAGCGGTCTGGCTGGCGAGGATGATGTTGTAGCCGCGTTCCTTGAGAAAACGGGCCAGAACCAGCACAGATTCCCCTATGCCCTGAGTGTCATATTTGCCCACCAGGGCAATCGTTTTGAATGGCGCTTGCATGGGGGCGAATTATACGGGAGCGAAGGGCCGGTTTCAGCGACCCGACTTTCTATTCTCAAGGCTGCGGTATTCGGTCTCCCCCGCCCCTCTACTTGGGTAGAATGTCATTCATGCTCTCTGACCGCGCCCGCATCCTGTTAAAAACCCTGGTAGAACGCTATATCACCGATGGCGAGCCGGTAGGATCGCGCACGCTGTCCCGCCATGCCGGGCTGGATTTATCATCGGCCACCATCCGCAGCATCATGTCCGACCTGGAAGAAATGGGCTTTGTCGCCAGCCCCCACACGTCTGCCGGACGCGTACCGACGCCGCTTGGCTATCGTTTTTTTGTCGACACCCTGCTCACCGTGCGACCCCTGGCGCAGACCGAAGTCAATCATCTGGAGCAGAGCCTGACACCGGCTGATCCACAACGTTTACTCACGGCGGCCTCCACGCTGCTGTCCGACCTCAGCCAGTTCGCCGGCCTGGTGATGACGCCACGTCGCAGCCCTGCATTTCGCCAGATCGAGTTTCTAAGCCTGTCCGACAAACGCATCCTGCTCATCATCGTGACCATGGAAGGTGAAGTCGAAAACCGCGTCATCATGACCGACCGCAGCTATAGCCCGTCCGCGCTGACTGAAGCCGCCAACTATTTCAACCAGCATTACGCAGGCAGAACCTTTGACCAGGTGCGCGCGCGGATGCAAGACGAGCTGGGACGCATGCGCGACGACATTACCCGCCTGATGAGTGCGGCGGTGGACGCGGGCAGCCAGTCGCACGAGATGGGCAATGAACATGTGGTGGTATCCGGCAGCCGCAAACTGCTCGACGTGGAAGAACTCTCCAGCAACATGGGCAACCTGCGCCGTCTGTTTGACGCCTTCGAACAAAAAACCGGCCTGCTGCAACTACTCGACCAGTCGCGCAACGCCGCCGGTGTGCAGATATTCATCGGCGGCGAGTCCGAACTGATGCCGCTGGACGAATGCAGCATGGTCACCGCACCCTATACCGTAGACGGCCTGGTAGTGGGCACGCTCGGCGTAGTCGGCCCCACCCGCATGGCCTACGAACGCGTGGTGCCGATTGTCGACATCACCGCCAAACTTTTATCGAGCGCACTTTCACACCACTGATGAGCTATCTCAAAGAACCTGAATTCAAGCACGGCTGGCCCAACCGTACCGGCATTCTGCTGGTCAACCTCGGCACCCCCAACGCGCCCACCACCGCCGCGTTACGGCCCTACCTCAAGGAGTTTTTGTCCGACCCGCGCGTGGTGGAAATCCCGCGCGCCGTGTGGTGGCTCATCCTCAACGGCATCGTCCTCAACACCCGGCCAAAAAAATCCGCTGCAAAATACGCCGCTATCTGGACCGCCGACGGCTCGCCGCTGAAAGTCCATACCGAAAAACAGGCCAAGCTTTTAAAAGGTTGGCTAGGCGAAAAAATCGCCAGCCCCTTCATGGTCGAATACGCCATGCGCTATGGCACACCCGGCATCCCCGAAACACTGGCGCGGATGAAAGCCGACGGCTGCGAGCGCATCCTGATCCTGCCCGCGTATCCGCAATATGCCGCCTCCAGTACCGCCACCGCATTCGATGCCGCATTCGGCTGGGCGCTCCACACGCGCAACCAGCCCGCGCTGCGCACGGTGAAGCACTATCACGACCATCCCGCGTACATCCACGCGCTCACCGCCAACATCCGCGACTACTGGCAAATGCACGGTCGCCCCGATGTACTGGTGATGAGCTTTCATGGTGTGCCGCGCTACACGCTCGACAAGGGCGACCCCTACCACTGCGAATGCCAGAAAACCGGTCGCCTGCTGGCTGAAGCGCTAGGTCTGGCCGCCAGGCAATTCCGGCTCACTTTTCAATCGCGTTTTGGCAAGGCAGAATGGCTACAGCCCTATACCGACAAAACACTGACCGAACTCGGCCAGACCGGAACAGGGCGCGTCGATGTCGTCGCGCCGGGCTTTACCTCCGACTGCCTGGAAACGCTGGAAGAGCTGGCGATGGAAGGTCGCGACAGCTTTCTCGCGGCAGGCGGCAAGGAATTTAATTACATCCCCGCACTGAACGAACATCCGCAATGGATCGACGCACTGGGACAGATCGCACTGGAAAATCTGGGCGGATGGGTGAGCGACACGCTGGATCGCGACGCTGCTGAACAGGCACAGCAGGCCAGCAAAAACCGGGCACTCGCGATGGGCGCCCGTAGCTAGACCTATTAGACTTTCTTCACAAACTCCGACTTCAGCTGCATCGCGCCAATACCGTCGATCTTGCAGTCGATGTCGTGGTCGCCCTCAACAATGCGGATATTCTTGACCTTGGTGCCGACCTTGACGACCGCTGACGAGCCCTTGACTTTCAAGTCCTTGATCACCGTCACCGTGTCGCCGTCCTGCAGTGCATTGCCGTTCGAGTCACGCACCACGCGTGCGTCATCCGCGCCCGCCGCCGCATCCTTCGACCATTCATGCGCGCACTCCGGGCACACCAGCATCGCGCCGTCTTCGTAAGCGTATTCCGAACCGCACTTCGGGCATGCAGGCAAACCACTCATGTCGTACTCCGTTTCAAATTTCATTATCGGTAAGCCGGAAATGATAAACCCCGCCTTCGGTAAAAGGCAGGGTTTATCATTTCGCACGAAACCACCCAGAGGCAGCCTCGTTATCGCGCAACAATCAGCTTAGAAGTTGTAGCCGATTTTCGCCTGAACCAGCGTGTTGTCAGCGCCCTTGGCACCCGCAGCAATCGTGCTGTTCTCGGTACCCTGCCAGCGTGCCGACAGACCCAGATTGATCGCGCCAATGCGGTAATCCATATCCGCGCCGACCTGACCCGCCCACAAGCCCGTGGTATTGCCAGCGACTTTTGCATTGACATAACCAATACCAGGGCCAAAACCCACAGTCAGATTCTTGTCGATATTGAACGTCCAGCGCGGATTGATTTCATAGCTCGTCAGCTTCAGACCATCATTGGAAAAACTCGTCACAGAAATCTTGCTGCGGATAATGCCGACAGGCGGCTCCAGCAAAATACAGTTGAATGCCACTTCAGCACCCAGCGTGGTGTCGCTGCTGACATGCTCGGGGTTCATCGAACCGCCCGTCACAGACAGCGTGATATCGGCCTTGTAAGCCGGATCGAGAATCGGCATGGTCTTCCAGTCACCCGCCAGCGCAGGCGCGGCGGCAACAGCCAAACACAAACCAAAAAGAGTCGATTGAGTACGCATCATCATTTACCTGAAAATTGAAAGTGCTCGGATTGTGCCGGATTGCAGCGGGCAGTTCTGTGACCGAAATCACAATACGCAAGGCAAGCGTCTTAACTGCGGGTGAAATCAGTGGATTATTTTGGCCTTCATTTCACTCAGCCAAGCTACGCGAAATCATTTAAAAGACACCACGGCAAACCAGGAACCGAACGCAAACGCAATTAAGCTGCTGGCGACAAGAATTATTGCCACCCAAAAGCGCCAGTCTTTTCTCGCATCTTTGTTCTGCGATAATCGATTAAGGCGAGTTAACTGGGTGAGGTACGCAAACAACATCGCTACACCACAGAAAAACAAGCCCGCCAAAAAGGATGCCATCGCACAGCGCATGTCTGGGACAGATACATTCTTTCCCACAACATTACCGAGGTAGGCAAGGATTGCTACTGCCGCGCCACCGTTTGCAAAAGCGCAGAACTTGAAACCTTCAGTAGATAATGAAATGAGAGACTTGTATGTTTCAAGCCAGTCGTTGTGTGCTAAATCTGTAGTCATGGTTGCCGATTTATGTCCTGAGACTTGCTAAAAACGAATGTTTACTTAACTTCATACACCACAAAATCAAACCCCAGCAGATCGCCCTTCTCACCCATGTGCGGCTCGCGCGAGACTTCCCTGAACGCGCCACGGTCATAGTCGGGAAACCATGCGTCGCCCTTCGCTTCGATATCGACTTCGGTCAGGTACAAACGATCCGCGAACGGAATCACTTGCGCATACAACTCGGCACCGCCGATGAAAAAAACCTCATCAACTTCGGCACACAAGGCCAGCGCAGCGGGGATGGAATCGGCGACGAGACAACCCTCTTTGGAATAATCAGCGTTGCGGGTGATGACGATGTTGGTGCGCCCGGGCAGCGGGCGACCGAGCGATTCGAAGGTTTTGCGGCCCATCAGGATCGGATGGCCGAGCGTGAGCGCCTTGAAGTGGGCGAGATCTTCGGGCAGGCGCCAGGGCAGGCGGTTTTCGATGCCGATGACGCGGTTTTTGGCGAGCGCGGCGATGACGCTGATCCGCGGTATCTTTTGATTACTCATACCGCGACCGGTGCCTTGATCGCGGGGTGCGGATCGTAGTTACTGAGCGTGAAATCTTCGAAGCGGAAGGCAAATATATCTCTCACCTCCGGGTTCAGCGTCATGATCGGCAGCGGGCGCGGCTCGCGGCTCAACTGCTCTCGGGTCTGATCGAGGTGGTTGGAATACAGGTGCGCGTCGCCCAGGGTGTGGACGAAGTCGCCGGGCTGCAATCCGGTGACCTGCGCCATCATCAAGGTGAGCAGCGCATAGCTGGCGATGTTGAACGGCACGCCGAGGAAGATGTCGGCGCTGCGCTGGTAGAGCTGGCAGCTCAACTTGCCATCGGCGACGTAAAACTGGAAAAAGGCGTGACACGGCGCCAGCGCCATTTTGTCGAGGTCGGCGACGTTCCAGGCCGAGACGATGATGCGGCGCGAATCAGGGTTGGTCTTGAGCGTCTTCACTACTTCACTGATCTGGTCGATGGTGCCGCCATCGGGCCTGGGCCAGCTGCGCCATTGATGACCATAGACCGGGCCGAGGTTGCCGTTTTCGTCGGCCCATTCGTCCCAGATGCTGACGCCGTTTTCCTTCAGGTATTGGATGTTGGTGTCGCCCTGCAAAAACCACAGTAATTCGTGGAGGATGGAACGCAGGTGGCATTTTTTGGTAGTGACGAGCGGAAAACCATCGGCCAGGTTGTAACGCATTTGCCAGCCGAACACCGAGAGGGTGCCGGTGCCGGTGCGGTCGTCCTTGCGCGTGCCGTGTTCATACACGTGGCGCATCAAATCGAGGTAGGGTTTCATGGGCTTGAGTCGGCGGCGAGATTAGTATCGGGAACAGCGCCGATATTATCGCCGTTTTGCGCTGCGGCGAAGAAAGGCACCAGTTGCATTGCAGGGGAAGTGCCGTAGACATCCCAGAACGCGATTTCAAAATCCTGGTTATTTTGCACGGCCAGCACCAGTTCGCGAAAGCGTGCCTCATCGTGGCGACGGAGCCAGCCCACCAGCAGCATGGATTGCCGGTAAAACTCGTAAATCGTGAGCTTGAATGCCGGGGCGCGATGGCGCACATCCGGCGTGTCGCGCTGGCTCAGATCCACCCGGCGGCCTTCGCGAATCGCGGCGGCGGCCTGCGCATCGGTGATGTATTCAGCACCGCCGCCATTGGCCGTCAGCGAGGCCCAGCCTTCGTGAAACCAGACCGGAAGGGTGGTGTGATAGTGGCCGATGCGCTGGCCCAGATGCAGGTGCGACAGCTCGTGAATCAGCAGCGGCTCAAGCCGGTCTTGCTCCCGGCCATTGAGGTTGGGTGACAGAATCAGGCGGTTATCCGGCACGACGGCTGCCGAGAGCTTGGGGGTCATCACGTAGCGTTTAAAGCAGGCATCGGTACCGCAGACAAACACTTGGGGGGATCGATAAAACGGCAGATAGTGCGCGGCCTCGACCTTGGCGATAGCGCCCGGCAGAACGTTCGCTACGCGCTCGGCGTAGGCCTCGAATCCGGGTTCAAACTCGATGCGCGGGTCAGGGGAATACAACGCGAAGTCGGCGGCAGGGTTCAAGATGCGAGGCGTGCTGGTTGACGCGCAACCAGCCAGCGCCAGCAGCATCAATATTGCCAGCGCACGCCCGCCGCGCATCATGCCGCGATTAATTGCCAGCGTCCCTCGACCAGACCTTCCAGCGGCTGATACTGTTTTTTGTAGGCCATCTTGCGGGTCGAGGCGATCCAGTAACCCAGATAGACGTAGGGCAGTTCCAGCCGCCGCGCGAGGTCGATTTGCCACAACACGCCATAGCTGCCGAGGCTGTCTTTCTCTCGTTCAGGATCAAAAAAAGTGTAGACCGCAGACAGGCCGTCTTCGGTCTGGTCAATCACGCTGACCATGACCAGCTCGCCGCCGTCGCGAAACTCGACCAGCACACTGTTGACGTTGGACGACAGCAAAAACTGCGTGTACTGCTCCGAGCCGTCCTGATCCATGCCACCGCCCGCATGGCGGCTGGCTTGATATTTTCGGTACAGGGCAAAGTGCTCGTCGCGATACGTCAGCGCCAAAAAACGTGCTTCGAGATGGCTGTTGCGCGCCAGACAGCGACGCTGGGTGCGGCTGGGCGCAAAATCGGCCACCCGCACCCGCGCCGGGATGCACTCGTGACAGGTTTCGCACGAAGGGCGATAAGTGAACTGCCCGCTGCGACGAAACCCGGCGCGAATCAGCTGGCTATACACCTCGCTGTTAATAAAGTGCGCGGGGGTGGCAACCTGCGAACGCGCCTGCCGGTCAGGCAAATAGCTGCACGTGTAACTGGCGGTCAGATAAAACTGGACGCGCTGAAACGGGGGCTCAGTCGGATACATCAGTCGGGTTTATCAATCGAGCACATCAAAGCGCCAGGGCGAAGGAACGTTGCCCAAGTCTATCAAGGCTGCCAGCTTTGTACAGAACTCGCTGCGCGGAATCGGACGGGCGCCCATGCTGGCCAAATGCGCGGTTTCCATCTGGCAATCGATCATCCCGAAATCCCAGCGCTGCAACTGTCGGCACAGCGTCGCCAGCGCCACTTTCGACGCATCCGGTACGCGGCTAAACATCGACTCGCCGTAAAACATCCGGCCAATCGCCACCCCGTATAACCCGCCGACCAGTTCGCCGCCTTGCCAGGTTTCGATCGAATGCGCCACTCCCAGGCGGTGCAAATGCGTATAGGCCGCAACGATTTCCGGCGAAATCCAGGTACCGTTCGCGCCGCCCTGCGCGTCGAAGCTGCGGGGAGCCGCACACGCCAGCATGGTCTGCTGAAATGCGCTATCAATGCGAATCTCGAAACCGCCGTTACGCATCCGTTTAGCTAGCGAACGCGTCACCCGCAGCTCGTCCGGAATCAGCACCATGCGCGGGTCCGGACTCCACCACAAAATCGGCTCACCCGGATTGAACCAGGGAAAAATGCCGTGCCGATACGCCTCCAGCAGCCGCGTCGCCGTCAGGTCGCCGCCCATCGCCAGCAAACCATTCGGCTCCGCCAAGGCGTGCTCCACCGGCGGGAAAAACGGAATGTCATGCTGCGCGGGTTTCATGCTGTTTTTTTGTCAGCCGAATTTTTTATCTTAGTGCGGGTGGGATGGTTTTAATTGCGGCCGAAAACAGTGCGTGCGCGTCCGCATCGACCGGCCTGTGCTTGATCTGGCTGCTCGCGGGATCCTTGCCCAGAAAATTATCCCCTTTCCAGTTCTTCGACGGCCTGACCGGTCTAGGCACAAAGCCGCCGCCGCAGTTTGGGCAAACGTTCGCCAGCACACTGTCAACGCATGTCACGCAAAACGTGCATTCATAACTACAAATACGCGCCTCAGGCGAATCGGGAGGCAGTAGTTTGTTGCAGTGTTCACAACTGGGCCTGAGTTCGAGCATGGCATTTCCTGGATTTTTGGCAGGGTCGACTGCTTGGAACACAGTCATGCCACATCTTGCACCAGCCATCCGCCTACATCAACGGCATCGCGTTCAGGCTGTGGTCGCAGTGACCGCAGGGGTGCTACGATACGTGTTATTTATTTACACACCAATAAAATCAGATCAATAAACTTGTGATCAAAGGGATTAAAAGTCTAAAGATATCCCTGCTGATGCCGTAAAAACTCACACGGAGAAACAGGATATGAAGCAATATGCAGCCGTAATACTTGCGCTGATGCTATCTGCATGCGCATCCAATTCCATCAAGTACAAGGATGGTTCCCAATCCGCACGCCCATTCAAAGTAGGCGATTTGGCAAAAAGCGATATCGACATGGTGGCCGAAATCCATCAGCAAGAAGTCTTGGCCGGGCTAAAGCAGCTAGCCAATAATCTCTACCGGCTCAACCCCAGAGAGCTGCACAAAAGTGGTGCCAGTAAAATAGGCGAGGCTGTCGACAATGCGGTGGTGTGGCCGATGGAACCCAAACTGGGCGCCGAATGGGATGTGCGCGTTAAAGATGCGTTCCGCAAAGAATATCCGGGCGACCGGGTACAGGCCATGATCGAAGGCCTGCTCGCCATGACCATGTCATCCTACAACGACAAAATGGATTTTTATGTGCTCGACAGCCTGGAGCCACAGCGCCTGTACAACAGCGCGCGCAACTACGAAATCGTTCAGAAGAAACTGATTTCTCCGTCAACCTCCGCAAACAAACCGACGTTGAAAACAGACGACGCAACCGAGCACCATTTCAGCAAAATCATTGCGATTCAGGACACTCTGGCAAAAATTGTCGAAGACAAAACCAATCGAACCATCAAAAACGGCGTCATCAACGTCGCCACCTTCATGTTCTTCCCGATTTGAGTTTCGGGTATTCCGGCAAATATTCAGCTGTCTTACACCTTGTGTAAAGTCACGGTGTGTGAGCTGTAGAACACGACCCCTACCCGCCGAATATGATCGATCAAGGCCGGATTATCCAAAGCCTGGAAACGGGACAAATCAATCTTGTAAGGCAACATAAGATCATCCAGCTCGGACTCGATTTTCAGTTGCTCCGACAGTGAAATCGTATCACCCACCAGACACAGGTCAATATCCGAACCATCGCGATAATTTCCCTTGGCGCGCGAACCGTAGAGAATCGCCCGCTCGATGCTCGGGTGCGCCGCCAGCACGCCGTTGATTTTGGTAATCGTGTCCGGTTTCAGACCGTAAGGCATGGCGAGCAAGATTACGCCGCGAGGGAATTCATCTTGAGCAAAAAGCGTTGAAACAGTGGGAAATACCACTCGACGATATGTCCCGCAATTTCATCCGCAATTTTCTGCTGGTAGGTGTGTGAAGTCTGGTTGCGACTCCGGATCATTTCCATCCAGCCCTCGCCGTCCTCGACCAGGCCTTTCTGGAACGCCTCGCGCGCCGCGTCGCGCGAGCCTGTAATGCCGGGATTGCCTTGATACGCGAAGTAATCTTTCATCACATTCCACGCCAGTTCGTGGGTGAACTCGAACACCTGGATCAGCCCCTGCTTTTCAAGGTCGGAGAGCGGGCGCTGCTGGCTCGTCGTCACAGCGCTGGAAAGCTGTTCCAGCGCCTTGGCGTAATTGGCGAGACGTTGTTGCCAGCGGATGTCGA
>JBEBIZ010000051.1:0-3759 GCA_040080135.1 Thiobacillaceae bacterium
GCCTTGCGCCAGCGACTTTTCCGCACGCCGTATTGCAGTTCTGACAAGACTACGGTGGAAATCACAGGGCGCTCGTTGCGCGGCAGCGCCTCCAGCCTGGCGAGGATGTTGCGCTGATAGTCCGGCTGGTTACCGGTAAGCAGGTAGATGCAGGTGTTGGTATCCAGCAGGTAAGCCATGCCGCTTACCAGTCACGCGGACCCGGCTGGGCGGGTTGATCGCGCTCCAGCTCGCCCTTGAATTTCCCCAGGCAGGCGCGGACATGCCGCCAGCGGATGGACGATTTTGGCAGCAGCACGATCGCATCGCCTTCGCGGCGAATTTCAACTTCGTCTTCTGAGAAACGAAATTCCTTGGGCAGCCGTACCGCCTGACTGTTGCCTTGTTTGAAGACTTTCGCGGTTTTCATCATGCGCATCCGAAAATGTATGCACGGTTAAGTATATACAATATTCAGGATCAACGGTTCCAGACTCGAAATTTCTTTGTTCGGCTCATAACTGCCTCCATCGAGCTTGTGGGTGCATCTGGCCACAAGCCCGTTCAGACAAACGGATTGCGTATCGTTAGACGCGAGTCGATGACAAAGCCATTCTGCATGTCCTCGCTGACAAGCTCGTTACAGCCGCATTCCAACGCCGCAGCGAGAATCAGGCTGTCGTAATACGAATGGCGATAGCGTTCGGCAAGGCTCAATGCCAGGGTGATGGTTTCCGCCGTCACTTGATGCGTCGCGCACACGGCGCGAATCTCATGCAGCGCAATCGCAATATCCGGGTAGGTCACGCCAAATTTGCGGTGCAGCACATTCGCCATTTCAGACAGCACTTGGGTGCTGACCCAGGCACGCGTTTCGCCTCGCACCAGTAGCTGGGCGCGCGTACGTTTATCCGGCTCATCTTCCGAATAAAGGTACAGCAGGATGTTGGTATCGAGAAACCGTTCAGCGGGCATTGGCTTCGTCGCGGTCGAACCGGAAATCGCGTGTCTTGAGGGTGAACGTGGTAAAGCTGGATGTCGCTGTTGTAGGCGCACTTTCTTCGTCGAGCAAAATGACCCGTACCCGGCGGCCATTCCAGCCGCGCAACTCGGTCGGCAGATCAACTACGCCGTCGTGAGGCTTGCCTATGAATTCAACTGCTTGCATGCGATTGCTCCTGATGTTTTGGGGAAAACATGCCGCAATATTACAGCTTCCCTGAATCAAAGGTTTAGTATGCAATAAAAAGCGCGCAACGCCTTGTCCGGTATGGGTAACGTCCCATACCCAATCAAAAGCCCGTGTAGGCGCAATCGTTATTGCACCCGCAAGCACCTTGAAGGGCATAAAGGGCAGGCCGTGGTTGTCGCTGGGATAAGATCAAGCCGACAGGTCGGTAACACCACGCATCGCCGAATGTGGAGGCTCCGGTATTTATACCCACGACATGCGTGAAATAATGTGACAAGCCTTCACTTCGCCTCATCCACCATCTGCATGGTTGCTTCCTCAACCTCTTTGGCGACTTGAACCAAGGCTGCATCCTGCGACAGCGCCGACAGCATTTGCACCGGTTTAATCAGGCCGATCTTCGTTTTGCCGTTTTCGGTAAACACGGAAATACGGCACGGCAGTGCCATGTTCAAACGCATATCGGTCGACAGGACTTTTGCCGCCTGCGCGGGATTGCACACCTCGAATACTTTGCATTCGTTTTTAAACGGAATACCTTTGCTCCGCAGTGTGGCACCCAGATCGTGAACATGCAGCACGCCGAAGCTGTGCCGCTTGACCGCCGACTCTAGATCGGCTGACGCTTGGTCAAATGATTTTCCGGTTTCAACGATGTAATACATGGCGCACCTCCCGGGCTAAACCTTCTGTGACTTCACTACACTCATCGCGCCCGCAATCAGCGAGCTGATATCTGCCATATTCGATGGAACGATCAGCGTATTGCCGGTCTTGGCGATGCCGGCAAAGGCATCGACATATTTCTCGGCGACTTTCAGGTTGACGGCCTGCGCGCCGCCGGGCAGTTCGACCGCTTGTGCAACACGCGCTATGGCCTGTGCATTGGCATCGGCAATCGCCTTGATGGCTTCGGCTTCGCCCTGGGCGCGGTTGATCGCGGCCTGACGCTGACCTTCCGATTGCTGGATGGCAGCTTCACGTTCGCCGGTGGCAAGGTTGATCTGTTCCTGCATGCGACCTTCGGATGAAGCAATCAAGGCGCGTTTCTCGCGTTCGGCTGTGATCTGGCGCTGCATTGCGTGCAGGATGTCCTTGGGCGGCGTGAGGTCCTTGATCTCGTAGCGCAGCACTTTGACGCCCCAGTTGGTTGAGGCCTCGTTCAGCGCCATCACCACGCCGCGATTGATCAGGTCGCGTTCTTCAAAGGTCTTGTCCATTTCCATTTTGCCGATCATCGAGCGCAATGTGGTCTGTGCCAGCTGCGATATGGCTGCGATGTAATCGCTTGATCCATAGGAGGCCATTTTTGCGTCGGTCACCTGAAAATACAGCACGCCATCGACCGCAAGCTGAGTGTTGTCCCGGGTAATGCAGACCTGACTGGGCACGTCGAGCGGGAATTCTTTCAGCGAATGCCTGTAGGCAATATTGTCGATGAACGGGATCACCAGATTGAGGCCGGGCAACAGTGTGCCGTGGTATTTGCCGAGCCGCTCCACGACCCAGGCGCTTTGCTGGGGCACGACGCGCACGCCCTTGGCAACGATGATGGCAACAACAAACAAAATAACGAATGCGACAATATTCATGGTTTATTCCTGGTTTCCTAAAATCAACGTGTTGCCTTTTACCGCACGAATCATCAACGGTCGAGTGGAATCCACATCGGCGGACTCAGCCTCGGCATCCCACACTGCGCCGCGATATTGAACCTGTCCGTGGCCATTCGACCAGGACTCGACTTTTACGCTTTGGCCAATATCCAGAATCTGCATGGACGACTCGGGATGATCGTCACTGTGCCGCCAGCGGCGTAACGCGTAAGTGCCACCTGCTGCAATCAGCGCGGCAGCCAGTAATTGCACGACGGCACTCGCACCGAGCCACGCCACCAGTCCGGCAATCGCAGCGGCAAGGCCGTAAACCAGTAAATAAAACGTGCCGCTGGTCAGCTCAATACCGACCAGCACTGCCGCCACAATCCACCATAAAAACCAGGCTTGCATCTTATCTCCTCACAATGACCGGACGATTCGAAAGCTCGTCCGGATTATTCCCTGTCGGCGGAAAGTGCTGCGCCAGCAAGGCGGTAATCGCGCGAATACCGGCCTGCGTACCCTGGCTGAATTGCCCGCTGCGGAAGGCTTGCTCCATGGTGCGCGCGATACGTTCCCATTCTTGCGGATCAATCCGCGCAGCAATACCGCGATCAGCAACAATCTCGATATTTCGGTCGGCCAAAAGCAGGTAAATGAGCACGCCGCTGTTGTGTTCGGTATCCCACACACGCAGATGGGAAAACGCCTCGATCGCGCGCGCGCGGCCGGACTGCCCGCGCCACACCGACAGAGGTGTCAGGCTGGCTTCGATCGCCACCCGGAGTTCGCCGTTGTGCAACTTTTCAGACGTGCGAATTTCGTCTTCGATTGCTTGCAGTGCATCGGGCGGAAACGCGCGCCGCACCGCCCACGGCGAACTGAAAACATGACCCAGCCAACGTTGCAGATTCACCATGATCCCGATGCGCCTCCGCCGCCGAAACCGCCGCCCCCGCCGCCACCAAATCCACCTCCGCCCAATCCACC
>JBEBIZ010000034.1:0-16610 GCA_040080135.1 Thiobacillaceae bacterium
TAAGCTTTTTGCAATGACAATCGACGAACTCAAACCCGGATTTTTTTACAGCAACGGCGCGTATGGAAAAACCTGGGGCGTGCGCCAGTTGGCCGCCATTACAGCGCAAGCCGAAAGTGGCGAAACTATTTATGAGTTCAAGGGCGTGGCTGGCATCTGCCGCCGTAAAAAAGGCCAGTGCAGCCCAGGCGAATTTGCGAAGTGGGCTAAATACCAGGTCGCTCTGCAGGAAAACGACTGGAAGCGGGTTGAGCCTGAACCAGCCCGTATTGATTAGCCAATATCCGGCAATGCGTCTACAGGTGCCCGATGGCTGTTTTTTATGTTGCCCAGATAATCCATCACGGCATAGGTCAGCTTTTCACAGCCCAGGCCGGTGAGTGCGGAAATGGCAAAAACCGGTTCCTTCCAATCATAGTCTTTGACAAACTGATCAATGACGGCTTGCTGTTCTGTCTCATCCAGCATGTCGATTTTGTTTAATACCAGCCAGCGCGGCTTCTCATACAACGACTCATCGTATTTGCGCAGTTCTTCCACGATGGCGCGCGCCTCGCGTACTGGATTAGCGTCATCCCAACGCGGTGAAATATCGACCAGATGCAGGAGTAGATGCGTACGTTGCAGATGGCGCAAAAACTGGTGGCCGAGGCCGGCTCCTTCTGCCGCACCTTCGATCAGGCCGGGAATGTCGGCGATGACAAAACTGCGTTCGCTGTCGACGCGTACCACGCCCAGATTAGGTGCGAGCGTGGTGAAGGGATAATCGGCCACCTTGGGACGCGCTGCGGACACGGCGCGAATGAAAGTCGATTTACCGGCGTTGGGCATGCCGAGCAAGCCAATATCCGCCAGAATCTTGAGTTCCATAGCGAGCTTTTCCCACTCCTCGCCCGGCTCGCCTTCGGTGAACTGGCGTGGTGCGCGGTTCAGGCTGGACTTGAAATGCAGATTACCCAGGCCGCCTTTTCCGCCCTTGGCCAGGCAGACTTTCTGCCCGTCTTCTGCCAGGTCGGCAACCACTTCGCCCGACTCGGGGTCGCTAAAAACCGTTCCTACCGGAACCCGCATAATCACATCGTCGGAGGCTTTGCCGTAACACTGCGCGCCACGTCCGTTTTCACCTTTTTTGGCTTTGAAGATGCGCGTGTAGCGAAACTCGATCAGGGTATTGATATTGCGGTCTGCCACTGCAAACACGCTGCCGCCACGTCCGCCATCGCCGCCGTCCGGGCCGCCTTTGGGTATGTATTTTTCACGACGAAACGAGGCGCAACCATCGCCGCCTTTCCCTGCATAGACTTCAATTTTCGCTTCGTCGATAAATTTCATGACCGTGCTCCACAAACAAAAAAGCCCCATCCGGTGGACAGGGCTTTTTTGAAACTCAGCTAAGGCTAAACGGCAACCGGCTCGATGCGCACGGTGCGACGTCTTTGCGCGCCCTTGATTTCAAACTTGACCAGCCCATCCGCTTTGGCAAACAGGGTGTGATCTTTGCCGATGCCGACGTTATCGCCGGGGTGAAACTGGGTGCCGCGCTGACGTACCAGAATATTGCCTGCCAACACCAGTTGATCGCCGTAGCGTTTGACACCCAGACGTTTCGATTCAGAGTCGCGACCGTTACGGGAACTGCCGCCTGCTTTTTTATGTGCCATGCTTTAGCTCCTTATGCGGTAATGCCGCCGATTTGTACTTCAGTGAAGTACTGACGGTGACCTTGGCTCTTACGATAGTGCTTGCGGCGACGCATTTTGAAAATGTGGATCTTGTCGCCACGCGCCTGATTCAGTACGGTGGCCTTGACCGTTGCGCCAGCCAGCATAGGCAGACCGACTTTAATGTCGTCGCCGTCGCCAACCATCAGCACCTGGTCAAAGGTCACTTCGCTGCCAATTTCGGCTTCGAGTTTTTCAATTTTAAGTTTGTCACCAGCGCAAACGCGATACTGTTTGCCGCCGGTTTTGATAACTGCATACATGTGGGTGCTCCAACGCATTTCAAACCCAGGAAAGCGCGAGATTTTAGCGGTGAACGGTGGGGAAGTCAAACCGTTTGACGTTCTATTAAAAAAACAGGCTTGGCTGTTAACATATCGGCCTTTACTTGAACCCGAATCTATTGTGTCTTTGCAAAGCCTGCAAACTTTTCTTGCCGACGACATGCACGCTGTCGATCGCGTCATTCGCGAGCGCTTATATTCTGAAGTTGCCTTGATTTGTCAGGTTTCAGAATACATCATCAACAGCGGCGGTAAGCGTCTGCGCCCCGCGCTGGTGCTGTTGTCGGCAGGTTGCTTCGGTTACACCGGTCAAGCGCATCATGAGCTGGCTGCGGTGGTCGAATTCATTCATACCGCAACCTTGCTGCACGATGATGTGGTTGACGAGTCAGACTTGCGTCGTGGGCGGGAAACGGCCAATGCCCTGTTTGGTAACGCCGCCAGCGTGCTGGTTGGGGACTTTCTATATTCACGCGCCTTTCAGATGATGGTGGGCGTGAATAACATGGAAGTCATGCGTATTCTGTCTGATGCAACGAATACCATAGCCGAAGGTGAGGTGCTGCAATTACTTAATTGCCATGATGCAGATATTGATGAAGAAAACTATTTACGCGTCATCCGTTACAAAACTGCCAAGCTGTTTGAGGCTGCGGGTCGGCTTGGCGCTGTCATCGGCGGTGGAACGGATGCGCAGAAGAGCGCGCTAGCCAACTACGGCATGCATTTAGGTACCGCGTTCCAATTGATTGACGACGTGCTGGATTATTCAGGTGACTTTCTGAAAACGGGAAAAAACATTGGAGACGATCTGGCTGAAGGCAAGCCCACCCTGCCTTTGCTGTACGCAATGAAACACGGCACACCTGAACAGGCTGCCAGTATCCGCCATGCAATCGAGCAGGGTGGCCTGACAGAGTTTCAAAGTGTACTGGCTGCAATCAAGGATACACAGGCCTTGCAGTACACCCGAGCGCAAGCGCAACGCGAGGTTGAGGCAGCAAGTGAAGCTATTTCTGTTCTACCTGATTCAAAATTCAAGTCAGCTTTGTTACAATTAGCGGCTTTCGCGGTTGACCGTAGTTTTTAGTCGCGGAATGCAGTATTTCCCGTTTGTTTTTCTTGTGCGTGTTGTCGACAGTTGTATGCAGTTGCCGATGCGTTCCCAATCTGCCTCGGGGTGTAGCTCAGCCTGGTAGAGTACTGCGTTCGGGACGCAGGAGTCGGAGGTTCGAATCCTCTCACCCCGACCATATTTATGAAGTTAGATACGAGTTTTGTCATCTAACTTTTCCTTTCCAGAATTAAAATCTTTTTTGCCGATTGTTCCGCAGGATGTGCCTATCTGCCGGTTGTGAGTTCGTGATGATTTGACGCAAAAAAACAGGGCACCCGAAGGTGCCCTGTTTTTGTTACAACAGCCAGCTATTTAGTGAGCAGCGGGCTTGAACAGCTTGGACTTGTCGACCAGATCCACGTGGGCGCGCTTGAAGCAGTTCCACTGTTTGGTGTTCTTGTCATAGATCGAGTTCACGAAGCAATGCCAGTTTTCTTCATCGACAAAGTTCTTGTCCATGCGGTAGTAGAAGCCAGGGTAACGGCTTTCTTCACGGAACTGAATGTGCTTCATGTGAGCTTCGGCAGTCAACACGCGATGGTAGTTTTCCCATGCACGCAGCAGTTCGTGCAGGTCTTTTGCACGCATCTTCTCGGCATCTTCCTTCAGCATGTTCAGCTTTTCTTCAGCCACTTCCAGCATTTTGCCGTTGGTGGTGTAGTAAGTGGCCACGCCAGCAACATACTCATCCATGATTTTCTGCAAGCGGAACTGCAGCATTTTCGGTGTGATGTAGTTGGGGTTGACGTCAATCGCTGTGGTGTAATCCTTGTGCTCAAGATAGGTACGCACGGGCTTGTAGATTTCTTCCACCAGCTGGTCGACAGAAGCGTCCAGCTCGGGTTTCCAGTCCTTGTTGTCGATGCAGTACTTGACCATGGACTTGGCACACATGCGACCTTCGGCGTGTGAACCGGAGGAGAACTTGTGACCGGATGCGCCCACGCCGTCACCGGCAGTGAACAGACCCTTGACCGTGGTCATGGAGCGGTAGCCCCAGTTCCAGCCCTTGGGCAGGTGAGCGGGGATCTTGCCAGCGTCGGCATGATCTTCCGATGTCGGTGCGCCAACGTCGTCGGGACCGGACACCCAGATGCCGCAGCAACCGGAATGTGAACCCAGAAGATAGGGCTCGGTCGGGATCAGTTCGGAGTTTTTCTTTTCCGGCTCGATGTTTTCACCGACCCAGATACCGCACTGGCCGATACACATGTCGAGGAAGTCTTCCCAGGCTTCTGCTTCCAGATGCTTGACTTCGCGCGGGGTCAGCGTTTCACGCAGTTTTGCCAAAGCGGTCACGGTGTCCATGTAAATGGGACCGCGGCCTTCTTTCATTTCCTTCAGCATCAGGTGGTTACGCAGGCACGAAGCGGGAACCGCAGCTTGACCGTAGGGAGGATAGTCGTTCAGCAGTTCCTTGTTGCGAACCATGTAGACTTCGCCGTTGGCGTTCACAGCTTGTGCTTTGAACAGCAGGAACCATGCGCCGACAGGGCCGTAACCGTCCTTGAAGCGGGCGGGAACGAAACGGTTTTCCATCATGGTCATTTCGGCGCCAGCTTCAGCAGCCATCGCGTAGGTGGAACCTGCGTTCCACACCGGATACCATGCACGGCCAGTACCTTCACCAACCGAACGCGGACGGAAGATGTTCACGCAACCACCAGCGGCCAGCAGAATCGTCTTGGCGGTGTACACCACGACTTTGTTTTCGCGGGTCGAGAATCCTACGGCACCCGCAACACGCAGCGGGTCGTTCTTGTCGTTAACCAGCTTGACGATAAAGATACGCTCTTCGATGCGATCCATGCCCAGTGCTTTTTTGGCGGCTTCAGCAACGATCCATTTGTAGGATTCGCCGTTGATCATGATCTGCCATTTGCCTGAACGCACAGGCTTGCCGCCGTCTTTCAACGGGGTCATGCCTTGCGCGCCGTCGTGACGTTCGCCGTTTTCGTCGGTTTTCCAGATGGGCAGACCCCATTCTTCGAACAGGTGAACGGACTCGTCAACGTGACGGCCCAGATCGTAAGCGAGGTCGTCGCGGGTGATGCCCATCAGGTCGTTTGAGACCATACGTGCATAATCAGCGGGATCCTGCTCGGCACCGATGTAGGTGTTAATTGCGGACAGACCCTGCGCAACAGCACCTGAACGGTCCATTGCAGCTTTGTCGACCAGCTTGATTCTCAGATCGATGCCGGAATCGGCTTTAGCAGCCTCAGCCCAACGCATCACTTCATATGCAGCGCCGCAGCAAGCCATGCCGCCGCCGATCAGCAGGATGTCAACTTCTTCCTGTACTACTGTGGGATTACCAAATTCTCCAGCCATTTTATTTACGCTCCAATTACTTGCGGATCAGCTCAGCAGGGTTGCCTGCACGGTAGCCGTTTTCCTGGTTGAAGAAACCTGTTTTGGCGATGTTCGCCATCACAGCCGTCGGCTTGCCGCCGAAAGGATCAATCGAACCTTCTGGGGTGGTGCGGATCGGGAACTTGAAGCGCTTCATGTTGCCGTTGCGGAACTTGATGGTCCACATGATCGAATCGGAACCACGCAGCGGCTGAACCATGCCGCCCAGCGGCACAACGTCAGCATAGTGGCGAACTTCGATGGCTTGTTGCGGGCAGATTTTCACGCAGGAATAGCATTCCCAGCATTGCTCGGGTTCCTGATTGTATGCACGCATGGCATGGCCGGTTTGTGAACCGTCCTTGTCCAGCATCATCAGGTCATGCGGGCAGATGTACATGCAAGCGGTCTTATCTTGACCTTTGCAGCCATCGCACTTGTCAGTACGAACGTAGGTTGGCATTACAGTCTCCTAAAAGTTAGCTAACTCCGCGTACGTCGCGGTCCGTTTTGGATGCCTGAACCTGAACCTTGGCCGGGGCGACTCGCGAATCCGCTTCCGGTCGGGTTCAAAGCTCCGAAAAAGTTATTTGGCCGAATGGCCCTTCAATTCAACCTTGACGTTCTGTTCGTCAGTCAGACCGGCATAGTATTTCTGCAGGACTTTGGCGACTTCCGGACGGCTGAATTCGACCGGCAGCGCCTGGCCTTCCGACAACATCGAACGCACTTTGGTGCCGGACAACAGAATGCGGTCGTCCTTGGTGTGCGGGCAGGTGCGCTGCGAAGCCATGCCTCCGCATTTGTTGCACCAGAAGGTCCAGTCGATGTTCATGTTGGTGGTTTCGAGCGCGCCTTTGGGGATTTCATCGAAAATCTTCTGTGCGTCGAACGGACCGTAGTAGTCACCCACGCCCGCATGGTCGCGGCCGACGATCAGGTGCGAGCAGCCGTAATTCTGGCGGAACAGCGCATGCAGCAGGGCTTCACGCGGGCCGGCGTAGCGCATGTCCAGCGGATAACCGGCCTGGATTACGGTATTGGGCGCGAAGTAGTTTTCGACCAGGGTGCTGATGGCTTCGGAACGGACTTCGGCGGGGATGTCACCGGGCTTGAGCGCACCAAGCAGAGAGTGAATCAGCACGCCGTCCATGGTTTCGATGGCGATCTTGGCCAGGTATTCGTGCGAGCGGTGCATCGGGTTGCGCGTCTGGAACGCGGCAATTTTCGACCAGCCCATTTTTTCGAACAGAGCACGGGTTTCCAGCGGGGTCATGAACTGGTCGCCGTATTCTTCCTTGAAGCCGCCGGTAGACAGCACTTTGACTGAGCCAGCCAGGTTGATTGCACCTTGCTCCATCACCATCTTCACGCCGGGGTGTTCCATGTCCGTGGTCTTGTAGACCTGCATGCACTCGTGCGCCTTGTCGATGGAATATTTTTCAGTGACCTTCATGGTGCCCATGATTTCACCGGTTTCGCCGTTGACCAGCGCAATATCAGCGCCGACCGCAACGCTCTT
Organism: Thiobacillaceae bacterium; assembly: GCA_040080135.1. Classification (GTDB taxonomy): domain Bacteria; phylum Pseudomonadota; class Gammaproteobacteria; order Burkholderiales; family Thiobacillaceae; genus Thiobacillus. The sequence continues at coordinate 7,000 of JBEBIZ010000034.1, forward strand.
ACCGGTAACTTCATCGGTCGAGAGCGTGACCGGGATCGGCCAGAACAGACCACTCGCCATTTTGTAGCCGTCGCAGACACCTTGCCAGTCGGCATGGGTCATAAAACCATCCAGCGGGGTAAAGCCGCCAATGCCCATCATGATCAGGTCGCCAGTTTCGCGTGAGCTCATTTTGACCTTGGGCAGTGTAGCGGCGCGCGTTGTTTCGGCGGCAAGTGCAGCGCCAGTCAACAACAGGGGTTTGATTTCGCCGCCACCGTGTGGGCGTACCAGTTTGGACATGCTCTTCTCCGATTACTCAATAAGTTGGATTTTTAAGTCGGAGCAGCATAGCACCGGGCTTTGTGCCTGAATAATGCTTTCTATTTATTTCAAGATAAGCGGCTTTGATATTGTTGACAGGGAATACAGCCGACCTGCCCGAACCCGGCGCATCCCACTTCGTACATTCAGTTAAAACAGTGACTTAGGCGTCGAAGAAGGCGGGCATATCCGATGGTTCAGTCTTGATGATGCCTACCCAGGCAGGTTTTGACTCGCCACCAGCGGCAGCCAGTTTTTTGGTTTCCTCAAACAGCATCTTCCAGCGGTTATAAAGGCAATCACTTATTTTGCGCATACTGGAATCGAAGTAAGAGTTATGCAGGTCGCCAATCGTACGGGTAAAAGACTCCATCTGCTCCAGTAAATTACGCGGATAACCGCTACGGTTGGCATCAACGTATTTCACCATTTCCCGCTTGACTGCGCGCAGAAATACTTTTTGTCCCTCGGTCAATTCAGCTTCGGTACGTGGTGCACCGCCGTAATTCATGACTTCATTGACGTAATCTTTCAGTCGATCGCCGAAATCAAACTGGGTGTAATCCGCGTCCTGCATGTGCGTCTCCTTGAGTGTGTAACGATGCTGCTGCGGGTTCGCAGATTCGCATTATATTATTGTCGAAGCCCTTGAATCCAGCGGGTATAAACTTTGTCTGCGATCCCATGTAGTTCGTGTGTGCGGATATCCAGGCCGGATTGCATCACTTCAGCGGTTTGCACCGCAGGGCTTGGGCTGGCGGCTATTTCATCGGCACCGTTCTCGCACCATTCCTTGACCATAAGCGGTGTCATCTCCACATGGCACTGCATGCCCAGATGACGGTTGTTAAGGATAAACGCCTGATTGGAGCAATGGGTACTTTCGAGTATGCGCACCGCGCCGGGCGGAAGTGAAAAGGTCTCGCCATGCCAGTGAAAGACATTCATCGGTCGCGTGTTTTTTCCCACCCAGTCTTCGGCGACATCGGCATTTGTCGTTTGCACTTCGCCCCAGCCAATTTCCTTTACCGGGTTTTGGGTCACAATGCCCCCCGATGCTTTTGCCAGCAGTTGGCCGCCAAGGCAATGGCCAATTACGGGAATGTCCTGTTCAATTGCCTGCCGGATTAGTGTCAGCTCCTGTGAAATCCAAGGCAAAGCGTCGTTCACGCTCATCGGACCGCCCATCAAGCACAGGCCGGAAACGCCGTTAAGGGTGTCAGGCAGGGCATCGCCAGCGTCAATGCGTATCACCTGCCAAGGAATGGCATGGCGATCAAGAAACTCGGAAAAATAGCCCGCGCCCTCCGTGGCCGAATGTCGAAAAACCAGAACAGGATTCATCATGCACCTCAAACAATCGCTGACGTATTTTATGGCATGGACCGCAATCTTGGGCAGCGCAGCAACTTATGCCGCCAGCGTATCGGTGGTGGGGCTGTTCAAAGACAAAGCCATCGTCAGCATCGACGGCGGCAAGCCGCGCACCTTGAGCATCGGCCAAATCATGCAAGGCGTAAAACTGATTTCAGCCGACTCCAGTGGTGCAAATTTTGAGGTGGATGGCAAACGCCGGGCGCTCGGCATGGGGCAGTCCTTCGCGGGCAGCGCGCAAACCGATCAGCGCGCAAGTGTTTCGCTAACCGCTGACGTGCGCGGCCATTTCACGGCAGCGGGCTCCATCAACAGCTACCCGGTCAGCTTTCTGGTCGATACCGGCGCTACCTCAATCGCCATCAACGCCACCGACGCCCGTCGCATGGGGCTGGATTACAAGGCAACGCAGGCGGGTGCGGTCAACACCGCAGCCGGCATCGTCCCGGCGTGGCGAGTGACCTTCAATACCGTCAAGCTCGGCGGAATTGCGCTGAATCAGGTAGAAGGCCTGGTCGTGGAATCCGGTTTGAGCACCCCGCTGCTGGGGATGAGTTTTCTGAACCGGATGGAAATGAAACGCGACGGGCAGACGATGACGTTGACGCAGCGGTATTGATCTGGGATTTTGATTCAGATGAGACCGCTTCGCCGGAAGTGAGTGGGTGCAGCGCTTACAACTGATTTATCCAGTCCACCAACTGGTCGATTTCCCGTTCCAGGAAATGTTTGTCCCGGTAGACATGCGTAATCACCGCGATCCCCTGCGCTCGGCCAAGCAGATGCAGCGCCAATTTATCCGCCTCTTTACCCCGTCCCAATTCGGTAAAACGCGCGGCTAGCCAATTCTGGAACAACTCAAACAAGGCGCGTGCAACATGCTGCAATTCGTGCCGCTCCTTACCCAGTTCTGTGTTTAAACTGCCGATGGGACAGCCGTATTTAACGAGTACCGCCTTGTGGTCGGCAATCATGTTTACGAAAGCGTGCAAGCGCGCCTTGGGATCATTGTGCTCGTGTTCCCACTGCGTTAGAAGCGCTTGGTAATCGTTCAGATAGCTGTCAACGACGGCTTCAAGAATATCGTCCTTGGCCTTGAAGTAGTGGTAGATGTTTCCCCGAAACAGTCCGGTTGCGTCGACGATTTGCGTGAACGACGTGCCATCGTAGCCGTGTTCGTAAAACAGTTTTCGGGCGCAGTCCACAATGTCTGCGCGCGTCTTTTCGCCTTTGCTTGCCATGCCCTGCATTTTAGCCGCTGCCGTTCATGATGGCGCTGGGGAAAAAAGATTTTGCCACCAGCGGCGGCGGTTGCCCGGCAGCGGAATGTCGCTGAAGATCGGCTGCGGCGCTTGCAGGCTCAACACCCAGCCCGGCGGAATGGTGTAACCGCAGCTTCCGCAACTGGAACCCAGATGATTGGGATCGTAGATTTTCACCAGTGTCGGGTTCGCCAGATCATCCACGTAAACAATGCCGAGATAGGTTTCTTCATGCTCGCGCCGGAGCAGCGCATCCATTTCGGTGAGCGCCTTGTCCAGTTCCGCACCAGCGAGCGGTGCATCGGGCACGCCACAGCCCACGGCGTAGAAATACCAGGATTGTCTGCTGTCGCGTAGCTGGCCGCATAAAGTTTCCCATTGCGCCCATTGCAATACGCCATATAGCGAGCCATTCAGAGTTTCCGCGAAAGATTTCATGTTCTCTCCTGTAAGTAACGCTCAATCCATTCTCAGGCTACAACCGCAGGCGCGAGATTGTCGGCTTCAAGTCGGTTTCCAGTCATCATTTTCAACTTTCAGATAAAAAGACAGACATCGGATTGCTGCGCCACCGGCAGGAAAGTCGCCGCGCCGATCCAGTCTTTCACCTCGGGAATAAAGTCGTCGTGCTTGTAACCAAACAGTTCCACGGTCATCTGGCAGGCCACCAGCTTCACTTCGGCTTCGACGCAGATGTCGCGCAGTTCCTTGATGCTGGCCACGCCGTTGTTTTTGACCGTCTGCTTCATCAGCGCCGTTGCCATTTTCTCGAACCCCGGCATGCCCGCCATCACCGCATTCGGCATATTCCAGTTGATGTCCTTGAACCACTGCGGTCCAAACGGCATTTTCATCGGCATGCTCGGGTTGCCCAGCGGGCTGACTTCGAGATGCAAATCCTTCTTCAGCAGTTCCAGACCGTAAAAGGTGAAAAACACCGACACGTCCCAACCCAGCGCCGAGGCGGTCGAAGCCAGGATGAAAGGTGGATAGGCCCAGTCCATCGTGCCCTTGGTGGCGATGATGGCAAGCGAATTGACGTGGTTGGCCGCTTCCTCACGGCGCTTTTCTTCATAGCGCGCATCGAACCAGGTATTCAGCGCGTCGCCATGTTCGCGCAGCAGGATGGAAGGATTGGATTCAACCGCTTTGAGTTGGGCTTCTTTGAATAGGGTTGGCGTGGTCATCATGATCTCCTGTTGTAAAAGGTGGGTTGACGGATGAGCAGCCTCCGCCGTGGCTTGATGATTCATGCGATGGGTCGCGCCATGGACATAGGCTGTGTCTGCCGTACTTCCATTTCCTGCATCTGGGCACGGATGGCTTCGCGCCAGGCATATGCCGGGCGATAGCTCAGCAGGCGTTCCGCCTTGGCGTTGTCAGCGCCGGTTTCTTCCATCAAATGGATAATGCTGCGCGTCACCAGCGGCTCCCATGGCACGACGGGGTCGAGTTTTTCCATCAGCCAGGCAAACGGGTAAGCAATAGAAAATGGCACGCTGAAATGCGGCTTGGGCAGGCCGTATTCGTCATGCAGGAAGGAAATGACTTCGCGCACCGTGGGTATCTCGGCACCGACGATGTTGAAGCCCTCATAATCAGCCAAGCCATTTGCAGTAACCGCACAGGCGAAGGCCTGGCCGATGTCGCGCCCGTCGATGATGGGAAGACCGGTGCGCCCGCCCGCCACCCAGGGGACAAGATGGGTTTTGAGACGCGGCGCCAGAATTGGCAGCACGCCGAGTGCGTAGCGGCGACCGGCGAAGATGCCCAGCCGCAGATTGACCACCTGGAAATCCGCGCTCGCGGCATCGCGCAGCGCCCCCTCGATCCTGATCACATTGCATAGATGCGGCCACAGCGGGCGCAAGATGCCAGGGCTCTGCGGGTCGCTGGAATGGTCGGGTGCGGCGGCGCTGGTGGTACTGGTGTTGATGTAGCGCTTCACCCCCGCGGCACGCGCGGCCTCGATCAGCGCCAGGTTGGGTTCGAGTAACAGGCGGCGCGAGTTCTCGACATTGCCCCACAGCGAACTCCAGGCCAGCGCATTGCAAAGGACATCCACGCCCTGCACGGCGGCCTTGCGGAAACCGGCGTCGCGCAAATCGCCTTCGCGCACTTCGCCGCTGAATCCCGGCAGCAGCTTCTGTTTGTCCCTGCAGACCGCGATCACTTCGATTCCGGTGATCCCCATCAGTGATTCGAGTATGTGGCTGCCCACGAATCCGGTCGCCCCTGTTACCAATACGCTCTTTACCATTTTCATCTTCCTGATTTATATTGGACTGTCGTCCAAATAAATATAATAGGACGTTTGTCTTAATAAGGCAACGTGAGGAATAGGTGCGGAGTGCGAATAGTGGTTGGGCAAGCGGAAACTAAAAAGCCCCGCCAGGGATGGGCGGGGCTTGGAATGACGAGGTCTACATTTGACGGGTTGTACTTACTGCCTGGTTTTGTCGCGCTCAATCAACGCATAGGCGCTGTGATTGTGGATCGACTCAAAATTCTCCGCCTCGACCACATACGAATCGATCAGCGGCTCGGCGTTCATCGCCGCCGCCACGTCGCGCACGATGTCTTCGACGAACTTGGGGTTGTCATAGGCGCGTTCGGTGACGAACTTTTCATCGGGCCGTTTCAGCAGACCATAGAGTTCGCATGAAGCTTGGTCTTCGACTTTGCGCACCAAGTCTTCAATCCACAGAAACCCATTGGTACGCGCGGTGACGGTGACGTGCGAACGCTGGTTGTGCGCGCCGTATTCGGAGATTTTTTTCGAGCAGGGGCAGAGCGAGGTCACTGGTACCAGCACACGGGTGGTGTGTTTGAACTCGCCTTTTTCAATCGAGCCGATGAAGGTGACTTCGTAATCCATCAGGCTTTGCACGCCGGAAACGGGCGCGGTCTTGTTGATGAAATAGGGGAAGCTCATTTCGACGTAGCCCGATTCGGCTTCCAGCCGCTCGACCATCTGGCGCAGCATGTCTTCGAAGTTTTCAACCGAGATTTCACGCTCGCGCGTGTTGAGAATCTCGATGAAGCGCGACATGTGCGTGCCTTTGAAGTTATGCGGCAGGTACACATACATGTTGAAGCTGGCGATGGTGTGCTGGATGCCGCCGCTTTTGTCGGCCACGCGCACGGGATGGCGGATGCTCTTGATTCCGACCTTGTCGATGGCAATGTGCCGGGTGTCTGCCGAGCTTTGTACGTCGGGCATACAAACGGCGGTGTCGCAAATCTGGTTCATGACGGGCTCCTGTGAGTGGGCAGTTTAGACTGAGTCTACACTGCCAGAATAGTTGAGTAAACTACTCAGGTAATAGGGTTAAGCGGGCGCGGACGCGCGTCTCGATTCCGGCAGCGTCAAGGCCGCACGCGGCGAGCATCTGTGCAGGATCGCCGTGTTCAATAAAGCTGTCGGGCAGCCCCAGATGCAGGACGGCGGTTTCAATCCCGAGTTCTGCCAGCGTTTCGGCGCACGCCGCACCTGCGCCGCCCGCCACTGCGTTTTCTTCCAGCGTAACCAGCAGGCGGTGGCTCGTCGCCAGTTGTCGCAGCAAATCCAGATCCAGCGGCTTCACAAAACGCATGTCAGCGACGCTAGCGTCGAGTGCTTCAGCGGCTTTGAGTGCGGGCGCAACCAGGCTGCCGAAGGCAATCAGGGCGACATCTTTGCCTTGACGGCGCACGATGCCTTTGCCAGTTTCAAGTGGTTCGAGTCCGGGTTGCAGCGCCGCGCCCGCACCGCTTCCGCGCGGATAGCGCACGGCAGATGGCCCGTCGTGCAGGAAGGCCGTGGTCAGCAGACGACGGCATTCGTTTTCGTCCGAAGGCGCGGCGATCAGCATATTGGGGATGCAGCGCAGATAGCTCAAGTCAAAACTGCCGGCATGGGTCGGGCCGTCCGCACCGACGAGGCCAGCACGGTCAATCGCCAGCATCACCGGCAGATTTTGCAGCGCAATATCGTGGATCAGTTGGTCGTAGGCGCGCTGTAAAAAGGTTGAGTAAATCGCCACCACCGGCTTTACGCCTTCGCAGGCCAGCCCGGCGGCAAAGGTCAGCGCGTGCTGCTCGGCGATGCCGACATCGAAATAGCGTTTTGGGAAGTCCTGCGAAAAACGCACCAGCCCCGAGCCTTCGCGCATAGCGGGCGTGATGCCGACCAGGCGCGAATCGGCGGCAGCCATGTCGCACAGCCAGTCGCCAAAGATCTGTGTGTAGGTCGGTTTGCCGCCGATTTTCTCGGCGATGCCCGCAACCGGATCAAAACGCGACACGCCGTGATACAGGCAGGGATTGGCTTCGGCCAGGTCATAGCCTTTGCCTTTTTTGGTCACGATATGCAGAAATTGCGGACCGCTCAATTGCTTGATGTTGGACAGCGTGTCGATCAGCGCGTCGAGGTCATGGCCGTCCACCGGGCCGATGTAATTGAAGCCGAACTCCTCGAACAATGTGCCGGGCAGCACCATGCCCTTCATGTGTTCTTCCGCGCGTTTGGCCAGTTCCTTGATCGGCGGGACGACCGATAACACTTTTTCGCCGGCGCGACGGGCGGCAGCGTAAAAGCGTCCGGACATCAGCTTTGCCAGATAGTTATTGAGCGCGCCGACATTGGGCGAGATCGACATATCGTTGTCGTTCAGCACCACCAGCAGCGGCAGGTCGGTGACACCGGCGTTGTTCAGCGCTTCGAACGCCATGCCTGCGGTCATTGCGCCATCGCCAATGATAGCGACGGCGCGCTGGCTGGATTCGGTTTGACGGAACGCTGCGGCCATGCCCAGCGCCGCCGAAATCGAGGTGCTGGAATGCCCGGTGCCAAAGGCATCAAACCCGCTTTCGCTGCGGCGCGGAAATCCAGCTATGCCGCCGGCCTGACGTAGCCTGGCCATCTCTGCCCGTCGTCCGGACAGGATTTTATGCACGTAAGTCTGATGCCCCACATCCCAGACAATGCGGTCGTTCGGCGTGTCAAACACGTAATGCAGCGCGAGCGTGAGTTCGACCGTGCCCAGATTGGAAGCAAGATGCCCGCCGGTTGCCGACACTGATTCGATCAAAAACGCGCGCAGCTCGGCGGCCAGCGCGGGCAAATCGGCGGTGGCCATCGCGCGCAGGTCGGCAGGCGTATGAATGCGGTCAAGCAGCGGGTAGGGCATTAAAATCCTCGCTCGACCACAAAATCAGCCAGCTGTCGCAAACGCGTGGCTTCCGCGCCAAAACCAGCCAGCGCAGCTTGCGCGTCGGCGCGCAATTCCTGCGCCAGTTCGCGCGCGCGGCTGGCGCCGAGGAGGCTGACATACGTGGGTTTGTTATTCGCCGCGTCCTTGCCTGCGGTTTTACCCAGCGTCGCAGTCGACGCTTCTGCATCCAGCACATCGTCTACCACCTGAAAGGCGAGGCCGATGCATTTTGCGTAATGATTGAGTTGGGCGTGGCGGTCTAGTTGCGTCTCTGCATTCTTGTCCAGCGTGCCGCAGTGCGCACCGAGCAAAACTGCTGCGCGTATCAGCGCGCCGGTTTTGTGGATGTGCATGAATTCGAGTTCTGCCAGTTCCAGCGGGTGCCCCACGCTCGCCAGATCAATCGCCTGGCCGCCCGCCATCCCGCGCGAGCCTGCTGCTGCGGCCAGAAGATGCAGCATCTCCATTTGCTGGCGGGGATCATCCGCCAGCGCGCGTCCGGCCAGCGTTTCAAACGCCAGACTTTGCAGCGCATCGCCCACCAACAATGCGGTGGCCTCGTCAAACTCCACATGCACCGTCGGCTTGCCGCGCCGTAGTCCGTCATCATCCATCGCGGGCAAATCGTCATGCACCAGCGAATAAGCGTGGATCAGCTCAACCGCCGCTGCCGCGTATTGCACGCGCTCAAGATCAGCACCCGCTACCTCACCCGCAGCAAATGCCAGCAGCGGGCGCACCCGCTTGCCGCCGCCGAGCACCGCATAGCGCATCGCCTCGTGCAGGCGCGCGGGCGCAATGCCGGGTTGCGGCAACAGCGCTCCCAGCACCACCTCCATGCGCGACTGACACGCCTGCATCCAGGCCGCAAAATCAGTCATCGTCCGCGTCGCTTCTAAAAGGTTTCAACATGCCGTTTTCCAGAATCTTCACCTGCTGCTCGGCATCCATCAGCTGCTGACGGCAATACTGCAACAACTCCGCGCCGCGCTTGTAGGCCGCGAGCGACACCTCGAGCGGCAATTGCCCGGACTCCATTTCGTTGACAATGGTTTCCAGTTCCGCGAGTGCGGATTCGTAATCTTTGGGAGGCATGGTGGCGCGGGATTTAGCCATGTTCACAGACCCGGCAGAGGAAAGGGCGCTACTTTAACAAATTCGGTGCGGGAGCGCCTTCAACATCAGATTTTCTCTGAAGCTTCATGTGCTCGAACCAGCCTGCTCACCGTCGTGTAATGAACGCCAAAGTGCCCCGCGATTGCCGCCACCGTATGCTGGCCCGACAGGTACGCGCGCGCTATCGCCCCACCGTAACGGGTTTCAACCCGCGCCCGACCGTGAGGTCGGGCGATGCAAGCGCGCCTGAACGAAGGGCAGCAAGCCGATGGGGATTTTATTGTCGGTCAGCGGGTGGGTGATTTCTTCCTGTTTGCGTTCTTGCCAGGCGGTGACGACGGCGCGGCGGCCCTTGTCGCTG
>JBEBIZ010000013.1:0-65938 GCA_040080135.1 Thiobacillaceae bacterium
GTGGTCGCAATACGCCGAAATCTCGGTCAAGCGGGTGCTCGAACGCAACGGCGATTCGACTTACTCCATCAATAACATGCGCGTTCGGCGACGCGACGTGGCTGATCTGTTCCTGGGTACGGGTGTAGGCGCGCGCGCGTATGCCATCATCGAGCAGGGCATGATTGCGCGGCTGATCGAGGCCAAGCCGGAAGAGTTGCGCGGCTATCTGGAAGAAGCCGCAGGCGTTTCCAAATACAAAGAGCGCCGTAAAGAAACAGAAAGCCGTCTGAAAGACGCACGCGACAACCTCAACCGGGTTGCCGACATTCAGCGCGAGTTGAAAAGCCAGTTGGAAAAACTCACGGCTCAAGCGGCGGTTGCGCAGCAATACCGCAGCCTGCAAGCTGAGTTGACCTTCTCGCAGCATCGCTTGTGGTATGCAAAGAAGCGTGACGCCAAAGGTCTGCGTGATCGGGTTGAACGCGAGCTGGCTGATGCGCAGACGCGCCTGGAAGCCGAAACGGCACGTCTGCGCCAGATTGAAGCCACGCTGGAAACTGCCCGGCAATCGCATTTTTCTGGGCAAGATGCACTCAATCTCAAGCAGGCTGCCTATTACCAGGCACAGTCCGAAGTCGCGCGCATCGAGCAAAGCATGTCGCACCAGAATGCGACGCGCGAGCGCCTGCACAAGCAAATTCAGGATGTGAGCGCGCGGCGTGACACTCAGTTGGCACGACGAGACGCAGCGCTCAGCGCACACGCAGAAAGCAGCAGCCAGCAGCCCGATTTGCAGGCGGCGTTGACTGAAGCCGAACAGGCTGCACGGCAGGCAACCGACAGCCATTTGCCACAAAAAGAGGAGGCCTTGCGCCAGACCCAGCAGCTTGTGGGCGATGCGCAGCGGGCGGTGTCGCAACACGAGCAGGCGCGCCAGGTCGATGAAAACAGCCTCGGCCATACCAAACGGCAGCTCGAACAGCTTGATGTCCGTCGCCGCCGACTTGAGCAGGAGCAGGCACAGTTGCCACGTCCCGATGCGGCCGGACTGGCCAGAAAAGAACTCGATCTGCAAGCGCTGGCGCGCCTGCTGGATGATGCGCAAACCGGCCTGAAATCAGCTGAAATCGCCTTGCCGGTGCTTGACGCCACACGCGCTCAACACATGCACGATCTGGAAGCATCGCGTAAATCCCTGCATCAGACCGAAGCCGAACTGGCCGCACTGAAAAAGCTGCAAGAAAGCCTGAAAGCGGATGAAAAACTGGGGGCGTGGTTGCGTGCGCGCGGGCTGGATCAGTCGGAACGGCTTTGGGAAAAGCTGCGCGTGACACCCGGCTGGGAGGCGGCAACCGAGGCTGTGCTGCGTGAACGCCTGCAAGCTGTTGCGGGTGAGCCATCGGCTGACTGGTTTGATGATTCGCCGCCCGCCCGCCTGACGGTATGGGCGACACAGGGGTCAGAGAGCACACCAGCGTCGCACACGCTTGCCAGCAAAATCGAGAGTGATGATCGTGCTGTCCTGGCCGCTTTGCAGGATTGGCTAGGCAATGTTCATCTGGCAGAGAATGTGGATGAAGCGCAGTCGCGCCGTCAATCGCTCAGGCCAGGCGAATGTCTGGTCACGCCACAGGGCCATATTTTTACCTGCAATAGCGTCAGCTTTCACGGCGAGCATACTGCCGTCGAAGGCATTCTTGCGCGCGGACGCGAGATGGAAAGACTGGACGAGGAATCGGTCGTGCTGCGCAGTGAGGTCGCACGACTTGAGGCCGAACACGCCAGCGCACAGCTTGCTTATACCGAGCGTCAGCGCGAAATCCAGAGCTTGCGCGCGCAAACGGCCCAAACGCAGAGCCGTCATCACACCGCCCAAATGGAACTGCTGCGTTTGCAGCAGGCGGTGGAACGGGTGCAGGGCAGGGCAACGCAAATTGCCCGCGAACTGGAAGAAGTGACCAAACAAACCGACCATGAGCGCGCAATGGTCGACACGCTGGAAAACCGGATCAAGGAATTGCGCGCCCAGACCGAACTTGGCCGCGAACGCCTGTATGAGGCGCGGCAACAGCGCGACATGGCGGATCGCGCCGTATTTGAAGCGCGCGAATATCAGCGTGTGGCAGAACGCCGCCATCAGGAAGCCGGGTTTTTACTGGCCACATGCACCAGCAAAATCAATGAGCTGGCGGCGTCTATTGAACTGATCAATAAAGAAATAAACGAGGACGAAACCCGCTTGCATCAGGCGCAGGAAGAGCTGGAACAGCTTCCCAAGGATGCGCTGGACATTGAGTTGCAGGCCATGCTGGTGACCCGAAGCGAATGCGAAACGCAGCTCGCGGCCGCGCGCGACGCGCTCGAGGGTTTGACCGCGCAATTGCGGCTGCATGACGAGTCGCGCCTGGCCTGCGAACAGGGACTTGATCCGCTACGCAGCGCAATCGAGCAATTGCGGCTGAAAGATCAGGAAGCGATGCTGATGCAATCGCAGTTCGAATTGCAACTGAGTGAAGCCGCCGCCGACGAAACCGTTCTGGAGTCCGGCTTTGCCGATTGCCCTAAACCGGGTCAGTTGCAGGGACAGATTACACGCCTGCAAAATGAAATTGGACTGCTGGGCGCAGTCAATCTGGCTGCGCTGGACGAACTGACACAGGCGCAGGAACGGTCAGATTATCTGGCCGCGCAATCGACTGACTTGCTGGAAGCGGTGACCACGCTGGAAGACGCCATCCGCCGCATTGACCAGGAATCACGTGCACGGTTGAAGGAAACCTTTGACACCGTTAACGGGCATCTGGGCGAGCTATTTCCCAAACTCTTCGGTGGCGGACAGGCGCGCCTGATATTGACCGGGGATGAATTGCTGGATGCGGGCGTACAGATGTTCGCCCAGCCTCCCGGCAAGAAGAATGCGTCGATCCATCTGCTCTCAGGTGGCGAAAAAGCACTGACCGCCCTGTCGTTGGTGTTCGCCATGTTCAAGCTCAACCCGGCGCCATTCTGCCTGCTCGACGAAGTGGATGCGCCGCTCGACGACGCCAATACCGACCGCTACTGCAATCTGGTCAAAGCCATGTCAGCACATACCCAGTTTCTGTTCATCACGCATAACCGGGTCACCATGGAAATGGCGCAGCATCTGGCCGGCGTCACCATGCAGGAGCCGGGCGTGTCGCGAATTGTGGCCGTGGATGTGGAAGAAGCCGTCGGAATGGTCGAGGCCGCCTGATAGTGAACAGCCCACGGTAGCCACAAGCAAATGTGGCTAGCGCTGACCATAAAAATTGATCGGTTACATGATCAATAGAATAGAAAAAGCAGACCAGGGCTTGCAGCCCACACTCCCCAACTTTACGCGCTGGCTGAACAGGGCGGACTCAGACAGACTGAGACTGTCGTTGGACATTGGATTACGGCCTCAGTGAATCGCTCGTTGCAAGCAATGAGAAAAGCAGCAAAGCGGTAGTTCGATCAGCAGAATCCAGCCAAAAGCCGAAACCAGGAAGTCCATTGCAAAGATGGGCTTTGGGTAGGTCTGTGTGTGCCAGCACACAGACGGGTTTCGTAAAGAGGGCGATGATCAACGCTCGCCTCATCGAAAGAGGGGTTTTTTCTTGGCCGTGACGGCAGCAATCATGCGCTGCAGACTTGTCTAGAAACGCCCGCCTTCAGATTCAAGTGCGCATTTTACGGAAATCAATCATGCCCGAAACAGTGAACGGCCCCACGCTTGCAGGCCAGGCCGGCAAAGGTGATATCTACACCGAAGCCAGGCGTCAGGAAAGCTTGCTTAAAACCGGCGCCTTGCAGACTGCGATTCTCAATAGCGCCAATTTTTCGAGTATCGCGACTGACGAGAAAGGTGTTATTCAAATATTCAACGTCGGTGCCGAGCGCATGCTGGGTTACGCCGCTGCTGATGTCCTGAACAAGATTACGCCGGCCGATATTTCCGACCCGCAGGAAGTGATCGCGCGCGCGCAGGCCTTGAGCGTCGAACTCGGCACCCAGATCAAGCCAGGCTTCGAGGCTCTGGTATTCAAGGCCTCACGCGGCATCGAGGACATCTACGAGCTGACTTACATCCGCAAGGACGGCAGCCGCTTCCCGGCTATCGTGTCGGTCACCGCGTTGCGCGACGACCAAAACGCCATCATCGGTTATCTATTGATCGGCACCGACAACACCGCGCGCAAGCAGGTCGAGGCCGAGCGGCAGCATTTGCTCGAAGTTCAGGAAGAAATGAATGTGCAACTGCTGCTGACCAACGTCACCTTGCAGCTCAGCGAGGAAAAGCTCGCCGTTACGCTTCACTCCATCGGCGATGCGGTGATCGCCACTGATGCCGAAGGGCTGGTAACGCTGCTGAATCCCTTAGCCCAAAAACTTACAGGCTGGACGCAGGCGCAAGCCATCGGCCACCGGGTAGAAGAAATATTTCACATCATCAACCAGGAAACCCGGCAACCTTCTGCGATCCCGGTCATGAAAACCCTGGCGCATGGCACGACACAGGGTATGGCCAATCACACCGTGCTGATTGCCCGCGACGGCAGCGAGTGCGCGATTGCCGACAGCTGCGCACCGATTCGTGAGCGCGGCGGCCAGGTGATCGGTGCCATTCTGGTGTTCCGCGATGTGACCGGGGAATATGCGGCGCAGAAGGCCTTGCGCGACCAGCAGTTCTACACGCGATCACTGATCGAATCCAACATCGACGCGCTGATGACGACCGATCCGTCTGGCGTCATTACCGACGTCAACCAGCAGATGGTCACGCTCACCGGTTGCACACGAGACGAGCTGATCGGCACACCATTCAAGCAATATTTCACGGATCCGGAGCGGGCCGAGGCAGGCATCAATCAGGTGCTGAGCGAAAAGAAGGTGACTGACTACGAACTGACCGCACGTCACAGGCACGACGGGGTAACGGTGGTGTCCTATAACGCCGCCACCTTCTACAATGCTGACGGTGAGCTGCAGGGCGTGTTCGCCGCAGCGCGCGACGTCACCGAACGCAAGCGTCTGGATCAGGTGCTGCACGACAAGAACAGCGAACTGGAAATCGCGCGGGTCGTGGCGGATAAAGCCAACCTTGCGAAGTCGGATTTCCTGTCCAGCATGAGCCATGAACTGCGCACCCCGCTCAATGCCATCCTCGGCTTCGCCCAGTTGCTGGAGGCCAGTTCGCCTCCGCCAACAGCCGTCCAGATTGCCAGGTTGCAGCAGATCATCAAGGCAGGGTGGTATCTGCTGGAACTGATTAACCAGATCCTCGATCTCGCGGTGATCGAGTCCGGCAAACTATCGCTGTCGCTCGAACCGGTGTCGCTGATCGAGGTGATGCGCGAATGCCAGGCCATGATCGAACCGCAGGCGCAACAACGCGGCATCCATGTCAATTTTGTCCCGTTCGACACCACCTGGTTTGCTCATGCCGATCAAACCCGCGTCAAGCAGGTTGTGATCAACCTGCTGTCCAATGCGATCAAATACAACCGCGAGCAGGGGACGGTTGAGGTGAAGTGCACCGCGAGTGGCAACGGACGCATACGTATCAGCATCAAGGATAGCGGTGCAGGATTGCGCCCGGAAAAACTGGCCCAGCTGTTTCAGCCGTTCAATCGCCTCGGACAGGAAAATGGCACCGAGGAAGGCACGGGTATCGGCCTGGTGGTCACCAAGCAACTGGTCAAACTGATGGGCGGCGCCATCGGCGTGGAAAGCACGGTCGGTGTGGGAAGTGAGTTCTGGGTCGAGCTGATGCAGGGTGTTTCGCCACATTTTGCCGCTGGCAATATTTTGCCCGTGGAACTTGCACGGCAAACGCAGGGAAGTTCGGCGCTGCGCACCCTACTCTATGTGGAAGACAATCCGGCCAATATGATGCTGGTCGAGCACATCATCGAGGGCCATCCCGGTATAAGTATGCTGGGCGCGCGCGATGGCAATCAGGGCATCGCGATGGCGCGAGCCCACCTTCCGGATGTGATCCTGATGGATATCAATTTGCCCGGCATCAGCGGTAGCCAGGCGCTGAAAATCCTGCGCGAAGAACCGGCAACAGCACATATCCCCGTCATTGCCATCAGCGCCAATGCCATGCTCCGCGATATCGAGAGGGGACTGGAGGCGGGATTTTTCCACTATCTCACCAAGCCGATCAAGGTCAACGAGTTCATGGATGCGCTGGACAGGGCGCTGGCGTTTTCGGAATCCGGGGCCGCTGGCGCTGGGATGCCCGATACCTCATGACGATTAGCCCGACCGATATTCTTGAGGCCCGCATTCTGATCGTGGACGATCAGAATGCCAATGTGCAGTTGCTGGAAGAAATGCTGCACGATGCCGGTTATCGTTGCATTGCATCGACAATGGATCCGTATGCGGTTTGCGCGTTGCATCAAAAGAACGACTACGATCTGATTCTGCTCGACCTGCAGATGCCCGGCATGGATGGATTCGAGGTGATTAAAGGTCTCAATGCCCTCGCCGGGGAAAGTTATCTTCCCGTACTCGTGATCACCGCTCAACCAGATCACAAGTTGCGCGCCCTGCAAGCCGGTGCCAAAGACTTTATCAGCAAACCATTTGACCTGATGGAAGCCAGGACACGTATTTACAACATGCTTGAAGTGCGTCTGCTGTACAGGCACCTCAAACAGTACAGCACAGCGCTTGAATCGCTAGCGCTGCATGACACGCTGACCGGTCTGCCGAACAGACGGCTTTTGTTTGACCGGCTTTCTCTGGCTATCGCGCATGCGCGCAGGAATACAAGTTCGCTTGCGGTAATGTGCCTGGATCTGGACGGATTCAAGGAGGTCAACGATACCCTGGGCCATGATGCCGGTGATGCGCTGCTGCGGATGGTCGCCGATCGTATGGTGGATGCGGTGCGTGAAGAAGACACGGTGGCGCGCATGGGCGGCGACGAATTCGTGATCGCCTTGTGGGAATCAGGCCCTGTCGATGCGGTATCCAGGCTTGCAGAAAAAGTGGTGCAGGCCGTGTCGCAGCCTTATCGCATTCAAGACAATGACGTGCAGATAACGGCCAGCGTCGGTGTCGGCATGTATCCCACGCATGGCGAGAGCGTGGACGCGCTGTTGAAGAGTGCAGACATGGCCATGTATCAGGCCAAACGCACCGGCAAGAATGACTATCGTATTGCAGAGCGTGCTGGTTCGCAGCCATCGCGTATATTGAAGTAATGTTCCCTCATGGAACGCAGTCGCTGGGCAAATGAACGAAGGAAAATTGTATGGTAACGAGCACCGATATCTTTAACGCAAGCATTCTGATCGTGGATGATCAGGAAGCCAATGTACAACTGCTGGAGCAAGTGCTTCGTGAAGCCGGTTTTCGTCACATTGCATCGACGATGGATCCGTATGCGGTCTGCGAGTTGCATCGAAAGAATGACTACGACCTGATTCTGCTCGACCTGCAGATGCCTGGCATGGATGGATTCGAGGTAATGAAAGCGCTCAATACCATTGGCGGGGAAAGTTATCTTCCCGTACTCGTGATCACCGCTCAACCAGATCACAAGTTGCGCGCCCTGCAAGCCGGTGCCAAAGACTTTATCAGCAAGCCGTTTGATCTGGTCGAAGTCAAGACACGGATCCACAACATGCTGGAAGTCCGTCTGCTATATAAAAGGCTTGAAAATTACAACAAGGCGCTGGAACAAACAGTGCAGGAGCGAACCGCCGAATTGCGTGAAAGCGAGGCCCGCTATCGCAGCCTGACCGAACTGGCATCCGACTGGTACTGGGAGCAGAACGAAGTTGGGCAGTTCACCACAACCTCCGGCCCGGTACAGGAAATGCTTGGACTCGGGGTCGATGGTTTGGGCAAAAAAACAGACGATGCTCAGGCAGCAGGCTGGAACGAAGCCGAGCGGAAAGAACTTCAGGCAAAGATTGCCGCGCGGGAGCCATTCCTCGACTTTATATTTCACCGCGTGAATGCCGATGGTTCGCAACAGCAGTTCAGGGTGAGCGGGGAACCGATGTTCAATCAGTCCAGCCGTTTTGTCGGATATCGTGGGATCGGCATTGGACTAGACTGAAAAACAGAACTCAAGGATCACATCACTCCGCAATGTCTTCAAACCCGAACCCGAGTCAGAACCACCTTCTCGCCGCGCTGCCCACGGCGGAATTCGATGCGCTTGCCGAGCACCTGGAATGGGTTGCGATGCCGCTCGGACACATCCTTTACGAGCCCGGCGAAAAGCTGAAGCACGCCTATTTTCCCACCACTTCCATTGTGTCTCTGCAGTACGTGATGGAATCTGGCGCAACGGCTGAAACTGCCGGGGTGGGCAATGAAGGGGTCGTCGGGGTTTCCCTTTTCATGGGTGGTGAAAGCACATCAAGCACGGCCGTCGTGCAGACTGCCGGTCATGCTTACCGGCTGGAGGGACAACGGCTGAAGGAGACGTTCAATCGCGCCGGCTTGATGCAGCGTTTGTTACTGCGTTATACCCAGGCACTGCTGACACAGACTGCGCAAACGGCCGTGTGCAACCGGCATCACACACTGGAGCAGCAGTTGTGCCGCTGGCTGTTGCTGACGCTCGATCGCATGTCGACGAATGAATTGATCATGACGCAGGAACTGGTTGCCAGCATGCTGGGTGTGCGCCGGGAAGGCATCACCGAAGCAGCCGGTAAATTGCAGCGCGCCGGATTGATCAGTTACCGCCGTGGCCACATTGCGGTGCTTGACCGGCGCGGGCTGGAAACGAACGCGTGTGAGTGCTATGCCATCGTCAAGAAGGAATTGGCCCGCCTGCTGCCCGATGAACTGCATCGCCAGGTCAGCCAATAACAAGCACAAGCTACCAATCCATCCGGATTGATTCAATCGAGGCTGGGGGCAATCAACCCGGCACTCGCGCAATTCATTTTTCGCCTATGTGCGTCAGCAGACAGACGGGAAAACGGATTCTCCCTAAGCTTCAGGCATCGGAGTCTTCTATGCGCGAAATGTCTGCACTGCGCCCATGCGTGTTGCTTGCATCCAGCCCGTCCTCGGCGAAGATAAATGCTTGCCCGGCACAATCCGCCGATGCAGCGCACCCTGGCCAACCCTTTAAAGGAACACAATGAAAACACTTAATCTTAACGTGATCGCGCTTGCGATCAGCCTCGCTTTCACGACTGCTGCGATGGCACAAAGCATGTCCAAGACCGACTACAAGGCCGGCAAGAACAAAATCTCGGCTGAATACAAGCTGGCCAAGACGAATTGCGATTTGTTGTCTGGCAATCCGAAAGACATTTGCGTGGCCGAGGCCAAGGGCAATGAAAAGGTCGCACTGGCCGATCTCGAAGCCAGCTACAAACCCAGCCGGGAGCACCGCTACGATGCGAGTCTTGCCAAGGCGAAGGCCGATTATGCGGTAGCGATGGAGCGTTGCGACGACAATGCCGGAAACGCGAAGGATGTATGCGTGAAGGAAGCAAAAGCTGCAAAGACGACTGCCGAAGCTGATGCCAAGGCGTTGTTGAAGACGTCCGATGCGAATGCGACCGCCAACAAGAAGTCCTCTGAGGCACGCAACAAGGCAAATGAAAAATCCCAGGATGCCAACAAGGATGCCGTGGAAGCCAAGCTTGCTGCCGAGTACAAGGTAGCGAAGGAAAAATGTGACACCCTGGCCGGCAATGCGAAAGATGTGTGCGTGAATGAAGCCAAGGTTCGCTTCGCTCAATAACGTGCACACGTCCCGGTGAACAATACCGGGATTCTGTTTTTTTATCTGAAAAGGAGTGATGCCATGAATACGATACCTAAATTTGCGATGGGTGCCATTGCTGCAGTCATGCTGCTTGGCTTGAACGGCTGTGCTGGTATGTCGGCGAGGGACAAGAACACCGCTATTGGTGCCGGCGTTGGTGCCGTCGGCGGCGCCATTCTTACCGGCGGCAGTGGGGTCGGAACCGTTGGCGGTGCAGCAGTTGGCGGCGTCATCGGCAACCAGGTCGGCAAATGATGATTGACATACTTAGCGCCCGTCTGCCTGGAAGGTGCATCACGCTCACGCATAGCCATGGGCCAGCAGCAGGCATGGACGACATGTCGAAGCGCGCTGCGGGGCAAGCCAGCTATCAGGAAAACCACATGATGAAACTCAACAAGATGGCCCGCACGTCACTGGCCATGGGTGCACTGTTTGTTACGTTATCCGGCTGCCAGAAGCAGGAAGGCCCGGCAGAACAGGCTGGCAAGAAAATGGATCAGGCGACAGAAAAAGCCGGTGAGCAGATTGAAAAAGTCGGCGACAGTATTCAGGACGCAGCACAGGGCGACAAAAAGTAATTCCTGTACGACGTAGCGCGATGTTGAATGCAGCGCGTTCGATATCGTCGATCAAGCCATTGATTCTCCAGCCTGGTGGCTCGGGTCTAGTGGCTTGATTGCTATTTGACCCGATTCGGTTTGAGGAGATTTGAATGGACCAGGTGCACATATATCCTGCCTCAATGATGACTCAATCAAGGTCGCGAGACACGATGCTTCGTTTTCGTATTCAGGTGCGGTCCTGATTTTAATTTCCCGAATAAAGTAAAACCCCATCATGGTCAGAATGCAGTTTTCCATCGAACTCGATTATGAAATCATCGACCGTCCGAGTGATTTCATCATCAATATCCACGCCGCCCAAACCGCGCATCAATTCGTTGTGACGGAACAGTTGAGCCTGAGCCAGCCGCTTGCGCCGGCGATTTATGCCGATCCTGTCTATGGAACACGCTACATGCGTTTGACCGCTGCGCCGGGCCCATTGTCGGTGCGCTACGCCGCGACCGTGGATTTGAACCACCATTTTGCATCCCCCGACAGTCTGGTCGAGGTGCCGATTTCGCAACTCCCGCGCGAGACCTTGCCTTATCTGTACCCCAGTCGCTACTGCCAGTCGGATCGGCTGGGGAAATTCGTGACCTGGGAGTTCGGCCATGTCCAACCGGGTTATGCACGCGTGCTGGCTATTCAGGACTGGGTTTTCAAGCGCACGGAATTTTTGTCCGGGAGCACCAACAGCAGCACCTCGGCGACGGACACCATCATCGAGCGGGCTGGGGTCTGCCGCGATTTTGCGCATTTGACGATCGCGCTGTGTCGTGCCAGCAATATTCCCGCGCGCTTTGCGACGGGGATTGATTACGGCGCGGATCCGATTCTGGGGCCCACCGACTTTCATGCCTACGTTGAAGTTTTCCTCACTGACCGCTGGTATCTGATCGACTCCACCGGCATCTCGCCGCCAATGGGCCTGATCCGGCTCGGCACCGGACGCGATGCGGCGGATGTCTCATTCGCCACGGTGTTCGGGTCGGTCAGATCAGGCGCCCCGATTATCAGCATTACCGCGGTTGATGATCCCGCCAGCGGGTTTACGGTGCCATGGCGTTGTGCCGAAGCATTGTCTACCCAGGGCGCTGCATGACTGGATGGTGTTTGCTTCAACCCGCTGCGTTCGTTCCTCGCAACCCGGTATCGTCTTTAAAAAAAGTTCATCCTATGCGCGCCAGCGTACAGAAGTGACTGCATATCTCACGTAGTCTCAATCCAACGATGACGCGCCGAAACCAGGTTTCCCTGTCGGGTTACGTACAGTTTGGCAGCTGATCCGTTCACACGCTGGCGAGGATCATGATCCATGGAATCTGATTGATCATGCCCGTCGGCATCTGAGCAAAACCGGGGCTTCCGCAATAACGTGGCAGCATCCACATCACAGGAGATTCAACGTGAAATTATTACTATTAGCAGCAGTACTGGCTGCCACTACCATCACGGTGCCGGTGTTCGCGGCCGATGTCGGAATGTCCGTCAGTATCGGCCAACCCGGCTTCTTTGGTCGTATCGACATTGGTGACTATCCCCAACCGCAATTGATCTATCGTCAGCCAAGAGTTGTCGAGCGAGTGCCGATGAACCGTCAGCCGGTTTATCTGCACGTTCGACCGGGCCAGGAGAGAAACTGGCGCAGACATTGTCGCGAGTACAACGCCTGCGGCGAGCGGGTCTACTTCGTGCAGGATAACTGGTATAGCCATGAGTACGTTCCACGTTACCAGCAGCAGCATCGTGATCGCCGTGACGAGCGCGGGGATGGTCGTCGTGGGGACCAGAACGATCGCCACGGCAATGATCGCGGATACGGCCCTAATCGCTAGGGCATAGTCGTTTTAATTAAAGGACTGATCATGAAAAAATTAATACTGATTTCAAGCTTGATATTGATTGGCTTGAGTGGTTGTTATGTTGTGCCCAACCGGGGCCAGGATGATGGCTATCATAGCAACCGGGATCATCGCGATGGCGGTGATGAACGCAGGGATGACCGTAAAGATGGCCGCAGTGGCGAATATGACGATCGTGACGGGCATCATTAGAATTTCACAAGCCTCATGAGAACCGTTGACAGGAAAACAAGTTGACCTGGCAATTGTGCTTGTTACTCATCTGGATAGGGTTTTCTGGTGCGTGGCTGACGCATGCCGCCGTACTGGATGCGCATTCCGCTGCTTCACTCCAGGCAAGCTACACGAGACTGGGCGAGCGCCTCCATCACAGCCCGTTTCAGCAAGCCCTGGTTCTCGATTCATCCGAATCGCCCAACGATTTGGAGGGCGATGTTTACGCACTGGTCAAATACCCGTTCGCCACGGTCAGTGTGGCATTCAACAGCCCGGAGCACTGGTGCGACGTACTGATCCTGCCAATCAATACCAAGTATTGCCATGCCACACATAACGCAGGCACCACGCTATTGATGGTTAACATCGGCAAGAAAACGCCTCAGCCGGTCGACGATGCTTATCCCATCGAGTTTCTCTATCGTGTCGCTGCGGCCACACCGAATTATCTGGAGATACAACTGAGTGCCGGGCAGGGGCCGCTGGGTACCCGCAACTATCTCATTCAGCTGCAGGCTATACCCGTAGGCAAAAATCAGACGTTTTTGCATCTCGTCTATACTTTTTCTTATGGATCGCCTGGCCGGCTTGCCATGCAGACCTATCTCGCGACGGTTGGAAGCGGCAAGGTGGGGTTCACCCTTACCGGCAATCAGACCGATGGCCAGCCTGACTATATCGATGGCATGCGCGGTTTGATGGAGCGTAATGCCATGCGTTACTACCTCGCCATCAACGCTTATCTTGACAGCCTGTCTACCCCGCCACCCATGCAGTTGCAGAATCGCCTGCGTAGCTGGTTTGACGGGAGCGAACAATTCCCCCGCCAGTTGCACGAAATAGACCGGGCTGCCTACATCAGCATGAAGAATAGTGAATATCTGCGTCAGCAGACAGTGCACCTCCGGGGCACGCGTTCGGTCCTCGAAAAATCCCTCTGGTGAATTGACTGCCCGTACGCATTTCAAACCAGCCACATCAAACCAGATACTCAATGAAGCAAGCACACCATGACTAGCGCACTATGGTTTCTGCTCGTGGGCGGCCTGTTGCTCGCCCGTGGCTTGACGGCATCGGTGCTCAAGCGCCTGCCGGTCACCCCCGCCATCATCTATCTGGCGGCGGGATTGCTGGTCGGACCGACGGTGCTCAACGTATTTCATTTCAATCCGCTCAAGGAATCGGCGCTGCTGGAGGTGCTGACCGAAGTGGCGGTGCTGATTTCGCTGTTTTCCGCCGGCATCAAAATGCCCGTGCCGTTCAGTTTCGCCCGCTGGCGTACTCCGATTCTGCTGGCAACGGGTTCGATGGCTGTCAGCGTCGGACTGGTCGCCGCCTTCGCCTGGTATTTCCTCGGCCTGCCGCTGGGTGCGGGCGTCTTGCTGGGTGCGATCCTGGCGCCCACCGACCCGGTGCTGGCGACCGATGTCCAGATTCGTCATCCCGACGACCGCGACCAGCTCCGCTTCAACTTGACGTGCGAAGCGGGCATGAATGACGGCAGCGCGTTTCCGTTTGTGATGCTGGGCCTGGGATTGCTCGGACTGCATGATCTCGGCGAATTCAGCCTGCACTGGGCGCTCATCGACGTGCTGTGGGCCACGCTGGCGGGCATTGCAATCGGGGTGGTTTCTGGCGCCGCACTGGGCCATCTGGGATGGAAGCTGCGCAGCGAGCCAAACGAACACACCCTGATGGACGATTTTCTTGGCCTCGGCCTGATCGGTGTGGTGTATGGCCTGAGTGTGCTGGTGGGTGCGTGGGGATTTCTGGCGGTATTTTTCGCTGCCGTCGCGCTGCGCCAGACCGAACTCAAACTCGCCGACGCCACCCGGAATTCCCCGAGTCATGCGCAACCCGGGCGCATCGAAACGAAAGCAGCAAACGCATGCCCTGACCCCTGTCCGGACGAGCCGCCGCCGACCGTCAGCGGCGGCTCGCTGGTATTCAAGGAACACCTGGAACGGCTATCGGAATTGATGCTCGTCCTGCTGATTGGCGGTACGCTGTTTCTCGATTCCTGGAGCTGGCGGGCAGTAGGACTGGCGCTGTTCCTGTTCATGGTGGCGCGCCCGGTCAGCGTCCTTGCCAGCACGCTGCTTACCCGCACCTCATGGCCGATGCGCGGCATGGTCGGCTGGTTCGGGGTACGCGGCATCGGTTCGCTGTACTACCTGATGTATGCCATCCAGCACGGCCTCCCCGAAGAACTCGCCCTGGAGCTGATCCAGTTCACGCTCATTGCGGTATCGCTTTCGATTCTTGTCCACGGAACCAGCGTCAAGCCGCTGATGAACTACTTTTGGCGTTACCGCAAGCGTCTGCCAACGCTATAAGCGTTTTCATGTCCATCACGCGAGCCGACTGGAGCGGCCGCGAGAAAGTGCATCCGGTTATTGTTTGGACTCTGCCTGATTCGACAGCGATTCGTCGAGGAAGCGCAGCAGCGCTGCGATGACGGTGAGCAGCACCGGCCCGATGATCACACCGATCAGGCCAAAGGCCGAGATGCCGCCGATGACGCCGACGAATACGGCAAGCGTCGATACCGGCGCCTGGGTCGAAATCAGCAAGGGTCGCAGCAGGTTGTCCGAGACCGATACGCCCATGCCCCAGATCAACAGGAAAATCGCCCAGCCCCATTGTGAAGTGGCGACTAAAAACACGACTGCGGGTGCCCACACGAGCGCCGCGCCACCCACCGGCAGCAGCGCCACAAACGCCGTCAGCACGCCAAACACGACGGCAGATGGCAAGCCCGCGATAACGAAACCGATTCCCACCAGTACGCCCTGGGTGAGCGCGGTCAGGCCCTCGCCGTAGACCACGGCGCGTGTCGTGTCGCCCATCAGCTTGAGCAAGGCCCCCCTGCGCTGGGGCTCCATCGGCACCAGGCGTACCGCGCGCCCGAGCAGATGGCGGCCGTCGCGCAGCAGGAAAAACAGCAGGAACAACATGATGAAAAAGTCGATGATCGTGCCCAGGGCGCTGAGCACGACGCTGCCGCCCGTGGCCGCCAGCGACTTCAGCAGCATCTGGGCACCGCTTTCCAGCCAGCCATGAAGCTGTTCGGTGGTGGCGATGAGATTGTGTCGCAGCCACTCGGTAAGGCCGCCGATGAAGGGATGCTGCTCCAGTTGCACGAGCAGGCTGTCGTCGAAGCGCAGCTGCTGCTGTTGCAGGCGCGTAACCAGCGCGGCGAACTGATTCGCGAAGGCCACACCCAGGCTCACCACCGGCCCCGCGAGTATGACGGGCACCAGCACGGTGATGATTCCAGCCGACAGGCCGGCGCGGCCCTGCAAGGTGCGCGTCAGCCAGCGCTGCAACGGCGCCAGCAGGAAGGCGAGGCAGATGCCCCAGGCCAGCGCGCCCCAGAAGGGCGCAAGCATCCAGTACAAGGCGAGGGTGCAAAGCGCAGCGACGACGATCACGAAGTCCTTGCGGTAGAGGTCGAAGTTCATAGCCAGTATTCCCACATGCGTGCCAGCAATTCTTCCAGGTGAAAGTGCAGCGCGCGGCGCTGCCACTGCGCCAGCGTGATCTCGTCGGAAGCGGCCAGATCCTTATCGAACATCGTCTGCACCTGCCGGCCGAAATCCGCTCCCAGTACCACCGCGTTCAGCTCGTGGTTGTGCAGAAAACTGCGCCAGTCGAGGTTGGTCGAGCCAACCGTGGCCCACACGCCGTCGATCAGCGCGGTCTTGGAATGCAGGATCACGCCGCGCCGCTCGGCTATTTTCACGCCCGCGCGCAGCAGGCGCTCGTAGTAGTTGCGTCCGGCGTGGAACACCAGCCAGGAGTCGGTCTTGCTGGGCAGGATCAGCGTCACGTCGACGCCGCGCCGGGCGGGCCGTTTCGAGCGCGTCGAGCAGTTGCGGATCAGGGGCGAAATAGGCGTTGGTGATATGCACGCTGGTCTCGGCGCTGGCAATGGCCGAGACTAGGGTGGCGTAGATCAGGCTGTAGGCCTCGTCGGGCGAACTGCCGATTGCGCGCACCACCTGGCGACCGGCGTTCACGGGCGGCGGGAAGTAATTCTTCGCCGCCAGCGGTGCACCTTTCTGGCTGGCCCATGCGGCAATGAACAGCTTCTGGAACTCGGCTACCACCGGCCCCTGCAGTTGCAGGTCGGTATCGCGCCACTTGGGTCCGCTGTCGGTTTTGCTGCGCGATCCACGGCGGAACGAGCCACCCGAGTAGACGCTGCTGATATTGATGCCACCGAGAAACGCGGTGTGCCCGTCGACGATCAGCAGCTTGCGGTGATCGCGCTGGTTCAGCTCCCATTCCTTGCGTGTCAGCAGGGGGTTGACGGGATTGAATTCGAGCACCTGAACGCCGCTGTCGGTCAGTTGCTTGAAGAAAGCTGCAGGCGTGTCGAGCGTGCCGACGCTGTCGCGGATGAGGTTGACCTGCACACCTTGCCGCTGCTTGGCGATGAGCGCCTGCGCAAAGCGCTGGCCGACCTCGTCATCGTCCAGGATGTAGGTTTCCAGATTGATATGATCCTGCGCCGCCAGGATGGCCGCGTACATCGCCTGGTAGGTGGCCGGCCCGTCCTGCAGCAACAGCACCTGGTTGCCGGTGGTCAGCGGGCTGCCGACGATGGCCTCTTCGAGCGCCAGATGGCGGTCGAAGATGTCGGTGTCCTGGCCGCGGCTCGCCAGGTGGTCGAGGATGGCCTTGCTTTGCGCGGCCGACAGCGGGCCGCGTGCGCCTTCCAGCTGCACCGGGGGACTGGTGTTTTGAGCCAGGTCGGGCACGATAGTCGGCAAGCTGCTGCAAGCGGACAGACCGAGCACGGCGATCAGGCACACGACCCGCCCATGCCACAGATGCGGCAAATAGCGGATCGATTTCAGGGTCGATGTAAACATCATCTATCCGTCAACAGGACTACACACCACCTTGTCACTTATCCGCCCAATACTTGAACGGAACGACCCGTCACAATCGCCCCAGCAACAGCAGCACGATCAGAATGATCACAATCAGACCCAAGCCGCCACTGGGTCCGTAGCCCCAGTTTTTACTATGCGGCCAGGCCGGAATGGCACCGATCAGCATCAGGATCAAAACAATCAGCAGGATGGTTCCCAACATGATGCTCTCCTTAATATATGAGTGAGGGGTGGAATCAGTTTGTTTGCCCGGAAGGCGCAGGCGGGGCCACGATTACTGTGGTGGAGTCGCCTGTCTTTCCAGTCTCGCCCGGGCTACCCATTTCACCCTGGTTGCCTTGATAACCGGTTTCGCCCGGGCTACCCGATGGACCTGCCGGACCTGCGGGTCCGGGCACCGCGACAGGTACGGGCACGGTGACCACAGTGGGTTTGTCGCAAGCGACCAGGCTCAGTGTGGCGAGCAGTGCCGGAATCAATATGGAACGGTTCATGGTTAATCCTTTGAAAAATACAAACGTGGGAGGGTGGTTTTGAAACCACCCCGAATAAACCGATGCGACATGGATGTCGTACTCGGTACAAGACACAACATAGCCGTCTGCAATACAAAGTTCAGTGCGTTATCGAACACAGTGAGGTTTTTGTTTTGGCCTGCTTGCCAGGTTTATCAGGGCGCCATGGCCATCACCGATAGTCTCCCGATGTGGGATACCGCACAGACTGCATCCGTGTTTCCGCGCAAGCTTCGCGTGCATTCTGGCTACCTGTTCATGAAATCACTCTGTCGCTGCGCGAAATCAACTCATGGCGAATCATGGCTAAATCCGGGTAGGAAGAAAGCATGTTCGACTGGCAATTCCGTCAGTCGGGTTACGCATACAAGGAGTTGGATATGAATTGGGACACCGTAGCAGGCAACTGGAAACAGTACAGTGGCAAAGTAAAAGCCCAGTGGGGCAAGCTCACTGACGATCACCTCGATGTGATTGCGGGCAAGCGCGTCGAACTGGCAGGGAAAATTCAGGAGGCTTATGGCCTGACGAAGGAGGAAGTCGAGCAGCAAATCAAGGACTTCGAAGACAGCAGTAAAGCCTGACGCTGAACCCGTGCCGTGCCTCCCGGTTGTGCTATGTGCCTATGTGCGTCATCGCACAGACTGTGTTTGGCATTGCGCCTAGAGTGCAACCTGCTCCTGATTAATCACCCAGTCGTAGCGTTTAACGATAGGTACTGAAATCAGGAACGCCCTTCTTAATTATTTTTTGGAGTCAATCATGAATCAAGTGAGCAAATATCTTTCTGCCGTTTTTTTGGCCGTCACACTGGTGTCCGCCGTAGGGTGTGCATCCACTTCACGACATGAAGGAACGGGCGAATACGTGGATGACAGCGTCATTACCACCAAGGTGAAGGCAGCCATTTTCAACGAGCCCACCCTGAAATCGACCGAGATCAATGTCGAAACGTTCAAGGGCGTGGTTCAAATGAGTGGATTCGTCAATTCCCAGGCCGACATTAACAAGGCAGTCGAGTTGGCGCGCAGTGTCAGTGGCGTGAATTCAGTCAAGAACGATATGCGGGTCAAGTAAATTTCAGTAGCCAATCAGCCTGTCTGGCTCGATTGCTCTGGCTGGGTAGGGCTGATTGCGCATCACCCTTGCAAACATCGCTGAAATGACTGGATTCCGGTTTGAGTCAGCGTTAATAAAGGAGATTCGAAAATGCTTGGAACGATTGCGGTTGTCCTGATTATCCTTTGGCTGCTTGGCCTTGTCACCACTTACACCATGGGAGGATTCATACACATTCTCCTGGTCATCGCAATCGTGATGATATTGGTGCAGGTCATACAAGGTCGACGCCTTTAGAAGCGTGTAGTAAAAAATTGATTTTTTAAGTTTATTGACGGAGAAATACATGAAACAAATTTCCAGTGATGTCACCAAAGAACAGTTGATCACCGATTTGAATGTGGTGGTAGCGGATGCGGAAGCTTTGCTGAAGGCCACGGCGGGTCATGGCGGAGAAGCGCTGGCAGCGGTGCGTGCCAAAGCTGAAGCATCGCTGGCAATTGCGAAAGAAAAACTGAATGAGGCACAGATAGCCTTGCTGGCCAAAACCCGGGCCGCAGCCAAGGCGACGGACGAATATGTCCACGTGCATCCCTGGCAGGCGATCGGCGCAGGCACAACGCTGGGTTTGCTGATCGGTCTGTTGATCTCGCGTCGCTAAGCTGCACAATGGCTGAAGAATTCCAGTCTGTATCGGGGGGATTGTTTGAGTCCCTGAGAAATCTGTCAGTGAGTCTGGTGAGTATTGTTTATACCCGTCTGGAATTGCTGTCCACGGATGTCGCTGAAGAGCGGGAACGGTTAACCTCATTCATGGTGTTGACGCTGTTAGCAATCGGATGCCTCGGTATTGGTATCGTGCTGCTGGCGGTACTGGTTGTGGTTGCCTTCTGGGACTCATACCGGATGACGGCCCTGATAGTCTTGACTGGGACTTTTCTGCTGGCCGGTTTGGGAGTGGGGTGGTGCGCCATGCATCGGGTCAGCTCCAAGCCGCGCTTGTTTGAAGCAAGCCTGGCCGAGTTATCCAGAGACCAGCAGTCACTTGGTTCAAATCATGAATAGAAAACTGACCCAACTTGCCGCACACCGCCAGCAACTGATTGCAAAAGCGGCTGCGCAGCGAACTGCGTTGAGGCAGGACTTGGTGCCCTGGCACGCGCGGCTGGCGCTGGTCGATAGAGGCGTGGCGATACTCCAGTATGTAGGACGCCACCCCATCATGATGCTGGGTGCAGCGATCCTGCTAGCCGCATTGCGTCCGCAGCGTTCCGGAAAGTGGCTGCAACGCGGCTGGCTGGCTTGGCAAGTCGGGCGCAGGCTGCGCAGGAGCTGAGTTGCCTGGGGTGATGTCTTGCAACCCCTCACTATCGTTACATACACGATCAAAAAGATTGCAATCGCGCCGATCCTTGTTTGAATCCCGAATGGCGGAACCCCATGATTCCCACGCAGACGTCCGAAGACGCATCCATCATTCCCGCCTCTGAGCCTGTGGAGGATCCCATCCCGGTCACGATGCCAGTGGATACGCGCGGCGCGGCGCTCGGCATTATGGCGACGGTTGCGCTGATATTCGCACTGGACTGGGCACAACCATTTCTGATCACCCTGTTGCTCGGGATTCTCTTTGCGTACACCTTGAATCCGCTTGTGGTATGGCTGGAACGGATCAGGATACCGCGCGTCTTGGGCGCCAGCGTGGTCATACTGGCCGTGATCTGTGCGACCGGGTTCGGCGCCTATACGCTGCGCGGGCAGGCACAAGGCATTCTCGTACAGTTGCCAGTTGCGGCCAGCAAATTGTCGATGGGGTTCGACAAGATGCGGAGTGGCCAGACCAGCAACATGAAAAATGTGCAGGCTGCAGCGAATGCGATTGAAAAGGCAACCAGCCAGGCGGACCATTCAGTGCTACCCCGGCAGCGCACTACGCATGTCGTGATCGACCAGCCTGCCTTCAAGATCAGCAACTTCCTTTGGGTCGGATCGAGAGGGGTGGCCGCCGCCATCGGTCAGGCGGCGATGGTGCTTTTCCTGGTTTTTTTCTTCCTGCTGGGCGGCGATATGTATAAACGCAAGCTGGTGCGGCTTGCGGGACCGACACTGTCAAAGAAGCGGATCACGGTACATATCCTGGATGACATCAACAACTCCATCCAGAAATACATGTTCATGCTGCTGGTGACCAATGTATCGGTCGGCCTGCTGACTTGGGTTGCACTGAACTGGCTGGGTTTGGAAAACGCCGGAGCCTGGGCCGTCGCCGCCGGTTTGTTGCATGTCATCCCCTATGCAGGCCCTGCCTTTACCGCAGCCACCCTCGGCATGGCCGGTTTCATGCAATTCGATTCGTTCTCTGTGGGGCTATTGACCACAGGCGCGTCGCTGGCGATCGCGACCTTCGTCGGCACCTTTGTCACCACCTGGATGACCGGGAGATTTGCCAAAATGAACACGGCAGCCGTGTTTGTCTCGCTGCTGTTCTGGTCCTGGTTGTGGGGGGTATGGGGCCTGCTGCTGGGCATTCCGATCATCGTCATCGTGAAAGTCGTGTCACAGCATGTGGAGCAGCTGCATTCAGTGGCGGAATTGCTGGGTGAATGATGCGCCTGATTGTGAAACCGATCGCTATTGGCCGGGAAGGTATCCGCCGCAGGTGCAGGATGTCTATCGGCGCTGCGGAGACATGTGCCCCGGCACCATTTTCCCAAGTGGTGGACTGACACGGTGACAAAAAAACGGGGAACGGAGTCCCCGCTTTCTGTATTGCGATGTCCCGATTACGGCAGGGGATTCAACTCCACGCGGCGGTTCATGAGGCGTCCTTCCTCGGTAGCATTATCGCCAATCGGCTGGGACTCGCCATAACCCCTGGAGATCAGACGCTCCGGAGCGATGCCCTTGTTGATCAGGTAATCACGCACGGTCTTGGCACGACGGTCGGACAATTCCAGATTGTAATTGTCGTTGGCGATGGAATCGGTGTGGCCTGCAACTTCCACTTTTACGTTGCCCCATTCCTTCAGCGTGGCTGCTGCCAGATCCAGTTTCTCAAAGCCCTGAGGGCGCAAGGTAGCCTGGTCATAGTCGAAGTTCACGCCTTCCAGAATCAGTTTCTGGGGTGGTGCCAGAGGCAACGGGCAGCCATTGGCCGTCTTGGCATATACGGTGGGGCAGGCATCCGCGCCATCCACTACACCGTCGCCATCACTATCCAGTTCACAGCCGTCTGAATTCACTTTTCGACCTGCCGGGGTGTTGGGACATTTGTCCGCACCATCCATCACGCCGTCGCCATCACTATCCAGTTCACAGCCGTCGGCATTCACTTTGCGACCTGTCGGCGTATTGGGACATTTGTCCGCGCTATCCACCACGCCGTCGCCATCGGTATCCACCGGTTTAGGCACGGGGCAGGGCACACCTAACAAATCCCGGCCTGGGCAGCCTATGGTTCGTATCAATTTATAGCCAATGGTATAACCGGTTGGGCTAGCGGCATTTGTCGGATCATAAAAGCGGTCTTCAGCTTGAGCGCTGAGCACGCCGGCTGAAACAAGACTGGCAGCAAGAATTTGTAAAACAAGTTTTTTCGTGGGCATGCTGAACTCCTGTTATTGGCAAGTTCGATCAGCATAGGCGGGACCTTTTGTTTAGTCCGTACGCCAGCGTACATTGCTGCCTTGCCGCGTTACGCTGCCATCAATTCATCTATCAGCGCACGGATCGCCGGGTGGCCAAATTCACGCCCGCCTACGGCCCGATAGGCGATCTGTCCGGTCTTGTCGATGAGGAAGGTGGTGGGCAGACCGGGGACATCGTAGGCCCTGGATATGGCGCTCTTGCTGTCCATGAGCACGGGGAAGGTAGGCGCCGGGCTCAACTGGCTGGTAAATACAAACACGGTATCGTCATCTTCCTGCTGGTCGCAGGCCAGCACCTGAAATGGCCGACCCTTCAGTGCCTGGGACAGCATTTCCATCGAGGGCATTTCGCGTCTGCACGGCGGGCACCAGGTCGCCCAGAAGTTGAGCAGCACCACCTTGTCGCGATAGCCGGAAAGCGTGTGGGACTTGCCGTCCATGTCCGGCAGCGTGAAATCCGGTGCCGGTTTGCGTGGTGTGACCGGTGCCATGATGTGGGTGAGCGGCGGCTCTGGCAGATCGGCGCGCGCCGCCCTCGCGGTCAGCAGACCAAGGCCAAGCCCGCCCAGGGCGATCAGCGCATCACGCCGTTCAGGGTTTGCCGGGCAGGACGGGGAGTTGTTCGGGCGCGCACTGGAGCCCGTTGAGAATGGCGTGAAAGGTTTTGCCATGTTGCCTCCAGGAATAATCGAGATCGAAACGTGCGCTGTGAGACAATTTGATCGTGGTGAAGCCTTGGCCCCAATCACCCACGTCAAGCGTCTGGGCTGCAGGCAGGATGGACCAGCCGAAATCCACGCCCTGGCTCTGCCAAATTTTCAGCCACTCGGTTTTCGTTCGCGGGGCGTGCCGCACGCCATCAGCGGTGATTGCGCGCCAGTCGGCCACGTCGTAGCTGATGGGTTCGTCGGCCAGATTGCGAATGACCGAGCCGAACACGCAGTAGCCCGCCATCTCTTCCACCAGAGCGGGCGGGAAATCCTTTTTGGTATACACAGCCCGCACGTTGTCCGGCATGAGCTGCAACAGCTGTAGGCTGAGCGGCGTGTCGTCAGATTGCCAGTTGGACAAGCCGTTGCTCGGGTTGGTGTTTTGCACGGTGCCTGCCACTGCCGGTACAGCGGCAACCAGAAGGGCCGGGAATAAGCAGAGAATGGATAGCTTCATTTCGTGCATGTTAGCAGTTCTTTTTACCGGTTTCGAATCATTGTTGCTGGAGATGATGGCGTGCCTCAGTGCCAATATTTTCCCAGGCATCAGAGACAAATCAGGGATGCGTGTAACCCATCACCAACAGCAAAAACGCGGTGATGGCCATGACCGCGTGGAGGCTGACGCCAATCATCGGAGGCGGTGATCGATGTTCGCGATTGCTTATGCGCAGAGCCAGAAACACCAACCCGCCAGACAGGGTCAGAACAAACAGCATGGCCGCATCGTTGTATAACAGATGGACGGGCGCGTCGAAGATATGCTTCCCCAACAGGCCGAGACCAAGTAGCGCGACGCCGGCATGTCCCGCCGCCAGGGCCCGGGAACCCCGTCGATAGCGCACGCCCAAAACCACGAGCCACAAGCCAAGCATCACCGCCAGACCAAACAGAATAATTGCGGCAAGGATCATGGGGGTTTCCGAATATAAATATGGCAATACAACGTTAAATACTTCGCAGTGCCTGCCTGCGTATCATGGTCCTGCAAGTCAGTTTCAGACGCAAGCTCCCCATGTCCGAGCGGCAGCGCATCTCGGCACAGTTCGCCCGGAATGGCATCTGGTAGTCACCTTATTCACCTGACCAAAAACAACGTCCGAGCCTCATGGGTTCCAAGACATGTCAAAGAAAACACACCCGCGACAACAACCTGGCGCGGCCTCTCGTCAATTGCATTGCGCAAATTCGGTTTTTTCCTGCCTTGTGTACGCCAGCGCACGGAACAATTTGCAGGGACGGTGATAATTGTTGCGACCTGCTTCAGGAGAAATTCCCATGCGTCTTCCCATGCTCTTCACGATTCTCACCCTGTCATTCCCGGCAACCCTTTTTGCGCAGGACATGATGCCCAAGGTCGGCGGCAACATGGGACAACCCATGACATCTGATGCGATGCCTGAGAATGGAGAGGACACCCGCCAGATCGTCCCGCTGACCGAGACAGAAAGAAGAATGGTGGCGGCGGAAATGCGTCAGATGCTGGCGAGCGTCCAGGGCATTACGGATGGTCTTGCACGGGGCAATTTGCAGGTTGTGATCGAGGCTGCTTCAAAAAGCGGCATGGCTATGATGCAACACGTTCCCATGCAGATTCGCATGAAATTTCCGGCACCGTTCTCCCAAATGGGCATGGCTTCGCACCAGGCATTTGACCGGATCGCGAAGGAGACAAAAAGCATCAAGGATCCCGCGCCTGTCCTCAAACAACTTTCGGCAGGCATGCAGAGCTGCATCGCGTGTCATGCCACTTACCGCTTTGCACCCCCAAAGGAAAAAATGCGAGCGGACCGGTATGAAGAAGGTGCCCGGAATGTGCGCCTCACGCCGAAGCTGACCAACCATTTGATACGCATGCAGGCACCAGGCTTTAGCCCCCTGTCTGCGATACGCGAATGATGGGATGTGGGGGTGAACAGATTGGAGACGCTGAAGCGTGACAGTACAGAAGATCCCGTATGTGGTATGCAGGTGAGTCCGGATTCATGTGCCCTGGAGCATCCGGGCATGCATTACGCTTTTTGTTCCAGGCAATGCCAGGATTGTTTCAAGGCGAGCCCGCATCTTTGATGTTGGCGTACCAGGTCAGATGGCACCCAAGCCAGAATCACTTACATTGAACAGCGATCAAATTATTGATGGTTTGAGTTCCCAACAACCTGACTGGAATCCCCTGTATTGCTGATGCCCATGTTCTGGTAAGGAGAATGTCATAAGCATCAAAAAGTTCGGATTAATGGCACGCGCGCGTAATGCGCTGCGTAACGACCACGATACTGAGTTGTTGCGCTCGGAGCTGTTCAGCATCGAACAACTGAAGCGTCATGCGGTCGCGCTAGCCGGACAACATACAATCGATCCGCATCCGGGACCGGACAGTTTGCTGCCGCGGCTGGCGGACAATGAGCGTGTTTTGATGGCGGCGTATGACGTCGTGACTGCCGCAGTCACGCCAGGGCAAAGGATCGTCCCCGCAGAGGCCTGGCTGCTCGACAATTTCTATCTCATCGAACAGCAGATTGGTCTGGCGCGTCGGCATCTGCCGCGCGGCTACAGCCGACAGTTGCCGCGACTGGCTGATGGTCACTCAGCTGGTTTCCCCCGCATTTATGATCTGGCGCTGGAACTGATCTCGCACATGGACGGCCGTGTCGACGGCGACACCAGCACCCAATTCGTTGCCGCCTACCAGACCGCAGAACCCTTGAAACTGGGCGAGTTGTGGGCCTTCCCGATCATGCTGCAGTTGGCGCTGCTGGAAAACCTGCGCCGCGTTGGACTGCGTATCGCCCGTCGGCGCGAGGATATCGACGCGGCCATTACCTGGGCCGACCGCATGCTCGCTACGGCAGAAAAGGAACCGAAGCAGCTCATCCAGTTGCTGGCCGAATTTGCCAGTGCCGATGTGCCGCTGACCGCGCCGTTTGTTGAGGAGTTTTACGCGAGACTCCAGGCACAAGGCCCCGTCATGGCGTTCGTTCAGACCTGGGTCGAGCAAAAACTGCTCGATCAAGGGGTAACGGCAACGCAGCTGTCGGAGGTGGCAGGCCGCACGGCCGCGACCAACCAGATTTCCATCGCAAACAGCATCGGGAGCCTGCGTTTCATCGGAGCAATGGACTGGAGGAATTACGTCGAGTCGCTCAGTGTCGTCGAACAGACCTTGCGTGAAGACCCGACGGAGATGTACGCCAGCCAGGATTTCGCCACGCGCGACCGCTACCGTCATGTCATCGAAGACCTGTCGAGACGCAGCTTGCGCAGCGAGTGGGCAGTGGCACGCGAAGCCATTGTTCTCGCCCAGGCGGCCGCAGCGCGACTGGGACTCCATGACCGCAGCGCGCATGTCGGTTACTACCTGATTGATCGCGGACGACCGAGTCTGGAGCGTACGGTCGATTTCCGTCTGACGTGGACATTGAAGTTAAGCCGGGCGAGCCGACGTTTCCGCCTGTTTCTTTACCTCAGCCCGATCTTTCTGCTCACCGGACTGGCGACCTCGGGGATGCTTTCCGTTTTCACCGGAGTTGGACTGAGTGACTGGCGCACCTGGTTTTTTTCGATCGCCGGCCTGATCGGCATCTCGGCGCTGGCTGTCCCGCTGGTGAACCAGATGGTTACGCTCCTCCTGCCACCGCGCGCGTTGCCACGGCTGGATTTTTCGAAAGGCATTCCGGATAGTCACCGTACCATGGTGGTGGTCCCCACCTTGCTGAGTCGGCCTCAGGATATTGATGATCTTCTCGAAGCCCTGGAGATTCGCTATCTCGGCAATCGCGATCCCAATCTGTTCTTTGCCCTGCTGACGGACTTTCCTGACGCACCCGTGCAAACACTACCTGACGATGATGCTTTGATCGCCTACGCGCGCGCAGCAGTCGGGATACTCAACGAGACCTACCGCGAAGACCGCCCGGGCATTTTCTATCTGTTTCACCGACCGAGAATGTGGAATCCAGCCGAGCGTGTCTGGATGGGCTATGAGCGCAAACGCGGCAAGCTGGAGCAATTCAATGCCCTGTTGCGTGGCGAGGCAAAAACTGCATTCTCGGACATTGTCGGTACTGCCTCCATTCTTGGTTCGATCCAGTACGTCATCACCCTGGATACCGACACGCAACTGCCGCGCGATTCCGCACGCACCCTGATCGGCAACCTTGCGCACCCGCTCAATCGGCCGGTGTATGACGCCACCAAGGGCCGCATTGTCGAAGGCTACGCAATCCTGCAGCCCCGCGCTTCGATCAGCCTCACCAGTGCAGGCCAGTCACGTTTTACCAAGCTGTTCGCGGGCGAGTCCGGTATCGATCCCTACACGCGCGAAGTATCGGATGTCTACCAGGATATTTTCGGGGAAGGGTCGTTCATCGGAAAAGGCATCTACGATGTGGATGCGTTTCGGCAGGCCGTAGATGGCCGCTTTCCGGAGAATCTCATTCTCAGTCACGACTTGCTGGAAAGCGGATACGCGCGTTCGGCACTGGTGACCGATGTCGACCTCATTGAAGAGCATCCGGCCAGTTATGCCATCGAGGCCAGCCGACGGCATCGGTGGATACGCGGCGACTGGCAGCTGGCCGGCTGGCTGCTTCCGCGCGTACCCGGTCCGCCTGCATTAAACGGAACGAAGGCAAGGCGCCAGCCCAACCCGCTCAGCGCCTTGTCGGTATGGAAACTGTTTGACAACCTTCGACGCAGTCTTGTATCACCCGCACTGCTTGCATTGCTGATAGGGGGTTGGTTGTTGGGTCCGGGGCCAGCGTGGTTCTGGACCCTGCTGGTCACGGGGGTGGTGTGCTTGCCCACCTTGCTGGGGACCTTGATTGATCTTGTCCGTAAACCTGAAGAACGGGATTGGCTGGTGCACCTGATCCTTGCCAGCAAATCCGCAGGGCGTCCACTCGCGCTTGCTTTGCTGACGCTGGTGCTGTTGCCCTACGACGCGCTGATTTGCCTGGATGCGATCGCGCGCTCGGGTGTGCGGATGCTGTTTACGCGACGCGGGTTATTGCTCTGGCAACTGCGATCCTACTCAATCCGCAACGCCAGCCGGTCGCTGGCCGATTTTTTCAGAGAGATGTGGGTCGCGCCTGCGCTGGCGCTCATGCTGGTCCCGGTTTTGACTGGGGTCTGGCCCCTGGGGCAAGTCCGATCGGCGGAGTGGCTAGTCTGGGCACCCGTCTTGCTGCTGTGGGCGATGTCGCCCGTCGTCGGCTGGTGGATCAGCCTGCCACTTGTGACGCCCGCCCCGGATTTGACTGTTGATCAACGCACATTCCTGCGAACATCAGCCCGGCGAACCTGGCGCTTTTTTGCAGATTTCGTGGGCCCGGAGGACAACTGGCTGCCGCCCGACAACTTCCAGGAATATCCATCGCCGGTCATCGCTTCGCGTACCTCGCCCACCAACATTGGCATGGCGCTTCTGGCTGACCTGGCCGCGCACGATTTCGGGTATCTTTCCACCGGAGAATTCCTGCAGCGTGTTGAAAACACACTGGCCACGATGGAAAAGCTGGAACGCTACCGCGGCCATTTCTACAACTGGTATGACACGCACACGCTGCAACCGCTGCGCCCACAATATGTCTCTTCGGTAGACAGCGGCAATCTGGCCGGCAGCCTGCTCACTTTTCAGGCCGGACTGGTTGAGCTGAAAGATCAGCCCGTACTGCCAGCCAACGCATTTCAGGGGCTGCTCGACACCTTGCAGGTGCTTGCCGAACACCCGCCTGCGATACCTGTCCCGGAACTTGCAACCAAAATCAAGGCGCTGCAGGACACACTCCATCCTTTAACGGCAAACGGGCCGCTGCAGACACTGTCCAAAGCCGAAGACCTGCTGGATGAGATCCACCGGACTGCCGGTGGGCTGGTTGCATGGCTGCCCGCTGAATGTGATATCGATGGTGAACTCTATTACTGGGCGAAGGCTTTCGACCAGCAATCCAGTGCACTTCGAGATGAGCTTGGATTCCTGGTGCCGGAGCCGCAGCATCTCAGCACCATCCCGACCCTGGCGGAACTGGCAAGCGAAAGTGCGGTTGGACACAAAGCAGGGACCGCCGCATCCCGTTACAAGGGCGCGGTGGAGCGGCTCAGGACGATCGATAGTTTGGTGAATCGTTGCCGCGAACTGGCGGTGATGGATTTTGAGTTTCTCTACGATACATCGTGCGGCTTGCTGGCCATCGGCTACGACGTGAGCGAACGCCGCCGCGACCCATCTTGCTACGACCTGCTGGCATCCGAAGCACGCCTGGCCAGTTTCCTGCTCATCGCGCAGGGCCAGGTTCCGCAAAAGCACTGGTTCTCGCTCGGTCGTCTGCTGACCAGTCATGGTGGGGCAGTGAGCTTGATTTCGTGGAGCGGCTCGATGTTCGAGTACCTGATGCCGCAACTGATCATGCCGAGTTACGCGAACACCTTGCTCGAACAGACCTGCAAGGCGGCCGTGTCACGCCAGATCGAATACGGCCGTCAACGCGCGGTGCCATGGGGTATTTCCGAATCCTGCTATAACGCCACCGATATGCACCAGGTCTATCAATATCGCGCGTTTGGCGTGCCAGGCCTGGGCTTCAAGCGCGGGCTGGGAGACGACCTGGTCATCGCGCCTTACGCCAGCGCACTGGCGCTGACCGTGATGCCGCAGGAAGCGTGTCGCAACCTGCAGACACTCGCCTCTAACGGTTTCCTCGGAGGCCATGGGTTTTACGAGGCGATCGACTACACCCCGTCGCGCGTGCCACGGGGCAAAAACCACGCCATCGTGCGGTCATTCATGGCGCATCACCAGGGCATGAGCCTGCTGGCTTTTGCGCATGTCCTGCTCAACCAGCCGATGCAGCGCCGGTTCATGTCCGATCCGCTCGCTCAAGCGACGCAATTATTGCTGCAGGAACGTGTGCCGAAGAAGGGCGCGACCCTGCACCCGCACACAGCCGAAGTCAGCGCCGCCGCGCGCCCCGCCGAAGAAGCAGGCGCGAACCTGCGCGTGTTTACCGACCCGAACACAGTGATACCCGAAGTTCACCTGCTGTCCAACGGCAGCTACCACGTCATGGCAACCCATGCCGGCGGCGGCTACAGCCGCTGGCGCGACCTGGCCGTCACCCGCTGGCGTGAGGATGCCACCTCCGATGACTGGGGTACCTTCATTTACCTGCGCGACCGCGACACCGGGCGCTATTGGTCAAGTGCGTATCAACCCACCCGGCAGAAAGCCGATCACTACGAAGCGATCTTCGTGCAGGCGCGCGCCGAATACAGACGGCGTGATCAGAAGATCGAAACCCACACCGAGATCAGCGTTTCACCGGAAGACGACGTCGAGATCCGCCGCGTCACGCTCACCAATCATTCATCCCGGATTCGTCATATCGAGGTGACGAGTTACGCGGAAGTCGTGCTGGCGCCATTGAATGCCGACCTCGCCCATCGCGTTTTCAGCAACCTGTTCGTGCAGACCGAAATTCTGCCCGAACGACAGGCGATCCTCTGCACGCGGCGTCGTCGCACCCCGGATGAACAGGTGCCGTGGATGTTTCATTTGCTGGCAGCGCCCGGTGCGACGGTGGACGAGCCGTCCATCGAGACTGACCGCGCCCAATTCATCGGGCGGGGCCGAACAGCGGCCAACCCCGTCATGCTGGATGGCACAGCCAGCCCCAGGACTTTATCGAATACAGATGGCCCGGTACTCGATCCCATCGTGGCGATTCGCCGCACCCTCACCCTGACACCCGACGAATCGGCTACGGTGCAGATCATCTCCGGTGTCGCAGACACACGCGAAGAAGCCCTGGCCTTGCTCGAGAAGTATTGCGACCGGCACTTCGTTGAGCGCGCATTTGAAATGGCCTGGTTCCAGAGCCAGGAAGTGCTGCGCCACCTCAACGCAAGCGAGGCCGATGCGCAGGTCTATGGCCGCCTGGCCAGCTCTGTCATTCACGGCAATGCCTTGCTCCGTGCTGCACCCAGCGTCATTGCCCGCAACCAGTTGGGGCAGTCCGGGCTGTGGCGCTTTGCCATCTCGGGCGATCTGCCGATCATTCTGCTGCGCATCGGTGACCTGAACCGAATCGATCTGGTCAAGCAGGTGCTGCAAGCCCATGCCTATTGGCGGATGAAGGGTCTGGCTACCGACCTTGTCATCGTGAACGAGGATTTCTCGGGCTACCGGGCGGCGTTGCACGACCAGATCAT
This sequence comes from Thiobacillaceae bacterium, assembly GCA_040080135.1. Lineage (GTDB taxonomy): Bacteria > Pseudomonadota > Gammaproteobacteria > Burkholderiales > Thiobacillaceae > Thiobacillus. The sequence goes on from JBEBIZ010000013.1 coordinate 31,475, forward strand.
GGGACTGATCAATGCAGGCCCGGACGCACAAATCATCGATAAACCGGGGGGCATCTTTGTCCGCCGTGCAGAAGAGCTCTCCGAGGATGAACGGGTCTTGCTCCAGACGGTCGCACGAATTGTGCTCACCGATACTGCCGAGACATTGGCCGAGCCATTGGAACGCCGTGTTTCAGCAGAGCGGGTATCGAACCTTCTGGAGCCTACGCTGCAACTGGCCGCTGAACCGGTCAATCCACTGTCGCCGCGCGAACGCATTTTCTGCAACGGCCTGGGCGGCTTCACGCCCGACGGGCACGAATATGTGATCACCCTTGAGCCAGGTCAGAACACGCCAGCACCGTGGGCCAATGTCATTGCCAGCCCGCACATTGGCACCGTGGTGAGCGAAGCGGGGAGTGCGTATACCTGGGTGGAAAACGCGCACGAGTTCCGGCTGACGCCCTGGCAGAATGACCCGCTCTCCGACAGCAGCGGCGAGGCACTCTACATACGCGACGAGGAAACCGGCGCGTTCTGGTCGCCGACGCCATTGCCTGCCCGTGGCCAGTCCGGCTATGTGTGCCGGCACGGGTTTGGCTATAGCGTGTTTGAACATTACGAAGCCGGAATCGCCTCAGAACTGTTTACCTATGTCGCCATGGATGCGCCAGTCAAGTTCGTGGTGGTCAAGCTGCGCAATCATTCGGGGCGTGCACGCAAGCTGTCATTGACGGCTTACTGGGAGCTGGTGCTCGGTGAGTGGCGACATGCCAATCTGATGCACATCGTGACCGAAACGGATCTGCATAGCGGGGCGCTGTTTGCCCGCAATGCGTATGGCCGCGAATGCGCCAAACGAGTGGTCTTTGCCCATGTCAGCGAGCGCGCGTATTCAGTGACCGGAAACCGGACCGAGTTCATTGGCCGCAACGGCTCGCCGGCCAGCCCTGCGGCCATGCGTCGCAAGCGCCTGTCGGGCAAGACCGGCGCAGGACTTGATCCGTGCGCCGCAATCCAGACCCAGATCGAACTGGCCAATGGGCAGGAGCGCGAGATCGTATTCGTCTTTGGTGCGGCCCGCGACAGCAACGAAGCGCAGGCTCTCATCGAGCGATTCGGCGGATCGGCAGGCGCACGGCAGGCATTGGAAACGGTGTGGGGATACTGGAACCATACCTTGGGCGCGGTGCACGTGGAAACGCCGGATCCCGCACTCGATGTCATGGCCAACGGCTGGCTGCTTTATCAGACCCTGTCGTGCCGACTCTGGGGCCGCAGTGGCTATTACCAGTCCGGCGGGGCCTACGGTTTCCGCGATCAATTGCAGGACACCATGGCCCTGATCCATGCGACACCGTGGCTCGCCCGCGAGCAGCTGATCCGGTGTGCCGAGCGCCAGTTTCTCCAGGGCGACGTGCAACACTGGTGGCATCCGCCCGGTGGGCAGGGCGTGCGCACCCATTTCTCCGATGACTACTTGTGGCTACCGTATGCTACCTGTCGCTATGTGCTGGCGACTGGCGATACCGACGTACTCGATGAGACCGTGCATTTCCTCGAGGGGCGTGAATTGAAACCGGAAGAGGAGGCTTACTACGACCACCCGCAACGTTCGACCGAAGCGGCAAGCCTCTATGAGCATTGCGTGCGCGCACTCAAACACGGCTTGCATTTTGGCGAGCACCAATTGCCCCTGATGGGCTGTGGCGACTGGAACGATGGCATGAATCTCGTCGGTCGCGACGGCAAGGGCGAGAGTGTTTGGCTGGCGTGGTTTCTGTATGACAACCTGCAACAGTTTGCCCGCCTGGCACGTAGCCGGGACGACGCAGACTTTGCCGAAATGTGTACCTCGCAAGCTGCACTGTTACGCAGCAACATCGAGGCTCATGCCTGGGATGGCGAATGGTATCGGCGGGCCTATTTCGATGATGGCACCCCCCTGGGCTCGTCCAGCAATGAAGAATGCCAAATCGATTCGATCAGCCAGAGCTGGGCCATCATCTCGGGCGGCGGTGATCCCGCGCGATCCATCCAGGCGATGGACGCAGTAGACAAACACCTGGTGCGGCGCGATGCACAGCTGATCCAGCTGCTCGAACCACCGTTTGACACATCCGACCTTGAACCCGGCTATATCAAGGGTTACGTACCCGGCGTGCGCGAGAACGGCGGCCAATATACCCATGCCGCGATCTGGGCCGCGACGGCGTTTGCCATGCTGGGGGACAAAGCGCGCGCGTGGGAATTGTTCGGCATGCTCAATCCCATCCATCACGGCAGTCAGCCGGCTGAAATCGAATGCTACAAGGTCGAGCCGTATGTCATGTGCGCCGACATTTACGGTGCACCCCCACACACTGGCCGGGGTGGCTGGACCTGGTACACCGGGGCGGCGGGCTGGATGTACCAGCTAACCGTAGAGACCCTGTTGGGCCTGCATCTGGAAGGGGATCATCTGCGCATTGCACCGTGCATCCCGGCCAACTGGGAAGCATACAAAATCCAGTACCGCTTTCACGACACCTTCTACCACATCACGATCAGGCGCGTCGGGGAGAAACCGGAACATGTAATGCGCGTGACACTGGACAGTGTCGTGATCAAAAGTGTCGGCATCGAAGGGGCAGGAAAGCTGCAAGGCATGATCCCCCTGGTAGATGACCGCAAGGATCATTTAGTCGAGATGGAATTGAGCTAACGGAATATAGATCTGTCCGGGTCTGTGCGCGTGGGTGACAACGACTGGTTTCAGACTGAGGATCAATGAGGGTATGCCACGACGTCGGCGTGACATGCCCAGGGTGAATCTGTAACTCGACCGAAAGGCAAAACAGGCTGATTTGATACCGGCACGAATTCCCAGTTTTCATTATTGACTTCGCATAATGAGAGGTTACGTTCAAGAAAAAGCCGCTTGAGCCGTTATATGCGAAATGCTTTATGTAAAACTTTTGATCATCGTCGGGCTGGTTTGGCTGATGCTGGAACTATTGAAGGAACCATCGGAACCAGATATAGAAACGCGAAAGCCAGAGCCGAAAAGGTGGAAGCTGCTACGAGAAAACCCGGCAGACTTCAAGGACTCGATTTACAACCCGCGTGAGATGCGAAAACCGAAAAAATAAAGACCTGCGCAAGCGGGTTTTTTTACGTGTGCGGCCGAAAGTCAAAAAACATCAAAGGTTTGAGAGTGTCGGCCGGACGCGCTTGGGGCGCGCCGTAAATGGCCAGCTCTGGAAACGGAAAAAGCAGCCCGTTTCCGCCGTTGGCGGGTAATGCCTAGATCACGTCAAGAGCGGTCAACAGATAGAGGGTCGGCGGGGATGGGAACTGTGTTTTCGCCGAACGGCTGGATTGATTCAGAGGTTTGAGTTTTTGTTTTGTCGTCCTTGGATGCCGCGCTGCGCGCGTCACCAGCGGCCGACATTTTTATCTCTGGTTCGTCGTAAGGGTCAAAGATTTTGCCCTGGGCGAAACGTTGGCAGTAATCGGCTGGAATGTTTTCAAGTCGAGTGGCTTGCTGGGTATAGCAGGTGCAGGCGTTTGCGGATTGAACGCAGGAGGCGACACGCGGGAAGGTTTGAACTTTGCGGACGTGGTCGAAGAGCGGAGCGGTTGAAGGGTCAAAACTGATGCGCTGGACATAATCTTGAAGGCTGGCTGTTTTGGTTTGTTCGCTCTGGCCAGAGCCACCAGCAGCAGCAACAGCCTGATTATTGGTGACTGGGTTTTTGCTAATGGTGTCCTGATTTATTGGTTTGTGTCCGGTCAGGAAATATGCCGCCATCGCCACAGAAGCGACCAGAGCGATTCCGAGGACATAGATAGGTGCTGGGAGTCGGAATTTTGGCTTGGAGTGAGCCACGGCGCTTTTATATAGCTTGTAATCGCTTTCCTTGTAACTAAAGGATCGCATGACGGCGGTTTTCAGGCGCAGATCGGCAGAACAGAAATCCCATGTGTACGTCAATGCACGGTTGAAGCCAAAGGCACGGCGAACGTGGACGTGTTTTCCAACGAGACGGCGGACGTTTGCATCCAATAAGAGCGGGTGTTGCGTTACCAGTATAAGGTCAATATTGCGATGCCGATGAGTTTCGAGTGCAGCAACGAAGGACGGCACGGTTGAAGCAGCTGATCGCGGACGAAAATAACGTTGAGCTTCATCGATGACCAAGACGCGAGAATCTGGGCACCATTCATTCCATTTTGTGATGTCGCCCGATACTTCATGATCAAGCAATAATTCGGGGATGCCGTCAACAACGAGAGTACGGTCTTTGATGTCCTTTAGCAGTTGAGAAACAGTGAAAAGTGTTTTGCCTGCTCCAGGTGTACCTGTAATTAAAGTAATCATGTCTTGGCAAGGGCAATACGCTTTTCAAGATTAGCCACGGTCACGCGAAAAATAACAGCGCCGATGATGTAGGCAAGAGCTTGATCAACACCAGCAAGCCCGAGCAGGCCAAGTAAATCTGTAGAAATGCCGTTATAGCTTGATGAAAGAAGGGTCTTCAATTGAGTAAGAGCAGCAAGCGTTCCAGCAACCGACACAAGACCAATACCAAACGAAAAAAGAAGACGTGAAATCAAGCCCGGAATAGCAAGCGCGAGCCACGTAAAGAGGTTAGCCATTGTTACGATTCCCCGTAACGATAAGCAGTGAAGCGAGAAGAGACATTGAAATCACAACTGGTTTAATTCGTAACGCAAAAACGCAAGCATAAGCAACGTCAATGGTTATCGATCCCCAAGGCGTACTTGCTGTTACAGGTGCAGGACAACCGCCGCCAGAACTGAGACCGGAGAACGGCTCATAGAGCGCTTGCAAAGTACTAACCGGCGAAGGTTCGGAAGGAGGATCTGCAAGCTGGGAACACGCGAGACTTTTTGGATAAAGTTTGCAAATATCAGGCGCATTCGATTGTGCAGGTTGTGGTTGGGGAGACGGAGTTGGATTCGGTGCAGGTAATGGTGATCCAGACGGGACAGCCGAAGTGGCCACGTCGGCTTTGAACCCTCCTTGCCCATCAGGAGAGATTGTCACTTGTGAACGATCAACCATAGATTCACCAGTCACGGGATCAATATAGGGAGCGCTATCGACATAGGGTTGTGCAATGGTGATGTCAACAGGTAAGGGCTGGTCTGCGTGATCAGGAAACGGTTTGATGGCAGGCAAGGATTGACTTTCGATAAGAGCAGGGTCAGCAAGTGGCAAAAAAATAATGCCACGATCATATGGCGTGTCACCTAAAAAAAGTACACCGAAACGACCAGCTGCACCAACAAGTGGACTATGAGAAGGACTTGATGCTGCAACTACATCACAATAAGCCTGATCACCGCCTTCCACCCAAAATCCGTTGTTCCAAATGGTCAAACTTGCGGTAGATGGATTGAGACAAGCTCCGGGCGTGGGTTGCCAGACAAAAATAATACCGGGGACGTTATAGGCTGGATCAATCGGATGGGGAATATTTGTAGGATAGCCAGCATCACCGGGGTAGTAATAATCCTGAGAAGATGGCAGGATAAGAACACCGAGAGGATGGACAACGCCAGCATCGACTACGAAGGTTCCATTAGTTGCAGGGTAGATATAACGATCAGCCAAATATTCAAGAACAAAAGCAGATAAACCGACAACTGAGCCAATGCGGACTACACGAGAAACCATGGAGGCCGTGCGCGCTGCATTGGGGACGAGAGAAATATCAAAAACGGCTTGATTCGCTGATGCAAGCGGAACGGTAACTGATTCACTCAATCCGGCAGTACTAGCCATGGTTGCAGTAACACCATCAACACCGGCAGCACTCGCGCCGGGAATCGTCACCGGCACCGAATAGGCAAGCGCCGCAGATGCCTGTGCTAGTGGAATATAGCCCAGACCAAGAAAAAGAGCGATGCTGCAAAGAACCAGAGTTGTACGTCGGATGGTTGCATGTTTTTGTCTCATGTTGTGGACTCATGACGAAGAATGCCGCTGATCATGCGGAAAGCCCAAATCACAGCCATGGCTGTTGCAAGTGCGGAAGCCATGAGAAGGAAGCCGTTGTAATGAAAAAGTGTGTCGCATGTGACGGGTTGCATGGCGACGGTGTAAGCGGTTGTTTTGCCGCTTTGAATATAAGTGGCGGTTACGTTGTTTGCGCTGGCGTAGGTGCAGGCAGATGCGCCGCCGTGAATCAATTCAGCACAGAAAGATAAGCCCATGTCGGACTGTTTGGCAAAGCAGGTTTGCCCGTTGAATGTGTAACCGGTAGCCATGATAAAAGTCGAAAACCGCCGACCCGAAAAAGGTCAGCGGAAACCGATCAACGACCCAACAGGCTGGAGACCTTGCGGAAACCCCAGAATGCGGCGAGAACTGCAACGATCGCAGTCATCACAGTGGCAGCGGAAGCGGGTACTGCACTAATTGCAGCTGCGGCGGCGGTGTAATCCATCTTTTATTTCCTTTCAGCGCCTCACGGCGTTTTATTGCTGTCAGTGACCGACTGACTACGGATTCTCCATTATTGGAGGAATTCTTTTAATGCATAGGGCTTTCTGTTTGGTTTTTCATGCTGCATTCTCCAAGGAATACCAGTCGGGCATGGTCAGGGGTTGAAGGTCAATGTAGCGAACCTGAACGGGGAATCGTTCGACGTTACGGGCTTGGAGGATGTCAATTCCGCATTCACGAAGGACTTTTGCATGTGCATAGAGCTGAGTTTTTCCTATCATGTCGCGAACATCATTTCCAGCCAACCACGCGGCAGCGAGAGCGCGGGATTTGCGCGGCAGTGCTTCGAGAATGTCCAAGTCGCCGGAGTAATCGGCGCGTTTGAATGGCTCAATCTGGCTTTCGTAAATTTCGGCCAGTTTTGCGTCAGTGATGTTGGCCAGATCGTTCAAGCCCAGCTCTGAGAGGAGCCGTTTTTTTAGTTCGATTTCCACGCGTACCACCCCCTGTTTTTTGAGCCAGTCCACGAGTTCGTTGTCATCTTTGGAACCATGTTTCAACATTTCCAAGTGTTTGATGTAGGCCTTGAGCATGTGACGTGTATTTGACCACCACACGGATTCATCGCCTGATTGTCCCCTTTTCATCCTGGAGATGGAGCGGCCACCAAGCCAGCGGATGAAAGCACGGGCTGCACTTTCCGAGCCTGTTGCGTAGTTCCGGGTAATGTCCAAACGCGAAATGACAGCGCCGCGCCCGGTACATCCCACCTCGCGGGCGGCACCCGCTGGCCTGTAAGCTCCGAAAGCTGTAAATGATGGGAGGCCAAGCTCCACCAATACTCTGTTACAAGCCTGGATTGTCCCTTGTAGTCCGTGGTTAAAAACGTTGTCTTGGCGAGATAGCCGCCCCGGGTTGCCGCTAAGGGATACACGATGGCCGTCACATCCAACACGGATCGATGTGTCATGGCTTCCCGTAAAGCGCGTGGACTGGTTTCTTTCAAAAATTGGAACACCTTCGGCGGAATAATGCACTGTGAGTCCTCCCGTGAGGATCGGGAGTACCGATTCCGGATGATGCTGAGTAACGGTGATCCAATCGATGAAAAGCGAGCCATCAGACATACCCCTAAAACCTCGAAATCAAGACTTCAAACACCGGAAACCGAACTGAACGGACTAGTGTTACTAGCCGGAAGGATTAAAGACCCTCCGGTTTAGTCAACTATTCTCAAGCGGTTTTGACCGCCGCCATGGCCGGGATCACCCCGACGACGAACGACTCGAATTTACCCATCCTGGAACGCTGGCCGATGTCCAGATCGACCGTGCAAGGAAAACTCAGGTTTTTGAACTGGTCGATACAGGTGGAGTCCAGCGGCATCTCGGTAATCTCGAAGCCGTAACCGGCAGCGGTGACTTTCTGGCTCTGGTAGGACTCGATTTTGGTGACGACGAGCACAGATGACATATCCCAATCGTTGCCGTCTTTGTTGCCTTTGAGAACTTTTGCGCCCAGTACGTGCATTTTCATGATGTGAACCCTCGATGGTTGGTGGACGGCTCGGAATGCTCCGAGGTGAGACTTACAGCCTCGCCGCCCGTTGGATTTAAGCGTCCGTTAAACGGACGAGCAAAGATAGACCGAAAGCCGGACGTTTTGCAAGTACTTTATTCGGACTATGATTAACCCAGAGGTGATCCCATGACCAAAACGCAAGAAATACTCGAAATAGTCCGAACCAAGCTAAACGGTGCAACTGACTATAAAATCGCGCAAGTACTTGATATTCCAAGACAAAGAATAAGCGAGTATGCAAATGGTAAGCAGCAAGCAGATAGTTACACTTGCGCCAAGATCGCCGAGATCTTGGAACGTGATCCGCTGGAAATCATCGCCCAGGTCGAAGCCGAAGCCGCCAGAACGGAGAAGAAGCGCAAATACTGGCGCTCTTTTTTTTCTGGTCTGAGGCAAGCGCCGCACGTCGTGGCGTTATGCGGAATTCTCGGTATTACCGGGCACGTGTGGCAGGATGGCGCAGGAGCCGGTGAAACTTCGCATAATGTATATTAGCAAGTCCTGATATAGCACTCTATTGAGTAACGCGAAACTCAAGCCTGCTGCGGGTTCCGCAGCATTCAGACTGGTTGTCTCCATGTCCCTCGTTAAACCTGGGGAGGGATATGATCAAGTTCACTGTACTGAGTACGAAGGGCGGGGTCGGCAAGACGACTTTGGCAGCAAATCTTGGCGCACTCATGGCGGACATGGGGCTGAGAGTTCTGCTTGTCGACGCCGATGTGCAGCCAGCGCTCTCGAAATATTACCGTATAAAACGCGAAGCTCCGTTTGGGCTCACAAAAGTCATTACCACCGGGTATGTCACAGAGGATTGCATCTCTCAGACGGTAATCGATGGGCTCGATGTAATCCGGTCGGATGATCCAGATGGCAGTCTCCAAACCTGGCTCCTGCATCGTATTGATCGAGGCGAGCGCCTTGGCAATGCCCTGAATTCCCCCGCAGTATCCGAAGACTATTACGACTGCGTCTTAATCGACACACAAGGAACCGTAGGCCCACTGCAGGACACCGCCGCACTCGCTGCCACGCAGATCATTTCTCCAATCAAGCCGGAAATTCTGTCAGCTCGTGAGTTCAAAACGGGCACGATGGAACTGCTGGCGCGGCTTGAGCCCTCACCAAACTCGAAATACAGGGTAGGGCCGGTCAAAGCAGTCATTTCGATGCAGGACCGGACTGCCGACGCGAGAATTATCGCGGAGTCGATCAGACAGGACTTTATCAAGCTTGGCGGACGGGTCACGGTCCTCGATACGGTAGTTCCTGATGCTAAGTCCTACAAGGAATCGGCCACCCTGTGCATCCCTGCGCACCGGCATGAACCGTCGCGCAAGGGCACGATGCCATCTGCCTATGAAACCATGCACGCTCTCCTCTGGGAGTTGGTGCCGAGCCTCGCAGGTCATTACGCCGGATCGGAGGCAGCACAAGACATAGGCCGTGACGGAGCTGAAGCATGATGGCGGGCGGAAAGAAAAAGCCCCCACTCATGAACATCCCGAGTTCGATCAAGATGGTGGACTTGGCTGCCAAGCATGGGTTTACCCCAAAGTCCGATTCGGAAAAGCGGACCGTACGGGAGCGCCTGAAACTGGAGGTGTCCAACAGCCTGAACGTGCCGGCGCCAAACAGCGGGAGCGGCCTCAAGCATGACACTGAAGTGGATGATTCGTGGGCGAGTCTTCCCGTAACCACCGTCCACTTCTATGAGCGTAATCCCCGCAAGGCGAACAACGAAGCCTACGCTGAGCTGAAGGAGAGCATCCGGGTCAACGGAATCCTCCAACCCTTGACCGTCACCAAGCGGCCGGGAGAAACCCATTACATCTTGTACGCGGGTGGCAATACCCGCCTGCAAGCCATCCGGGAATTGTGGGAAGAAACCGCAGAACCGAAGTTTCGCGAAACCCGCGTCATCATCAAAGCCTGGCGCGGCGAGGCTTCCGTTCTGCTGGCCCACATGGCCGAAAACACCCAGCGCAACGACATGACCTTCTGGGATCGTGCCAACGGGACGCTGGAAATAAAGCGGCAGATGGAAGAGGAGGGCGGTAAAACACTCTCACACCGGGAGTTTGAAGCCGAAATCAAGAAATTCGGCCTCCAGACTGATCTGCGAACACTCAGCATGTACCGATTCGCAGTCGAAAAAATTGCCGATGTCGGCCCGTGGCTTTCCGGTTTAGCCGTGCGAGCCATCCAGCCCCGCCTGAACCTGTTGTTGAAGCTGGCTAATCATCACGACATCGAGGAAAGCGCTTTCTACGCCGAGGTGGTCACGCCAACCGCAAAGGCCATAGCCGGCATGGTTCTGGAAGATAGCCATGCGTTTACCGCAGACCTGTTTCTTGGTCGATGCGAAGCCAGCTTGTCTGCCCGGCTGGAATTGGATGAGCGGGACATGGGCAAGTTGCTCACCGCCATGGATCGCTTTCCTGACATGACACTGGAAGGTCTGCAACGGATATGCAAGCCCCAGCGTCCGGTCGAACCCCAGACTCAATCCACACCAGAGTCTGTCGGCCAGGAACCGGGGGGATTGTCTAAGCCCATTTCTCTTGCTCCACGATTGCCTGGGATGGCCACACCCACTAAGCCGACCGCAACAGAACCCGGTGAACGCAGCCAAAGAGTGAGTTCAACGGCTTCCCATTCCACAGTCAGTCTCCCCCCGATCTCAACTGATAGTGGAGAACCGGACCGGTTGATGACATTGATTCAGCAAGTTCTTGTCTCCGCCGGCCTCGGCTCCTGCTATGAGCCTGCACCCGGCATGCCAATGGGGTATTGCATGGGATTCCCCAAGGATGGCCCACTTGATTTGAAAGAGAACGCGCAAAGCCGTCAGGCTGCCTGGTGGGTGCTTGCGATGGCAAGTGGACAGTTCGAACCGGAAGTGTGCCGGTCTGGCCTTGAAGAGCCCAATGAGTGGCGCACCTTGATCCTGGAAGAGGGGAGCCAGGAAACGCTGGGAGGCCTGGAACTCGCCATACAGCACAACATTGGTGGCCAAGGTGAGTTTCTGCCAATTCCATGGCTCCTGAATCCGGACAACCCAATTGCCGGCGTGTGCCTGGAGTTGCTCTCGGTTATTCGAGGAGGCGCTCGATCATGATGATGGTTCGCGTCACCGACAATACGCTGAGAGCCTCGCTGCTTATGCACTTGATCGAGCAGCTTGAGCGTGGCGACCTTGCCGTCCTGCTGGAAAAGGGCGCTTGTCCGCGGTCTATGGATCGGTTGCGAGGTCTCGCCATCAATGAAATTCTGCACCTGGCCTCATCAGGCCATCCCGACATCCATTTCTCGATTGATGAGGGCGGTTTCGAACTCGGAATCGAAACCCTGTTTCGGCGCAAGCAGGAAACCGAGCATCTGGTGTATTGCATCCAGAATGGCGCCAGCCAGTCGATGCTGAACCAATTGTTCCCATCGACCGACCCGCGTGTCATCCAGACCTACCGCAAGCTCCTCAAGAATGACCGCAAAACCGGCCGTGTCGCGTTACCAGATGAAAGCGTCCGCGATCTGATTCACCAATGCTGGTTCGGGATGAATGAGGAATACCCCGAGATCACCACGCTCCGCGAAAAACTGATTCTTCTGCATGGGTTTTTCAGCAGCCATTCCCTCGACGGGCTGTACGCCACCGTCAATGAGTTCAGCTAACCCAATAGGAAGCACCATGGCCAGAAATAAAACCCATGCCACTCCTCCGGACAGTCTGCCAATGAATCCATCGACAGACGATCAGGCCGTCTACAACACGATCAGCCCAGCAATGTTGCTGGACATATTCGATGAGCCAATCGTGTTCCAGCGTGCCTATGTGAGTCTGACAGGCAGCGCTGTGGCAGCACTGTTCCTGTCTTATGCGATCTACACGATAGACCGTCTTCCGAAAGACGCGGAAGGCTGGTTCAGAAAGACCGGGGATGAATGGAAGGCTGAAACGGGACTGACCCGCTTCGAGCAGCAAACGGCTCGCCGCATCCTGCGGGAGCTGGATGTTCTGATTGAACGGCGGGTGGGCTTGCCGGCCGAGCTTTGGTTCAAGATTCGAATTGATCGCTTTCTTGAGCTGCTATCGGATCAGGCAGAAGCCAAGTGGGGGCAGGTCATCTAGGACCAGATGATGCCCCACGCATACGCCATAGCTGCCAAATCGAGTCAGGTGAGCGAAAACCTGGCCCAGGGGGTGAAAGACCTCCTGTCGGCGCTTGGTAACCGCTACGTGGCGTATTACCCCTCCCTCGCCGAATTGACGGGTTCTCCCAAAGCCGCCCTGATGCTTGGACACGCAATGTTCATGACCCGTGTGGTCTTGGACAAGCAGCCCAATCGCGGAGGGTGGTTCTGGAAGACATCGAAGGAATGGAAGCAGGTCGCCGGGTTGAGCGTCCGGGAGATTGAAACATCTCGCAAAGTGCTTCTAAAAGACGGCATCTTGCAGGAATCGAGACGCGGTATGCCAGCCAAACTATGGTTCAGGGTCGATCTTGACCGTCTGGCTTTGAAGCTGTGCCAGTATGCCAATACCACCTACCGCCCTTGGTCATGGGAAGACCGGGTGCTGAAAACGCTGCTCGGTAAACCGGTGATGTTCTACGCCCCTTTTGCGTGGACGGCGGACAGCGCCTTGGCGGGTCTCTACATGTCCAGCCTGTTCAATCGGCTGCGGCAGACATTATCCCGGAACGAAGTTGACAAGGAAGGCTGGTTCAGCAGCCCGACCAGCCAATCACTGATCCATCTCCATTTTGGCCGTCGCATGTTGACGAATGCCCGAGCCAAACTGATCGAGTCCGGCATGATGGAAGAGGTGCGGGAAAGCCGGATGCAATCCCAGTTGTTGTCACGGATTATGTTGACAACTCTGCCGGCCAAAATCTGCCAGGAAGCCAATGAATTCCACAGTTTGTCGGAATCCAACAAACTAGATTGTCGGAATCCGACAAACAACAGTTGCTCAAAACGCGTAACAAGAGTTGCCGGAACCGTAAAACAAGAGTTGCCGGAACCGCAAGACAACAGTTCACGTTTCCGCGAAACAAGTTCTGCGGAAACAGCAACTCACTCTAATAAGGAAATAAATACTCCATACCACCCCCTCCATAACAGCTTGGAGGGGGTGGGCGTATTCGATTTCCCCAAGACCATCCGGACTGCGCCAGCAAGCGCTGATCTGGAAAACCTGATCTATCCAGACAAGCTGCTTCCCGGCGAGAAACAGACCGCACGGCAGATTCTGCACGGCAGCCCCAATCCTCAACTCATCCTCGACGAACTGGCAGGCCAGATGCAGGACGGCCACGTCAAAAACACGATCGGCTACCTGCGAACCCTGAAAACCAGACAACAGGCCGGGACATTTGAGGCTGAGTACGCCCATCGGGTTGAAGCAGATCGAAAGTGCCGGCAGGAAATACTGGAACAGCGAAAGCGCCTGATCGTTGAGCCACAAACACAGTTTGCGACAAACCGGGAGTCCGCCCGGATCAAGCTGACCGAACTGCGTCAGACCATTTGGGGAAAGAAATGACCAGAGCCACGGCTGCAGGAAGTGAGGGTGATGGTAGTGCCATCACCGAACAGGCAACCGCAAGGTGGCGCAGCAGGAAGTGAGAGTGATGGTAGTGCCATCACCGAACAGGCAACCGCAAGGTGGCGCAGCAGGAAGTGATGACTATAGACGGAGGCATTTGATGGCAACACCGAAATCGAAGATCAAGTTCCCGACCTCGGCGGATTCGCCGTTCGAGGATGGGTATGACATTGCTGGGGAGCGGGATGCTCTGAAAGATTTGGTCGAGGCGGAGGAACCGGACGAGAAAGATCCTCGCTGGGAGCGTTTCATGGACCTGCTCGAAAGGGAAGAGCGCCTGCGGCAGGAACAGGCGAATCGCCAGCAACGCCAATACGCTGACCCGATCGTTCCCGATCATGAGGCACGTGCACTGAAGGCAATCGGCAGCCTCGTTGCTGATGAGACGGATGTGATGGCAATCCATACCAAGGAGGCCTACCGACTGTTCATCGGCAGGACGCGTGATGAAAGCCCGCGCGGCTACGGAATCACCAGCGGGAAGAAGGTTGCAGCAGTGCTCCGGTCAATCTGGAACCTGTCGGCCAATGACAATCCCTATGCGGACTGGATTCTGGTGCAGGTGACGGATCGGGTCGGCGAACTGCGCCAACAGCTTGAGCATGCCGGAAAGCATTTCCAGGACGATCTGGACAAGTTGCAGGCGCGTGGCCTGCGCGTGTCCGTATTGAAGAGTCGTGCGCCAGTGGAAGTGGAACTGGGTTTCCGCAGTCCCTACGGTTACATGATCGTGGACCTGATCCTGGACTTTGACTGGTATGCGCGTGTGGTCAAGACGATGGTGCAGAAGAATCGGCTGGGCGACACCGAAGGGAAGGAAGACTTGTACCAGATGACCAAGCGGATTCGGGCGTTGTTCGAGTCCACCTTGCCCTACCAGAAGTATCTCCTCCGTGAGGAGTTGCGCCAGCTATCCAGGAGCGATTTTCTCCCTGGCGCCAGCGATGAAGCAAGGAAGCGAGTTGAAGCAGCGGTTGGGATATTCGGTGAGGTACCGCAGCCGATCTTCACCGGTGAAATGCGACCGCGTCATAGCCGTCGTCGGGCGGATGTGAGTGAGGCAGAAATGCGATTGCTGGTGGATGTGGCGCAGGGGAAAGTGGATGCGGCCGGAAGTGATCTGAACCAGGAAAACACGCTCCTATGAGCGGTTTGTCATCAATCCAGATGGATAAAAGGCCTTTTAAGGGTAAGGGGGCGGATGAGTGGTTGGCGCGGCTCCATCGTGACTACCGGAAAGTCGTGTTTGAGATGGAGGAATTGTCTGAGCACTCGAAGAGTGCCGCAGGCAACGCCTGGTATGTGTATCTGCATCACCGGAAATCGACTGGGCAACGCTTCCTGATGTGGCGCAGCTTTGGCGTGAAGCATATCCATCTGACATGGGACAGCATCCAGCCCACGCTGGGCCGAATGACACGGTCACAGCAGGACTGGTTTGAGGAGGTCAATGCGGCAGTGCAGTTGCTGAATGCGAAGGAGGTCGTGACCAGGAAGGCAATACGCATGGCACAGGAACTTGATCATTGAGCATTGAAGCAATGAAGTGTGTACGCCACCCCTGGCGTGGGTTTTTTAATCAACTGAAGGAGAAGAGGCAATGAGCAATGAATTTCGTGGCACGGGCAATTTGGGCGACAACCCCACGCTGAAGACCGTACTGGTCAAGGGCGAAGATCGAAAGGTCGCAGAGATTCGGATTTTCTTCGACGAATACAAGCCGGATGGTCAGGGCGGTTTCGAGCAGTCGGGTGGGTTCTGGATGAATGCGTCGGTGTGGGACAAGCGCGGCGAAGATGTTGCCCAGCACCTGCGGAAGGGGGCGCGTGTGCATATCGCCGGCCGCCTGGCCGAGCAGGAGTGGACAGACAAAGAGTCTGGCGAAGTGCGGAAGACGATGCAGCTCAATGCCGATGATGTCTATCTGTCGCTGTCTCGTCTTGAGGAAGTGAAATTCAGGCCGAAAGCGCAGGAAGTGGGTGCTTGATGCGAGCAGTCCCCTCTTTGCTGCTTTCACAAGCGCTCATGCTCAATTCCTCAGCATTTGCTGCTGAGAGTCACGAGCTGATGATTTGCAACACCTATTCGGGTGGCGGAGGTGTCAGCGTCAAGGGCAGAACCCTCAAGTGCGAAGGCGAACCGGATGCTCGCGGCTACAGCAAATTCTGGACGACGAGTCTGACGGACCTGTACGGCCAGGGCTGGAGGGTTGAGTCCATGTCGGCCTACCCGGCGAGCTCGTCTGGGGAGGCGACGGTGATTTTCCTGCTGAACCGGACAACGACATCCGGCCCCGCATTACCTGCCCATAAATAGGAGGCTTCATGAGACATCCAACCCAGCCCGAGGAAAACATGATGGCAGCGGTGCTGCTATCGGTGTCGGAAGATGCGTGTCGGCATGGGATGGGCTCGGGATGTTTTCATGGGTTCGAGTTCAAGGCCATGAGGCTTGGGCGGCGTGGTCAGCCAGGTGCAATGGCAAGAGTGAAGATTGTGGTCAGTCAGGATGGCGAGGTGATCGAATCACGCTTACTCGATGTTCTGAATGAACCGTTGTAGGCCGCGGCTGGGTTGAGTCGAGGTTATGAGCCGGCACTATTTCAACACGACGTTTTGAGGGTGACCCCGTTACCGTTATCTGGCATGAGAGCAACGTTGGTTCAGGGAGGTCATGCAGTGATAGACAAGAACTGGCAGGAAATTGCCCCGGATCCCGATTGGGTGCGGCAGGAAGTAGCCCGCCTGGATGAGGCAGTCGATGAATTTGCCAATGCCATGAAGGCGAAGCTCTCGCAGAAAGCGCATGAGGGCTGGACCGGCTGGGACCAGCCTGAATCAGGCATCAAGATATGGAATGCCATGCTTGCCCAAGGCGCTGCGGTACCGCTGGCCCATGGGCAGGAGGTGGACATTGCCAATCTGGCGATGATGCTATGGCGGATCAATGGGAGGGTGGAATGAATGCCCTTGCGATCTGGGGCCCGATGTTTTTGGCCGTGCTGGCATCTCTCATTGATGCGCCGGCGATTTCAGGACGGCTTGAGTGAAGCTCTACCTCTGCGAAAAACCTTCACAAGGCAGGGAAATCGCCAGCCACATCGGTGCTCGGACACGTGGCGAAGGATGCATTACTGGTAACGGTGTAACGGTAACCTGGGGTATCGGCCACCTGGTTGAGCAGGCGAAACCGGAGCACTACAACCCGGCATTGAAATTCTGGGACATCGCGCACCTGCCTGTCCTGCCGGATGAGTGGCACATGGAGGTGAAGCACCAGACCCGTGATCAGTACAAGATCGTCGCGAAGCTGTTGAAGCAGGCAACTGAGATTGTTATTGCCACCGATGCCGACCGTGAGGGCGAAGTGATTGCACGGGAACTGATGCAGCTGAACGGCTATCGCGGGAAGGTTTCGCGCCTTTGGCTTTCAGCGTTCGACGATGCGTCGGTGAAGAAGGCTCTGGCTACCATCCTGCCAGGCGAGAAGACGCTGCCGATGTATTTCTCCGGGATGGGCCGAAGCCGGGCGGACTGGCTGGCCGGGATGAATCTCACCATGGCCTTGACCAAGACATTCGGTGCCGGCGGCAAAGACGGAACCTTGCATTGTGGTCGTGTACAGACGCCTGTGTTGGCTTTGGTGGTGCGGCGCGAACGGGCCATCGCCGCGTTCGTTCCAAAGGCGCACTTCGGGGTCAATGCGGCCTTCCTGATGAACGGAGCATCCGTACCGATGGTCTGGGTGGCGCGAGCGGCGCTGCTCGACGATGAGGGGCGTCTCGGCGACCGTGGAAGTGCAGAGGCGGTGGTCAAGCAGGTCGCAGGGCAGACCGGGAAGGTGAGCCTTGTCGATACGACACAGGAACGTGAAGTCGCGCCGCTGCTGTACAGCCTGGGATCACTCCAGCGGGAGGCCTCGGCGCGCTTCGGGATGAAGGCGCAGGCCGTACTCGATGCTGCGCAGGCACTTTACGAGAAACACAAGGCGACATCGTATCCACGAACGGATTGCGAATACCTGCCGCGCTCGATGCTGGCCGAATCGAACGAGACGCTGCAGGCCATCGCCGGAGCGAAGCCCGAGCTGGCAACACAGGCCACGGTTGCCGAGTCGGCGCTCAAGGGTGCCGATGAGCGTTTCCGGGGCAGGGCATTCAACGACAAACAGATCACGGCCCACCACGCGATCATTCCGACACGAAACCCGAACATCGATGTGTTGGCCATGACGCCGACCGAGCGGACAGTCTTCGACATGGTTTGTCGACGGTATCTGGCGCAATTCCTGGGGGATTACCAGTACAGCAAGACGGTGATCGAAGTGATCTGCGAGGGAGAGAAATTCAGGGTGAGCGGCAAGACGCCGCTGGTCCCCGGCTGGCGGCAGACCATACCCGAAGCGACGAAAGCACCCACGGACAAGGACGATGACCAGGAGGAGGCTGTAACGCTCCCGATGGTGCGTGTGGGCGAGGAAGCCCGCAACCTGCGTTGCGAGGTGCAGGACAGAAAGACTTCACCGCCCAAGCGTTATACCGAGGGCACGCTGCTGGCGGCGATGGAGTCGATCGACAAGGAGATTGAGGATCCGCGCTGGAAGGCGGTGATGAAGAACAAGGAGAAAGCGGGCATCGGAACGGATGCAACGCGTTCGGCCATTATCGAGGGGCTGTTCAAGCGGGACTATATCGTCGCCAAAAAGAAGGAACTGCTGCCGACCGAGAAAGCTGTCGCGCTGATTGGACTGATCGAGGAGGTCTCGCCAGAAATTGCAGATCCAGTCTTGACTGCTCAGTGGGAAGATCGACTGAGCCAGATCGAGAAGGGCGAGATCGAGTTGTCGCAGTTTGAGCTCAGTCTTGGCGAGTGGCTGGTGCAGGTGATTGAAGGCATCAAGCGTCAGAAGGGCACACGGCAGATCTCCACGTCTGGAAAGACTCGTGATTTGCCGACCAAGGGGAGTCCGGTCGTGGCATGCCCAACTTGCGGCAAGCCAATGCGCAGAATTGATGGTTCGAATGGCTTCTTCTGGGGCTGTACGGCGTACCGGGAAGGGTGCAAGTCAACGCTTCCTGATGTCGATGGAAAGCCCGGCGCCGCCAGGGAGGCGTCGATTCCAAAATCGCAGGCATGGCCTTCCTATCCATGCCCCAGATGCCAGAAGCCCTTGCGCCTGGTGAAAGGCCCCAAGGGGCCATTCTGGGGATGTACAGGCTATCCGGAATGCAAGCACAGCCAGCCGGATGATGAAGGGAAGCCGGGCGTGCGGACTGACGAGGTGGCAGGCAAGGTTCGCCGTACCGAGACGGCCGTGTCGCGAGGTACACCCATGCGTACCGCCAGGGCAGGTGCAGCCTGCCCGGACTGCAAGACTGGCCTGCTCGTCAGCAAAACCATGAAGGATACCGGCAAGGCATTCGTGGGATGCAATCGCTTTCCTGCTTGCAGATTCTTTGCATGGCCAGCGAAATAGCCGGACGCGAGTGATGCACACCACACGGGTCGAAATTCCCTGCGCCGAGCCGGTATGGCTGGTTGCCGAATGGCCGGACGGCACCTGGTGCGATCTTCATGAGCTGCGTGAAATGACACACATGAGCGACGACTATCAGATTGTTCGAGTGCTGACGCACGACGAAGGATTTACCCCAATTAAAACTCAACGATGGAGCCCGAATTGCAAATGACAGAAAGTGAAATCCGCCACGCAGTGAGTGACGAGCTGGTGAGGGATGTGCTTCGTGAGCGCCGCTCAGAACGTCGCTGGCGACTGATCAAGCGCGGAATGATGGTCTCGGCCGGCGTGGTGTTCTTTGCCTTGTATCTCTTCGGCTACGCGAAGCAGATGGGATGGAAAATGATTCCCAACAACGAGATCACGGCGGTGATTCACATCGATGGGGAGATTTCCGCCGGCGCCACGGCCTCGGCGGAAAAAGTGGTTCCCTTGCTCAGGCAGGTCTTCGAGGCGAAGAACGTCAAAGCAGTGGTTCTGAGTATCGACAGCCCAGGAGGCGCTCCGGTTGAAGCGGAGCGAATTTACCAGTCGATCAAGGTATTAAGAAAGAAGCATCCCAAACCGGTTGTTGCGGTGATCAACAACGTCGGTGCGTCTGCTGCCTACATGGTGGCTCTGCACACCGACAAAATCTACGCTGCGAATTATTCGCTTGTCGGATCCGTTGGCGCGGTTCTTACGGGTTGGGACTTCCACAAGGCGCTTGAGACGCTCCAGATCAGCCAGCGGGTGTATGCCTCCGGTAACCTGAAATCCATGCTCAATCCCTATATGCCCATGACACCAGAAGCCGATCGCAAGGCGCAGGAAATGGTTCAGAAGATGGGAGAAAGATTCAAGGCAGAGGTTCAGGCTGCCAGGGGGACGAAACTGCAGATCGGAGTGGATTACACCACAGGCGAAGTCTGGGATGGGGTGCAAGCCAGGGAGATCGGGTTGATCGATGAAATCGGTACCCTCGATACCGTGGCGAGTTCATGGGATAGGGCAGTGCATGATTTTGGGCCGCGGGCGCCAGGGGCGGGGTGGCTAAGTGGCATGGCCACGGCCCTTGAATGGCTGTCACGCTTTCAGAATGGTTTGCATTGATCGCTACTGGGGTGATGAAAAAATAATCGCGCTGCAAGGGTGCTTGATCGGACTGAGATTTTGAGTGAAATGCTAAAGTCTTATCCACAGAAAATGTGGATGAATTGTCATGGAGCCGGATATGAGTAATGTGGTGGACCTTGCGGGGTTTCAGTGCCCGGTTGGCAGCATGGCCATGCATTCCGTGCATGGCCTGGTTGAGGTTTTTTCCCAGGATGGGTGGATGCGTGGTGTGCTCTATGAACACCATGAAGAATTGGGCCTTGCCCATGAGAATGAAGACGTGGTTTTTGCTGAGCACATCGAGATGCGTGAGGCATGGGTTCATGTTCGCGAGCTTGCCGGGGCGGATCTTGCGAAAGACATCGAGAACCTGCGAAAGCGTGGTCAATTTCACTTTGATACTGTCGACTGAAATGAGGTCGACGTGCCGAAGTGGATCTTGTATTAAAGGAATCAAAGCAATGAAAAAAATCACCTTCGGGATCATGACCCAAGAGAAAATCCGCGAACGCATGCTGGCCATCGCCAAGGGCGAGTACAAACCCAAACCCAGCGAACCCAAAATCTGGTTCACCTCGATGAAATCCTTGGCTGAAGTCCTGAGCGACGACAATCGCGCCCTGCTTAAGACGATCCGTGATTTGCAGCCTGAATCCATCAGCGGTCTGGCCGTTATCACTGGTCGCAAACCCGGAAACCTTTCTCGCACTCTAAAAACCATGTCCCACTATGGGATAGTGGAAATGCGCCGGGAGAATCGCCACGTGCGGCCCATTGTCATGGCGACTGAATTCCAAATTCTTGCAGGATAAAAATCTGGCGCTGCATCGTGACCACCAAGACCACACTCCATAATCGATGGAATCCATCTTTGCGGTGCATCAACTGACGAGACATCATCTCGTTTAAAGCGGTTGCGCCGACTCTAGTCGGTTATCGCCGTCACTGGCTGAGTGGGGGGGAATGCGTTACTCGGCGGTCGGTGTGGGACAGTAAGTACCAAACGTTAAATCGGAGCGCACTTTCTATGATCGGCCATAACGGCCGGTCGTAGTCTGTCAGTATTCTGATTAAACTCAGCATCTACGTTCGAACTCCGGTGACCGTCCATCGAGACAAGCCGGCCAGGAACAGTCATCAATAAAAACATAGAATTCTGGACATCTCCCGCATGAATCGGTCCTTAGAAGAACCTACACAGCTAAACCTTTATGACAGGCTGTATGAGGGCTTAATCGAATCTGCTGAGTCAGCGAAAGCCGCCGTGGAGGTCGTTGTCGAGGCATATCTCGATGGAAAACCGAGCAACCACGGTAAAAAGAAAATCACGCAGGCCGAGCGTGATGCAGCTTTCTGGTCGAGTGGGTTTGTGAACGCCGTGCCTGCGGAATCATGGCGGTCGGATATCCAGACACTTGCTCTGACGCGTTACCTGCGCCAAGTGCGAGTGGCGAATATGGAGTTGTTGGGGCGCATCGCATTGTTGGCCCCTGACGCGGTGTCGAGCGCGGTCCGCCATTCCGGCCTTGTCCTCTTTCCACATTCCCCTCGACGCGCCGAGCTTGATCAGATAGCTGGATCGACGCCTGAGATCGCTGAATTGTGTCGGGTACTGGATAATTTCGACCAAGCGCACAAAGAGCGAATAGCGACTGTGGACAAGTGGAAGGCTGCGCTGACAGAGCTTGCACCATTCGATCTACTGATCTACACCAGCCTGTATGCCTTCGAGCACCTCGTTCCTCGTCGGTTCGACATGCCAACCATGGCTGAAGGTGCGGATTCCTGGATGCAGGAGGCGTGGGATGCGATCAATGATCTGCTCATATGGAAGCTCAAGACATCCGATGCATCCGTCAACCTGAAGGAAGCTGATATTGGTCCATCGCTCGCGAAGCACCTGTCACCGTTCTTGTTCCCATCGCCATCAACACAGGTCCCCAGGCACGATCTGCTAGCAGCGTTCGGGACACTCGTTGATGCGCAAATCGAACTGAATAGCTTCATCACTCAATCGGCTGATGCGTTCAGCTACGACGATGGCATCCAGTTCGTGCGACGTGAAGAACGTCTGGAAATCGAAGAGGTAGACCCCACTGCCCGTGCAGCCTGGCGACGCAATGGTCTCAGGCTTGCGCGCCTTCACGGCTATTGGTTCTACCGTGCGATGGACGAGTTCGTTAGCTCCGCCATGGCAACGCAGCTGATTGGGCGCCCGGAGAACCACGAAGCCAATCGTTTGGCCTACATCCAAGCAATGCGTACGCAGCTTCGGTTGACGGAGGTGTACGGGGTGGATGAGATGGTGATCACGGACTCTGGGGCACGAGTCAACCTGTTTCAGGCGTTACTGTCGCTGGAGTTGATGTCGGCGTTTTTTCAGCGGGACTTTCTGCAAACCTTTGCCCAGAATCTGAAGGAGTCGGGCCATTGGGTGGCGGCACTTGGCCGTCTGGCTTTGGACGGCCTGGTGAACGGCAACCAAAATCGCTTTCCCCTGACCTGGTCGGATCGTGAGGCGAAGATCGCCAACATCGTTGGCTGGACCGTCAACGCGGACTCTCCACAGGGCAGCCCCCTCGTCGCGGCTGCCATCCTCGACTTCTGGACAAGCGATTGGGTGGAGCTATCCGAGCGGTTGCGCAAGGGGGAATCTGGATTGCACCCGGAATTGATCGAGCGCCCAATCTTGAAACTTGGGCAACTACTCGTTCAGCTACCTTGGCTTGTTGGCTTGCAGAACAACAGCACGGCAGCGATTAACAATCTCCGGCGCCTGGGTGCGCGGCGCGGCGAGGCCGGTGGCGAGACGAGACGAATCGAGGAGCGTCTTGGTAGGCTCTTCGAGGCACGCGGCTTTAAGGTCGTATTAAACTGGCACCCGCCAATGGAAAACCACCCAAAAGCCGGTGAGGTCGATCTGATCTGCGCCCGTGACGGCATCGTCCTCGTTATGGAGGTCAAATCAACGTTCCTCAGGCGTTCGCAACGCGATGCGTGGCTTCACGCGACAACAACACTCAGGAAGGCGGGGCAGCAGGTAAGCAGAAAGGTTTCCGCCGTGCGGCGGGCATTGTCTGAAGAAGTGGGACTTGTTTCGTCGCTTGGCATAGATAACTTAGCCGCCCCACTGACTATGCATGGCTGGATCGTCGATACGTCGATCGAGCACGACCACCAACGATTCAGTGGCTTTCTCAAGGTTTCGCTGGAAGAAGTGTTGATCGCACTTCGTGACGATCGACATCTGCTGAACGATCCAGATGGGATTATTTCCGGACGACACCCAGATATCGAGTCAGAGAAAGTGAATGATGCGCGACTACAATTGACGCTCTATCCAGAAGGCTTTTCAGCAGTTAGGTTCATCGAGGTAATCGAGAATGAATCGGTCTGGGATGAAAAAGTCATCTCGCAGGCGGTGGACTGATTTCAAGCACTGAAAGGCTGACTGAAATGTCCGCTACGGGGAATATTGGCTGACCGCTCTGGCCAATGACCTGCCTGCCATGGCTTGGTTGACGACCGTCGCGTCCTCGGCCATTGCGGCCGGTGGCGTTCTGAGCAAACCAGGTCTGCTAAGCGCTGCACACCAGTCGTTGATTGGATTTCAAGCTGAATAGCCGCTTCCAAGACAGCGGATTCACACTCCCGTCCAGGAATGGACGGTCAGGACGACAGGCCTAAAGCAGACCGTCAACATTGGAACTGACCGGGCGGCAAGAAGCGTAGCTTTTTGACGGTTAGGTGTTATGCCTCATGGTGATTACTTATGCTTGCCGGAACATCGCCGAGATGTTCAATGGTTAGCTTGCTCTTCGGGGTTCTAACACGGGTGTTCATTTCGTGGCCGTAGGTATGGATGAGGTAGTTCTCAACTTCATCGACCGCAGCTAGGGCTTCTTCATCCAACTGGCCCACATAGAGCTTGGCGCCGTGCCGAAGGCAGCCTTCGATCCAGTGGCGATACCCACTGTTGTAGCGACCGCTCGCGTCAAGCCCATTGAGTTTTCTCTTGTGACCACCGAAATGGCTCTTATGCGCCTTACCCCAATAGAATGGTTTGTCATTCCATTCGTGCAGGTAAATGATTCGAGAGCGGTCTCGGGCTTCAGCGTATGTGTTGCAGCGGGTCCAAATAATCTTCATAGCGGTAAGGACGCTTTGCGGGGTCTAATAGTCATTCAAAAATTCCAAAGCTGCAGTTCACGCTCGACGTCCCATCCAATCACTAACGTCAGAGCACCGTAGAAGCTGTGAATGCCCTGTTCGTGGCGCTAAACACGAAAATAAAATCGCTCAATCCGACGCTTGGTCACCGAGCAGTAGGCGCTTGAGCCACTTCATCACGCTATGTCGCGTACCCCCCGAGCCGGCCTTCCTCTCGCCCGCATATGTTGCAGGACGGCTTGGCACGGGCCGCTGCATTGACGATATTTCGTGGGGAGCCATTTCACCAGTCCTAGCTGCATTGCGCAGCGTCACCATCGTGGCGAGGTCTGCTGCGTCGCGCTGTCGCACCCTTGCGATTTGCTTGGTATTCATCACCCCGGCCCACACCACTTGGTTGCGCCGGATGACGTAGTGTGATCGGCATGCATAGTCCCAGTTGCCTATAGATGGCCAGAGTGACACAAGTTCGCCTTCCCTTGTCAGGCGCCACTCTGCTGGCGACATTGGCGTGACCACCTCCTCGCCGCAGCCGCAGCAGCACTTGTGCGAACAAGTACGGAAGCGCTCGCTGATATACAGCACGCCTTCCTCCAGGTGGTCAGGAATGAACTCAACGAACTTCGGGTAGATTTGGCTCACCCTCATGCCACGGGTCCATTGCACTGCTCACCACGGGTGAGCGACTGGGTTGCCACCGTATATGCCGCGTGGTGAGAGTTGAAGCAGTCCTCGTAAAAGCCGAACAGCTGCTTCCACTTGATGACGGCGAGTTGCCCGTTTAGGGCGTTCAAATCAGCCACTTGGATGTTTTGCCGGTACAGCGCCTCAGATTTATCCTCGTCCATCGGTACACAATAGGCGACGTGCTCGTTCTTTTCCCCGGTTGCAGTCGTTACGCGGCAAGTGGCATCGAGCTCGAGGGTCTCTGCGTTCATGACGACATCCATGCCGACATCAATGAAAGATATGCCCTGCGAGGCCAGATACTCGCATACGATCTTGCGTGCCTTACCCTTGTCTACGCATACGAAGACGAAGTCGAAGCCTGCCAGCTCCGCCACGTTTTCCGCGTCCAAGTAGTATGGGTGCGGCATGATGCCGCGGCGCATCGGGTCGTATCGTTGAAGGAAGTATTCCACCTTCTTCAGGTGTTGCAGTAGTTCGTCCTTGGTGGCTGCGCCGGGGGCGCGGAATGCATTGTGCTGCTTGAAGTCGTCACCATCGAATAGGTGGATCTCCCAAACTGGTGTCTTGACTACTTGGTCCAGCACATAGGAGCCAGTTCCTCCAAGGCCCACAATGGCCACCTTGGCGAGTTTCAGCCGCGCTGATGTGACTACTATTTCCGCTCGAACGCTTGCTGTATCGGCGTAGCGGAACACCGAATCTGGTTCGCGTGGCTCAATGATGCGCTTGGTGCGGGCATCAACGTCGGGATCGATAGCCCTCGCCTGACTTTCGATGACGGTAATGTAGTGCGTCAACTTCTCGTAGTGATCAGGGAAACCGTTCGACCACACATCGGGCTTGTTCGAAAACCGATGTTGGGCAACGCATCCTTCGAACACGGTCAACTGGTGCGGTTGCGTGTCGGCGACAAGTTCAGTTAGGAAGGTGCCATCCGCCCTGCAAGGAAAGCTTCCTACCCACCAGACCTGATGGTCGTCGCCGGGCGAGGTGGGAGATAGAACCGAGCCCGCGTTCTCCACATATTTGCAGACCAAGGTGCCCCGCGCCACGGTGCGTTGCGACGTGACGTAGTGCACCGAGTGCACCAACAGGTGCTGCTGATGCACTTCGGCCTCGAACCCCTCGTCCAGCAGCCGCTGAAGGCCGGAATCAAGATCGGTTGGTTTTTCGGGCACGGAATTCCATCCCGTTGTGAACCGGTGTGCTCTGCCCCGGGGCGAGGGTACCGTCGTGCCCGTGCGGGTTGGCATACGCTACCGTATAGATGATGTCGAACGGCCCCTCAGGGAAGGCGAGGCGAACGACCTGATCGTAGGAGATGAATTGCCCCTCGAACAGGCGCGGCTTGCCGTTGACGAAAATTTCGTGGACCTTGGTGTGATGCGCCTCGATGACGCCGGTTTCCATGTTCATTGCGTGCTCCTTATTTTTCGCGACGCACGCCCTTGAATGGCGTCTTGTCGCTGGTTTTCACGTCGATGAAGCGCCCCGTCGTGGTGTCGCGCTTCACATAGTTCCCACTAGGGGTTTGTGTCTGGCTGCGCTCGCGCACGGCTCCGACCCGATGCCCGTCACCAGGCTGCCCATTTTTTGCCATTTGATCACCTCACAAGTTGGTATATGATTACTATACATAACCAAAATGATTATGTCAATGATGTAATGTGAGTACCATAGGTCCGGCAACGTGCTAACATTAATAAATGCATCTATCGCTTCGCACTGCCATACCCCACAACCTCGGATTGTTAAGCAAGCTGCCCAAGGTGCAGATTGACCGGCTGACTTTCATCGACTTCCGGCTGTATTTCCTTGGCGAGCTGAGGCGCGCCGACCTGGTGGAAAGGTTCTCCACCGGTGTCGCGGGTGCCACGCGCGACATCGCGATGTATCGGGAGGTTGCCCAGACCAACTTGGATTTCGACGGCACTGACAAGGTTTATCGCCCGAGCACGATATTCACGCCCGTGTTCGATCACCCGGTGACTCGGGCCCTAACTGCTTTGTCACAAGGTTTCGGCGAAGTGGTCGCCCAGCATGTGGAACCTCTTGTGCGGTGCGACTTCCCCACCCCGTTGAGCCTTCCGCAAATGGACGTGCTTGCCACCATCACGCGTGCCATCCACCGCGGGCTGGCAGCTCGGGTGGCTTACAGCTCTAACACTAGCGGCACGAGCGAACGAGAACTCGTACCATTTGCCCTCGTGCACAACGGTTTGCGATGGCACGCGCGCGCCTACGACCGTAAGACCAAGTCGTTCCGAGACTTCATTTTGACTCGCATGAGCAAGACTGAACTACTTGAAGACAGCCCTGCGCAGCCGGAAGAAAAGCCGGAGAACGATGCGCAATGGTCACGCATCATCGAGCTAGAGTTGATGGTGCACCCGCACGCAGAGCGCCCTGAAGTAATCGCTAAAGACTATGAAATGGTCGATGGCGTTATGAAGGTGCGCGTGCGCGCGACGAACGCTGGTTACCTCTTGCGGCTGTGGAACGTCGACTGCTCGCCTGACCATAGCTTAAGAGGCAAAGAGTTCACCCTGAGTCTGAGAGACCCGCTCGTTTTGCATGCCGCTGAAAGTGCTCCTCTGGCCCCTGGATACGTCGACCTGCGGCCCAAGACAAAGGCCTAGGCTCTAACAAGTACATCGTGGCCCCGGCCCATGCCTTTCTGGGTCAGCATGATCTCAATCATGTGGGCCTCCAGCCAACAAATGGATGAGCGCCACCGAATGACAACTAAAAGATACCTGACCAAGTCGCGCTTTAAGCTTGCTGTCGAATGCCCCACCAAGCTCTTTTATACCGGCAAGGGCGGGGGGTATCGCGATCAAATGGCCGAGAACGATTTCCTGGCCATGCTGGCCGAGGGCGGGTATCAGGTGGGCGAACTCGCCAAGTTACGCTACCCGGACGGCATCGAAATCGAGGACCGTGATCATGCTGCTGCAGAAGCGCGGACCTGCGAGTATCTGCTGCGCGACAACGTGGTGCTGTTCGAACCAGCCATTAGGGTCGGCAGCTTCTTCATCCGCATCGATATCTTGGTTAAGACAGGTCAGCACTTCGAACTGATCGAGGTGAAGGCCAAGTCCTATAACTCGCTGCGGCCGGAGATAGAAGGGGCCCGAGGCGGGATCAAGTCTGGCATGCTGCCCTACATCCAGGACGCCGCCTTCCAAACCTGGGTGCTGCAGCAGGCTTTCCCTGATGCCCAAATCACGACCGCCCTGATGATGCCGGACAAGGCCAAGCTTGCGCCGATCGGCAGGATCAATCAGTTGTTCAAGATTTCCGGCCGCTCCCAAGTCGAGGTCCGTGCGCCCGAAGGCCTCGACATGAAAAACCTAGGGGAAATCCTGCTTGCCAAGGTATGCGTGGATGGTTATGTCGAACAGGTATTGAACACACCGCTGGACTATCCGGGTGGTCCAGGAGCAATGGGCGAGGCGGCATCGATTTGGGCAGAAGCTTACTTCCAGGATGAGCGCATTGCGCCCGTGATCGGAGCACATTGCGGGGGATGCCAGTTCAAGGCCAAGCCTGGCGACGAGCTGAAGAGTGGCTTCCATGAATGCTGGAGCCAGGCCAACGGCTGGACGCAAAATGACTTCGAACAGGGTACCGTGCTCGACCTATGGAATTTTCGCGGTAAGCAGAAACTGATTGAGCAGGGTGTATTGAAGCTGGGCGCGATTACACGGGAGGATATCGGTGAGTTCGACAATGAGGCCAACGAGACAGGGCTGAGCCGAAAGCAGCGTCAATGGCTGCAGGTGGGCGGCATTCCGGCAGATTATGACCTTGGCGGGTTTTACTTCGACCAGGCGCTGGTCGCGTCGGAAATGTCGCGCTGGCGCTTCCCCTACCACCTCATCGATTTTGAAACCTCAGCAGTTGCGCTACCTTTCTATGAGGGCATGCGCCCCTATGAAGCGGTGGCGTTCCAGTTTTCGCACCACATCATGGAAGCTGACGGTAGCGTCAGACATGAGGGAGAGTTCCTCTGTGTCGAGCCGGGGCAATTCCCCAACTACGATTTTGCACGGGCCCTGAAGCGGGAACTCGAGGAAGACGAGGGCTCCGTATTCATGTGGAGCCATCACGAGAACACCATCCTGACGAGCATCATTCGCCAACTGGCCGAAGACCCCGCGCCGCCGGAGGATGCTGAAAGCCTGACCCAATTCCTGACCCGTCTAACCAAGAACGGCGACCGCGCCATGGTGGATTTGTGCACCTTGGCCGAGAAAGCTTTCTTCCATCCCGACACCAAAGGCAGCAACTCGATCAAGAAAGTGCTGCCGGCGGTGCTCAAGGTGTCGGACGTGTTGCGAGACACCTACAGCCGGCCGCTCTATGGCGCGCTGGGCGGCATACCCAGTCTGAATTTTGCCCGGCAGGAAGGTTTTGTTTGGCTGGATAACGCTGAGAACGACGAAGCCAACGACCCCTACACACGTCTGAAGCAGTATGCAGTGGAATTGGTTCCAGCCGAGTTGGCTTCACCTGAGGACAGGGCAAGCATCATCGCGGAAGGCGGGGCGGCAGCAACAGCTTATGCCCGATTGCAGTTCGAAGATATGGATAGCGGCACCCGAGAGCGAATCAGATCCGCCCTGTTGCGGTATTGCGAACTGGATACCCTTGCGATGGTTATGGTGGTTCAGGCTTGGCGCGATTTCATTGCGAATCATTAACGGCAATACAGGAAGCCGGGGCGGATGACTTCCCGAGCAAAAAATTAATAAGGGAGATATATGCAATGGAATGGACCAAGCTGATAAGCGCAAAACGCATAGGACGTCTGGAAAAGCCTGAAGACAAGATTGGCGGTCCACGTTCACCTTTCCAGCGAGACTATGACCGCATTCTGTTTTCTTCGGCATTCCGGCGTCTGCAGGATAAAACTCAAGTCTTTCCTCTGGCGAAGAGCGATTATGTTCGCACCCGCTTAACCCACAGTTTGGAGGTTTCCTCAGTTGGCCGCTCACTTGGGGTGATGGTGGGTGATGAAATCATCAAACGTCACCCTGAATTGGAAAAGCGAGGAATTACAGCCGGTGATTTCGGCACCATCGTGGCTACTGCGTGCTTGGCGCACGATATTGGTAACCCTCCCTTTGGTCACGCAGGCGAATCTGCAATACAAGATTGGTTTTGTCGGTCAGGAAAGGGTCAGAGCTATCTCGATGATAAAGAGCTAAGCACCCAGACCAAGGCCGACTTCAAAAAATTCGAAGGCAATGCCCAAGGATTCCGGGTCCTGACTCGGCTGCAATTTTCCAGCCAAGATGGTGGCATGCAGTTGACCTGTGCGGTGCTTGGCGCTTATACAAAATACCCCCGGGCGTCCGATGTTGATAAGGCAGAGGCCGGAGGTATCAGTGGGAAGAAGTTCGGTTTTGTCCAACAAGACCAGCCGCACTTCGAGCAGCTCGCCAATGAGTTGGGTTTGATACGCAAGGGGACATTGCTGGCCTGGCATCGCCATCCGTTGGCCTTCTTGGTTGAGGCGGCAGATGATATCTGTTACCGCATCATGGATGTAGAAGACGGATTCAGGTCAGGGCACTTAGCTTACTCTGAGGTTAAACCTCTATTCGAGGCTGTCCTTGATAGCGCATCACTGGCCCGGCTGGAGAGCATGACCTCGGATAAACAGCGGGTGGAATTTCTGCGTGCCAAGGCCATCGGTGTCGCAATTGACCAAGCTGTCGCGGTCTTTCTGGACAAGGAAAAGGAGTTACTGTCTGGAGAATTCGATTCTGAACTGTTGGAACACATTCCCCTAGCGGCCGGATTCAAGGCATTCAAGACGCTTGCTCAACAAAGGGTCTATGGCGTCAGGCCTGTCATTGAGATTGAGGCCTGTGGCTTCAGGGTTATTGGCGGCCTGCTTGAATCGTTTTTGGATGCCGTTTATGACGCTGCCTCCAATGGCGACAAAATGTCCCCACGTAGCCAAACTATTGCTGGCCTGATGCCAGAGGGCTGCTGGAACCACGGGATGGATTATCGGGAAAGGCTACACGCTGTTACAGACAGCGTGTCCGGCATGACCGATTCTTACGCACTCACCATGTACCAACGGCTTTATGGAATAAGCCTTCCTTAGGGGGCTACGATGCCTGTCCTGCACCTGTGTTTTGCTCTTCCTGTCGCAGGGCTAGTGGTGTAAGGGGAAGCCAGTCAAACGTGGATAGTGCTGGCTTAAATCTTTCCCCGCCCAGGCTAATCCATGTGAGATGGGGCTAAGAGGCTTGCGGAAAAATCGAACCTGCGTCCCTAACCGGTCCTAGAGTTCAAGCATGTTGTGGCCCTTCGGCAGCGAAATATACGTTGGACACGTTATGCAAACATCAACAGTAGTTACAACTCAATAGTTAACTGGATGCAACCTGAATCCGACAGTCCCGAGCACCATCGACAGCGCTCAGAGTTCATTAGAAATCTGGTTCAAAGCCAGTTCGATCAGCAGCACCTCAACGATCGGTACGTGCAAGGCACGCCCAGAACGGTCGTGCAGTTTTGGCACAACCTACGACAGTTGCCGGAGGACGTCAAAGAGTGCATTGCCTCTTGGGCCCACTGGGAGACGAAAGGTTTTAGGCATCGATTGTTCGACGAGCGTAGCGCCAAGGCGTTCATTGGTCACTCATTAGGTGCGCGCTACGAGCACGCCTTCGAACGTTGCTATCACCCGGCCATGCAGGCCGACTACTTCCGGCTCTGCTACCTGTTTGTCGAAGGCGGCCTCTATGTGGATGCGGACGACGTCTGCGTTTGTACAGACATCAGTTGTTTGTTTGACGACGGTCGGCTGAAGGTTCAGCCCCTGTGCTACGACATCAATTCTGGAACAATGGTGAACCCGTCCGTGTTCCTACGCGTTGATGCCTACGCTTCGAGTTGGATTTTCTACCTCAATAACAATCCACTCATTGCAAGCCGAGGACATCCGATCATCGAAAATGCACTCGGCCGGGCAACAGATCTTCTCGAGATCGCCGGCAAGGACGATTTGCCGGAAATCCAGACGACGACCGGCCCGGGGAGCCTTTCGAAGTCGGTTTTCGAATTTGGTACCACCTTGGGAGGTGTCGAAAGCGACCTGATGATATTGCGGGACTGGGATTCATTTGCTGTCTCAATATGGCCATTGAGCTACCGCAACGACGCCAGGAATTGGCGACTCTCCAATCAAAAGAATTTCTATCGTAACGGCGCGTAGTTTCCGAATGAACCTTTCGAAGCCCCTACGCGCGGCATCGCGCCTTCTGTATTCACTGTTCCTGCAATGCCGAGTCCGCCTGCCTCGGCAGCAGTGCCTTGCGTTCATGTCGCACTCTGATGGTCGGCAACCAGGCATCGGCCCGATTTTCGTCATCAACTTGGACAGGCAGCCGGACCGCTGGACTGACGTGCGTCGCGAGCTCGACCGCATCGTAGACGCCGCCGGCAAACCGCTATCAGAGCGGGTCGTTCGGTACTCGGCATGCGATGCGCAGGCGAATCCCAAAGAATTGTTTGGCACGGTTGACATTGAGCCTTATTACACGCTCGGCGACCAGCTGTTCGTCGAACCGCAACCCCAAGCTGTCCCAGACGCGTTCGACTTGGAGCGGCCGATTAGGATGAGTAACGCAGAAGTCGCCGTTGCACGCTCGCATATCGATATCTGGAAAACAATTGCACAGTCCGATGCCCCCTATGCCCTTGTACTCGAGGACGACGTCTGGTTCGAGCGTAGCTTCGGGCGGCTTGTCGATCAGGCTTGGCGTGAGATGGAAGCTGCCGACCGTACCAGCCCTGCGTTCGATGTGTTTTACCTGTCTTACAAGGAAGTGCGCCACGGTGCTCCAAAAGAACTCGTTTCAAAGAGCGTGTTTCGCCCGGAACGTGGCCTCTGGTACCTGTCCGGATATGTGCTTTCGAAGAAAGGCGCTCAGATGCTGCTTGGGCTTCTTCCGTGTCGCGGTCCCGTCGATCTCTGGATCAATCACAAGTTCCGAGAGATGGACGTCCGGGCTCTGCGACGCTCGGTGATCAGCCAGCGTCTCGATCTCAACTCAACGAACACATACTCGATCCTACCGACACTGAGCCGGATCGGCATCCTCGACGGGGGTGACGCGGCGCTTTTTCAGCAGCGGCCGACCCACTCTCCCGTATTCGCGTTCGGAACCCCGGGGTTCGGCCTGTCATCGCTCGCTTTGGCCCTCTCGATGCTTGGCTATCGCTGCTGTAGCGATTTTGACCGGATTCCGGAATGCGAGTTAGAGAGCCTCCTCGCTGGCCGCACCGATCGCGTTTTCGACGCCTACGCCAACATCGAATCGCTGGCGCTGCATGTTCGCGTCCTCACACAGCGCTACCCACGCGCCAAGTTCATCGTGATCGACGACGTAGCGGGAGCCGCTGATCGCCAAGGCGGCGGTGTGCTGGATGAGTTGGAAGGGGTGGACGTACTTCGTTTACATGGTGAAAACACCAACACTTGGCGAGCGCTTTGCGAGCATTTGAGACTTGCGCCACCGAGTGCGCCATACCCTGTAGTTCGGAATTTTGGACAGCGAAGGTATCGGCGCGCCTTGGGCGACACGCTATCGACCCGCCAAGAAAAGTGGCTTCGGCACGACCGGTCACCGTGGATCGTGGAACCGCGCGCCGGTTGGGCGGGAATCAGCACGAGCGCATACGATCAGCTGGAATCATCAGCCTCATCGCGGGTGCGCTTCGAGGACGATCTGGCTAATATCCAACCGGCACGGTGGCTGTTGAGAAACGACACGTTCCCCGGAAACCTTGGACTGTTTCGACCGGCCAACGTCACCCCACAACCGAGCGGCGGTCTTTCACTCGCGGTGATCGAGGAGCCGCTTGGCGTTCGGAATCTTAGCGCGGCGGCGGTCTCGAGCCGAAGTAGTTTCTTGTTTGGGCGCTTCGAAGTCACGCTGCAAGCGACGAACGTCCCTGGCCTGGTGACCGGCTTTTTCCTTCACCGCGATTCGCCCCGACAGGAGATCGACGTCGAGATCGCAGGAAATCGCCCTGACCGGCTGCTGGTCAACGTGTTCTACAATCCGGGTTCCGAGGGCGCGAAGTTTGACTACGGCTACCGGGGAACCCCCGTTAGCATTCCGTTGGGGTTCGACGCATCAAAAGCTTTACATCGGTTTGCCATTGAATGGGATCCATGTGAGATCCGGTGGTTCGTCGATGATGAATTAATTCACCGTCGCGCTACATGGGGCCCGACCCTGAGGTTTCCCCACGAATCACGCAGCCACAGCGCGATTGATTGCGGCGCTCACTTGACTTCGCAGCCCATGCCAACCCGGCCACGGGTTTTTGA
>JBEBIZ010000002.1:0-174963 GCA_040080135.1 Thiobacillaceae bacterium
TGGCCGGGGGTTGCCCGGCGGCAAGTTACTTTTTCTTGCGCGGCCAAGAAAAAGTAACCAAAAAGAAGGCCGCCCCAACATCCCCGAATTCCCGTAAATCGAGCCTGCCGGACGGGCGTCGAAGAACTCGCCTCGCTTGGCTGTTTTGATTTTGTTTTTTGTGAGCGAAGCTCAAACACCTTCGCCGCTGATCCGCCCGGCAGGCTCGATTTACGGCGGGGCTGAAGGGGGGGAAGTCAAAAGCAAGGGCGGTGGTGACTGGACGAGTTGCGGTTATTATTTGGACTTCACATTCGGCGCTACACGGGCTGATTTCTCGGACAGCATTGAATCAACTTGAATCATGAATAATTTTACCAATCGAGAAAAAACAATATTGATTGGCCTGTACTTTTCAAAGTTCGACAAAGATGGGTTGAATTTATTTGGGTTTGACGGATTCACAGAAGCATTCAATATCATCGGCTTAGCACTTGGGGTGCAGCCTGCATCGATAAAGAATTACAGAGATGAATTCGATCCACTTTTCCCGAATGATCGAAAAGGCTGGCATAAACGACCAATGCGTCACTACTGCAAAAAAATCTACGAAGGTTTCGGCGGATTGAGTTTGGCAAGTTTCACAAATCTATTAAAACAAACAATTTATAAAGAACACGACCTTGATGTTTTGATGGAGGAGGTGGGCACTCCACATGAAGATAAAGCAGAATCTTTCGCAAGAAGATTGTTAACTGGTCAAGCCGCTGAGCAATATTTCTTGGAAGCATTTAAAGATATTCCATCTTTTAGTGGTCTTGAGATAAAAGACACAACAAAGCTTGGTTGTGGATTTGACTTCAAACTTTTCTCTCCTGAGATTTTTTATGCGGTTGAGGTCAAGGGGTTAAATGACGTGCATGGCAACATCATGCTTACGGACAAAGAACACGCCGTAGCATCCATAATGAGGGAAAGATATTTTTTGTTTGTCGTCAGAAATTTTAAAGAAAAACCACTTCATGACTTGTATAAAGACCCACTAAGCGGGGGTTTAACTTTCAGGAAAGTTGAGCAGAAAATAACCCAAACAAACTGGGCAACAAGGCTGTAGATGCATTCATAAAATGCAAACGCCCGCCCGCCAGCTTTTCCAATGGCGCCCTGTGTATGTAGTTAAAACCAAGCGGAAAACGTCACCACACGTACAGGCGTAATGTGAGGGGAAGCCGCGCAAGAAAAAGCTCGCGTAGGTTGGGCTGAAAAGCCCAACGCTTTTGTTTTTGACGTATTCCCCTTTCAGCCCCGCCGAAGTCTGAGTCTGCCGGGCGGATCAGCTGCGAAGGTGTTTGAGCTCCGCTTCAAAAAAACAAAAATCAAAACAGCTAAAGTGGGGCGAGTTCTTCGACGCCCGTCGGGCAGATTTAGGCTTCGGGGTTTCGGGGATGGTGGGGTCGCCTTTTCTTTGGTTACTTACTTTTGGCGAAGCAAAAGAAAGTAACTTGCCGCCGGGCAACCCCCGGCCAACGGTCAGTTGTTTTGTGAGGGACTCAACAATTACCTAGCCACAGCCACAGCCAGTGACAAACTAAAAATCCCCCCATATCGCCGCCCCTCCCCCCTGATACGCATCCGGTCGGGGCACAAACCAACCACACGCATTGGCAAAAGCTTTATCCTTGACCTCCACTACGCCTGGCTCACGGCATTGCCGCACGCGGCGCGCATCAAAGTGTCGGCACATACGACACGCGTGAACATCGGCACGACAACTCGGGCATTGGTCGCGTTGCCCCAATGGCAGCATCAGCCCCGCCAGTGCGGCACCACATTTCCAGCAGGCCAGGTCGGATTTCATGGCGTGGTCGCGGCCGCGAGGGCGGGGTCAGAAAATGTCGGCGGATTGCGATCCGGCGCGAGTTTGCCTGCGGCTGCCGCGCGGGCATGGCTGGCTTCGACGTGGGTGAGCAGGCTGGGCGCGGCGTAGCCGTCGGCGGGCAGTTGCTGGGAAGACTGGTAGCGGCGAATGGCGGACTGGGTCTTGATCCCCGGTACGCCGTCGGCCACACCGGCATCAAATCCAAGCGCGGTTAACTGCTGTTGCAGCGCAATCATCTGGGTGCGGGAGAGCGCGTCGCGCTCGGCATCCTGCCCGGTCAATAGCGGCACATCGGCCACTAATCGCTGCGCCAGGATCGCTACGGACAGGGCATAGCTGACCGAGCGATTCCATTGCAGGATCACGTCGAAGTTGTCGAACACCATGAACGCGGGGCCGCGAAAACCTTGCGGCAAAATAATCGCCGCCTCGCCTGTTTGCGTCGGGAGGGGCGTGCCATTGGCTTGCATCACGCCTGTGGTGTGCCAGTCGGCAATCGGGCGACGGTGGCTCAGGCGCGCGATACGCCAGTCAAAATTTTGCGGCAGACGCACTTCCAGCGCGGTCGGCTCGCCGGGTTTCCAGCCGGCTTGATTCAGGTAGTTTCCGGCGGAATGCTGGGCATCGGGTATGGACGACCACAGGTTGATGCGGCCATCGCGGTCGCCGTCCACCGCATAGCGCCGATAGGTGGACGGCATGAACTGCATTTGCCCCATGGCGCCTGCCCACGAGCCTTTCATGTCGGCGGCGGCGACGTGTCCGGCCTCGATAATGCCGAGCGCGTCCAACAGTTCGGCGCGAAAAAACGCACTGCGCCGCCCCTCAAACGCCAGCGTCGCCAGTGCGTCAGGGATCGCCGTGTTGCCGGTGGTGGTGCCGTAATTGGTTTCCAGTCCCCAGAATGCGGTGAGGATGTGGCGCGGGATGCCGTGGCTTTGTTCAAGCGTGTCGAACAGCGGCTGGTGCTGTATGAGCAAAGCCTGTCCGCGCGCGATCCGCTGCGGCGTGACGCGTTGCGCCAGATAGCTGGCAAAGGTCTCGACGAATTCCGGCTGTTTGCGATCTAGCTCGATCACGCGCGTTTGAATGCGGGTATTGGCAAACGCCGCATCGAGCGTGGTTTGCGAAATGCCGCGTGCGCGGGCTTCCTGCTTGAGGTCGTTCAGCCAGCCAGCAAAATCGGCTTGCGCCTGCACCCCTGTCGCCAGAAGGCACAGCCCGAGCATAGCGCTACGCATTTTGCTGCAACCAGTATTCAAGCAGGGCCAGATGCCATAGCTTGCTGCCCTGAATTCGGGTGTGATGCTGTTCGGGTGCATCCAGCAACATGTCCACGTAGTCGCGTTGATACAGTCCCCGGGTGCGGCAGGTATCCGAATTCAGAATGTCGCGCATGAATGTGAGGAAGTCGCCACGCACGTATTTGAGCGCAGGCATCGGGAAGTAGCCCTTTTTGCGGTCGATAACCACATCGGGCACCAACCCGCGCGCGATGGTTTTGAGCACGTGTTTGCCGCCGGATGCCAGTTTGAGTTCGGGCGGCATTTGCGCGGCCAGTTCCACCAGATGATGGTCGAGAAACGGGACGCGCGCTTCCAGCCCCCACGCCATGGTCATGTTATCGACGCGTTTGACCGGGTCATCGGTGATCAGCGTGCGCACATCCATGCGCAGAACCTGGTCGATGAATTCGTCGGCACCGGGTCGATCAAGACAGGTCGCGACCGTTTGCGCGGTGTAATCGAGGCCGTGGTATGCGGGTGTGACCATGCGCAGAAACTCGCCGTGATCACGGTCGAAATAATGACGGCGAAAGCGTTCCAGCGGTGAGCCACTGGTTTCTGCTGCCATCAGCGGATACCAGTAGTAGCCGCCGAAGACCTCGTCGGCACCCTGCCCGCTTTGCACCACTTTCACGGTTTTGGACACCTGTTCGGACAACAGATAAAACGCAACCGTATCCTGTCCGACCATCGGTTCGGACATGGCGTGGATTGCTTCGGGCAAGCGGCTTAACACCTCACCGTTTGGCACCAGATATTTATGGTGGCGGGTGGCGTAACGTTCTGCGACCGCATCGGAAAATTCAAATTCGTTGCCGCGTTCTTCCGGCTGGTCTTCAAAGCCGACCGAGAACGTCATCAGATCCTTCACGCCCTGCTCGGCCAGCAAGGCGACCAGCAAACTCGAATCCAGCCCGCCGGAAAGCAGCACGCCAACTTTGACGTCGGCAATTTCCAGCCGTTTTTTGACTGCGGCGCGCAGCGCATCGTGGATGGCTTC
The DNA here is from genome assembly GCA_040080135.1 of Thiobacillaceae bacterium. Lineage (GTDB taxonomy): Bacteria > Pseudomonadota > Gammaproteobacteria > Burkholderiales > Thiobacillaceae > Thiobacillus. The sequence continues at coordinate 4,145 of JBEBIZ010000002.1, forward strand.
TGTCCATTCGGCTTCGGTTCTGGCAATGGCAGGGCGCCGTGCGTGCAAATCCCAGTAGCTGCGCAGGTGATGCTTGCCCTGCAAATCGACGGTCAGCGTGGTGCCGGGCGCAAGCTTGCGCACGCCGTTGAAAATCGTGCGCGGTGCGGGGATGACCGCGTGCAGGGTGAATTGATGATGCAGGGCGACCGGGTCGATGCTGGTGTCGACTTCGCCCGCAGCCAGCAACGCTTGCGGTGTGGAAGCAAAGCGCAGATACGACGGGCCGTGCGAGTAATACAGCGGCTTGACGCCAAAGCGGTCGCGCGCCATAAACAGGGTTTGCCTGTTCCAGATGGCGAATGCAAACATGCCGTGCAGGCGCTCGACGCAGGCTTCGCCCCACTCGGCATAGGCGCGCAGGATGACTTCGGTGTCGCCGTCGGAAAAGAAGGGGTGGCCGCGAAGTTGCAGCTCGGCGCGCAGCTCGGGGTAGTTGTAAATCGTGCCGTTGAACACCAGCGCCATGCCGCTGGCGGGGTCGATCATCGGTTGCCGTGCGCGCTCCGATAAATCGATGACGGCCAGCCGCCGATGCCCCAGCCGCACCGGGCCATCGACATGCTGGCCTTCGCCGTCCGGGCCGCGCCGCGCGAGCTTGGCCAGCATGCGCGCCATCGTCGCCTGCTGGGGCGCGTTGCCATCAAACCTGAATTCACCTGCTATGCCGCACATATCATTTCAATTCCAAATCGCGTGGCTCAAACCACGAGCGGCGCTTCTTCCATCAGCGCAATCTGCTCGCGTAATTCGAGGATGCGTTCCTGCCAGTAATGTTGCGTATTGAACCACGGAAACGCAGCGGGAAAAGCCGGGTCTTGCCAGCGCCGGGCGATCCACGCAGCATAGTGAATCAGGCGCAGGGTGCGCAGCCCTTCCAGCAAATACATCTCGCGCGGGTCAAATTCGCGGAACGCTTCGTAACCCGTCAGCACTTCGCGCATCTGACCCTGCATGGCCTCACGGTCGCCCGACAGCAGCATCCATAAATCCTGAATGGCAGGCCCCATGCGGCTGTCGTCAAAGTCCACAAAATGCGGGCCATCGTCCGTCCATAACACGTTGCCCGCATGGCAGTCGCCGTGTAAACGAATGGCCTGCACATCACCCGCCCGTTCAAAACAGTAGCGCACACCCGCCAGCGCCTGTTCGACGACGCTGTCCCACGCAGCCTGCAAATCCGGCGGCAGCCAGCCGGTTTGCAGAAAATCGCGCGAGGCCAACCCAAAGCTTGCAAGATCGAGTGTCGGGCGTTGTAAAAAGTTCGTTTGTGCGCCAACAACGTGAATGCGTCCCAAAAAGCGCCCCATCCATTGCAGCGTATCGGCGCGTTCAAATTCCGGCATTCGTCCGCCGTGCTTGGGATAAACCGCAAAGCGAAAGCCTGCGTGGAGATGGAGGCTCGTGCCCTGAAGCGAGAGCGCATCCACGACCGGAATTTCGCGCGCGGCGAGCTCGGCGACAAAGGCGTGTTCTTCCAGAATCGCCGCATCGGTCCAGCGCTCCGGACGATAGAATTTGGCGACGACCAGAGCGGTTTCTTCGATGCCCACCTGATAGACGCGATTTTCGAAGCTGTTCATGGCCAGCAGACGACCGTCGGCATGCTGGCCAACACTGTCGAGTGCATCGAGCACGCAATCGGGCGTCAAGGTGGAATACGGGTGGAGCGACATGGTGTACAAACCTTCAGGGGCACCCGGCATTTTAGGCTGTTCACGGCCAGACGAGCAGACCAGGTTTTTCCATGAGCGTTAATCAATCAGGCTGAACCCCCGGAAATGTGCGCAGTGTTGCTATTTCGGTGGTGTTCCTGACTACATGCCCAAGGTTGTTGTCATAATTTTGGTACATAAGTTGCTTATGCTCTAATATAAGCAAACTCTTATTTATTGTCTATGCACACTCTATTCAAATCCCTGCTTGTTTTTGTATTGGCAATGTCCGCCTTCACGGCTCGTGCGGGCGAACCGGAATTGCTGATCCAGTTTGTGCCTGGTAGCCATATCGAAGCGGTCACGGAAAAACTCAAGGCGGCGATCAATACGCACAACTTCACCTTCGTGCGCCAGCAAGCCATTGATAGCCGGATGGTGCCGCCGGACTGGGAAGCCGCGTCAATCCGTATTGTCTATTTTTGCAATTTTGACAAGATGGATAACGCCTTGCGGCAGGACAAACGCGCCGCGCAACTGATGCCGTGCCGCATTACCCTGATAGAAGACAGTCGTGGCGTTAACCTGATTGCAGTCAATCCGGCCTGGGTCAGCGAGCAGTGGAATGCACCGGAATCGCACGAAAAATGCCTTAACTTGAAGCACGATTATGTGGCGATACTTGAGGAGACTGCGCTATGAAGAAACTTATTCTGAGCTGCTGGCTAGTCCTGGCATCGACCACGCATGGTTTCGCTACACCGCTTTCAGCCAGCAAGACGGCTGACATGCGAATTGCGCTGGATGATCTTTCGCTGGCGCTGGCCGACAATGGGTATCAGTTGATCAAGGTGCAGACCATAGATCAGGCGCTGGTCAAGCGCGGTTATGCAGACCCCGGCATACGTCTCGCGTTCATCGGCAAGGAGGCGCACATTCAGCAAGCGCTTGCCAGCAATCCGGCGCTGCTTAATCTGCTCCCGCTACGGCTTACGCTCGAAACAGACGGGCAACACGTACGGATCAGCAGCGACGACCTGACATCCTGGCGCGAGCGTTTCCCTGAAACAAATGGGGTCGTTCAGGGGTGGGAAGACGAGCTTGCCGCCATCCTGGCTGATTATGCAAATCAGTAGGCAGGTTGGCGAACCCATGAATTCAAGGGTCTTGCCCTTCCTGGCTGGCTTCAAGCCAGGCATCCAGTTTCGATTGAAATTCGCTTAACGAACGATAACCGTCACTCAGCACTGTGTGCCCGGCGGCATCTTGCGCAATCAAGGTGGGAAAGCCGCGCACCCCGGCTTGCCGGGTATGTTCAAAGTGCTGCCGGGTTTTTTGTTGCAGCGTGTCCGATTCAAAACGCGTCAGAAAATCTTCTCTGGAAATGGACTGCTCAAGCGCCAGTTCAATCAGGACGTCGGTTCGGGTTACATCGCGCCGCTCAAGATAAAAAGCGGTTTGCACGGCTTTGAAGTAGGGAAATGAAGCCATAGGGTTGATCGCGCCGACACTGATGACCGCACGGCTCGCCGGCTCGGTGTCATAAACAAAACCGGGTGCCGGCGCCCCAGCAAAATCAAATGCCTGGCCACATCTGGCCTGCACGGCTTGCCAGTGATGCAATGTGCCGTCGCACTCGGCCTGCGTCATGGGCATGGTCGTATTGGGCCGCAGTCCGCCCAGCATCAAGGCGATTTTCATGCGGTTCCGATAATGTTCGCGGACCGTCTCGATCACCGGCGAAAATCCCCAGCACCACGAGCACATGGGGTCGGCGAAATACCAGAGTATGGGTAAGGGCTTGGTCATGTCCGAAGCTTAGGCATGTATTTCATTCTGCACATAATGCCAGTTTGCGGCGGCGATTCAGTTTCTTGATCGCCAGTTCGCGTTGCGTGGCCCGTGCGCGACTGGCCACACTTTCCACGTGAATCAGGGTGACCGGTCGGCGGCTACGCGTATAGCGTGCCCCGAGCGGTGCGCCCGTATTGTGCTCCTGTACGCGGCGCGCAGTGTCGATGGTAATACCGGTGTACAGGGTATCGTCGGCGCAGCGCAGCACATAGACAAACCACGGCTGCTTGTTTTTCATAACCTTGAATCCTGATTCAGATTGCGTAAAAAAGCATCAGTTTAATTTTCTTTTGGCTTGGGCTATGCTGCGCATGAATAAAATAAATTTAACATTTCGGGAGAGTCGTGATGGAAAACTTCACCCCAGTCGCTTCGTTACTTGGCGGCGTCATGATCGGGCTTGCGGCGGCTTTGTTCATGCTTTTCACCGGTCGAATATGCGGAATCAGCGGTATCTACGGCGGGCTGTTACACCTTAAGCACGGCGATACCTTCTGGCGGTTCATTTTCATCGCGGGTTTGCTGGTTGGTGGCGTTCTTGCCACAGTATTCATTCCGGGTGCCGCCGACATTCAGATGCACTTGCCCATGGGAACGCTGATTCTGGCCGGTCTGCTGGTCGGAATTGGTACCCGTCTGGGTAGCGGATGCACCAGCGGACACGGGGTATGCGGCATGGGCCGACTGTCGCCACGCTCCTTTGTCGCCAGCCTGACTTTTCTGGGCGTCGGAATTGCCGCCGCCACCTTTCTTCCCGCTTACTTGCAGTGAGGATTACACCATGACGCGAAATAAACGCCTTCTAGCACATGCCGCCACTTTTTTGATTGGCGTGCTGTTCGCGCTCGGGCTCGGGCTGTCGGGCATGATGCGGCCACAAAAGGTGTTGGCATTTCTTGACGTCAGGGGTGATTGGGATCCAAGTTTGCTGCTGGTGTTGGGCGGCGCCTTTCTGACCTATTTCTTTTCTTTCCTGCTGATTCGCAGACGGCAGTCACCGATGCTGGTCAGCAAATTCAGCATGCCGAACAAACGCGAAATCGACCGCAATCTGGTGTTTGGCGCACTATTGTTCGGGCTCGGCTGGGGCCTGGCCGGGTTTTGTCCCGGTCCCGCGCTGACGTCGATCGTGACCGGCAACCCGTCGGTACTGGTGTTTGTGTTATCCATGACGGTCGGCATGTTTGTTTTCGAATCCCTGACGATACGCTTCAGGGAACCTGATGGCGGTGTCGGTTTGCTTGAACAGACACCCGTAGCCAAATAACTGGAACGGAGCAAACATCATGATTTTTCGCGAACTCAATGGCGGCAAGTGCAAGACATATCTGGTGGCAGACGAAGCTACACATAAAGCACTTCTGGTTGATCCGCTCAAGGGCAACATATCGCTGTATCTTGCACTCCTGGCCTACGAAGGCCTGCATCTGGACGGGATCGTGGATACGCATACGCATGCCGATCACCCCACAGCCGGTTTTGATTTGCAGCGACTCACGCGGGCGCCGCTCATCATGCACACGAACTCACCGGTTCCGCGCGTGGATAGGCACGTCAATGACGGTGACACGATCCAGGTAGGCAATCTGGCCGTAAAAGTTTTTCATACCCCGGGCCACACGCCCGACAGCCTCAGCCTGTATGTGGAAGGCCATGTCATGTGCGGCGATGTATTGCTGATCGGCGGTACGGGCCGTGCCGACTTTGCCGGCGGCGATGCGGGCGCGCAATACGATTCCATTTCGCAAAAGCTGTTCACCCTGCCCGATGACACGCTGGTTTATCCGGCTCACGACTATCGCGGCAACACGCACACCACGATCGGTGAAGAAAAGCTTCACAATCCGCGTCTTGCGGGCAAGACGCGGCAGCAATACATCGACTTGATGAACAGCATGAATTTCCCGCTGCCGGACAACATTCAGGAAGTGTTGCAGCCGAATCAAAGTGCGATCGAAGACAACCCGCAGATGTTCCCAAGCCTGGCGGCGTTGAACGAAGTGCGCCAACTTGCACCGGAAGAAATCAAGACTTTGCTTGCATCAGCCCATCCACCGCTGCTGCTGGATGTGCGTGAAGCGCAGGAATATTACGGCGAGCTCGGCCATATCGCAGGCAGTGTGCTGGTTCCGCTCAGAGACCTTCCCAAACGTGCTGAAGAGTTTGCTGCGCATAAATCCAAAGACATCATTGTGGTGTGTCGCGCCGGTGTGCGCAGCACCACAGCCAGCGCCATCCTCACCGGCCTTGGCTTTGAGCGCGTATTCAACATGCGCGACGGCATGTTGGGCTGGAGCCAGCGCAAACTGGCGGTAGAAAACTAGGCAGTCCATCAGGACCCCAGCCGGGTGGACGCGCTTAATGCGCGCCCGGCGGCAAATGCAGACACGCTCATGCTTTTGCCACCTGCGGGTTGAACATCCAGCAACTTTAAAGCGCCGGTTCCGCACGCGACCATCACGCCATTTCGGTCAGAAAGCATCATTTCTCCGGGCTGCCCGCCTTCAGCATCCACTACTTCTGCACGCCATATTTTGATGATCTCGTCATTCAGCGTGGTGAATGCACCGGGAAAAGGGTTATACGCACGAATCTGACGCGCAAGCAGAAATGCATCCTGTTGCCAGTCCAGTTTTGCTTCGGCCTTGCTGATTTTTGCAGCATACGTGGCGAGTGCCTCATCCTGTTTTTGCGGCGACAGTGAGCCGAGCCGGGTGAGGGCTTCAACAATGCTCGTGGCACCAATCTGGGCAAGTTTGTCGTGCAGGCTGCCTGCCGTGTCGCTCGGGTCGATTGGTAATGCGTGTTTCAGCAGCATGGCACCGGTGTCGAGGCCGGCATCCATCTGCATGATCGTAATCCCGGTCTCGCCATCTCCCGCCAGAATGGCGCGCTGGATGGGCGCGGCACCGCGCCAGCGCGGTAGTAGCGAGGCGTGGATGTTGAGGCAACCGAATTTCGGAATATCGAGCACAGCCTGCGGCAAAATCAGGCCGTAGGCCGCCACAATCATCAGGTCAGCATGGACTGCGCGCAGCTCATCCTGTGCGCCTTCTGTTTTCAGGCTTGTGGGTTGTGAGAGCGGCAGTCCAAGTCGTTCGGCGGCGCGTTTGACTGCGCTCGGATTCAGTTTCATGCCGCGCCCGGCCGGGCGGTCAGGCTGGGTCAGCACCAGTGCGATGGTATGTCCCGCGTCATGCAGCGCGTTCAGCGCCGCCGCCGCAAATTCGGGCGTGCCTGCAAAAATCAGGCGCATGCGTTTATAACGGCACCCGCGCTTTGATGGGCGCAGATTTGAACGGGTCAGCGTGATGGTCGCGTGCCAGCTTCAGAAACTTATTCCGGATGCGGTTGCGTTTGAGGGGTGACAGGTAATCAACAAAAACTTTTCCCAGCAAATGGTCCATTTCGTGCTGGATGCAGACGGCCAGCAGTCCCTCGGCTTCCAGCTCAAACGGCTTGCCATCATGATCCAGTGCACGCACCCTGATCCTCTCAGCGCGCACGACTTTGTCATACACGCCGGGTACCGACAGGCACCCTTCTTCACCTTCAGCCTGACCGGATTGAGCAAGAATTTCGGGATTGATGAACACGCGGAAATCATCACGCGTTTCTGAAATATCCATCACCAGCAGGCGTTCGTGTACATTGACCTGCGTTGCCGCCAGGCCGATACCGGGCGCGTCGTACATGGTCTCTTTCATGTCTTCGATCAGGGTACGAATACGCGCATCAACAACCTGAACCGGTTTGGCAACCGTGTACAAACGCGAATCCGGGTAATTCAAAATATTAAGTTTTGCCATAAAAACAGTTGAAGAATTAGGGGGCTGGGCGCACACTTTCAGGTAAATTCCAGCCTTATACTGCCGTTAACGAACATTGACTGCTAAATATTGGGTGGTTTTGTGCCGTTATGCGCACAGTATATTTCAACACGTAGTTAGACAAGGTCCAAATGGAGGGTTCCACCGTGCGCCACCAGTTTATCGCTGCCACCGTAACAGCTGCGCTTTTGTTTGCAATGCCCGCAAAAGCCGACGAAGTGAAGTTGCAAGACAATGCCCCTGAAAAATATGTCGTCGTGAAGGGCGACACGCTGTGGGATATTTCGGGACGCTTCCTGAAGGATCCCTGGCGCTGGCCCGAAGTATGGAATCTCAATCGCGAAGAGATCAAGAACCCGCACTGGATATATCCCGGTGACATGGTTGTGCTCGACAAGTCGGGCAGCGTACCGCGGCTGAGATTGGTCAAAGGCTCGAATAACGGCATGACGACTGTCAAGTTGTCGCCCGGTGTGCGCGCCAGCGAGATCAGCGATGATGCCATTCAAACCATTCCTGCCCGCGTGATTTATCCTTTTCTTTCCCAGCCGCGCGTTGTGGCTGAGGACGAGCTGGGCAATGCGCCGTTTATTCTCGGTACCAATGAAGAACGCGTCGTGCTCGGTTCCGGTGACGATGCTTTCGCTACCGGCGGCAAGGAAGGCGTGACGCGCTGGAATGTGTTGCGCCCCGGCAAAACACTGAAGGATCCGGAAACCGGCGAGGTGCTGGGACATGAAGTCGAATATCTCGGTGATGCCCGCACGGTGTCGCCTGGTGCGCCGCAAAAAATTCGTATCACACGTTCGGTTCAGGAAATTCTGCCTAAAGACAAACTGGTCGAAGCAGATGCCAGCATGACCTTTGAATATGTCCCGCGCGCGCCGGAGACGCAGGTCAATGGCCGGATTATTTCTGCCTACGGCGGCATTTCAGATAGTGGCCGTTATCAGACGGTGGTGATTAACCGCGGTAAACGTGACGGGCTTGAGCCCGGCCATGTGCTGGCGGTTTACCGCGAGGGTCGTGCAGTCGAACTGAGCAAGGACGAAAAAGAGAAAATGACCTGGGTTGCCGGAAAGCAGGGGACATCGGGTGAGGGCGCCTGGCTCAATAGCGATGTGCGCTGCCTGAAGTCGAACAGCAAAGTCACTTATGATCAGAGCACGGATGTCCGCAACACGTTCAGCAATACCTGCCTGGGACTGGATAGCGAAACCACCGTCAAACTGCCGGATGCGCGTAGCGGTCTGGTGATGGTGTATCGTGTGTATGACCGCGTGTCGTATGCGTTGATCATGCAATCCGAGCGTCCGGTTTATCTGCTCGATAAAGTCCAGAATCCGTGAGCGCAATTGGATCAGACTGACTGGTTAAGACTTGGCCTTATTCCCGGTATCGGGGATAAGGCCATCTCCCAACTGCTAACGGCTTTCGGCTCTCCGGAAGCCGTTTTAGCGTGTGGCCGAGGCGCGCTGTCGCGTCACCTGCCCCCCAAGCTGATTGATGCTTTGCTGGCGGGGCCAGATGCAGCGCTTCTGACGCGAACCCAGGACTGGCTGGCTCAGGATGGGCACAGCCTGCTGACCCTGGTGGACGACGATTACCCGGTTTACCTGCACGAGATTGCCGACGCGCCCCCGCTGTTGTATTGCATGGGGCGGCGGGAATTGTTGGATCAGGTGTGTCTGGGCATCGTCGGAAGCCGCAACGCCACGCCGCAGGGCGCGCTCGATGCCGAGGCTTTCGCCAGCGCGCTATCCCATGCCGGGCTCACCATCGTCAGCGGGATGGCGCTGGGGATTGATGCGGCCGCCCATCGCGGCGGTCTGGCGGGCATCGGTTCCAGCATCGCCGTGGTCGGTACCGGTCTGGATCGGATTTATCCTGCGCGCAACAAGGGGCTAGCCTATCAGCTGGCTGAAAACGGCCTGATCGTTTCGGAATTTCCCTTGGGCACGCCCCCTTTGCCCGGCCATTTTCCCAAACGCAATCGCATCATCAGCGGCCTGTCCCGAGGCGTGCTGGTGGTCGAGGCTGCGCCCGACAGCGGCTCGCTCATCACCGCAAAGGTGGCAGCCGAACAGGGGCGAGAAGTGTTCGCGATCCCCGGCTCGATTCATTCGCCCGTGGCACGCGGCTGCCACGCCCTGATCAAGCAGGGTGCCAAGCTGGTTGAATCCGCACAGGATGTGCTGGAAGAAATGGCCTGGGTCATCACGACGCCCCCGGTAAGTCACAGTGCACCCGCGCCGGACCTTGTTTTGGACGCCATGGACACCGCGCCAATGACAGCGGACAGCATTGCCGAACGCTGCGGGTTGACGCTGGATGCGCTTTCAGCGAAGCTGTTGATGCTTGAACTGGAAGGCCGGGTCGCAACACTGCCCGGCGGGCGTTATCAAAAACTCAACTGACACTATGCTCGATATTCTGGTTTACCTCTACGAAAGCTACCGCATGGCGGAGTTGGCACCCGACCGCGATGCGCTGGAAAAGCGTCTGTTTGCGGCGGGGTTTGATGCCGATGCAATCAATCTCGCGCTCGACTGGTTTGCCAATCTGGCCAGCAGCGAAACGCACGAACGCCTGGCGCTGACAACATATCGTTACTACGCGCCGGAAGAAAGCGAGTTGCTGGATGCGGCTTGCCAGACCGAACTGGCGTGGCTGGTCAGCGCCGAAATCCTTGACCCCGAATCGCGCGAATGGGTGATTTCTGGCCTGATGGCGCTTGCAGGCGAAGAAATCGAGCCGGATCATGTCCGCTGGATGACGCTGATCGTGCTGTGGAGCCGGGGCGTGATCGAGCATTTCACCCATCTGGAAGACCTATTGCTCAATGAGCCGGGGCGACTGCATTAAATGTCCAAACTTGTCATCGTAGAATCCCCGTCCAAATCCAAAACACTGAAAAAATATCTGGGCGCGGATTACGAAATTCTTGCCAGCTATGGTCATGTACGTGATCTGGAGCCGAAGACCGGCGCAGTCAACACCACTGATTTCAGCATGAAATACCAGATCATCGAGCGCAACGCCAAGCACCTCGAAGCCATCGTCAAGGCCGCCAAAAAAGCCGACGAAGTGCTGCTGGCAACTGACCCGGACAGAGAAGGCGAAGCGATTTCCTGGCATATCAGCGAAGTGCTCAAAGAGCGCAAAGTCAAAACGCCGATGAAGCGCGTGGCCTTCTACGAAATTACCGAATCGGCGGTGCAGGACGCGGTGCGCAACCCGCGCGAAATCGCCACCGATCTGGTCGATGCGCAACAGGCACGACGGGCGCTGGATTATCTGGTTGGCTTCAATCTGTCACCGCTGTTGTGGCGCAAGATCAGCCCCGGTTTAAGTGCAGGCCGGGTGCAGTCGCCCGCGCTGCGTATGATCGTCGAGCGCGAACTCGAAATTGAAGCCTTTAATCCGCGCGAATACTGGTCGCTGCATCTCGACAGCCACAAAGGCACGCAGGCTTTTAACGCCAAGCTCACCCACTTCAAGGGCGAAAAAGTCGAGCAGTTCACGGTCGAACACGAAGCACGCAGCAAGGAATGGCTGGCGACACTCGAGTCCAAAGAAGCCCGTGTCATGCGCATCGAAAAGAAGCGCCGCGCCCGTCATCCTGGCGCGCCGTTCACCACTTCGACGCTGCAACAGGCCGGGGTGCGCCAGCTTGGCATGACCACTGATCGCGTGATGCGTACCGCGCAAGCTTTGTACGAAGGCATGGATCTGGGCGAAGGCCCGGTCGGCCTCATCACCTACATGCGTACCGACTCGGTGAATCTGGCGCAAGAAGCGATCACCGATATTCGCAAGTATGTGGGCGCCAACTTTGACAAGGATTTTTTGCCGCCCACCGCACTTAGTTACAAAGCTAAAACCAAGAACGCGCAAGAAGCGCACGAGGCGGTGCGCCCGACTTCGGTGACGCGCACGCCGGAATCGGTGAAGCCGTTTTTGACCGCCGATCAGGCCAAATTGTACGAACTGATCTGGAAGCGTACCGTCGCCTGCCAGATGACCCCGGCGCAATTCGATACCGTCGCCGCCGACATCACGGTGGGCGAAGGTACCTTCCGCGCCACGGGTCAGACGCTGGCGTTCGCCGGTTTTCTGGCGGTGTATCAGGACGACGAAGACGAAGAAGGTGAGTCCAAACTGCCCACGCTGGTCGAAGGTGAAACCCTTCCGGTCGACAAGCTTTATGGCGAGCAGCACTTCACCCAGCCGCCGCCGCGCTACACTGAAGCGAGCCTGGTCAAATCGCTGGAAGAACACGGCATCGGCCGTCCGTCGACCTACGCCAGCATCATCTCCACCTTGCAGGATCGCGAATATGTCGTGCTGGAGAAAAAGCGCTTCCAGCCGACTGACATTGGCCGTCTGGTCAACTGCTTCCTGACGCGTCATTTCACCCAGTACATCGATTACGATTTCACCGCCAAGCTGGAAGACAAGCTCGACGATGTGTCCAACGGCAAGCGCGTGTGGTCGCAGTTGCTGGGCGAGTTCTGGAAAGGCTTTGATGGCGAACTGAAGGCCAAGCAGGACGTCGAGCGCGGTTGCCCGATCTCGGAACCCTGCCCCAAATGCAGCAAACCGCTGTTCATGCAGGCGAGCAAACGCGGCCTGTTCATCGGCTGCTCCGGCTATCCGGAATGCGATTACACGCGCCCGCTGCACGCCGCGACCGAGGAAGGCAACAACGTTCTGGGTGTGGATCCGGCGAGCGGGCTGGAAGTGAAGCTGCTGTCCGGGCGCTTCGGTCCCTATGTGCAGATCGGCGAAATGCCGGAAGACAAGAAAGCGCCCAAACCGCGCCGCGCTTCATGGCCCAAAGAGATTCCTCTGGATACTGCCACGCTTGAACTTGCGCTCAAGTTCTTGTCGTTACCGCGTGAAGTCGGTCATCACCCGGAGACCGGCCTGCCGATCATCGCCAACAATGGCCGCTTCGGACCGTATCTGCTGCACAACGATAAATTCAAATCCATTCCCAAGACCGACAGCGTGTACGAAATTGACCTGCCGCGTGCACTCGAAGTGCTGGTGATGGAGCGTGCGCCACGCGGTGCGGATAGCGCCGCATCGGTGCTGAAAGAGGTTGGCGCGCATCCGGAAGACGGCAAGCCGATCACCGTGCGGAGCGGCCGTTATGGCCCTTATGTGAAGCACGGTACGACCAATGCGACGTTGCCAAAAGACATCAAGCCGGAAGAGATCACGCTGGACGAGGCGATTGCGCTGATTGCCGAGCGCGTAGCCAAAGGCCCGGCCAAAAAACCGGTGAGGAAAACCGCAAGCAAAGCCTCGACAACCAAAAAGGCGGCGGAGAAAAAACCAACTGAAAAAACGCCAGCAGCGAAGAAGCCGGTTGCGAAGAAACCCGCAGCAAAAAAACCTGCGGCGAAGAAACCGGCGACTAAAACGGGAACAACTAAAAAGCCTGCTGCAAAAAAACCTGCCGCACCGAAACAGGCCGCATGAGCGCGCGGCCACTGCTGATGATGGTCAATGCCTTCATTGGCACGGCCAGCTACAAGGCCCTGTATGAGCAACTCGGCTATAGCGTTGTCATCGAATACTCCGAACGCAAGGCAATGAGCCTGATCAGAAAAACGCCGCCCGATGTCATCGTGGCGGATTTTTTTCATCAAACGGATTTTCGAGATCGCCTGTCCAATCTCGAATCCCTGCTTGCTGCGGCACAACATACGCCTGCGACTCGAATTTTGGTGTTTTACGAACCCGCGCACCGGGCCGTACTGGACAAAGTTCGGCAGCGCATGCGTATTGATGCGGCAATGACCTTGCCCGTGCAAGAGGCCGAACTTGCATCCACGCTGACAGTCTGGGTCAAAGACACTTCAACTCCACCCGTTACTTCCCCATGAAATTTTTGATTCGTTATTTTTTCAAAACCCTGCGTCTGATCATTGGGCCGATCCTGCTTCTGGTCAACTGGATTACCCAGCCCAAGGGCATCGTTCGCCCCGCCGCCGAACAGCTGGCTATTGATCAACGTACTCAACACCTGGCGCTTTACCATTTCCCAACCTGCCCGTTCTGCCTCAAGGTGCGCCGAACCATCCGTCGTTTGTCGCTGAAAATCGACCTGCGCGATGCCCAGCATGATCCGGTACATCGGCAAGCGCTGCTGGAGGGCGGCGGCAGGATACAGACGCCCTGCCTGCGTATTACCGAGGCAGACGGAAAGACGACCTGGAAGTATGAGTCCGCAGACATCCTGGCCTACCTTGAGCAAACATTTGCTGCCTGATTATCTTTCTGCATAGCGTGACCGGATGGCTATCTACGCAATAGGCGACATTCAGGGTTGCTACGATCCGTTGCAGCGTCTGCTGGAGCACATCCAGTTCGATCCCGCACGCGATCAACTTTGGCTGGTCGGGGACCTGGTCAACCGGGGCGCGCAATCGCTTGAGGTTTTGCGATTCGTCAAAGGCCTCGGCCCATCTGCCATCACGGTATTGGGCAATCACGATCTGCACCTGCTGGCGCTTGGCGAAGGTTTCGGGCGTGCGCACAAGGGCGATACGCTTGATGCCGTTCTGGCTGCGCCGGATCGCGATGAATTGCTGCACTGGCTGCGGCAGCAGCGTCTGGTCTGGCGTGAGGGGGAATATCTACTGGTTCATGCCGGGCTGGTGCCGGGTTGGACTGCGGACGATGTGATACGTCTGGCAGCCGAGGCCGAGGCCGTGCTGCGTGGCGACCACTACCGTGATTTTTTTGCGCAGATGTATGGCAACGAACCGCGCAGGTGGCAAGACGCACTCAGTGGCATCGAGCGTTTGCGGATGATCGTGAATGTCTTTACCCGCCTGCGTTATTGCATGCCGGACGGCACATTGGACTTTCACCACAAAGGCGCACCAGGCACCCAGCCCGATCACCTGTTACCGTGGTTCGATGTGCCGGGGCGAAAGAGCATGGATACGACCGTCATCATCGGCCACTGGTCAACGCTGGGCCTGATCAATCGGCCTGATCTGATTGCGCTGGATACAGGTTGCTTGTGGGGCGGGCAATTGACGGGGATCAGATTGGAAGATCGCCGGGTTTATAGTGTGCGGTGTCCGCAGACAAAGCAGCCGGGCGCTTCGTAAGGCAGCCAACAAAAAGCCCGACCAGGGTCGGGCTGTGTTCTAGAGAAAACGCGCTATTTAGAAGTGGTAGACAACGCCGAGTGAATACAGGTCGGTATCCTTTTTTGCACTACCGAGTCCCTGAAAGCGCTCCCACTCGGCACGCAGGCCAATGTTTTGGTTAAATTGCCAGTTCCCGCCGAGGCCGTAGGTCCAATCGGTGTTATCGGTGCTGGCAGAGGCCGCGAATGCACCGGTGCCGGTTTGGTCAAGCTTCGAGAAGAATGCGCCCACCTTGCCGAAGACGGCAAACGCATCGTTCAGCGGCAGGGTGCCGACTGCTGAAAGCTGGAAGCCATCCACATCTATATTGGCTCGAGCGGGGCTTCCCGCAGGCGTGGCGTAGGTGGCATTGACGGTCAACGAACCCAGATTTACGTAAGCTGCTTCAAAACCGATATTTTTGTTAAGTTGGTAGCCGCCGAACAGCTTCCAGCCGGTATCGGTGTTATCCACCGAGGCGACGACACCCGTATAGCCCGCCGCTACAAGTGTGGATTTAAGATCGCTCGCGCTGACATCCGCTTTGGATTGCCCTAACGATACGCCAGCATACCAACCGCTATCTGCGGCCATTGCGGCAACAGAACTACCGGCTAGCATCAAGGTGGCAAGGCTTTGCACTACAAGTTTGGAACGTGTCATTTTCATTTTTCCTATAGGTTGAAATACGGTTGTTTTACGAAAAAGTCTTGTTGCAGGACAAATAGTACCAATAACGCAATATTTGTGCGCAAATTAGCTGTATTGATTTTTCTGTTTACGCAACTTGTTTGCATATTCACCACATGAATATTGGTGGAACAATCAAGGCGCTTCGTGAGCGGCAGAAGTGGTCTCAGGAGGAGTTGGGGTTTCGAGTGAATACATCGACCACCAACATTTCGCGGATCGAGGCAGGCAAATACCGACCGGGTGAAGCGGTTCTGCAAGCGCTTGCCACTGAGTTCGGTATCAAGGTATCGGAGCTCTATGCCATGGCAGAGGGTGCGCCCGCCCATCTGGCGGCACACCTCCCCGACAAAGCCGAGGAATTGCTGCTTCAGTCCTTTCGGGCGATGAGCGATGATCGGCGCTTATTATTGTTGCAGCTGGGTGCCCAGCTTGCGCAGTCAGACTTGCCCAGATAGTACGCAAAAACACAGGGAAAATACCGGGTTCTCTTCCGCGATCATTGATTGTTGTCCGGCTTGACCGATGCCGCCGCGCCTAGCAACCCCGCTACGATGGATTCTGCCTGAGCCGCCAACTCGCGCCGATGCCCGTCCGGCATGAATGATTCCCCAAAACACAGTTCAGCTACGATGCCGGGCTCGCTGATGATGTGCATCAAACTTTGCAGAATCGTCATGTCATCGATATAGGCCGGTGCGGCGCTGTAGTCGCCCGCCAGCGTCCGGTAGCGCAGAGCGGCCGGGACGATTGGGCAACCCAGATCCACGGCCGGTTGCAGCAGCGAGGGCAGAAACCGTTTTACGCTGCGCCCATCGCTCGTGGTGCCCTCGGGGAAGACGGCCACCCATGCGCCGCTCTGCATCAAGGCGCGCATGGCGTGATTGATTCGAGCAGTATCAGCGCGTCGGCCGCGCTCCAGAAACAGCGTGCCGCTCTTATGCGCCAGCCACCCCGCCACCGGCCACTCGCGCACTTCGGATTTGGACACGAAATACACGCGCCGAATGGCAAAGATCAGGTAGACATCCAGCCACGACACATGATTGCAGACCAGCAATGCGCCGCCACTATGCGCGGGTATTGACCCGACATTCAGACGCACGCCCAGCACCTTTAACAATTGTGCTGACCAGGCGCAAATCAGACGACTGCGTCGCGCATCATTGACGACAGGTAGTACCAGCCCGGCAATGGACACTCCCTTCAATAAATGCAGGGCAAGCCGGGCGAGGCGAAATGAACAGCGGAAAAACAGACGGGCAGGCATCACTCCGACATTGTATGCGCTACCCGCACAAGGCTGGAGTGGCGGCATGTTAAGTCGCTCAAGCCAACAACCACGCCTATGCAATCAGGCGGCGCGCATAGTTGTGATTGAGTTGTGCCATCGGCAGCAGCATCAGCAGATCGGCCGTATTGAAATCCGGATCCCAGGCGGGCTCGCCACAGACCATCGCACCGAGACGGGTGTAGCCCTTGATGAGCGGCGGGAGTAATGCGGTTGTGCCGTCATCGAGTGCTTCGACCGGCAGGCGATAGCGCGGTGTGGCGCGCCACTCCACGGGTGCAAGATGGCGCGCAATGGTCTGTCGGTAAACGCTGGCGGCGATATGACCACCGTCGGCCATGCCGATGCTGGCGCAACCGATGATGTATTCATAGCCATAGCGCGTCATGTAATCCGCCAGCCCGACCCAAAGGCGGGCAATGACAGCACCGCTGCGGTGATCCCGGTGCACGCACGAGCGTCCCAGCTCGGCCATGCGCGGGCGCAGAAAGTTCAAGCGGGTCAGATCGAATTCTTCTTCAGCATAATAGCTGCCGACGCGTTTGGCAGCCTCCGGCATCAGAATGCGGTAGGTGCCGACGACCTGGCCTGTATTGCGGTCTCGCACCAGCAGGTGGTCGCAATACGGGTCGTACATATCCCGATCCAGGCCTGACTCGGGGTTGGGCAGGCGTGCACCCATTTCCTCGGCAAACACTTTGAAGCGCAGACGTTGTGCTTCCTGAATTTCAGCGTCGTCGATCGCCAGGGAGACGTGATAGCGGCTGGCAAGGGGACGGTGAACCTGACTGTAGGCATTGAGCATTGCGCGCTCCTGATTGAGGAATGCGCAAAGCTTAAGCAGGCGGGGTTAAGGCCTGATGACGCTCGGGTTACAGAAGCGTGACCCGCTGCGAATTTTTAGTGGCTGACGCGCGTGGTGCCACCGCCGGTCAATACCCGCACGCGATCACCTGCGCGGAATTCTTCATCCGCTGCCTGGGTAATCGCGATGGTGCGTCCGGAATCGAGCGTCACTGTGATTTCCACGCCGGTTTTGCGGGTCACGGCTTCTTCTGCCGCCGCACCGCCGAGGCCGCCCAGAACCGCGCCGACCGCTGCGCCGACGATGCTCCCCTTGCCGCCGCCGACTGTACTCCCGGCTACGCCGCCTACCACCGCGCCTGCACCTGCGCCAATCGGCGTTTTGGTGCCTTCGATATTGACTTCACGCACGCTTTCGACCCGCCCCATCTGCACTTCCTGCACGGTACGCGCCTGCTCGCGGCTGTAGTCCTTGCCGCCCACGCCGGAGGCGCAGCCGCCCAACAGGGTTGCGGCAGCAAGCAGAGAAATAGCGACAGCGTGTTTCATGGCAAGACTCCTTAATGGTGGGATTTATTCGAAATGGTAACCAAATTGCTGATGAAATTGGCTTGCAATTTCGTCACGGTGCGGCGTGTGGTTTTGCCCGCCCCGATGCGCAATTTTGATCGCGCCCATGAGACTCGCCAGGCGCCCGGAAGTTTCCCAGTCGAGGCCGTGTGTAATGCCGTAGAGCAGCCCGCTGCGGTACGCATCGCCGCAGCCGGTGGGATCAAGAATCGCCGCCGGTTTGGCGACCGGAATATCCAGGGTTTTGCCGCCGGTATAGATGGCCGAGCCTTCGCCGCCACGCGTTACCACCAGCGCCTTGACGTGGCGCGCCAGGGCATCGATGTTTTCACCCGTGCGGGTTTGCAGCAACTCGGCTTCGTAGTCATTCAGCACCACGTATTGCGACTTGTGGACGCATTCCAGCAGCTCGTCGCCATTGAATAGCGGCATGCCCTGGCCTGGGTCAAATATGCTGGGTATCCCTGCCTCATAAAACCCGCGAACATGTCGCAACATGCCGTCGCGTCCATCCGGCGAGACAATACCCAGCTCAACATCGGCGACCGCGCGCACGTCGTTTTCATGCGCAAAATTCATTGCGCCGGGATGGAATGCGGTGATCTGGTTATCGTCAAGATCGGTGGTGATAAAGGCCTGTGCGGTATATGTGCCGGGCATGTGGCGAATGTGATCGCGGCTGATGGCGAGCCCATCAAGGCGGTCTGCATATGGAGCAAAATCATCGCCCACGGTGGCCATGATGAGCGGTTCACCGTTCAGCAGTTTCAGGTTATAGGCGATGTTGCCCGCGCAACCGCCGTATTCCCGGCGCATTTCCGGCACCAGAAACGACACGTTCAGCATGTGGATTTTGTCCGGCAGGATGTGGTGCTTGAACTTGTCCTGAAACACCATGATGGAATCGAACGCGAGCGAGCCGCAGATAAGGGTGCGCATGTTTTAGTGCCGGGAAAGGAAAAGCAGGATTATATCGTCGGCGTTCATGCCGACGATATTTGGGGCAACTCAGGCTGCGAGACGGAATTCCAGGGCGATGGTACGCAGCATGACGAGATCGCGGTAAGCGCCAGGATCGAAGCCCTGGCGGGTTCCGCCGCGATGGTCGTAGATCAGATCAGTGAGGAAGGTTTCAGCTTCGGGCGTGCCCCAGACTTTTTGCAAGTGATTCATTACGTGCGGGTACGCTTCGAGACTGCTGCCATCGAGCACCTGGGTGGCGTAACCGGGTTCCGACAGATTGACGTTGAAATGTGCTTTACATTCGATGCTGGTCGCGCGGTATTCCGCATCCAGACCGTCGCGAGCCAGCAAGTCGAGCAGCAACAGCCAGGGGATAGGCGACTCGGTTGGCGCTATGCGCAGGTGTTCCTGCAACATGTGGATCGCCAGATTTGACCGGCCATGCGCAACGTAGACTTCCGCCTGATCGAGGATGTCCTCTTTCACTTCGGTGCCGTCCGCCGAAGGCGATTGCGAGAAAAGCGCTGCGTTACTGGGGTCGGGCAGCGGGGAGGACATCGCCAGATGGTCTGTATGTTCTGTTTTGACAGGGGCGGCGTACTCGGACTGAATGTTGTTAACCGGGGCGGGTGCCGTGGGCTCCAGCCACAGATCGCTTGCGTCGTCGTTTGTGATTAATGCGGTCTTTTTCCGGCCAAGGCGGCGCAGCCCGATGGACAGCGCCACGCCACCCGCCAGCAGCCCCAATCCGATCATCAGATAGCGCGACCAGGGCGTGGTTCCGCTCGGTGTGTTGGGCGGAGGCTGTATTTTGGCGGGCTGGGCTCGCGCCGCTTCAAGTGCGTTGTTCCGTGCCTGCAGCGCAACTAGCTGGGTCTCGAGATGGGCGAGTTTGTGGGTGAGCGAAGTATTCTCATCCGATAGATCGGTCGGGCTCAAGGCCGCTTGCGAATGGGGGCGCGACACATCGGGCAAGCTCATATCCAGACGCAACGCCAGCGGCGCGTCGAGTGCGTCGCTGTGTCGATAGCGACCGCCCGATAAAATCAGACGCGAGCCGACGGGGGCATTGTTTTGTTTACGTTCGACTGCGGCTGCCCGGGATGGGTTGGCGCGCGCGCGCGGTGAAACGGTGCTGACGCGGTTTTGGAGGCGCGAATTGCGTGATGCAGTATTCCTGATACGTTCACGTGCCGGGTGCTGCGTATGGGGTTGAGCTAGCGGTGTGCTGTCCAGAACGGTCGGGAGCGATGGATTCACCCGTTCATGGTTTGCGGGGGGGTCCAGCAAAACCACATACCCTCGCTGCAGGCGATCAGCACAGTTTGCAATCAGCGTCATCTGCAATACCGGATCATTCACCGCCTGTGAGGTGGTAATGAAAAGCGTGGTTTCGTCGGCGCGGGTTTCAAGCGCGACGCGGGCATTGGCGGCACCCGGCAGCGCGCCGTCGTTTCCGCCTTGCACGCTAAAACAGTCGGGTTGAATATCCTTGGGCGCGCCTAGCACCTTGACGCTTGCGCGTAGTGGCTCGCCCAGATGGGATTGCATTGTCAGATCGCCCAGCCCCAATGCACAGGCTGTGCCAGAAAGGAAAGTAGTCAACAGGAAGGCAAAAGTTTGATTTTTCAAGGCGGTAATGCGCACTGTTCTTGTGGATTCATCCAGTACTTCGGTGCACCAAGCCAAAACTTTAACTGAAATTCTTCAAGGCTAGGTAAAGATTAGGTAAAAATAAGCAATAACCAGACCACTACCACGTTGCACAGTGCCAGAAAGACCGCAGCGCTGCCCATATCCTTGGCGCGTTTGATGAGCTGGTGATGTTCCAGCGAAATCCGGTCGACAGCGGCTTCAATCGCCGAATTCATTAACTCTACGATCAGTACCAGCAACAGGCTGCCCAGCATCAGCGCGCGTTCGACCGCTGTATCGCCAAGGTAAAGCGCCAGCGGTGCCAGCAGGATCGTCAGCCATAACTCTTGGCGGAATGCGTTTTCGTGTTGGTAGGCGGCGCACAGTCCGTCTCGCGTATACACGGTTGCATTCACGATCCTGCGCATGCCGGTTTTACCTTTGAACGGGCTGCTAGAAGTCATACCCTGGAAGGCACAAGTGCGGCAGGTTTGTAGGCCAGATCCAGTTCGCGCGCGGCTTTCACGTCGTCCAGCCGACGCACCGGCAAGCTATAAGGTGCGCCCTTGACCAGATCGGGATGGGTCTCGGCTTCGTGCTTGATGGCCTTCATTGCCGCAATAAAACCATCCAGTGTTTCGCGGCTTTCGGTTTCGGTCGGCTCGATCAGCAGGCATTCCGGCACCAGCAGCGGAAAATAGGTCGTCGGCGCGTGGTAGCCGTAGTCGAGCAGGCGCTTGGCGAAATCCATCGCGGTTACGCCGGTTGTGTCCTTGAGCTTTTTCAGCGTGACGATGAATTCGTGACTGGCGCGGCGCTCGGGGAAGGCCAGATCGAAGCCGGCCTTGCGCAATTCCGCCATCAGGTAATTGGCGTTGAGCGTGGCGTATTCGGCGACGCGGTGCATGCCCTCGCGCCCAAGCAAGCGCGCGTAAATGTAGGCGCGCATCAGCACTCCCGCGTTACCCATATTGGCGCTCATGCGGCCAATGCTTTGCGGCACGTCGGCCTCGGTCGCCAGCCGGTAAAGGCCGTTGTCGTTCAGCACCAACGGAATCGGCATGAAAGGCAGCAGGCGTTGTGACACGCCCACCGGCCCCGCGCCCGGCCCGCCGCCGCCGTGCGGGGTGGAAAAGGTCTTGTGCAGATTCATGTGGATCACGTCGAAACCCATGTCGCCCGGACGTACCTTGCCGAGAATCGCGTTGAGGTTCGCGCCGTCGTAATACAGCAGGCCGCCCGCGTCGTGGACGATTTTCTGGATCTCGGCGATAGCGGTTTCGAACACGCCGAGGGTCGAAGGATTGGTCAGCATCAAACCAGCAGTTTGCGGGCCGACGGCGGCTTTCAATGCGTCGAGATTCACCGCGCCAGTCGCATCGGTGGGAATTTCTTTCACCGTGTAGCCGCACATCGTCGCCGTCGCCGGATTGGTGCCGTGCGCCGCATCCGGCACGATGATTTCGCGTCGCGCCGTGTCGCCGCGCGCATCGTGGTAGGCGCGGATCATCGCCACTCCGGCGAATTCGCCATGCGCCCCCGCCATCGGTGCCATCGACACGCCCGCCATGCCGGTCACGTCTTTCAGCATTTCCTGCAACTCGAACATGCTCGCCAGAAACCCCTGACCCGTCTCGTCCGGACTCGCCGGATGCCGCGCCAGAAACTGCGGCAGCATCGCCAGCGAATTGCACGCGCGCGGGTTGTATTTCATCGTGCACGAACCCAGCGGATAGAACTGCGTGTCGATCGAGAAGTTTTTCTGCGACAGGCGCGTGTAGTGACGCACCACGTCCAGCTCGGACACTTCCGGCAATGCCGGAGCAGCTTTGCGGCGCAGATTCGCGGGCAGGTCATCGAGGTTGCCGCCCGAGGCGGGGAGCTGGGCGGTGGCCGTGCGGCCGGGGCGGGAGTGGTCGAAAATGAGCATGGGACGAATGAGGCGTTAGGTGTGAGGGGTGAGGAGTTAAGCGTCGTAGCGGAGACAGACTGGGCAAAACCACGCCCCACGCCTCTCTCCTAACACTTCACTCCTCACTAGTGGTTTACTTCAACGCAGCCAAAGCCGCGTCGTACTCGGGTTCGACGGTCAACTCAGGCCCCAACTGCGTGTACAGCACCGTGTCGTTTTCGTCGAGCACCAGGGTCGCGCGCGCGGACAGGCCCGCAATCGGGCTGTCCATCAACAGCACGCCGTAATCCTCGGCAAACTTGCGGTCGCGCATCATCGACAGCGTGACCACGTTGCGGACGCCTTCGCTGGAGCAGAACCGTCCCTGCGCGAACGGCAGGTCGCAGGTCACGACCAGCACCACCACGTCGCTGCGCGTCTTGGCAAAATCATTGAAGCGCTTGGTGCTGTTGGCGCACACCCCAGTGTCGAGCGAATGCGCGATGCTTAGCAGCTTTTTCTTGCCTTTGTAATTGGCTAGCGAAACCTCGCTGAGATCGCCCGTAATCAGTTTGAAATCCGGCGCCTGGCTGCCCAAGCGGGGCAGATTACCGTTGGTGTGGGCGGGGGTGCCTTTGAATAGAACGTCAGCCATATTGATGTCTCCTGTAATGGTGGGTTAAACGTAGGGTGCAAAAGCTACGCGCATTGCACCGGATGCGGCAGGTAAAGTTTTCATGGGTACTGGCTGCGAACTGCCTGCACTTGCTTGTAGAGTGATGTCAGGTCGCGCTGGATGGTTTTCCACACAATTTCCAGGTCAACCTTGAAATAGCCGTGCGCGACCGCGTTGCGCATCTGGTAGGCGAAAGCCAGCGGTAACTCGGGGTGAGTGGCCGTGAAATCCGGGAAGTGAACTTCGATATTGTGGCAAGCCTCACCGATGATCTCGAAGTTTCGAATCACGGCATCCTGAACCATTTCGTTTTGAAGGAACGCCACTTCGTCGATGTCCTCGGTGTAGCGGTCAATACGTTCGATCGCTTCTAAAATATGACTCAGGTAGTCAGTCAAGCGTTGTTCATCGCGACTCATACCGGTATCGCCTCAGCTAACACGGTAGCGCGGAATTTCTCGGGCAAGGCCCGAGGCGTCAGCACATCCACCGGCACGCCCAGCAACTGCAGCAATTCGTGCCGGATCGCGCCGATGTCGAACAGCGTGGTATCCGGTGTCGGGTCGATCAGGATATCCAGGTCGCTGCCCTCAGTGTCGTCGCCATGGACGACCGAACCGAACACGCGCGGATTACAGGCGCGATGCAACGCCACGACGTTGCGGATGGCATCGCGATGGGTGGCAAGCGCTTGCGAAGGTTTCATGTTTGGTTTATTCCTCGTACCGCTTCAGATGCTCGTCAATATTCTCGCGCAGACAGGTTTCGTATTCCTGCATGAAATAGGCAATCGCCGCTTCTTTTTCCAGCAGCATTTGCGCCTTGCTTTCGGCGCTCGCCGAGAACACGAACGCGTTGAAGCGCGCTGTCGCAAACAGCATCGTCGCGCTGACGATGGCCGGTTTCACTTCGCCCATGCGCGTGTTGGCGAGCGCGATGTGCGCGTCCGCCAGTTCGTAGAATTCCTTGTCGCGTGGGATGTCACTCATGGTTTATTTGTTCAATCAGTTTAGTAGGATGGGCAACTCGTTGCCCATCTTGTTTTGAATCTGCGTGGGCACAAAAACGTGCCCACCCTACCGGGCTAAAATGTTTTTTCACGAACGGTACACCGGCCCACAGCATGAACAAATGGATTGGAATTGAATTCGTATGCGCCATCATTCTTGATGATCGTGTCATTAGTATTGTTATCTTCGGTAACCTCAGTGCGAAGAATAATGCGGCTGCTCTCCACTATTAACTGTTGATAAACTGGCTCTTTATGATTATTTTTCCGCGCATCAACCTTTGAAGTTGTGTATACCCCCCAATCATCAACAGCCTTAACAACCTTGCCACCAACTTTTGTGATCGTTACGGTCATAGTGTGTGGACTACCTGAGTCACGCACTCCATCGCACACCAGCATTGTTTCAGCCGCAATCTCAGGCTGCTGTGGGCTCCCGCAGGCAGTCAACGAACTGAGTATTAAGAGCGCTACTGAGATAGTCGCGGACCTAGCCATTGTGAATTTCATTTTATAAGTCCCGTTTAGAAACGATTTGCGGCGGCTCAGGCTTAATTTCCGGGATGAGCTTATTTACCCTTTTTTCTACCCATAACGACAGCACCTTTGCCAATAGCCAGCCCATCAGTAAGACTCCTATGAGTATTGGCCAATGAAAATTGTAGCTTTGTGGATTTCGAATAATGTTTGCCAGCGTACCTATCCCCAAACCGCCTAATGCGCCTCCGATCATCAACCCGATTAGCCCAACACTTCCGTACAGAACACCACTCACCCAGCCAATGGCTCCAACGACGAGGAAGAACGTAAGACCAGCTAACGCGCCAAATGAACCTCCGACCACCAACTCCCAAGACCTTTGGAACCAGGACTTCTTCTCAACGCCGAATGAGATAGCGATTTGAAGTGCAATAAACATGACCGCCATGAATACGGTCACTCTTATCAACTTGAGTGCCAAAGGCTTCGAATACATTCCCGTATCTCCTGGTTACCGAACTATTTATATGCACACGGCGGAGCTTCGCGCCGCTTCGACAAAATACGTTCCATTTGTTGCGCGTAGTGGTCAAGGTCGGCGGCGGTTTTGGTTTCGGTGACGCATACCAGAATCGCCTGTCCGAGTTCGGGATACCAGGCGGAAATATCCAGCCCGCCGAGGATGTTCTGCGCTTGCAACGCACGCAGCACGTCTTTGGCGTTGTCCTTGAGTTTGAGCACGACTTCGTGGAAGAACGGGCTAGCGAAGGCTTTCGTCACGCCGGGAATTGCTGCGAGCTTGTCGGCCAATGCGACCGTGTTGGCGTGGCTATTGGACGCAACCTTTGCCAACCCCTGCGGTCCCAGCAGCGCCATGTATTGGGTGGCGGCGGTAACGACCAGGCCCTGGTTGGTGCAGATGTTGGAGGTAGCCTTGGAGCGGCGGATGTGTTGCTCGCGCGCTTGCAGGGTGAGCGAGAAGCCGGGCTTGCCGTCCAGATCGACGGTGCGGCCGACGATACGTCCCGGCATTTGCCGAACGAAGTCCTGGCGGCAGCACATGAAGCCGAAGTAAGGCCCGCCGGACGCCATCGGCGCGCCGAGCGGTTGGCCTTCGCCTACTGCAATGTCAGCGCCTTTTGTACCCCAATGGCCGGGTGCTTCGAGCACGGCGAGTGTCGTGGGATTGACTAGTGCAATGGCCAGCGCGCTGTGCGCATGCGCCCAGTCGGTCATGGCGTGGACGTCTTCCAGAACGCCGAAGAAATTGGGCTGTGGAATCACCAGCCCGGCGAACGCGCCGGGATCGGCGGGCAGCACGGTCTTTCCGGTCGCTGCGTCGTAATCGAGCTCGACCAGTTCGATGCCCTGGTTCTTCACCGTGGTCAGCACTACCTTGCGGTAGATCGGATGCACCGTCTTCGGCACCAGCACGCGGCGCGAGGTTTTGTGGGCGCGCACCGCCATCAACACCGCTTCGGCCAGCGCCGACGCGCCGTCGTAGAGCGAGGCGTTCGACACGTCGAGCCCGGTCAGCCGCGTCATCATGGTCTGGTATTCGTAGATCAGTTGCAGCGTGCCCTGGCTTGCTTCGGCCTGATACGGCGTGTAGGCCGAATAGAATTCGCCGCGCGTGGTGATCTGCCAGATCGCCGCCGGGATGTGGTGCTCGTACACGCCCGCGCCGATGAAGTTTGACCAGAATCCGTCCTGCGCCGCGCGTTCCTGCATCAGCCGCGCGACCGCCATTTCAGGCAAGCCCTCGGGCACGTCTTTGAGCTTGCCGGTTTTGAGCGCGGGCGGAATTTCGTCGAACAGGTCTTCAATACTGCCCGCGCCGATGGTGGCGAGCATGGTGGAGACGTCTTCGGGGGTGTGGGGGATGAAGGGCATGATGGGGCGTAAGGAGTTAGGCGTGAGGAGCGAGGAGTGAAGGCGGAGGGAAGCTTTTGCGCCTCACTCCTAACCCCTCACTCCTCACGATTTTTCAGTGTGCTTCCGATTCGACCAGTTTCTGGTACGCCGCTGCATCCATCAGTTCGCCAACATCGGCGGCATTGGCGGGTTTGAGTTTGAACATCCAGGCGCTGTAAGCATCCTGATTGATCGCCTCGGGGCTGGATTCGACATCGCTGTTGCCGGCAATGACTTCACCGGCAACGGGTGCATAAACGTCGGATGCGGCCTTCACCGATTCAACCACCGCGCATTCTTCGCCCTTGGCAAGCGTGCGGCCTGCGGCGGGGTTTTCGATGAACACCATATCGCCCAGCAAGTCCTGTGCATGGTGGGTGATGCCGACGGTCAGCGTGCCGTCGGCTTCGACGCGCACCCATTCGTGGCTGGGGGTGTATTTGAGATCGGCGGGGATAGTCATGGTTTCTCCAGTGAGGGGTTAGGAGTGAAGAGTGAAGAGCGTGGCATGGGGTACTCCTCACGCAGTTAAGATTTTGCCGTTGCGTACAAACGGATATTTCACCACTTTCGCGCGCAGTTTTTTGTCGCGAATTTCGACTTCGACTTCGGATCCGGGCGCGATACCGAGCGGCACGCGTGCCAGCGCAATGGACTGCTGCATCGTTGGCGAAAATGTGCCGGACGTAATCTCGCCCTCGCCGTTTTTGGTGAAGACTTTTTGATGGCTGCGCAGCACGCCCTTATCCAGCAGCACCAGGCCGACCAGTTGATGGTTGATTTCGCTGGATTGCAATGCGGCTTTGCCGATAAAGTCGCGTTCGCTTTTCAGGTCAACCGTCCACGCCAGCCCGGACTCAAGCGGGCTTTGCGTTTCATCCATGTCCTGACCGTAGAGGTTCATCCCGGCTTCGAGCCGTAGCGTATCGCGGGCGCCGAGTCCTGCGGATACGGCCCCTTCTTCCAGCAGCGATTTCCAGAAGAAGGGCGCGGACTTGGCCAGCAGCATGACTTCAAACCCGTCTTCGCCCGTGTAGCCGGTGCGCGCGATAAACATCTGACCGACGACCACGGCATTAAATGGCTTGAGGTTTTCGGTGAGTTGCTGGCTGCCCGGAAGTGCGTTCCATAGTTTGGCGGCGGCGTTGGGGCCTTGCACGGCCACCATGGCCAGATCATGACGCGACGTGATTTCGATCGCGGGCGCGGTTTTGTCGCGCTGGGCGGTCATCCAGGCGATGTCTTTATCCGCTGTGCCTGCATTGACCACGATGCGGAACCAGGCCTCGTCCATGAAGTAGATGATGAGATCGTCGATGATCCCGCCCGCTTCGTTCAGCATGCACGAATACAACGCCTTGCCGGGGGTTTGCAGCTTGTCTACATTGTTGGCGACGAGGCCACGCAAAAAGTCGCGTACGCCCGCGCCTTTGAAATCCACCGGCAGCATGTGTGACACATCGAACAGGCCGCAATTGGTGCGCACCGCGTGGTGCTCTTCGATCTGCGAACCGTAATTGACGGGCATATCCCAGCCGCCGAAATCGACCATTTTTGCGCCGAGTTCGCGATGCAGTGCATTCAGCGGGGTTTGCTTGAGCGGGTGTTGATTCGGCTGGCTTGGATCGGACTGGCTTGGATCGGACATGGCGGTTCCAAAAAACAAAAAGGGGTGGAGCGCACCTGCGCCCCACCCCTCTGTCCTTGGTACCTGAGAGATTACAGTCTGACGACTGCTGCCCCTTCGGTGGTGGTCTGCCGGGTCAATCAGCAGCACGCTCTCCAGAGTGTTTCGTCCGTTGCGGTCCTTGGTGCCTGAGCGATTCCGGGTGGTTTACGCCTTCGGCGGCACGGCGATACCTCAAATTAAATTCGCCTGCACTCTCCCGCAACGGGAGGCGTGACTATACCGGAGAAGGCGCAGCCGGGCAATTTCACTTAGTACGTCACTTCCAGGTGATACCCCGCCAGCGTCAGATTGCGTACTTCCAGCGGCAACGTGAGTGGGTGCTCGCTTTGTGCCTGAATCCCTGAATCCAGCAGTGCTTGATCGGACAGGTATTCGCTAGGGGCGAAGCTGCGGCGCGCTTGAGCCTGGTCGTTGCGGTCGGTGAGGGTGAGTACGAGCACGGGCCAGGCTTGTGCGTAAGCGGCGCGGTTGCCCAGGGTGAGTTTGAGTTTGAGCTGGTTCTTGCTGGCGGGCTCGGCTTGCAGGTCAGAGCCGATGATCTGGATCAGCGCGGTGTCTTTGGGCAGGCCGAGTTTGCATCCGAGCGGGGCACACGCAGCTTCCAGCCACGGGCGGGTGGCGGGTGCCTGGCTGGCGAGGGTGTCACGCAGGAAATAGCTTAACTGGGCGAGCAGCGCCAGCGTGAGCACACCACTCAGCAGTCCCCAGATTGCGCCAGGAATGCGGCGGCGGGATTGGGCGATGCGCGC
This sequence comes from Thiobacillaceae bacterium, assembly GCA_040080135.1. Classification (GTDB taxonomy): domain Bacteria; phylum Pseudomonadota; class Gammaproteobacteria; order Burkholderiales; family Thiobacillaceae; genus Thiobacillus. The sequence goes on from JBEBIZ010000002.1 coordinate 33,039, forward strand.
CGACGCAGGAGTGGGCGCGGCAAGGGTTTCGATGAATTGTTGCGGGACGACGGACACGTCGGAATAGTCGGGACGATAAACCGAGTCTGTGGCGGCGGGGCTTGCCGTTGCAAATACGGGCAGCGGGCCGTAGTCGTCTGTCACCTGGGCATCGGGGTCGATGAGGATGATGGAGGTGAGGTCGGGGCCGCCCATGCGGTTTTCGATCCCGTGCAGTTGCGGGACAGCATGTTCACTGGGCGGCGTGGCTGGTTCGTTTTGGTCGGAAGCAGGCTCGGTCTGGTCAGCGGTTTGATATGCGGTGGGCGCTTCGCCCGGGATGCCTGACGCGGACGGGCTATCAGTCACGCTATCGGCCACTTCTTCGACTATGGGTGTTTCGATTTCAAGCGGGAGCGGCTCGCCATTTTCTGCGGTCAGCGCGGCGCGCGCGTCAAAGGCTGCACCGCACACGCTGCATTGCGCCCAGCCTTGCGCCGCATCGAGCTGTTCCGCTGTGAGCAGGAACACGCTTTCGCAATGGGCGCAGGTGGTGCGGAATTTCATTGGCGTACGCCCGCCAGGCGCACCCAGCCTTCGTCCATTTCGGGCACCTCAAACGCAAACCACTGGGCGTAGATGTCCATCACATCCTGCGCCTGCTCAGTGAGAATGCCGGACAGCACCAGCTGCCCGCCCAGACGCACGCGCCCGGCCAGCATAGGTGCCATGGCCTTGAGCGGGTTGGTGAGGATGTTGGCGACGACCACGTCGTATTGCGCCTCAGCCAGTTCAGCGGGTAAACAAAAGCGCGCGCTGACGGTATTCAGCGCGGCGTTGTCGTTAGATGCGGTGACGGCCTGCGCGTCGATGTCTACGCCATCCACCTTTCCTGCGCCCAGTTTGACAGCGGCGATGGCGAGGATACCGGAGCCGCAGCCGTAGTCGAGCAGCGTTTCACGGCCCGTGATGTGCGCGTCCAGCCAGCGCAGGCAGAGCCGCGTGGTGGGATGGCTGCCAGTGCCAAACGCCAGGCCGGGGTCGAGCTTGAGGTTGATCGCGGTCGCATCCGGCGCTTCGTGCCAGGTCGGCACGATCCATAAGCGCGGTGAAATCGGAATCGGGTCAAACTGCGATTGGGTGAGGCGTACCCAGTCCTGCTCGGCGATGATTTCGACCTGGTAATCAGTGGGAACCGGAATGGCGGCGATGGCGGCTGCGGCGGCGAGTATGGCGGGAACGTCTGCGTGCTCATCCAGCAAAACAACCGCGATGCTGTGCTGCCACAGTTCGGCAGTCGGGTAATCGGGTTCGCCAAACAGCGGAGTTTCGTCCACCGTCCCGGCGTCGGCATCCTCCAGCGACACCGATAGCGCGCCAACCTCCATCAACGCATCTGACAGCGGCTCGGCTTCTTTGGAGTCAACGAGGATGCGGACGGATTGCCAGGGCATAAATTGAGTGAGGAGTCAGGCGTGAGGAGGTAGGCGTGAGCGGGGCTTTACTCCTTTACCCTCACGCCTGGTGCGTCACTTTGCTTCAGCGAGTTTGTGTTCCAGATAATGAATGCCGGTCGCGCCTTTGATAAACGCGGCATCGTTCATCAGATCCTGATGCAGCGGGATGTTGGTCTGGATGCCTTCGACCACCATTTCCATCAACGCACCGCGCATCCGGGCGATGGCCTGCGCGCGGGTGTCGCCGTAAGCAATCAGTTTGCCGATCATCGAATCGTAATGCGGCGGCACGTAATAGCCGTGATATACGTGCGAATCGACGCGGATGCCGGGGCCGCCAGGCGCGTGGTAATTGGTGAGTTTGCCGGGACTGGGAACGAAGGTGTAGGGATGCTCGGCGTTGATGCGGCACTCGATAGCGTGGCCTTTGAACTGTATGTCTTTTTGCTGGAAAGGCAGCTTTTCGCCGAATGCAACACGGATTTGCGTTTGCACGATGTCGATGCCGGTAATGAGTTCGGTGACGGGGTGTTCGACCTGAACCCGCGTGTTCATTTCGATGAAGTAGAACTCGCCGTCTTCGTACAAAAACTCGAACGTACCTGCACCGCGATAGCCGATTTTGCGGCAGGCTTCGGCGCAGCGTTCACCGATTTTGTCGCGCAGTTTGCGGTCAAGTTCGGGCGCGGGCGCCTCTTCCAGCACTTTCTGGTGGCGGCGCTGCATTGAGCAATCGCGCTCGCCCAGATGTACCGCGTTGCCGTGTTCGTCGGCCAGAATCTGGATCTCGATATGGCGCGGCTTTTGCAGGAATTTTTCCATGTAGACCATGGGATTGCCAAAGAAGCTTTGCGCCTCTGAACTGGTCATGGCGATTGCATTCAGCAGTGCGGCTTCGGTATGCACCACGCGCATTCCGCGTCCGCCGCCACCGCCAGCGGCCTTGATGATGACGGGATAGCCAATGCGCGCCGCCAGTTTGACAAGCTCATCCGGGTCGTCCGGTAGGGCACCCTCTGAGCCGGGAACGCATGGCACTTTGGCTTCGATCATGGCTTGTTTGGCCGCAACCTTGTCACCCATCAGGCGGATATTTTCCGGGCGCGGGCCGATGAAGGCGAAGCCGGACGATTCAACGCGTTCGGCAAAATCGGCATTCTCGGATAGAAAACCATAGCCGGGATGGATCGCCTCAGCGTCGGTGACTTCTGCCGCTGCGATGATGGACGGCACGTGCAGATAGCTTTGCGCGGAAGGCGGCGGGCCGATGCATACCGACTCGTCAGACAGCTTTACATACTTGGCTTCGCGGTCGGCTTCGGAATACACCACGACCGTTTTAATGCCCATCTCGCGACAGGCGCGCTGGATGCGGAGGGCGATTTCGCCGCGATTGGCGATCAGGATTTTTTCAAACATGGGTGTGCTCACCCTATAACAAACAGCGGTTCGCCGTATTCAACCGGCTGGCCGTTCTCAACCAGAATAGCTTTGATTACGCCGGCCTGGTCTGACTCGATTTCGTTCAGCAATTTCATCGCCTCGATGATGCACACGGTGTCGCCCGCCGTAATGGTTTGGCCGACTTCTGCGAAGTTTTTGGCACCCGGCGCCGACGCACGATAGAACGTGCCGACCATGGGCGAACGCACGATGTGGCCTTCAGGGACGGTGTCTTCCGCTGCGGCTACGGCGATTGTGAGAGGAGCAGGAGCGGCGGGTGCGTGCATCATTTGCGGTGCGTGTGCCATCATCATCGGCGCGCCCGCAATGCTTTTGGCAATGCGGACTTTTTCTTCGCCTTCGGTAATTTCGAGCTCGGCGATGCCGGAGGCTTCGACCAGGTCAATGAGTTTTTTCAGTTTTCTGAGATCCATGGGGAGTCCTGTTATGTAGATAACGTAACGCGTATTCCAGCGCCAGCTCGTAGCTCTGCGCGCCCAGACCCGACACTACGCCTACTGCCAGGTCGGACAGATACGAGTGGTGGCGAAAGGCTTCGCGCGCGTAAATATTGGAAAGGTGGATTTCGACGAAGGGGATGGCAACTGCCGCCAGTGCGTCGCGGATGGCGACGCTGGTATGGGTATAGGCCGCCGGATTGATGAGGATGAAATCGATGTGGTCGCGCCGCGCCTGTTGAATGCGATCGACCAGCGCACCTTCGTGATTGTGCTGGAAGGTTTCGATGCGTACGCCTGCCTCGTCGCCGCGACGGGTCAGCGCCTGGTTGATCTCATCGAGCGTCGCCAGCCCATAGTGCGCGGGTTCACGGTTGCCCAGCATATTCAGGTTGGGGCCGTGCAGCACCAGCACTGCGGGATGCAGGTTGACACTGGATTTGGTCGCGGATCGGCCAGGCTTCTTTGTCGTCATGTCTGCAAGTTTGCCGTAAATAAGGGTGGATTGTCTAGATATTGACGGAAGTTCGCTGCCGTGAAGCAATTCGGTGTGAAGCAGAACGGTGTAAGGCCATTCGGTGTGAAGCAATTCGCGCCAGCGCCGCATCCAGCGCTTCGCGTGACAAGCGACCCAGATGACGCAGCACAATTTTGCCTGCAGGATCGACGACGATGGTAAAGGGTAGCCCACCGGTCGGATTGCCCATGCGCCGTGCCAGCCCGTGTGCCGAACCCTCGCCAATCAGGATCGGGTAGGTCATTTGCATTTCATTTGCGTAGTCGGCAACGGGTGTGGCGGTATCAATCGCAATGCCGATAAATTCTACGTTTCGGGGAGCGTATTTTGCGCGCAGCGCGATGAAGTCGGGGATTTCCTCGCGACACGGCGGACACCAGGTCGCCCAGAAATTGATGACCAGTGTTTTTCCGCGCCATTGCGAGAGTGCCTGATTGTGTCCGTAGCGGTCGGGCAAGCTGGTTGCCCATAAATCAGGCGGAGCTTGCGTCTGGGTGGTTGCTGGGGCGTAAAACCGGGTCGCGACCCATGCGCCAACGAAGAGGGCGAATAGCCCACCCAGAACGTATAAAACAAGCTTTTTCTTGGTCAAGTGCGAGCCTCAGAATGCTGTGCAGCGTCTTGGTGCGAGTCAGACCCGCAGTACAAGGCCTGGCTTCGGTGTCGAAAGCCAGGCTGATCGTTTATTTTGCCGGAGCGGGCGTAGCCGCAGGATTGGCTGGGGGCGGCATCATTTGCATGGGAACCATCATCATGTTGCCCATCGGTTGCATCATGGTATTCGGAACAGGCATTTGTCCCATGGGCATCATCGCGCCGGGGTTCATCATGCCATTCATCGGTGCCATCATCGGCATCATCATGAGCATCGGTGATGGCTGTTCGGTAGCGGTTTGTGCATGGGCGCCGGTGCTGGTGAGCAGGGCTGCGGTGATAAGGATACGAATATTCATGGGGATTCTCCGGATTGTGGCCGTAAGGGTCGGCCAATAAGCTGATCTCATTTCAAAGCAAAGCACTTGCCTGGCTTGCCGCTGCAAGGTTTGAATGCGCAGTTTAGGAGGTTTTCACTTTGAAATGAAATCAGCAAAATAGCGAAACGCGGTGGTCGATTACAGCGCTTGCGATAAAGGGACTTGCATAAAAAACGCCCCATACCAGGGGCGTTTTTAAACACTGAATTACTTGGCGGGTGCAGGAGCCGGAGCCGGTGCAGCAGCAGGCATCATCGGTGCCATCATGCCGGTCATGGGCTGCATCATGGTTCCCATCGGAGCCATCATGCCATTCATCGGCTGCATCATCGAACCCATGGGCTGCATCATGCCATTCATCGGTTGCATCATCGAACCCATGGGTTGCATCATGCCATTCATCGGTTGCATCATCGAACCCATGGGCTGCATCATGGAACCCATCGGAGCCATCATGCCGTTCATCATCGGGGTCATGCCGCCCATCATCGGACCCATCATGCCCATCGGTGCCATCATGCCGTTCATCATCGGGCCCATGGGTGCCATCATCGGACCCATCATGCTCATGGGTGCCATCATGCCGCCCATACCGCCCATCATCGGACCCATCATGCTCATCGGCATCATCATCATGGGCATCATTTGTTCCATGCCCATCTGAGCCTGGGCACCGCTGCTTACAAGTAAGGCGGCGGCAAGTGCGAGTTTACGTGTGTTCATAGTCAATCTCCGGTTCAAATGCCGGCGTACCGGCGGGTTGTGTGCTGAAAGTCAGCATATAAAAACTCAGGGCAATCGGGCTGTGCATTGGTCAGTCTAGTGTTTGGATCGATAAAAACTAGGGCAGCAGCCAAATCAGTAAAAAAATTACAGGTCGCCGTTGGCACCAGCGCGCATGACATTGTCCATGCGGTCGCGGATATCACGTGCCATGCCAATCATTTCGGAGCTCACGCCCATGTTGTTGCCATTCAGGCCATCGAGCCAGGCGGTGTCCCAGTCCAGCGTGAGCAGCCACACGTGCTTTTGGGCATCCTCCATTACCGCAATGCGGCATGGCAGATAGACGATCGATTCGGGCACCAGCTTCATGATTTCACGGCCTGCTGCGATGTCGCAAAAGTGGAACACTTCCATGCGCGGTGAATCGGTGTCACCAAGTACAGCCTGGATGTCCTTGATCATGGGGGAGTGGCCGACCAGCTTGAGGTTGAGCTGATTGGCACGTAGTTTCATCGACTCTACCGCATCATCGAAACTGACGCCGGGTTTGGCTTCATATTTGGTCGTCATGTAGTTCATGATGTCCCGCATATTCAGCCCCATATTGCTCAGATAGGGCAGCATGGACTTCATCAGCTGTTTCTTCTCGGCAGCGGAGGGCGATTTGGACATGGTCCACGGCGGCAGCTTGGCCGAGCCCGTCCCTTTGGGCATGACCATCATTGGGCTTGGCGTGGGAGCCGGGGTGTTTCTGAGCCAGGGATTAACCCAGGGTGTAGCAGGCATGACAACCGGTGCTGGTGTAACAGCCACAGGCGTAACTGCAACAGGAACTACAACAACCGGTGTGGGAGTGGGGACGATTACAGCAGCAGGTACCGCCGGGCTGGAGGCGGGGGCGACAGGGTCGGCAGCAAGCGCAGATCCGGTGAAACTACAAAAAGCCAGCAAAATCAGGAATTTCGACATTGGGTTCCTCCGACGGAATAATGTTCTTTGGTTTTTATTCTAAATATTAGAATATTCTACTTTAACACAGGCGACCCGTTGAAGTGACGATGACGGTCAACGGATTGTAATGATAGTCGCAAAATCCGCCATGGTTGTTTAAGCCCAGGTTGATTTGTTTCATTAAAGCGTGCCGTAAGAATGCAGCCCCGACAGGAACATATTGACTCCGAGGAAAGCGAAAGTGGTGACCACCAGGCCAATCACCGCCCACCACGCCAGCATCGGTCCGCGTAAGCCCTTGACCAGCCGGATGTGCAGCCAGGCGGCATAGTTGAGCCACACAATCAGCGCCCAGGTTTCTTTCGGATCCCATGACCAGTAGCCGCCCCAGGCATCGGCGGCCCACATTGCACCGAGGATGGTGGCGATGGTGAAGAACACGAAACCGATGGCGATGAGTTTGTACATCACATCGTCTATCACTTCGGCGCTGGGCAGGCGCGTGGCGAGGATGCCGCGCTGCACCAGCAAATAGGCGACACCCAGCATCGCGGCGAGCGAGAACGAGCCATAGCCGATGAAATTGGCGGGCACGTGAATTTTCATCCACCAGGATTTGAGTGCGGGCACCAGCGGCTGAATTTCGTGCGCTTGCCGGTCGAAGGTGTACCAGAGGATGAAGCCGACGGCGGCAGAAATGACCAAGAGCGCGAATCCGCCCAATTGCCGGTTCTGGTAGCGCGCTTCGTAATACAGATAGAGCAAGGCAGTAATCAGGCAGAACAGGACGAAGACTTCGTACAGGTTGGAAATCGGGATATGGCCGATATCCACGCCGATCAGGTAGGACTCATACCAGCGCACCATCAGGCCGATCAACCCCATCGCCACCGCACTCCAGGTCAGCCCGGTGCCGGTTTTCAGCAAAAAAGCTGAGCGCGCCATCGTGCCGCCCCAATACGTCAGGGTGGCGAGCACAAACAGCGCGCACATCCACATGATCGAGGCCTGGCTGGAGACCAGGAATTTGAGGAAAAAAGCCTGCTCCATGCGCGCCAGGTCGGCGTGATATTGCGTCATCGCAAACAGGCTGACGGCCGCCGCCACCATCATCAGCACCCGCACCGGCTTCCAGAACCAGCCAAACACGCTGAGTGCGGGAATGGCAATAAGCAGAATGCCTTTTTCGTAGGCGTCCATATATGCGCCAAAACGCGACAGCGCGTAGAGGCCGCCGGCCGCGATTAACGCGGCGTACAGCCAGTCAAACCACGACAGACGTTTGAACAGCGGTTGCGGGGCGTTGAAGGTGAGTTCCATTGAGACCTCCGGTTTACATCGAGGCAAGCGTATCGACCGCCTGCTTGTGTTTGGAAAATTCGTTTTCGAAATCGATGGTGTGTTTGGCCGAGGACATGGCAAACAGCACTGACCCCGGTTTGACGCGCAGCCAGATGCGGCGTTCCTGCACAAAGAGCATGAAGAATACGCCCAGAACCAACAGCACCGAGCCGGTGTACACCACATTTTTACCCGGCGAGCGAGTCAGTTGCAAGCCGCTGGCCTTAACCTCGTCGTACTGCATCAGTTGCAGATACACCGGTGCGCCGTACACAAACAGATCACTGATACTATTGAGCGCATCGCGCACCAGCCAGCCGCTGGTATCATCGGCTTTGGGCGGCGGGAACCCGGCCTGCGCATTGGCGGCTTGCCAGGCCTCAAACGCGGCGAGTTCGAGAATTTTCAGATAGGTGCTGGCGGCTTTTTCACGTTCTTTTTCCGGAATCCGTGTCTCGATAAAACGCCCGATAGACTGGAATCCGCCTTCAGCAAACAGGTTGAGCACCTGCGCAGCGCTGCGTTTAAGTTTGTCTTCCAGCTCGGTATTCCAGGCGGCAGGCGGCAACGCACGACGGGCAAATCGTGCAGCGATTTCCGGGCGAAGTTCCGGATTCAGCAGCGCGCCGCGCAAACGCATAAAGGATTCGAGCTTGCCGTCGGCATCCAGTGGCATGCGCAAATAGCGGAAAGCCTCGTTCGGCGTGTCGCGCACGCCGGTCATCATGTACCAGCGTCCGTCGAGCTGTAGCGGCAGCATGTAATTGGAAAATTCGCGCGCCTGCCCGCGCGTATCGCGCAGCTTGAACTGAAAACTCGGGCCGACGTTATGCAGGTCTTTGTGACCCTTGCCGGTTGGATTGCCACCGAGCACGCTCATGGTGTCCTGCGGTGCTGCGCCGCCGCCCATGTTTTCGATATTGAAAGGGCGGAAATCGGTGAACTCGACCGCGTAATTGCCGCTCGTGCTAGTCAGCTCGGTACTGGCGTGAACCGCGCCTTTCATCGCAAACGGCTGGTTGCTGCTGGCAAACAGATTCCAGCCCTGAAGCTGGAGCCGTGTGCCGCCGTCGGCAAAGCTCGCCTGATAAATCGCTACGCCGTCATGGATCAACGGGTGGTTCACCGCGATGGTGGCTTCCCTGATTTTTTTACCTTGCTTGTCGAACAAGACTAGGTCGCTCTCGAAGTTCTTCGGCTGGCCGGTGGTGTAATGCTCAATCCGGAACTGCTTCAAGGCGACGGTAAACGGCAGATCCTGCACCAGATACCCGTCCGCCACATTCAAAAACACCACATCCGCGCTGGAGCCTTCGGGGATTTGCACGCTGCCGCGAAATGAGGGATTGGACGGCGTGAGGCGCGAAATCGCGGGCACCTGGCTTTGCGGAATATCGCGCGTTTCGATTTTTTTGAAGCCGAGTATTTGCTGCGCCTTAAACACCATATTGCCGTCCAGCAGGCCGCCGATACAGATCAGCACGATGGCCGAATGCGCCAGCAAATAACCAACACGGTTACCGCTGCCGGCCTTGGCGGCGAGCAGCACGCCGTCTGCGCGCGGCAGGTTTTTGACTTGATAGCCTTGGGCCTGCAAATAGGCCTGCGCAGCTGCGGCGTAGGTCTCCGGTGTTTGTGTGATGTCTGCTTCGTGCTGGTGCTTGAATGCGGCAAGCGAGGTTTCGCTGACGTGTTCGCGAAAACCCTTCATTTCCTTGATGAAGTTGGGCGCGTTTCGCGAGATGCAGACGCTGGTGGACGCGACCAGAAACGCCAGGATGAGCAAAAACCAGGCAGCGTGATAGACATCGTACAGCCCCAGGGTTTCGAAAAACTGGAACCAGACCTGCCCGAACTGGATGATGTAATTGTTATACGGCTCGGCCTGCTTCAACACCGTGCCAATGATCGACGCAATCGCCAGGATCGACAGCAGGCTGATGGCAAAACGCATTGAGCTTAGAAGCTCGAAGACCGCTCTGCCAAAGGAGTGCGGTGCCGGGGTCAGATTAGACATGGCGATGTGGACGGAATATGCGAAGACAAAAAAGGGTGACTTGCGTCACCCTTTTTTGGGCTCAGGTGAAACGACCTGGTTCAACGCAAGCCCTGAATGTACGTCGCGACCGCTTTCATGTCGCTGTCGGTCATTTTCGCGGCAATCGTGCGCATCATCTTGGCACCGTCATTGGCGCGCTCACCCACACGGAATTTATTCAGCTGGTCGTAGATGTAGTCCGTGTGTTGACCCGCCAGACGCGGGAACTGCACCGGGATGCCCGCGCCCTGTGCGCCATGACACGAGGCGCAGGCAGGGACGCCCGCACCTTGCACGCCACCGCGAAAGATTTTCTGACCGGTAAGCGCCAGAACCTGGTCTTTGGCCGATGCCGCCTTGGGCTGCTGGCTGCTGAAATACGCCGCCAGATTTTTCATGTCGTCCGGGCTGAGCGTAGCCACCATGCCGGACATGACCGCGCTTTTACGCTCGCCGGATTTGAAATCATTCAACTGCTTGTTAATGTATTCATAGTTCAGACCCGCCAGCTTGGGATTGGTCGGCGCGACACTATTGCCGTCGACATTGTGACAACCGGCGCAGACCTGGTTCACGATAGTTTCCGCTTTTTTCGGATCGCCTTTGCTGACTGGAGCGGCTGATGGCTCGTTGGCGAGAGCGGATGTGGAGGCCAGGGTGGCGGCCAGAATAAGGGTGCGAATTGAAACGAATTTCATTAAAAGCTCCTGAAGCTTGCAAAACTTGGGAAAACGGGTAGTTTAGCGGCATCTAATATGACTGCCAAGCCCGTGCTCAATCGCGCCCATTTTTACACGTCCGTTGCCCATCTGCGTGATTTACCCTTTAGCCGCGCCGAAATTGCCTTTGCGGGGCGTTCCAACGCCGGGAAATCAAGCGCCCTCAACTTGCTCACCCACATCAAGCGCCTGGCATTTACCTCTAAAACGCCGGGGCGCACGCAGCTGATTAATTTTTTTGAGATCGATCCTGATATTTATCTGGTTGATCTTCCGGGTTACGGTTACGCGAAAGTGCCGCCCGAAATCAAGGCGCAATGGGAAGGTTTGCTCTCCCGCTATTTGCAGGAACGTGAACCACTTGCGGGCATGGTGCTCATCATGGATGCGCGCCACCCACTCACGCCGCTGGATCAACGTATGCTCGACTGGTTTACCCCGACCGGCAAACCGGTACACATTCTGTTGTCAAAGGCCGACAAGCTTTCGAATGGCGAGCGCGTAATGACTTTACGCAAAGTTAAAAAGGAACTCGAACCGTTTTCTGGCGTCAGTGTGCAGCTTTTCTCGAGTTTGTCCCGGTTGGGTGCCGATGAGGCGACCAGGGTGATCGAAGGCTGGCTCACGCCCGAGCCTGATAGCGATGCCACAATGACCGAACAGGCAGCGCAACCAATAGGGATCGCCCAATAAAAAGCCCCGAGCCAAGTGAATGGTCGGGGCCAAAATGCCTTAAGGGGATTAAGGCACCCCGCTCAGGGAGGAGAAGCGGGAGACGGTGAAACACCATCTGCTAACGTTGAGTGCTCCTTGATTAAATTAGTTCCGAAAATTTTTGGAGAATGTTGTGAATCTGCCGTTTTCTGCTTTCCCTGCCGTCAGGATGCGCCGTATGCGCCGGGATGCATTTTCCCGTCGCATGATGTGCGAGCACACACTCACTGCAAACGACCTCATTTACCCAGTGTTTGTTCTGGATGGCAAGGGGCGGCGCGAGTCAGTTGCGTCGATGCCTGGAGTTGAGCGTGTCAGCCTCGACCTGTTGTTGCCCGTGGCCGAAGAGTGCGTGCAACTGGGCATTCCTGCGCTTGCCCTGTTTCCCGTTATCGATACCAGCCTGAAGACGCTGGGTGCGGAAGAAGCACTCAATCCGCAAGGCTTGGTACCGCGCACGGTGGCTGCACTGAAAAGCCATTTTCCGGAACTAGGCATCATCACCGACATTGCACTTGATCCGTACACCAGCCACGGGCAGGATGGCCTGATTGACGACAGCGGCTATGTGATGAATGACGAGACCGTCGTCGTGCTCGCGCAACAGGCGGTCGTTCACGCCCAGGCTGGTGCCGACGTGGTTGCCCCATCTGACATGATGGATGGCCGCGTTGCCGCTATTCGCGCTGCGCTCGAAGGCGCTGGCCATATCCATACCCGTATTCTTGCCTACGCAGCTAAATATGCATCAAGCTTTTACGGTCCTTTCCGTGATGCGGTGGGGTCCGCCGCCAATCTCGGCAAGGGCAACAAGCACACCTATCAGATGGATCCTGCAAACAGTGATGAAGCTTTGTGGGAAGTGGGAATGGACTTACAGGAAGGCGCCGATATGGTCATGATCAAACCCGGAATGCCTTACCTTGACGTGATCCGTCGCGTAAAAGATGCCTATGGCGCCCCAACCTTTGCCTATCAAGTCAGTGGTGAATACGCTATGTTGAAGGCAGCGGCGCAGAACGGCTGGCTGGATGAACGAGCCTGCGTGCTTGAGGCTTTGCTTGCTTTTAAACGCGCCGGAGCGGACGGCATCCTGACTTATTTTGCACGCGACGCAGCGCGGTGGTTGAAACGATAAACGACGCACGCTGCTCAAGTCCTTTTCCTTGCTGACGTAATAGATATATATCAACAGGCGCAACGGACAAGCAAAGTGATTAGACTGCACGCACCTTACGCGAAAAAAGACATGCCGGATAAGCCCAAGTTTCCTTTTGCCTTGCGCTGGAAAAAGCGCCCTGACGAATGGGACAAGACCATCATCGCGGTTTCGCCTTATGCACTCAAAGACCTGGTTTTGATGCAGGGCGCGGAACCTCAAACTAGCGAGCTGGAAACGCTCCAGCAGCAGAGCTTCAAGATTCGTCTTGCTCATTCCGATGAGCGCATCAACTGCGCCAGTATGCTGATACAGCGCATGTACCTCAAACGGGGGTATGACGTTCCGGGTATGCAAAAACTGCCCGCCCGCATTACCCTGACGGCCTCACAAAACGAAATTGTGGTTGGTACCATTACTCTGGGTATTGAGGCGGGCAATGGACTGCTGGCGGACAAAAATTACAAGCATGAAGTCGACCTGATTCGGGCAGGGGGTCGTCAGGTTTGTGAGCTCACAAAATTTGCTGTGGATCAGACTCACGGTTCCAAGCGGGTGCTCGCAGCTTTATTCCATATCGCGTATATCTACGGTCGTGTGCTGCAAAAACAGACCGACGTAGTGATTGAGGTTACGCCCAAACATGCCCCATTTTATAAGCGCATGCTCGGATTTGAACAGCTAGGCACCGAGCGGCTTAATAGTCGGGTCAATACCATGGGCGTGCTGCTACGCCTTGAAATTGAATATGTCGACCGGCAGATTGAACGCTGGGGCGGCAGAACAGAAGCGGCGCAGGGAGAGCGGTCTTTGTACCCCTATTTCTTTTCGAAAGAAGACGAGGCCGGTATTACCCAGCGTTTGCTGCAAGGGGGATAGTTTTTTCACCATGCGTCCCTTTGATTACAACACTGCCTTTGCCCGCAATATTGGCTGGCTAACTGAATCCGAGCAAGACCGCATCCGAAATTCCAGGGTTGCCATCGCAGGTATGGGCGGGGTCGGTGGAATTCACCTTCTGACGTTGGTCAGGCTGGGTGTCGGAAAATTTAACATAGCCGATTTTGATACTTTTGACCTCGTCAATTTCAATCGGCAGGCGGGTGCCAGCATGCGCACCCTGGGTCTTGAAAAAGTAAAGGTTATGGCCCAGCAGGCGCTAGACATCAACCCCGATCTGGATATTCGTATTTTTTCAGATGGAGTCAACGAACAAAATCTGGATGATTTCCTGGGCGGCGTTGATTGCTATGTTGATGGCCTGGATTTTTTCGTATTTGAAGCCCGTGAAGCCCTATACCGAACTTGCGAGCAGCATCAGGTGCCCGCTGTCATTGCGGCACCGCTGGGTATGGGAACGGCAGTCGTCAATATCCTGCCTGGGAAAATGAGTTTTGAGGACTATTTCTGCCTGAAAGGTGTTTCAGACGAAGAGAAAGCGTTACGTTTCCTGCTGGGATTATCGCCCGCCATGCTTCAACGTGGTTATCTGGTGGATCGCACAAAAGTTGATCTTGCCGCCAAACGCGGCCCGTCCACCGCGATGGCCTGTCAGCTGTGTGCGGGTGTGGCGGCAACCGAAGCACTCAAGATCGTACTTGGGCGAGGTTTGGTACGTGGTGCGCCACATGGCTACCAGTTCGACGCTTATCGAAACAAATTTACACACACCTGGCGGCCGGGCGGCAATCGAAACCCGCTGCAGCAACTTGGCTTGGCCATCGCCAGACGACAGCTTGCTGCCATGAAAATGGCCTGACCCTTCTGTTTACGCGACAGGCTTGCGTGCCAGCACGTTGTAACAGTTCCCTGCCACGTCTTCGAAAACCATTTCAAAGCCGGCATCCAGAATACGTTGACGGATATCTTCGTGCGCATAAGGCGTGTAGAGAATACCTTTACGTATCCCCCAGCGATTGATCCGTTCGGCAATCCATTTGAAGGGTTGTGAGCCACGCGGATAGAGTAGAACATTGGTAGCAAATGTTGCTCCCGGCTTCAATACCCGGTAAATGTCACGCAGGGCACCCCCCACATCTGGTAGACAATGAATGGCATTGGCAATATTCGTGCTGTCAAAACTGGCATCCGGGTAGGGCAGGCAGGCTGCATCAGCCAAACATAGCTCGATCAGCGGATTACCGGCGAAACGGTGAATGGCCCCTGCCAGCATTGATTCTGCGTAATCCACGCCCACGATCTGTGCTTCGGGTAATCGTTTCCACTTGCGCCAGCGCAGGATGATGTCCAGTAATGTGCCCGACCCGCAGGCGATTTCGATGTGTCGGGAGCCAAAATTCCTGCCAAAATGTCGAATCTGGGCAGTAAGCGTGCTGTTATAAGAGAAAGTCAGGATAAAAAAGCCGCGTACGTCATACCACCAAGGGGGGGAAGCGTAGGCGGCAGCGATTTCATCGCGTGTTTTGCCCGAAGGCATCAAGTCCTGATTCATGCAGGCATCCTCTGGTGGGGGCGGGAGAGGTATCGGTAGATTCGTAATATAACTTAAGCAGGCTGTGTTGCCGATTAATACAAGGGTGTTACAAGAACCAAGCGCGCATTCTAAATATTGTCGAAGAAATTTACACTATCGGATGCCGGCGATAACGTAAAAAACCCAACTCATTGATTTATTGTGAATATATTGTTCTGGCATGGTGCGTGCTTAGTGTTAGGCATGCCGAGTAATTCGGCTAAATTGCAAACTTTCAATTAGGAGAACCAACATGAACAAATTTGTACTTAAAGCGCTGGCACCGGCCGCCCTGACGATGAGCCTGATGAGTGCATCAGCGTTCGCCGTTCCCGCGCTGCCTGATTTCATGGTTAATGAAGCAAGCGTAGAAGGCTTGGGCGGCACGATCACTGCCGACAAAATTAATGGCGCTTACACCGAGGAAATCTCGTTTGGCGCTGGCAGCACATTTACCACCACAGCTTATGGCGACTTTGGTCAGTATCTCAAGGATGATGGTACAAACTTGGTTGTAGGCGCACAGCTCAACTCAAGCTACGGGATGTACACTCTGTTTGATGCAGCAGGCGGCTTTGGGATTGCTGGCTCGTTCGTTACTTTTACGGCAGGTAGCGCAGGATTCACCCTGTGGATTGACCCTGACCAGAACACCACCAAGTCGATTGCTGGGGGTGTTGTTTCTCTGGCAGGTAATGCTGATGACTATATGATCGGTTCGGCAAGCACCTTGGGTTCGGGTGTTGGCGTTTTGGTGTCGGGTGTTGGCGGCTTCTTTGACTTGGTCTTCACGGATTTTGCCTTGACCGATCCGGAAGGCACGGCTTATTTCGTTGATCCTGATCCATTCTATCTGCGTGTGAATGTGGACGGTGACTTCGACAGCTTTACGCCGACCGGAACCCAAACCATTAATGGTGATGTGAGCGCCGTGTTTGCAGTGCCGGAGCCTGGCAGTATTGCGCTGCTGGGTCTGGGTCTCGTTGGTATGGGTCTGTCTCTTCGCCGTCGCAAGGCCGCCTGAGCCTCTTCCGCTCTGTAAGGTTTGCAAAGAAAGCCCCGACTTCGGTCGGGGCTTTTTCGTTTGTGGATTGCAAACGAATCCGCTAATTTAAGCCGCACGCGGGTTTTCAATGTGATCGGCACTTTTGTTGCGATCCTATTTTAGACGACCGTGTTGTCGTTTATAAGCGAAATATCGAAGCAGGGCTTGTCGACTTTTTACAGATGGGATATCAGTGATTAACAACTAGATTTTAGGGTATTCCCATAAATCGTCATTGTGACTTGAAGGGTATAAAGAATATAGCGATGGAGAATATCGGCTAATCAATCCCCGAAGGGTAACGCCGTTAAGGGGGAAACATTCGCCCTGCTCTGAATTACGCAATAGCAAGCTATATTCATTCAACGCTTTTATAGTGAAAATAGGGTCGAATTCGAAGTGGGAATGTTCAATATCAAGCAGGCCGACAAAAAATTGTCGGCCTGCTTGATTTCGTGAGCGTAAGCCAGTTCGATTACTGCGTAGCTAACAGTTTCCGGGCGGCCTCGGCTTCCGGGAAGCGGATTTGGGTTGCCAATATGGCTTGTAGTTCTTTTTTCGCCTGAAGCGTGTTACCGCTCCGAGCCAAGGCAACGGCGTAGTGATAGCGTATAGATGCCGAGCGTGGCGCAGCAGAAGTGGCTTTTTTCAACCACGCTAATCCGGGCGTAAGCTCACCCTTTTCGAGCAGAATCCAGCCCAGGGTGTCTTGTATGCCCGGAGAATCTGGTGCAAGCTTGAGTGCGCGCTCCGCAGTCGCTTGGGCGCGAACGTCTTGCTCGCGTTGATAGAGGGTGGCCAGGTTGTTCAGATAGGTCGTTTGATTGGGTTCGGACTGAATTAGATATTCATACTGGGCGATGGCATTACGATTACGCTCAGTCACTAGGTAATATTCAGCGGCGTAGGCTCGTACCCGCCTGTCTTGCGGATGCTGCGTAAGCCAAGTTGCGAGTCGTTCATCGGCGCGTTGGGAATGACCAGAAAAGTGTAACGCACGCAGGAGTTTGACGATCCCGTTGGGGGTTTGACCCCGATTCAGTGCTTGCTCGTACCAAGTCACGGCTTGAGCTGCTTGACCTTGGGAGAGCCACACATCTCCCTCCCGTTCGAAGCCTAATGGTGATTTGGATTGACTGGTCTGAAGCTGTCGTGAAATTTGCAGTGCTGCCCCGAATTTTCGTTCGGATAGCTCCATTTGAAATAATGCATCCTGAACTGAAATATTTTCAGGCTCCAGGTGTCGTGCCTTAAGTAGTGTTGTACGAGCGTCGTTTGCCTGCTTTCCACTGAGTTGCACGCGAGCTAGCCGTAACAGGGCCTCGGCAGATTGGGGTGCGAGCTCAGCCAGTTTCTTGTGGGTGGACAATGCGTTATTGATATCACCCGAGGCCAATTGGCTGCTACCCAAGGAGCTGAGTGCGGAGACATGATTTGGGTGAGCATCATTCGCTTGACGGGCATACACCAGTGCCTTGGCGGTGTCGCCCTGGCTCAGGTAATAGCTGCTAAGCATGACAAGCGGCTTAAGCGCTTGGGGTGCGCTTTTGTGCGCCTGTTCCAGGCGCGCCAAGTACTCTTTGGCGTCTCCGCTGCGTGCCGCCAATGCCGCCAGACTCAGCATTGCATCAAGATTAGTTTTATCAATTTGTAGTACGGACTCGAACCGTTTTTTTGCTGCGACCGGTTGCTTGTCATGCAAATCCAGTTCAGCCAGATTGGCGGCTGAGGGGAAGTGACCTGGACTCAGCTTGAGCGCTTGTTCAAAACTTTCGCGTGCCTTGGCAAAATTCTGCTGACTGAGGTAGACCACGCCACGGTAATTCCAAGGCTCGGGGCTGTTCGGTTCCTTCTTTTCGAGGGTGGTAATGCTGACAAGCGCCCCGGCATAATTTTTCTGCCGGATCTGACCCAGAATCAATGACTTATCTGCACCCTTCCATTCCGGATCTAGCGCAGCTGCGGCCATTAGGTCCGATAGGGCGCGACTATCACCCTCGCCCAGCCGTGCAATGCCTAATTGGGCTCTAATCCCGGCGTGTTTTGGATTAAGTGCAGCGGCTTTTTCGAGATAACGGCTGGCTGCGGCAGGGTTTTTTTGTGCCAGAGCGATATCGCTCGCGACGACCAGGACGGCCATATCACCGGATTGCTCGGGATTAAGTACAGCCAGCGTTTTCGCAGCCTTGGCCGCATCACCCTGCTGTAACTGGGCGGCTGCCAGCAGGCGGATAGCGTAGGCATGACGTGGCCAATTTTGCACCACTCGGGCTAGATGAGTTTCGGCGGTCCGCATATTTCCCAAGCCAAATTCAATTGCGCCGTCTAGCAGCATGGCCGGCACATAGTTTGGGGTTGTACGTAATGAACGGGCGATATGCTCGCGTGCTTCGGCCAGCTTCTTCTCGTTAAATGCCACCAGGGCTTGCACATAATCTGTCATGAAATGCTTCGGATACAGCGTGAGCATGCGCTTCACATCCTTGTGCGCAGCCTCGAAGTCCTTCAGCGTGACTAGCAGGGAAGTGCGTTCAACCAGTGCATCCAGACTGGCGTTATTGGCCTTGAGTGCATTATCAAGCGCAATACGGGCTGCTTGAGGCTGGTTTTGTGAACGCTCGAGTTTGGATAACATAATCCAGGCTTCGGTCGCGTGTGGGTCAAGCTTGGCCGCCTGTTGTAAAGCAAGTCGCGCTTCGCTGATTTTGCCTTGGGCAAAATCGCAGCCAGCGATCCCCGTGAGCGCCTTGTGCCATTGAGGGTCGGCCTGATTCGATTCATGATAGAGCGCACAGGCTTCCGTGAATTTGCGCAAACCCAGCAGGGCATCGCCACGCAATTGCAGGATATGGGCGCGATTTCGAGGGTTTGAGTCATTGCTCACTTGAAGCTCATCCAGCACACGCTGATAGGCCTTGGTAAGGATCAGCGCTTCACCCATCAGGGGTTTGATCGATGTTTCGTTCACGCCAAGATTGCGTGCCCGGTCAAATTCCTTCGCCGCGTTATCGCCTAACTTAAACTCGAGATAAGCCTCCCCAAGCATTAAGCGCGCTTGCGGATTGTCGGGAGATTGCTGGATGGCATTTTTGAGCTCAATGACTACGCCCTTGAGGTTTCCTTCAGCGTTCATATCCTTGGCGCGCTGGATATGTTCTTCGACCGAGACATTGGCGGCGCGGTCGCAGCCGGATAAAGGAGAAAATGCCAGCATCAAGGCCGCCGCCAGAGGGGCGATGCGAGAAGGAAGGGTGCGGGTAACCGGGTTCATAGGAAAACGTCCTTAACGGTTGACGGATAACTGGGATTGCAATTTGCGGGCGGCATCCTGCGCGCTGAAGGGACGGCCACTATTGAGCAATGCATCTAGCTCGCGATGAGCGCGCACGGAGTCGCCCGAAGCATGGAGCGCGTAGGCCAAGTGCCACTGGATATCCGGATTGTCGGGTGTGGTTGCATTGGCCTTGCGTAGAACCTCCAGGCTTTTTTGTGCCTGGCCGTTGTTGGCGAGCACCCAACCATAGGTGTCAAGCACGGCGGGATTAGCGGGTTGAAGTTTCAACGCCTGTTCAGCAAATCCAAGCGCACGCGGATCCTTGAGTTCCGTCAGCGTCGAAGCAAGGTTGTTCAGCACAACAATATTGCCGGGGATTTTCTGATTGAGATACAGGTATTGGTCGGCCGCCGCTCTGTACTGGCTGCGAGCGACCAGACGTTCGGCCAGATAGACGCGGATACCGTTATCTTGCGGATGGCTGGCTAACCAGTCGGACAGTTTCTTTTCACCCTCTGCGGCACGATTGTTACCAGTCAAAGCCTGATACAGGCGGGTGAGGGTGGCGGGCGAGGGCGCGAGTTTGTGCGCGCGTTCGAATGCGCCGAGCGCAGCGGGATACTGTTTGCGCGCCAACTCCACATCGCCATCCAGCACGAATCCCACTGCTGAGTCGGCTTTTTGTTGCTGAATTTGTTTGGCAATCTTTTGCGCTTCGTCATAGTGTGCAGACTGGATTTCCAGATTGCCGAGCATGAGTTGTGCATCGATCAGATCAGGCTTGATTCTTAGCGTAGCGTGCAAGGTTTTACGCGCATCATCGATCTGCTTTTTCGCCATTTGTACTTGGGCGAGCTTCAGACGCGGCTCGACCGCGCTGGCTTGCATCTCGGACAATTTGCGGTAAGTGCCCAGCGCGTTGTCCAGGTCTTTGCTGGCAAATTGTGTGGTGCCGAGCAGATCAAGCGCTGCCGTATCAAGGGGCTGGGCGTTGACGGCTTCGCGTGCAATGGCAACGGCCTTTGCGCTATCGCCCTTGGCGAGCCAGTAGCGAGCGAGCAACAGGCGCGGCGGCAGCGCCTGTGGGTTGGTGGCGGCGGCTTTTTCCAGCCAGCTCAAATAAGATTTTTCGTCTTTGTCAGCGCGTGCAAGGTTGGCTAGCGCGATCGAGGCATTGAGGTGCTTGGGGTCGGTTTTCAGGATGTCCTCAAAACGTTTACGTGCCTGCGCAGGCTGCTTGTCTTGCAGGTCGAGTTGTGCCAAGTTGGCTGCGGCAGGATAAAAAGCCGGGTTGAGCCTGAGTGCCTGGCCGAAGCTGTCGCGGGCGTGAGGAATATCTTTTTTGCCGAGATAAGCCGCGCCACGATAGTTCCAGATCGATGGACTCGCGGGCTGTTTCTTTTCCAGCGCGGTGACGCTGGTCAGCGCGGCATCAAACTGCTTGTTTTTTAGCTGATTGAGAATGATCAGGGTATCTGCGCGGCTGCCGCCGCCTTCCATTCCTGCAGCGGTCTGTAAATCGGCCATGGCGCGGTTATCGCCCTGCGCCAGGCGCGAGATGCCGAGTTCGGTTCGAATAGCGGCGCTGTCGGGGCTGAGTTTTGCAGCGGCTTCAAAGTGTTCGGTTGCCTCAGCAAACACTTTTTTTGCGAGCGCGATTTCCCCCGCGACAACGTGTACACCTGCGTCTTGCGGTGCGGACTTGAGTGCGGGCGCAAGGGTTTGCGCAGCGTCGTCCGCGCGCCCAAGGCGCAACTGTGCAGCGGCCAGCAAACGCCGTGCATAGACATTGCCGGACGTGGATTTGACGACTTTATTAAGATGAGCTTCGGCGGTTTGCAGATTACCCAGCGCATATTCGACGGAGCCGCCCAGCAATAAAGCCGGTTCATAATCAGGCGCGGATTTGAGTACGCTGGCCAGATGGTCACGTGCAATGGCAAATTTTTTCTCGCGATAATCAATCAGCGCCTGGGTATAGCGCCCCAGTAAACTGTTCGGGGCGGATTTTAATACCAGATCAATCTGGGTTCGGGCATCAGCGATGCGATTTTCCGTGATCGCGATGCTCGCCAAAGCGATGCCCGCTTCCTGATTTTGCGGATCAAGTTTCAGTACAGCCTGGTAGGCTACGGTGGCTTCTTTCGGTTTTCCGCTGGCACGCAACATACCTGCTTTGAGTAGCCATGCTTCGCGATTTTCCGGCGCGGACTTGAGTGCGCTGTCGATCTGTTTGAAGGCTTCGTCAGGTTTGCCGTCGATGAGGGCAAGCCGTGTCAAAGCCAGGCGAACATCGGCATCATCGGGGGCAACGACCAATGCCCGGTCGAGGCTCTTTCTGGCTTCGCTAACCTGTTTTAATCCGAGAAGAGCGTTGGCGCGGGCAACCAGAAACACGGCTTCATCCGGGCTGCCGGGAACCGGTGCGGGGATTTCGTCCAGTACGCGCTGGAACTCGCCCAGACCCATTAACGCGTGTGCTAGCAGCGGATTGACGACATCAGCATCCAGACCGGCCTCGCGCGCGCGCCGCAATTCTTTTTCTGCCGAGGCAAATTCATTTTGATCGAGTTGAAGTTTGGCGAGCTGAAAACGTGCTTTGGCGTTGTGTTCGTCTTTCTGGATGGCGCTTTTCAGAAGGATGCTTGCTGCTTTACGATCGCCCGTTTTAAGGCTGGTTTCGGCTCGCGACAACAAGGATTGGCTGGAATCGCCGCCGCAACTGGCGAGCCCGATGCTGCCGATCAAAGACAGGCTCAAAAGATAAACGCGGGAACGGGAAAAGGGACAGGCGCGCATAGAGGTCATGATCAATTGTCGCAATGGTGGAGGGCTGTAAACCTGAAAAATTATTTAAGGCCGGTTTTGTTCATCAGACCGTATAGGGTTGGTCGGCTTACGCCTAATAGCTCGGCGGCTTGCGCGATACTACCGTTGGCCTGAGCGAGCGCCCGGCTAATGGCATGTCGTTCGGCATCTTCGCGCACCTGGCGCAGATTAAAGGGCAGCGCTTCAGTTTTTACCGGCTCCAGCCCGAGGTCGGCGGCGGTAATGTGGCCGTTTTCAGCCATGATGACAGCACGTTTGATCAGGTTTTCCATTTCCCGCACATTGCCGGGCCAGGGGTGCGCTTCGATTGCCGCTAGCGCATCGGCGCTAAATCCCTTGAGATTGCGGGATTGCTCTGCGACATAGCGCTCGAGAAAAGCCTGAGCCAGCAATACCGGGTCGCCCAGGCGTTCACGCAGCGGCGGAATATTGATCGAAATTTCGGATAGCCGATAGTACAAGTCTTCGCGAAAACTGCCATCCCGGATCATGCCGGACAAGTCCCTGTGCGTAGCGCAGACGACGCGCACGTCAACCGCGATTTCGCCGCGCCCACCCAGACGCTCGATTATCCGTTCCTGCAGAAAGCGTAATAGTTTGGATTGCAGCGGTAGCGGTAAATCTCCGATTTCGTCGAGAAACAGCGTGCCTTCGCTGGCGTATTCAATTTTCCCGAGTGTTTGTTTGGATGCGCCAGTGAAGGCCCCTTTTTCATAACCAAACAATTCGGATTCCAGCAGGGTGTCGGGGATGGCCGCGCAGTTGATCGCGACAAAACGCTTGTTCACGCGCGGCGATAGTTCATGCACTGCGCGCGCGAGCACTTCTTTGCCGGTACCTGATTCACCCAGCAATAATACGGTGGCGTTCACCGGCGCGACTTTTTCGACAGTGCGACAGACTTTGAGCATGGCATCACTGCCGGTAATCAGCCCCTGTAATGCGGAACGGCCTTGCGCCGAGGCGAGCTGGCGGTTTTCGACCTCAAGCACATGCACATGGAGGGCGCGCGCGATCATCAATTTCAAAGTGTCTGGCTCGAACGGCTTATGGAAGAAATCATAAGCACCAAGACTGATCGCTTTAACCGCGTTGCTGTGTTCAAAATTGCCGGTGACCACGATCACTTTGGTCAGCGGTGCCAGGGCGAGAATCTGTTGCAGCGTAGCCAGCCCTTCGGTGGCACCGTCAGCATCGGGCGGAAGACCCAGATCGAGCAACACCACGGCTGGCTCGTGGCGGCGCAGTTGCGTAATAGCCGCTTCACGGTCATCTGCGACGAGTACCTCATAGTCGTCGAGACTCCATTTGAGCTGTTTTTGCAAACCTGCGTCATCTTCGACGACTAATAGTTTGTGTATGACATCGTTCATGTGTGCATCCTGATATTGTTATCACCTGAATTTTCAACCGGCAGTGTAAGGTGGAACAGGGTTCCTGCGCCGGGCGCACTTTCCACCTCGATGTTTCCGCCTAGCGAACGCAGCGTTTCGCGCGCTTCGTAAGCGCCAATACCCATCCCCGCGCCCTTGGTGGAGTTGAACGGCTGAAACAGCCGGTTGCGGATGAAGGTCTCGTCCATGCCCGTGCCATTGTCGCGAATGTCGATGGTTACCATGCCGCCCTCAATCCGGGTTGATACGGAAACGGTTCCGGTCTGCGACGTCGCCTCCAGCGCATTTTGCAGGATATGCCCAATCGCCCGGGTGAGACGTTCTTTGTCGGCGCGTACCAGAACCGCCTGCGGGGGCAGATCAAGTGAGGGTTGCAATTTGAATGCACTTTTGCTGGCGGCGGCGTCGGTCAAAACCTCCGCCAGTGAAACCGCGTGGGCCGCATTATTTTCTTTGCCACGCAGCAATTGCGCCAATACCTTGTTCATTCGTGCGACAGCATTTTCAACGGTTCCCAGCATATCGGCCTGAAACTCCGGATTGTGTTTGTGTTTCTCGGCATTGGATAGCAAGAGGGAAAGTTGTGCCACCAGGTTTTTAAGGTCGTGAATAACAAAGGTGGTCGTCCGGTTGAAGGACTCGAACTGGCGCGCCACGATAAGCGCATTCGAGGTGCGCATCTGGGCGAGATGCGTAGTCGCCTGGCGTGCGGCGACTTTGAGCAAATCACCGACCTCCCAGTTATAGCTGATGTTGCCAAGCGAGGATTTCAAGACGATAAAGCCGAGCATTTCGTCATGTTGCATCAAGGGAATAATCAACCAGGCTGCACTTGTCTGTTTGAGCCAGGTCGGCAATACAAGCGCTGGATAGCGTTCGCCATGGTGCTTCACTTCGTTCAAATCGATGACCCATTGTTTCTGTGTCAGCCATTTTATAAATAATGAATCAACAAGTTCCTGACCCGCTATTTCGGACCAGTTCCAGTGCGCGCTGCGCTGGTATCCGACGGTGTCCTCCCTCATCCAGAGGGCGCCGCCGGGGCTTTTTACCAGTTGTGCGAGCGATTCGATGGCATGTTCGCATATCTGCTCACCAGGAGCGCCGCGCGATAGCGTGCGGGTAAATTTCAGCCATTCTTCCCGGTAGTCATAACGGTAACTAAAGAAATGTTTGGAGAGGTATACCCGCAGACGCGCACGCAGGGTGCCCGAAAACAGAACCAGCACTAGCAGCAATAATGCTGAAAAGATAAATACCGCCTGAACCACATTGCCCCAGTCACCGCCGAATAGACGCAGGTAATAACCTGCTCCCGCCATCAACAATAAATAGATGCCTGCACCAAAAAGGCTGATCGTGTTAAAGGCCATATTTCGGGACAGTCCGACGGGAACTGACCATTGCGGGTTGCGCGCGGCAGAGACCGCAATCAGCGGGGCGATCAGGGTGAGGATGTAGCCACGAGCGCCCCATACTTCTCCATCGATAACATGGAAAAGTGCGCCGTTGGCATAGAGGTAAAAATCGAATACAAACAGGCTGCCCAGCCCCAGGCAGAGAAACTTGATCGCCCAGCGGTCTTCGGGACGTGTGCTGCGGTAAACCTGCTCAACTGCAACCAGTCCCATCACCGCCAGACAAACGAGGCCAGTGTGAATGAGCCAGGCTGCGGGCGCTGCCACGCTGTGCAGCAGGAATGGCGCGATCAGAGTCAGGAGCAGGATGGCGGACAAGCCGATGGCCAAACTCTGCAAGATACGCAAAGGCATCGGGATGGAAGTGACCCGCAGGCGCAGGATATAAATCAGTAATGCCAGCCAGGCGCTGCTGCGACCCACTTCAAATAGCAAACCGAGAAGCGTGGGGCCGCGATTGAGGGCACCGACCGTCTCTATCGCCGCCCATAAAGCGGTCAACACGCTGGCTGTAACCAGGAGCCGTGCCTGTGAACGTTGACGCCAGCCGGCAATGATAAGAATCGAGAGCGCCAGATAGGCCAGCGTGGCGAGCCCGTAGCCCAAAGCTGCCAGATTGGAAAGGGTGGTGGGCATAAGGGCTAGCGTGCGCCTTTCCCCCACAACACGACTTGCACGGTCTGGAAAAGGATCATCAGGTCAAGAAACAGGCTATGGTTTTTGACGTAGTACAAGTCGTATTGCAGCTTGTTCAGCGCGTCGTCGATGCTTGATCCATAGGCATAACGGACTTGCGCCCAACCGGTAATCCCGGGTTTGACGGTGTGACGCACACCGTAATACGGGATTTCCCGGCTCAAATCATCCACAAAATAAGGGCGCTCAGGACGCGGACCGACAAAGCTCATGTCGCCAAAAAATACGTTAAAAATCTGCGGCAGTTCGTCGATGCGGGTGCGCCGGATGCAGCGCCCCACCAAGGTAATCCGGCTGTCATTCTGGCTGGCCCAGCGCGGTTTGCCGTCTTGCTCAGCGTTTTTACACATGCTGCGAAACTTCAGGATCGTAAACGGTTTGCCGTCCTGGCCGACGCGTTCCTGGCGATACAGAATGGTGCCCGGGCTTTCCAGTTTGACCAGCAATGCTGTCACAGCCATGACGGGCAAGGTGCAAACCAGCATCGCGATGCTGATCACAAGGTCAAATAAACGTTTGACCGTATCGCGTAGCATGCCTTGATGGAATCCTTCCGCCAGAATCAGCCAGCTGGCATTCATTGAATCGATCTGTAAGTGGCCGTTTTCGCGTTCAAAAAAATTCGAAAGCTCCATAATCTGTACGCCGCGCATTTTGCATTCGAGCAGGGCGTTGACCGGCATTCCACCGTCGCGACGGTCGCGAATGGCCAAGATAATTTGATCAATTTGCAGTCGTGCGACCAGAGCCGGGAGCGGCTCATCGGTGTCGAGAATACGACTATGATCGATGAAATGATGACTCCCTTCCATCGGCAAATAGCCGATGACCTGTATATTGCTGGCCGCCCCGCGCTGGGCAAGTATAGTCTCGACGTGCGCAGCCCGGCTGCCGGTTCCCAATACCAGGGTACGTGTTTTAAGTACGCCAACGCGTGCCCATCGATTGAATAACAGCCGGCTGGTCAAAATCCCGGTCAAGGCCAGGCCAAATGAGATGAGGAAGGCGCCGCGCCCGAGCAGTAATACCGGGAAAAAATAAAACAGCAGGCTCATCGCCACCAGCCCGAGGCCAAAGCTCAGACCCATTCTGGTGAGCAGATCGCGCATGCCGCCATGCGACTCCAGATCGTATAAGCCGCCTGCTGTCATCAGCCCCAGCATGACAAGGCTGAATGTGATTGCTTTGGGCAGGAGGGGTTGCAGATCTGCCGGGATGGTACCGCTATCAGAAAAGCGTGTGGCAACGCCGCCATAAACTGCGGCACCGAACATCATGGCCTCAATCAGAATCAGCAACAAAAGGTTGAGCGGCACATAGTGTCGAAAAAAGCGGATCACGTTTATTTAGCCAATAGGTTCAGGAAATGTCGGGACTCACGTTGAGCCAGCATCTTTTGTGCCAGCCAGTCTGTCGGCAAATAATGGCTCGCTCGCATCACCGTTTGGGGGTAAATCGGCTAATGAGCGCAAACGCAGGCGGCGCGGGCTGCCATCCGCCTGAAAGCGTTTGAGGCGGCGTAATTCGTTGGCTGGGTAAACCGTAATGTCAACAGTAGCGCGCGGGTCATCCACCGAAAAACGCGGAAAGACCGAGCCGCCGGGTTCGTGGCTGCGATGCTCGCCTGCCCGATAGGGATGGGGCAAACGCATGAGCAGGAATTCCAGTTCTTTTTCATCGTCGGTAAAAAGTTGCAGATTGATATCAGAGTGCTTGCTGGCTGTCCCGTTCAACACGGAGCCAGTGAGATGCGGATCGTAGACTGACAATTGCTCCATGTACTCAATCGCAACTTGTCTGAGCAAAACTAGTCGGTCACGGGTTTCTTCGGATTGATAGAGCGCCTGGTAATCGCGCAGGGCTTCTTCAATTTCGTGATTGTCAGGCAAGTTCTGGCTGTCGGGCGCACCAAGCTGGCGGGCAGCTTTGCGCTTTGCGCTGCCATAATCCTGACTGCCTTCTGTTGCTAACAGGCGTGCCGCTGCATGGGCGATGCGGCGCCGCATATCGGGACGCTTCATGGTACAACGCCAGCCGCTGCAGGATCCTGGCTCAACAGTGGTGTGTCGGTTGCAGGTGCATCGGTTGCAGGCGCGCCTGCGGCCGGGGTGTTTTCCTGATAAAAATATTCGGTCAAGCCGGGTTGAGCATCGATTTCATCGCCGCCAGCTAAAGACCGCCCGGTCTTCGGGTCGATGGTGGTGGCGACGATCCCGCTGGGTACCGGGAACCCGGTTTGCGGCAGCCGTTTGAGGGCCTCAGCCATGAAATTTATCCAGATCGGCAAAGCCGCCTGCGCACCGGTTTCTCCGCTGCCAAGCGAACGGGGCTGGTCGAAACCCAGCCAGGTGATCGCAACCACGGCAGGGCTGTAACCCGCAAACCAGCCGTCGCGTGCGTCGTTGGTGGTGCCGGTTTTACCGGCAATATCGCTGCGTCCGAGCTGGCTCGCGCGGGCTGCGGTGCCGTAACGCACGACATCCTGCATCATGTTGGTCATCAAAAATGCATTGCGCGGATCAATCACGCGCGGCGCATTCACCCCCGCCTTCTGCGGCGCAGCCTGCATCAGCAACTGATTATTGCCGTCATACACTTTTTCGATCAAATAGGGTTTGATGCCGTAGCCGCCATTGGCAAAGACACCGTAGGCTGCGGCCATTTGCAGCGGTGTAACACTGCCCGCGCCAAGCGCCATGGTCAGGTACGGTGGGTGACGCGCAGGGTCAAAACCGAAACGACGGATGTAGTCGCGCGCGTAATAAGGCCCGATCGCTTGAAGAATACGGATCGACACCATATTCAGCGACTTGGTCAGCGCGGTGCGCATCCGCACCGGACCATTGTAATTTCCATCATAATTTTTCGGTTCCCATGCGGTGCCGCCCGCCTCGTCTGCGGTCAAGGTGAGCGGCGCGTCTGCGATCACGGTTGCCGGGGTGTAGCCTTTATCCAGCGCGGCGGAATATATAAAAGGCTTGAAACTGGAACCGGGCTGGCGCCAGGCTTGAGTGACGTGATTGAATTTGTTGTGATTAAAATCGAATCCGCCCACCAGCGCCGTAATGGCACCGTTCTGCGGATTGATTGCGACGAATGCCGCTTCCACCTCGGGTAATTGTGTCAGCCGCCATTGTTTGCCGCCCGCCACGACTTGCAGCCGGATCACCGCGCCGCTGGCGAGTGCGCGCCCTTTGGACTTCGCTACCCAGCCCGCCAACCAGCCAAGCGATGTACCGCCGACATCAACCCGGGTTCCATCACGGAACTGGGCGCGAATAAGCCTGGAATTGGCATCCAGTACCACCGCAGGGATCATGTCATTGACTGGCTCCAAGTCGTCCAGCGCATCTGCAATTGCCGAATTTCGCTCAGCCGGATCGTCAGGCAAGCTGATCTGCTTTTCCGGGCCACGATAGCCGTGACGCTGGTCGTAGTCAGCAACTCCGCGCCAGAGCGCATGGTTGGCTGAGGTTTGGTGGCTGCGCAACAGAGTTGTAGTCGCCCTGTAACCCGAGTTGTAAATGGTCTCGCCGTATTTCTCGAACAGGGTCTGGCGCACCATCTCGGCGGCATAATCCGCTACCACGTCAACGGACTGGCGTGCCTGACGTATCGTTAATTTCTGTTCAACTGCAGCCTGATATTGGGTTTCAGTAATGAACTTGAGTGTACGCATCCGCCCCAGCACATATTGCTGCCGCGCTTTTGCACGGGGAAAATTCACCACCGGATTGTATTTGGACGGCGCTTTGGGCAATCCGGCCAGCATTGCGAACTCGGCCAGGCTTAATTGCTTTAATGGGCGACCAAAGTAAGTGCGTGCTGCGGCTTCAAAGCCGTAAGCACGCTGCCCCAGGTAAATTTGATTCAGATACAGCTCAAGAATTTTATCTTTGGAGAGGCTGTGCTCGATTTTCATCGCCAGCATGACTTCGGACAATTTGCGCGTGAAGGTTTTTTCGTTGGACAGGAAAAAATTACGCGCCACCTGCATCGTAATAGTCGAAGCGCCTTCCTTGGCGCCACCGGATAGCAAGTTGGCACCTGCGGCGCGCAATATACCCAGCGTATCTACCCCTCCGTGCCGGTAGAAGCGCTCGTCCTCAGCCGCAATGATGGCTTGTTTCATATAGGCAGGAACTTGATCGATAGCAACAAAGGCACGCCGCTCTTCTCCAAACTCCGCAATCAGGGTGCCGTCAGCGGTATAGATACGCAAGGGCTGCTTAGGTTTGTAATCGGTCAAAGCCTCCAGTGGCGGAAGATTGGGGTATATCAGCGCGGCGGCCAGACCGGCCAGCGCTGTGCCCACCACGCCCACACCAAGACCTAAAGCCAGCAGGTAATGCCACCATTTGGAGAACATGCGAGTTTCTTTCAAATAACGCTAAAGTTTCCAGCGATTATAGGCGTTAGTGGTGTTGGAAATTGGACACATGTGTGCAACTCCCGATAGATAACTGGAAAATCACTGTTAAAAACTGTGCGTTGTTGCTAGCATTTGCCAAATAGCTAAAAGAAAAAACGCCAACCCACAGATGTTTAATGAAAAACAGCGTGTAAAGGAAAACTCTTGGGACTGAATATAAATCTGGACTGGTTGTCGGCAAAGAATCTGCCCATATTAGGGCTCGATATCAGCACGACCTCCGTCAAACTGCTGGAGTTGTCCGATGCGGGCAAGGGGCTGATGCGGGTGGAGCATTATGTGATTGAGCCATTGCCCAAAGATGCGGTGACCGACGGCAATATCACGAACCTCGATCAAGTTGCTGAAGCGCTGCGAAATGCCTGGAAGCAAATGGGTACGCGCGTCAAGAATGTGGCGCTGGCTTTACCCGCCTCCGCCGTTATCACTAAAAAAATCCTGGCTCCCGCCAGCCTGAAGGGTGTCGATCTGGAGAATCAGGTCGAAACCGAGGCCAATCAGGTCATCCCCTTCCCGCTTGATGAAGTGAATCTGGACTTCCAGGTGCTCGGGCCATCACCCGGTAACTCGGATGATGTTCAGGTGCTATTGGCTGCCGCACGCAAGGAAAAAGTCGAAGATCGCGTGGCCGTCGTACAGGCCGCCGGACTCAAGGCGCTGATCATGGACGTGGAGTCTTACGCCAGCCAGACTGCATTTGAGAATATTGCGCATTTACTACCGAACAAGGGTGCAGAGCAGACGGTCGCCGTGATCGATATTGGCGCGCAGAACATGCATATCAATGTGTTGCACAACAACGAATCGGTTTATTTGCGCGAACACGGATTTGGCGGAAGTCAGCTTAACAATGAAATTTCGCGACGTTATGGCATGACCAGTGAAGAGGCTGAGAGCGCAAAACGCCGGGGTTCATTACCTGAGAATTACGAAACTGAAGTGCTGCAACCCTATAGTGAAACGCTGGCGATGGAAATCGGCCGCGCCTTGCAGTTGTTTACCTCCTCGACCCAATATCGAAAAGTTGACCAGATTTTGCTGGCGGGTGGCGGTGCGATGATTGCAGGCATTGATGAAGTAGTGGGTCAGCGCACGAGCATCCCGAGCATGGTGGTCAATCCTTTTGCCAACATGTCAATCGGCGCTAAAATCCGCCCGCAACAGCTCGCGCTGGATGCGCCGTCCCTGTTTGTCGCGTGCGGTCTTGCCATGCGGCGCTTTGACTCAGCGGAGGCTTGATCCAGATGATCCGCATTAACCTTCTTCCCCATCGCGAACTCAAGCGTGCCGCGCGGCGGCGCCAGTTCAATACGCTCTTCGCCCTGACTATTGGTGCGGGCGTGGCTGCCTTTGCTTTTGGGCATGGCGTGATCGCTGCCCGGCAATCCAGCCAGGAGGCGCGTAACGCTTATCTCACCCAGCAGATCGCCAAACTGGATACCGAGATCGGCGAAATCAAAAAAATCCGGGAACAGACGCAGGCATTGCTGGAACGCAAACAAGTGGTCGAGACCTTGCAGTCCAACCGCACTGAAGTCGTGCATTTGTTTGACCAGATGATCCGGCTGTTGCCAGACGGGCTGTACCTGAAATCATTCAAACAGACGGGCGATACCGTCAATATTGGCGGCTATACCCAGTCCAGCGCGCGCGTATCGACCTTGATGCGCAGCCTGGAAGAGTCACCCTGGTTCGAGCAGCCCAATCTGGTTGAAATCAAGTCGGCCACAGTCAACAATTTGCGCGCAAACGAGTTTGTGCTTTCGGTCAAGCAAACCCGCCAGCACGCTGAAGAAAATGGGAAAGGGGGCAAAGCATGACCCTCGACGATCTGAACAAGCTGGATCTCAAAACGCTGGCTGACTGGCCGTTGCCCACCAAGCTCAGCGCACTGGCAATATTGTTTGTGCTGATTGTGGGGCTGGGCTGGTGGTTCGACTGGCGCGGCGGCATGGAAACGCTGGATACCGCCAAACTGAAAGAAACCGAGCTCAGAGCCGCATTCACCACCAAAAAAACCCAGGCTATCAACCTTGAAGCCTATAAAAAACAACTGGTCGACATCAATCAGGCGTTTGGCGCGTTGCTCAAGCAATTGCCGAACAAGCAGGAAATGGATGCCCTGATTACCGATGTGAATCAGGCAGGTTTAGGGCGCGGCTTGCAGTTTGAGTTGTTCAAACCCGAGGCCGAAACGGTATCTGAGTTTTATGCAGAGACACCGATCAAGGTCAAAGTCACCGGCGGTTATCACGATGTCGCCGCGTTTGTCAGTGACGTGTCGAAGCTGTCGCGTATCGTTACCCTGCAGGACATTGCGATGGAGCCAGCCAAGGATGGTGTGCTGAACATGGACGCAACGGTCA
Source organism: Thiobacillaceae bacterium (assembly GCA_040080135.1). Lineage (GTDB taxonomy): Bacteria > Pseudomonadota > Gammaproteobacteria > Burkholderiales > Thiobacillaceae > Thiobacillus. The sequence goes on from JBEBIZ010000002.1 coordinate 65,442, forward strand.
AAACCTATCGCTATCTGGATGACGAAGAAGTGATCGCACAGAAAAAAGCCAAAGACAAGAGTAAGGAGCCGAAGAAATGAAGCGCCTGATATTGACTACGCTCATTTTGGGATTGTCGGGCTGCAGCGGCAGCGGCATGGAAGACCTGGAAAAATTCGTCGCCGAAACGGGGCGCGATATGCAGGGCAAAATTGAGCCTTTGCCGCAAGTGCGTGCGTATGAGCCTTTTGCCTACGCCGCCTTCGACCTGCCTGACCCGTTCAAGCCGCGCAAGCTGGCGATTGGCGGCGGCGGTGGCGGCTTACAGCCGGATTTGATGCGCCCCAAGGAGCCACTCGAGGTGTTTTCGCTGGAAACACTTAAAATGGTCGGCGCCTTGTCCAACAAGGGTCAGCTCCATGTGGTGATCCAAACACCCGACAAAGCCATCTACCACGTGCACAAGGGTAACTATGTCGGGCAGAACTTCGGCATGATTACCCAGATTACCGATAGCAGCGTGACGCTGCGCGAAATTGTCCAGGATAGCGGCGGCGATTGGTCCGAGCGCACCAGCACCCTAACTTTGCAAGAATGAACGAGGCTGATATGAACGCACTGCCGACCCTTACCCAGAAAATTTCCCGCCACCTGCTTGGCTTGTCGCTTTTTGCTGGACTGGCCTTAGCCTCGGCGCAAACGGCTTTGGTGCAGGCCGCTGATGCACCGCCCACGGCCAATGCCGTGCAAAGCGTTGAAGCCACGACTTTGCCGGGGGGTAGAGTCGTAGTGCGTATCAATTTGAAAAATGCGCTAAGTGCTGTGCCTGCCGGGTTCACTGTTGGCAATCCGCCGCGTATCGCACTGGACTTGCCCGACACTAGCAATGCCATCGGCAAAAATACCGTCGATGCCAATCTCGGGCCACTCACCAGCGTCAACGTAGTGCAAGCCGGCACCCGGACACGTCTGGTTCTGAACCTGAACAAAGCCGCCGCTTACGAAGCCACCGTGGACGGCAAAACCTTGTTGGTGTCCCTCGGTGATGTGGGTGCCACCGCTGCGCCCGTCAACGCTACGCCGCGTTTTGCCGAAGCCGCACCGGGCGATACCAAACACACCATTCGCGATGTCGATTTTCGGCGCGGCGCGGCGGGTGAGGCACGTATCGTCACCACCCTGTCCGATGCGCAAGCCGGGATCAACATCCGCCAGCAGGCCAATGGGCTGGTGGTTGATTTTATCGGCACGGATATTCCCAAAGCCCTGCAACGCCGCCTGGACGTAGCCGACTACGGCACCCCGGTGCAGATTGTCGAAGCCTATACCTTGGGCGAAAACACCCGCATGGTGATCCAGCCTAAAGGTGGCTGGGAATATTCTGCTTATCAAACCGACAACAGCTTCATCGTCGAAGTCAAACCCTCGACCGACGCGCAAAAGAAAACGGCTGACGGCAAGACTAAATACGTAGGCGAGAAGCTTTCGCTCAACTTCCAGAATGTGGAAGTACGTTCCGTGCTGCAAGTCATCGCCGATTTCACCGGCATGAACATCATCGCCAGCGACACCGTCACCGGCAACCTGACCCTGCGCCTGAAAGATGTGCCTTGGGATCAGGCGCTTGACCTCATCATGCAAACCAAAGGACTGGATAAACGCCAGAACGGCAACGTTGTCTGGATCGCCCCCAAGGATGAACTGCTGACCAAGGAAAAGTTGGAATACGAATCCAAATCGCAGATCGTCGACCTGGAACCCATGGTGACTGAGTATATTTCTCTGAATTACATGCGCGCCGATGAAGCGCAGAGTATGCTATACGGTAATGCAGCGGGCGCGTTCCTGAACGCGGTGGGCAGTGCGGTCAACTGTTCATCACAGGCACAAGGCCTTGGCGCTGCGGCGGCGGCGCAGTCTTCGCAGCAGGGCAAAGAATCTGACCAGAAAATCTTGACCAAGCGTGGTCGTGCAACGTATGAACTGAAAACCAACACGCTGATCATTACCGATACGGCACGCAAAATTCAGGAGATTCGTGAATTACTGGCGCGACTGGATGTGCCTGCGCGTCAAGTGATGATTGAAGCACGGGTAGTGGTAGCTGATAGCAAGTGGAACCGTGACTTGGGTGCGCGTTTGGGTTTCACTCAGGCTAATAAGGGCAACCTTTTTGGCGACCCGCATAAGCTGACCGGTATTGGTAGCGGGCAAGATGTATCGGGCATAACAGGAGGGGGTAATTTGGCTCTGTCCTTGCTGAATGTGGGCAACCTCAACCTTTTGAGTCTGGAGCTGCGCGCGCTAGAAGCGGACAACCGGGGCAAGATAATTTCCAACCCACGCGTGATGACGTCAAATCAGAAACCCGCCGTGATTCTGAACGGTGCGCAGATTCCCTTTATCACAACGACAAACTCGGGCGGGCTGATAACCCAAACGGTTACATTCAAGGATGCTTTCTTGTGCTTGCTGGTTGATCCGCAGATTCTCAACAACGATTCGATTATTCTGAACGTCGAAGTGCAGAAAGATGCGGTGGGCGAGGATGTGCTTCCAGGCATTCCAAGAATCGATACCAAGCGGGTCAAGACCCAGGTACGCGTGAATAATGGCGAAACCTTGGTGTTGGGCGGGATATTTGACGGTGATGAAAAAAGTAACGTGAGCAAAGTGCCTTTGTTGGGTGATGTGCCAGTACTCGGAAATTTGTTCAAGACGACGGGCAAGGTGAATAATAAAACCGAGCTGATTATTTTCCTTACCCCCCGCATTGTGGACGAGCGCCTGTCGCTCCACTGATTACAATCACCCATCCAGGCGCGGGCTTCCCCCGCGCTTTTTTTCGCCCATCCATTTCTCGTTACCCCGTGCTGTCTTACAATCCCGGCATGAAGAACGACAACATTTTTCTCGTTGGCTTGATGGGTGCGGGCAAAACAACGGTGGGGCGGATTCTGTCCAAACGTTACGGCAAAAGCTTCTACGATTCCGACCATGAAATCGAAGCGCGTTGCGGCGTAAAAATCCCGGTGATTTTCGAGATCGAAGGTGAGGCCGGGTTCCGCAAACGCGAAGAGGCAACGGTGGCGGAACTGACCGCCTTGTCGAATGTGGTGGTCGCAACCGGCGGCGGCGCGGTTTTGTCAGCGGTCAGCCGCGAGGCGCTCAAAATGCGTGGCATCGTTATTTATTTGCATGGCATGCCAGAGCATTTGTATGAGCGCACGCGACATGACCGCAATCGTCCTCTATTGCAAACTGCCGATCCTTTGGCGCGACTGCGCGAGCTTTATCGAGAGCGCGATCCGTTATACAGGGAAGTGGCTGACATCGTTGTCGACACGGGACGGCAAAGCGTATCCAGCATGAATCGCATCCTGAATGACAAGCTGGAATTGTTAAGGACGAGTTTGCCTGACATTAAAGCAGATCACGCCACCAATTCTTGAGTTTTTCCCAAACCGTCGCATCAATGCCGGTGGCGTTATCCTCAGCGAAAATAGCTTCGCTCGCCCCGGATACCTCCAGTCGAACGCCGTTGCGTTCAGCGCTAAACCAGTAGCGCCGCGTCACTTTCCCCGAGACTTCCACCCCGTATTCATTACCCAGTTGTATTTTGCTAATGCGGGGCGTTGGTGCAGACGTTACCGTTCGCGGAATGAGAACAACCAGAAATTCGTCGTCCCGTTTGGCGTGAGCAGGTGACACCTCAACACGCCAGCTTCCCGCCTCAGTCGGCTGCCCCTTGTTTTTGATTGCCTCGAACAGGCTTCCATTTTCATCATAATTTTTGCCGTCCACAAAAAACTCATACCCCGGCCCGCCCACCGTCTGAATCGATGCGTTTTCCGGCAGAATCACACGCCCTGTGAGCTGCCCTCCCGCCTGTTGATGGGAAGGGTTAGGCGGCAAATCGATATTGAACTGCATGCCGATTACATTTGGCCGGGTTTGCGTGTGCAGCAACCAGCGCTTGCGGAACTCTGGGTGGGTGGACGTTACGCGATCACGTACCACCACCACATCATTGCTGCGGTCATAAATCAAGGTACGCCACATGCGTTGCACGCGTCGTGTACGGCTCGAAAACTCGCCTGAACCCGATTGACTGTTGGTGTAGGCTGCGGTGGTATCTGCTACTGCCACAACCGTGTCGTGCCCCTCGTAATATCGTTGCAAGATGCCGGTATGGTAGAGGTCGCGTTTATCCAGCCAGTCGTTTCGGTCGATGGGGGCGGACTCGACACCCCAGCCTGACCCGAGCCGCCTTTGCCCGCCGTCATTGGCAATTTCACGTACTTCTTTACCATTGGAGGGCGCATTGTCAGCGGGGTCAGTCACGGTGACCAGATTGTGCGCGATGCTCTGATAAGCGTAATTCATGTGGTGATCCGAGCCGTATTTCGGCCCGTAAAAACCACTATCCAATGCCAGTTCGCCACCCTTATACAAGGTGAACGCACCCTGATCCAGGTGCGAATGTGACCAGAAGTTGTCGCCTGCCTTGAAAGTCAGATACGTTGCATCGGCTCCCCAGTCGCTGCGCGCTACCACCATGCCTACGCCATCAAAATGTTTTGATAAGGGCAATGTGGTTTGTGCCGCAGGGTTGAGTAACGCGGTATCCGTCAAAGGGCCCCATGGCCAACTGGTGGGTTCAGGGCGAACCCTGGGTGGCCGTATGCTGTAGGCCGCTGCGTGCCGGTACTCCAACGCCAACGGAATAACATCTGACACCCCCCTGTCAAAGAAGCCTGCGTCACCCCAACGGAAATCGGTTCCGTCTGGACGTTTGCGATAGGTGATGAAATCAAGAAAGCCGCGCAAGCCAGGCTCGGACTTGAACAAGTCTTCTCCGGTAGCGCTGCGCCACATCGCCGGAACCTGGTAAATAGCCTGTCCGATACCAATGCCAACGTATTCCCCGCCTTCGTGCCAGCCGCCATTTTGCCCCATCACCTGATGCCAGACGGGCAGTACGCGATGCTTCCACAAGTCATACGTGAAGCGCATATTTAATTCGCCGCGCGGGTCATCGCCATACAGCGCCAGATTGGTGGCGATGAGCGCTTGAAACGGACTGTTGTAGAGGTAAACGTTGTAAGGTGAGAGGCGATCATGGCGTATAAAATTCACCAGATACGTCACGCCTTCAGCCAACTTGTCACGTAAGGCAGCACGTTGCGTCTCGCTCCATTGGTCGTAGAGCCAGTCGTATGCCTGGGCAACGGGTTTAGCCTGTTCATTGCCCCGATAGCTGTACGACAAGCCCAGCAGGCGCTGGTGCAGCAGCGCCAGATCTTGCGACCCCGGTTCGATATAAGCCAGGGTAATCGCCGCGTCCAGATTCCCCCGTCCGCCGTCCGCAAAATCGTGTAGTTGCCTTAACCAATCAGGGTTTTCATTGTGCAGGCGCGAAATATCCTGAACGCTGGGGTGGGGCAGTCTCGGGTGGTTGAAATGAAACCCCGGCAGCCTGATTTCAGCCAGACTTTCCGGCGTTGGCAACATGGCGCGGCCCTGGTTGTCGGTATCGACCCTGACATGACTACCCACCATCCATCCCGCACTGCTTAATGAAACCATGGCAAGGATTAACGCCGGTACAGCCCAGCGCTTCATGGTTTTTGATGCATCCATAGGGCTTGTGGTCGTGCGTGTTCTGAGATCGGCATAGAGCCAGGGGAGCAGCCAGCCCAAGGAAGCCAGCACGGGATCGGTAATATCCGCAAAACGTCCAGGAATATATTGCTGCATCCACTCCAGTGCAAAAGTGAGCGAAACTACTGCGAGGCTACCTCCCAGCACAACGGCTGTTCGCCAGCGCCACGGTGTAATCAGCCGTACCAGCAAGCCCAGCGCCATGAACGGCCACAGTGTTTCCAGGATGTCACCCATCCCGACCAGTGACCCCACTTGCTCCTTGAACAATATCCAGTTGAGCGGATACGTTGCGCTACCCTCTCCGGGTGCAAATTGCGCCAGCGCATAAGCGCTCAGTAGTGCCGTAACCGCGAGCAGAACCAGGCTGACGAAATTGCGGCGGGATAGTAGCAACAAGCATAGTGCACCCCCCAACCAGCCCGCCAGTATTTCCAGGTTCAGACTTCTTCCCACAACGGGCACTTTATACAGAATCACCAGCAAACTGGCAGCGATAAAAAGCCAGACGATGGGGCGACGCGCAACGCCAATAGTCAGCACACCCAGGCCGAATATCTGCAAGCCAAAATGCAATGCATCCATCGGTTTGAATGTGGATAAAAATCGCAGGGTATTGCCCAGCGGCTTGAGGCCAGCTTTGAGGTTGTCCCAATCCAGCGAGGGCACGAACGGCGCGGCCTGTGTTAACGCCCACAACGCCAGCGTCACCAGCACCAGGTTTGCCAGGCCGCCTTCGGCAAACCACGAGTGCCGCCAACCCATCAATTTCCTACCCGCAAAAAATTGCGGATCAAGTGTTGCGGCCAGCATTGCGCCCATCACTGTCCCTACGCTATTGGTCAGCCAGTCAAGCAGCGATGTCACCCGACTGGGTAAGGCAGATTGCAGCACTTCGAGCACGAAGCTCATGCCGCTGCCTAAAGCGCAAACCAGAATCATCGCTGCGGCCAGCCCCAGCCGTGCGCGCAGCCATAGTGTTAAAAACAGGCCAAACGGGATATACGCCAGCACATTGATGAATATGTCCGCGCGCGAAGCTCTCGCGGGCAAGCCCAGCGTGATAGGATTTGCCCAGCCGAAAATGGGGGGCGTCCACTCCGATAGCGGGAACAGCGTGCCGTAAATGACTAGCGCGCAATACACTAAACTCAGCCAGAACATGGATAAATTGGACTTTGACCGGACGTGTCTGTGTGTGGCGTGTCTTTGTGACATGTCCTGATTCTAACGAACAAGCTTAATGATGCGAATTATTGATGTATTCAACGGCGATGCCGACGGCATTTGCGCCCTGCACCAGTTGCGGCTGGCTGAGCCTGCTGATTCCGAACTGGTAACTGGGCCCAAGCGCGAAATCGGTTTGCTCCAACGGGCGCAGGCGGGTGCGGGTGATCGCGTTACTGTGCTGGATATAGCCCTGTCGAAAAACCGCGCCGCGCTGGATCATCTGCTCGCTGCGGGGGCGCACATTCGCTATTTCGATCACCATCAACCGGGCGAGATTCCACAGCATTCCAACTTCGAGCCGCATATCGATACTGATGCCAACGTGTGCAGCAGTCTGCTGGTGAACCAGTATCTGCACGGTCAATATCTTGCCTGGGCAGTCACAGCTGCGTTTGGCGATAACCTTGCGGACGCGGCACGGCTGGCTGCCCAGCCACTGGCACTCTCGTTCGACCAGCTGGCCGCGTTGCAATCCCTCGGCGAATGTCTCAATTACAACGGCTATGGCGAGACCCTGGCCGATCTTTTCTTTGATCCGGCTGAACTGTATCGGTTGGTGCGACCTTATGCCGACCCGTTCAGTTTTATGCACGAATCGGCTGCGTATCAAACATTGAAAACGGGGTATACCGAAGATATGGCGCGCGCTGTCGCAGTGAGCGCAGCGGAAGATCGCGCCAGCGGACGCATCTTCATGCTGCCCGCTGAAAAATGGGCGCGGCGGATTTCTGGCGTGTTTGGCAATCAGCTCGCAGTCGAGTCGCTCGCGCAGGCACATGCAGTTTTGACTGCCAAGCCCGACGGCGGTTATGTCGTGAGTGTGCGCGCACCGATGGTGAGCAAATCTGGCGCGGACGTGGTGTGCAGCCAGTTCGAAACCGGCGGCGGGCGACGCGGTGCGGCGGGCATCAATCACCTGCCCGAATCCGAACTTGGCCGGTTTATTGCTAGCTTCTATACGACCTTTACTCCGAGCTAATTCAAAAATGGATCAGTTGATTGCGCCTTACGGCGGCCCTCTTGTTAATCTAATCGCCGATCCGGCACGTGCTGAGGCGCTGCGTCAGGAGGCATTAAGCCTGCCCTCGCTGGATCTCGACTGGCAGCAATTATGCGAGCTGGAAATGTTGATGACGGGTGCCTACTCGCCAGTCAATGCTTACATGACACGAAGTCAATGTGAGCGTGTTGAGACCGATAGCCAACTGGACGATGGCAGTTATTGGCCTGTACCGGTCTCCTTGGCCAGCAAAGCGCCAGCCAAAGTAAAGCCCGGTGATCGTGTTGCGCTGCGTGACGGTGAAGGTTTCATGCTGGCTGTGCTGACCGCGAGCGAGATTTGGCAAGCGGCGTCAGGGCTGACCTGTTATGGCGGCAGCATCGAAGGCGTGGCATTGCCCCCGCATCCTGATTTTTCAGCATTGCGTTTGAGTCCGGCCGAATTGCGGGCGCAGTTCGGTAAGCGAGGCTGGAGCAAAGTGGTGGCCTGGCAGGCGCGGCAGCCGATGCATCGCGCGCAATTCGAGTTTTGCCTGAAAAGCGCGATCGAAAACGAATCCAACCTGCTGTTGCATCCGCAGGCGGGGGGCGATCTGGTTGAGTCCCCCGCTTATTTTGGCTTGATCCGCAGCTTTTTGGCCGTGCGTGATCGCTTTCCCACTGCAAGTACCCAGTTGGCATTGTTACCCGGTTTGCAGCGCCCGGTCGGTACGCAGGATTTGATGTTGCGCGCCATCATTGCGCGCAACTACGGCTGCACCGCGCTCATCACCGGCGGCGAGTTTGAGGCCGATGGCGACTGTCGGCGTGGTGAGGACCTCGTCCAGGCTTCCCTGACCGCTGCGCAGGCAGAAAAAATCGGCGTACAACTCATCGCCTACCCGCGCATGGTGTACGTGGAAGACCGTGCCGAGCACATGCCCGAATCCGAAGCGCCAACGGGATCGCGCATCCTGACGCTGACCGGGCAGGAATTTCAGCGCCGCATGCAGGCCGGGCTGAAAATTCCCGAGTGGTACAGCTTTCCCGAAGTCATCGCCGAATTGCAGCGCAACGCGCCACCGCGCAACCAGCAAGGCTTTACCGTGTTTTTTACCGGCTTGTCCGGCGCCGGTAAATCCACTATTGCCCGCGCTTTAGCTGCGCGTTTGATGGAAATGGGCGGTCGCGCCGTCACCCTGCTCGATGGCGACATCGTGCGCCGCCATCTTTCGTCCGAGCTTGGGTTTAACAAAGCCCATCGCGACATCAACGTACGGCGCATTGGTTTTGTCGCGAGCGAGATCACCAAAAATCATGGCATCGCCATCTGCGCGCCGATTGCGCCGTACCGGCAGACCCGGCGTGACGTGCGGCACATGATCGAAGCGGTTGGCGGCTTCGTCGAAATTCACGTCGCCACCCCAATTGAAACCTGCGAAGGGCGCGACCGTAAAGGTCTGTACGCCAAGGCGCGCGCAGGTTTGATTCCGGAATTTACCGGCGTGTCGGATCCTTATGAGGTACCGGAAAAACCAGAGCTGGCAATCGATACCACGGGTTTGGGGATAGACGAAGCAGTCCAACAGATTCTGCTCAAGCTTGAACTTGAAGGTTTCCTGCGTTAGTGCCTGTTGTCTTTTAGTGTGTTCAAAGCACGCTGGCTCGGCACAAAGTCTTTTTGGAGTGAAAGTGATTTGCTGAAAGCGGCTTTAGCCTCCAGAGGCTTGTTTTGCGCCTGATAAACTATCCCAAGGTGATAGAAAAACTGTGCAGAAGCTTGTATCTCGATGGCTCTGCTCAGGGACTTCTCGGCCTTTTCGTAGCGTGTCTGAGCGCGGTATACCCAACCTAATGTATCGTGAAAATCGGCAATCAGTGGTGCCAGCTCAATTGCTTTTACAGCCCACTGTTCAGCTTGAGCAAGATTGGTTTGACTGTCTGCTGCAATCCAGGCCAGATTGTTGTAGGCCAGAGCCAATTTTGGGTTAGTGGCGATTGCAGCCTTGTAAGCGGCCTCTGCGTCTTTTCGGCGACTCAGGCCTTGGAGCGCCATACCCATTTTCAGGTAAGCCATATCGTATTTCGGCATCAGTTTGACGGCTTGCTGGTACGCAGCTAGCGCTTGTTGCATATTGCCTTGCCCAAGAAAAATATCTCCTTTTCCCATCAGCGCCGGCACGAAATCCGGCTGAATTTTCAGGGCATCCTGATATACGGCGAGAGCGCCATCAGATTTGTTTTGTTCGGCCAGAAGCTTACCCAGAGCTTGACGGGGGATCGGGTTATCCGGAGCTAACTCTGCAGCCTTCCGTAGTGCGACTTCGGCTTCATTGACTTTCCCCAAACCCGATAACGTCATGCCCATGCCTTGATATGCACCGGCATGTTGCGGATTTTGGCTAATGGCCTTGCGATAAAAGGGGAGTGCTGCTTCCGGTTTTTTCAGACTGTTCGCGTAAAGGTCGGCCATATCCAGATTGAACAACGCGTTATCGGGCGAAAATGAGAGCGCTTTTTTGAAGCTGCTTTCCGCTTGGTTATAAGCTTTCTGGTTATAGTGAAATCGACCCATTGCGTGGTAAGGCAGCCCATTTTTTGGAGCGACCTGAGCTGCCTTCTCGAGCCAGCTCCAGGCTTCGCCAGACTGTTTTTTTTGTATGGCAGTATCCGCGAGCCCTATCAAGGGCAGGGGTGATGTTGGGTCGAGTCGGGTGGCTTCTTTGAATGCAGCCTCTGCAGTGAGCCAATCTTTTCGTGTCAGAGCCAGCATCCCTGCTTCATAACGTTGAGCGCCTGGCGTGCTGGCGGCGGACGGGGTGGTAGGCATATCGCGCGGACTCATCAGCAGGGCGGATGCTTGACCAGATAGCGATAACGCGACAATCAGGATCGATAAGTAGTAAAGGTGAACTGGCATATCTAACCCCGTAAAGACTGAAATAAAAAAAGCCCCACCGCGATCGGTGGGGCTTGATTGTATATTACGCGTTTTATGATTTACAACGGCTCAAGCGGTTTTGCGGCGGCGAACGAGACCTAACCCGGCCAAGCCCAAACCGAGTAAAGCCAGGCTAGCTGGTTCTGGTGTGGGGTTGGGATCCGGCGCGCCTACACCAGCGCTGCCAAAAGCGAAGATGTAGGTGATGGGGGTGCCAGTGGCAGGGTCTCTGCTGGTTTGGCCATATGCGTAAACGCCCGATCCCACAGCCAGACGCGCTGCGTCAGCGGTAGCTTCATCAGGCGCTGCGCCGTAAAAGATAGTGAACTTGCGCATCGATTCGTCCACGTCGAGCGTCAAAGGATCATCCACACCGCTGAGTGCTGCGAAGCCAAAGTCGAAGCGCGCGCCGTGGTCTGTCGGACCGCAATCGACAAAGCTGGCACCGACTGGTGCGCAGCCAGAGATCGAACTGGTAGCAAACAATGGGTTAGCTGATTCGAAGCCATCGTCGCTGGTTGTTAACAGGTTGGCAGCACCGCCACGTTCGATGGTGATGTATTCACTAAAAGCGGTGGGTTCGGTATCGAAATCCATCAGACGGGTATAGCGCAGATCAGTCGCGCCGCTGCCCAGATCGGAGCCGCTAATGTTTTTGATCGTCACATCCACCTGGTACAAGTAGGCGGATGCGCTGGTGTGGTAACTATGAGTGACTTCAAGTACCCCACCGATGGTGCGGACGGTGATAGCGGTGCCATTTCCCGAACCATCTGTGCCAAAAGTGGCAGCGCCACCAGACAGGCCAGAGACACCATTACCGTCGAAACCAGTGATGCCAAGGCTGGCGACAGCAACGCCCCAACCTTCGCATAAGCAACCAGGATAGGTGGCTTCATATCCTGAGGTGCCGTTTACAAACAGGCCACGTACCCCAGTGCCGCCTACCGTTCCTGAGCCGGGGCTGGTGAAGCTGGGGCCGTAGATGGTGCTGCCTCCGGCCACGTTCAGAGCGCCGCTATCTTGTACACCCAGGGCGACCGTACCATTACTGATGATGCCGGCCGCATTGGCTTCGACACCAATGAATGCCACACCACAAGCTACCGCCAGTGGGGCAAGTTTAAAAAATTTGATTTTCATGTCGATCTCCTAAAAGTATTTACGTTGCTTACATTTCGCCTTCGGCGGCGGGATCACAGAATGCTTGTAATCCGATCGAAGTCTGATCATGAATAAGCATCTAACGTGCCAGGCATGCTTGGTGTTTATTATTTGTTTTATATAACAACAAGTTACCGTGATTTATGGGTGCGGGTGTTCTACCTGCATTGGATTTGTTTGCATAGAGTGTAAAAAAGCCCGACATTTTTCTGTGCCCCTGAATCGTGCTCAGCCGTCCTCTTGTTTCTGATTTATTTGAACTAAGCGGCAAGCGTACGGCAAGCCGCACTTTCGATTAAGACGGGGAGCGTTTCAATAAGCACCTGTTTAAATGGGCTCTTGATCCGGCCACACGGGAATCTGACAGGACTACCGTAGCGGGCTAACTATTATTCAATTTGGAAACTGTTGCTGGCCGGATCAATAACTTGCGAGAGGTTTTGCGAATTGTCGTGGCATCTTGCAGGCATCCAGTCTGGTAGCGGGTGGCCTGGATGTAAGATTTTTCGACACTAAGCCCTATTTTTGATTGCTGAATCCCCCTGCCAGCATCCCTGCCGCACTCGCAATCAACCCCGCAAACTGCGGTGGCAGGGCAGCGTCCGGTGCGATGAACTCCATCAGAATCCACACCGCTAGCCCCAATACAATCGATAATCCTGCGCCCACATTGTTGGCGCGTTTCCAGTACAGTCCGGCCACCAGCGGTACGAAGGCGCAGGCGAGGGTAATTTTGTAGGCGTTGGCGACCATGGTGTGGATGCTGGTCTCAGATTGCAGTGACCACAATGAGTACGCTACCACCAGCAGGGTGAAGCCGACGACGACGCTGCGGGTGATCCACAGCAGCCGGGCTTCGCTCAGGCGGTGCTGGGGCATGAGCTCCTTGATGATGTTTTCCGAAATAGTGACGGATGGCGCGAGCAGGGTGCCTGAAGCGGTGGACATGATGACCGATAGCAGCGCGCCGTAAAAAACGATCTGTGCATACAGCGGCAAATGGGCTTTGACGAAGGCGGGCAGCACTTGCTGGGCATCGTGTGCGAGTAGCGTGCTGGTAAGTGCCGGATCAACCAGGGTGGCGGCATAGGTGAGGTAAATGGGTACGGCGGCGAAGCCGAAATACAGCACGCCGCCGATGACGGTACCCCACACGGCGACACGCTCGTTTTTCGAGGTATTAGCGCGCTGGAATACGTCCTGCTGCGGGATCGAGCCGAGGCCCATGGTGAGCAGACCGGCAATGAACGTGACAACCGCCGCCCATTCCAGCGGCGGCCAGAATGTGAATTTGCCCGCAGCGGCAGCATGTTCGATCACCGGTGCGATGCCGTTCACTGCGGGCATGTCGCTGACCAGCTTGGCGATCCACAATAACCCGACGACGATCACGGTCATCTGCACCAGGGTCGTCAGTGCCACCGACCACATGCCGCCGAACAAGGTATAGAGCAGCACCACTGCCGCGCCGATGTAAATGCCTTGCGCCTGCGTGATTGTGTTGTCTGACAACACGTTGAACACCAGCCCCAGCGCCACCACCTGAGCCGACACCCAGCCCAGATACGACAGCGCAATCGCCAGCGAAATCACCATTTCGACCGGGCGGTTGTAACGCTCGCGAAAATAATCACCCAGTGTCATCAGCTTCATGCGATACAGCGGGCGGGCAAAAAACAGCCCGAACAAAACCAGCGCGAGCGATGCGCCGAATGGGTCGGCAATGGTGGCACCGAGGTTTTCGCCGAGGAAGGTGGCGGGGATGCCGAGTACCGTTTCGGCACCAAACCAGGTGGCGAACACCATCGCCACCACCACGATCATCGGCAGCGAGCGTCCGGCGGTGATGTAGTCACTGGCGCTGTGAACCTTGGTGGCTGCGTAAAAGCCAATGCCAAGTGAGACGACAAGATAAGCAATGACGAAACCGATGAGCATGGCAGAACAGCGCTTAGTAGCGGTGAGAGAAGGTCAGCCCCGAGCCCCAGTCCGGGCTTGCATTGCTAAAGCCGCCTACCGCATACAGATTGAGCTTGCTCTGAGGCGCTAATTGAAAATTCAGATAGAGCATGGCTTCGCTGATCGGGCTGCCAGTGCGGGTGACCGCCTCTTGCCAGTCGTAGCTGCCGCCGAAAGACATCGTGGGGGTGACGCGGTAATCCGTGCCGATCGAGCTTAGCCAGACATTGCGGTACTGGATGGCGGCGGGGTCGCCTTTCCATTTGTAGCCCAGGCTCAGGAAGGGACTCCATTTGTCGATGGGTTTGAAAAGCTCGGCACCGACGGTGTAGTCATTTTTGCCGGTGCCCAGAAATTTTGACACGCTGGCAGTGCCGAATTTGATTTTGCCGTTGAGATCGAGACCCGCCCAGTGGGTGCGTTCATCGACAAGATTGTAAGCAGCGCTGGCGGACACATCGCCCATGCCTTCGGTGGTGGATGTGCCGCCCGGTACGCTGAGCGGATCGCCGTCGGGCGTGACATTGCCGTCGCCCTGAACGCGCAGCCAGGCGGTAGACAGGCGCACGCTCCAGTCGTTTGTACGGTATTTCAGGCTGAGCGGCAGCGCCCAGGTTTCGGTGGTGGTCAGGCTGCCATATTTACCCGACGAGTAATCGAGTCCCAGATTGACACTGAATGTGCCGTCGGCGGCGGCGGCGGCGGCGGCGGAGAGGGAGGCGAGATACAGCGTGCATATCAGGGCAATCAGGCGCATGGCAATCCTTTGAATCATAAGCATGATTTTAACGCGATTAATTTGATTGGTGTGGGTTGAACCACCCGCGAGGTTGACTATTGATCCGGCACGATTTATCCATGAAACCGTAGGGTGCGCATGGCGCACCCTACGGCCTGGCTGACAGTCCCGGATAAAAAATGCCGGATCAATAATGGAGTTCGGGTGTTTCCGGGCGCTCGACTCGCTCGGGCTTTTCGGTTTTCTCGGGAGTTTCGGGACGTTCAACTTTTTCAGGGCGTTCGGCTTTCTCAGGGGTTTCGGCTTTCTCAGGGGTTTCGGGACGCTCGACTTTTTCCGGGCGTTCGGTTTTCTCGGGCGACTCAGGCCGCTCGACTTTCTCTGACCGCTCAACCGACTCGGGTCGTTCCGTTTTTTCTACTGCACGATCCGGGCGATCCGTCTCTCCGCCCGATTGCCGCGCTTCAGGTTCGTAGTTCTTATCACTATTCCGCCGCATAGACTTGTCCGGGCGGCTGTCCGGATGAGCCTGGGACTCCACCTCGTGCGCGCGCAACCTGTGCCCTTCGCGTACCGCATCGACGGTAGCCCACTCGCCCGCGCGTGGCGCAGACTGCTTGATTCGGGTATGTGAGTCGATCAGGAAGCGCTGGCCGCCGATATTGACGGCAGATTTGTCGGCGTGGCGCACCAGACCCTGGATAACGACGCGATCCGCAGGCATCGCGCGTTCCTCGCGCTCAAATCGCGTGACCTGCATCCGGCCTTGTGCGTAGCGGCCTTCGGCACGAACAAGGTCACCGGGGTTGAGCGTGGAGTCGAGCCCGTCGAGGGCGACACCGTCGATCATCAGCTTGCCTTGAGCGTTGCGTTGCACTTCGCCGGTCAGACTGTCGGGTGTGTTGCCCGGCATCACATCCAGACGGGTGGCGACTGCGTGGCCGTGTGCGCCGACAAAACCGCTCACGGCGACCTTGATGCCGGGAGCCAGACCAGAAGGCATACGCGTATCGGGATTCAGGCTGATGGTGCGCCCCAGTGCCTGTAGCTTGCCCGCGCTCAGTCCTTCTACCTGGGCAATCAGCAGATGCCGGATATGAACCTGTTGCACGGTGAGTTGATCGCCTTGCCCTCTTGCCAGCGCATGCACCACCTGACCCACCGCGAGGTCGGCAAGCGAGCCGGTCTTGCCGTGGATGGAGACGGGCGTGGCCGGGAGGTAATGCAGCTCCAGCCCGTTCACGCAGATGCTGGCAAATCCGGTAATCACGCCCTCGACTTCAACCGTGAGGCCGGTGCCGCCAGTACCGCTACCATCGCCATCACCGTCTGGTTTTTGCCAGGGCGCAATGCCAGTACCGCCTTGCCCGGTGCCATCCGCGTAGCCAGGTTGCACGCCAGTGCCGCCTGCTCCCGTGCCGTCGCGCATGAACGGCGCGCCGCCTGTCACGCAGGGATTGGCCGCATAAAGTGCGGGTGCCAGTAACAGCGCGGCTAGTCCCGGCAAAACATGGCGCAAAAGTTTCATGGCTGCGCGCCGGGTTCTTCCTGCTCGTTGGCCTTGTAAAAATACTGGCCATACGTCACCCGGTGGCGGGCATCGGCATTCTGATGATCGAGCTCCTGCAACTCCATCGCCTTCTGGCTGAAGGCTTGCATCACCTGACTCGACAACTGGCGGGCGTAGGCCGACAGGATCAGCGTCGAATCCTTGCTCAGATGATCGTAATAGGTGCTGCGTTCAAGCAGGGGCGGTGCCTCGGGGTGAGCCAGATTGTGTACGCACGCATCCAGGTGATCGTGTACATTTTTGCCCAGATAAAACAGCTTCTCGTCCAGCCCGTGGCTGGGCACGAACGCGTCGGTCACCAGCATGACACGATCCATGTCATCAAGCTGCGCAACCCCCAGCCTGATCCATTCGTCCAGCACCACGCGCGGCCGAATGTCCTTGCTCACCGAACGTACCAGTGACTCGAAACTCATCAGACCGCCTGAGCTCGCGAGCCGGTGCAAAGGCAAAGGCCGACCCTTGTTGTCCAGATATTCAACATGCGTGATCCAGCGCGTCACGATTTGTGCGCCGAGGGATACTGACATGGGCGGCCCCTCGTTGCCGACGGATACTTCCTGCCGCAGCCGCTTCACATCCAGCCGGTGAATGCCGGTGAGCAGGCTGACCCGGCTATCGGTTTGATCTTTGCCGTCGATTGGCATGGCAGTCGCCACTTCGACATAGGTTTGCTTGAGCAGATTGATCAGCGCGGGATACTGCACGCTGTAGCGCAACAGCAGCTTGACCAGCGGACGCAGCAGACGCTTCACCGCCGCAGTGAGCGAGCGTGGCGGCGTGACAAGCGCGTGAGCGAGTTCCTGTTCCGACATGATCCGTTGCAAATGTAATGTGATTTGGGTGTGATAATTTAACACGCAAAACATGTTTTGTGGGTAAACCTGATTCCCACCAGGATTCCCGGCAGCTTTTCAGACCGTACCGTGTTTGGTTTCAAACTGGATGCCGACAGCCTTCAGCAGATCAATCGGCAGCACGCCACCCGCAGAAACAATAACCGCATCGTTCGACAAAGCCGCTTGCCCGGATTCTCCGTCCAGCACCACTTCTCCGGATTCGATCCGAACCACGTTCGACTGGAGCATAACTTCGATGCGCCCGTTTTTCTGGGCCTCTTCCAGGCGTTGACGGTTTTTTACCTTGACCCGACCAAAGGCCTCACCACGATAGGATAAAGCGACTTGAGTACCCGCTTCCTCAGAAATGGCGAGCGCAGCTTCCAGCGCGCTGTCCCCGCCGCCAACCACCAGCACTTTCTGTCCCCGGTATTGTTCGGGGTCAACCAGGCGGTACACCACCTTGGACTGCTCCTCGCCGGGGACATCCAGTTTGCGCGGCGAGCCACGGCGTCCGATGGCCAGTAACACCGCCCGCGCGGTATGTTCGCCGCCCGACGTTTTGACCAGAAAGCCCTTGTCTTTCGGCTGGATGCTTTCCAGTCGCTCGTTAAAGCTGATTTTCAGACCGGTTTTTCCCACAATGCCGTTCCAGAAATCCAGCAGCGCCTCCTTGCTGATTTCTGACATCCTGACTTTGCCAACGATGGGCAGCACCACGGGTGCGGTCATGATGATCTTGTTGCGCGGGTAGTGGTACACCGTGCCGCCGAGCGAATCTTCCTGCTCCACAATCCGGTAGCGCAGCTTGTGCTGGATGGCACCCAGTCCTGCCGAAATGCCTGCGGGCCCTGCACCCACGATGATGACGTCGAAATCGGCTTTGGTTTCGCCTTTGAGCGAACTGCGGATGGAGTCCATCGCCTGGCGCCCCTGCTCGGCGGCTTTCCGCACCAGCCCCATCCCACCG
Organism: Thiobacillaceae bacterium; assembly: GCA_040080135.1. Taxonomy (GTDB): domain Bacteria; phylum Pseudomonadota; class Gammaproteobacteria; order Burkholderiales; family Thiobacillaceae; genus Thiobacillus. The sequence goes on from JBEBIZ010000002.1 coordinate 83,475, forward strand.
AGTTCACCAGCTATATAGAGTCCGGGCACATTCGACTCAAAATTGGGTTTGACGCGCGGAATGTCGATCCCGCGTTTTTCAGTGCCGAATACCAGCTTGATGGCATCGAACGGGCAGGCGGCCATGCAGGCACCGTGACCGATGCAGACTGAGGGATTCACGAGGTAGGCTTTGCCGTCGATGAGCCCCAGCGCTTGTTCCGGGCAGGCTTTGACGCAGGAACCCGAACCGCAGCATAGAAGCGGATCAATCACCGGATGCAGCGAAACCGGTTCGCCCAGACCGGCATCCCTTGATTCCTGCAAAGTCATGGCATGCGCTTCGTTGCGCCGCAGACGACGGCGGAAATACAGAAAAAACACAATCGTCAGCGGGGTGATATAGAGCGCGAGATTCGTAAGCGAGACATACATGGTTTATCCAGTCCTGAGTGTTCTTGTAGGTGAGGCAGTCGCCAACCAGGGGCGAGCACAGCTTATGTGTGCAAATTTACGACACGATTTCGGTTGCCTTGATAGGTTTTGCAAGATATATTTGCCAGCCCGATTAATCAGTGTAATATATTCACACGCAACATGGCATTCGTGTCCCCTAAAGTTATTAAGTTCACTGCCGTAATCTGTAACTGGGATAAAGCAACACAAGGACAAGTTAAGTGCAAAACACGTTGATTATGCAGGCGCCGATCAGGATGGAAGCATCCAGAAGCGCCGAAAGCAAACCACGCAAACGCGAGACCAGTGCATCCGTGATGACGCTGGGCGTGACGCTGCTGGTGTTGTTTGCCTGGGCGATCAGCCGTTGGGGCGGCTTTGCTGCGGGTTCAGATGTGGGCTACAACCTGGGGCTGGCGGGCGGCATCATGATGCTGATGCTGTTTTTGTACCCGTTGCGCAAGCATTTCCGTTTTATGCACGGCTTCGGCGCGGCCAAATACTGGTTTGCCGGACATATGGCGCTGGGCATTCTGGGGCCGTTATTCATTCTGGTGCATTCGAATTTTCAGGTGGGCTCCATCAACGCCGGCATCGCGCTGGCCAGCATGTCGCTGGTGGCGGGCAGCGGCATCATCGGTCGTTTTATCTATACCCGGATTCACCATGGCTTGTATGGGCATCGCGCCAGTCTGAAAGAGCTGCGCGAACTGGCCGGGCTGAATTCAAAAGAAGTGGAGTCGAAGCTGGCGTTTGCGCCCGGCGTAGAAAACGCGCTGAGCCATTTTGAATCTGCACTAGCTACGCAGCCGCGCGATCCGCTGCGTTCGGCGTGGGCGTTTGCCACACTCTGGATGCGTCGCCGGGTCGTCTACATGCAGTGCTCGCGCGAGTTGTATCAGTTGTACAAAACCCATGCGCAGGAGCAGGGCTGGGATCGCGCCAAAACCCGCCGCCGCTTCAAGGCTGCCCGGCAGCTGGTAGCGACTTATTTGCAAGGCGTTCAAAACGTCGCCCAGTTCAATACTTATGAACGCCTGTTCTCGCTCTGGCACATTTTGCATGTGCCGTTTGTTTACATGCTGGTGCTCAGTGCGATTGCGCACATTGTTGCGGTGCATATGTATTGATGGGGCTTTGGGGCGCGAAAGACAGTTTGAGACGCGTGGCGTGGTTTTGCTAAGGACGGTTTTCGTAGCGGTGTTGCTGTTGCTGTCTGGGCTGACGACAGGATTGGTGGCAGGCCAGGCAAGCGCGGACACGCTGGAAAGCGTGCTGATGCCGGGAAAGCTGATTCAGGGTCACGCCAAAACAGAAGATAAATGTGAAGCGTGCCACGTTCGTTTTGATCGTGAAGGACAGACCAAGCGGTGTCGGGATTGCCACAAGGACGTGAGCCAGGACATCGCGCAAAAGCAGGGGTATCACGGGCGCATCAAGGAGCAAGCGTGCCGCACCTGCCATACGGATCACAAGGGGCGTACGGCGAAGATTTTCACGCTGGACGAAAAGAAATTTGACCACAAGCTGACGGATTACCCGCTTAAGGGCAAACACACGGAAACGGAATGCAATAAATGTCACACCACCGGCAAAAAATTTCGGAGCGCGCAGAGCACCTGCATTGCGTGCCACAAGAAGGACGACGAGCACCATGGCAAGCTGGGCACAAAGTGCGCGGATTGCCACACTGAGCTCGACTGGAAAGAAGCGCGATTTGACCATGACACAACTGACTTCAAGCTTGAAGACAAGCACGCCAAGGCGAAATGCAAGGATTGTCACAAAGACAATGCCTTCAAGAACACGCCCGTGGCTTGCGTCTCGTGTCATCGCAAAGACGACAAGCACAAAGGTCGTTATGGTGAAAAATGCCAGACCTGCCACAACGCTAAAGCCTGGGACGTCATCCTGTTCAACCACGACGACGACACGAAATATGCGCTGCGCGGCAAGCATCGGCAGACCAAATGTAACGATTGCCACACCGGCAATCTATACCGCGACAAGTTGCAAACCGCCTGCGTGTCGTGCCACAAAAAAGACGACAAGCACAAAAACACGCTGGGCGAAAAATGCGGCGATTGCCACGTCGAGCGCGACTGGAAAGAAGCGCGCTTCGATCACGGCAAATCCCGTTTCCCTCTGCTGGGCAAGCATAACGACATCGAGTGCAAGGCTTGCCACAAGAGCCCTGTCTTCAAGGACACGCCCATGACCTGCATCGCCTGTCACAAAAAAGACGACGTGCATAAAGGCTCGCTTGGCGACAAGTGCGGCGACTGCCATGGCGAGCGCGACTGGAAAGAAAACCGCTTTGATCACGGCAAAACGAAGTTCGCCCTGCTTGGCAAACACCGCGACGTGAAATGCGACGACTGCCACAAGGATCACAAATACAAAGACACGCCAGTTGCGTGCCTTGCTTGCCACAAAAAAGACGATGTTCACAAAGGCCAGCAAGGCGAAAAATGCGAGCAATGCCACAGCGCACAGAACTGGACACAGACCACGTTCAACCATGCCCGCACCAAGTTCCCGCTGCTGGGCAGGCACGTGGTGGTGGAATGCAAGAAATGCCACGCCACCGCGCAATACAAGGACGCGAAAACGGAGTGCGTTGCCTGCCACAGCAAAGACGACATCCACAAGAAAAAACTTGGCCCGCAATGCGAGACCTGCCATAACGCGCGCGACTGGAAGGTGTGGGATTTTAATCACGACACGCTGACCCAGTTCAAGCTGGATGGCGGCCATCGCAACCTGAAATGCGATGCCTGCCATACCCGCGCCGTCACCGGTAAGCCGAGCCTTTCGTCAGCCTGCATCAACTGTCACGAAAAAGATGACGTGCATGATGGTAGCTACGGTCGCTTCTGCGAACGCTGCCACGTGTCGTCAACTTTCAAGAAAATAAAGCTACGTGCCGGTTTCAACACCCGGCAGGATTTCCCTGTTATTGACCCGGCCACTAAACGGCCCACAAATTTGAGTTGTGGTTCGTCCGCTACGGCAGTCTTGTCAGATTCTCGTATGGCCGGATCAATAACCAATTTAAACAGGCGGTTATTGAGACGGCCCCCGTCCTCAATCAAAGGCGAGGATGCCTGTACGCTTGCCGCTTTGTACAAACCGTTTAATAGCCGTCTCAATAACACCTTTCCTAATCTGCGTGGCTAACACGCACTGGAGATCATCATGCCAATAAAAGCCCTCAGCCTCTGGATGTCCCGCCTGTCTTTACACCGGGCGTTATGGCTTTTACTTGCCCTGATGATTGTGCTGCCGTTTGCACAGCCTGCGCAGGCGGCTACCCCCAAATCCCAGTTCAACCATTTGAGCACGGGTTTTCCGCTTACGGGCGCACACAAAGTTGTGCGTTGCGAAACTTGCCACATTGGTGGCATCTTCAAGGGAACACCAAGCGCCTGCGCGAGCTGCCATAGCCAGGGTTCGCAACGCGGCGTTGCAATGATGCCGGCCACCCACATGCCGACCAGTCTGCCTTGCAGTGATTGTCATACAACCAAAACTTTCGAGACAGCAACCTTCAATCATGCGGGTGTCGTAAAGGGCACCTGCGCAAGCTGCCACAACGGTTCCAGGGCACCAGGGAAGTCGCCGGATCACCTTAAAACCACTGCTTCATGCGATACCTGCCATTCAACCTCGGGCTGGAGACCTGCCAAAGGTTTCGATCATGCGGGTGTTACAGGTGGATGTGCAACTTGCCACAATGGATCGACTGCCACCGGTAAACCCAGAACGCACATCCCGACTTCCGAGCCGTGCGAAAGCTGCCATAAATCTACCTCCAGCTTTGCCGGAGCGAAGTTCAGCCATCCCGGTGTAAGCAGTGGATGTGCGACTTGCCACAACGGCACCACAGCCAAAGGCAAGTCGTCTGCTCACATCCCGACTGCGGCGACGTGCGAAACGTGTCATAAATCGACGACAGCGTTCAAGCCCGCAACGATGAACCACACCGGCATTACCACCGGTTGCGCCACCTGTCACAACGGTACGCTGGCGCTCGGTAAATCTTCGACACACATCAAGACCTCGGCCTCCTGCGAGACTTGCCATAGCTCGACCACGTCGTTCAAAACATCGACGATGAACCACACAGGAATTACATCCGGATGTTCGACCTGCCACGACGGCAAGACCGCCAAAGGCAAGTCGACCACCCACATCCCGACTTCGGCGACGTGCGAGACGTGTCACAAGTCCACTTCGGCGTTCAAACCGACGGCGATGAATCACACCGGGATCACTTCGGGTTGCTCGACTTGCCACAACGGCAAGACCGCCAAAGGCAAACCGACCACCCACATCACTACTTCGGCGACGTGCGAAACCTGCCACAAATCGACCACGGCATTCAAGCCTGCAACGATGAGTCACACCGGCATTACCTCGGGTTGTTCTACTTGCCACAATGGCACCACAGCTAAAGGCAAGCCATCCACACACATCCCGACTTCGGCGACGTGCGAGAGCTGCCATAAATCGACGATAGCATTCAAGCCGACGGCGATGAACCACACTGGGATTACGTCTGGTTGTTCAACCTGCCACAACGGCACTACGGCCAAAGGCAAACCGACTACCCACATCCCGACCACGGCGATGTGTGAGAGTTGCCATAAATCGACTACGGCGTTCAAGCCTGCAACGATGAGCCACACTGGTATCACCACCGGTTGCACCACCTGCCACAATGGCACGCTGGCGCTCGGCAAACCTTCGACCCACATCAAGACCTCGGCCTCATGCGAGACTTGCCATAGTTCGACCACGTCGTTCAAGTCGGGGACGATGAATCACATCGGCATCACCAGCGGCTGCGCAACGTGCCACAACGGCACGAACGCCCTGGGCAAACCGGCCACGCATATCCCGACGACATCGGCCTGCGAGACTTGCCACAAATCGACCACGGCGTTCAAGCCATCAGCGATGAACCATACCGGTATCGCGTCGGGTTGCGCGACCTGCCATAACGGCAAGCTGGCGCTGGGCAAATCCGCCACGCATATCCCGACCGCCTCGACTTGCGAGACCTGCCACAAATCGACTGCTGCGTTCAAACCGGCCAGCATGAACCACGCCGGTATTAGTTCGGGCTGCGCGACTTGCCACAACGGTACGCCAGCGCTGGGTAAACCAGGCGGCCACGTCGCGACCACTGCGCCGTGCGAAACCTGCCACAAATCCACCGCGACATTCTCGGGAACTGTCTTCAACCATAGCGGAATCACGTCTGGCTGTGCCACTTGTCATGACGGCAAGACGGCAAAAGGAAAAACGGCTGCGCATATCCCCACCACCTTGACCTGCGAGACCTGCCACAAATCAACCGCATCATTTGCGGGTACGGCGATGAACCATACAGGCATCAAGTCTGGTTGCGCCACTTGTCATAACGGCGCGCAAGCTTTGGGTAAACCCGCCACGCATATTCCTACCACGCTGGCGTGCGAAACCTGCCACAAATCGACCACGGCATTCAAACCGGCGACGATGAGCCATACCGGCATCACCTCCGGTTGCGCCACTTGCCATAACGGCACGCAAGCCTTGGGCAAACCAAGTGGCCACGTCGCAACCTCTGCGCCGTGCGAAAGCTGCCATAAATCCACTACGAGTTTTGCTGGAGCGGCGTTCAATCACTCGGGCGTGGCACCGGGCACCTGCGCGACCTGCCATAACGGCACGACTGCGCTGGGCAAAACCGGCACGCACATCCCGACCACGGCATCGTGTGACACTTGCCATAAAGGCACCACGACGTTTACGGGTGCGGTGATGAATCACACTGGTATTACCTCAGGCTGTTCGACTTGCCATAACGGCACGCTGGCGCTGGGCAAACCAAGTGGCCACGTCGCAACCTCTGCGCCATGTGAGAGTTGCCACAAATCCACTACAAGCTTTGCTGGCGCGGCGTTCAACCACTCGGGCGTTGCACCAGGAAGCTGCGCGACCTGCCATAACGGCACGACCGCGCTGGGCAAACCCGGTACCCATATCCCGACGACCTTGTCGTGCGACACCTGTCACAAAGGCACCACCACCTTTACCGGCGCGGTGATGAGTCACACCGGCATCACTTCCGGCTGCGCGACTTGCCACAACGGCACGCAAGCCCTGGGCAAACCGAGTGGCCACGTCACGACATCCGCTCCATGCGAGAGCTGCCATAAATCGACCAGCAGTTTCACAGGCGCGGCGTTTAACCATAGCGGCGTGTCTCCCGGAACCTGTGCGACCTGTCATAACGGAACGACGGCGTTGGGCAAACCCAGCACCCACATTCCGACGAGCTTGTCGTGCGATACCTGCCACAAAGGCACCACGAGCTTCTCCGGCGCGGTGATGAACCACACTGGCGTGTCGCCTGGCGCGTGTGCCACCTGTCACAATGGCTCACTCGCGCCCGGCAAGCCGAGTACGCACCTGCCGACCAGTGCGTCGTGCGATACCTGCCACAAGACCACGGCCTGGACACCTGCCACCTTCAGCCACACGGGAGTCACCCCCGGCACCTGCGCGACTTGTCATAACTGCACTACGGCCACGTGCAAGCCGAGCACCCACTTGGTCACAACGGCATCGTGCGACACCTGTCACAAGACCACGGCCTGGACACCCGCCACCTTTAGTCACACGGGTGTGTCGCCGGGCACTTGCACGACCTGCCACAACGGCACGACGGCCAAGGGCAAGGCCAGCAATCACATTCCGACCACGGCGCAGTGCGATTCCTGTCACAAGAACACCACGAGCTTTACTGGTGCGGCGATGAACCACACTATTGTGACGGGCGTGACCTGCGAGTCCTGCCATAACGGTTCCTATACGTCACAAGGCTCGACTGGCGCGCTGGCCGTGCCCACCAACCACATTCCTTACAAGAGCGTGATTGGCGCACTGGACTGCAAGTCGTGCCATAGCAGCACGTCGAGCTGGTCAACCGAGAAGATGAACCACAACAGCATCACCACCGGATGCAAGACCTGTCACGCAAGCGGCACCAGTTATCTGGGCAGCATGGACAAGAAAAGCGTGACACATCAATCCAAGACCGCGACCGACTGTTCGCAGTCCGGCTGTCACAAACCCCTGGGTAACAAGGGCACGGCCTACTCGAAATGGGATTGATGCGAGAACGGCCAGGTCTGGCGCTGTTTTGAAACCCCAAGGCTCGCATTTGCGAGCCTTGGCATAAACCGTGCCAATCGACTACATTAACTACTCTTCAAATAAATACGGGATCAATCAATGCGGATCAATATGAGGAAACCGCTGGCGGCTGCGCTTGTCAGCCTTGGCATTATGGCGGCTTGTTCGCTGCCTGCGCGAGCAAACATTCTGGACGAGGTTCAGGTGCAACCGGATAACTACAGCAATGTGGTTCGCATCACCTTCAATTCGCGCATTCAGTTTGTCCGTTTTACCCAAAGCGATAAAACCAAAACTGCCCAGATTTATTTCCGGATACTGCAAGGCACCGATCTGACGATCAAGTCAACGGAGTCGCTGCGTTCCCGACCGTTTGAATCGATTCCTGGCGTTACTGTTTCCTACCTGCCCCAATCCGGCGCACAAGTCCGCAAACTCGATGTGCAATTCAGCAAGAGCAAGCAGGCTGATTCGATCATCGTTCGCGCCGGTTCCAGCGACCGCAGTCTGGACATCGTGTTTGGCGACAAGGCGACCAAGCGACAGGCGGTCGAAGAGGCCAGGCGCTATACGATCAACCTGTTCAGTACCGAGTCCAAAGACGAAATTGGCAGCAAACTTGTCCCACGTGAATATCAGGATCATGCCATTTTCACCACCCAGCAGGTGCGCGATAACAAGAGCCAGTATGAGTTGAACCTCGGCTATTTCGCGACCCTCGAAGAGGCGGAAAAAATTCGCAGTGGTCTGGTGGCGCAGTTTCCCGGCGCTTCGGTCGTTGATCTAAAACGTCGCCGTCAGGACATCCTCGACGCGGTCTCGGCCAAAGCTCGCCCCAGCCTTGATCAGGCGCAGTCCATGGCTGTGCAGGCATCCACGGCAGAAGTCGAGGATCAGGCGGCAGCACTGATGCCACAGGCTCAGCAGGCGCAGGCTAGCGGCAATTACGACGCAGCGATCAATACCCTAAACCGGGTTTTATTGCTGCCGCCCAACAAGTTTTCGCAGGATGCGCAGGAACAGGTTGGTGTTGCGCGCGAACAAAACGGCCAGACTGATCGCGCCCGCGCCGAATACGAGCTTTACCTCAAATTGTTTCCTGAAGGGCCAGGTACGGATCGCGTGCGTCAGCATCTTGCAAAACTAGGCACCACGCAGAGCATCAATGCTGGTAGCCAGCAGACCGCCGCAGAAGGACAAACGGTCACCAAGACGGTCACAGGCAGCCTGTCCCAGTATTACTATGGCGGCAAGAGCCAGACCCAGACCGCTTTCAATACGTCGACCACGCCCGGCACCCCATCGATTTCAAGTTCAAAACAATCCTCGCTGCGCACCAATATTGATTTGAACGCACGCTACCGCGATGACAGCAAGGAACAGAAACTGGTGTTCCGCCTGGACAATACGCGCAGCTTCATTGATACCGTGCCCAACCGCAACCGCGTCAATTCGCTGTTTTATGAGTACAAGGGTTTGCAAAACGGCTTCAATACCCGCCTCGGTCGCCAAAGCGGCACGTCGGGCGGCGCGCCTGGCCGTTTCGACGGTGCGATGCTGAGCTATCGCTTCCAGCCAAAATGGCGGGCGAATTTTATCGCGGGTCTGCCGGTTGAATTCCCCAACCCCGACTCGAACCGGAAATTTGCCGGTGTCAGTGTGGATGCCGACAACATCGGCGGCCATTGGGGCGGCAATGCGTTCTATTTCAATCAGCAGGTCGATGGCATTCAGGATCGCGAAGCCACAGGCGGCGAATTGCGCTACTTCCAGGAACGCTTGATGGTCAGTGCGCTGGTTGATTTCGATGTCAGCTATAACCTGCTCAACATCGGCACGCTCCAGGGCAACTGGACATCGACCGGCGGCACCATGTTCAATTTTCTGCTGGATCGCCGTCGCGCGCCGTCGCTTGCAACAACGGATGCGCTCTACAACCAGACCGTCACGTCGTTGATCCCGGTTCCGACCAGCATCAAACAGTTGTTGCTGGTCAAAACAGAAGACCAGATTCGCGCACTGGCCGAATCGACCAGCGCCATCTCCGAACAGTCGCTGATTGGTATGACCATGCCGCTTAATTCAAGCTGGCAACTCGGCAGTGATCTGGGCTTGTCGCGCACGGGCGCACTGCCTGCCGTTACGCTGGCCGACGGCACCACGCTGGCCGCTACGCCCGCAACCGGCAACATCTACACGTTCTCACTGCGCGGCATTGGAACAAACCTGTTCTCCACGCAGGACGTCAATGTGTTTACGCTGAGCTTGAACAAGGGTGATCTGTATCACGGTGAGTTGCTCGCCTATAACAATGTGACCAACTGGGAGCGGTGGACATTGGAGCCCTCATTGCAGTATTACCAGCAGCAGACGCAACCCAGCACCGACCTGGCGCGCTGGACGCCGGGTATGCGCCTGACCTATAAACTCAAGGACTCCCTGTCTTTCGAGGCTGATTACTCTTTTGATTATTCCGTGACAGACGATACCGTCACGCGCGATGTTGCAAAAAATCATTCGTTCTATGTGGGCTACCGTTGGGACATCTGAGCCACCGTTGTGAGGGCGTCTCATGCTGGAAGTAACCGGACTCGGTTGCCTGCGGGGTGAGCGCCGCCTGTTTGGTGGCGTGTCGTTCAAGCTCAAACCCGGCGGCCTGATCTGGATACAGGGCGGCAACGGCAGCGGCAAGACCACTTTGTTGCGCACGCTGTGCGGCTTGACTCAGGCCATGGCTGGCGAGGTGCGCTGGAGCGGCGAGACGATCCAGACGCTGGGCGAGGATTACCGGCGCGAGCTGACGTATATCGGTCACGCCAACGGTCTGAAGGAAGATCTCAGCGCGCAGGAAAACCTGTTAACGACTGCGCATCTTTCCAGCCAGCCCGCCAGCCGCGAAGCGGTGACCGAAGCCTTGCACGGCATGGGTCTGGCGGGGCGCGAGCATCTGCCGGTCAAGTTTCTGTCGCAGGGCCAGCGTCGTCGCGCTGCGCTGGCGCGCTTGCGACTCGCGCACGCACGACCGCTCTGGTTGCTGGACGAGCCTTTCAATGCGCTGGATGTCGCGGCGGTTGCGGACATGCGGCAACTGATGGAAAACCACCTGGAGCAAGGCGGCATGATTGCGCTGACCACCCACCAGGATGTGGCGATTCAGGCGACCGATACGCAGGCGTTGAGGCTGGATGCTTGAGGCTGCAATGAGGACGCAGGGGCGATGATGCAGACCTTGCGCGCTGTGATTGCCCGCGATGTGCTGCTTGCCATGCGGCGGCGCGCGGACGTGGCCACCACACTGTTTTTTTTCGTCATCGTCGCCAGCTTGTTTCCGCTCGGCGTGGGGCCGGATCCCAAGCTGCTGCGTACCATGGCACCGGGTATTGTGTGGGTGGCGGCTTTGCTGGCATCGATGCTGTCGCTGGGACGGCTGTTTGCCGAAGATTATGCGGACGGCAGTCTGGAGCAACTGGTGCTGGCACCTGAACCGCTTACCTTGATCGTGATCGGCAAGGTCGTGGCGCACTGGCTGGTGTCGGGTTTGCCGCTGGTGTTGATTTCGCCGGTGATCGCATTGCAGTTCGATCTGCCGCGCGAGGCAATTGTCACCCTGCTGCTGGCACTGTTGCTGGGTACGCCGCTGCTGAGCCTGATCGGTGCCATTGGTGCTGCCTTGACGGTGGGCGTGCGCGGCGGCGGCGTATTGGTTTCGCTGCTGGTGTTGCCCTTGTACATCCCGGTGCTGATCTTTGGCGCGGGGGCGGTGGATGCCAGCGCTATTGGCATGAGCGCCAGCGGTCATTTGTCGATACTCGGCGCACTATTGCTGCTGGGCATGGTTCTGGCACCCTGGGCGACAGCGGCGGCGTTGCGCATATCGCTGGAATAATGAACGCTGCCCTAATGACTTACTTGGAATTTTTATCCGCATGAAACTGAACTGGTTTAAATACGCCTCTCCCGTCACGTTTTATCCGCTGGCGGGCAAACTAATCCCCTGGTTCGTGCTGGCTGCGGCCATCCTGACGGTTGCGGGTCTGTACCTCAGTTTTTTTGTCGCCCCCACCGACTTTCAACAGGGCGAGTCGTACCGCATTATTTTCATTCACGTGCCTGCGGCCTGGATGTCGATGTTTATCTACATCGTGATGGCCGCTTGGGCGGCGGCTGGCCTGGCTTTCAATACGCGCCTGTCGTCGATGATGGCGAGCGCGCTGGCACCGACGGGCGCTTTTTTCACCTTCATCGCCCTGTGGACGGGCGCGCTCTGGGGCAAGCCGACCTGGGGCGCGTGGTGGGTGTGGGATGCGCGCTTGACATCCGAGCTGATTCTGCTGTTTTTGTATGTCGGGTTTATGGCGCTGCACGCCGCGATCGATGACCCGCGCCGCGCTGATCGCGCCAGTGCGGTGCTGGCGCTGGTCGGCGTGGTCAACGTGCCGATCATTTATTTTTCGGTCAAGTGGTGGAACACCCTGCATCAGGGCGCGTCGGTCAGCATGACCATGGCGCCCAAGATGGCTGCGACCATGCTGCTAGGGATGTTGATCATGGCGCTGGCGTGCTGGATGTACAGCATCGCCGCCGCGCTGGCGCGGGTACGCTGCATTATTCTTGAACGCGAACAGCAAGCTGATTGGATCGCCAACCTTGCAAAGGAACCAACATGATCTGGAAGAGTCTGGATGACTTCATCGCCATGGGCGGTTACGGCTTTTATGTCTGGGGGTCTTACCTGGTCACAGCCATCGTCATCATTGCTGAAATTCTTATGCTGCGCGCGCGTCGGCGTGCCGTCGAAAAAGCCCGCCAGGCGCAAGCGGTCTTAATCCAGAGGTGAAATATGAAACCACGACATAAACGCATGGCTCTGATTGCCGTCGGCCTAGCCGCCGTCGGCCTGGCCGCCGCGCTGGTGCTGAATGCTTTCCGTAGCAATATGGTATTTTTCTTTACGCCCAGCCAGATCGCTGCGCACGAAGCGCCCACCGGTCGCGGGCTGCGCATCGGTGGGCTGGTGGTGGCGGGGAGCGTGAAGCGCGAAGGCGTGACGGTGCATTTCACCGTGACCGATACCGCAAAATCCATTCCCGTGTTGTTTACCGGCATCCTGCCCGACCTGTTCAAGGAAGGAAAAGGCGTGGTCGCTCAAGGCGAACTCGGCGCGGATGGCGTATTCCAGGCCAGCGAAGTGCTGGCCAAACACGACGAAAATTACATGCCGCCTGAGGCTGCCGAAGCGTTGAAACGTGCGCAGGCCTCGGGCGAATCCACCGGCAAGACGCTGGTGATGGATACGAAAGGCAAATCCCTATGATTCCAGAAATTGGTCACTTCGCCCTCATCGTCGCGCTGTTGATCGCTATTGCGCTGACGGTGTTTCCCATCGTTGGCGCACATCGCGGCATTGCGCCCTGGATGGCGTTGGCGCGACCCGCCGCACAAGGCCTGTTCGTGTTCATCACGCTGGCCATGGTGTGCCTGGCGTATTCCTTTGCGGTCAACGATTTCTCTGTGCTGTATGTCGCCAGCAATTCCAATTCCATGTTGCCGCTACCGTACCGGCTGGCGGCGGTGTGGGGCGGCCACGAAGGCTCGGTGTTGCTGTGGGTGTTCATGCTCACACTGTGGATGATGGCGGTGTCGATGTTCAGCAGCCATTTGCCGCGCGAAATGGTGGCGCGCATTCTGGGCGTGATGGGTTTCGTCAGTGTCGGTTTTCTGCTGTTCATTCTGCTGACCTCCAACCCGTTTGATCGTCTGCTGCCTGCCGCACTCGATGGCCGCGATCTCAACCCGCTGTTACAAGACCCCGGCATGATCTTCCACCCGCCCATGCTTTATATGGGCTATGTGGGCTTCTCGGTGGCCTTCGCGTTTGCCATTGCCGCACTCTTGGGCGGCAATCTGGACGCGGCCTGGGCGCGCTGGTCGCGACCTTGGACGATGGTGGCCTGGGTCTTTCTCACCGTCGGTATCGCGCTCGGCAGCGCCTGGGCATATTACGAGCTGGGTTGGGGCGGCTGGTGGTTCTGGGATCCTGTGGAAAACGCGTCCTTCATGCCGTGGCTGGTCGGCACTGCGCTGATCCACTCGCTCGCCGTCACCGAAAAACGTGGCAGTTTCAAAAACTGGACGGTGCTGCTCGCCATCTTCGCTTTCTCACTGTCGCTGCTGGGCACTTTCCTCGTACGTTCCGGCGTGCTGACCTCGGTTCATGCGTTTGCCACCGACCCCAAACGCGGTATTTTCATCCTGATTTTCCTCGCGATCGTGACCGGCGGCTCGCTCCTGCTGTTCGCTTGGCGCGCCGCCAAGGTCGGCCTCGGCGGGCGCTTCGATCTGGTGTCGCGCGAATCGATGCTGCTCGCCAACAATGTCATCCTGGTCGCGGCTGCGGGTTCGGTGCTGCTCGGCACCTTGTATCCGCTGGTGCTTGACTCGCTGGGACTGGGCAAGATTTCAGTCGGCCCGCCCTACTTCGATAACGTGTTTGTGCCGCTGATGGCGCCCGCCATTTTCCTCATGGGCATCGGTCCGCTGGCGCGCTGGAAATCAGCCAGTTTGCCGGAGCTAGCCATGCGTTTGCGCTGGGCGTTTGCGATCAGTCTGGTCAGCGCACTGCTGCTGCCTTTGGTGCTGGGGCAGTGGTCGCCCATGGTCAGCTTTGGCCTGCTGCTTGCACTATGGGTATTTACCTCGACTGCACTCAATCTGTGGAGCCGTATCCAGCGCACTGGCGGCGAGACCCTGCGCCACCGGATCAGCGGCCAGTCGCGCAGCTATTTCGGTATGCTGGTGGCGCATTTCGGCATCGGCGTATTCATCGTCGGCGTGACCCTGGTCAAGGGCTACCAGATTGAAAAAGATGTGCGCATGGACGTTGGCGATACCGTCACCATCGGCGCGTATCAGTTTGTGTTCAAGGGCGTGACCGAAACGCCCGGCCCCAACTACATGGCATCGAGAGGCAGCATCGACATCCTGAAAAACGGCCAGTTGGAGCGCACCATGGCACCGGAAAAACGTATCTATACCGCTACGCAGATGCCGATGACTGAAGCAGCTATCGCGACCGGCTTTACCCGCGATCTGTATGTATCGCTGGGCGAGCCGGTCGATAACGGTGCCTGGGTGGTGCGCGTGTATATCAAACCCTTTGTAGACTGGATCTGGGGCGGCTGCCTCATCATGGCGATGGGCGGCGCGCTGACCCTGACCGACCGTCGTTATCGCCTGGCGCGCCGCCGCGAGCAGGCTGTGTCGTCTGCCGCATTGATCCCGGAAGCCGCATGAAAGCCTGGTATCTGATTCCCCTGGCGCTGTTCCTCGCCATGCTGGGCTTTTTGGGCGCGGGTCTCAAGCTTGATCCGCACGAAGTGCCCTCGCCGCTGATCGACAAACCCGCGCCAACTTTCCGTCTGCAAACGCTCGACACCCCTTCGCGGATGCTGTCTTCCGATGAAATGCGCGGCCAAGTCTGGCTGCTCAATGTGTGGGCATCATGGTGCAGCGGTTGCCGCGAGGAGCACCCGGTTCTGGTCGAGTTCGCCAAAACCCGGGTAGTACCCATTGTCGGACTGGACTACAAGGATCAGCCGGACGACGCGCGCCGCCTGCTGGATAGCGTGGGCAATCCCTATGTGGCTAACGTATCCGATCTGGACGGGCGGACGGGGATCGAGTATGGCGTGTACGGCGTGCCGGAAACTTTTGTCATCGACAAGGCCGGTGTCATCCGCTACAAACAGATCGGGCCCATCACACCCAAAGCGCTGCACGACACGATTCTTCCGCTGGTGAAAAAACTCAATGCTGCGTAAATTTGTTTTCTCTCTTCTGCTGGCGGCGACGCTTGCCCCGGCTTACGCCAAAGAAGCCGCTTTAGTCGCCGCCGATCCCGTTGCCGAAGCGCGGCTGATGAAACTCTCCAGCGAACTGCGCTGCCTGGTGTGCCAAAACCAGACCATCGCCGACTCCAACGCCGAACTGGCGGTCGATCTGCGGAATGAAATCCGCGAAAAGATCCAGGCCGGCATGAGCGACGCCGCAATCAAGGATTTCATGGTCGCCCGCTATGGCGACTTTGTACTGTATCGCCCGCCCGTCAAAGGCACGACGCTGGTGCTCTGGATCGGCCCCTTTCTGCTGCTGGCAGTGGGCGGCATCGTTCTGATTTTCAATCTGCGACGGCGGCGGCAATCTGTCGCCGAACCGGAGTTGAGCCGCGACCAGCAATCGCAGGCGGAATCCCTGTTACACACCGACAAAACCAAGGAAACAACATGACCGGATTTTTTATTGTTATGGGCGTACTCATTGCTCTGGGCTTGGCCTTTGTGCTGCCCGCGCTGGTAAAACAGCGTGTAGAAGACGACAAGACCTCACGCGCGCAGGCCAATGTGCTGATCTACCGTGACCAGCTCAAGGAACTTGATACCGATCTCAACAACGGCACGATTAACGCGGAACAACATTCGATCGGTCGGCGCGAACTGGAAAAACGCGCGCTGGAAGACACGCTGGCCGCAGTCAATGATGCCGCACCGACCCGACCCGGGCGCGGGCGCTGGGCACCGGTTGCGCTGGCGGTGCTGATTCCTGTTGCCGCCGTGGGGATGTATCTCAAGGTCGGCACGCCCGAGGCAGTCGCGCCTTTGGCATCATCGCCCGCTCCGGATGCCGCCATGTCCGCTAGTGCGTCGGGAGCCAGTCCACACAGCACGTCCTTTGAAAGCATCCGGGCTATGGCCGAGAAGCTTGCGGCTAATCTTAAAAACAACCCGGACGATGGCACGGGCTGGGCCATGCTGGCGCGTTCTTATAATGTGCTGGGGCGTTTTTCTGAAGCGTCCGATGCCTATGCCCGCGCCGAAAAACTGCTGCCACCCGATGCGCAATTGCTGACCGACCACGCCGACGCACTGGCCATGTCGCAAGGGCAAAAGCTCGACGGCGAGCCGCTGGCCATGCTCCAGCGCGCACTTAAAATCGACCCCGCCAACCTCAAGGCGCTGGCGCTGATGGGTACCGCCGCTTTCGACAAAAAAGATTACAAGGGCGCGATTGCCTATTGGGAAAAAGTGGTCAAGACTGCGCCTGCCGATTCTGAATTTACCCAGTCCCTGCAGTCCAGTCTGGAAGAGGCGCGCGCCCTGGCGGAGGGACGCACCCCGATTGCCGCGCTGCCCAATATCATGCCCGCCGCACCGGAAGCGGCTGCGCCTGCTGTGGCCAATGGCGGTGGTCTGGTCAGCGGCCAGGTCAAACTGGCACCGGCGCTGGCCGCCAAAGTGTCGCCTGGCGATACCTTGTTCATCTTCGCCCGCGCCGAAAAAGGTCCGCGTATGCCGCTGGCTATCCTGAGCCTGAAAGCCGCCGAGTTGCCGGCACGTTTCAGTCTGGACGATTCCAACGCGATGGCGCCGGGCATGAAGTTGTCGGCGTTTCCTTCGGTGATGGTGGTTGCGCGGATTTCAAAAAGCGGCAATGCCAGCGCACAAAGCGGCGACCTGGAAGGTAGCGTCGGCCCGCTCAAACCGGGAACACAGAATCTTCAGATCAGCATCGATAAAGTGCTTCCCTGAACGTCGAATGCCATTTATTCAAATTCTCGATAGAAACAACGCTAAACGTATAGCGTAGATACAAGGGCGGATGAGGCCAAAGGCCGTTATCCGCAAGGGATACCGTCTCTGGCGCTGGATGCGCCAAAGACATATCCGCCGAATGTGATCGTCCCCCATCATGCGGCGGATAACGCTGCGCTCACCCGCCCGAAATGCCTATTTGATTTCAGTAGTGTCCGGTTAAATTGAGCCGCACAGGCTGTGAAGCCACTATCGATACGGGTTTTGAGCGATTCATGGGTGTCCACGATTTGAATTTCAATTTGCACATTTGCGATGCTTCCGGGTTTGATGAACCTGGAGTAACGCATGAACGTGGGCAAGACACTGTTTGCGCAAGTCATGGAGTACGTGCCATGGAAGACTTTTGGCCGCATGAGCTGGCAGGTGGAGTTGTTCTTCAAATGGATCAAGCAGCATCTGCGCATCAAGCGATTCTTGGGGACGAGCGAGAACGCGGTGAAGACGCAAAGATGTGGCGACCTCGCGCAATGTGTATGGTGCGCGGTGTCTACCTGCGTGCTGATCGCCATCGTCAAAAAGGAGCTTCACCTGAATGTCTCGCTCTACACTTTGTTATTCCATTTCCAGATAGACAATCTCTTTGTCGGCTGCGCCTTGCCGTGCTACAGCACTGTCTGCGGCTTGCCTTCGCGATCTTGTCTATCTGGAAATGGAATTACAGATTCTGTCGGTCTCGGTTTTCGAGAAAACCCTTATTTCATGCGCCTTGCAGCCGGATACCACCAGAAGCATTCCGCTGCCACCAGATAACCAACTGATTTTGTTTGACTTTTAACCGGACATTACTGATTTGATTTGGTGTTGGATCAGTTCGCAAGCTGTCGCTCAAGTACCTGCGCCAGTTGCGCCTGTAATGTCGGATCAAAGGGATGAGGCAGCTCACGTCGCTTGCTGCCCCAGATCGGATTGGGAAAATGCGGGTCATCGGCAAAACGCGGAATCACATGCCAATGCACGTGCGGCACCATATTCCCCAGCGTCGCCAGATTGATTTTGTCCGGCCGCATCACCTGTCGCAGCGCGGCCTCCGCCGCAAATACCACGCGCATGATTTCGGCGCGATCCGATGCCGCAAGGTCGGTCATTTCCTTGATATGCGCATTTAGCACCACACGCAAAAAACCGGGATAGTCCGGTTCGTCTGCCAGCACCACGCGACACAAATCGCTGCGCCACAACACCTCGCCGCCCGGCGACTCGCATAACGGACAAACAGCCATATCCCGCTCCCCAAACAAAACGCCCCGCATGATGCGGGGCGCGGTTGAATCTGGCAAGGTGCGATCAGGTGCGGCGGCGTGTGCGCCCCACGACGATCCCCATTCCGATCAGACCCAAACCCGCCAGTGCAATGCTGGAAGGCTCGGGGATGGAAGCTGCGCTGTAGCGTGCGCCAGAAGCGGTGCTTGCCGTTGCGCCATCCGGCAAGCCGATGTCGATGAGATGCGCGCTGTGGGCGAAATCGAGGGTGGTGGTTCCGGTGCCGTCCCTGGTCGGGAGGGAAGGGCATTCGAGGGTAAATGAACAAAATGGCTGAAAGGCATCCAGATTTAGCAGCTCCGTGCTCAATGTGCCAATCAGGTAAAACGGCACGTCATAAGTGAACTCGACAGAACCATGTAGCGTGGCGATGATGATTTGTCCGGCACCTGGCGTGAGAACCAAGTCGGGTTGAAAACTCGGTAGCGGCTCTAGTGCCGGAATACCGGGGATGCTGGGAATACCACCGCCCAAGTCAGGCGGAGGGCTGAAGAGCCCGCTGATTTGATTAGGATCGTTGTAGGGTGAAGCGACAATGCTGTATTCGATAACCGGATTGACTTGGACACCCATAAGAAACCAGGGAGCGGTTGGGGTGCCACCGGGGATCCCGATGACCACGTTGTCAGTGCCGAGCACATTAGGATGAATGCTGCTTGCATACAAGCCATAACTCGCGATTCCTGCAATGGCTCCGACATCTACGATACCGTTCAGCTGTGTGGTGAAGTGTGCAGTACCGGTTCCCGTGCCGCCAGTGATTGTGACCTGGTCGTACCAGCCAGAAAAACTGCCGATGCCTATATCCAAGGAATGCCCGTTGGCTTGCGCGTAAGCATGGTTGTTCCCCAGCGTGGTGCTGGCCGAGGCACTGTTGTTGCTGATCGAGGGAATGCCAACGAGTGCGCCTTGGGTAATGGAGGCTGTCGCGCCCGGTGTGGTTGTGACGCTGGATTGTGCGATGTACGGGGGCGCGCCCGGGAAAATAAAAATACTAGACTGGATATCGGCGGCGGCGGCATAAGTTGCGTTCGTGGGTAGTGTCGTATCCACACCTATAATTATTTGGCCGTAGACATCGACATTCGACGTGGCCGCCCAAACAGGTGTTGTGCAGGCAATCAGTGCGACGGTCAGTGCGTGTAAACGTGTTTTCATTTTTCACTCCCCTTTAGTCTTATTTTACAGATGCTTATCGATTGAATTGTGAAGCTGGGCTTAGCCTAGCAGAAACGTGGGGGGGGGCAATATAAAACACTGCCTCTCACAACAACACCCGCTCAACTCCGCCATTATTCACCGCTGCGATGTAATTCTTCATCCAGTCATCACCCAGCAGATGCTTCGCCATTTCCACCACGATGTAGTCGGTTTCGGTGCCTGCGTCGTTGCTGTAGCGTGCGAGACCCTGTACGCATGACGGGCAGGAGGTCAGAATCTTGACCGGAATCGCGTCGTTGCCTGCCCGTAAAGCTTCTGTGCCTTTTCGGATTTCTTCTTCCTTGCGGAACCGGATCTGGGTGGAAATGTCCGGGCGTGTCACGGCCAGTGTGCCGGATTCGCCGCAGCAGCGGTCAGATAAAACTACGCCGCCGCCGAGCAGCGTGTTCGCGACTTTCATCGGTGCGTGGGTTTTCATCGGCGTGTGGCAGGGGTCGTGATAAAGATATTTTGTCCCGGTCACGCCTTCGAGTTTCATGCCTTTTTCCATCAGGTATTCGTGGATGTCGAGCAGGCGGCAGCCGGGGAAGATTTTCCCGAATTCGTATTTCAGCAGTTGGTCCATGCAGGTGCCGCACGAGACGATCACGGTCTTGATGTCGAGGTAATTGAGCGTGTTGGCGACGCGGTGGAACAGCACGCGGTTCTGCGCCGTGATCGCATCGCCCTTGTCGGCCTGCCCGCCTGCGGTCTGCGGATAGCCGCAGCACAGATAGCCGGGCGGCAGCACGGTCTGCGTGCCGAGTTCGTACAGCATCGCCTGCGTCGCCAGCCCGACCTGCGAAAACAATCTCTCGGAGCCGCAGCCGGGGAAGTAGAACACCGCATCCGAATCGTCGTTGACCTTGGACGGGTTGCGCAGCACCGGCACGATGGATGCGTCTTCCAGCCCCAGCAGCGCGCGCGAGGTTTTTTTCGGCAGGCCGCCCGGCATCGGTTTGTTGACCAGATGAATCACCTGTGCGACGAGCTTGGGTTTGCCGAGCGTCGCCGGCGGATTTTTGGTCTGCGCCTGAATCAGGCCGAGACGCTTGAACAGCGCGTGTCCCAGGCGCTGACCGGCATAGCCCCACTCGATCATGGCCTTGCGCGTGAGCTTGATCGTGGTCGGATCGGTCGCATTCAGAAACGCCATCGACGCCCAGGTGCCGGGATTGAATTTCTTTTTCCCCTGCTTGCGCAACAGGTTGCGCATCGCGATCGACACGTCGCCAAAATCAATGTCGACCGGGCACGGGTTCTTGCACTTGTGGCACACGGTGCAATGGTCGGCCACGTCCGAGAATTCGTCGAAGTGCTTGATCGACACACCGCGCCGCGTCTGCTCTTCATACAAAAACGCTTCGATCAGCAGCGAGGTGGCGAGGATTTTATTGCGCGGCGAATACAGCATGTTGGCGCGCGGGATATGCGTGTTGCACACCGGCTTGCATTTGCCGCAGCGCAGGCAGTCCTTGATCGAATCGGCAATCGCCTCGGTCTCGGTCGATTCCAGGATGATCGATTCGGCTTCGAGCAGGCCGAACGACGGCGTGTAGGCATTGCGCAAATCCGCGCCGGGCAGCAGTTTGCCCTTGTTGAAGCGGCCTTCGGGATCGACCTGTTTTTTATATTCGGCAAAAATCGCAATGGCCGCGTCGTCAACAAATTCCAGCTTGGTCAGCCCGATGCCATGCTCACCCGAAATCACGCCGCCCAGATCGGTCGCGAGTTTCATGATGCGCGCGACTGCCGCATTGGCGGCTTGCAGCATGGCGTAATCGTCGGAGTTGACCGGGATATTGGTGTGCACATTGCCGTCGCCCGCGTGCATGTGCAGCGCGACGAAGACACGGCTTTTCAGCACCTCTTTGTGGATGCGGTCGCAGGCTTCGAGCACGCGCGTGTATTCGCGGCCAATGAAGAGCTGCTGCAACTCGCGCCGCACTTCGCGTTTCCACGACACGCGCATCAGTTTGTCGCGCAGGGCGGTGAAGATGCTGCCGGACTCGTGCGGCGAATCGAGGCTGGACAGATAACCGCTCCAGCGCGCCTTGACTGTGGCGATCAACGCGTCGGCATGTTGGCGCTTTTCTTCGGCCTGCACCGGGTCGGCAATGGTGTCGTCGTCTTCCAGTAGCGGCAGCGGCGCGGTAAAAAACGCCGTCAGCGCATCGAGCAATTTCAGCTTGTTCGTGATCGACAGCTCGATGTTGATGCGCTCGATGCCGTCGGTATAGTCGCCCAGCCGGGGCAGTGGAATGACCACGTCCTCGTTGATCTTGAAGGCGTTGGTATGCGCGGCAATCGCGGCGGTGCGCGCGCGGTCGAGCCAGAATTTTCTGCGTGTCTCGGGTGAAACCGCGATGAAACCTTCGCCGCCGCGCGCGTTGGCGATACGTACGATGTGCGATGCGGCTTCACCCACGGCCACTTCGTTGTCCGACACCACGTCGATCAGCAAGACCATGTTGGGGCGGCCCGCGCGCGGGGCCTTGGTCGCGTAGCCGACCGCTTTCACGTAGCGTGCGTCGAGGTGTTCCAGCCCGGCCAGCAGCACTTCGTTGTGCTGGTCGCAGAAATCCTTGATCTCGACGATGGCGGGCGTGGCCTCAGCCACCTGGCCGAAAAACTCCAGACACACGGTGCGCGTATGCGCGGGCAGCCGATGCAGAATGAAACGCGCGGACGTAATCAGCCCGTCGCAGCCTTCTTTCTGGATGCCCGGCAGGCCGGACAAAAATTTGTCGGTGACGTCCTTGCCCAACCCGATCTTGCGGAAATGACTGCCGGGGATGACCATCATTTCCGGCTCGCCTTTGGGCGTGATGCCGTCGGCGGCGTAGCGGCGCACTTCAAAGGAGGCCGACGCTGCATCGTGGATCTTGCCAAGATTGTGATCCTGTCGCGTCACTTCCAGCCAGTCCGCCTGCGGGGTGACCATGCGCCACGACACCAGATTGTCCAGCGCCGTACCCCACAGCACAGCCTTCTTGCCGCCCGCGTTCATCGACACATTGCCGCCGATGGTGGAGGCATCCGCCGATGTGGGATCGACCGCAAACACCAGCCCCGCCTCGTCCGCCGCTTCCATCACGCGCTTGGTGACAACGCCCGCGCCGCAGTGAATGGTCGCAACTTCGTGCGCGATACCCGGCAGGCGCAGCATTTCCACCGCGCCTAGCGCTTCGAGTTTTTCGGTGTTGATCACCGCCGCATTGGCTGTCAGCGGAATCGCGCCGCCGGTGTAACCCGTGCCGCCGCCGCGTGGAATGATCGTCAGTCCCAGTTCCACCAGACCCGCGACCAGTGCGGCCATCTCTGCTTCGGTGTCGGGCGTCAGCACGACAAACGGATATTCCACGCGCCAGTCGGTCGCGTCGGTGACATGCGATACACGCGCAAGGCCGTCAAAACCGATATTGTCGCGGCGTGTCACCCGGGCGAGGCGGCGCAGAATGCGCGCGCGCAGATCAGCGGTATCGGAAAACCAGGCCTCGAACTCGCGCACCGCCCGATTGGCGGCGGCCAGCAATTGGCCGACTAGCTCATTGCCAGCACGGCGCTTTTCGATTTCGGCCAGGCGATGATGCAGCGCATCGACCAGCATGCGCCGCCGCTTGGGATTGGCGAGCAGGTCGTCTTCCAGATACGGATTGCGCCGCACCACCCACACATCGCCCAGCACCTCGAACAGCATCCGCGCCGAACGCCCGGTGCGGCGCTCGCCGCGCAGGGTGTTGAGCGTCTCCCACGCATCGCTGCCTAACAGGCGAATAACGATTTCGCGATCCGAAAACGAAGTGTAGTTGTAGGGGATTTCCCTGAGGCGGGCAGTCATGGCAAGTGCAGCGGGATGCGGCTAAAGCTGAATTTTACGGGATATGGGGAGGGCGTGCTTGGGTTGGGGAGTGTTGGCCGGGCAAGCCCCGGCCAACTACACTCAACAGAACCTATGCCGCATGACGCAAATGCATATCCACATGAATGTCCTTATAAGGGCAACTTAGCTTTCCCTTCTCGTCTTTTTCGATCAGTCCGAGTTCTATCAGAATAGACGCATCCTCGTGAACACGGCGCACGCCGCGCCCAACCCGGCGTGACAGTTCGCGAACACCGCAAGGATCGCCCCCCAGCAATGCGCGAACCAGTTCCCAGCGGCGTTCGGTCAGGCGGCCAAAGAACGCACCGGGCGACTCAAAATTGAGCGACTCGCCCTGATACCCGGCACCCGACAAGCCGCGTTGCGCTTTTGCTGCTGTCCGCCGCAAGCTATCCGACCAGTCCGCTTGCAGGGTGATTGTCAAAACTCTGTTCATGTCGTTCTCCTTTTAGCCACTTCGACGATGAAATCTTCAACCAGTTGGTCGAGGCTGATGAAGCGGTAAGGCAACTCCACGCCGTCAAGATGGCAGTGATCGCCTTTTCCGCGCTCGTTATCAAAACCCACTACGCGCACGCCGTCTACTACATACACCAAGCGGTATTTCAGGCCGTGAGTGGTCGGCGGAACAGACTCTGGGACGCGCCAGATAAGCATTTGTATCAGCCCACCATCCGGCGTGATGTCTTTGAAATCCGTAATCAACCCAGCCTTCATGTTGCCAATTATGGCAACATGAAGGCTGGTGTCAAGCTACTGTCGCCGCGACATCACCCGGTATTCATTTCCCAAGCTTTCTCAACGCCTGCCATTCATACAACACCAGCCCAATCCCGATCAGCGCAATTCCCACCCAACCACTGGCGGGAATCGTTTCATGGTTGAGCGTTTGACCCAGCAGCAGGGCAGCCACCGGGGTAATCAGCATAATCAGCGCGACGCGTCCGGCATCGAGTTTCTGGATGACGTAGTAATAGAGCGTGAAGCCCGCGACCGAGCCGAATATGCCGAGGTAGACGATGGCGGCGGTGGCGCGCCAGGAGAGGCTGACCGGAAGATTTCCAGCGTCAACGATCAGCCAGGCGAGTACGAACAGCGGGGTGCCGACGCTGAGGCTGCCGGTGGTGATGGCAAGCGATGTCAGCGGCGTCTGTGTGCGCTGGTTACCGATGCGCTTGATCCACACCAGTCCCAGCGATTGCATCAGCATGCCAAACAGCACCGCAGCGATGCCTGCAACAGCGAGCTTATCGCTTGACCACGACTGGCCGAAGATTAGCCACAGGCCGGCCAGGCTCAGGGCGAGTCCGGCGATGCGCAGCGGGCTGAGTTCGTGCGAACGCAGCCACAGCGTGGCGAAGATGCCCGTGGCGAGCGGCGACAGGCCGAAGATGACCGAGATCAGACCCGACGGAATATGCTGCGCGCCCCAGTATGAACACAGCATCGCGACGAACATCGACAAGCCGCTGGCCAGATACATGATGCGTGCGTTGGCATCGCGGGGCAGCGCCATGCGCATCCAGCACAACGCGGCAACACAGATCACCCAGCCGATCAACATGCGCAGCATGACGGCGAAAGTGAAGCTGGAACCGAGCGTGCTCCACTGGATGCCGAGCGGCGTGGTCGACCAGATGGCGATCACGCCGAGATAGGCCGCAGAAATGTTTCGTGTAGCGCTCAAGGTTGTGCCAATGCTTGCAGACTGTCGGCTGCTATTTCGCGCACATCGGCATCATCATCGCCAAGACGGGCTTGCAGAGTCGCGCGTGCCGATGGGTCTCCGGTCAGGCCGAGGTAGTGGCAGGCATCGGCGCGCACGCGCGCATCGACATGGGCGGACAGTTCGCCTAAACGCGGAACCAATGCCCGCAACGCAGCAGATTGCGCAAATTCTTCGATTAGCACGCCTGCGCCCAGCCGCACATTGAGGCTCGCCTCCGGGTTGCCAATGATGGGCAGCACGGCGGCCAGTTGGCTGGAGTCGGCGTGCAGCATTTCGAGCACGCGCGCCATCCGGCCTTCTTTCAGCAGCAAATGAAAATAATCGGCCATGCCGGTTTCCGTGTCGGCCTTGCCCGCCCAGTCGGCTAATTCATCACGGCTGTGCAGCCCTGCAAGCTCGATTGCGCCGAGCTTCAGCCAGGGTACGGAACGCACGCCGAGCGCCTGCCCCACTTCCGGGTGCAGTTCCAGATTGACCACTTCCAGCTTGCCGACGATACCTTGCTTAACCAGGTCAGACATGGCGTGCAGCATGGTCGGGCAGTGCGGACAATGAGTGGAAATCAGCAGTAAGGCGTCGGGCGCGGACATGGATTTTTCAACGGAATCGATATACTGGAGACATGGAATTTACCATCATCCCCGTTACGCCTTACCAACAGAATTGCTCGCTCGTCTGGGACGAAGCCGGGCGCGCGGCGTTGATCGATCCCGGCGGCGAGGCCGAGCGTTTGCTGGCCGAAGTCGCCACACGCAATCTCACGCTGGAAAAAATCCTGCTCACGCACGGCCATCTTGATCATGTCGGCGCGGCGGCAGAATTGCGCGAGCGTTTGAATATTCCGATTGAAGGTCCGGAACGCACAGAGCAGTTTTGGCTCGACGCGCTGCCGCAACAGGCGCAGATGTTCGGCTTTCCACCCGCGCAGGTTTTTACCCCGGATCGCTGGCTGCAAGACGGCGACTCGGTCAGCGTCGGTTCGATGCGCTTTGATGTGCTGCATTGCCCCGGCCATACTCCCGGCCATGTGGTGTTTTTCCAGCCGGAATCAAAACTCGCCTTCGTCGGCGACGTGCTGTTCAAAGGCTCGATTGGCCGCACCGATTTTCCACGCGGCAATCATGCTGATTTGCTGTCCGCGATCCGCGAAAAGCTCTGGCCCTTGGGCGATGATGTGCGCTTTGTGCCGGGGCACGGCGCGATGTCCACGTTCGGTGCCGAACGTCGCGAGAATCCTTTTGTTGCGGACGGCGTGGCGGATGGGCAGTAGTCAGTCCTTTGCCGGGTGCAGGCGCTGTTCGACGGCTTGCTCCAGATCGTCGAGCGCTGTGCCCATGATGAGGCCGGCGCAATGATGGTGCAGCCACAATTTGCAGGCAATCGGATCGTACAGATTGTCGCGTGCGTGAACCTGGAAATCGCGCCAATCCAGTATCGGCATGTCGTTGGCAAAACTATCGACACATAGCCAGTGGTCGTGATGCACGATCACGTCGAGGCCGCGATGGTGACGTAATTCAATGCGCAAGGGATCGCCCAGACGCAGCACCGCTAGCCGAATACGGTTGTAGCAACTCGCCTCGATATGCTTGTCCATCACATGCGTCGGGCGGATTTCAAACGGCGTTTCCAAGGGCGCACTCCCGGCACGGGCTGAGCGTGCGCGTCAGTGGTCGTGATCGTCGTTGTCGGGCGACGGGTCGATGTCTTCGTCGTGGGTGCTGACGGCGAGGACGAGTTTGGCCAGCGCGTCGTGCAGGGTGGCGAGGTTGGGGTCGCGCGTTTGTTCAAATCGCGCGAGCGCGGCCATGCGCAGTTTGTCGAAGGCTTCGACGATGCGGCCGTCGCGGTCGATCACGCCTTCGGCCCAGCCTACGGTGCTGGCGTAACGCGCTGTTTCGGTCGTCAACAGGTCGATGCTTGCAGCGTCAGCCGTGCCATCGAGCGCTGCGCGCATCCCGCTATAGAGTTCGTTGAGTGTCATGGCTGGATGCTCAGTCTATGTTCGCGCTGCTGTCGTCGCCGTCGGGCTTGCCTTCGAGAAACACGCGGCTGGCGAGGATGTCTTCGGCTTCCAGCGTCATCAGGTCGGTTTTACTCAGCGATTTAGACGCGTTGGCAAACAGGCGATTGGCTTGACGCAGGCGCGCACGATCGAGCGCATTGCGTACCGAGCGGGCATTAGCAAAATGCTCCAGCGTCATGCGGATGGTGATGTAGTTGAAGAAGGCTTTTTCGGCATCGGGGCTGAAGCGATAGTTTTGCGTCGCCAGCATCAGTTTGGCGATATGCAGCAGCTCGTCGGCGCTGTAATCGGGGAAATCGACGTGGTGCGCGACGCGCGAGCGCAGGCCCGGATTGCTGTGAAAAAACTTGTCCATGCGGTCTTTGTAGCCCGCCAGGATCACGACCAGATCGTCACGGTTGTTTTCCATCGTTTGCAGCAAAATCTCGATTGATTCTGCGCCGTAGTCGCGCTCGTTTTCGGGCTTGTAGAGGTAATACGCTTCGTCGATGAACAGCACGCCGCCCATCGCTTTTTTGATCACTTCCTTTGTTTTGGGCGCGGTGTGGCCGATGTACTGGCCGACCAGATCGTCGCGGGTGACGGACACCAGATGGCCACCACGCACGTAGCCCAGGCGGTGCAGGATTTCGGCCATGCGCAAGGCGACGGTGGTCTTGCCGGTACCGGGGTTGCCGGTAAAGTTCATGTGCAGGGTGGGTGTTTCAGAACTTAGCGCAAATTGTTTACGCAAGCGATCCACCAAAAGCAGTGCCGCAATTTCGCGGATTCGGGTTTTAACCGGTTTTAAGCCGATGAGTTCTTTGTCGAGTTTGTCGAGTACTTCTTTTACATTGGATGCTTCAAATTCGGCTTCCAGATTAACCTGAGCATCGTCTGCCAAGGCGGTATTAAGAATCTCTGTTTCGCTCATGAAAGTCTCCCATGATTGGTGTTAAAAAAATGGCGGGCGTTTATCGCGCCCGCCATTTTCACTACATTTTCAAACCTATGCCTAAGGCATCACGCTAACTCAATAGCGCTCGCCTTCCGCCTTGTCCGTTGCGTAGGAATGGATGGTGTAACGCATGGTACGGCCATCGGTCTCCTGACGCACCAGACCGAAGCCAGGCTCGGTCTTGGGACGGTTGACAATGTAGGACATGCACACGCTCTCGACCCCACGCACAGCGCTGAAAGCGGTGACGCGGATGTAGTGGTTGGGGAAGGTTTTGCGCGCGTTGTTCACTTCCAGCAAAATCCCGGCGGGATCTTTCAGGTCGAACATCGGGTTGCCGAACATTTCCCAATACGTATTGCGCGGGTGCGGATCGTCGGTGTACTCGATACCCAGCGCCCAGCCCTTGCTCAATGCATATTTGATTTGTGCAGTGATCTGGACATCGGTCAGCGGCGGCAGAAAGGAAAACTGCCCTTGCGTGACGATATTGCCATTGTTGGTCATCATGATTATTTCTCCTTAATTAATTGCTGGCCGTGGTGGACGCAACAAAATCCGGGCTGTCAGTTGATTCGTAGTTGAAGGTAATGTCCTTCCACGTAT
The DNA here is from genome assembly GCA_040080135.1 of Thiobacillaceae bacterium. Taxonomy (GTDB): domain Bacteria; phylum Pseudomonadota; class Gammaproteobacteria; order Burkholderiales; family Thiobacillaceae; genus Thiobacillus. Next base: position 112,388 of record JBEBIZ010000002.1, read on the forward strand.
CCAGACCGGCTTTGAGCGGGCTGCACCATTTGGCGGCGTCCATCAGAATCTGCGGGCCTTCGTTCCAGATGTCGCGCCCTTCGTTACGTGCCTGGATCATGACTTCGAGCGCGGTGCGGTTGGCGATTGCGCCAGCCTGAATGCCGTCCGGGTGGCCGATGGTGCCGCCGCCGAACTGCAGCACCACGTCGTCGCCCAGATACGTCAGCAACTGGTGCATCTGACCGGCGTGAATACCGCCCGAAGCAACCGGCATGCACTTGTTCAGCGAAGCCCAGTCCTGTTCGAAGAAGATGCCTTTTTCGAGTTGCACAGGAGTGTGGGTGTCGAGCAGGGTGTCGTAGTAACCGCGAATCATCATCGGATCGCCTTCAAGTTTACCGACGACGGTGCCTGCGTGGATATGGTCCACACCGGCCATACGCATCCACTTGCAGATGACGCGGAACGCCATGCCGTGGTTTTTCTGACGCGAGTAGGTCGAGTTGCCGGCACGGTGCAGGTGCAGGATCATGTCGTTTTTACGCGACCAGATGGCCATCGTCTGAATCGCGCTGTAGCCAATCACGAGGTCGATCATGATGATGACCGAACCCAGCGATTTGGCGAACTCGGCACGTTCGATCATTTCTTCGACGGTGCCGGCGGTCACGTTCATGTAGTGACCCTTGACTTCGCCGGTCGCAGCGGAAGCCTTGTTGACGGCGTCCATGCAATACAGGAAACGGTCGCGCCAGTGCATGAACGACTGCGAGTTGATGTTCTCGTCGTCTTTCATGAAGTCCAGGCCGCCCTTGAGCGCTTCGTAGACCACGCGGCCATAGTTGCGGCCAGACAGACCCAGTTTCGGCTTGGTCGTTGCACCCAGCAACGGACGGCCAAACTTGTCCATACGCTCGCGCTCGACCACGACGCCGGTAGCCGGACCCTGGAAGGTTTTGAGGTAAGCGACGGGGATGCGCATGTCTTCCAGACGCAGCGCTTTAACCGCTTTCATGCCGAACACGTTGCCGATGATCGACGCGGTCAGGTTGGCAATCGAGTTGCCTTCGAACAGGTCGATGTCATACGCGATGTAAGCAAAGTACTGCTGCTCGGTCTTGGTGCCGGGGCCGGTGTTGGGCACCGGGTCAACGCGGTAAGCCTTGGCGCGATACATTTCGCACGCGGTCAGACGGTCGGTCCATACCACGGTCCAGGTTGCGGTCGACGACTCACCGGCGACAGCCGCCGCGCATTCGTCAGGTTCCACACCGGCTTGAGGCGTCATGCGGAACATCGCCAGCACGTCGGTTTCTTTGATGACGTAGTCAGGCTCCCAGTAGCCCATCTTTTTGTAAGGGATCACGCCGGATTTGTAGCGTTCCTTGCCTTTTAGCTCGTCACTCATGTCAATTGTCTCCTTAACATAAAAATAAAGTCCGCCGGTTCATTTCGGGGAGCGTTTCCGAACCGGGAGGTTTGGAATTACCTCCTGAAAAATGGTCGGGTTTCCGTGCAATGCCCCAGTAGGCTTACACGATGGACGCATCATGCCGGTGTTAATTCATCAATAACAGTCGATATTTTCTATTTGTAAGATAGACTATCGTCTATGGATAATTTAATTCGCTAACCCTGCCATGCGCCACCACACCACCTTCCGCCAGCTGGAAATATTTGAGGCCATCGCCCGCCTGAGTAGCTTTACCCGCGCCTCCGAAGAGCTGTATCTCACCCAGCCCACCGTCTCCATGCAGATCAAAAAACTGACGGAGAGTGTGGGTGCGCCGCTGATCGAACAGATCGGCAAGAAAATCAAACTCACCCCGGACGGTCAGGAACTGGCGCAGGCCACCCGTGAAATATTTGGCATTCTTGATCGCTACACCATGTCGGTGGACGAACGGCAGGGATTAAAACAGGGCAAACTCAAGCTCATGGCGATCACCACGGCCTCGTACTTTGCGCCGCGATTGCTGGGCGAATTTTCCAGGCTGTATCCCGGCATCGACGTCAGCCTGCGCGTCACCAACAAGGAACAGGTGCTGGCTAGCATGGCCGACAACCTGGACGACCTCTACTTCGTCGGCCAGCCGCCGGAAGACATCGACGTCGTTGCCACGCCCATCATGGACAACCCCATCATCGTGATCGCCGCGCCGGACCACCCGCTGGCGCATAAAAAGAAAATCACGCTGGAACGTATCGCGAAGGAAACCTGGTTGATGCGCGAAAAAGGTTCCGGCACGCGCAACGCCATCGAACGAATTTTCAGCGGTCACGGCCTCAACATCCACCCGCGACTGGAACTGGGCAGTAACGAAGCCATCAAGCAGGCCATCCTCGCCGGCCTCGGCATCTCTGCACTCTCACGCCACGCCCTCACCCTCAACCAGCCCGACCAGTTTGCCGTGCTCGACGTCAAGGGCTTCCCCATCCTGCGCCACTGGTATGCCGTGTATCCGGCGGGGCGGCAGCTGTCGGTGGTAGCGCGGGCGTTTCTCGATTACCTGCTGGGGCGGGGGGAGGCTGCGCCTGCGGCGAAGGGCAAGCGGAAATAGCGAATCGGAGTCCAGAGGCTCCCGCCATATCTAACAATATCTACCTATGTCTATCGGCTATTTGATAGACGCATCTAGAACTTACTAGAGATCGGCCACGTGCGTTCCAAGTTCATCAAGAAGGGAATGATTTACAGCCCTGCGCATGGCGACATGGCGTATACGGTGCCGCTGTTCGATGAATTCATGGCTCGTGCGATGCCTGAATTCGCACCAAGCTGAACACACTCGTTCCATGGGATTCAGCATTGCCGACAGTTTCCATCAATTTATTGTGAGCCTGGCCCTTTTGATTCTGTTCCTTTGATTCCTGTTTGCGGATGCGGCTGTTATCCCGATGATCGAATCTGTCGCTAAACTCATGGCTCCGCTGATAACAAACGAGGAGCCGGTGGCTTCGGTACAACTTGCCGCGTCACCGAAAAACATCATGAGTTCAAATCGCTGGACAAGAGAACAGTTGAAACTCGCGTTCAACTTGTATTGCCAACTACCTTTCGGCAAGTTGCATAGCCGGAATGCTGAAATCATTGATCTCGCCGCGCTCATTGGGCGCACACCATCCGCTGTCGCGATGAAATTAGTCAACTTTGCCAGCCTTGACCCAGCCATCACCAGCACAGGCAGGAGCGGATTGGGCAATGCCTCTTCACTGGATCGTGATGTGTGGGAGGAGTTTCATGCGGACTGGGAGCGACTCGCTGTGGAGTGTGCGCTGCTTAATCAACAGCTGCGTGAGTGGAAAACTGAACTCATTGACATTCCAGAGGCCGACTCGGAATTTGAGTTGGCAGATTACTCCGGTGAAACCCGGCAGGTTTTAACTGAGCAACGAATTAAGCAAAGCTTCTTTCGCCGCGCTGTTCTTGCAAGTTATCGTGGCAAATGCTGTATGTCGGGGCTTTCTGATTCGCGCTTACTGGTTGCCAGCCATATCGTTCCGTGGAGCAAAGACAAAGCCAATCGGCTGAATCCAAGCAATGGTTTGTGTCTCTCGGCGCTACACGACAAGGCGTTCGACAAAGGACTCATTACGCTGTCTGACGATTTTAAGATTATTGTTTCCGGCGAATTAAAAAAACGCGACGAGGCTTTTGTGAAGGAGGTTATGTTGCCGCTGGAAGGGCGAGAAATAGAACGCCCTGAGCGTTTCTCCCCAGAGCCTGCTTTGATCGCTTGGCATCGAAATGTCTTTTTTGTAGACAATAGAAAGTGATGAATTGAGAACTATGGCGTTCGACCCAGACAAGATTTATTACATCATGTCAGATCAGCCTGATTGCTGTCCCAAGTGTGGACTGCGGTTGGATTTGGTCGAGATTGTCATGATGGAAGGCAAGCGCGTATTCATGAATTTCTGTAGGGACTGCCAGTGCGAGGTTCTAATTGTTGAAGACTAATCACAAGCACCAGACTTCATAGGTTGCCGCGCCGGCCTACCGCTATTTCAGCCCCGCGCTCGCTAGGCGAGGGTACGGATTTCACCCGCTATCTGGCTGCGCTGTGTGCGGGGCAGGTGATTTTTGACCCCGGCTCCAAAGTGATGAATGCCAGCACAGAGAAATCCTCTGTAAAGGCACGCAGCCAGTTCCGCATTCCCGTGAAACATCTGGAAGGGCTTTATCAGAAGTTCGGGCCGGTTAATTTTGAATTCTGTAAATCGCAGCAGTGGCAACATCAGCCCTGATTATTTTGTCAACGCCACAAACAACTCCGGCAACCGCTCTGGCAGGCGTTCGATATTGTCGATGACGGTGTAGTGCCGCCCGAAGATGTCGCTGACGTAGTCGTCGGCTTTGGGGTCGAGGCTGATGCAGTAGGGGAAGATGCCTTTCTGGTCGAGTTCTTTCACCGCGCGGCGGGTGTCTTCGATCAGCAGGCGTTCGTCGTGCGCATCGACGTCGGACGGCTTGCCGTCGGTGAGGATGAGCATCAGCTTCTTGTCGGCGGGTTGCGCTTCGAGGTAATGCGCGGCGTGGCGCATGGCTGCACCCATGCGTGTGGAATAGCCCGCTTCCATTGCGGCCAGACGTGCCTTGACGTCGTCGTCCCAGTGTTCGCTGTAGCCTTTGATATGCAGGTAGCGTACGTCGTGGCGGGTGTTGGAATGAAAGCCTGCAATCGCGAACGGGTCGCCGAGTTTTTCGATGGCCCAGGCCAGTAGCGAGACGGCTTCCTGGCTGAGTTCCAGAATGGTTTGGTCGCTGCCCGCCGCTTTTTCGTTGAGTGACTCGGACAAATCCAGCAGCAGCATGACGGCGATGTTGCGGCCGTCGGTGCGGTGGCTCATGTTGATGCGTGGGTCGGGGTTAGCGCCGCCCTTGAAGTCGATGAGCGAGCGGATGGCGACATCCAGATCAAGTTCGCTGCCTTCTTCCTGATAGCGGATGCGCACTTTGTCCTGCGGCTTGAGCAGATCGAGGATGCGTTTCAGACGTTTGGCGAGCGCGGCATGCTTGTCGAGCAGGCGGTCGATGTCGGCGGCATTGCCACTGGGATGAAGGCGTTCGTACAGGCTCACCCAGTCGGGGCGGTAGGTCTGGCTGTTGTAATCCCACTCGGGGTAATGGCGCGGCGGCAGGCCTTTGAACTCCTCGTCGGGCGTGGTCTTGCGTTCCTCGTCGAAGGATTCTTCCTCGTCGCCTTCCTCGATGAAGGCCCACATGTGGCGGTTGTCGTCGCGGTAGTCGATCACCGTATTTTCAAAATGAACTTTGGCGAACTGGTCGCTTTGCAGACGCGTTTTGGCGACGTAGCTCAGCGCGAGGGCGGCGATTTCTTTGGTGCTGGCTTCGCGCCCGGCGATGAGGGTGTGGAAACGTTGTGCAAAATCGAGCAGGTCGACATCGCGGTAGCCGTGGTCCGGGTCGAGCAGGGCGCGCGACAGCAGGGTCATGCGGTGACGCAGGCAGGAGGTCGTTTCCGGATCGCATGCGTTTTCCAGCGGCTTGGGATGCAGTGCCAGGAACAAGGTGCGCAGGCCGGGGTATTCGCGGATCAGCAGGGTCTCGATGCGGCAGTCCTCGAAGAACTCGACTGCCATGCGCTGGAACGGACTCCAGTTGTCGGCGATTTGCGCAGCGGTCCAGCGCCGGTGACCAACCATGTGCGCCAGCGTGGCGCGGTAGCGGTCCAGGCCGGAGATCGCACCTGCATCGTCATACACATCCGGAATCCGCATTCCCCGCTGGTCGTAATACGGCACCGGCTTGCGCAATTCGTCGAAGGCCGTGGAGTACGGGACCAGTTGTTCTGAGTCCTGCCAGAGTCCGCGCATATAAAGGTCGAGCTTGCGTTCCACGTCCATGAACAGCGTGCCGTGGCGCTCGCGTTGCAGCACGGCGCGGCTGTCGGCGGACTGCACGGTGAAATAATCCTTCTGCCGCTCGGGATGGGTGCGGTAGTTGCGGATCCCGTATTCCACCCAGTTTTTCAAACCCGCCAGACTCAGCTGGGAGAGCAGAAACGGCGCCTGCGCGAGAAACGCTGGCAGGCCGGGGCTGGGAAACGTGGTGTGGTGGCCGTGAACGGAGCCGGTGGTGCGCCCCTTCAAGTTCAATACAATATCGAGGTAATGCTGCAACAGGTCAGCCGATTGCAGACGACGCGCGACCGGTGCCAGCGTTTGCAGAAAGGGCGTGATGGCGTTGCTGTTGGGCGACTTTTGCATGCGCTGCACCACTGCCATGACGGCAGGCAGCGCGTCTTCGCCAATGGCTTTTGCGGCAGACGGCCACTCCTCCATGAACGCCAGCATCGGCTCGACCCCCCGCCCCAGCTTGCCGATCACGCGGGCGGCTTCGAGGTAGGCGTCGATGCCCGCGCGCGTGAGGATGGCCAGCGCCTCGGCCATGACGTCCTCGAACACCGCCTCGACCTGCGGGAAACGGGTGTCAACCTGCTTCCAGTAAGCGGCCATCAGGGGGTGCTGGTATTCGGTTTCGGTCATGGGTTTCGATCCGGCTGTAGGGTGCAATAAGCGTAGCGCATTGCACCTTCCGACATCCGGCGCAATGCGGCTTCGCCTTATTACGCCCTACGTCATAAGTTACGCAAATGTCGCGTCGATGGCGTGATCGAGCGTGTCGCGGATGTCTGCGTCGTCGGTGATCGGGCGCACCAGCGCCATGCGGCAGGCGTCGCGCGGCTCGACGCCGTCCTTGATCAGCGTTGCTGCGTACACCAGCAGGCGGGTCGAGATGCCTTCGTCCAGCCCGTGGCCTTTGAGTGCGCGCGCCACACCGCCGATTTTCACCAGCTTGGCGGCCATCGCTGCATCCGCGCCGGTTTCCTTGGCCACGATTTCGGTTTCCAGTGCGACATCGGGATAGTCGAAATCAAACGCGGTAAAGCGCTGCTTGGTGGATTGCTTGAGATCCTTCATCAAGGTCTGATAGCCCGGATTGTAGGAAATCACCAGCTGGAAATCGGGATGGGCATGGATCAGCTCGCCCTTCTTGTCCAGCGGCAGGGTGCGGCGGTGGTCGGTCAGCGGGTGGATCACCACGGTGGTGTCCTGACGCGCCTCGACGATTTCATCGAGGTAGCAGATCGCACCGATACGCGCGGCGACGGTGAGCGGACCGTCCAGCCAGCGCGTGCCGTTGGCTTCCAGCAAATAGCGGCCCACCAAGTCGCTGGCGGTCATGTCCTCGTTACAGGCGACGGTAATCAGCGGCTTGCCGAGCTTCCACGCCATGTATTCGACGAAGCGCGACTTGCCGCAGCCGGTCGGGCCTTTCACCATCACCGGCAGGCGGTTGCGGTAGGCGGCCTCGTATAGCGCGACTTCGTTCTTCTGTTGTTGATAGAACGGTTCCTGTTGAATCTTGTATTGATCTTTGTCGGTCATGATTTTTCCTTGTGCGGAAGAAAAACGCCCCCAGCGAACCGGAGGCGTGTTTCGTTTGCGTTAAATCCGAGTCGTGCTTACTTGTGCACGCCCAGCTTTTCACGCCAGCCTGGGAAGATTTTGTCAGCATCGCCGGGGAAGGACTCGAACGCGCGGGCAAATTCTTTGTGCTCTTTCGCGTAGGCAATCGGGTCAGCGCCCGACTTCCAGCACTCGTACGACTGACGCAGCGAAATCGCACCCGCTGCTGGGCTGTCGATGTGGCCGTAAGCGCCGCCGCCGGAGGTGTTGATGACGTTGCCGTGACCGAGGTTCTCGAAGAAGCCGGGCAGACGCAGTGCGTTCATGCCGCCGGAGATGATCGAGGTGGTGGGCTTCATGCCATACCATTTCTGGAAATAGACCGGGCCCTGGCATTCGTCGCGTTCCAGCATGTAACAAATGTTCTTGTCCGAGTTTTCGCCTTCCATCTTGCCGTAGCCCATGGTGCCGACGTGGATGCCGGATGCCCCTTGCAGACGCGAAATTTTGGCCAGCACGAACGCGGTGTAGCCGCGCTTGGCCGAAGGCGAGGTGATCATGCCGTGACCGGCGCGGTGGTAGTGCAGGTACTGACCGGGATACTGACGGCGAGCGGTGGTAATCATGCCGGGACCGCCGACAAAACCGTCGACCAGGAAGGCGACTTTGTCTGCATCGGGTCCAAACGTTTCCAGAATGAAATCAGCGCGGGCGCACATTTCGTAATGGTCGTCAGCCGTGATGTTGGCGGAGAAAATCTTGGCCTGGCCGGTTTCGTCCTGGGCGCGCTTCATTGCGTCGTACACCAGTGGGTAGACCTTCTTCGCCGGGCAGAACACCTGATTGCCCTGGGGTTCGTCGTTCTTGATGAAGTCGCCACCCAGCCAGAACTGGTAAGCCGCATTCGCGAACGGCTCGGGACGCAGGCCCAGTTTCGGCTTGATGATGGTGCCGGCGATGTAACCACCGTCTTTCATCGGGCGGTCCAGAATGCGCCACAGGTCGCTGATGTCCTTGGACGGGCCGTCGAACAGCTGGATCGCGCGCTTGGGGAAATGGATGTCGTGAATCTTGCCGTGCTCGATGTCGCCCATGCCCTGGTTGTTGCCGATGATGAGCGTGAGCACCGAGACGATCATCATGCGGCCGTCGGTAACGTTGCGGTCGAACAGGTCGATCGGATACGCAATACGCATATCTTCGGTGGCTTCGTCGATGTAATACACCAGCGCGTCAACACCCTTGGTGAAATCATCAGTGGTGGAAACTTCAACGTTGGTGCCGGTGGACGACTCGGCAGCAAAGTGAGCTGCGCAGGACAGGTAGCTGCCAAAGCCGGGTTTCGGCTTCATTTTATAGGCGACGAGAATGTGGCCTTCGCCCTTGATGAGGTCTTCTTCTTTCAGGCTGAGGTCGGAATAACGTGCGGATTGATCCATGCTTGGCTCCTATGATCAACAGTGTAGGGTGCGCCACGCGCACCGTCTGGATGTCTGGTGCGCATGGCGCACCCTACTCGCTGCGACGGACTATACGGATCAGTTCATATAATGAAAATTAAATTGTTATTATGTAAACCATATCAATAACCTTATATATTAATCATGCGCCGTCTCACCCTGCGTCAGTTCCGTATTTTCGAAGCCGTTGCCCGCAACCTGTCGTTCACCCGCGCCGCCCTTGAACTGCATCTTTCCCAGCCTGCGGTGTCGATGCAGGTCAAGGGTATCGAAGTCATCCTCGGCCTGCCGCTGACCGAGCAGATGGGCAAAAAAATCTTTCTCACCGATGCCGGGCGCGAGGTGCTGCACGCTGCTCAAAGCATCACCGCGCGGCTCGACGATTTGCAGGCCAATCTGGCGCAGTTGCGCAATCTGGAAAGCGGTCAGCTCAACATTGCCGTCACCACCACGGTCAACGCCGTCGCCACCGATCTACTGGCGCGTTTTCGCAGCCGCCTGCCGAACGTGGTGATTCATCTGGACGTGTCCAACCGCGCAGGCGTGCTGGCTCAGCTCGCCGCCAACCGGATCGACCTCGCGATCATGGGGCAGGTGCCGGACGGGCTGGATCTGGAAGCGGTACGCTTCATGGACAACCCGCTCGGCATCATCGCCCCGCCCGGCCACCCGCTCGCCCGCAAAAAGCGCATCCCGGTTGCGCAGCTTGCCAACGAATCGTTTCTGGTGCGTGAAGTCGATTCGGGCACGCGCGGCGCGATGGAGCGATTCTTTACCGAGCACGGCGTCAAACTGCGTACCAGCATGGAAATGAACAGCAACGAAGCGATCCGGCAGGCAGTCAGCGTTGGCCTGGGGCTGGGCATTTTGTCGCTGCAAACGCTGGAACTGGAGTTGACCTTGAAACGGCTGGTGGTGCTCGACGTGGTGGACTTCCCCATCATGCGCCACTGGTATGTCGTGCATCGCACCGACAAACGGCTGTCGCCCACCGCGCAGGCATTCCGGGAATTTGTGCTGGCCACGCCGCAAGCGTGAGGAGCCTACACAGCAAATAACGCCGCCGCCTCCGTTGGCGTCAGAATTTTGAATTCCAGCCCGTGATGGTGTTTGAGCACCAGCAAAGCTTTGTCCTTGCTGACCAGATAATCAGCGTGAACGGAGGCCGCCAGTTGCAAAAACATTTGATCGTCCGGGTCGCGGCAACGCGGCAAAGTGACATGGGTTGATGCGGCTTCGACTACACCCACCCACGCCTGATAGCGTGTAAACAAAGCGTCCTGTGCAATTTCATCCAGCTTGAACTCCGGGTAAGCCAGCACCCGGCGCAACTCGGCCAGCGTGTTGATCGAGGCGTAGCACTGCGCGCGCCGGTCATCCAGCGCCTGCAAAATCGGCAACACGCCGACATCGGTAAAATGCAGCAGATCAAGTACGACATTGGTGTCGAGGATCAGGCGGACGGGGCTGGGCGTGTCATATTGCATGGCGGCATTTTACCCATCGGTTGAAGTCCCACGTCTCACGCACGATACTGTCCGCCAGTCAGAACTAGAAAGCACACCATGAAACACGCCTCCGCACCGATCCAGCTCAGCGATTACACACCGCCCGCCTATCTCATCGACACCGTTCATCTGGACGTGGATATTCGCGCCGATGGCACGGTGGTGACGGCCACCCTCGCTTGTACACGTGTGGCGATGGCGGGTGCCAGTTTGATTCTCAACGGCGAAAGTCTGGAAACCCTGTCGGTCAAACTCGACGGCAAGCTGTTGTCATCCGCTGGTTACACCCTGACCGAATCCCGGCTCACGCTGGCCAACTTGCCCGAACGCTTTGTGCTGGAAACGCAGGTGCGCATCCAGCCGGATCAGAACACGCAGTTGTCCGGCCTTTATCGCAGCCGCGACGGTTATTTCACACAGTGCGAGGCGCAGGGCTTTCGTCGCATCACCTGGTTTCTCGACCGGCCCGATGTGATGGCGCGTTACACCGTCACGCTGCACGCCGACAAGCTTGCGTTTCCAGTGTTGCTCGCCAACGGCAATCCGGTCGCCAGCGGTGACGAGCCGGAAGGCCGCCATTACGCCACCTGGAACGATCCGTTCAAAAAGCCGTGCTATCTGTTTGCGCTGGTCGCGGGCAAGCTCGACGTGCTGCGCGACACTTATCGCACGACCTCGGGTCGCGATGTGCAACTCGCGATCTACGTCGAACCGGGGCGGCTCGACCAATGTGGCCACGCGATGGCCGCGTTGAAAAAATCCATGGCCTGGGACGAGAAAACCTTCGGCCTCGAATGCGATCTCGACCATTACATGATCGTCGCTGTCGGCGATTTCAACATGGGCGCGATGGAAAACAAAGGGCTGAATATTTTCAACACCAAGTATGTGCTGGCGCGTGCCGACATCGCCACGGACACCGATTTCATCAATATCGACCGCGTCGTTGCGCACGAGTATTTTCACAACTGGACCGGCAACCGCGTCACTTGCCGCGACTGGTTCCAGTTGTCGCTGAAAGAAGGCCTCACCGTGTTCCGCGATCAGGAGTTTGGCGCCGACATGCACAACCGCATGACCAGCCGCATCCAGGAAGTGCGCCAGTTGCGCGCGACGCAGTTCCCTGAAGACGCAGGGCCGATGGCGCATCCGATCCGCCCCGTCGCGTATTTTGAAATCAACAATTTTTACACCGCCACCGTGTACGAAAAAGGCGCCGAAGTCGTGCGCATGATCCGCACACTGATCGGTCGCGACGCGTTTCGGCGCGGTATGGACGAATACTTTTTGCGCCACGACGGGCAGGCGGTGACGTGCGATGATTTTGTTGCTGCGATGGCAGCGGCATCCGGTTTTGATTTTGCGCCGTTCATGGCCTGGTACCGGCAGGCGGGCACGCCGCACATCAGCGCGCGCGGTGAATACGATGCGACCGCGCAACGCTATACCCTGACACTCACGCAAAACTGCGCGCCCACGCCCGGCCAGCCGGACAAAGCGCCGTATCTGATTCCGTTTGCTGTGGGTTTGCTTGCCGTTGACGGCAGGGATATGGATTTGGGTGACGGTGAGACCACGCGCGTTTTGCAACTCACGCAGCCGCAACAGCGCTTCGTTTTCGAGCATATTTCAAGCGCGCCAACGCCGTCCTTGCTGCGCGATTTTTCCGCGCCGGTGGTGCTGGACTACGCCTACAGCGAAGCCGAATTGATCCATCTGCTGGCGCACGATGCCGATCCGTTCAACCGCTGGGAAGCGGGGCAACGCCTGTTCGGCCAGTTGATTCTGAACGCTGCCCAAGGCGGCGCTACCGAATGGCCGGGCAGCGTGCTCGATGCCGTGCGCCGGATGCTGAATGACACCGCCGCCGATCCCGCGTTTGTCGCCGAAGTATTGACCCTGCCGGGTGAAGCCACGCTCGCCGAGCAGATGGCTATGGTCGATCCCGAGGCGCTGTATCAGGTGCGCACCGGCCTCGTGCGTTTCATCGCCCAAGGGCTGGAAGCCGAATTTGCGCGCCGCTATGCCGACCTTGCCCCGGATCAGGCCTATCAGCCTGATCCGGCAGACATGGGACAGCGCCGCTTGCGCAACCTGTGCCTGAGTTATCTCAATGAAGTGGACAAGAGCTGCGTTCATCAAGCCAGTGCGCGTGAACAATTTGCCAGTGCCGACAACATGACCGACCAGTTCGCCGCGCTTGCCGTGCTCGCCAATGTCCCTGGCGACGCAGGCAAAACCGCGCTGGCCGGGTTTTACGCGCGCTGGCAGCACGAAGCGCTGGTCGTGGATAAATGGCTCGCCGTGCAAGCCACCTGCCGCTTGCCCGATACGCTTGCCACCGTGCAAAACCTCACTATCCATCCCGCGTTCGAGCGTAAAAATCCCAACAAGGTTTACGCGCTCTTGCGCAGCTTCGGCGGCAACTACCGCCACTTCCACGCACTGGACGGCAGCGGCTACCGCTTTATGGCCGAACAGATCACTCTCCTCGATCCGATCAACCCGCAAGTCGCGTCACGGCTCGCACGCTGTTTTGACTGCTGGAAAAAATTCGATGCCGTGCGTCAGGCTCACGCCAGTGCGGCATTGGAAAGCTTGAAACAGATGCCGTCGCTGTCGGGCGATGTGCGGGAGGTGGTGGAAAAGGCGTTGGGGTAGGTGAAAATAAGGACGAAATAATCTGACCACGAAGCCTTCTGATACGGACTGCCCCTTGCTTTTATAACAGTAAATTCGTTCTTATACAGTAAATGCAGTATAAATATGAATAAATTGGTATAAATGAGGCAGGCATGGACAAGATCAGAAACCCCTTTTCACCCGGCGCGGGTTCGCCGCCACCAGAGCTTGCCGGGCGAGACGGCATTCTGGAACAGGCGCGCGTATTGTTGGGGCGCGTTCTGGCTAAGCGCCCGGAAAAAAGCGTATTACTGACGGGTCTGCGCGGAGTAGGCAAGACCGTGTTGCTCAATGAAATAGAGCGTATGGCACAGGGTGCCGGATATCGCACTATTCTGGTTGAAGCGCACGAAGGGAAGTCTTTGGCCGTATTGCTGGCACCGCACCTGCGCCGACTATTGTTCGATCTGGATCGGATCGCTGGTGCGGGTGACAAGGTGCGACGCGGCATTGCGGTGCTCAAAAGTTTTGTGGGTGCGATCAGGCTCACGGTCGGCGATATCGATATTGGTCTGGACATTGAGCCTGAGCCGGGCGCAGCCGACAGCGGCGATCTGGAGGTTGATCTTCCCAGCCTGTTTATGGCGGTGGGCGAAGCCGCACAGGAGCGTGGCGTGGCGGTGGCGATTCTGATTGATGAGATCCAGTATTTCAGTTCAGTGGAATTGAGCGCATTGATTATGGCCATGCACAAGATGCAGCAGCGCCAACTTCCACTGGTGCTGATCGCAGCCGGCTTACCCATTCTCCCCGGCCTGATGGGAGAGTCGAAGTCCTACGCCGAGCGATTGTTCAGTTTCCCGGATATTGGTCCGCTGCCGAAAGCGGATGCGATCAAGGCGCTGCAAGACCCGGTGCAGGAGGCGGGAGAAGCTTTTGAGATTGCCGCGCTGGATGAGATATTCCGTCTGACACGGGGTTATCCCTATTTTTTGCAGGAGTGGGGCTACCAGGCATGGAATCACGCTGCCGCTTCACCGATTAGTCTGGCCGTGGTTCAGGAGACCAGCGATCTGGTTTCCCGGCGACTGGATGAGAATTTCTTCCGGGTGCGGTTTGACCGCCTCACACCGAGAGAGAAAAAATATTTACGCGCCATGGCAGAACTGGGACCCGGCCCTCACCGTACCGGCGATGTGGCCGACAAGCTGGGAGTCAAAATTAACACACTGGGTCCCGTGCGCGCCCACTTGATTAAAAAAGGAATGGTTTACAGTCCGTCGCATGGTGATATGGCGTTTACCGTACCATTGTTTGACGAATTCATGCGACGCGCCATGCCCCAATTTGAACCTTGATGATGTGCACAATCGGTCAACCCGAGTGCGATCACACAGATTGCTCATGGCTTGACTTACGGTTTACGACAATGCGGCCCGATCAAGAAAACTCGACTTTCACCGAAGTCCCTTGCTGCTCGCTGCTGTCCAGCCGCACCTGCCAGCCGTAGCGGTCGCAAATCCGTTTGACCAGCGAAAGTCCGATCCCGGCGCCTTCGCTCGCCATGTCACGGAAGTGGCGGATGAACACCTGATCGATGGCGTGGCCGGGGATGCCTTTTCCGGAATCGCTCACGGTCAGCGAGTGCGCGTCTTGCATCACCACTACGCGACCTGATGCGGTGTAAGAAAATGCGTTGCGCACCAGATTGCTGACGAGAATTTCCATCAGGCCGCCATCTGCAGACAGGATCAGTTCCGGGTTGGTGTGAACCTCAACCTCGACCGGTTTGCCGCCAAGCAGGTGACGCTGTTTTTCCACCACGTCGCGCACCACATTGGCCAATACGCAGCCGCCCCCCAGGGCAAAACTGTATTCCTCGCGCGCGATCAACAACAGCGCGGTGCCCAATTCGGCCATGTCGTGAGCCGCGCGTTCGATACGGCCAATGCGCGCTTTTTGTTTGTCGCTCAGGCTGCCGTCGTCAAGCAGCACTTCGGTCGAACTCAGAATCACCGCCAAAGCGGTACGCAGCTCGTGGCTGATGTCGGCGCTGAACGCGCGTTCGCGCTCGATGAAGGCGCGCATACGGATCAGATGGCGATCAAACACGCGCGCCAGTTCACCCACTTCGCCGAAAGGGAAGTCGTCGGCCAAAGGCTTTTCCCAGTCATCCGGGCTGCGATGCCGCACCTTGGCCGCCAGTTCGGCCACCGGTGCGACCACGGTGCGCGAGAGCCAGATGCCGCCCAGGGCGGACAGCAAAGTCATGGCAATCGCCATCAGCCCCAGCATCCAGGCGAAGCGATGTTCGCGGCGTGTTTGCAGAGACGTGTCATAGAGCAGGTAGTAGCGTGTGCCGCCACGCTCCAGAATGGCGGCCCGGTAGGTGAGTGTACCGAGCTGCATGTCGTGGCGGCCAAGCGGCAGGACGTTCAAATAGTCCGGGACATTACCGATGCCGTCGGCATTGCGCACGTAGCCTTGAACGATGACGGTTGAGGGCGGCAGCGAAGCCGGGTTGCGCTCGCGCCGGGCGATGTAGTCGTCCAGTTCCGCCGACAGGGTTTCGTCGATCAGACGTTGCCCCAGGTCGTGCGCGCCTTGGTACAAGGCCACGGTCATGGTCAGGCTGACGAGAGCGCCGAAGCCCGCAAAGAACAGGGCGACGCGCCCACGCAGATCACGCGGCGCGTGCATTAGATTTTCTCAGCATCAGGAACCTTCAGTTGATAGCCGATGCCGCGCAAGGTGTGCAGCAAAGGTGGCAGGCCGGGCAGATCAATCGCCGAACGCAGGGTGTGCATGTGTACGCGCAGCGCGTCGCTGTCTGGCGGCGAATCGCCCCACACCGCCTGTTCGAGTTCTCGCCGCCGCACCACGCTCGGCGCGCGTTTCATCAGCAGCTCCAGAATCTTCAGTGACAGCATGGGCAGGGTGACAGGTTGCCCGGCACGTTGCACCGTAAACGTGTCCAGATCGAAATCCAGGTCGGCGATATTCAGCCGACGCAGATTTTCTTTGGCGCGCGTGCGCCGTGTCAGGGCGCGCAGACGCAAGTCGAGTTCACGCAATTCAAACGGCTTGGTCAGGTAATCGTCCGCCCCCACGCCGAAACCGGCGGCCTTGTCGTCCAGCGTGGCGCGGGCGGTCAGCATCAACACCGGCACGGCAGATTGCGCGTCCTGACGCAGGCGGCGGCACAGGCTCAAGCCGTCGATTCCGGGCAACATCAAGTCCAGAACGATCACGTCATGTGGGTGGGTGACGGCCAGATGCAAACCGGTGACGCCATCCATCGCCGCATCGACCAGATAGCCACGCGCCTCCAGATAATCGGCCATGTTCGCCGCGAGATCCTGGCTGTCTTCGATGATGAGAACAGAAATAACGTCGGGGTTATGCATGGATAAAAGATTAAGCTGCCTGGGTAATCAGCTTGTGTTTTACTGTAAGCACGTCGGCGCGTCCAGCCGCGCCGTTCAATCCGCGCCTGTTCAAGCCATACTCAGGCGTGTTTGGGCGCAGGAAGATGAAACGCTTCAGTCAAACGTTTGAACCAGCGCTGACAGCCCACATTCAGGATGTCCGCGTCTTCCGCGATTCCTTGCGGCAGCGTGCCCGTACACGCGACGACCAGATCGGGCTGCCATTGACGGATGAGATCGGCCAGCACGACTTTTGGCTCGCCCCACACCACTTTGGCTTCCGCCCAGGCGAGGTTGTTGCGGGTGAGTTGCAGATCGAGACGTTTCATTGCCGCTGGCGCACGCCGCGCGGCAGATTCGCCCGGCAGGGAGGCAGCGGGGCCATCAGGTTCAAAGCCGCTGCGGGTATCGAGCACGCGCACTACCAGCATTTGCGTGCGTTGAGCCTGAGCCAGATCCGCTGCGCGGTGTAACAGGATGTCGCCCTGGCCATCATTCGAGATGGGCACGAGGATGCGTCGATAGGTTTTCATGAGAGTACTCCTTCGTTTAATGGTTGTTGATCGAGTTGTTGATCGATTCTTTCCGCTGTGTGAGCGACCGTTTGGCAGGCGTGAAACAGCTGGTGAGGGCAGCTCGCGCAAATTTTTTTATCCAGTTGCGGAAACAGCGTTTCGGCTGGCCGCGATTTGGCCGGGTAAAGGTTGTGTTCACCGATGTCCTGCATAAAGCCGCCTTTGCGCAGGGTTTCGGCGACACTTTCTTTCATTCGGTAGAAACTCAGGCTGCCCCCTACGCGAGTCTGGCGACGAGCGGTTTCGGCGAGCAGTTTAGCGCCGGCCAGGTCAACAAAGTTCATCCCGCTCGCCATCACCACAATATGTTTCTGCGTCGGCGCTGCTTCCTGCATTTCCTGCAACTGTTGTTGCAAGTGCGACACCGCGCCAAAAAATATCGAACCATTTATCCGCAGCATTTTGATTTGCGGGCATTGCGGGCGCTCGTCGGCGGGCACGTAGTGATAGCTTTCCGGGTCGCTGTCCGGCACCACCGCGTCCAGCGTCGGGCGCGAAGTACGGTAGAGATAGAGCGCCAGCGACAAGGCAATGCCGAAGAAAATGCCTTTTTCCAGATCAATCAGGGTGCCGATCAGCGTGACCCACAACACTACGGTTTCCTGTCGGCTGATGCGTGGCAGCAAGCGGATGTGGTGGCTGTCGATCAGCCCCCACGCCACCAGAAACAGGATGCCCGCCATGGCCGCGTTGGGCAGATACGCCGCCAGCGGTGCCACCAGCAACAGAATCAGCAGCAGAAACAGCGAGGCGTACACCGCCGCGAGCGGTGTTTTTGCCCCGGCGGCATAGTTGACGCCGCTGCGGTTGAACGAGCCGGAGGCGGCGTAACCCGAGAAGAAGCTGCCAACGATATTGGACAATCCCTGGCCGATGAACTCCTGATTGCCGTCGATATGCTGGCCGGAACGGGTGGCGATGGAACGGGAAATCGACACCGCTTCGGTCAAGGCCAGCATGGTGATAATCAGCGCCGGAAACAGCATCTGCGACAGGCCATGGAAAGAAAAATCCGGCACAGACAGCGGCGGCAACCCGGAGGACAGCGCACCTACCGTGCGGATGTGGGTGGTGTCCACGCCGTAGGCGGCGTTGATGCCGACCGCGAACAGACTGCCTGCCACCATCGCAACGATCATGTAGGGCAGCTTGGGTGCGAAGCGTTTGGTCAGGATGCCGACGAGCAAGGTCGCCAGGCTGACCGCCAGCACGTAGGGGTTGATGCTGCTCACCTGCAACGCGAACAGATGCAAGGTCTCGAAAAAAGCCGTGCCGCGCGGGATGTCCACGCCGAAGAAATTCTTGATCTGGCTGCCCGCGATAAGCAAGGCCGCCCCGGCGGTAAAGCCGATCAGTACGGTGTGCGAGATGAAATTGACCAGCACCCCCATGCGCGCCAATCCCAAGATCAACTGGAACAGCCCGGTGAGAAAGGTCAGCGTTAACACCAGACCGATGAATTCCGGCGAGCCTGGCGGCGCGTAGGGGCTGACTGAGGCGAACACCGCGATGGAGATGGCGGTGGTGGGGCCTGATACCAGATGCCAGCTTGATCCGAACAGCGCGGCGACAATGGCGGGCATCATCGCCGCATACAAACCATACTCCGGCGGCAGACCGGCGATGGTGGCGAAGGCGACCGCCTGCGGCAGCACAATCAGCGCACCGGTTAACCCGGACATGGCATCGTCGCGCATCGTCGCGCGCGTCACCCGGCTGCGCCAGCGCAAAAAGGGAAATAGCCGCGACCAGTCGAAGGAAAAGCGCAGGGAACCTGAGTGGGTGTGTGCGGCGTACATGGCGAGAACTCCAAGCTGAAGCAATGCTTGCAGTGTGCCGGGGTGCGCGTTAACGCCGGGTTAAGCGCAGGTCAAGGGCAGGTTATTTGTGCGCTGCTGGTACCAGCAACAGAAATTGCTTCACTGGTTTCTTTGTGTGCTGCTGCTGTGGATCAGAACTCGTTGCGGATGCGCTTGTAACCTTTGACCAGTTCCGTGTTGGCTTGCGCCACGCTTTCCGAGAAGCCGCTGACATCCGGCGTGACCCGTTCGATGGTAGCGAGTTCAGCGTCGGAATGGATGTTGACGGTGGAAGGGATGTAGAAGCCGGGTGGCACATCGCAGCCTTCCACCACAGAATTGTGGCGCACGACCGAACCGTCGCCCACCGTGCAATTGAACAAGACGGAATTGAAGCCAATGAAAACATTGTCGCCCACCGTGCAGGGGCCATGCACGATGGAGCGATGCGCGATCGAGCTGCTACGTCCGATGGTCACGCCGCCGCCTGCCTTGCAGTGAATCACCACGCCGTCCTGGATATTGGAACCGGCGCCGATGACGATGGCCTCCATCTCGCCCACTTCGTCTACTTCATCGGCGCGGATCACCGCGTAGGGGCCGATGAATACGTTTTCTTCGACGATGATCTTGCCGCACAAAATGGCGGTGGGATCGACAAACGCGGTTTCATGTACCACTGGGACATGGCCGGACGGGTTTCTGCGGATCATGGGGTGGCCTCAATCAAGAGCGGATCAACGATGCGGTAGCTAAATGTCATTAGGCGATTTTTTCGCTCGAATAATCCGCGCCACCAGGCTGTCCGCTGCATTCTCTAAAAATGCGGCTGGTGCAGAGTCGGCACACTTCAGAATCCATATATTTCATCGCGGTTTTAAGCGCCAGATCGCTGTTTGCAACTATAGCATCGTCGCCTAGCAGACCGTCTGCCTGCAAGTCGCCTAACATGCCCGCCACCTGCGGGTTAGCACGGGTGAAAATCACATGCTGCTTTTCGCGTTTGGCGTGATGCAGCACGCCTTCCAGCGCGCGTGCGCCAGTGGTGTCCATCATCGACACTTTCAGCAGGCGCAGGATGATGACCGAGGGCTTGCTGCACACCATGTCGCTGCAAATTTTGCGCTCGAAAGCCTTGGCGACACCGAAAAATAGCGGGCCGTGCGCTTCGTGGAACATGGTCTGCGGGCACACGCCTTCCTTGTTGACCAGCCCGGCATACTGGCTGTTGCTGGCCAGATCGAGTGCTTCCGGGATGTTCTCGCTCATGTGCTTGATGAACAGGAAAGATGCCAGCACCATGCCGATTTCAATCGCCACGGTCAGGTCGATAAAGACCGTCAGCGAGACCGTCGCCAGATACACCGCACGGTCGGCGTGCGGGGCGTGTTGCAGCAGGTGTTTGGCATGGTGAAACTCACCCAGTTTGCTGGCGACCATAATCAGAATCGCGGCCAGCACGGCCATCGGCACTTTGCTTGCCAGCGGCGCAGCCAGCAAAATAATCAGCAGCACAAACACCGCGTGCATGAAGCCGGACATGCGGGTTTTTGCACCGGAGAGCACGTTGGTGCCGGTGCGCGCGATCACGCCGGTGGCGGGCATGCCGCCGAACAGCGGCGAGAGAATATTGGCCGCGCCTTGCGCCAGCAGTTCGCGGTTGGACTGGTGGCGGTCGCCGGTCATGTTGTCGGCCACCACGGCGGACAGCAGTGCTTCCACGCCGACCAGAATAGCGATGGTAAAGGCCGGTCGCACCAACTCCAGCAGATGCGACACGCTGACCTGCGGCAGGCTGGGTGCGGGCAAGGTCGAGGGCACCTGGCCGAACAGACTGGCAATGGTTTCCACTGGGAACCCGGCCACTATGGCCACCACGGTGCCGACAACCAGGCCGATCAACGCGCCGGGGACGCGCTTGAGATACGGCAGCCTCGGGCCGTATTTAATCGCTACGACGGTAATCAGCGTCAGCAGTATCGCCCAGCCGTTGATTGCGGCGAGATGGCGGATAGTTTCCAGCATGTTCTCGTGGAAAAACTCATGCTTGGGCAGTAGCTTGACCAGCCCGGCAGCGCTAATAATTTTTTCGCCATCTGCCGCGTGCGCCACTAGGCCGATCACGTTGTTGAGCTGGGTAGCGATGATGCTGATGGCGATACCCGAGGTAAAGCCCAACACCACCGGGTAAGGAATGTATTCAATCAGTTTGCCGAAGCGCAGCCAGCCCATTGCAATCAGCAGCACGCCTGCCATCATCCCGGCGATCATCACGTCCTGAAAACCGTTGGGCGACTTGAGCGAAATTGCTGCCAGTACGGGAATTAGCGCCGCCGCCGCACCCGCGATCTGGAAGCGCGAACCGCCAAACGCCGCGACCAGCGAACCCGCCACGACTGATGTCAGCAAACCTTGAATCGGTGTCGCGCCGGAGGCGATGGCAAAGGCCAGACCCAGCGGGATCGACACTACGGCAACAATCAGACCTGCGGTTAAGTCGGCTTTCAGTAAGTCAGCCGTATAACGTTTCCAGCTTGGTGGCAAAAAATTCATGGTCTTGCGAGTCCTGTTTCTGTGTGTTTGCGTCAAGCCGTGACGGGTTTCATTGCACAGAACAAATCGTCTGCTGCGGCTTCACCCAGGCGTTCATAAATCGCCGCGATAGCGTGTTCCTGGGTGGGGAAAATATTGGCTTGCGTTACGACATCGAACAGTCCGGTAGCGCGCATCACGTCAATCACCTGCTTCTTCAGGCCACTGAAGATCAGCGTAACTCCGGTGCTGTTCAGGCGATCCACCAGGTGATGGATGACTTCTTCACCGGAAGCATCGAGCTGGTTGATGCCGTCGCCTACTACCAGCACAAACTTGGCATCGGGATGGTTGGATACGGCTTCCAGAATCGCATCTTCAAAGTAGGACACGTTGGCGAAATACAGCGAGCCGTCAAAGCGGATCGCTACCAGATGCGGGCTGGTGGGCGCGTCGGGATAGACCTTGATGTCGCGCAGCGTGCCGTCGCTATGGCGGCCCAGAATGGCGACGCGTGGCGACATGGTGCGATACAGATACAAACCCAAAGCCAGACCCGCGCCGACCATGATGCCGTGATCCAGATGCGGCGCAAACGCCAGCGTGGCAACAAAGGTGACAATGGCCGCAATGCCGTCGTGGCGGCTGGCGTGCCAGGCGTGTTTGACAGCCTCGAAATTCACCAGACCAATCACCGCCATGATGATGATCGCGCCCAGCACCGCCTGCGGTAGGTGGTATAGCAGCGGCGTCAAGAATAATAATGCCACCAGCACGATTAGCGCGGTAAACACCGAGGCCATGCCGGTTTTTGCGTTGGCATTGAAATTGACCGCCGAACGCGAGAACGAACCGGATACCGGATAGGACTGGCTGAAGCTGCCGACAATATTGGATAACCCCTGTCCGACCAGTTCCTGATTAGGATCGAGCCGTTCTTTGGTTTTGGCGGCGATGGCCTTGGCGATGGAAATGGCTTCCATAAACCCCACCAACGAAATCACGATGGCGGCGGACAACAGTGACATGAAAGCATCCCAGGTGAAATGCGGCATCTTGATCTCGGGCAAGCCCTTTGGAATTGCACCGACCACTTCGCCGCCCCCCTGCAATTTGAATTCGCCATTTTTTACACCGCGTACGCGGTATTCAGCATTCTCCAGTGTCACGCTGGAAGGCGAGCGCACCTTGGCGTACAGCGCAACCGTGTTGCCTTGCGCATCCACCTGACGCACCACGGAAATTTTACGCATGGCGCTACGGAGGTGATTGTTTTCTTCGGCGTGGCCTTTTACGCTTGCCAACAACAGTGCCAGATCTGCCTGCGCGCGGATCACATTCTGGCTTTCGTCGCCCTCGGCCTTGGTCAGCGCCTGCAAACGCGCGCTCAGTGCGGCCTGCTGCTTGCCTAGATCATCCAGTTGCGTGGTGGTTTGGTTGACCTGCTCGACCAAAGTTTTGAGTTCTGGATCGGCAATTTGCGCGATGACGCCCTTTTCGTTTTTCTCGAAGTGCAGCCCCCACGACAACAGCGTGGTAATCACCACTGCGATTAGCACGCCGGGCAGCTTGGGAGCCTTTTTCTTCAGTCCCCACATGATGACAATCGCCAGCAACCCCATTGCCAGCGTCGGCAAGTGGGTGTCGCCCACCTGCTTCAACATGCCTATAAAATCGTTAACGAAATGCTCGCTCTTGGGCATCGACACGCCCAGCAGCTTGTTGAATTGCGACATGGCAATAATCAGCGCCGCCGCGTTGGTGAACCCGACAATTACCGGATGCGACAGGAAGTTGACGATCACGCCCAGCTTCAGCAAGCCCAGCGTCAACTGCACCAGACCGACGGTGAGCGCCAGCAGAATCGCCAGACCGATGTAATTTTCAGAACCCGGCTGCGCCAGTGTGGCGAGCGACGAGGCAGTGAGCAACGACACCACTGCAACCGGCCCGGTGCCCAGCTGGTTGGAGCTGCCCCACATGGCGGCGATGGCTACCGGCAAAAAGGCGGCATACAGGCCGTAATAAGCAGGCAAACCTGCAAGCTGCGCATACGCCATCGACTGCGGAATCAGCACCAGCGCCACCGTCAAGCCCGCCATGAAATCGAGCTTGAGGGTGGTTCCGTTCATCGGAAACCAACGTAAAAATGGCAAAAATCGTTTGTATGCGTGCATGAAAATTTTTCCGAACGGGGTGATTTTTATTGGGACGTCGAGTTGGAGCACGACGTAAAGCCCAGCATTTTAGCTATATTAGACTTGGGCGGCAAAATCCATGCACATCAAATACTCCATAAAATGAATGCGTGGCACAACGACGATTGATCCGGCCACTGAAACAGTTCATGAAATGAGTGGTGGTTCGCCCGCCACGGCAGTTTTGTCAGATTCTCGTGTGGCCGGATCAATAACTGAAGATTACCGGCAATAATCCGTAAAGCCAGACTGATACTTGATATTCAAGACTGCTTTCATTCGATAAGTGCGACGATCTGTTACGCCGAAGCTGAAGTAAACTTGGGCATAATTAGAAACCTTGCTCGCTTTGCGAAACTCGAAACTTAAACATTATTAATTTAGGAGAAACACATGGCCCATATTGTCATCCTCGGCGCTGGTATTGGCGGCATGCCTATGGCATTTGAGATGCGCGAACAAGCCCGCAGCGAAGACCGTATTACGGTCATTTCCAACAACCCCAATTTTCATTTTGTGCCGTCCAATCCCTGGGTGGCGGTGAACTGGCGCAAGCGCGACGATATCGAATTGCCGATTGCACCGATTCTCAAGAAGAAAAATATCGACTTCATTTCGGTCGGTGCAAAACGCCTTCATCCCGAAGAAAATAAAATTGAACTGGAAGATGGCCGCAGCATTGATTACGACTACCTGGTGATCGCCACCGGCCCGAAGCTGGCGTTTGACGAGGTGGAGGGCCTTGGTCCCAATGGCCATACACAGTCGGTGTGCCATGTCGATCATGCAGTGACATCCAGCGATAATTGGCAGAATTTTGTGAAAGATCCCGGCCCCATCGTGGTGGGTGCGGTTCAAGGTGCGTCCTGTTACGGCCCCGCCTACGAGTTTGCGATGATCATGGAAACGGATCTGCGCCGTCGCAAGTTGCGCGACAAAGTGCCCATGACTTATGTCACGGCAGAACCCTACATTGGCCACCTTGGTCTGGGTGGCGTGGGCGATTCGCGCGGCATGATTGAATCGGCGTTTCGCGACAAGCACGTCAAATGGATTTGCAACGCCAAGGTCACCAAGATTGAAGCGGGCAAGATGTTCGTGACTGAAATCAACGAAGACGGCACCGAGAAGAAACTGCACGAATTGCCATTCAAGTACTCGATGATGCTACCCGCGTTCAAAGGCGTCGATGCGGTGTTCGGCATTGAAGGTCTGACTAATCCGCGCGGCTTTATTCTGATTGATGCGCATCAGCGCAATCCCAAATTCAAGAATATCTTTTCGGTTGGTGTGTGCGTTGCCATTCCGCCGGTGGAAGCTACGCCGGTGCCGACGGGTACGCCAAAGACCGGTTACATGATCGAGTCCATGGTTACCGCAACCGCGCACAATATACGCGCGCTGCTGGATGGCAAGGAGCCTGTTGAAAAAGCTACCTGGAATGCGGTCTGCCTGGCTGATTTTGGCGACACCGGCATCGCTTTTGCTGCGCTGCCGCAAATTCCGCCGCGTAACGTCAACTGGTTTTCCGAAGGCAAGTGGGTGCATCTGGCCAAAGTCGCTTTCGAGAAATACTTCATGATGAAAATGAGAAATGGCACGTCCGAGCCTTTCTACGAAAATCTGGTGCTGAAAACCCTCGGCATCAAAAAGCTTAAAGATAAAATTTTTAAATCTTAGGCGTAGCTTGCTGCGCGTTCCTCCTTAGATGGGGAATGCGGTCTTGCATTTTCCGGGTACAATCCGTCTCGCCGGGGCGGCCAGCTCCCGGTTTTCCAAAGACGGTGTCCCGTCCAAGCGTGGCCATTTCAATGATCCACTATTGGAGGATGTCTCATGGACACCGCACACCACACTGCCCCCGCGCCCGTACGTCTGGGCGAAGCCTTTAAATACTGGCTCAAACTGGGTTTTATCAGCTTTGGCGGCCCCGCCGGGCAAATTTCCATGATGCATCAGGAGCTGGTGGAGAAACGCCGCTGGATTTCCGAACATCGCTATCTGCATGCGCTTAATTTCTGCATGTTGATGCCTGGGCCGGAGGCGATCCAGCTTGCGATTTATATCAGTTGGCTGATGCACGGCGTGCGCGGCGCCATCGTTGCGGGCGTGTTGTTTTTCCTGCCGGCTTTTATGTTGCTGTCGCTGCTTGGCGGTATCTATCTGGCTTACGGCGACGTGCCACTGGTGCAGGGGATTTTTTACGGCATCAAACCGGCGGTGGTCGCGATTGTGCTGTTTGCGGCCTGGCGCATCGGCTCGCGCGCGCTCAAAAACAGTCTGCTCTGGAGCATGGCCGCGCTCGCCTTCGTCAGTATTTTTGTCTTTCAGCGCGTCTTCCCCGAGACCGTTGCTTTCCCGTGGATCGTGCTCGCCGCAGGCTTGCTCGGCGCACTGGGTGGCAAGCTTGCGCCGGACAAATTCAAAGGCGGCGGCGGGCACGGCGCCAGCAACAAGCAATACGGCGCAGCGATCATCGACGACGACACGCCGACGCCCGCGCATGCCCAATTTTCCTGGCGCAAATTCGCGCTGACCCTCGTCGTCTTCGTGCTGATCTGGCTGGCGGCGATGTTTGCCATCAGCGGCGAGCAAACGCTTGCCGACATGGGACAATTTTTCACCAAAGCGGCTTTTCTCACCATCGGCGGTGCGTATGCCGTACTGCCCTACGTCTACGACAGCGGGGTGAACAATTATCACTGGCTCACCGGCCCGCAGATGATCGACGGCCTGGCGCTGGGCGAAACCACGCCGGGGCCGCTCATCATGATCGTGACCTGGGTGGGCTATCTGGGCGGCGTGGCCAAGCAGGTATTTCCCAGCCCGATTGCGGCGGGATTGGCGGGCGCGGCGGTTGCAACTTTTTTTACTTTTCTGCCGTCCTTCCTGTTCATCCTGGCAGGCGGGCCGCTGGTTGAGGCCACGCGCGGCGAAGCGAAATTTACCGCGCCGCTTACCGGCATTACCGCTGCCGTCGTCGGCGTGATTCTCAGTCTGGCCGTATTTTTTGCATGGCATACTTTCTGGCCGACCGCCACGCAGGCCGCACCGCTTTCAGGAAGCTTTGAATGGTTTTCTGTGATGGTTGCGATAACGGCGTTTATCGCACTGTGGAAATACAAGGCCGACATCATGAAAGTCATCGGCACCTGTGCGCTGTTGGGTCTGGCGCATACGCTGATTGTTTAACCCGCTCATTGTCCGAGTAAATCAAGGAGAAAATTTTGCAACGAACCATCAAACCCGAAGACTTCAAAGCCATCGCCGATACCGTCATGGTGCTGGACGTGCGCCGTAAAGCCGATATCGAAGCCTCCAGCGAAACCGTGCCCGGCGCGTTCTGGAAAGACCCCGAGCACATCGACCGGTGGATCGGTGCGGTGCCTAAAAATCACGATGTGGTGATTTACTGCGTGCGCGGCGGCGGCGTGTCTAACAGCGTGGTCGATCGCCTGCAAGCCGACGGCGTCAAAGCGCGTTTTATCGAAGGCGGCATCGAAGCCTATAAAGCCGCAGGCGGCAAGGTCATCAGCAAATGAGGGTCGCAAAATGAAATGGGTCACGCGTGAACGTCCCAAGATCGACCGCATCGCCTGCCCCTGGTTGATCGCACGCTTCATTGATCGGGATGCCGGGTTTTTGTATGTGCCTGCCGATTCCGTGCTGGCCGTGGCCGCCGATACCGGCGCGATTCCCTACGACATCCCCGGCGTGGAATACGGACATGTCGGCGAGTTGTGCAGCTTCGACGCGTTTTTGAGCAAGCATAATCTGACCGACCCCGCCCTGCACCAACTCGCCGTCATCGTGCGTGGTGCGGACACCGGGCGGCTCGATCTGGCGCCGCAATGCCCGGGGCTGCTCGCTTTTTCGCTGGGGTTATCGCACAACTTCCCTGACGACCATCAAATGCTGCAACACGGCATGGTCATGTACGACGCGCTCTACGCCTGGGTAAAAAATGCGCAGGGCGAACGCCATAACTGGACGTTTCCATCGTGAGCGACGTGGCGATCCAGAAAGATCGTTGGTTATTGGAGATTCTAGATTGCTTCGCAACGCTCGCAATGACGGAAATTGAATTTATAGTAGTGCCTGCATGTCCGAAGTCCGGATAAGATTTCTTGTTGCCCTTGCTTTGTCGCTGCCTTTTCACGCCGCCCTGTTGGCGCTATGGACGTTCAAGGTGTCGCCACCGCCTCACAGCACATCGATATCTTCAGAGCCCTTGCGGGTAAGTATCGTGGCCGCGCCTATCCAGGGGAAAAGATATCCCGCCAATACCGACCGAGCGACACCTGTTCGGATCAAGCATCTGGCTGCGGTGTATTTGAACCCTCCCGCGAAAACACTTCCCATATCTAATAGCCCAATGCCGCCAAGCGTGGAGGAAAAGGAACGCGCCCGCGTCGCAGATGCTAACCCGCCTCTTCCCGCGCCAGAGAAAAAGTTGGCGTCCATGCCAGCGCCGCCTCCTCCAACGCCAGAGGAATGGAAACTCGCCGCCACCTACACGCTCAGGAATAGCAAGCGTTACCGATACAACTGGGGGCAGCAGGTTCGGAGCATGATGGGAACGGCGGGGGAGGGACCTGATCAGGGGCAGGTTCGTTTTCGTATCGAGATCGCGCCTGACGGAAAAATTGCCAGGATCGAGACGCTTTGGACGACCTCGCAGGTGGCTGAAAAGCTTGCCTTGAACGCCATTCAATCCATGCCGCCGTTGCCCCCTACGCCTACGGGCAAGCCGCTTGTCTTCGAGCAGACCATCTCATTCGAGCCGTTCGAGTCGGGGTGGCCACCCAGTTACAAGCTGGACTGTCTGTCGGAGCCGCTGCCTTTCCATAATCCGTACATGTGGGATGGCGCTTCGCCCCAGCAGCCTTCGCCAGAGTATCGGGGGAGAGCGCATAGACCGCCACCTCCGGTCGACTGTGTCTTTGACTCTACGTCGGATTCAATCGAACAGGAAGATGCGGATATGAAACGCCAAATGGATCAATGGAGGTGGGGGCGTTGAATGGGGTTGAGTGTTTTTAAGGGCACTTCTATAAATGACCAAACAGAGTACTTGACTAAATTACTCGGTTATTGGTAAGGTGCGCATAGTCATCTCAATGTAAGGACGTATCATGGAACGCGAAATCAACGGAAAAATGGTCGAAACTGACCCCGAAGGCTATCTGGTCAATCTTGACGATTGGTCGGAAGAGCTGGCAGCAGAACTTGCCAAGGAAGACAAGCTCGAACTGGCAGAAGACCACTGGAAAATCATCAACTACATGCGCAGCTACTTCGCCGAAAATGGCACGGCACCCAACCTGCGTTTTCTGCAAAAAGGGCTGAAAGAAGAGTTTGGCGCGGAGTGGGGTGAGAAGAAATTCCTGTTCGATCTGTTCCCGTTTGGCCCGGCCAAACAAGCTGGACGCTATGCGGGAACGCCCAAGCCGACCGGTTGCGTGTAAATCGCACGATAGAAAAAGCCCCGCTTAGGCGCAATGCCAGTCAGTTAAGTTGACTGGCATTTTTTCGTTGGGTACTTGGAGGCACGCGGTTTAACATGGCGCGGGTAAGATCGTTTTCGTCGTGGTGGTAGAGGTGATTTCTTCGTCCAATTGTTTCTGGTGAATACTGTTTCCACAAAGGAACATCCTCATGTGGAGCAAGCAGCCGGTACGTCCATACTTTTGGCGTGCCACCAGCCCATCTCTTCAGATAGAGTTCTGGGATGTAGTGATTACGGAAGCGCAATATGTCTGATGCCATTGAATTGAGACCACGCCTTTCCTGTCTGCTCCTTGCTCTTTACGTAGGGAGCCAAGCAGAGCTAGTGCCTAGTAGCCATTCGTCATTTGACGTGGTTAATTTTAGTCTTTCGCATGTTTGAAGCATTTTCGTTTCGGAAGAAAACTGCAATGACCGCTTCTTGCCGAAAGAAGCTAGGTAAACAACGCTCATTTTTACGCCCGGCTACAGCACACAGCAGCAATCAATACTGCACCACTCCCGGATCAAGGCTGCGCCACAAATACCAGGTGGCGACCGTGCGCCAGGGCGCGTGACGTTCACCGTGTTCGCGCAGGGTTTGGGGCGTAGGGCGTTCGCCGTTTAAATAATGCAGGGCAACGGCTTTTTGCAGGCCGATGTCGTCTACTGGCCAGACATCGGGGCGGCGCAGGCTGAAGATCAGGAACATCTCTGCCGTCCAGCGACCGACACCGCGCACGTCGATGAGTTCGGCAATCACTGCTTCAGCTTCCATTTTTTTCCAGCGCGCAGGTTCGACGCGGCCATCAACAAAATGCCCGGCCAGGTCGCGCAGGTATTCACATTTGCGGCGCGACAGACCGCAGGCGGCGAGGGCATCCAGTTCCAGTGTGACGATATGTTCGGGGTGAATGGTTTGGGCGAATGCGGCAAAGCGCGCCCATACGGTGTCGGCAGCTTTGACTGAAATCTGCTGGCCGACGATGGCGCGTGCGAGGGTTTGAAACGGATCGCCACGATTGGCGAGGATGGCATCGGGAAAGCACGCGATGAGTGCCGCCATCACCGGGTCGGCGGCGGCGAGTTCAGTGCAGGCTTGTTTCCAGTAAGTTGGCGACTTTAATGTCGCTGAAAACTTTCCGCTATCAACCATAAAAAATCATACTCAAATTTATTTCCACGAAAATAAAAAATCCGCAAAGCCTTCATATTTCAATGATACCGATTCGCCCGCTACTGGCTTGATCATTTTGTGTGGATCCGCTGCCCACATGGTAATTGACCAGCACGCGCTCGCCCCCTATAGTTGGCACCATGATTGCGGAACTTGATACGCTTGAAGCAAAAATCCAGCTACTAACGAGCCGCTACCAACAGCTGCGCAGCGACAATATCGCATTGCGTCAGCAGTTACTGGCCGCACAGCAGGAAACAAAACAGTTGCACGTCAAACTTGAATCGGCCAGGGCGCGTGTGCAGACGCTGGTCGATAAACTTCCGGAAGATGTCTGATGGCCGCCGCGCGCTCGATTGAAATTCATATTCTGGGTCGCGCCTACAAAGTGGCCTGTACGCGCGAGCAGGAATCGGCACTGATTGCGGCGGCAGATTATCTGGATGAAAAAATGCGCACGATTCGCGACGACGCCAAGGTAATCGGCGCGGAACGCATTGCGATCATGGCCGGTTTGAATATGGCACACGACCTGCTCACCAAGGGCGGCGGCAGTCTGGTTGTGGACGCACGTAACCGTCTCAAGCATTGCAATCATTTATTAGACGCGGTGCTGGAAGAACAGGACAAACTCTTTTAAACTGGCGTTGCTCCCTGCGGTGTTCGCAATGGCTGCAATTCCTTTGTACCAATGCGCTTGCGCTTGGTTGTGGCACTTATCTCTGCTGGTGTGTACGTTCCATGCGAATGAACCTGAAAGCAGTGTTGCTGCAACCTCCTTGGACCCAGGTTCAAGGATAGTGGCCGGTCGGCACAGGCGGGGAGCCCTTCCTTTCAATGAATAAATCCACATTACGCCGCCATCTGAAAGCTTTGCGCTCGGACATCAAGCCGGACGCTCGCAGCAAGGCTGCGCTACGCGCTTTGCGGCTGGCGCTCCGGCATGGCCTTTTTCTGCGCCCCCGGCGGATTGGATTTTATCTTCCGCATGGTGCGGAATTCGACGTGCGCCCGCTGCTGAATCAGGCTTTGTGGATGAAGCGCGTGTGCTGTCTGCCGGTCATTTCTGGTCGTGATCGCGTATTGCGATTTGCACGGCTAAACGGCCAAAACAAAATGACGGCTAATCGCTATGGCATTCTTGAGCCCTCTGACTCACACCCCTTTCGCGCCCAGCAACTGGATATTCTGTTCATGCCGCTGCTGGGTTTTGATTGTCAGGGGCACCGCTTGGGAATGGGCGGCGGCTATTACGATGCGACCCTGGCGTATTTGGCGCGACGGCGAATATGGAAAAAGCCGCTGCTGATCGGCGTGGGATATGAATGCCAGCGGGTCGATACGCTGCCGCATGACCCGTGGGATGCGCCACTGGATGCTGTGCTCACCGAACGCGGCTTTCACGCTTTCAAACGTTGATCAACCGGGCTTGCAAAATGCTCGGGACAAAAAAAGCCCCGGCGCAAGGCCGGGGCTTTTTACCAACACAGCTACCTGGTTTTTTTGGCAGGATTACTTGGCAGCAGGTGCAGCAGGCGGGGTCATCATCGCCATCGGGTTCATGCCACCCATCATGCTGGTCATCGGCGCCATCATGTTATTCATCATGGCGGGATCCATCATGCCCGACATCGGCGCAACAGCACCCGTCGCAGCAGCAGGATTCATCATGTCGCCCATCGGGCCGTAAGTTTTCGGGTTAGCAATAACGCCCATCCAGTTGGTCATGGTGGCCGGATTCATCGGAGCCATCATGGCGTTCATGGCCTGGGGGCTCATGGGAGCCATCATCCAGCTGGTCATCATGTTGGGGTTCATCATTTGCATGCCCATGCTCATCACGCGCGGATCCATCGGCAACATCATGATTTTCATCATCGTGCTGGGATTCGCCATCGTGGTCATCGCAGCAGTGTAAAAGTTGGGGTCCATGGCAGCGCCCATCCACTTCATGGCAACAGCCGGATCAGCAAAACCCATGTAATTCTGGAAAGAAGCGGGGCTCATGAAGCCATTCATCATTTTCAGGCCGGTATTGGGATTCATGCCAGCATTAGCCATGGTCAGTGCGGTACTGGGGTCAGTCACAGCAACCAGCCAGGGCATAAAGTTCTTGGGATCCTTGAATGCCGAAGCGTTCTGGGTGGGGTCGGTCATTTTAGTAACCCACGCTTCGGGTGAAGTGGGCGTTACCGCTGCAGCAACAGGGGCGGTGCCGTAAGCAGGCGCGCTACCGTTTGCAAAGGCAAAAGTAGACACAGCGGTGGCGATCAGAGTAGCGGTAAGTTTAGCGATTTGCATTGTGATTCCTTAAAGACAAAAGTACAGGTTGAAAAAATTGCGGTGAATGATGAATGGTTCGTATATTAGCATATTCTGGTTATGCAGGCCTTTTTGCGCCCCCGGAATTTTTGTACCATTTGATAAATTGTCGCTTTAAGCCAACTCCAACAAATGTACTATCCACACTTGGTCGCCTGAAATCGGGGTCGATAATTTTGTAAAAAAGTCTTTATAATCAATATGTAAAAATTAAATATGGGTGATTGGTGTCTTGGTTCTTCACCACGCCATGCGTGGGCATGAATCTGGAAATCATAAAATTACATATGAAAAAAGGCTCCGGCATTAAACCGGAGCCTTTTTATCAAGACAAACGCTACCCAATTACTTTGCAGTATCGGCAGCAGGTGCGGCAGATAGTGGTGCCATCATCATCATTGGATTCATCATATTACCCATGGAGCCATAGGTAGCAGGGTTCATCATGCTGCCCATAGACCCGTAGGTGGCGGGGTTCATCGCTGCGCCCATCCAGTTGGTGTACATGCTTGGGTTCATGGGTGCCATCATGGTGTTCATGGCCTGCGGGCTCATCGGTGCCATCATCCAGTTGGTATACAGGCTGGGATTCATCATTTGCATGCCCATGTTCATCATGCGCGGATCCATCGGCATCATCATGATTTTCATCATCGTGCTGGGATTCGCCATCGTGGTCATCGCGGCGGTGTAGAAGTTGGGATCCATAGCCGCACCCATCCACTTCATGGAGACCGCAGGATCCATGAACTGCATATAGTTCTGAAACGCAGCAGGCGACATAAAACCGGTCATCATTTTAAGGCTGGTGTTGGGGTTCATCATCGCGTTGCCCATCGCCATCGCGGTCGAAGGATCGGTTACGGCAACCAGCCAGGGCATGAATTTTTGAGGATCCTTGAACGCAGATGCATTCTGGGTTGGGTCGGTCATTTTGGCGACCCACGCCTCGGGCGTGGTGGGCGTTGCAGTCGGTGCGGCAGTTCCGTAAGCGGATGTAGAACCGTCTGCAAATACAGCAGCAGACACAGCAGCGGCGATCAGGGTAACGGTAAATTTAGCGATTTGCATGGTGTGGCTCCTTTAATAAAAATGGCGGTGATAGAAAAGTAAATCAGCACTTATTGAACTCAAGCTTGAATATTAGCATATGCTGTTTAGTATAACAAGACAAATCTATCCATTTAGTGGGCGAGCAAATATCAGTTCCATTTTTCCCGTAAGTGGCGGTTTAATCACACACGACTACTCGCCAAGATAAGCCCGCCTGACCGCAGGGTTGGCTGCTAGTGCGCTGGCTGTATCGGCGAGGGTAATGCGGCCGCTCTCCATGACATAGCCACGCGCGCACGTCTTCAACGCCAAGTGGGCATTTTGCTCAACCAAAAAAACCGAGACACCGCTCGCGGCAATTTGTTTGATGATGTCAAACACGGCTTGCACCATCAATGGCGCCAGACCCATGCTCGGTTCATCCAGCAAGAGCAGGCGCGGGCGCGCCATCATCGCGCGCCCTAACGCCAGCATTTGCTGTTCGCCACCCGACAATAAACCAGCAATTTGCTGACGCCGCTCTGCCAGACGCGGCAACAGCCCGTAGACCCGTTCCGTATCGCGCTGGATTTCAGCCTGATCGCGGCGGCAGTACGCTCCCATCAACAGATTTTCCAGCACCGACATGCGTGGAAAGATGCCGCGCCCTTCCGGCACCAGCGTCAAGCGTCGCTGCGCGATGTCGTGCGCGGCGCGGCCCGCGATGGCATGGCCGTCGAATTCAATCGTGCCGCTGGCGGGCGCAAGCAGACCGCTAATCGCTTTGAGCGTGGTGGTTTTGCCTGCGCCGTTGGCACCGATCAGACACACCATTTCGCCTTCACCCACCTCCAGGCTAATGTCGCGCACGGCCTGGATACCGCCATAGGCCACATTCAGATTGCGCACCGCGAGCAGGGCGCGCATCAGGTTTCGTCTCCCAGATACGCGGCGATGACCTTGGGATCGCGGCTGACCACATCCGGCGTGCCTTCGGCGATTTTAACGCCGTAGTCGAGCACGGCCAGGCGGTCGCACAAGCCCATCACCAGTTTGACATCGTGCTCGATCAGTAACAGCGTCAGGCCGTCGGCTTTGAGTTGCAGCAACAGCGCGGAGAGTGCTGCGCGCTCAGCTGGATTCATGCCCGCTGCGGGTTCGTCGAGCGCAAGGATTTTTGGTTCGGAGGCCAGGGCACGCGCGATTTCCAGGCGGCGCTGGTCGCCGTAAGACAAGTGTTTAGCCAACCGTTCGGCGTGCTGACCAATACCGACGCGCTGCAATAAAGCCTGGGCACGCTGGCGCGAATCTGCCTCTTCCGCGCGCGTGGAAGCAGTACGCAAGACCGCGCCCAACACGCCGGAACGGGTGCGCGCATGGCGACCCACCAGCACATTTTCCAGTGCGGTCATGTGCGAAAACAGGCGGATGTTCTGAAAAGTCCGCGCCAGACCGCGCTGCAAAACCTGATGTGGCTTGGCCGTATCGAGGCGCGCATCGCCCAGTCGAATCTCGCCGCTGTCGATGCGGTACAGGCCGGTCAAGGTATTGAACAAGGTGGTTTTGCCCGCGCCATTCGGCCCGATCAGGCCGAAGATTTCACCGGCATTGACCGCCAGTGTGATGTCGGACAATGCCTGCAAGCCGCCAAAGGCTTTGGATACGCCACTGACTTGTAGCAAGCTCATTTCAGCCCATCGGCGAGGCTCGCCTGCTCCTGGTCGAGGATGGCACCACTGGCTTCAAGTTCACGCCGACGACGTACCGAAGGAATCAGCCCCGCCGGGCGATACAGCATTACCGCGACCAAGGCGATGCCGAACAGCAACATGCGCAAATCTGCCGGATCGATGTAAATCTGGCCGAATGTCGCACGCTGCATGTTGCCAGTGTAGCGCAGCGCCTCGGGCAAGAGCGTTAATGCCACCGCGCCAAAAATCACGCCGGGGATATGCCCCATGCCGCCCAGCACGATCATGCACAGGATCATGATCGACTCCATCAGGTTGAACGACTCCGGGCTGATGAAGCCCTGAAAACTGGCGAACAGCCCGCCAGCCAATCCGCCGAAGGTTGCACCCATGGCAAACGCCAGCAGTTTGAGATTGCGGGTATTGATCCCCATCGCGGCGGCGGCGATTTCGTCTTCGCGAATGGCAACCCAGGCGCGGCCAATGCGCGAGTTTTCCAGCCGCATCGAAATGAAAATAACCGCCAGCGTCAGCAGTAAAAACAGGTAGTAGTATTGATGTACGCCAGAGAAATTCAAGCCCGCGACGATATGCGTTTGACTCAACGACACTCCGCCGACGCTCACCGGATCAATCAGATTGATCCCCTGCGGGCCATTGGTGATGTTCACCGGTGCGTTCAGGTTGTTCATAAAAATTCGGATGATTTCGCCGAAGCCGAGCGTGACGATGGCGAGATAGTCGCCGCGCAGGCGCAAGGTAGGCGCACCCAGAATGGCACCAAACGCACCAGCCAGCGCAGCCCCTAACGGCAGAACCACCCAAAACGGCAGGTGCAGACCAAAGTGCGGACTGGCGAGCCAGGCGTAGACGTACGCGCCCAAAGCGTAAAAAGCGACGTAGCCCAAATCGAGCAGGCCCGCATTGCCGACCACGATATTGAGGCCCAGCGCCAGCATCACATACAGCAGTGCAAAATCGAGCAGGCGCACCCAGGTACGCCCCATCCCGGCATCTACCAGAAACGGCAATAATGCCAAGCCTATCGCCAACGCGACGTAGCCGATCCAGGCACGGTTGCGGGTCAAGGCTTCACACACGTTCGCCAACCCGCTCCCCCAGCAAACCCGATGGACGAAACACCAGCACCGCAATCAGCACAAAAAACGCGAACACGTCCTGGTAATGGCTGCCGAGAAAGCCGCCCGTCAGGTCGCCGATGTAGCCCGCGCCCATCGCCTCGATCACGCCCAGCAACAGACCGCCCAGCATCGCCCCAGCAAGGTTACCAATGCCGCCTAGCACCGCTGCCGAAAAGGCTTTCAGTCCCAGCAGAAAACCCATGTAGTAGTGAGCCAAACCGTAGTAGGCGCTCACCATCACCCCGGCAATCGCGGCCAGCGCAGAGCCAATCACAAAGGTGGTGGCGATCACGCGATTGACATCCACCCCCATCAAACTCGCCACCTGACGTGATTGCGCCGTGGCGCGCATCGACCGGCCGAGGCGTGTTTTTTGCACTAGCAACGTTAAGCCCAACATGATCGTGGCTGCGAGCAGCAGAATGATGATCTGCGTGTCGCTGATAGTCGCGCCCAGCACCTCATGCCGTCCCTGCGGCAGAATCGCGGGGAAGGGAATGTACTGCTTGCCCCAGATCAGCATCGCCACGTTTTGCAGAATGATCGACACGCCAATCGCGGTAATCAGCGGTGCCAGTCGCGGCGCGTTGCGCAAGGGCCGATAGGCGATGCGCTCAATCAGCAAGCCCAGCGCCATGCAGACCGGAATCGCCACCGCCAGCCCCGCGCCCAGCAGCACGATGCCCGGCACACCCGGTGCAGCCGCGCCCAAAGCGCCGATCACCGCCAGCGCCACCATCGCGCCCATCATGGTGATTTCGCCGTGGGCAAAATTAATCAGCTCCAGAATGCCGTACACCATGGTGTAACCCAGCGCGACCAGCGCATACACGCTGCCCAGCACCAGTCCGTTGATGAGTTGTTGCAGGAAAATATCCATGTTGCTTTATTCGTCGCTGGCCTTGGCCTGCCAGGAGCGAGGCCTGCGGCTATGGTGGAAGCAGGAAACAACGACCAGTTCCAAGCCTGATGCGTGGTAAATAATCGAGTAAGGAAATTTACGCGTAATGACGTGGCGAAATTCGCCAGCGATGCAAGGCTGCGCTTGCGGCAGACGCAACGCCAGAGCAACGGCGGCATCCACTGCACGGGCAAACTCGAAGCCCAAACCCGGCGAACGCGCCTCGTACCATGCCTGTGCCGCCAGAAGCTCTTGTTGAGTTTCTGGCCTGAAAACCAGTCGCATCAGGCTTGATCTCTGAAGAGCGCGGCTCGAACGTGTTCCCAGGGAATGCTGCTTGCCGGATCGGCCTGGTGTTCGGCTAGCCGACGCTGAAACTCGGCGTGATCTTCAGCCGAAAGCGGCAAAGGAAGTGAAGTCTCCTCCGCGATGCTGTCCCAGATGTCCTCGACGAGCTGGATACGCTCGGAAACGATTAGGGATTTGTAGTCCAAAGCTGCATTATTCATACGACAAGAATACATCAACAGTAAAGCGGTTGAAAATCACGACCACGAGCTGCCAAAGGCCGGTACGCCAGTTTAACAAGGGTAGCGGATTGCAGCTGCGTTAATGTTGCGTGTAACCAGCCTCGCGCTGACTGCGCAGGGCGAGGATAAAGACCGTATCAATCTCCATGATGTATCGATACAAAGCGACATAGGCACGCGTGTCGCGACCGATCACCAGTTCCCGTTTATCGCCATCAACCGGTCGCCGATCATGGGATTGTATTCAAGCACGGCGATGGCCTGAATGATTTCATGGAGTCGCAAGGGGATATCGGCAACGTCAAATTCGGTAAGGTGGTCAGCTTCGGTAAGGTGGTCAGCAATGCGTTCGAAGTCGTCCCCGACTGCGGGCATCAATTCGATGCGCAACATCTTCAGCGCGCAAGTTTTCTGGCAACTGGGCGCGTCGCGGTCTTACCCGCCAGCCGGGCTTCAAGATAGCCGCGCATGTCATCCCAGGGAATTGTTTTTCCCTCGGCGATGAATTGAGCGTAGCGCGCATCCGCCAGGGCATGAAACGCATCGCGTCGCTCGGTCTGATCCGCCTTCTCAGCGATGGCTTCGAGGATGAAATTGTGCGATGTCGTGCCCGCGCGTTTTGCTGCACCCGTTACGCGGGCTTTCAGGTCTTGTGGCAGGCGGATCGTGGTCGTGGACATGGGGTGCTACAAAGACTGTTATGCTGATGCGATTATTTACTTACCGCTCTGCACGGTTTCCAGCGTCACCCATTTGCCGTCCTTGACCTGATACAGCGTCACTGCGCCGCCGCTGATGTCGCCTTTGCCGTCGAAGCGGATATGCCCGGTCACGCCCTGAAAATCGGTCTTGGGCAACTCGGCCAGATACTTCGCAGGCGCGGTCGAATTGGCGCGCTTCATCGCGTCGATCATCACGTACACCGCGTCGTAGGCATACGGCGAATAGTTCTGAATTTTGCCGTATTTGGCTTCGAATTTGGACTTGAACGCCTGACCGCCAGGCATCGTGTCTAGCGGCAGGCCGGGGTTGGATGCCAGCGCACCTTCCGCGTCAGTCCCCGCCAGCGTAATGAACTGGGGCGTTTGCGCGCCGTCACCGCCCAGAAACATTGCGTTCAAGCCCAACTGCTTCAACTGTTTCAGCATCGGTGCGGCCTGCGGATCCATCCCGCCAAAAAACACCAGGTCGGGCGCTTTGCCTTTGATGGAAGTCAGAATTGCCATGAAATCGGTCGCACGATCCGAAGTGTATTCGCGTGCCACCACCTCGCCGCCCGCAGCTTTAGCGGCCTTCTCTACTTCATCCGCCAGACCCTGCCCATAAGCGGTACGGTCGTCGATGATGGCGATTTTTTTAGCGCCCAGTTTGGTGACAGCGTAATTGCCCAGCACGCTGCCCTGCTGCGCGTCGTTAGTCATCACGCGGTATGCGGTTTTGTAACCCGACGCGGTATACGCCACCGCCGTAGCAGATGGCGAAATTTGCGGGATGCCGTTATCGGAATAAATTTTTGAAGCGGGGATGGTGGCGCCGGAATTGAGATGCCCGATCACGCCGACCACGCCTTCATCGACCAGCTTTTGCGCCACCGTCGTTGCGGTCTTGGGGTCGGCGCCGTCGTCTTCGCTTTTCAGTTCGAGCGTGACTTTTTTGCCGCCTATCACCAGCCCCTGGGCGTTGATTTCATCCAGCGCCAGCCGCGCGCCGTTGTCGTTGTCGCGTCCCAGATGCGCTTGCGGGCCGGTGAGCGGGGAAACCTGGCCAATTTTTACCGTCTCAGAGCCGTCCGCCTGCGGTTTTTCACCGCAGCCGCCAATCAAAAAAATGGCCGCAGCCAGGCTGGTCCAACGCAAGAATCGAGCAGTCATTTTGGCGCACCTGAAGAGTTGTTTTCGCGCCAGATTTATACCACAAACTCTCGTGGCAGGTGGGCAACAAAAAAGCCGACGCATGCGTCGGCTTTTTTGAAGCAGAAACCTGCGGCTTACTTCAGGCTTAAAACCCAGGCCACAATCTTTTTCAGGTCAGCATCATTCACCTGAGGGTTCGGGGGCATCGGAATCTCACCCCACACGCCTTTGCCACCCGCTTTGACTTTGGCCATCAACTTAGCTTCAGCAGTTTTGTCGCCTGCATATTTTTTAGCCACATCTTTATAAGCCGGGCCGACAATTTTTTTATCTACGCCGTGGCAAGACATACAGGCGTTTTTCTGTGCCAGCGCCAGGTCAGCGGAAGCTGCACCAGACAACGACAGCAGGGCAGCAGATACAACGGTAAGGACTAAAGCTTTCATGGTCAAACTCCTAGGTTGGTAAACAGGTCGGCACTGTTTTGCCGGTAAGCCATCTTAACCAAAATAATGTCCGTGGCAATACCCTTACAGCGCAATTCCACTAAAAACAACGTAAACAAATGTACTAAAAATTTCGAGCTAATCTCTAAGCCGAAAGTACTAATTCCAGTTGATTCAGGTCAGTGACCGGAGACTGACAGCTAGACCCCGCACATAGCCAAGCGCTTACACCTGCCGACTCGGACTTCGCAAGCGCCTCGGGCAAGGCGATGCCATTGTGCAATGCGAGTAGGACATCCGCAGGTTTGAGCTGCGGCGTTAATACTGCTTTCCAGGAAGCGACCTCTGCCGCAGGGCCGCGCAAAACAATCACACGAGGCGGATGCAAGGCTTCATCGAGCACAGCCAGCAGCGTGGGATAGGCAATCGGATGCTGCACGATTTGCGGATAAAACACTGCCAGGCAGCGCTCGGCAGCGTGCAGATAACGCGGCTCGCCCAATAACGCGCCCAGACGCTGCAAACCGAATGCGGCGACACCGTTGCCCGATGGCGTGGCATTGTCATACCCCGGCTTGGGTCGCTGGATCAGCGCTTCGTGATCGTGACTGGTAAAAAAGAATCCCCCTTGATCTGCATCCTCAAAATGAGTCAATAAAGCATCGGCCACACCGCGCGCCCACGCCATATCTTCTGCACGGTATTCGGCCTGCAGGGTTTCCAGCAGGGCATCAAGCAGGAAAGCGTAATCGTCAAGATAGGCATTCAGACGTGCATCGCCATTTTTGACGCTGGCGAGCAGGCGACCCTGCTTCCAGACGTGATTGCGCAAAAAATCAATCGCCGTATGCGCTGCCGCAATCCAGTCGGGGCGCTGCATCACCCGCCCGGCGTGCGCCAGACCCTGAATCATCAGCGCATTCCAGCTGGTGAGCTGCTTGTCGTCGCGACCGGGGCGGATGCGCTGCTCGCGCGCAGCAAACAGTTTGCTCGCGGCAGCGGCCAGATGCGCGGCGGCAGTCGCAACATCAATCTCAAGTTCATGCGCCACCTTGGGCAGTGCCCGCGCGATCAGCGGATTCCAGCTCACATTTTCGAAATTAGGCGGGCGGTCAAAGCCGTAATACAGCGTCGCCACCGCGTATTCTTCAGGCGTGAGCACGGCGCGCACTTGTTCCGGCATCCACACATAAAACTTGCCTTCATGGCCTTCCGAGTCCGCATCCTGCGCCGAATAAAAGCCGCCCCCGGGCGCGCGCATCTCGCGCAACAGCCATTCGACAATGCCGTTGGCGGCGTCTGCAAACAAAGCGTCACCCGTCAGCGCCCATGCGTCGGCATATAAGCTCAGCAAAGGCCCGTTGTCGTACAGCATTTTCTCAAAATGCGGGATCGCCCAATGCTCGTCCACCGAATAGCGGCAAAAGCCACCGCCAAGATGGTCGCGCACGCCGCCTTCGGCCATTTTGCGCAGGCTGAATAGCGCCATTTCGCACGCTTCCGTGTTCTCGCTACCCAGTCCATCACCATGCCGCCGCTGGCCTTCGCGCAGCAAAAAGAACAATTCGCCGGGACGCGGAAACTTGGGCGCACGCGAAAATCCGCCCCACACCGGGTCAAACGCCTGCGCCATGTCGCCCACTGCTACCAATAAGGGCTCAACGCTCAATCGCGCCGACGCATCGCCCTGCGGTTGTTGCCGTAACAGCGCTTCGCGCACCGCCTCTTTTTGCGCCATTACTTCGCTACGCCGCTCGTGCCAGGCGCGTGCAATGTTTTCCATCAGCCCGATAAAACCTGGCAATTGATGGCGCGGCGTTTTAGGGAAATACGTGCCCGCATAAAAAGGCGTCTGATCGGGCGTGAGAAACACGGTCAGCGGCCAGCCGCCGCCACGCTGGGTCAACAACTGATGCGCGGACTGGTAAATCTGATCGAGATCAGGACGCTCCTCACGGTCTACCTTGACGTTGACGAACAGACGATTCATGACTGCCGCCACCTCCGCGTCCTCGAAGCACTCATGCGCCATCACATGGCACCAATGGCAAGCCGAATACCCGACCGACAACAGAATCGGTTTGTCTTCGCGACGCGCTTTCTCCAGCGCTTCCGGGCCCCATGGGTACCAATCCACCGGGTTATCGAGGTGTTGCAGTAAGTAGGGGCTGGTTTCAGTTGCTAGGCGGTTTGGCATATCAGACGAATAGTTGATAAAATTAGTCAACCATTCTACGCTGCCTCACGAAGCGCCATCAACAGAACTTGCAGGAGTCTTGCCCCATGTCAGAAAGCCTATTTTTCGCTGCGCAATCAGGTGATGTTGCCCTGATCAAAACCTTGTTAGAAACTGGTGCAAACCACGCCGCACTCGACGAAGCAGGCGAAACCGCCCTGATGCATGCAGCACATGCCGGGCATGTTGACGCAGTCAAAATCCTGCTGGCCGCAGGTGCAACACCCGACTTCAAGTCCGAACAGGGCTGGACCGCACTCGCCAAAGCGGCCTACAACGCCGAAACAGAATGCGGCTTCCCGCAGGTGATCGCCACGCTGCATCAAGCAGGCGCCGACCTCGATACCCGTATTTTCTTTGGCATCACGCCCTTGATGCTGGCGGCAGGCGGCGGCGATGCGGGCGTGGTCGAGTGGCTCATCAACAACGGCGCAGATGTACTCGCTGCCAATGATGGCGGTCGCACCGCGCGCCTGATGGCGAATGACAAGTTTTATGTAGATGTGATCAACCTACTGACCGATGCCGAGCGCCAGTTAGGCGTGCAGGAAGACGGATCGTGTTCATCAACAAAAAGTGTGGTCAAACCCTGCGTGGTCAATCTGATGAAGCCGACGGCGCACTAAACTACCCCGGATTTCGGATGTGGTGCAGGTAGTTGGGGTGGGCAGACGGCGTTGCGTCTACCCACTTTTTTAGCACAAAAAACGTGCCCATACGGGCTAAAAAACACAGGGGCTCACGCCCCCTTGAACCCCCCCTAGATTACCGAATCACCCGAATGCACCCTGAAGGGCACAAGACCAAATCACCCACGCCCCCGTCTCGTGGCCGTCCCTACCAACGTGAGACCCACCAACAGCATCGCCCACGTATCCGCCTCCGGGACGGCAGCGACATCGCCAGGGCTAACTGCTAACGCGTAGAAGCTACCACCCTTGACATCCGCCCACTGGTAGCCGTAGCCGAAGGAGAAATACCACGCGAGGTAGTTACTATTGGGCGCGTACTCCGTGGCGGACCAGTAGGTGCCGGCCTGAAGATTAGTAAAGGGGCCGGTGTTGGTCAGGATGGATTGACCAGCCGTGCCACCCAGTTCTGCGTAAAACAGATGCCCCATTTCACTGCCGATGCAGTTGTTACCAGAGGAAACACCACTGTATTGGTCGCCACAGCTTGCGTCGGGTTGCAGGGTGGTGGGCAGGCGCCAGTTGTCGTAGACGTTAACGCCATCGGTGATGCTGAGGTTGGCGGCCCAGGTGTTGGCATCTGCCCAGGCCATCGGGGCATTGACGTTGGCGAGCCAGGTGATGTTGAGGTCGGTGTCGTAATAGGCGTCAAAGCTGCCTTCGCTGCCGCTAAGGTCGCGCCCTTGTAGTACGGCGTGGGCAGTGCCTGATATAAGGCTGGCGGCGATGAAACCTGATGCGATAAGCGTGCTGCGGATGCTCATGGTGTTCCTTCCTCGGTTGACAACGTATGTGGACAGGTTTTCATGTGATTCGCCCGGATACGTGCCCGGGGCTTGTCGTTCGGGTGAAAGCCGCAAGATTCAGGCCACCGCACGCCCCGAAAATTCATGCGATTGATTCGTAGCGGTTATTTAATAGCGCAAGGGGAGCGAGTGACAAAAAGTGTAAAGTTTCCTAACCGACTGGCGGAGCCAAGTTAAGTTTTTCGACAAAGGACAAAGCTTGAACAGCACAACTTTTATCAAGTGCGACGCTTTAGCTGTGGGTCTTCAATCACGCATTCGGCTTGGGTATCGATGTAAACGCGATCCACTCCGCCGTCGAAACTGATCGCACCGACTTGCGTTTTTTGGAGAAGTTATCGACCTTTGTGGTCAAGCCAAGCGTGGTCAATCTGATAAAGCCCCGCACGCACCAGTATTCGGCTGGCCTGACCAATCAGTGTCCCAGCCAGTTGATCAGACCCTGCCACTGTTCAACGTCGCGTTCGACCAGGTGCGGCGGCAAATCGAACAGGCTCTTGCCTTCAAACGCCGCGTTGACGTAATTCTGCGCATTGCGCAGATACGCCAGCACGGGTAAATCCTGCTGCTCCATAAAGCCTTCCAGCGTCACCCCTGCGCGGGTGCGGGCATCGACGCGCATCCCGACCACGCCCACAAACGCACGGCCTTTGCGTACTGACTTTTCTGCGTGCAGCGCAGTCAGGAAATCCTGGCTGGCGCGAATATCAAACAGGGAGGGCGCGACCGGCACAATCACCTTGTGCGACAGCTTCAGGGCATACTCCAGATTTTTGCCATGCAAACCTGCGGGTGAATCAATCACCAGCCAGCCCGTTCCCTCACCCTGCCCGGCGGTCAGCAGCGTGATTTCCGGCAGGCTGGCATCACGCATCGACAGCCATTGCGTTGCGGATTTCTGACGATCCAGATCGAGCAAAGCCACACGCTCACCAGTAGCGGCCAAATAGCCTGCGAGGTTGACCGACAGCGTGGTTTTACCGCTGCCGCCCTTGGGATTGGCTACCAGAATCGTGCGCACCACACCTCCTCTACAAATGATTAAATTGATTCGACACTATAGGTCACGGCCAGCGTATGCGTGGCACCCGGCGCGATGCTCACA
Source organism: Thiobacillaceae bacterium (assembly GCA_040080135.1). GTDB lineage: Bacteria > Pseudomonadota > Gammaproteobacteria > Burkholderiales > Thiobacillaceae > Thiobacillus. The sequence continues at coordinate 157,343 of JBEBIZ010000002.1, forward strand.
ACGTTATCCATCGCGTTCACCGACTCCACGCAGACCATCTCGCGCCAACCGCCCTGGCCATTGCGGCCTTTGCCCATGTCGCCCATTTGATTCGCTTTATCGACCCACGGCGTCCACACCACTGTCGCATCGGAACCGGTTTTGGCTATGCGAATGCGGCGTTTCAGCTGCGGATCTTCGATCACACACTCGTCTTGCGTGTTGATGTAAACGCGATCCACTTCGCCATTGAAGCTGATGGCACCTTGCTGGGTGTTTTTTGCAAAATTCTCAACCTTGTCGTAATACTCGCTGCCCGACAGTCCTGTCACTTTAATCGTGCCAATATCGCCGATTTGCAGATAGGTATGGAGCGCCTCGCCTATTTGCATCGTCGCCGTGCCAAGGTTGGTCGTGGTCAGATGCATTTCAAGTTTTTCGCCGACGATGATCGTCAACTGCAAACGCATCGGATGCGGCCATTGCTCGCGCGATTGTTCGGTGTCGATCAGCTGCAGGGTGATTTCAGTTTTCGCATCGTTGCGGCGACGTGTATGGACAACTTGCCACGGTACGGTACGTGCGAAACCGTGGGCGGGGAAACTCGCTTCCGACGAATGCGCGCCGAACCATGGCCAGCATACCGGGGCACCGCCACGGATGGATTTGCCCGGTGCAAACTTCGCATCTTCAGACACCCAGACGACCGGTTCCTGTTGTGACTTGGGACGGAAACTCACCAGGTGCGCGCCCTGCAAACAAATTGTGGCGCGACCGCCGTGGTTGTCGATGTCGGCATAGGTCAATCCACCTGCGCCTTCGCGGAAGCTCAGCTCGCCAGGGATGGCAAATTGCGCGAGCGGATCAACCGCAGCCTGCGCAGCGGTGGGATGCTCAACCAGCGACACATCGCGCACCGCGCCAAACGCGGCCGAAGTAACCATGGCCGCATACGCACGCAATGCAGGCGACACGGCCCGCTCGCGGTTCACCGGCTTCCACGCGAGTGCGCCTTTTGCCATCATCGCTGCACGACGGCGCGCGAATTCGGCTTCGCTGATCATCAGGTTGATACCGCGATTCGGAATATCAATTTCGATCTTGTCGCCTTCTTCGACCAGGCCGATGTTGCCACCCTCGGCTGCTTCCGGGCTGGCATGACCGATGCTCAGACCCGACGTGCCGCCGGAGAAGCGGCCATCGGTGACCAGCGCGCAGACTTTGCCCAGACCTTTCGATTTCAGGTACGACGTGGGATACAGCATCTCCTGCATGCCTGGCCCGCCGCGCGGGCCTTCGTAGCGGATCACCACCACGTCGCCTGCCACAATCTTGTCAGCCAGAATCGCTTCAACCGCTGCGTCCTGCGACTCGAAAATCCGCGCAGGGCCGGTGAACTGATGGATGCTCGCGTCTACGCCTGCGGTCTTCAAAATGCAGCCGTCCTGCGCGATATTGCCGTAGAGCACGACCAGCCCGCCGTCTTTGGAGTAGGCGTGATCGATGTCATGGATGCAGCCGTTGACGCGGTCGTCGTCGAGCTTGGCGAAACGGCGCGACTGCGAGAACGCGGTCTGCGTCGGCACGCCGCCAGGGGCAGCGCGAAAGTATTCCAGCACATCAGGGTCGGTGGTGCGGCGGATGTCGTAGCGGTCGATCTGCTCGCCCAGGGTCGGCGTTAAAACCGTCGGCAGCTCGCGATGAATCAGCCCGCCGCGATCCAGCTCACCCAGAATCGCCATCACGCCGCCAGCGCGGTGCACGTCTTCCATGTGATACACCTGAATCGACGGCGCGACTTTGGCCAGATGCGGCACGCGGTGCGACATGCGGTCGATGTCGGCCATGGTGAAATCGACACCCGCTTCGTGCGCGGCGGCGAGCAGATGCAACACGGTATTGGTCGAGCCGCCCATCGCGATGTCGAGCGAGATCGCATTCTCGAACGCCTCGAAACTCGCAATCGCGCGCGGCAATACCGTGGCGTCGTTGTCTTCGTAATAGCGCCGGGCATTCTTCACAATCAAACGCCCCGCCGCCAGAAACAGATTTTTGCGATCCGCGTGCGTGGCTAGCATCGAGCCGTTGCCGGGCAACGCCAGGCCCAGCGCTTCGGTCAGGCAGTTCATCGAGTTGGCGGTGAACATGCCCGAGCACGAGCCGCAGGTGGGGCAAGCCGAGCGCTCAAGTTCATTCACCTTTGCATCGGAAAATGCCGCATCCGCCGCTGACACCATCGCATCCACCAGGTCGAGCTTGATGACCTTGGATTCCCACACCACCTTGCCCGCTTCCATCGGCCCGCCCGAGACGAACACGGTCGGAATATTCAAACGCAGCGCAGCGTTCAACATCCCCGGCGTAATCTTGTCGCAGTTGGAAATGCACACCAGCGCGTCGGCGCAATGCGCGTTGACCATGTACTCGACCGAGTCCGCAATCAGATCGCGCGACGGCAGCGAATACAGCATGCCGCCGTGACCCATTGCGATGCCGTCGTCCACCGCAATAGTGTTGAATTCTTTGGCGACGCCGCCCGCTGCCTCGATCTCGCGCGCGACCAATTGCCCCATGTCCTTGAGATGCACATGACCGGGAACAAACTGCGTAAACGAGTTGGCAATCGCGATAATCGGCTTGTTGAAATCGCCGTCTTTCATGCCGGTGGCACGCCACAATGCGCGCGCGCCCGCCATGTTGCGGCCACGGGTGGTTGTCCAGGAACGATAGTCAGGCATCTCAGTCTCTCCGCAAAGCTATAATCAGCCGACCATTTTACTAGCCCCCGCCCACACTTCCTAACGCCTTCAAACATGCTTATCCACCCCCAGATCGATCCCGTCGCCCTTCAGCTTGGCCCCATCGCCGTGCATTGGTACGGCCTGATGTACCTGCTCGCATTCGGCCTGTTTTTACTGCTGGGGCGCTGGCGCGTCGCCAACCAGCCATGGACGGCCTGGACGCCCAGGATGCTTGACGATGTGCTGTTTTACGGCGTGCTGGGTGTCATCCTGGGCGGACGGCTGGGCTATATCCTGTTCTACAAACCGGGCGATTATCTGCCGCACCCACTCGATATTTTCAAGGTATGGGAAGGCGGCATGAGTTTTCACGGCGGATTTCTCGGTGTCATCGTCGCCATGGCGCTGTTTGCACGCAGCCGCAGATTGCACTGGTTATCCGTCACCGATTTCATCGCCCCGCTGGTGCCGCTAGGTCTGGCTGCGGGGCGGCTGGGAAATTTCATCAACGGTGAATTGTGGGGGCGCCCAACCGATCTGCCGTGGGGCATGGTGTTCCGCTACGCGGATGCCTTGCCGCGCCACCCGTCGCAGCTATATCAACTGGCTGGCGAAGGCTTGTTGCTGTTCGCTATCGTCTGGATATTTGCAAAAAAACCGCGCCCGTTGGGTGCCGTCTCGGCGGTCTTTCTAATGGGTTACGGCACCTTGCGCTTCCTCGCCGAGTTCACCCGCGAACCCGACAGCTTTCTGGGTTTGCTGGGCTTCGGGTTATCCATGGGGCAATGGCTTTCACTGCCGATGATCGTGGCTGGTTTTTTCATGCTGCGCTGGGCACAGCGGCGTGCCGCTCAGTAAGAACAGCATCGCTCCACGCTGTGACCTTGCCCAAAAGCACGCAGAACGAGGGCGCGACAATATGCCACATGCCCTTCTGCACTGTTATTACGTACACTAGAGGCAGTTTTTTTTTCTGCTGTGAGCCCAATGAAATCGCAAACGATTTTTCTAGCCTTGCTTAGCGCCATCGCCTGTCAGACTGCGTGGGCGAACCACGTTGTCGTGAGCAATGCCTGGGTACGCGCCACCATGCCAGGGCAAGAGGTGGCGGGCGCATTCATGAATATCCAGTCTGACGTTGCCGCCAAACTGGTCGCAGCCACCAGCCCGGCAACGCCGCAAGTCGAGGTGCATGAGATGAAAATGGACGGCAACATGATGCGTATGCGCGAAGTACGCAGCATCGACCTGCCAAAAAACAGCGTCGTCAGCTTAAAGCCCGGCGGCTATCACATCATGCTGATGAAACTGAAAAAGCCGATTAACGCGGGAGACAAAGTCTCGCTGACGCTGATTGTCGAAACAGCAGACAAACGTGAAAAAATTTCTATTGATGCAATCGCGCGAAGCCCAATGGACGGGGCAGGTCATGCACCCGCCCCAATGGGACATTAGGCACTCGCCACACCCAGGATCGCGCCGCGTGCGCGCAGGGTTTGCATCGTTGCCAGGCCGCCTTGAATCAGCATCTCGGGCGCAGTGTGCGCACTCTCGACAGCCACTCTTTCCAATGCGGCGCGCCCAGTTAGCGTTCCCGGTTCAAGCAAATTCAACAGCCGCGCGGTAAACGCGTTGATTCCGATAAACTGGATGCCGTCGTCGGCATCCCTGAACACCAGCAAATAGGTATCAACTGGCGCAATTTTGGCGTGAGGCTGAATTTGCTGAACCGGCCATGAATAATACAGATTAGCCAGCACCGGATTCAGCACCGGACGCTGTTTCAGCAGATCTCCATCGACCATGATCCGTTCCAGATCCGGCGCACGGGTCGACACAGACAGCGCCAGCTCAATCCATTCATAGTGAGCCAGCGCCAGCACATACTCCGGATAAGTGTCCGGGCGTTGCCACTCCGCTTGCAGGTATTGAATGAATTCATCCGGAATTTGCCGGAAATACGGCGTATGACTGCGGTGCGTGCTGAAAAACGCGCGCACCAGTGCCGCCCATTTGCGTACGCCCAGCACTTTACGCAGCACGGGAAAACACGCCAGTAAAAATCCTTCAACATTGTTGTAGAGCAGCTCGTTGTAAATCTTCATCCGCCGTGCGTCTACACCCGCCGGACGCGGGTGTGCTTTCGGGTCGCGAATATGCGCGGTAAAAGCGAACTGGTAACGCTGAAACTCAGGAAGTGCGGACGGCTGCTTGTTCATGCGAAGTATGCATAGCCTGAAGGCGGGCGATATGCTCAACCTCTTTGACCAGTTCGGCCAGCGGCGGAATGTTGAAATCGCGCTCAAGCAGCGTGGGCGCTACGCCGTGAATGCGGTAGGTTTCGTCGAGTAGCGCCCACACCGGGTCAATCACATCGGCGCCGTGCGTGTCCACCAGCAGATCAGCCGCTTCAGTGTAATGACCGGCCATATGCATGTACACGATGCGCTCAGTGGGTAAGCCCCGAATAAATTCGAGCGGATCATAACGGTGGTTCACACTGTTGACGTAGACGTTATTCACGTCCAGATGCAGGTCGCAATCGGCCTCACGCAACACTGCACGGATGAAGCTCGCCTCATCCATTTCGGCAATCGGCGCGGCAGTGTAGTACGACGCATTTTCGATAGCGATGCGGCGTTCCAGGATGTCCTGCGCGCGACGAATGCGCGCAGCGACGTAATGCACCGCCTCTTCAGTAAAGGGGATCGGCAGCAGGTCGTACAGGTGCCCGTCGTCCGAGCAGTACGATAAATGTTCGGTGTAAAGCTGTATGTGGTGGTGATCCATGAATTGCCGCGTTTTGTGCAGCAACATCTCGTCTAGCGGCGAAGGACCGCCAATCGACAACGACAAACCATGGCAAACAAAAGGATAGCGTTCGGTAAACCCGCGTAAATCGCGGCCATATACGCCACCCATGTCGATCCAGTTTTCGGGAGCGAGTTCGAAAAAATCAATTGCGCTGGGGACATGGGTTTTCAGCTCGGGCAGTAACTCGCGCCGAAAACCCAGCCCCGCGCCAGACAGGCGCAGGGGGCTCATCCGTTCAACAGCTTATTTCGCGCCGCCGCATTTGCCTTCCATCGTCTTCATTTTGGCGCCGCCGCATTTGCCTTCCATGGCTTTGGCTTTGTTGGCACCGCATTTGCCTTCGCCGCACTTACCGTCTTTCATTTTGGCCATTTCATCCTTGTCGATGAAGCCGTCCTTGTTGGCATCCATTTTTTCAAACATGGACGCGTGCATCGCAGCGGCTTCTTCCTTGCTGATCTTGCCGTCTTTGTTGGTGTCAGCCATCGACATGCCGCACTTGCCTTCAGCGGCTTTCTTCGCGCCGCATTTGCCTTCGCCGCACTTGCCTTCACCGCATTTTCCGTCTTTCATCATTTTTGTGTGGCCGTCATTATGTTCAGCCACCATGTAACCTTTATCCATGCTGGACAACGCAAATGGGTTTTCAGCAGCCGAAACCAAAGGCGCGGCAAAGGTGGCGGCAAAAGCGGTGCCGACAGCGGCAGCAATCAGGGTTTTCTTGGACATGGTGTTCTCTCCTAAATTAAAAAAGTAGTACTACGTTACACAATGCCGGAGGATTCCGGCGCTTGCAAAAAACTCATGCATCGAGATTTTTCTGCAATTCGGTTTTGATGCGTTGCCGGGACTCGGGGGAGAGTCCCGGCAACGCATCGTCTAATGTTGTTTCCATCTGCGACGACTGCCCCTGAATCAACTGGCGCATTGCGTGCAGCTGCTTCACAAAACGCGCGCAATTCCGGCAAATCGCCACATGAAATGCCATCGCGGTGCGCTCGAATAATGGCAGGCGTTCGTCCATCGCACGCGAGCTTAGTTCCGTATTCTCCTTGCACGTCACGAACCATTTCACGCTGCGGCCACCTTTGAAAAGCCGTTCAACTCCAGGCATTCCCGCATAAACAGTCGCGCGCGATGCAACAGTACCCAGCAGTTGGTCGGGGTGATTCCCAGTTCCTTACAAATATCCTGCGTTTCCATGCCCGCCACCTCGCGCAGGCTGAATACCTGCGCCATCACCGGCTTCAGGCCGTCGGCACATTCGTCGAGCACGCGCCGAAGCTGGCTCAACGCCATCTCGGTTTGCGGGTTGCCCCAGGGTTTCGGCGGTTCCGCCCAGTGGCCGTCTTGCTGAAACAGGCTATCGACCGCTTCCTCGCCGTCCGCATCACGCGGAATTTCCACCTCGCGTACCCGCCGCCGGATGGTATCGACAATCTTGTGTTTAAGGATGCCCGTCAGCCAGGTGCGCGGGCTGGCTTCGCCCGCGTAGCGCTCGCGTGCAGACCAGGCAGCCAGCAAGGTTTCCTGCACTGCATCCTCGGCCAGTTCATTCGAATGCAGTTGCCGCCGCGCCACGCGGAACAGGTAATCGCCGTGCTCAGCCAGCCAAGTATGGGGATCCAGTGAATTCATTGGGTGTGAAGCATTACGTATAGCGCGCCAATTTAGATGCAATCCAGCATTGCCGCAAGCGAGCCTTCACATTCAAACGGTGGCACAGGTTTTTTATGGCGTAAAATTCTGCGAACTCATTACCCGGAATCGCCATGCCCCTCACCGCGTTCACGCCCGCCGATAAAGCCAATATCCTGTCTGAAGCGCTGCCCTACATCCAGCGCTTCTACGACAAGACCATCGTCATCAAATACGGCGGCAACGCCATGACCGAACCGCACCTGATGGAAAGTTTTGCGCGCGACGTGGTGCTGCTGAAACTGGTCGGCATGAATCCGGTGGTGGTACACGGCGGCGGACCGCAGATCGCGTCGCTGCTGAAAAAAATCGGCAAGCAGAGCGATTTCATCCAGGGCATGCGCGTCACCGACGAAGAGACGCTGGACGTGGTGGAGATGGTGCTGGGCGGTCTGGTCAATCAGGATATTGTTACGCTCATCAACAAACACGGCGGCAAAGCCGTCGGCCTCACCGGCAAGGACGGCAACTTCATCCACGCCCGAAAAATGCTGGTGCCCAGCGCGGACGATGCCAGCAAGCTGCTCGACATCGGCCAGGTCGGCGAGATCGTTGACATCGACCCCGAAATCATCGAGCTGCTCGATACCCGCGATTTCATCCCGGTGGTCGCGCCGCTGGGCACCGACGCCGAAGGCAATTCCTACAACATCAATGCCGACGTCGCCGCAGGCAAGCTCGCAGGCAAGCTGCGCGCCGAAAAAATGATTTTCATGACCAACACCCCCGGCGTGCTCGATAAAACCGGCGCGCTGCTGACCGGGCTGACGGCGAAAGAGGTCGATGCCTACATCGCCGACGGCACCATTGCGGGCGGGATGCTGCCCAAAGTGGGCTATGCTATCGAAGCCGTTAAAAGCGGCGTAAAAACCGCACATATTATTGACGGCAGAGTCGAGCACGCCTTGCTGCTGGAGGTGTTGACCAAGGATGGCGTGGGCACCTTGATCAAGGGATTTTAAAGATTGACTCAATGCGTGTCGTTCTAATGGTTTCATTAAGGCATCTTTGACAAAAGACAGGGGACATCATGGTGCGTTTTTCAATACTTTGCAGTCCGCTTCGTCGCGTTGCACCCCTGCGAGCCGCCGGGCTAGCGCTGGCGATTTGCGCCAATCCAGTGCACGCCTTTGAATTTCACAGCACTGGACTCATGAACGGTGAACTCAGCGGGAGCTTTGATACGACGCTCTCACTGGCCGCTGCCTGGCGTGTTCAAAACCGCGATCCGGCGCTCATCGGCATTGCCAACGGCGGCACCGCGCGCTCGGTGAATGAAGACAATGGCGATCTCAATTACGACAAAAACGATGCCTACGCCACCACACTCAAGGCGACCCACGAACTGGAATTGAAATATCACAACCTGGGTGCGTTTTTTCGCGCCACGTATTTCTGGGATGAAGTCAATCACGACAAGACCGGATTGGGCGACGTTGGGCAGACGCGGGTAGGGCATGACTTCGAGTTTCTCGATGCCTACGTTCACGGCAAGTTTGATCTCAGTGGCAAGACGCTGAATGTGCGGCTGGGCAATCAGGTGGTGAGCTGGGGCGAAAGCACATTTATCCCGAACGGCATCAATGTCATCAACCCGGTCAGTGTCAGCAAATTACGTACGCCCGGTGCCGAATTGCGCGAAGCGTTTTTGCCTACGCCGATGCTGTGGGCTTCGCAGGAGATTAACGACACGGTCAGTGTTGAAGGCTTTTATCAGGCGACCTGGCAAAAAACCCGCCTCGACCCGCGCGGCACGTATTTCAGCAGCAACGATTTCATCACCGACGACGGTAATCGCGTTTATATCGGATTCGGGCGGCGCAAAGATGAGCACCCTCCCTTGACCAGCCCCCTAGCCGATCCGGCCGCATCGGTGTGGGCACCGCGCAATCCTGATCTCACACCGAAAGACAGCGGGCAGTTTGGACTGGCGACGCGGATCTTTTTACCTGAACTCAATAACACCGAAATCGGACTTTTCCACCTCAATTACCATAGCCGCATTCCTTACGTCTCAGGTATACGTGGCTCGGCCAGCAACGCATTGGTGGCCGGAACAGCACGTTATTTTGCCGAATACCCGGAAGATATCCGGCTCTGGGGCGTAAGCTTTAACACTTCAGCGCCGGGCGGGATTGCGCTGCAAGGCGAATACTCCTATCGCCCCAATCTGCCGGTGCAACTCTCTGCCCCTGAGTTATTGTTGGCCGCTTTGGGCGCACCGAACACAGTGGGTTCATTCTTGCCCGGCCAAACCATCACTGGCTACCAACGCGTCAAGGCACAGCAGATTCAGATCACCGCCACCAAAGCCTTCGGCCCCACCTTGGGCGCAAACGAGTTTGTCGCAGTAGGCGAAATCGGCTACAACTACCTCGATCTGCCCTCCAATCAGCGCTTCAACGGCCCAGGGGTATTCTTGCCCTCACTCCAGTCGGCAGCCAACGCACTGGCTTTTGGCTCTAAACAAACGGACGGCTTTGCAACCCGCCAATCCTGGGGCTATCGGCTGCTGGCGCGGATGGATTTCGCCAACGCCATCCAGGCCGCCACCTTGTCACCACGCATCGCGTTTGCGCATGACGTGGAAGGCACCGGCCCCAATTTCAATGAGGGCGTGCGCGCGCTGACCGTAGGTGTCGGTCTGAACTTCAAGCAGGACTGGCAGGCTGACCTCGCCTACACCTCGTATTTTGGCGGGCGTACCTACACCGGCACAGACAAACCTGCGCTTGCCACACCCACCAATCCCTATCCGGCCACACAAGCAACGGCTTATGCGTCCAGCGCTAATCCGCTGAAGGATCGCGACTTTATTGCTGCCAGCCTGAGTTACTCGTTTTGAACCGATGCAATCCATCCGTTGAGAGAAATCTGATGAATCCAGCCTTCTGTCTATCAAGTGTGTTCATGGTCGGCGTGCTGCTAGCAACGCCTGTGCAGGCCGAAGTCTCGGCTGCGGAAGCGGCAAAACTGGGCAGCAGCCTGACGCCGTTAGGCGCAGAAAAATCCGGCAATAGCGTCGGCACCATCCCCGCCTGGGACGGCGGCCTGACCAAGCCCGTCGCGGGGTTCAAACCCGGCGGCCATTACCCCGACCCGTATGCTGCGGACAAAGTGTTATTCAGCATCGCCAGCACCAACGTGGATCAATACCGCGAGCGGCTGACGCCGGGACAAGTCGCGTTGCTGAAGAAATACCCGAACTGGAAAATGAACGTGTATCCCGCTCATCGTTCAGCCACGTATCCGCGCAAGACGCTGGATCAAAGCGTCGCCAACGCTCCACGTGCGCAACTCGTCGGCGACGGCGTAACAGGCGCGCTTGGCGGCATTCCTTTCCCCATCCCCAAAGACGGGCTGGAAGCGATCTGGAACACGCTGCTGCGCTATCGCGGCGATGCCTATGCCACCAACTGGAGCCAGGTTGCCGTCACGCGCGATGGCGATTACACGCCGGTGCGCTTCGAATACGAATATGATTTTCACTATGGCAATCTGACCAAGCCCGACAAAGAACGCGAGCCGAACAAGCTGCTCAATTTTTTGCAAACCGTAACCGCGCCCGCGCGCCTCGCCGGGCAGGTTTTGCTGGTGCATGAAACCGTCGATCAGGTGAAGCAACCGCGCACCGCCTGGGTTTACAGCCCCGGCCAGCGCCGCGTTCGCCTCGCGCCCAACGTGGCCTATGACAACCCTGGGACCGCCGCAGACGGCCTGCGCACCAATGACGACTTTGGCATGTATAACGGCGCCACCGACCGCTATGACTGGAAGCTGCTGGGCAAGCGCGAAATGTATGTACCGTACAACTCGTACAAACTCTCGGGCAACACGCTCAGTTATGCTGATGTGCTTCAGGCGGGCCATCTCAACCCGGCGGCAACACGCTACGAGCTGCATCGCGTGTGGGTAGTTGAAGCCAACCTCAAGCCCGGCACCAGCCATATCTACAAAAAGCGCGTGTTCTATATCGACGAAGACAGCTGGGCTGTCCTCGTCACCGATCAGTACGACGCACGCAACGAACTATGGCGCGTCGCCGAGCAGCACTCGATCAATTTCTACGATGTACCGATGTTTTTCGGCACCGTCGAAGTGCATCACGACCTGCAATCGGGACGCTACATCGCCATGGGCTTGCGCAATCAGGAGTCCAGGGTATTTGAACCGATTGCCAGCCGCGCCAGCGATTTCACGCCGCAGGGTTTACGCGGAATCGGCACACGATGATGGTGTGACTGGTTGCGAAGCCGTTCAGTAGGGTGCGCCGTGCGCACCGTTTCACGTCCAATGGTGCGCACGGCGCACCCTAGGAGACTGGCAACGCGCTTGGCTATGCTGATGCTGGTCATCGGCACATGCGCTGCCGCAGCACCCGCCCTGCCACCAACCGGTTTTGAAACCCGTCTATTACTGCTGGATGCCGACACTTTTTCGCAGCGCCAAGTTGCAGTCGGAGAACGGGGCTACATCTTGCTCAGCGACGACGCACAGCACTGGCGTCGTGCATCCAGTCCGGGCGAGTCCCTGCTCACCGCGCTCACCACACGTGGGCGGGTCGCATGGGCGGTAGGACACGACGCGACCATCCTTAAAAGCATCGATCAAGCGTCCACCTGGCGACGGGTGCATTACGCACCCGAACTACAGCGTCCGCTGCTCGATGTACTATTTATGGATGACGCGCACGGCTTTGCAGTAGGCGCGTATGGCATGTTTCTGGAAACACGCGACGGCGGAGAACACTGGACTTCGCGCGATATTGCCGCAGACGACCACCACCTCAACGCCATTGCCTTGCTGGCGAACGGCAGCTTGCTGATTGCGGGCGAAGCGGGCACGCTGCTGCGCTCGACTGACGCGGGTCAAACCTGGCAAGCGCTCGTCTCGCCTTATGCCGGTTCGTGGTTCGGCGTGTTGCCCGTGGGTCGCCTGCCCGTGAATCAAGCGGCGGCGCTGATATTTGGCTTGCGCGGCAAAATTTTTTGTAGCGAAGACGCGGGCGCAAGCTGGCAAGCGGTGGATTCACACACCGAAGCCACGCTGCTGGGCGGGCGCGTGCTCAATGACGGGACAGTGGTGCTGGTGGGGCATGACGGCGTCATGCTGACCAGCACGGATCAGGCACGAACCTTCAGTTTGCGCCAGCAACCGGGCAATGCGGCTTTCTCCACCATGCTTGCCGGTAAGCGCAGTTGGTGGCTGGTAGGCGAGCGCGGCATCACGCGCGCAAGCCACTCCCCGCGATGACCCCGCACCCAAACTCTGCCAGACTCGGCTGGAACGCACGCATCACCGTGCTGGCGCTTCGACTATTCGGCTATCGCCGATCACTCCTGGCGCTATTCACCCTGATCACGTTGATGTTCGGCGTGTCCGCCACGCATCTGCGAGTGGATGCGAGTTTCAACAAACTGATCCCGCTGCAACACGAATACATGCGGGTCTTTAGCGATTACAAAAAAAGCTTTGGCGGTGCCAATCGGGTGCTGGTCGCGCTCATGCAAAAAGACGGCGATATTTATCAGCCTGCATTTTTCAAATCGCTGCGCGGACTAACCGACGATGTTTTCTTTCTTCCCGGCGTAGACCGCGCAACGGTGACCTCGCTGTTCACGCCCAATGTGCGCTTCACTGAAATTATCGAAGAAGGGTTTGCGGGCGGCAATGTGATCCCCGCCGGGTTTCAGGGGAGCCCGGCAGAACTGGAAACGGTGCGCCGCAATGTCCTGAAATCCGGGCAGGTCGGGCGGCTCGTCGCCAATGATTTCAAAGGTGCGCTGGTGACTGCCGAATTGCTGGAATTTGATCCCGCCAGCGGCGCCCGGCTCGACTATCAAAAAGTCGCACAGCAACTCGAACAGTTGCGCGCTAAATATCAGAACGCGCAGCATCGGGTTCACATCATCGGCTTTGCCAAGGCGGTGGGCGACATTACCGACGGCGCACGCGGCGTGCTCGTTTTTTTCGGCATTGCATTTGTCATTACGGCGGTGCTGCTGATGCTGTATTTCAGGTCATTCAAACTGGCGCTGCTGGCGCTGGCGTGCGCACTGGTGCCGGTGATCTGGCTGCTCGGGCTGCTGCCCGTTCTGGGATACGGCATCGACCCGCTGTCGATTCTGGTGCCCTTCCTGATTTTCTCGATTGGTGCCAGCCATGCCGTGCAGATGACCAACGTATGGAAACATGAAACGCTGCACGGTGCGGATGGCATTTCCGCCTCGCGCAATGCATTCACCAAGCTGTTTATTCCCGGCGCAACCGCCTTGCTGGCAAATGCCATCGGCTTTCTGGTCATTCTGCATATCGACATCGCGATGGTGCAGGAAATGGCGGTAACAGCCAGCCTCGGCGTAGCGCTGATGATCGTGACCAACAAGATTTTGCTGCCCATCCTGCTGTCTTATCAAACCTTCAGCGCGGCGCAAACTGCGCGACTACAGAAGGCATCGAACCACGCCGTCTGGAAATCCCTGAGCCGTATTGCCAGTCGCAAAGGCTCGCTCTTGCCCTTGGCGGGCGCGCTCGTTTTGCTGGTGCTGGGCGCATACAAAGCCGCTGAACTGAAGACCGGCGATCTGGGCAACGGCATCCCGGAACTGCACGCCACCTCGCGCTACAACACCGACGCGGCGGCGATCGTGCAGCACTTCTCGATAGGCGTGGACGTGCTTGCGGTCATCGCGCAAACGCACAATGTGCCGGATGCCTGCACCCGCTTTGAGATCATGGACAGCATCGACCGCTTCGAGTGGGAGATGAAAAATATTGCGGGCGTGCAATCCGTGCGCAGCCTGCCGGGCGCAGCCAAACTCATCAACGCCGGCTGGAACGAAAACAGCCTCAAATGGCGCGTGCTGTCGCGCAATTCGCAAGTACTGGCGCAATCCATTACGCCCATCGACACCTCCAGCGGCCTGCTCAATACCGATTGCAGCGCGATGCAGATCATGATGTTTACTACCGACCACAAAGGCGAAACGATTGCGCGCATCGTGAGCGCGGTCAAAGCCTTCAATGCCCGCCACGGGTCGGACGCGCTGCAATTCAAACTCGCCAGTGGCAACGTCGGCGTGATGGCCGCCACCAACGAAGCCGTCGATGCTGCAGAAATTACCATGCTGATCTGGCTGTTCGCGGCGATTTCGGCGCTGGTGCTGTGGGAATTTCGTTCACTCACCGCATGGTTGTGCATCGTGCTGCCGCTGGCGCTGGTGTCCCTGCTGTGCAATGCGCTGATGGCGATGCTCGGCATCGGCCTCAAGGTTTCGACACTGCCGGTCATCGCACTGGGCGTAGGCGTGGGCGTCGATTACGGTATTTATCTGTATGAGCGGATGCAGCATCATTTCAGTCAGCGCGGCGCAACGCTCGCCGATGCGTTCTATCATGCGCTGTGCGAACGCGGCACCGCCGCTGTCTTTACCGCCATCACCATGAGCATCGGCGTAGGGAGCTGGGCATTTTCGGCGCTAAAATTCCAGGCCGACATGGGTCTGCTGCTTGCCTTCATGTTTCTGGTGAATATGCTCGGCGCGATTCTGCTGTTACCCGCACTCGCCGCCTGGACCTTCAAACGCCCCCCAACTCTCAAGCTCTGACTTCCCATGCGCTACTGGTTAATGAAATCCGAACCCTCCGACGTCAGCATCGACGATCTGGCGACCTTTCCCAATCAGACCGTGGCCTGGTACGGCATCCGCAATTATCAGGCGCGTAACTTCATGCGCGACCAGATGAAAACGGGGGACAAAGTCCTGTTCTATCACTCGACCTGTGCCGAACCAGGCATCGCCGGGCTGGCTCGTGTGAGCACACTGGCGTATCCGGATGCGACCCAATTTGACCCGAAGAATAAATACTTCGACGCCAAGGCCACGCCTGAAACACCGCGCTGGGTCAATGTCGATGTCCGCCTGGTGAAAAAAACCCGCTTGCTGCCGCTGTCGGAACTGCGCGCGCATCCAGAGCTGGCCAATATGCGCATCCTGCAACGCGGCAATCGTTTATCCATTACACCGGTTGATCCTGCGGAATATGAATTCATTCTGAAACTGCTGTAACGCCGCTGTGACGCTCCTCGCAGCCTATATCGCGCTCGGCCTGCTGGTCGGCTTTGTCGCCGGACTGCTGGGTGTGGGCGGCGGCCTCATCATCGTGCCGGTGCTGATCGCACTGTTTCAGTCGCATGGCATCGGCAGCGGGATCGAACCGCAACTCGCGCTCGGCACCTCGCTTGCAAGCATCCTCTTCACCTCCATTTCCAGCGTGCGCGCGCATCATCGTCACGCTGCGGTGGACTGGCTGCTGGTGCGCACAATCACCTGGGGAATAATTGGCGGGACCTTGCTGGGTGCACTGTTTGCCACACGGATGTCGGCACAAGCGCTGAAGATTTTTTTCGTGATTTTCCTGTTTTATGCCGCCACCCAAATGTGGCTGGATTTCAAGCCGCGGCCACACCGCAGTTTGCCCGGCTTTGCCGGAACCAGCCTTGCGGGTGGCGTTATCGGCATGGTATCCAGCTGGGTGGGAATTGGCGGCGGCACGCTATCCGTACCCTTCATGTTGTGGCATAACCTGCCCCTGCATCGTGCCATTGCCACCTCTTCCGCTATCGGCTTTCCGATTGCACTGTCTGGCGCGGTCGGCTACGTAATCGGCGGCTGGAATCTGCCCGCCCTGCCAGACCATAGTCTGGGTCTGGTGTATTTGCCTGCGCTCGCGGGGATCGTGCTTGGCAGCGTGCTCACCGCACCGCTCGGTGCACACACCGCGCATCGTTTACCCGTGCGTCCGCTCAAGCGTGTTTTTGCCTTGCTGCTGTATGTGCTCGCCATCCGCATGGTGTTTACGCTTTGATCTGGCATATCGAGAAGAATATTCGTTAGATACTCATTGCATATCCAATAGATGCCTTTTAGAATGCTGACTTTACCCCCCACCAAGCGAGGCTGCCATGTCTAAAGAAGTGCAAATGTCGATCAAAATGGAATCGGAACTACGCGACCAGTTCATGGCTGTCGCAGCGACTGTGCATCGCCCTGCGGCTCAAATTGTGCGCGATCTCATACGTTCATACATTGCCCGGCAGGAAACGCCGAATGCGGAAACAATCGCCGCTATCGAAGCAGTTGAACGGCGGGAAGTTACCAGCCATTCCAGCACCGATGCCCTTTATAAGGCCCTGGGTATTTAACGATGCAACGTCGAAATGCCCATACCGCCAACAAGTTCGACAAGGATGTGGCTTTGGCTGTTCGGCGTGGAAAAGACACGAACAAACTTCGGGCTGTCATTGAGTTGTTGGTCACTCGCCAACCGTTGCCGCGTGAATTGAAAGACCATCCGCTCAAAGGCGGGTTTAAGGGTGCGCGCGACCTGCACATCGAACCTGATTGGGTGCTGGTCTATCAAGCCGACAACGAGAATTTATGGCTTATTCGTACCGGCACTCACGCCGACCTGTTCGGCAAATAGAAACCCCATAAAATAGTCAAGGCTCTTGCGAAGAAGTTACAGAGCCGTCAAGACGGAATAAACACAGCGGAGCTAATACCGAAAAAACGACCTAACTTACCCGCTAGCGTAGCGCTAATCTTCCGTTTTCCAGCCAGAATCGCCGACAGATTGCTCTGCGGAATGATGGCTTGGCAAGCAAGACAGTCACTGTCGTGTTCTTGCTGAATTGGTCGGACTGAATCACCAAGGCGGGTCTTGGCTTGTCAAAATCACCCTGCATTGCGATGGTCACGAAATCACCTCGATTCATGCCTTCCAGCCTTCTACGTCTTCCAGCGCCACATCCATAAAATCCATCATTTCCACGTCGGCCTTGTCAGCCAGGGAAACCAGCCTGGATTGATGTCGACACTCCGCCGCAAAATCTGGCCGCCTCGTATCCGGCACCCAAATTTGAAACGGTCGAAGCCCTGCCATACGCAGCGCATCACGCCGCTTCTTAACGCGCTCAGCTACAGGGGTAGTCATAGAAAAACCTCCTCTTTTCGTTTGTTATTCCAATTCTCGATAGAAACAACGCTAATTATTTGACGTATAGCGTAGGGCGGATGAGGCCGAAGGCCGTTATCCGCCGCATGCTGCAAATCGCATACGGCGGATAACGCTATGCTCATCCGCCCTACAAAATCTCACTTTCTAACGAGAAATGGAATTACACACAGCAACGTAGCATGAAAAACGTTACATGCAACAGCGTCGGCCAACTCCTCGGGGATATGCCTTTGGATTCAAGAACACGCTCAAAGGCGCACCTGGATTGATGCATTCATCGGAACAGCGCATCCAAAGCACCAAAAGCCTCCCGCTTGATGCGCAATATATTGCGCGGCCCGTGCCCGACATCACTACATTTTGACGTAC
>JBEBIZ010000014.1:0-64576 GCA_040080135.1 Thiobacillaceae bacterium
GGCCGCTGTGCTCAATAATTTGCATCACCGGCATCCCCTTGCGGTGCAGGCGGATGACCTGCTTCCGCCTCTCGTGATGCACTTCTCTCGTCTGCTTCCATGCGTCGTCTTTTTCCATGCGCAATGTGACTCATATCTCGCCTTAAAGTTCACGGATAATTCGTGCCGAATCTATAGTTCCATTTCAAGATTGAGAAGATCGCGAAGGCGAAGCCGACCAAGAGATTCTCAATCTGGAAGCGGAATAACTTTGCCACTACATATTTCAAAGCGGTTACCTGTGAATCATTTGGCCTCTTGCCGCTCGCGTACCAGTGCAGTAAATGAAGCAACATCCATCAGCCATTCCTGTTGCTCTGGTGTGTAAGTCTCGTGCAATCCACGCGGCAAAACCAGTTGCAGACTTTTCGCCTGCATTTCATCGGTCTGATTTCGGCTAATAGAAGTTTCGAGCGTGAGCAGGTGTTTGTGGTCGATACGGTCAGCCTCAGCGAGCACCTGTCGCCAGCGGTCTTTACAGGTGGATTTCACACCCAGCATGGTCAGGCGCAGAGCGTCGAAAGTGGGGTCGTGGTACGCCGCAACGCTGGGGAAAATAAAATCCGGCTTGGCTTTATTTTCCGTTACGGCAGTGCGTTTATATTGGATTCCGCAGTCTGAGAATAGAAGCTCTAGGTGGTTTTCAAGCGCAAGCCCAACCCGACTCTTGCGCCGGTTTTGCACAGATAAAGAAAACGACAAAAAACCATCAACATCCACTCCTGAATCCAGGTCGCCACCAAAACCAGAGGAAAGGCGATCGGCAATCAAATGACGTTCCAGTGTGCGAAAAAGTATTTCTTCCTGTTCCATCCACGCCATCAGCACCAAATCTTGATCATCAGCGGGACTGAGGTCTTTCAAGGTGGAGCGAGCATAAGCGGAAAATTCGCGTGTTGTCGGGAACTTCCCTTTGAATTTTTTCAACATCGTATCAAGGTAGGTTTCAGCCGAGACCTCCACCTCAACGCCAATGTTTTCGAGAATAAACCGTGAAGCGAACGCAATTCGATCCTGCTCGGCTTCCAGTTCGGATTTGACTGCAAAACCTGGGTGGGTCAGGTCGGTGAAGCCAAACAGCCATTCAATCTGCGCTGAAATGCTGGAACCTTTCTCAGCGATAACGACCAACAGACCGCTATCGTGGCGCTTGGCGATCACGAGCAAATCGCCTTCGGCTGCATTTAGAGAAACAGCGGTGGTAGGAAAGTAAAAACGGTATTCGGCTGACCGGTGCGGCTGGTCTTTTCGACTGTCATAGAGTGTCAGAAAGGCATCTTCAACAACGGGTTCTGCGTCATCATCGGACAGGTAAAGGAAGCGGGCGGATATGCGCGTGGGTTCGGTTGGCTTACCCATAAACTTCAACATGCTTTTGGTGGCTTGGTATTCATGCTGATTAGAACGAGTTCTATCCGCCTCAACTGCACTGAGGCGTTTGGCCGCCACCCCTTCAAAATATTCCGATAGATACCCGTTTTTCACCCACGCTCCTCCATAAACGGCACGTCGCTGAGTAGCCAGTCGGCCAGTCGTCGTGTGACACCTTCCAAATTCCTGCCTGCGCCACGGATGGCGCACTCCCAGACAATACCCACACGCCAGCCTGCGGTAATAAGTGCTGTGCGTGTTCGGTAGTCGTTATTCTGATTACGCCCAATTTTTTCGCGCCAGAACTCTGGGCGCGTGCCAGGCCACTTGAACAGAGGGCAATCGTGACCGTGCCAGAAACAGCCGTGAACAAAAACAACTGCGTGATAACGCGGAAACACCATATCGGGTTTGCCGGGAAGATTGGGGACATGCAGACGGAACCGAAACCCCTGGTGATGCAACAAACTGCGTATCAAGATTTCTGGTTTGGTATTGCGACTCCGAATGCCAGCCATCATCCGGCTACGGGTTGCCGGATCAACAACGTCAGTCATTAATCATCCAGATGTTCCCCAAAGGAGGTCATGAAAATAGGGTAAGCGGCCTCGATTACTCTGTCATGTCCTAAGGCTGCTTCCAGCTCATCTAATAGGAAACGAAGTTCCTGTACCTCGCCATCCGAGAAAGAACGTTCACCACTCGCGATTTCAATAATGTCGGCGGGGTCATCCTCTGGATGAAACAACAGTCTGCTGCATTGCATTTCCGCGAACCAGAGCAAAGCCCCATCAAATGTGGCGTCTTGCAGTTTTGGAATGCGTGATTGTATGTGCATGGTTTTCTCCTCAGGCAGTGGCGTAACGAAGGGGTAGCTCAGGTTCCAGGGTATCAGCTTCCAGATACGGCTGCATCAACTTGGCAACGTGAGCCATGACATCAACAACAACAGAGTTTCCAAACTGTTTGTAAGCCCGTGTATCTGACACCGGAATCCTGAACGTATCCGGGAATCCCATCAGCCTCGCACACTCCCGTGGTGTTAAGCGGCGCGGATTTTTGCGCTTGCCCTGATCGACCAGTATCTCCGAGCCATCCTTGTAGTAGCGCGCAGACAGGGTGCGTGTAACGCTGTCCTTCGTGACGAGGCCAAAGCCGAAGCCATTGCCTTTAAGGCGATGTTTTTCGGCGTAGTTTTGCAGGTAGCGCCAGAGGTTGTCGGTGAGGGTGTATTTGTCCTGCACCTTATTTTTAGCATGATCGAAAAAACGACCTTCGTCCCACGCAAGTACAGGTTCGCTGCCATCGGTGCGGTGCAAAACTTCTTTCAGCGTGTGCTGTCCCTTGGGTGGTATGGGCAAAGCGTCAAAATCGAACGCGACGGGTTCGCGAAAGCCGACGATGAGGATGCGCTCGCGGTGCTGGGGAACAAAATGTGCACCGTCGATAACGCGGGTGTGTATGTGATAGCCGAGCTCTTCTGTAAGGGTGCGCTTGATGACGGCGAAGGTGCGACCCTTGTCGTGGGACGTTAGATTTTTGACGTTTTCGAGCAAAAAAGCACGCGGCTGTTTTTCGGCAATGATGCGGGCAACATCAAAGAAAAGTGTGCCTTGCGTTTCGCAGGCAAAGCCGTGCGCTTTACCCAACGCATTTTTCTTGGAAACGCCCGCAATGGAAAACGGCTGGCAGGGGAATCCGGCCAGCAGTACGTCGTGGTCAGGAATGTCGGCGGCCTGCATCTGGGTAATGTCTCCGTGGATGGCATGACCGTCGCGGAAATTTTCAGCGTAGGTTTTCTGTGCGTAGCTGTCCCATTCACTGGTGAAAACGCAGTGTCCACCAATACTCTCGAATGCGCGGCGAAGACCGCCGATGCCTGCGAACAGGTCGATAAAGCTGAATGCGGCTTCACCTTCAAAAGGGGAATCAAGCGGCAAAAGCTGTTGCAGGGCGTGAATGATGTAGGGCGGCGGAACGGACTGCCGGGCTTCCCAGCGACGTATCGTGCGTGGCGTGGTTTTCAGAAAATCAGCTATTTTGGCCTGTGTATGATGCTCACGAGCGGCTTTAAGGTAAGCAAAAACGGCATCATCGCCTCCGGTTGTGAGCACGGTGTTAATGGGGATTGGGGCGGGCATTAACTTTCCTCTGGGTATTTTTGAGGACAATACGCCCTGTTTTTGTTTTTTTCAAGCAAAGGTTTTTATTCGGTGGTTGTTTCTGTTCAAGGAGTTGGTTCGATATCGCGTCACAAAGGGTCTAGCTTCGCAGCATTCTTCAACACTGGGGCAGCATCACGATAGTTTTGACTGCATACCCCTCCACCCCATTTCCCCCTCCATACAAATTGAAGTTTCTACTTTCAAATTGTAAACATGCTGAATCGATCCGCATTTCCCACCGCATGTCCAGACCATCCTGGACGCAAAGATTGATTTTGATGGGCTGTGATCCCCGACGGGATAAGCGGCCCGAATTTTGTCGGGGTCAATCAGCGTTGAGCCGGGATCATTCATTAGGGCAATGGTGCGCACGGTGCACCGAATTCACGGGCCAAATGGCTAATGAACAATCTCGGTTGGGTCGTGACAAGCGTCATTTCGAAAGCTCAGTACGCTGGTTGGGCAATACGCTATCCAGCAACTCGACCCAGTGCTGCACCGGAATTGAACTGCCCGATTGCAGATGGGTGAGGCAGCCGATGTTGGCGGTGACGATCACCTCGGGTTGCCCTGCCTGCAGGTGATTCAGTTTGCGTGTCTTGAGCGCACCTGCGATTGCGGGTTGCAGGATGGAGTAGGTGCCGGCCGAGCCGCAGCACAGGTTTTTTTCGGCCACGTCGGTGAGTTCGAATCCGGCCTGTGCCAGCAGTGTCTCGACGCCGCCGGTGAGTTTTTGTCCATGTTGCAGGGTGCACGGCGGATGGTAGGCAACTTTTCGGATGGGCGGTGAACGGTGAGCAGTGCCCGCAGGGGAGCCCGTATTTGCGGCTGAAGGTGCCGGGGATAGCAGGCGGGCGAGGGCGTCGCGCTCGGCGAGCACTATTTCAGATAGGTCTTTCGTCGCAGCGGCCACGCGCGCGGCTTTTTCGGCGTAGTCGGGGTCGTTGCGCAGATGCCAGCCGTAGTCTTTTACCATGACGCCGCAGCCCGATGCGGTCATCACGATGGCTTCGGCGCCCGCGTCAAGATGCGGCAGCCATGCGTCGATATTTTTGCGCATGGCGGTCAGGCCGCCATCGTGATCGTCGAGATGAAATTTGACTGCGCCGCAGCAGCCCGCAGCAGACGCTGCAAACAAACGAATTCCGAGTCGATCGAGTACGCGCGTTGCAGCGGCGTTGATGTTGGGCACCAATGCAGGTTGGGCGCACCCTTCGAGCAGCAGCATGCTGCGTGCGTGTTGTGTTGCGCTTGGTGTGGGATGGGTCGGCTGGAGTCTGGCGGGTATTTTGGATTTCAATGCACCGGGTAAAAAAGGACGTAGTGCCTGGCCGGCTTTCAGCATGGGCGTAAACAGCGCCGGATTCGGGATGACCGCGCCCAGTGTCTTGCGCGCCAGCGTGTCGGCATAACTGCGGGCAACGCGTGCATCGATCAGCGAGCGGCCAATATCCAGCAGCTTGCCGTATTCCACGCCTGACGGGCAGGTGGTTTCGCAATTGCGGCAGGTCAGGCAGCGGTCGAGATGCAACTGGGTTTTTGCGCTCACGGCCGCGCCTTCGACCAGTTGCTTGATCAGATAAATGCGCCCGCGCGGCGAGTCGAGCTCGTTGCCCAGAATCTGGTAGCTCGGGCAGGTGGCGAGGCAAAATCCGCAATGCACGCAGCTGCGCAGAATGCGCTCGGCTTCGATGCCGTCGGCGGTGTTCTTGAACGCGTCGGATAAAGTGGTTTGCATGAATTAGAAGTCGGGATACAAGCGCCCACGATTGAAAATCCCTTTCGGGTCGAAGCGCTGCTTGAGATTTTTGTGTATGGTCAGCAATGCGGGTGACAGCGGCGTAAACGCGCCATCGTCAGGCGCTGCGCCGCGAAACAGCGTGGCATGTCCGCCGCATCCTTGTGCTGCTGCACGCAATGTGGGGGCTGGTAAATCGGTTGCCAGCCAACGCACCGCGCCGCCCCATTCGATCCACTGTGCATCACCCAGCTGCAAGGGGCCGGTTGTCGGCTTGACCGCCAGTCGCCAGAGGTTCAACTCGGGATGCAACGGACGCTTGTCAAAAAACGGCGTGCTCTGGTCGCGTAGCCGCTTCCAGAATGCGGCATCGTCATTCAGCAATTCGCCCCCCAGTTTGGCTTGTGCGGCCGCGACTGCGGAATCGGCACCCGAGAGCCGCACGCAGAGCAGCCCGGCATGCCATGCGCTTGCCGACAGGGGGAGTGGTTGTGCCGCCCAGCGGTTCATCGCGTCGATGGCCTGCGCTTCATCCATTTCGAATTGCAGCGAACGTTCGGAGGCAGGTTTCGGCAACACCTTGAGCGATGCTTCGGTAATCAGGCCGAGGGTGCCCAGGCTGCCCACCATCAGCCGCGAGACATCGTAGCCCGCCACGTTTTTGATGACCTGTCCGCCAAAGCGCAAGGCCTGGCCGCTACCGTCGATCATGCGCACGCCGAGTACAAAATCGCGCACCGCACCGGCGTAAGGGCGGCGCGGGCCGGACAGTCCGGCGGCGACACAACCGCCAAGGGTCGCGCGTCCACCAAAATGCGGCGGCTCGAATGCCAGCATCTGCTTGTTTTCAGCCAGCAGCGCTTCGATTTCTGCCAGCGGCGTACCCGCGCGCGCAGTCAGCACCAGTTCTTTCGGCTGGTACTCGATCACGCCAGAAAGCGCCGAGGTGTCGAGCGTTTCACCCGCGCATGGATTGCTGTAAAACGCCTTGCTGCCGTGGCCGCGAATAAGCAGCGGGGTGGCGGCTGTATGCGCGGCCTGGATGCGGTTGATGAGGTCGTTCAGCATTAAAACCTCGGCAATTCTGGATGCGCCAGTTTGCCGTGATGCACGTGCATCGCGCCCCATTCAGCGCAACGATGCAGCTCGGGTACGGCCTTGCCGGGGTTGAGCAGTTTGCCGGGGTCGAACGCGGCCTTCACGTCGTGAAAGCGCGTCAGTTCGGGCGAAGAAAACTGCTTGCACATCTGCTTGATTTTCTCGACGCCGACGCCGTGTTCGCCGGTGATCGTGCCGCCGACTTCGACGCACAGTTCGAGAATCCTGCCGCCGAAGTCTTCGGCTTTGTGCAGCTCGCCGGGCACGTTGGCGTCGAACAGGATCAGCGGATGCAGGTTACCGTCACCCGCATGGAATACGTTGGCCACTGCCAGAGCATATTCCACACTCATCTCGGCGATGCGCGTGAGCACGTGCGGCAAAGCGCTTCGCGGAATCGTGCCGTCCATACAGTAGTAATCTGGCGCGAGCCTGCCGACTGCCGGGAACGCCGCTTTGCGACCGGCCCAGAATTTGAGCCTCTGCGCTTCATTTTCGGCGGTGCGGATTTCAGTCGCGCCGGATTCGGTCAGCACGCGGCGCACGGTGGCAATGTCGTCCGAGACTTCCTCGTTCACGCCGTCTATTTCACACAGCAGCAAGGCTGCACAATTGAGCGGATAGCCCGCGTGTACAAAAGCTTCAGCCGCTTCGATCGCGAGTTTGTCCATCATTTCCAGTCCGGCCGGAATCACGCCTGCGGCAATGATGTTGCCGACTGCCGCGCCCGCTTTTGCCACGTCGTCGAACGCGGCAAGCACCACTTGCGCGCGTTCGGGGCGCGGCAGCAGTTTGACCGTGACTTCGGTAACGATGGCCAGCATGCCTTCTGAACCGGTCATCAGGGCGAGCAAGTCGTAGCCTGCCGAATCGAGCGATTCGTTGCCAATTTCCAGAAGTTCACCCGCTATCGTGAACGCGCGCAGCTTGAGAATGTTGTGTACCGTCAGCCCGTATTTCAGGCAATGCACGCCGCCCGAATTTTCGGCTACGTTGCCGCCGATCGAGCATGCGATTTGTGACGATGGGTCGGGCGCGTAATACAGATTGTGCGCGGCTGCGGCTTCCGAGATGGCCAGATTGCGTACCCCGGGTTCGACCACAGCGGTGCGTGCGAGCGGGTCGAGCGCCTTGATGCGATTCAGTTTCGCCAGCACCAGCAGCACCGCGCCATCTACCGGCAGTGCGCCCGCCGCCAGCCCGGTGCCTGCACCGCGTGCGACGACGGGAACGTTTTCGGCATGACATAGCGTGAGGATGGCAGCGACCTGCGCTTCGTTCTCCGGCAGCGCCACGACATCAGGCGTGTTGCGATAGGCGGACAAGCCATCCGACTCGAACGGAACGAGGTCTTCTTTTTCAATGAGCAGGCTGTCCGCGGGCAGGAGGCGGCGCAACTTGTTGATAAAGGCCGGGGTCAGCATGGAGTTTTACGGATCATTCGATAAGCGGGAGTGTAGCCCGTACGGACGTCAGCGCGAACCCGTCGTCAGCCGCCGGTACGCTTCGGACAGCGCATTGTTGTCGCCAACGTTGCCGGGAAAAATCACCACCGGCATGTTCGGCAGGTGATGAACTGCTGGCGTTTGCACCACTGTCACGCCGGGCAGAATTTGTCCGAGCACGCGCGACGCGGTCAGCGCCAGTCCATCCGACAACACATCATTGGAGGTAATGCCGCCCTTGCTGATCAGAAAGCCGAGCGATGGCGGCAGGCTGCGCACGACATCCATCAGCGTCGCCGACACGGCTTCGCCAAAGCTCAGACGTTCGGCTGCCGAGGCAAACTGGCGTTCAGTGCGACTGGTGTAAACGATGGGCGTCAGGCCTTGCCTATGGGCATGGGCGACACTGTGGGTCAGCCCGGATACCAGCGCGGCGCGGCCTTCGGGCAGGCGTGCGATGTTGAGTGGCAGGCCAACGGTGCCGGGTTGTTTCAAAAGTTCGCCAAGCTGGGCGGTAGTTTTGGCGACATGCGAACCGACGATGACGACACCGGGTTTGGCGTTACGCACGAGCCTGGAAAACGCTTCGGCAGCAACCGGTTGAGGCGGCAGTTTGGCAAGTGAGGTGAGGAGCGACGCGGCGCTACGGAACAGTAGGCGCTTGCCATTTGCAGCAGCCTGAAGTGCGGCATCGGCGAAGCGCGCATAGTCATCGGGTGATTCGCCGTCCAGCACGCCGACGGCATTGTCCTTGAGCGCGGCGAGCCACTCGAGGGCTTTTCCTTCGCGCAGGGCGCTCAGCGTCAGTCGAGCTACGTTTTCGGATTTGACCCGGCCAGCCGTTTTTTCTTCGACGTAATCAGGCAGAAAACTGGTTGAGTAGCCGAACACCGAATCACGGGCAAATTCGGTTTCGGCCGTCGGCACCGGCTTGCCATCGACTATCAAATAATGCGTGCTGTCGCGCGTGATGCGCCCGCCTTCAAAAAATGCGGGTGTCAGGATCGTGGCGTCAAACGGCCCGAGTTCCGTGTGCATGACATCGGTTTCGACCGGGTAATGTCCGCGCAGTGTCGAGTCCGAGCGCGATACGAAGAGGACAGACCCGGCATAATTGGTGAGCGCGGCCTTGAGATTGACGCAGACGTCGCGCGTGATTTTGGCCGCGCTCGCCGCACTCATTCCACGCGTATTGGTGAGGATGAAAAATAGCGGTGCAGCATCGGCCAGCGCCATTTTCAGCGTGGCGACATCCCAGCGCGTGAGCAGCAGACACGAATGAACGGTCTGCGAGCCGGTGGGGTCGTCGTCGAGAACAATGATTTTCGGGTTCATGGCTTTACTGCTTCTTTATCCGTGAAGTGTGCGAAGAAACGCAAAGGTGAAACACACGATTTTCTTCGTGAGTCTTCGCGACCTTCGTGGATACGTTTTTCAAACTGCTGACCGCGCCAGCATGGCCAGCGCGCGGTCGTACATCGCCTGCGCATTCATGCCGTTGAAGTCGAACAGTGCCTGTGCGCTCGCGGTTGTCTCGCCGCGCTTCCAGCAGAAGGTGTCGCGCATGCGCGCACGGGTGCGCAGCAGCACGGGTTCGAGCATGGCCGACGGCCCACCGGAGAGCGCGATCAAGGCGTCACTATCAAATAGCGCATCGAAGTCGGCGTCGCTCATGAAGCTGCCGTCCGGTTCGGAAACCGAGTCCCACAGCACGTCAGTCGGACGGAAGAGACGGCGCGGGTTGACGACGGCGACGATGCGCGAGCCGATTCCGGCTGCCTTCAATTGTTCAGCGGCGGCGTAGGCGGGCATCAGTGCCATGTCGCCAGCGACGGCGAACACTACAGTTTTTGATCCTGCAATCTCTTGTAGCACGATCGCGCCGGATTCAACGGCGGCATGACTCTGGGCAAGTGTAGTGCGGACCGGCAACGGCGATTTCGATGCGGTAATCACCACGCCCTTGTTCGACTGCTTGAGTGCCCAGTCGTAACTCGCCTGGATCATGTTGGCGTCAACCGGAAACAGTGGGTAGACGTTGCCGTTACGCATCATTGCGGCGAAATAATTTTCGATTTCCGGGCGCTGGTGCGTCCATCCATTGCGCCCCTGCTCCAGCGCGCCTGCGGTAAACAGACAGACGGTCGCGGGGGTTTTGCGCCGCAATTCGGCCATCGCCTGCGTTACCGTTTGCCAGATCGGCAGGCCGTTGATGGCGAAAGATTCATAGCTGCACCACAGACTGCGCCCGCCGAACAACGCGAGGCCAACCGCCAGGCCGGCGCACGCATCTTCATTGAGCGGCTCGTATACCTGCCCGGTTGGCCCCTGAAAATACAAGGCATCGGCAGTGGGATGGCGGATGGTCAGCGCCTGGTTGATGTTGGCCATCGCCGACGCTTCGTTGCCGTCGGCGTTGGTCACCACAAACGATGGGTCGCGCTTGCCGACTTCACCGACCAGCACACCGAAAGCGGTGGTTGGCACCGCTGATTCACCGAGTGCGAAATCGGTCAGCGGCAGCGCGCCCAGATCGGGCAGCGTACGCTCGGTTTCGGTCACGGCGACTTTTGCCGCTGCGCCGCCGCCTGCGTGGCGAAAATTCTCGCGCGTAATGACCCACGCCTGTGCGGGCAGGGCGCGACGCTGAAGTCCGCCTTTTACATCGTCGGAATCCAGTGTGTGGTGGGCGTATAAATTGTGCGACTTGGCGCCGGTGGCGTGAACGCCCGCGCCCTTTAGCTGCTTGACGATGAGGCAGGCGCGGCGACCGGATAACGCGGCACTGGATGCGTCGTGCGCGGCTTTCAGGATGGCGGCAGTGAAGTTCATGCGCGCGGCAAAACCATAGGTTGTCGAATCCGCGTACACCGGCGCATTGTCGGAATCGGCAAAGTCGCGCGCATCGATCAGATGCACATCGTCAAAGCCATGTGCCCGCCAGTAGGCTGCCATGCGTGCGTTATCCCACAGCGACACCATGCTGTGATGTTCTTGCGAATAACCGTTCCAGACCAGTACCGGCAAGTAGTTGGTCACCTCCGGATAGGCGGTGGCAAAGTGCTGGAACGCACTCATGATGTAGGGCTCGCCCAGGCCGCCGTCGCCGATGGTGACGGGGAACAGTTTGTCCCGGTTCAACAGCGCACCCGCCATTGCAAAATGCTGTCCCTGACCCAGTGGCCCGGCGGGCGCGAGCAGGCCGGGAATCGCGCCGGACAGATGGCCGAGCAGACCGTGTTGCTCGCGGAAGCGTGCGCGCATCTCTGCCACGGTGTGGATGCCCATCGCTTCGAGCGAGGTGTCGAGAAACATCGCCGAATAAAAACCGGGTGCATGGTGGCCGACCTCGGTCACCATATTGCGGTGGCCAAGCAGGTGGAGCGCGGCGACGGCATCCGCGCTCGACGCAAAACCACCCGGGTGCCCTGACGACTTGCTGCCCGTAATTTGCAGCGTCAGATAGCGCAGTGCATCCGCCGCAAGCAGGGTTTGATAGGCAGCGGCCTCGCTGCTCGGGTCGGGCAGCGCAGGCGTGGTAGCGTTGAGCAGTGGGGTGGCACCCAGCCGTTCCAGCTCGGGGAAATCGGTTGCAAAATATTGAATGCCTTCACAGAAAGCGGGGACGTTATCGATCGGGATGTTGAGCATGGCATTCATGACTTTCCTTTCATAATGTGAAACTATTTAACGCAATGTGAAATTAATGACGCCATTGAAACAGGGTTTTTCGTGAATTTCGCATTACGTGATAAATTTTCACACTATGAAAAATGTAAGCTCATCCATTCAGGTGCTTGATCGCGCCATGTCGCTGGTCAGTCTGCTCGCACGCATGCCCGGCCCGGTGACGCTTTCGCGCCTCGCGGCCGATGCCGGGCTGCATACGGCCAGCGCTCACCGTATTCTGGGTTCGCTCATCGCACATGGCCTGGTCGAGAAAACCGGCGCGGGTGAATATGATCTGGGTGTGCGCTGGCTGGAGGTGGGAAACCGCCTGCGCGCGCGGCTGAACATTCGCCAGGTGGCGATGCCGCACATGCAGGCGCTGGCGACTGCGACGGGCGAAACGGTCAACCTGATCGTGCGTCGCGGCGACGAGGTGGTGTATGTCGAACGCATCTCCGGCGGTCAGACCATGATACAAATTGTGCAGGTGGTGGGTGCGCATGCGCCATTGCATGTCACTGCCGTCGGCAAAATATTTCTTGCGGACGACAACGCCAGCGGTGTGCTGGGTTATGTGCAGCGAACCGGGTTGCCTGCTTTCACTGATAACACACTGATCTCTGCCGACGTACTTGCTGCGGAGCTAGTCGCTATCCGGCGTGACGGGCTGGCGTTTGACCGTGAAGAGGCGGAATTGGGCGTGGCGTGCATCGGTGCACCGATTTACGATGCCGAAGGCAAACTGGTGGCCGGGTTGTCGATTTCAGCGCCGACGGATCGCCACAAACCGGGCTGGCCCGCAATGCTGAAAGAGGCTGCCGCGCGTATCGGTGCAGCACTGGGTTACGAGACAGGATCGTAGCGCCTAACGCAGGCTCGAAAGCTGCGCCCGTACGTCGGTGCGCAGATTTTCGATGGCGGCAGTGACGCGTCGTGTTGCGGCCTCGTCGCTCACCAGATTGTCGGAGTCTTGCGCCCAAACCGCACGCAGTTGTTCGGTGCGCATGTTTACTGACGGCGGCATCAACGCGGCCATATCGCGCAGGTACAGTACTTTTTCCCAGCCTTTGATGGGATGACCGGCTTGTGTGTCCATTTCGTAATGCGCGAAATCAACCACGCTTTGCAGAGCTTCGGCGGTGCGTAAAATTTCGAACGCGGCTTCGCGCGTGGTGCGATTGACCTCTGAAACCTGATGGCGCCAGGTGGTATAGCCCAAGGTGGACAACGCCACCAGCAGGCTGATGATGGCGACCAGATTGGAACGAATTTGCTGGTAAAGGGAAGCCATGGCAACGGGTACTGTAGAGCGCCGGCTCCCTTGCCGCAAGCTAGCCCTTGCCCGCCAGCGGTTTTCTTGGCATCGTGGAGGGATGAACCTGTCTTCGAGTAATAACTGTCGCGTCACCGCCTGGATTTTGATGGCGTTCGGCTTGTCCTTCGTTTTGGTGCTGCATTTATTGCCTGCGCTGCTGGCCGGAATGCTGATGGTGCAGTTGGTACACCTGCTTGCACCCCGGTTTGTGACAGGTCGTCTCGATCATGCCTGGGCAAAAATTCTGGTGGTCGCACTGATTATTTTGATTGTGCTGGGTGCGTTGTCGGGACTGGTAAGCGGCGCGATCTGGTATCTGCGATCTGAAGGCGGGCTGGCGGGACTGCTGGCGAAAATGGCAGAGATTATTGAGAACTCGCGCGCCTTGTTGCCACCGTTAATCAGCCAATGGTTGCCGCAGGGGGATGGCACAGAAATTCGCCTCGGCATCGTTGAATGGTTGCGCCTGCATGCAACCGACATCCGGAGTTTTAGCGGAAATGCCGGGCGGACGCTGCTGCATACGCTCATTGGTTTGATCATTGGCAGCTTCATTGCCTTGCGTCAGGCAGATGCGCACCACAATCTGGCACCGCTGGCGCAGGCTTTATGCGACCGGGTTGGTCGTCTGGGTGACGCGTTCGGGCGCGTGGTATTTGCGCAGACGCGTATTTCTGCCATCAACGCCATTCTCACCGGCGTATATTTGACCATCGTGCTGCCGTTGTTTGGCATTCACCTCCCTTTCACCAAGACCATGATTCTGGTCACGTTTATTGTGGGCTTGATGCCCGTGCTGGGCAATCTGGTGTCGAACAGCATCATCGTCATTATTTCGCTGTCACATTCGCTGGATGCGGCGATTGGCTCCTTGCTGTTCCTCATTGTCATTCACAAACTCGAATACTTTGTGAATGCCCGTATCATCGGTAGCCAGATCCAGGCGCGCGCGTGGGAGCTGCTCATCGCCATGCTGGTGATGGAAGCGGCGTTTGGTGTGCAGGGCGTGATTGCTGCGCCGATTTACTATGCTTATCTCAAGAAAGAATTGTCAGACCAGGGGCTCATATGAACATAACAAACGATCAGGAATCGCTCGTCATTACCGCGAGCGGCGAAGACAAAATTGGGCTGGTGGACGGCTTTACCCGCCGCATCAGCGAGTCAGCATGCAACATCGAGGAGTCGCGCATGGCGGCGCTGGGCGGTCGATTTGCCTTGATGATGCGGATCAGCGGCAGCTGGGATGCGCTCGCCAAACTTGAGGCGCGTTTGCCGTCGGTGGGCGAAGAACTGGGCTTGAGCCTGATCGTGCAGCGCACCCGCGCCAGCCGCCACGACAAGCCGCTGATTCCCTATACGGTTGAAGTTGCCGCCCTCGATCAACCCGGCATCGTCAATAGTCTCGCCAGTTTTTTCTCGCGCCTGCACATCAATATCGAAGCGCTGGATACCGAAACC
The DNA here is from genome assembly GCA_040080135.1 of Thiobacillaceae bacterium. Lineage (GTDB taxonomy): Bacteria > Pseudomonadota > Gammaproteobacteria > Burkholderiales > Thiobacillaceae > Thiobacillus. The sequence goes on from JBEBIZ010000014.1 coordinate 14,302, forward strand.
TACCCTGCGCCGCATACCGGCGCCCCGATGTTTGCGGTGCATATGACGCTCGGCATTCCCGCCGATGCGCACATCGCGACTTTACGCGGCGATTTTCTGGATTATTGCGACACCCAGAATCTGGACGCCACCTTTGAACCGATTCGCTTGTAAACCGAGCAGCCATCATGCCCAGTCTTTTGATCATTGCCCACGGCAGCCGCCGTGCGGCATCCAACGACGAAGTCCGCGCATTATCCGAACGCGTGCGCGCGCAACCCGATTTGCCATATGAGCATGTCGAGACCGCCTTTCTGGAACTGGCTGAACCGGATATACCCGCAGGCCTGGCAGCACTTGTCGCACGCGGTGCAACTGATATTGTTGCCTTCCCTTATTTTTTGGCAGCAGGCACTCATGTCGCTGACGACATTCCGGAAGCGGTCGCCGGATTCAGCGCGGCGCATCCCGGCGTCAATGTGCGCGTTACGCCGCATCTGGGCGCAGCAAGCGTTTTGCCTGCTGCCATTCTGAATGTTGCGCGTTGAGTTTTATCCGGGCTACTTGCGGTTTAGCTCAAAGTAGTCGAGTGACAACACTTCCTCACTAGATTGCTTGACTGGCTGGCTGCGTATGAAGGCCGCCTCGACGCGCGCGGCTTGCAGCATGTTGCGGTCGATGATGGCCGGATACAGCCGGTAATGTTTTTCGATCGCTTCGGCGTAGAGGCGCGCATGGGACTCCATCGTGCAGCGCAATGCGCCATCCAGATGCGGCAGCAACAGCATCCACGGCGATTGCCATGCGTGATAATCCTGAACCAGTTGCGCGTGAGCTGCATCCATTTTTGTGGTTGATAGATACAGCAACGGAAACAACTCGGCATCGAGCACCCGTCCCTTTAATTGCGCGTCACCTTGGACGACGCGGAGTCCTAACCCTGCGCCATCGTCAGTGCGCACAAACCATTGCACGTGATGCATCAGCGCATTGATGTGACGCGTCAGATATGCGCCAGCTGATTCGTGCAAATTCTCAATTGCGGTGCTGCGAAATTGCGCCTGGGCAGCAATCCCGGCGCGCCAGTCAAGCGGGGGTTGGGTTTCGGTATCGGTTTCGGTCAGCACACTATGCAGCAGTGCCAGCGGCAGATTGTTTGCGTCGAGCAGCCACAATTCGAAATGATCGCGAAAGCTGAACGGCACGTCGCGGTGGACTTTCAGCAAATGCTCGTACACCACCGCGCCCATGTCTTCCAGGCGACGAAAATCTTCCGAAGGATACAGCGCGCCGCGTTTTAGTCCGCTCTCAGCTGACCAGTGGCCGTAGCGAATATCCGAAATCTGCGCGCGCCGCCCTGCGCGTCCCAGGCCTTCGAGCAAAGCATCGTTTGCCACATAAATATCCCACTCCACGCCGTCCGTAGTGACCGCCTCGGCAGACTGATAGCGGATAGTGTGAACTACGCCACGGTAAGGATTGAGCAGGCGCTGCGCGTAGCATTCAATCAGCATGGTCAGACCCTAAATGAATCATCAGCCCGGTTCTCTATCCGTTCACTCAATATAATTGCGGCCATCGCAGCAATAAATTCAGCTACCATGATCCTTGTTTTTGTTGTTTCAGCCAACCCACAATCGAGATTGCCCGATGAGTCATCCTGAAGCCCAGCAATTGCTGGACAGCGCCAAACTGATTGCCTCAGCGGAAGTGGTGCAGACCACGCTCGACCGCCTGGCAAAAGAGATTACCCACGCCCTGGACGAGACCTTCCCGCTGGTGCTGGCGGTGATGGGCGGCGCGGTGGTGTTTGCCGGACAGCTCTTGCCGCGACTGGCGTTTCCGCTGGAGTTCGACTATCTGCACGTCACGCGCTATCGCGGCAAAACCAGCGGCGGCGCGGTCGAATGGCGCGTATTGCCGGGGCAGAATGTGGTGGGGCGTACTGTGCTGGTGCTGGACGATATTCTGGACGAGGGCGAAACCCTGGCGGCGGTGCGCGACAAGTTGCTGGAGTTGGGCGCAACCCGGGTGTTCTCTGCGGTGTTGACCGACAAGATGAACGGACTGGCCAAACCGATCAAAGCGGACTACGTAGGCATCAGCGTGCCGGATCGCTATGTGTTTGGCTGCGGCATGGATGTGTATGGCTTGTGGCGAAATTTGCCGGCGATTTACGCACTGAAAATTCAATAATCAAGGAAACACCATGCTCGGCATTATCGGAGGCACTGGCCTCACCCAACTCGCGAATCTGGAAATCACCCATCGTCAGGTGGCGCGCACGCCGTATGGCGAGCCGTCGGGCGCGCTTACTTTTGGGCGCATTTGCGGGCGGGAGGTCATCTTTCTCGCGCGCCATGGCTACGGCCATACCATCCCGCCACACGAGGTCAATTACCGCGCTAATTTATGGGCGCTGAAGGCGCATGGTGTGGATCGCGTGGTGTCGGTGGCGACAGTGGGCGGGATTCATCCCGAGCTGCTTCCGGGCGTGTTGGTTTTACCGCATCAGGTGATTGATTACACGCACGGGCGCGCCAGCACGTTTTTTGTCGCGGGCGACAAGCCGGTGACACATCTGGATTTCACCTTTCCTTACAGCGAGACGATGCGTACAGCCTTGCATGATGCGGCGAAAGCCAGCGGGATTTCCCTGCGCGATGGTGGGGTGTACGGTGCGGTGCAGGGTCCACGGCTGGAAACCGCAGCCGAGATCAATCGTATGGAACGTGACGGCGCTGACATGGTGGGCATGACCGGGATGCCGGAAGCCTATCTCGCGCGCGAGCTGGAATTGCAATACGCGACGGTGGGCGTGGTGGTGAATTACGCGGCAGGGCGCGGGCAGTCGGTGGGCGGGATCCAGATGGAAGAAATTCAGGCGGTGCTGGGCGAGGTCATGCTGCAGGTGCGGCATTTGCTGGAGCAGTTGGTCAATCAAGATACAGCGTGCGCGGTTTGATTTGTACGTGAAACTGGTACGCGTTTTGCAGTCACAGGGATTCGGCACGCGGCGAGTCTGTGTCGAGCGGATACGGGCGGGCGATGTCTGTCTTGATGGTCAGGTTTGCGATGACCCAGATGCAGAATGTGAACCTGAAAATCTGCAATTTTCTATTGATGGCGAAGTCTGGCGGTATCGCGAGAAGGCGTATGTTGCCTTGCACAAACCGCCGGGCTACGAATGCTCTCATCAACCGCGCCATCACCCCAGTGTGTTCACGCTGTTGCCGCCGTCCATGCTGGCGCGCGGGGTGCAATGTGTGGGGCGGCTGGATCAGGACACCACGGGTTTGCTGCTGCTGTCTGACGACGGCAGCTTCATCCATCGCGTGACATCCCCCAAAAAGCACTGCGACAAAGTCTATGTCGTGACCTGTAAACATCCGGTAGACGACGCGTTGGTTATGGCGTTGAGGGAGGGAGTGAAATTGCACGATGAGCTACTACCAAGCACCGCACTGTCTTGTGAACGTACGTCTCAACACGGCTTGAAATTGACGATTGCCGAAGGAAAATATCATCAGGTCAAACGTATGGTTGCGGCGGCGGGCAACCGGGTTGACGCGCTGCACCGGGTGGCGATAGGCGGATATGGTCTGCCGCAGGATTTACTGCCCGGCACCTGGCGCTGGATGGCCGGGGCGGATTTAAAGCAACTGGAAGGACGTTGAGATGGCGATACGCGATGTTTTGAAGATGGGCGATCCCCGTTTGCTGAAACCCGCCGCAGTCGTGACCGATTTCAATTCACCCGATCTGGCGCAATTGCTGCTGGATATGCACGACACCATGCAAGCCCTGAATGGTGCAGGTTTGGCCGCGCCGCAAATTGGCGTGGGGCTGCAAGTGGTCATTTTTGGCACGGATGCCAATCCGCGTTATCCCGATGCAGAAACCGTGCCATATACCGTGCTGATCAATCCGGAATTGACCGCGCTGTCTGACGCGGTTGAAGACGGCTGGGAAGGCTGTTTGTCGGTTCCCGGCATGCGCGGTTTAGTGCCGAGATACCTGCATTTGCGTTACCAGGGATTCGATGCGCAAGGCCGGGTGACCGACCGCAGTGTGAGCGACTTCCATGCGCGCGTAGTGCAGCATGAAGTCGATCACCTGCTGGGCATACTGTATCCAATGCGCATCCGCGATATGCGTCGTTTTGGTTTTGCAGACACGCTATTTCCAGGCCAGAATTTGCAAGACGATTAAGATACATTTCCAGCCTAAAGTTAGGCACAGGCTCTGCCGCTATCCAGACAGTAAATACGGGTGACCCTGCCCGGTGTGGATAACGAAGGACACAATGACAAATCAATCAGCGACCAAGCCGGTGGCCGACCCGATACGACAGGGTGCGGAGCGACTGGAAGGGGTGTCGGCCTTGCTGATGGCCATGCAGCGTCACTGGAACGAGCCAGATCGTGAAGCCCGGCTTGCACTGACGCTCCAGGCCAATCGCGAAGTATGGTGCGATATTCAATGCGCGTTGGCCGACGCCAGCCTGTCCTTGCCATGGGAGGTGCAGCAAAATCTGCTGATCCTGTCGGTCTATGCAGATGGCAAGCTGGATGAATGTGAGGCCAGTCCCAGCGCTGACAAACTCAGTTCGCTCATTGCGCTCACCCGCAATCTGGCGGGGAGTTTGCGGGAGTGGAAGGCCGCCGCATGACATTTAAGATATTGTTTGCTGAATCGCCGATCGACGGCATCGGGGCGGGTACGCCGATCCGTCCGGGGCGGAGCCGTACGCGCTCGAAAGATGGCGTTGAAGAAAAAGTCAGGAACGCACCCGAGGTAAAAAAGAAGGCTCCGCCCGTACGTAAGGCACCTTCACGCGGGCGTTATGTGGATGAATACGCGCAGCCGCCAGCTGGGTAATCGTTTCGCCGTCGGCTTTTCAGATCGTCAGCACGCCAAGTATGTCGGCTTCAAATATCTGGGCACCACCAGGTGTTTCCAGAATCCTTCCCTGAATTGAGAAATTGTCTTCAACGCGCTCACCGAGCGTATCAATGCGTGCGGCATAGAGATTGATGCCGTGCTTCTGGAAGACTTCCGCGATTGCATGCAGCAGCCCGGCGCGGTCGGCGCAAATGATTGACAGGACATGTGTGTTTTCGTGCTCGGCCTGGTCGAGCTTGACTGGGTCCAGTTTGACTGTGGGCACAAGCGGGTGGTGGCGCTGCTGGCGCGACAAGCGCGGGCGCGGCACGGGGTCGGGGGTGCGCGCCGGATCAAGGTCGCGAGCGAGTTCATGCTCGACATAACTTAAAAAATCGCGGTAATGAATCCCGCGATTTGCAAGGTCCATCACCTGAAAGCTGTCGAGTACATAGCCGTGCCGGGTCGTGTGAATTTTGGCTTCAAGAATGTTGTATTGGATGCGTGCGAAAAAGCCGCAGATGCGCGCAAAAATATCCGGCTGGTCAGGCGCATACACCAGCACCTGAATGCCTTCGCCGACGGGTGAAAGACGGGCGCAGACAACGGCTTCCGAGCTGTTGACCCGACGCCACAACATGCGTGCCTGCCAGGCGATGTCGCGTGACTCAAAGCGTAAAAAATACCGTGCATCGAGGTGCTGCCACAAGTCATCTGCGGCCTGTTTTGGCAAGCCGTACAGGGCGAGCTGATTTTTTGCGGCGATCTGTTTGGCATCCACATTGCTGGCTGCGTGGCTGTCACCCGCCAGCAGTGCGAGCGTGGCATGGTAGAGGTCCTCAAGCAGCTTGGCTTTCCATGCATTCCAGACCTTGGGGCTGGTGCCTCTAATATCCGCAACCGTGAGCAGATACAGCGCGCATAAACGGCGGGGGTCGCCTGCTTTTCTGGCAAAAGCCTGGATCACGTCGGGGTCGCTCAAGTCTTCTTTTTGCGCAGTGCGCGACATTGTCAAATGCATCTCGACCAGCCAGGCGACCAGATCGCTGTTTTCCTTATTCAGTCCATGCAGTCGGCAAAAACGACGCGCATCGTGCGAGCCCAGCTCGGAATGATCGCCGCCGCGACCCTTGGCAATATCGTGAAACAAGGCCGCGAGAACCAGTAATTCGGGTTGTTCGAAACCGGCGATCAGTCTGCTTGCCAGTGGGAACTCGTGCGCCAGCTCCGGTACGGTAAAACGGCGCATATTGCGCAGCACCATCAGGATGTGTTCGTCCACGGTGTAGACGTGAAACAGATCGTGCTGCATTTGTCCGACGATGCGGCCAAAGGCAGGAATGTAGCGGCCAAGCAGACCGTAGCGATGCTGCATGCGCAGCGCGTGGGTGACGCCAATCGGTTGACGCAGCAGGCTCATGAAGCTGGCCCGGTTGCTGGGGTCGGCGCGGAACGCGGCATTGATTTGCGTGCTGCCGCGCCACAAGGCACGCAATGTGGCGGGTTCAAATCCAGTCAGTTGCGGGTGTTGTGCATACACGATAAACGCGCGCAGCAAAGCATTGGGTTTGAGGTTGAATAGATCGGGGCTACGCGCCTGCAGTAGCGTGCCGCGTAACTGGAAATCGTCGTCGATGATGTGGGGCGGTGTGTCATCGGGTAGCAAATGTTCGCGCAACGACGACAGCAAAATATCATTGGCGCGCTGAACCAGTTTGGCCGCACGATAATAGCCCTGCATCAGCCGTTCATCGGCGCGCAGATGGGGGCTTGCGCCGAGTCCGAAACGTTCTGCCAGTTCGGTCTGGTAATCGAACGCCACCCGGTCTTCGCGCCGACGGGCGAGCAGATGCAGTTGGATGCGCAGACGTGCGAGCCAACTTTCGGCGGCGGCGATGCGGTGCGCTTCGGCTTGTGTCAGAAAGCCTGCTTTGACCAGATTGCGCCAGCCCTGACCTAGTCCTGCCGCCAGACTGATCCAGTGAATGGTATGCAGATCGCGCAGGCCGCCGGGGCTGTCTTTCAGATTGGGCTCGAGCTTGTAGGCGCTGTCATCAAAGCGCTGGTGGCGCTTGTTTTGCTCGTCAAGCTTGGCGTTAAAAAACGCGGGTGCGTCAAAGCGTGCAGTAAACGCGGTTCGGAATGCCTGAAATAAACCGGCTTCTCCCCACAGCAAGCGCGCCTCGAGCAGATTGGTTTCGATGGTGACATCGCGCCCGGCTTCTTCCGCACAGGCTTCAACTGTGCGCACGCTGTGGCCAATTTCAAGACCAATATCCCAGCACGCCTGCACCCAGTGTTCGATGCTGGCGCGCAGCGCCGGTCCCGGTTCGCCCGGGATGAGCAAGAGCAGATCAACATCTGAACCGGGAAACAATTCGCAGCGTCCATAGCCGCCCACTGCAGCGAGGCAACAGTCACGCGGGAGCCCGAGCGCATCGGACAGATCAGCGAGAACGGCATCAACCAGCGCTGCGTGACGAGACAGATACTGGGCAGGGCGCGGCTGTTGAGTGAAGTCGGCGGCAAGCTTGGCACGGCCTGCTTTGAGGCGCTCGCGCAGTGTCGTGACAGTCGTGTCAGCGACGCTCGCTGACATCAGGCTGCCTTGCGGATGATGTCCGGGATAGCGGGACTGCCTTGTGATACGGTTAATACATCGTAGCCATCCGGCGTCACCAGAATGGTATGTTCCCATTGTGCGGACAGGCTGTGATCCTTGGTAACGATACTCCAGCCGTCATTCATCTGGCGAATATCGCGGCGACCGGCGTTAATCATCGGCTCGATGGTGAAGCACATCCCGACTTCCAGTGTCATGCCCGTTCCCGCTTTGCCGTAATGCAGCACTTGCGGCTCCTCGTGAAAATTACGCCCGATACCATGGCCGCAAAATTCGCGCACCACACTGTAGCCGCTGTTTTCGGCGTGGCGCTGAATGGCATGGCCGATGTCGCCCAGCTTTGCGCCGGGACGCACTTCGGCAATCCCGATCCACATCGATTCATAGGTGATCTGGATCAGCCGTTTGGCCTGAATCGACGTGTCGCCGACGCGGAACATACGACTGGTGTCGCCATGCCAGCCGTCTTTGATCACGGTGATGTCGAGATTCACGATGTCGCCGGTCTTTAATATTTTCTCTCCCGGAACGCCATGGCAGACCTGGTGGTTGACCGAGGTACAAATCGATTTGGGGTAGGGCGCATGGCCCGGTGGCGCATAGTTCAAGGGCGCTGGAATCGTGCCCTGTACATCGACCATGTAGTCATGACAGAACCGATCCAGTTCGCCCGTGCTGACGCCGGGCACCACGAAAGGCGTAATGTAGTCGAGCACTTCGGACGCCAGTCGCCCAGCGACGCGCATACCCTCAATGTCGGCGGCAGATTTAATGGTAATGGTCATAGCGCTTACGAAGATTTAAAGCGGCATTTTCCATTGAAAGCGGAGCAAAGTACATTGGGCGTATTCCCTGTTTACAGAAGGGTCGGCATCAGCGCCCGTACTCATTTGAAGCGTTTTAGCCACAGTTATTTGTAAAATGCACGGCCAACTTGTGACTAAACGGAATTAGCGTTGATAATACGCGTCGCGAGTTACCAGACTCGTTTTCCCTTTACAAACTTAACCTATCTTCCAGGAGATCGTATGCAATCCAAACTTCTCGTCGCATTATTCGCCGCACTTGCACTGACTGCTTGCCAAAAAGCTGAGGAAGCTGCTGCTCCCGCCGTAGAACAAGCTACAGAAGCAGCCGGTGCCGCTGGTGCCGCTGTTGATTCAGCCGCTACTGCTGCTGGCGATGCCGCAACCGCCGTAGGTGGTGCTGCGACTGATGCAGCTGCCGCTGCTGGTGGTGCTGCAACTGGCGCTGCTGCTACTGCTGTTCAGGGTGCTGCAGATGCCGCTACAGCCGGTGCTGACAAAGTAAAAGAAATGGCCGACAAAGCCAAGGAAGCCGTCAAGCATTAAGTTGCAGACGCTTCCGGTTAAACGGCCAGGCATTGCCTGGCCGTTTTTTTGTGGAGAGTGCGGCTGTGATTAGCTAAAGAATGTTTGTACCAACCACGTCGTCCCGCCTATAACCGTCAGGCAAATCACGCAGATGAGGATAATTTTCAGAAAGGTGGGCATGGCGCGTTAAATGCTGGGTTGGAAGGTTATTTCAAAACAAAGTTAATCACGATCCCGGCAAATACCGCTGCACCCAGCCAGGCGTTATGCAGAAACGCGCGAAAACACGCTTGCGGATCGCGTTCGCGGATCAGCCGCAGGTGGTGCAGCGCGAGTCCGCCTGCCGTCGCCAGCCCCGCGTAATACGGCCATCCGAGATGCATACGCAGCCCCACCCAGGCGAGCAGCGCCAAGGCGGCGGCATAGCAGAATGCGATTGCGGGAATCGCGAATGGACCAAAGCTGATCGCCGAGGTTTTGATGCCGATTTTCAGGTCATCGTCGTAATCCACCAGCGCGTATTCGGTATCGTAGGCAATCGCCCAAAACACATTGGCGGCGAGCAGTATCCACGCGTCTGCCGGGATCGCGCCCCATACGGCGGCATAACTCATCGGGATACCAAAGCCGAAAGCGATGCCCAGATACGCTTGCGGAATGGCAAAAAAGCGTTTGGTGAACGGGTAACTTGCCGCCAGAAACAGCGCTACCACCGACAAACCCAGCACCAGCTTGTTCAGCGGCAGGATCAGTAAAAACGCAGCCAGAGCAAGCATCGCCGCGAGTATCAGCGCCTCGCGCGGCGAGACCTTGCCAGCGGCGAGCGGACGGTTTTTCGTGCGCGCCACATGCGGATCGAAATCGCGGTCAGCATAGTCGTTGATGACGCAGCCCGCTGAGCGCATCAACACCACGCCCAGAATGAATATCCACACAATCGGCCATACCGGCTGCCCCCGCGTCGCCAGCCATTGCCCCCACAGCGTCGGCCACAGCAATAGCAGGATGCCGATGGGCTTATCCAGCCGCATCAGTTTTTCGTATTGCGTCAGACGTTCGGTCAAGGTCATAGTGATTCGATCTCGGGCAAAAACACTTCCGTCACCATCAGCGGGTGGCCGTTCAGGCAAAACACCGAGCGCCGCGCCCAGAGTGTCCGCGCATGGATGGTATGGTGCCGACTGGCGGCACGGAACAGCGGGTGGCGCGAACCCAATCGTAAATAAGCCAACGTACCGCGCCGGATGCGATGATCGTCAAACAGCGCTTCACCGAGTGGGCGCGATCCGAGGCGGGTGATGCCGTTCCATCCGCCGCGCAAACCCGTCCGGGGCAGCACACTATGCGCAAAAACGACATGGTGTTGATTGCACGCCAGCAACACTTCACGCACGTAATCAATCGAGTCAGCCCGCAATTTGAGCGGGCTGCGTTCATCGAGATTGGCACGCGCATAGCCCGTTGCGACGGGCTGCACGCGAAAGTTCGCGCAGCGCGTTTTCAGGCGTTGCGTGAGCGAGCCACGGTCGGTAAGCCAGTCCCGCAAGTGGCGCGGAACGTTGAAAGGATGGGCGATCCATCCATGCCAAGATTTGGACAAACAAAGTTTCCAGCATTCAGGAAGCTTTCATTATATTAGGTGTCAGACAAAGCCTGACGCTGGCCGATCCAGCGCGTCAGATGCGCGCTGACAATTTCCGGATGATCGGCCAGACAGCGTTGCGCGTAGTTGCGTGCGGCTTCGAGCAGGGCGATGTCGCGTTCAAGATCGGCGAAGCGCAACAAGGGCAAGCCGCTTTGACGGCTGCCGATCAATTCACCGGGGCCGCGCAGCAGTAAATCCTGGCGCGCGATTTCGAAGCCGTCGGTGTGTTCGAAAATCACTTTCAGCCGAGCGCGGGCGAGTTCCGACAGCGGCGATTGGTACAGCAGCACGCAGACTGATTCGCGGCTGCCGCGTCCGACTCTTCCGCGCAGCTGGTGCAGTTGCGCGAGACCCATGCGCTCGGCGTGTTCGATCACCATCAGCGAGGCATTTGGCACATCGACGCCGACCTCAATCACGGTGGTTGCCACCAGCAGCTGGATTTCACCGGCTTGAAATGCGGCCATCACGGCATTTTTTTCGCTAGATTTCAGCCGTCCGTGAATCAGCCCGACCGAAAGTTCGGGGAGCTGTTCGGCCAGGGTGGCGTAAGTGTCTTGTGCAGTGATGAGTTGCAGTTTTTCGGATTCCTCGATCAACGGGCATACCCAGTAAGCCTGGCCGCCGACGAGGCAGGCGTCCGTCACGCGCGCCAGTACTTCATCGCGGCGGCTATCGGCGACCAGCTTGGTCACAACCGGGGTGCGTCCCGGCGGCAGTTCATCGATCACCGATACGTCCAGGTCGGCGTAATAGCTCATCGCCAGCGTGCGCGGGATCGGCGTCGCGCTCATCATTAACTGGTGCGGCTCGACACCTTTTTGCACCAGCGCCAGGCGTTGTGCCACGCCGAAGCGGTGCTGCTCATCGACCACCGCCAGCCCCAGTCGCGGGAAGCTCACGCCCTGCTGAAACAGGGCATGGGTGCCGAAGGCCAGATCGATTTCGCCAGCGGCAATGTGCGCGGTCGCAGCTTCTTTCTCGGCTTTGCGCAGGCTGCCCGTGAGCCATGCGGTACGCACACCCAGAGAGCCGAGTATTGGCGCGAGTTTTTTGTAGTGCTGCTCGGCGAGGATTTCGGTCGGCGCCATGAAGGCCGCTTGCTGCTGGTTTTCCAGCGCTTGCAAGCAGGCGAGCGCGGCAACGACGGTTTTGCCGCTGCCGACATCGCCTTGCAGCAGGCGGCGCATCGGGTGCGGCTGCGCGAGATCGTCGCTGATTTCCTGCCAGGTGCGAAGCTGTGCGGCGGTTAATTGAAACGGCAGGGCGGCGAGAAAGCGCTGGGTCAGCGTGCGTAGTAAAGGCAATGATGCGGCGACACGCGCGCTGCGCAGTTTGCGTGCAGTGGCCAGCGACAACTGCTGCGCCAGCAACTCGTCAAACGCCAGCCGCTGCCAGGCCGGATGCTGGTGCGATTCCAGTTCGGCCAATGCATGGTCAAGCGGTGGGTGATGCAGCAGGCGCAGCGCTTGATCCAGACCGGGTAGCTGCAATTCGCTGAGCCACTCGGCGGGCAGGGTGTCGGTGATGAGTTTTTCCAGTGCGCGGGAAATATGCTTGCGCAAGGTCGCCTGCCCCAAACCTGCTGTGGTTGGATACACCGGTGTGAGTCCTGCGGGCAAGGGCGTATCGTCATCGGCGCGCACAAAACGCGGATGCACCATTTCCAGCCCGAAAAAACCGCCGCGCACTTCGCCGATGAATCTGAAGCTCGTGCCGATGGCGAGGGTTTTCAGATGGCTGGGATAAAAGTGCAGAAAACGCAGACCCAGCGTGCCGCTGCCGTCGTCGGCGCTCACCGTCAGCATGCGGCGCGGGCGGTTGACGATTTCGCTATGCGTCACCGTCGCCTGCACTTGCGCGGTTGCACCGGGCAGTAAATCCCTGATCGGGGTCAGCCGGGTTTCATCTTCCCAGCGCAGCGGAAGATGCAGAATCAGATCGGTTTCAGAGCGGATGCCGAGTCGTGCGAGTTTGTCAGCGAGCGCTGGAGTGAACGCCACCGGCGGAGCCGCCTTCAAACGGCCTATGCCAGAACCATTACGGCATCCGCTTCCACCATTGCGCCGCGCGGCAGCGAGGCGACGCCGACGGCAGCGCGCGCGGGGTAGGGCTGCACAAAATACTCAGCCATGATTTCGTTGACACGTGCAAAGTGGCCGAGGTCGGTAAGAAAAATATTGAGCTTGGCAATATCCGCCAGACTGCCACTCGCGGCCAGCGTGACCGCGCGCAGATTGCGAAACACCTGGTGAATTTGCGCGTCGATGCCCTCGACCAGCTGCATCGCAACCGGGTCAAGTCCGATCTGGCCGGAGAGGTAAACGGTCTGACCTACGCGCACTGCCTGCGAGTAGGTGCCAATGGCGGCGGGTGCGTCGGGGGTCTGGATAATGCTTCGAGTCATATGCTGATCACTTGTCTGAAGGTTGATGAATGTGAATCGCTAAAATGGGTGTCTGCCGCAAAATTAAAGGCGCGCTTTAGCGCGTCTCTCTTGAATGTCGGGTTATGCGCCAATGTCTGACCACACCGCAAATTCATTACCACTTGGCTCAATAAAGTGAAAACGGCGGCCACCAGGAAATGCAAATATTTCTTTGCGGATTATTCCGCCAGCCTTATTAATTTTTTTCTCAGTATCCTCTAAATTTTGGCTGTAAAAAACAATCAGAGCTGCGCCATTTTCTGAATTCGACGAGACCTCTGACTTGAAAAAACCGCCGCCTAACCCTTGGTTCGAGAACGCCGTGTAGTCTGGTCCGTAATCGACAAATAGCCACCCAAATGCTGTTTCGAAAAATCGTTTTGTGGCCGCAATATCCCGCGCAGGATATTCAACATAGTTAATTTTTTCGTGTTCATTCACGGCCAATTTCTCCTTGATGCATAACTAGTTGTTCGTGCTGGCGCGCCCGTCTTTTTTGCCTTTGACGCGGAAGATGCGCACCACGTCTTCGAGGCAGCGCAGGCCGCGCATGACGCGCGCGAGGTGCATACGGTTTTCGACTTGCAGGGTGAAATACAGCACGGTGTACGGGCTGCCGTCTTCTTCTTCCATCGCAACGTTGCCGATGTTCGATCCCTGTTCGGAAATTGCCGCTGCAACTTTAGCCAGCACGCCGCGCTGGTTGCCGACGACGACTTTGACCGCTACGTCGAACATCCGTCCAGGCTCGGCTTCCCATTCCACATCCAGCCATTTGTCCGGGTCGGTCTGATACGCGCGCAGCGCCGGACAATCATGGGTATGAATAATCAGGCCGCGATCCTTGTGGATGAAACCGAGAATCGGGTCGCCGGGAATGGGGTGACAGCATTGCGCCAGTTCCACCGCGATGCCTTCTGAACCGCGAATGACAATGGCGTGAGGATGCGCGGGTTGACCGGTTTTTTCTCCTTGCAAATGCAATAGCTGATGCGCGATCACCAGCGGCAGTTTTTGCCCTAAACCCATAGCGCCAAACAAGGCCTGTTTGTTTGGCATGCCGTTTTCTTTGAGCAAGCGTTCCCACAAGGCCGCATCGGCTGGACGCGCCTCAGGATTGAGTGCAAGCAAAGCCTGATTGAACAGGCGTTCGCCTAGCGCAGAGGCTTCTTCCGTACGCGCATTACGCAGGAACTGGCGGATATGCGAGCGCGCTTTGCCGGTGACGACAAAGTTGAGCCAGGCCGCATTCGGGCTGGCGTTGGCGGCGGTAATGATTTCGACGTGATCACCGCTTCTGAGCTGGGTGCGCAGCGGCATCAGCTCGTGATTGATCTTGACCGCAACGCAATGACTGCCCACATCGGTGTGCACGGCAAACGAAAAATCCACCGCCGTCGCACCGCGCGGCATGGCCATGATTTTGCCTTTCGGGGTGAAGACATAGACCTCGTCGGGAAACAGATCGACTTTGACGTGCTCAAGAAACTCCGGCGAGTCGCCGTGATCGGCCTGAATTTCAAGCAGGGATTGCAGCCAGCGATGCGTGCGCTGTTGCACATCATTCAAGGCCACATCGGCCGTTTTATACATCCAGTGTGAGGCAATGCCCGACTCGGCAAGGCGGCTCATATCGGCGGTGCGGATCTGCACTTCGATGGGCGTACCGTTGGGGCCGAACAAAATCGAGTGCAGCGACTGATAGCCGTTGGCTTTCGGTATCGCGATGTAATCCTTGAACTTGCCCGGGATAGGTTTGTACAGGCTGTGCAACGCGCCGAGCGCCAGATAACAGCTTGGGTGATCGGCCACTTCCACGCGAAAGCCGTAGATGTCGAACACTTCTGAAAAGGCCAGATTCTTTTCCTGCATCTTGCGATAGATGCTGTAGAGATGCTTTTCGCGTCCGGTGATCGCAGCGTTGATTCCGGATTGTGCGAGCTTCTCCTGAATGGAAACTTTGATTTTTGCAACCAGTTCGCGGCGGTTGCCGCGTGCGGTTTTGACGGCTTTGGCCAACACCTGATGGCGGTTCGGGTGGTAATAACGAAAGCCGTAATCCTCTAGTTCCTGATAGACCTTGTGTAGTCCCAGGCGGTTGGCAATCGGTGCGTAAATGTCGAGCGTTTCACCGGCAATGCGCTTGCGTTTTTCGGCGGGCATCGACGCCATGGTGTGCATGTTATGCAGGCGGTCCGCCAGTTTGATCAGAATGACGCGCACATCCTGCGCCATAGCTAACAGCATTTTGCGGAAATTTTCAGCCTGCGCATGTTGCTCGGACTCGAACGCCAGTTTGTCGAGTTTGGATACGCCGTCCACCAGCAGCGCGACCGATTTTCCAAAGCGATGGGCAATTTCGGTCGCGGTGGCGGGCGTGTCCTCGACCACGTCGTGCAGCAGCGCTGCGCTTAAAGTCTGGGCGTCAAGATGCCACTCGGCAAGGATGCCGGCGACAGCCAGCGGATGTGAAATATAGGGGTCGCCGCTTTGGCGATATTGACCTTCGTGCGCGCTGCGGCTGAACTCGTAAGCCTGCTGGACGATGTTGACTTCGTCTGCAGCCAGATAGGCGAGTGCCGGGCGCAGGGCGTCGAAGTCGTGAAAAAGCCCCGGCGCATCGGGAACTTGCGCCGGGTGTGTCTCGGTTGGAGACTTAGGCTCGACCCCGGTTGAGGATTTCAAGCCCCACCTTTCCCGCTTCAATTTCGCGCAGTGCGGTAATAACCGGCTTGTTTTTCGATTCCACCAGCGACTGCGAGCCTTGTGCCAGCTGGCGTGCGCGATAGGTTGCCGCGAGGGTTAACTCGAAACGGTTAGGGATTTTGTCGATACAGTCATCAACGGTAATACGAGCCATAAGAAACCTCTTTAGTGTTGCGTGCTGTGCGAGAGTCGGCGGAATTCGTCAAAAAGCGCCTGATGTCGCCGGATTTGCCGCCCGCCGGTCAGGCGGACGCTGCGAGCGATTGCGGTGAGGTCGAGCAGCGCCTCATCGAAGTCGTCGTTCACAATTATATAGTCGAAGCCGTCTGCGTGGCTGACATCTTCTGCGGCAGCCGAGAGGCGCCGTTCAATTATCTCGTCGCTGTCCTGACCGCGACCGGTGAGGCGGGTGCGCAGCGCGTTGAACGAAGGCGGCAAAATAAAAATCGAAACAGCATCGGCAAAGTGTTGCCGCACCTGCGCTGCGCCCTGCCAGTCAATTTCCAGCAGGATATCCCGGCCTGCGTCGAGATCGCGCTGTATCCCCAGACGCGAGGTGCCATAGTAATTGCCATAGACCTCGGCGCTTTCCAGAAACTCCTGCGCGGCCAGCATGGTTTCGAACCGCTCGCGGCTGACATAGTGATAATCGCGGCCATCGACTTCGCCCGGGCGCGCGGCGCGAGTGGTGTACGAAACCGAGAGGCGGATGCTGCCATTCGCCTTGAGCAGCGCCTTGACCAGACTGGTTTTGCCTGCGCCCGAGGGGGCGCTGACGATATAGAGGATGCCCGTGTTTGTCATTGCGTTAATTTTCAAATATTCAGTTATTCGATATTCTGAACCTGCTCGCGCATTTGTTCGATCAATACCTTCAAGTCCAGCGACACGCTGGAGGTTTCCAAAATAACCGATTTTGCACCGAGCGTGTTGGCTTCGCGGTGCAGTTCCTGCATCAAAAAATCCAGGCGCTTGCCCGCGACCCCGTCCTGTTCCAGCACACGTCGTACTTCGGCAAAGTGGGTGGTGAGACGCGCCAGTTCCTCTTCGATATCCATTTTTTGCGCAAACAGGGCGACTTCCTGCGACAGGCGTTCGGGGGCGGATTCTCCCAGCGCATCGTGCAGGCGTTGGGTTAGCTTCTCGCGCAGCGACTGCGCAAGCCCGGGCAGTTCGGTTTGAAGGGTGGTCACACGTTGTTCCGCATCGGCCAGACGCGCCAGAATATGCTGGCGGAGCTTGTCGCCTTCGCGCTGCCGGGACTGAACCAGCGTGTCTAGCGCATGAGCCGCGCCAGCCAATACTTCAGCAGACAGGGTCTCAACGCTCAGCTCCGTCCCCTGAATCAGTCCCGGCCAGCGTAGAATTTCACCGGTTGAAAGCGGCGCAGCATCGGTGAAGTGTTGCCGCACCTGCGCCTGCCACAACGTGAGGTTCTCAAGAATTGAGTCATTCAGGCCGATATGGGGGGACGCGGCGGGCTGGACGGTTAGATTGATGCGGCATTCGACTTTGCCCCGTGCGAGACGTTTGCTGATCAAATCGCGGATAGGGAATTCGAGCGCCCGTAATTCTTCGGGCAGGCGAAAACCGATTTCGAGATAGCGCTGATTGACGCTTTTGAACTCGATTGCCAGGCTGGCCTGGCCAATGCTTACAGTGTGGGCGGCAAAGCCGGTCATGCTGCTGATCATGCAGAGGCTCGCTTTTTTAGTAACAGAAAGAAAAGATAATAGACGTTCGTAGATGGCGACTCAATCAAGCAATCTTGCATTACCCAGCGGCTACTGGCTGAACGAGTACAGCATCGTCCGCAAGATTGGCGGCGGCGGGTTCAGCTTGGTGTATCTCGCGCGCGACACCGACGGCGAACCCGTTGCAATCAAGGAATACTTGCCCGGCGCACTGGTGCTGCGTACCGAAGGTTCGCTCATCGTGCAGGCAAACTCGGACGAAAATAATAATATCTTTCGCCACGGCATGAAGTGCTTCTTTGAAGAAGGCCGGGCGCTGGCCAAAATCAGCCATCCTAACGTCGTCCGAGTGACTAATTTTTTTCGCGCCAATGACACTGTCTATATGGTCATGCAGTTTGAGCGCGGCAAAACCCTCCAGCAACACATCCAGGCCAACCGGGGAAATATCCAGGAAGGGTTTATCCGGCGTGTTTTTTCGCATCTGCTGAACGGTTTGCGCGACGTGCATACGCACAAGTTACTGCATCTGGACATCAAGCCGTCCAATATTTATATCCGGCTGGACGGCTCGCCCGTGCTGATTGATTTTGGTGCTGCGCGGCAGACGCTGGCGCAGGAAGAAAGCAAGCTGCAACCCATGTACACGCCGGGTTTTGCCGCGCCCGAGCAATACCATAACCGCGAGCGGCTGGGGCCGTGGACCGACGTTTATAGTGTGGGTGCCAGCATTTACGCGTGTCTGGCGGGTTTTCCGCCGCAGGCTGCGGATGCGCGTTTGCTCAATGACAAACTGGTTTCTGCTGCCGCCAACTGGCGCGGCGCTTATTCCAGCCAGCTTCTCGAAACGGTAGACGCCTGCCTCAAGCTCAACTACATGGAGCGCCCGCAAAGCGTGTTCAGCCTGCAAAAGGTATTGATGGATCGCAGCACCATGACGAGGCCGCGCCGCTCACTATTTAGCAGTTTGAAACAGACCCTTAACCGCGATTTGTTTTAAACTTGTGACATGAAATTTACAATCTATCAGGCATCCCGGCAGGGCGGACGTAAAAATAATCAAGACCGGGTCGCTTATTCTTACAGTCGTGACACGCTGTTGATGGTGGTTGCCGACGGCATGGGCGGCCACATGCACGGCGAAATCGCGGCGCAAATCGCGGTCAATACCCTGACAGAACAGTTCAAGATCATCGCCAAGCCCGGGCTGGACGACCCGATAGGTTTTCTGGCCGACGTGATGGCGCGAGCGCATTACGCGATCAACGATTACGCCGTTGCCAACGACCTGCTCGAAATCCCCCACACCACCTGTGTGGCTGCAGTGGTTCAGAATGATCTCGCGTACTGGGCGCATGTCGGCGATTCACGCTTGTATTTTTTGAACGCTGGCGGATCGGTTGCGCGCACCGAAGATCACACAGCCGTGGCGCAACTGGTGCGTGACGGCATCATCACCGAAGAAGAAGCGGGCAGCCATCCAGACCGCAACAAAGTCGCGAATTGCCTCGGTGGTTTTGTGATTCCGCAGGTGGAGTGTTCGGCACCGATACCGATTCATGATGCCGACACCATGCTGCTCTGTACGGACGGCATCTGGGGTTCGATCAATACCCAGGAAATAGCCGCCATCATGCATGCCTATACGCTGGAAGATGCCGTGCGCCATTTGATGGATCATGCCGAATTCCGTGGCGGTGAGCGCGGCGATAATCTGAGTCTCGTCGCCATGACCTGGGGCGAAGCAAAAATCCCGGGCAGCGACGCCATTTCGACCATGGAGCTGCCAGACGACGGCTTCACGACCCAGATCAATACCACCCGCGCCATCCCCGGCGCACCGATGGTGACGGACGATGAAATCGAACGCGCCATCGCCGAAATCCAGGACGCGATCCACCGCATTTCCAGCAAATAGTTCCTTGGCATGAAGAACGGCTGTACTCGACGAGTGAGGTAAACTTCGCCTTTCTGTTTTAACCCACACCACCATGCCCCAAGCCGTTTCCCGCCCCAGCGGTCGCACGCCCGATGCGTTGCGCACCTTGTCGTTTACCCGCAGCTTTACCAAACATGCCGAAGGCTCCGTGCTGGTCGCATTTGGCGACACCAAGGTGCTGTGTACCGCCAGCGTGCTTGAGCGCGTGCCGCCACACGTCAAAGGCACCGGCGCAGGCTGGGTGACGGCGGAATACGGCATGTTGCCGCGCTCGACCAACACCCGCACCGACCGCGAGGCCGCGCGCGGCAAACAATCCGGGCGCACCCAGGAAATCCAGCGCTTGATCGGGCGCAGCCTGCGTGCCGTGGTCGACATGAAAAAGCTTGGCGAGCGCACCATCCAGCTTGATTGCGACGTGCTTCAGGCCGATGGTGGCACGCGCTGCGCCAGTATTTGCGGTGCGTATGTAGCGGTGGCCGATGCCATCGCCGGATTGATCAAAGCGGGCAAGCTCAGCGAATCACCTTTGATGGACAGCATTGCTGCCGTGTCAGTTGGCGCCTATCAGGGCGGCACGGTGCTGGATCTCGATTACGCCGAAGACTCCGACTGCGACACTGACATGAACGTCGTCATGACCGGTTCCGGTGGCATTGTCGAAGTGCAGGGCACGGCCGAAGGTGAACCGTTTTCGCGCGCCACACTGGACCAGTTGATCGACCTTGCGGCAGCAGGGATTGCGCAGATTACCGCTGCACAAAAAGCTGCGTTGGCAGCATGAATCAGGTTGCCAGCATGAATAAAATCGTCATCGCTTCTGGCAACGCAGGCAAGCTGCGCGAGATCGCCCGGATTCTTGAGCCGCTCAACATGAATGCTGCGCCGCAGTCTGATTTTGGTGTGCCGGAATGTCCCGAGCCCTACGTCACCTTCATCGAAAACTGTCTCGCCAAAGCGCGCCACGCCAGCGCCCATACCGGTTTGCCCGCGCTCGCGGACGATTCCGGGATTTGCGTAGAGGCGCTGAATGGCGCGCCCGGTGTGTACTCCGCGCGCTATGCAGGCGAGCCTAAATCGGACGCCCGCAATAATGAAAAACTCATTGCCGCACTGCAAGGCCAGACCAATCGTCGAGCGCATTATTACTGCGTGATGGTGCTGGTGCGCTATGCCGATGATCCAGAGCCTGTCATTGCCGAAGGGCGCTGGTTTGGCGAAATCATCGACACCCCGCGCGGCGATGGCGGCTTTGGTTACGACCCGTATTTCTTCGTACCGGCTTTTGATAAAACCGGCGCCGAAATGGATGCTGACGCGAAGAATGCGGTCTCGCACCGTGGCCAGGCGTTGCGCGAGTTGGCAGCCAAACTCAAGCATTTGTCTGATTAAAGCAAGTTGACCGCACTTGGCTGAATCGGTCATCCGTCTGGCGGGTAGCGGCCTCACCGCATCGCCGCCGCTGTCGCTCTATATCCACATCCCGTGGTGCGTTAAAAAATGTCCCTACTGCGACTTCAATTCACACGGCCTGAAGGACACGCTGCCTGAAACCGCCTACATTGATGCGCTGCTCGCTGATCTGGAATCCGCGCTGCCCGACATCTGGGGCCGCAAAATTCACAGCATCTTTTTTGGCGGCGGCACGCCCAGCCTGTTTTCAGCCGAAGGTATCGACCGTATTCTCACCGGCGTGCGCACCCTCGCACCGTTATTGCCTACAGCCGAAATCACCTTGGAAGCCAACCCCGGCACTGTCGAGGCTGCCAAGTTTGCAGGTTTTCGCGCGGCAGGCGTCAATCGCGTTTCGCTCGGCATTCAGAGCTTCAACCCGCAGCATCTGCAAGCACTCGGGCGCATTCACGACGACGCTGAAGCGCGCCGCGCAGCCGAACTCGCCGCCACACATTTCGACACCTTCAATCTCGATCTGATGTTTGCGCTGCCCAGGCAAACGCTGGCGGATGCCATGCGCGATGTGGATACCGCGCTCAGTTTCAACCCGCCGCATCTGTCGTGCTATCACCTCACGCTGGAGCCGAATACGCCCTTCGGCCACACCCCGCCGCCGAAGTTGCCGGATGACGATCTGGCTGCCGACATGCAGCTCGCCATCGAAGCGCGCCTGAACGAGGCCGGCATGCAGCACTACGAAACATCGGCCTATGCGCGCGCCAATCAAGTCAGCCGACACAATCTCAACTACTGGCAGTTCGGCGACTACCTCGGTATTGGCGCGGGCGCACATTCCAAACTGAGTTTTCACGACCGCATCCTGCGCCGCATGCGCACCAAACATCCGCAGCAATACATCGACGCGGTCAAACGGGGTACGCACATCGCTGACGAGCGCAGCCTCACGCGCCACGATCTGCCGTTTGAATTCATGATGAATGCCCTGCGCCTCAATCAGGGTGTGGATGCGAAACTATTTGAAGAACGTACCGGCCTGCCTCTAATCGTTTGCGCATCCGTACTCGGGCAGGCACGGGCACAGGGCTTTTTGACGCTGGACTCCACACGCCTCGAACCGACGCTACAAGGGCAACGTTTTCTGAACGACCTGCTGGAAATGTTCTTGCCGGCTTAATGCGCTGAAATTCGAATCGGTCTTGATGCGAGCGGTGGCGATTCTGACTTGCATAAGCAGATTGTTTCTTCATCCGGTCAGGAAACTTCATTCAGTACGCCAAGCCCGGACGGACTACAACTTGCAACAAAAATCACTTCAAAATGAGCCAATAAGCTCATTTTGCAACGTGCTTCAACACGAATCACTGAAATATTCGGTCGATACAATTCCGCACAGTCAAGGAACCAATCGGACGACAGATTCGATGGCCGGGGCGAAACAAAAGTTACACAAAATAAAGTAACAAATAGTGCGCGTGAAAAGCAGTAGGCATCGGTCGCTCAGATGCCAGTGCAGGCATCTTCCGGGAGCCTGCAAATTCCTGTTGTCGTTGACTTTGTGTTCAACGATATCTCATGCGCACGCCTAGATGGCGCTGCGCGCATTTTTCTATTGCAGATTCAGTCTTGGCGTGCGCTTGGGTTTGGCAGATCAGAGAATGGTTTGGCCTGACAGGCAATAGCGTATGCCGCAAGGCATGAATAACAAGTAGTCAATAAACGTGGCCAGGGTTTTTCGCCCTGAATGCCGCGAAAAATAAAGTAGCAAGCAGTGCGCGTGAATAGCAGTTGACGTTGTTTTTTGACGTCGGTCAGGGTGTCTCCCATGCCCTTACCAATTCTGTTTCGCCGGGTAATACCTGGCGTTATCTCATGCGCATGCCCATACGGTGCTGCGTTTTTTTTTGCGATTCCGTATTGGCGTGCGCTGGGTTTTGTATATATGGGCCTTGTTGGCCCGGGCATTCTTGCGCCCGCAATTTACTGAATACAGGTGCATCCAAAGTGAGATGCAACCACGTATGACATTACCCGGGCAAAGGTGCCCGAACTTTTTCAACCTGAATATTAATCAAACATAAGGAGTTAACCATGAAGCGCGTGAACAAACTGGTCACTGGCATTTTCCTCTTGGGCCAAACACTTTCCGGCGCCGCTTTTGCGGCCTCAATGACGCTACCAGGCGTTACCATCGACTTTACTTTTGACGATGCCATGTTAGGCCTGTTTGGTCAGGCCAGCGTGTCGGGCAATACCCTGTATTTCACTCCCACGGGTTTTCAAGCCAAGTCACTCAACAGCGCAGGATATGCGTTGACCAACGACACCATCAACGTCAAGGTATCCGCCCATGCGGGTTGGGGGTTAACCGGCGTTGAATTGACTGAGAAGGGTGATTATTTGTTGTTGGGAGCGGGCAGTACCGCGGATGTGGCTGGCCAGATGCGGGTGTTTGATCTTGGCCACCCTCTGGCTGATGTCGTCACCGGTATCCAGCCGACAATGCCGCTTAATATAATGAGCGCACCGACCCACAACTGGCTTGCCGAGACATCGACCGACTTGTCAGCGTGGGGTCATACCCAGTCAATCAATGTGACCATTGAAAATTTGTTGCTGTCTTCCACCAGCGCAGCATCTTCACTCGCATTTGTCGAAAAGAAATTTGTCGGACTCACGCCCATTTTGACAACCATCACGCCGGTACCAGAAGCTGATACCTACGCCATGATGCTGGCGGGTCTGGGGCTGGTGGGATGGTCTGCGGCACGCCGTCGGACCATAACAATGTAAATACTGCGGTAACACTAATACTGATAATGGCGCATCGAGTTGCCAGTCTATCCAGCGCGGCTGCTTACAAACGCATTGGCCAGCAGATCAATGCCTCAGGCGCGCTAATCCGAATGCGTTCACGCGCATCCCCTTGGCCCGCCACTTGGCGGGCCTTTTTTTGCCCAACAGTAAAAGTATTGTGTCCCATGCCCGATTTTGGTCCGCGTGTTGAGCCATTCGGCCCAGCAGGGCAGCGCTTGCATTCATCGTCGCGACATCTCTGCGCCATAGGCTTACGCGACGCCCAATATTTGGGTGCCTAACCAACCCAACCCATTTACTGGAGCACATCATGAAAAAATCCCTGGTCAGCCTGATAACTGTATTCGCTGCCATGAGCAGCGCTTCGGCCCATGCCGCTATCGTCATCACCGAAGTTGCTCCTTGGGGGAGTGGTAACGCACCGTATGCCACCGACTGGTTTGAATTAACAAACACGGGCGTTTCCGCTATTAACATTAGTGGCTGGCAGATGGACGATAACTCCAATGGCACCGCGAAGGTCAATTTGACGGGCATCTCCAGCATTGCAGCCGGTGAATCAGTCATATTTACTGAAAATGCAGCTACAACCAGCTTTCTCAACACATGGTTCGGTGGCGCGGCCCCTGTAGGCCTGCAGATCGGCAACTATACCGGCAGCGGTGTCGGTCTGAGTACCACGGCGGACGCAGTAAACATATACAACGCTGGCGGTGTTTTGCAGGCCAATGTTACGTTTGGCGTATCTGATGCAACCGTTCCTTATCAGACCTTTGACAACGCCGCCGGACTGAACAACACGGCGATCTCGCAACTCAGCGTAGTCGGCGTCAACGGCGCGTTCCTTGCCTCAAACGATGCCACCGAAATCGGTTCTCCCGGAACCGTTACTGCCGTTCCCGAACCCGCCAACGTGGCCATGATGCTGGCCGGAATCGGCGTGATCGGCACCTCGATTCGCATGCGTCGTCGTTAATCAGACAGGCACATCACCATGAAAATCAAACTTCTTATCGCCGCCATTGCGGCGGCAACTTCAATCTCCGCGCAGGCGGCGAACTCGATCAACCTGGGCAATTATTCTGTCAGCGGCACCTACGCGCTCGATAGTCTGAACGGTACCAGCGGTGGTATTTCCGGTCTGGAAGGATCGGCGATCGCCTACGCACGTGACCGCGGCACGCTGTTTTTCGTCGGCGATGAAGGCACGGGCGTGGTGGAAATTTCGCTGACCGGCCAGACTATCAGCAACAACCTGTTCGACTGGACCGGTACCGGCAGCACCAAGCACGACACCGAAGGCCTGACCTACATGGGCGGCGGTGTGCTCGTTCTGGGCGAAGAGCGTTTGCAGGATGCCTACAAATTCAGCTACACAGCTGGCGGCACCGTAACCCTGGCCAGCAATTTCGTGTCCATCAGCAACACCGCTGTCGGCAACAACGGCATGGAAGGCATCAGCTACGACCCGCGTGACGGCAGCTTCGTCACGATCAAGCAACAGAGCCCGGAAGACATCCTGGCCGGCACACTGAATTTCGGTGCGGCTACTGGGGCGCCCCCATCAACGAGCGGCGATGGTTCATCTCCTCCCGGCGGCGGCGCTTCGACGATGTCGAACCTGTTTAACCCTGCTTTGCTGGGACTGACTACGCTGTCGGACGTGCAGACCCTATCGCCGGTTGACGCGCTTGCAGGCACCGCTGCTGCCAATAATTTACTGGTGTTGAGTCTGGGTTCGCGCAAGCTGATCGAGGTGGATCGTAGCGGTAATATTCTCAGCACCTTCGATCTGTCTTCGCTGCTCAACAGCGTCGGCGGCGACTTCAATGCGATAGAAGGCGTGACGGTTGATGAAAACGGCACGATTTATCTGGTGGCTGAACAACTGCAGAATGCAGGTGCAACCCCGACTGCGAAATCGCAATTGATTGTATTATCTGCGCCCGTTCCTGAGCCAGAGACATACGCCATGTTGCTGGCAGGTCTTGGGCTGGTTGGTTTTACAGTTCGTCGCCGCAAACAGTTCGTTTAAAGAGGCGTATGAAAATATGGAGCGCGCTACGGCGCGCTTCTTTTTGTCCCTGCTCTGAAGACATATGCGGGCGTGAGCCTAAAAACATGAATGCGAATGACTTCCCGTGCAATGCACAGGCCGTTCAGCAGGTATAAGCCAGGTCACTCTCAGTTGAATCCATGCCATACAACACTGCGCGTATCTCACCGTCGAGTGGATGGGCATAAATGACATCAGCCAGCCAGGGATAACAACCAGCGTAATCGACTTGCCCAGCGTATTCGTCAGGCTCATCCACATCCAGTAAGGTGTCGCCCAGTTCGTGCAATGCGGCTTCAGCCAGCAAATCGGCTTTGGCATCCAGTGTCGTGTTGTCCATGTCCATGATTTCCTCCACTCGTGAGCGTTCATAGTCGCGCGGCAAAGTGAGAAGCCGATGACAACCCCCCGGCGTTTACATGATCCGAATGCGCATTGAAATCCGAATGCCATTGAACAGAGACTGGCCCAAACGTGTCATGTGCAATGCACGTCAAACACATCTTGCTGCAACATCGACATGTCAAAGTGGGCCTCACTGGAAAACCATATCCGTAGCGAGATTGAAGTCAGGATCGGCACAACTTTGGGAGAAGTGGTGTATGCACGGCCAGTTGGATTCCGGCAGTTTTACACGCGCTTATCTATTTGCTTGAACGCTATTTCGGAGGAAATCATGTTCCGTACTAAATTTTTACTTGGTCTGATCCTGGCTGGATTGGCAGGATCAGCTGCTGCAGTTGGACCGGGCACACTTGGAAATCTGACTGGTCAGACATTCAGTGTTGGCAATACGTTTTCCGCAGGAGCGGCAATCTATGATGTCTATACTTTTGACATCATGCCCCTGTCTGCTGTGGCTGGCACAGCTGTCACCATCAACCTGGATATTCCCGAACTCACCGGTACAGAATTTGCCATCTCGAGTTTTGGTGTGCAATTCAGAGACAGTTCGAACAACCTTATCGTATCCGACTACCAGACGTCACCTACTGACTACACGGTAGCGTTGACCTACAGTTTGCCTGCGGCCACAGGCTACCAATTTGTCGTGGTAGGCAACGTGACCGGCACACTTGGCGGCAGCTACGGCGGCGCTTTGGCCGCAGTGGCGACACCGGTACCCGAACCCGAAGGCTACATGACGATGCTCGCAGGATTGGGTCTGATGGGTTTTGTGGTGCTACGCCGCAATACGCGCTAAAGCTGGCAATTCAACGGTGCCGCCAAGGGTTTGACTGGGCCGAATGGCTCATGTTCGGAACTGTATTTCCAGTCAACCCTGTCATATAAGAAAACTAGAATATGCTTATTCGGCAGTTTCTTCATGGCATTGTTGAATATCTCCTCCGGTTCCAGTCGGCTTGCCGACTGATAACTTTTACGAGCCTTCGGGCTCGTTTTTTTTGCGCGCTGATCAAGCGCAGTACGTCATGAATTTCAAACTGTCATACGTCTGTCATCACGCGCGCCTAAGCTCACACCCCGAACAGGGGGCGTCATGTACAACAACGAATTGACCGACGAGGAATGCGGCCATCTGGCACGCATCCTGACCGCATCGCGCCAGGTCACGTTGCGCCATCAGTTTTTCAGCTGGGTGCATGGTCCCGTCCAGTCCCTCATCCCGCACGAAATCCTGGTGTGCGGCATCGCAGATGACAGTGGCATCCTCATGCACGAGCGCTTTACCGCTTGCCGTTACTTCAAGGACGAGCATTTCGCGCAAGTGACCCATCCGGGCAGCGGGCTGATGGGCCAGTTGTCGCAAGAGTGGCAGCTTGCCGGTCAGCCGCGTCTGATCGCGGCGCTGCCCGGCGATCCCGGTGGCTGGCAAGCCCGGCTGACTGAACTTGAACTTAAAAATATCGCCTTTCACGGCATGTCCTGGCTCAGCGGCCAGATCAAGGGCTACGCCAGCTTCTCGCGCGTGCGCGTGCCGTTCGACGGCCAGCTTGCGCTCTACCTCGATATTTTGCTGCCGCACCTGCTCGTCACCCTCGCGCGCGTGCTGGCCCACGAAGCCCGCACCCGCACCGACAGCAAGCGCCCCGTCGGCATCATCACCCCGCGCGAAGTCGAAGTCCTGAGCTGGGTGCGCGACGGCAAGACCAACGACGAAATCGCCGCCATCCTCGGCCTGTCCATGCTCACCGTTAAAAACCATTTGCGCAACGTCATGAAAAAACTCGTCGTCCGCTCGCGCGGTCAGGCAGTCGCCAAGGCCATTGCCCTGGGGTTCTTGCGCGCGCAGGGTGTGCGCATGGAGGCGGCCTCGTCAGACGGCCAACAAGCCGCTTAGCCCCCCGGATGGACATGAGCCATCCGGCTCAATTTTTGTCTGATTTATCCCCCATTGCGTGTCATCCGCGTCCCCTAAAGTGGCTACACCACACACATTAGTGCGGTCACTATTTCCGGTTGGCTAGCTGTTACAACAAGGCGCGCCTGCCTCATCGCGGGGCGGAAAATTTTTTTGATTTCGAGATCGTTTTTTCTTTAGAAAGAGGAGCACTACATGAACTTCAAACTGAATACCCTGGTTGCCGCCGCACTGCTGGTTGCTGCCGGTACTGCCAACGCTGCCATTGATAACGGCAACACCACCAACGGCACAGGCGAATTGTTCCTGACCGTGGTCGATACCACCGCTGGTTATTCCTTTGTTGGCGACCTGGGTGTGAGCATGGACAGCTTCCTGGCCAGCAGCGGTGCTTCCGCTACGCCCTGGAATCTGAGCAGCTTTTCTGCCTGGACCCCGTTCGTTGCAGCCATCGGTGGCAATCTCTCCAACGCCACATTCGCTGTGTATGCCTTCGATAACGTCGGTGCGACGTCAACGGTCAATGCCAAGCGTCTGCTGACGACGGTAGCTGCGGGCGACGATATTTCGGGTCTCGCAGGTAATTACACCACCACCAACAGCAAGCTGGGTTCCATCGTTGGTACGGTTATTACCACTCCTCTAGCTCAGTTTCAGTCCGACTCCAACAACCTGTCGAACGACCACGACACCGTGGCCAACGGTTCGAGCTACACCAGCTCAGCCTTCAACGCTGGCTACGTGGACGCGCAGTACGGCGTTGATCTGAAAGCCAATACCCAGTTCGTTACTACGGTGGCGGCCAGCGGTGCTGCCGACTTCTGGCTGCTTGGCAACAGCAGTTCAAGCGTTGGCGCTCAAGCCAATACCTTCCAGCAGGCAGGCCAGTTCAGCTTGAGTGATACCAGCCTGTCCTACACCGTGGCTGCGGTGCCCGAGGCGGACACTTACGCCATGATGCTGGCCGGTCTGGGTCTGGTTGGCTTCATGGTTAGCCGTCGCAAGGCCTGACTGTCTGTTTGGTAAGCACCAAAGGCGTTGATCCTGGATCGACGCCGAATCTCACTGATCTAGTTAAAAAAGGAAATACCATGAAATTGCATCAAATCTCCCTCGCCGTGATTGCGCTGGCTGCAAGCGCCGCGCACGCCGCGCCTGTTCCCACTTTCACCATTCATCTGGACGGCGCAACGGCTACCGCCAAGTCGGTCGCTGATGTGTCCAAGGCCATGTGCAAGGACGCCGCGAGCACCCAGGTCTATGCGCTGGCGACCAACGCCAAGCTCGCTGGCGTGTATTGCTCTGACGTGAACACGACCAACTCGGGCCTGGCTGCCGGCACCAAGCTGTGGATCACCAAGAACAACGTTGACGGTTCGCTCGAAGCCTTTGAGCGCGCCATCAAGCACGGCGCCACCAAGACTACCGAAATCGACGTCAGCACCTGTACCGACCCGACTTTCGCTGGCACCACGCTGACCTGTTCCGGTACCGTGGCAGTTGACGCCAACGGCGGCTTCTCCGACGTCGAAGGCAAAATATGGGAAGCGCGCAACGCATTGACGTTCTCGGGCATCGCCTACACAACCAAGGCTGGTTTTGCCGGCCAGGGCTTCGGCGTCGCTGTCGGCGACAAGCTGTATGCTGCATTGCAGACCGCGCAAGGCCTGACTGCAGGCCTGTACGATGTGGCCAACCAGCCTAACATTACCAAGCAGCAATTCACTTCCATCCTGAGTAACGTTGGCGCTTATCACACCGACTGGACCCCGTTTCTCGGTACTGCGCTGGGTGCAACCAACAACATGAACCTGTGCCGCCGCGGTCTGACCTCGGGCACCCAGGCTGGCATGGATGTCTACTTCCTCAACAGCCCCTGTGCAAATGCCAAACCGACTTTTGGTCAGTTGGGCGCTTCGCTTGATGCCGATTCCGCTGGTACGTTCAAGGTTATCGAGAACGCCGGTACGGGTGACGTCAAGACCTGTCTGAATGCGCACGACCAGGATCTGGTTAATGCGGCAGTCAAGGCTGACGGCACCGCTGCCGACGAGTTTGCGATCGGCATCATGTCGCTGGAAAACACACCGGGTGCATCCGACCACTGGCATTTCGTCAAGCTCGACGGCGTGACCCCGACGCCTGACGCTTCCCAGCGCCAGACCGTGATCGATGGCCAGTACAACTACGCCTTCGAGTCGGTGTTTGTGTACCGCAACGACAACACCTCAGCTAACAAGAACTTCATGAACAAGTTCGTTGCGCTGATGGGTAACCCGGCCAAAGTGGCCGCGTTGACCGGTATTTTCAACGTGCCGGGCGCGTCGACTTACAGTAGCTTCCCGACCCGCGTTCACCGCGGTTCGACTGGCGGCAACTCTTGCTCGCCGTTCTCCTTGTACGAGTAATCGTTTAAGTCTTGGGTGGGGCAACCCCGCCTGCTTGTAACAGCCATTCCCCGCGCATGCGGGGAATGGCATTTTCACAATATCGCAATGACAACGATGCAAAACCGGTCAAAACATCGACCCACTTATACTTTGATGATCCGCGACTGGCACCGACTGGCGTGTTACGGATGGTTGTTTTTATGGGCGCTGCCATGCACCGTGGCCGCGTTCGAGGTCGTTCCGCATCCCGATAGCGGCGTGTTTGGTACTGCGCCGGGCGACGCCCCGGCGACGCCCGCCCGCCCCGCCGCGCCGCCGGATCGCTTCGACGTATTCGAATACGTGGTCGAGGGCAATACGGCACTGTCGCGTGATCGCGTCGAAGAGGTGGTCTATCCTTTCCTTGGCGAGCAAAAGACCGTCGCCGACGTGGAGCTGGCGCGCGCCGCGCTGGAAAAAGCCTATCAGAGCGCGGGCTATCTCACCGTCTTCGTCAATCTGCCCGAGCAGAAAATACAGGGTGGCGCGGTGCGTTTGCAGGTGGCCGAAGGCCGCGTTGACCGGCTGCGCGTGAGCGGTTCGCGCTATTACGCGCTCGGCGCGATCAAGGCGACGGTGCCTGCGCTGGAGGAAGGCAGCGTGCCCAACTTCAACGATGTGCAGAAGGAGCTCGCCGACGTCAACCGCAACCCGGGGCGGCGCGTCACCCCGCTGCTGCGCGCCGGGCGCATTCCCGGTACGGTCGAGGCCGAGCTGAAGGTCGATGACCAGTTGCCGCTGCA
The DNA here is from genome assembly GCA_040080135.1 of Thiobacillaceae bacterium. Taxonomy (GTDB): domain Bacteria; phylum Pseudomonadota; class Gammaproteobacteria; order Burkholderiales; family Thiobacillaceae; genus Thiobacillus. Next base: position 45,315 of record JBEBIZ010000014.1, read on the forward strand.
CGCCAGCGTAGAGGTGAACGACCGCTACAGTCGTGACACCACAAAAACCCGTCTCAGCGCCGCTGTGCGCTACGACAATTTGTGGCAGGCCGGGCACAGCCTCAATCTCAATCTGCAAGTGGCGCCCGAGAATACCGCCGAGTCCAAAGTGCTGGTCGCGACCTACGTCGCGCCGCTGGCGTCGGGCAATACGCTCGCGGGCTATGCCGTGGTGTCGGATACCGATGTGAGCACCATTGGCGGAATCGACTCGCTGGGCAAGGGCACGATCCTGGGCCTGCGTTACGTGTTGCCGCTGCGCGCCCGTCCGGGTTTAACCCATTCCGTGACGCTGGGCGCGGACTACAAAGACTACAAGGATACGCAGCGCTTTCTGGGCCAGGACAATAACCTGCCGATCACCTATCTGCCGTTCACGCTGGGCTACGACCTGAATCTGGATGGCGCGCAATCGCAGACCCGGATCGGCTTGTCCACGGTGTTTTCGCTGCGCGGCGTGGTCAGCGACGAGGCGGAATTCGCCGCCAAGCGTAACGGCGGCAGTGCGAGTTTCATCTATTTCAAAACCGACCTGCGGCATACGCAAACCCTGCCGGGTGGCATGAGTCTGGTCGGTAACTTGTCTGCACAGCTGACGGATCAGGCGCTGATCTCCAACGAGGAAATGGCGGCAGGCGGCGCTGACAGCGTGCGCGGTTATCCGGAATCGGCCGCGCTGGGCGACCGGGGCTGGCGTGCGGGGTTGGAACTGCACAGTCCGTCCTTGACCGGGGCATCGACACCGGTGCTGAACGATCTCTACCTGCTTGGTTTTGTCGAAGGCGCACGGCTGTATTACCTGGATGCGAGCGCCCTGCAACAGAGCCAGTTTGATCTGGCCTCGACGGGTTTGGGACTGCGCTTTCGCGCGGGGAAAATTTTCAGCGGCGGTCTGGATTACGCCCATGCGTTGAAGAGCGCGGGTGGTGTGCTGTCCGGCGATAACCGCATCCATTTCCGCCTCGGCGCGGAATGGTAGGGCGGTTTGTCGGGAAGGTATTCCTGACCTACGGGATAGGGGATTCGGATTGTCGGGAAGGTGTTCCCGACCTACGGGATTGGTTTGGATTGTCGGGAAGGTGTTCCCGACCTACGGCTGTAGGGCGGGAACACTTTCCCGCCGTCGGTGGTGAATTCGGCAAGGTCCGAATGGATACCGTCCCTGCGGGACATATGTTGCCGACCTGTGGCACGAAGGCGCTAATCCAGCGCCATGTCGAGAATGCCTGGCGGCGGGGATTCTCCCCAGTTCGCCGGGTATGCGCCGCGCGCGAGCCAGGCAGGGAATGACGAATGGGGCCAGTCGAGCGGGTGCGTGCAGTAACCGTGTTTGACCGGGTTGTAGTGGATGTAGTCGAGGTGGCGATACAGGTCATCGTCGTCGCGGATGAGATGGTCGTAAAAGCGCGCCTGCCACACGCTGTGCGCGGCGCTGTCAGTGGTTTTGCGCGACCAGGTGAAGTCGCGCTTGAACGCGGAGACGACAGCGGAAAAGTTCGTGTCGGATGCCTCGAACAGCCAGTGCAGGTGGTCGGGCAGTACGACGTGAGCAAGGTGGTGGAAGGGATGCCGATCTTGCGCACGGTGCATCGAGGCGGATACCTGGGCGGCGGCGTCGAGCAGACAAGGACGGCGGTGCGCAGTGACCAGCGTGACGAAGACCGGGGCAGCAAGATAGTAACGACGATAGTTAGGCATGTGGAAAACGTAGCACGGAACAAGGGTGGCGCAAAGCGGCAGAAATGTCGGGAAAGTCTTCCCGACCTACGGGTTATGCAAGGAAGTAGGGCGGGAACACTTTCCCGCCGGAAATGGCAGTGGGCATGTCGGGAAAGTCTTCCCGACCTACGGGTTGTGCAAGGAAGTAGGGCGGGAATACTTTCCCGCCAGTGAAATTAGGCAAAAAAGGCCGACAGGAGAACACCATGAACTGCAATCTTTACCGACTGATATTCAACGCTGCCACAGACATGTTCATCCCCGCTGCGGAAACGGCGCGTGGGCGTGGCAAGGCTGCGAGCAAGTCGGCGCGCACGCTGTCAGTGCTGGCCACGCTGGCGCTGGCGGCGTCGGTGCAGGCGGCTGATCCGGCGCTGCCGACCGGACAGCAGGTCAAGTTCGGGTCGATCAACTTCAGTCAAAGCGGTAACACCCTCAACATCAATCAGTCCACCCAGAACGGCATCATCCACTGGAACAGTTTCAATATCGGATCGGGCGCGACCGTTAATTTCAATCAACCCAATGTGACGTCAGCCACGCTCAACCGCATTACCGGCAGCGAGGCCAGCGTGATCCAGGGCGCGCTGAACGCGACCGGCGCGGTCTACGTCATCAATCGCAACGGTATTCTGTTCGGCAAGGGCGCGCAGGTGAATCTGAATACGCTCGTGGCCTCGACCCTGGATATCAAGGACGATGACCTGTTCAAAAACGGATTTCTGACAGCGACCGGCGCGGCGTTTTCCGACGCGTATACGCAGTACGTCGGGACGGCGCCTGTCGGAACGGTCAATGTCGCCGAGGGCGCGGCGATCACCGCGGCCAGCGGCGGTCGCGTGATCCTGCTGGCGCCCGACGTCGAGAACAAGGGCATCATCAAAACCGACACCGGCCAGATCATCCTGGCGGCGGGGCACAAGGCGTACTTCCACCTGACCAACGTGTCCGATTCGAGTACGCTGTTGCGCGGGCTGCTGGTCGAGGTCGAATCCGGCGGCAGCGCGGTGAACCTGGGCGAGCTTGCCGCGAAGCAGGGCGACATCACCTTGATCGGTAATCTGGTCAAACAGCAGGGTGTGATGACTGCGACCTCATCGGTCAACCTCAACGGCACGATTCATTTGCTGGCGCGTTCGATCGACCCGACCAAGACGACGCAGCTCAACAGCGTTGACCAGCCGACGGCCAACACTACCGGCCAGGTCGTGATCGGCGCAAACAGCCGCACGGCGATCCTGCCAAATCTCGACGCGGGCAAGGTCAACGCGGCGCTCAGCGCAGGCCGTCTGACACAGGCACAGGTCGACGCTTATTATCGCGGCGATGCCAACGCGGCTGATTTTTACACTTACATGCCCGACGCCACGCTGCAGGACGCGCAGGTCTTCAGCCCGTCGCAGATCAAGGTCGAAGGACATGATGTCTGGGTGCAGAGCAATGCAGTGCTGCGCGCGCCAAGCGGTGCGATTACGCTGCAGGCGCGACAGGATCCGTCGCTGTTGAAGCCCCTGCTGATCGACAACACCCAGGGCGAGGTCTTCTCCACCAGCGCGTGCGCGGACTGTCGCGTACAGGTCGACGACGGCGCGGTGCTCGACGTGAGCGGTCTGCGCGATGTGGCCTTGAAGATGGATCGCAACATTGTGGAAGTGGAGTTGCGCGGCAGCGTGCTGGCTGATTCGCCCCTGCTGCACGACACCGCAGGTCCGTTGTATGGCAAGAAAATAAAGGTCGATATCCGCGACAGCGCAACGGTCGATGTCAACGGCCAGAGCGTTACGCGTGTCGGCACCACGGTCGCCGACGCGACGCCGTACATCGCCGCGATCGGGCGCAAGATTGACGAGAAAAGTACCACGGCTGGTACGGTCAACCTGTACTCGGAAGGCGCGCTGGTGGTGCAGAAGGACGCGATGATCGATCTGTCGGGCGGCTCGCTCGCCTATCAGACCGGCACCATCTCAACCAGCCAGTTGCTGTATCAGGGCCGACTGGTCGACGTTGCCACAGCCAATCCGAATCTGGCGTACAGCGCACTCGGGCCGGATCACGTCGTCACTGAGCAGGGGTATAGCGAAGGCAAGAACGCCGGCACGCTCAACCTCGTTGCGCCGTGGACGGTGTTTCAGGGCGGCATCGACGGCGGTACCGTAGTCGGCGCGAATCAGCGCGGTCAAGGTGGCGGTGCCCCCCGGCCTGCAGGCGCGACGCTCAACATCGGCGTCGATGTCAGCGCCAACGGTAGCATGGTCTACAAGGATTACCGCACGCTCAACCAGGTCGTGTTCACGAGCGCCGCACCCGCCGCCGCACCCGGGCACGGCATTGCGCTGCCGACCGAGCTTTCGCACAGTCTGATGCTCGACGCGGCCAGTCTCGCGGCATCCAACGTCAACAAGCTCGCGGTCTTCAGCAATAACGGCATTCGCGTCGAAGCAGGCCAGACGCTCGATATGGGCATCAACGGCAGCGTGACACTCGCGGGCAGCCGCATCGACGTGCAGGGCGACATTGTGACGCGCGGCGGACCGGTTAGTCTCAGTGCCGCACGCTCGGTGTTCAACGCCGTGAGCGATCCCAAGTCGGCTGCGCTGGCTGTAGAGATGGGTGTCGATCCGGCTACGCTCGACCAGCACGTCAGCATCAGTGGCGACATCCTGACTGCGGGTCTGTGGAGCAACGACTATCTTGCACACAATGCCGCCGCGCCACTGGCGTTGAATGGCGGCAGCATCAGCATCGCGAGCGAAGGCCTGATCGATCTGCAGGCGGGTAGCCTGCTCGACGCCAGCGCGGGCGGTTGGCAGAAGCTTGACGGCAAGACCGTCGTCGCGGGGCGTGGCGGCGATATCACGCTGACCGACAAACGCGCGCTCGGTGCGACCGAATCGCTTCAACTTTTGGGCGAGCTGCGTAGCTTTGGTTTGCTCGATTCCGCGCAGAAGGCGAGCGCGGGCGGCAAGCTGACGATTTCAACCCTGAAGGCAAAAATCGGCGGCACGCCCGCCGCGACGCCGAGCGACGCCGAACTGTGGCTGTCGCCCGACTTTTTCCAGCATGGCGGGTTTGGCGCCTACGCCATCACCGGTGCCAACGGTCTGAATGTCGCCGATGACACCCTATTGGCGCCACGTGCGCTGACGCGCGTGCTCGATACGCACAGGCTCAACAGTGCATCGGGAAGCGGCATCGCTGCGTTCAGCAAACCGACCCAGCTTGTTTTGAATGCGGCGCGTGCGGTGAGGCCGGCGGTCTCGCTCGAACTCGCGGCGACATCAAGCGATTACGGCAATCTGCGGCTTGGTCAAAACGCGCAGATCAATCTTGACCCGCTTGCCAAACTCAAACTGACCGCAGTGCGTAGTCTGGATGTCGAAGGGCGAATCGATGCCCCCGGCGGCAACGTCACGCTCGAACTCAAAACCCCCAACAGCAGCAATGGCTACGCCGCCGACGCGGTGATCCGGCTCGGTGCAGCCGCGAGTATTTCCGCCCAGGGCGCTGTGCGCACCTACACCGGCAGCGATGGTCGCCTGCAGGGCGATGTGAGCAACGGCGGCGCGATCACGTTACTGGCGCATAACGGTTACATCGTCGCTGCGCCGGGTTCGCTGCTCGATGTGTCGGGCAGCCAGGCGCTGCTCGACTTGCCTCGGCCTGACGGGGCGGGCTACGCGCGCACCGCGCTGGCATCATCAGGCGGCAGCATTCGCCTCGCCGCGAGCGAAGGCCTGTTCTTCGGCGGCGCGATGAAGGCTGCGGGCGGTTCATCCATTGCGCCCAAAGGCACGCTCAGCGTTGAACTGGATCGCGCCGATATTCCCGCACCCGACCAGGTCGCGTTCGATTACCTGACCGCGCCGCGCAGCATTGAGCTGTATGCCGGTACACCTGATTTTCCCAGCTATCTGTCCACGCCCGGCGCAGCCGTGGCTGATGCCGACAATGGCCGTGCCGCGCTTGACGCGCACACGCTGGAGGGCTTCGATCACGTCAACCTGAAAGCCCGCGACCGTATCGTGTTCGAGCAGAGCCTGGCGCTCAATCTGCGCGGTCGGCTGAGTCTGGATGCACCGTCGATCGAAGTGGCGGGAACATCGGCGGTCACGCTCGACGCGCTGGCGATCAGCCTCGGCAACGCTGACCCGCTGTACCAGGTGGCGGGCGCGCAGACGCCGACCGGCGGCAGCGGCAGCCTGACCGCGCATGCCGGTCTGATCGACCTGATCGGCAATACGGTCGTGTCCGGCGCGGCGCAAACGACGCTCGCCAGCGACGGCGATCTGCGTCTGATCGGTGTCATTGCGCCTGGCGACGCAAGCCTCACGCCGAGCGGGCATTTCAATACCGCAGGCGATCTGAATCTGAGCGCGGCGCAGGTCTACCCGACCACGCTCAGCGAGTACACGCTCGAAAGCAGCAAGCCCGATGGCCGCATCGCCATTCACAGCAACGGCGCTGCCGCATCCACGCCGCTGGCGGCAGGCGGCGCAGTCACGCTACGCGCCGACTACATCGACCAGGCGGGTGTGCTGCGCGCACCGCTCGGCAAGATAACGCTCGACGCCAACAAGACGCTGACCTTGTTCGACAAGAGCCTGACGTCGGTATCGGCCGACGGGCTGCTGATTCCGTATGGCCGCGTCGTCAACGGCCAGAGCTGGGTCTACGACCTCAATGTCGGGACGACGGTCAGTCAGCGCACGGTCTTTTCGGGCGCGGACGGGGTGGTGAATCTGCCCAGCAAGGACGTGCTGCTGCGTGGCGATACCGTTGTCCAGCGGGCGGGTGCGAGGGTCGATTTATCGGGCGGTGGCGATCTCTACGGCTACGAATTTTCGCCCGGGCCGGGCGGCTCCAGCGACTATCTGGCGACACCCGGCGTGTACGCCATTCTGCCCGCTTCCGCCGCGCAGCCGGCGCCATTTGACTTCCAGTACTCGCAATACGGCTATGCGTCGGCCACGGGTGCGGGGGCAGTCGTCGGTCGCGAACTCGGCACGGGTGCGTCGCAACAAGTGAAACCCGGCGACAGCGTTTACCTCTCGGCTATTCCCAGCCTCAACATTGCGGCGGGGTATTACACCCTGCTGCCCGCGCACTACGCGCTGCTGCCCGGCGCGGTGGCGATTCGCGCCGTCGCCAACACGACCGACATGAGCGCGGCGCAGAACACGCAGCGCAGCGACGGCTCGTATCTGGTCGCGGGGCACACTGCGTCGCTGGGCGCGACTGACACCGGTGCGGCGCGCTGGTCCGGCTTCGAGCTTGCGCCGCGCGATGTCGTCACCAGCCGCGCGGGGTTCGAGTCCCAGTACAGCGCCGAGCAGCTGAAGGCGCAGACACCGAGCGGTCGTTCGGAGATACATGATTACTTCGCCAGCCAGCTGATTCCCAGCATCGCGTCGCTGTACGACCTGGCGCTGCCGAAATTCGGCCCCGATGCCGGGCGTCTCGGGGTCGAGGCGACGACGTCGCTGACGCTTGACGGCGCGATCAACTACGCGCACGCCAGCGGCACGCGGGGCGGCGAACTCGATATTGCGTCAAGCCGCATCGCCGTCACCGACGGCAGCGCGCCGCAAGTCGCCAACCCCGAGGATTACCTGGTGCTTGATGTTGATCTGCTCGCCAGCTACGGCGTGGACAGCTTGATGCTGGGCGGCACGCGCGAGGCGATCGTGGATAGCAACGGCCATACGCGGATCGACCAGGTCAAGGTCAATCAGGTGGCGCAGGACATTCTGATCCAGACCGACGCGGCGCATCCGCTGCAAGCGCCGGAAGTGATGCTGGTCGGCGCGAAAATCACGCTGGCCGACAACGCCGTGGTGCGCGGCGCGGGCGCGGGCGGGTTATCGAATGAAACCCTGGTCTTTGGCGACGAAGGCGTGGCCGGTTCCGGCGACGGCGTGCTGATACGCGCGTCGAGCGGCGGCCTGCGTGGCGTGGTGCGGCGCGCAATCAGCAGCGATGGCGGCGATCCGGCCAACGGCCTGTATACCGGCAGCAACGCCGTCATATACGGCGAGAAGAGCGTTAACCTCGACGCCACATCCACGGCATTCAATCTGGGCACGGTCAGCCTCGGCGACAACGCCGGGCTGCAGCTCGGCGCGCGCCGCGTGGCGCTGGGTCAGGTCGATCACGTCGTCGAAGGCGTGTTCGTCACCAACGCGCTGCTGCAGGCGCTGGGCAATCCCAGGGACGTGGTGCTCAAGAGCTACAGTAATTTCGATATCTACGGCGATGCCTCGCTCGGCAGCGTGGCCGCGCACAGCCTGAGTTTCGAGGGTGCGGGGTTTGCGAGCCTGCTGCCGGGACAGTTCAACGTCGCCGCAGAAACCGTGCGCTTCGGCAACCCCGACGGCAGCGTTTTGAAAGACGTTGCCGCCGCGGTCGGCGGCGACAGCATGAACGTGCTGGCTGACACGATCGAGTTCGGCGCGGGGCAGATCAAGGCGGCGGGCTTCAACGCCGTCAATCTGACGGCGCGCGGCGAAATCGCCGGGGTTGCGCAGGATGCGGGCACGCTCGCCGACGGCAGCGACCCGCACGACGGCCTTACGACCGGCGGTAACTTGACGCTGAGCGCGCAGCGCATCACCGGCTACAACGGCAGCGACGTCGCGCTCAGCGCCGACGGCGTGCTGACGACGGCGCATTACACGGCAGCGACGGGCGAGACCGTGCCGACGCTGGCCGATGCGCCGCTCGGCGGCAAGTTGAGCCTCGAAGGTGCAAGTGTGATCCACGGCGGCGACATCGAACTCGCCGCAGGCGCGCTCGCCATCACGGCGACAACGGGCAAGCTGGAACTGCTGAGCGGCTCACGCATTTTTACTGGCGGGGTCATTCGGAAATTCAAGGGCGTAAACGACATCGTTGACGTGCCGGTAGCGGGCGGCTCGACGACGTTGGTGGCGCAAGCCAGCGACATCGTCATCGAACAAGGCGCGACGGTCGACGTCAGCGGTCAGGGCGGCGCGGATGCAGGCCGCCTGGATATCCGCGTCCCGGCAGGCAGGTTCGAATTGGGCGGCCAGCTTTTAGGCACGGTTGTAGCCAATGCCGCCGTACCCCATCCATGGCAGGGCAGCTTCAAGCTGGATGCCATGCTGCTTGACGATGGCGATGCGGCAAGCACGAACGATTTCTCTGCGCTGTTGCAGCACCTCGACGGTTTTGGCGAAAGCTTCAATCTGCGCCAGCGCAGCGGAGATCTCACGATTGCCGCAGACGATACGCTCACTGCGAATCGGGTGAACCTGTCGGTGGATAACGGCGTGCTCGACATTGCGGGCACGATCAACGCGCAAGCCACCGCTGGTGGTTCGGTTGTGGCGGCTGCGGGACAAGAATTGTATCTACGCAGCAACGCGACGATCGACGCACAGGCGACCGGCGCGAATCAGCGCGGCGGCGAGGTCTGGCTGATGAGCGGCATGAACCGAGACTACGTCGCCGAGGGCGACAGCAACGGTGCGCTGGTGCTGGAAAACGGCTCGACGATCCAGGTCGGTGGCACACTGGCGTCGAGCGTCGAATTCAACAGCAATACGCCGGGCGGCGAAAACATTGTGCTGACGCAGACGACGGGCGGACGCGTGCATCTGCAGGCGCCGCGCATCGGCAGCGGCGCGGGAACCGACGTGCGCATCACGCACAAGGCCATCGACGACGCGGGCGTGTTCGCCAGCGACGACGCGATAGGCGCGAGCATCACCGGCGCGGCGCTGATTGAGGCGCTGGGCAACAAGGTCTTCGATTACACCAGCATCGGCGCGACGCAGACGACCGCGATCAAGAACGACAGTCAGACGTTCATGAACAGCGCCGCCACCGCGAAAACGCGGCTTGGCGGCGATGCGATTGGCACCAGCGCGGCGTTCCAGGTGCGTCCCGGCGTGGAAGTCCGCAGCGACAGCGACCTCACATTTGCCGGCGATTACGACCTCGGCGCGATCACTGCCGTGAGCCAGAATCAGCCCGGCGTGCTGACGCTGCGCGCGGCGGGCAGGCTGCTCGTCAACGGCAATCTGAGCGACGGTTTCAACAGCGCGACGGGATCGACGCTGGATGCCGGCGAGTCGTGGTCTTACCGGCTGGCGGCGGGCGCGGACCTGTCCGCCGCCGATCCGCTGGCGGTGCAGAACAATCTCGATGCGGGAACGGGCGACTTCGTGCTGAAAGGCGGCAAGCTGATCCGCACCGGCACCGGCTCGATCCAGATCGCGGCGGGCGGCGACGTGCGGATCGGCGCGGCCGATGGCAGTTACAACCGCGCGTCGGTGATCTATACGGCAGGCCGCGTCGACGGCAATCCTGCGGCCGCAAAGCCAGCAAGTGATGCTCAATTCAAGAAAGTGGACGGCGTCGATGTGCGTGCGTTTGGCGTCGACGGCGGCGCGCTCGGCATCGTCGCTGCGGGTTCCATCGTCGCGCCCGAGTTCGGCCAGTTGACCACGAACTGGCTGCAGCGCCGCGGCACGATTGACAGCGCGGGCGGCATCACGCTCAGCCCGGCCTGGGTTGTCGTCTACGAATACTTCAACCAGGGCGTGGGCGCGCTCGGCGGCGGCAACGTGCTGGTCGAGGCGGGCCGTGACATCAGCAATCTGGCGGTGTCGTTGCCGACCACCGGCCGCGATTATGCCGTGGCGGGCGCGGGCAGCAAGCTGTTCGAGACTGGCGGCGGCAGCGCTGATGTCCACGCTGAGGGTGATATACGAGGCAGCTTCGTGTATGTGCAGAAAGGCGCTGGCCGTGTCGCGGCGGGTGGCGTTATCGGTGCCATGCAGGCCAGCGAACTGGATCCCGATACGGCCGACAACCGCAATCTGGTGCTCGCCATGGGCGATAGCCGCATCGACGTGTACGCGCGCAACGGGCTGGCGCTGGAAACGGCGTTCAATCCGACGGTGGCTGCGGTCGCGACGGGCAGCAAAGCGAAGTCCATTTCCAACACGGATTTTTTTACTTACAGCGCCGATAGCGCGGTCAGCCTGGTGAGCGCCCAGCGCGATATTCTGCTGAGCAATTCTTCCAACAGTGTGAGCAACACATTGATGCTGGCCGACCTCGGCGAGCTTGGGTTTGCCGGAGAGAGTCTGGCAGCGCATTTTGTCTACCCCGGCTCGCTGACGGCGGCCGCCTTGGACGGCAGTCTGACCATCGGTGAAGGATTCGCTCTGTACCCGTCCGCTCAGGGCCAGTTGCATTTACTGGCGCACGACGATGTGGCTATTGCGGGCAAAGTGAATATGTCCGATGTCGATCCCGCACGCTTGCCGACGGTGCGGACGCCTGCTACCCGGGACTTCATCGCGGCAAACGAATTGTTGTTCAATATCCAGGGCACGGCGGAGTATCACGCGCCAAATCCGACGCATCTGGGCGATGCGGATCCAGTGCGTATCTATGCCGAGACCGGCAGTATCGAATACATCCCGGAGGGTAGCGGCGATCTCAACACGCTCTATTTCCCGAAGCCGGCGGAATTTATCGCAGGTCACGATATCCGCGATGTGTCGTTCACCGCGCAGCATGTCGCAGCGGGCCAGACCAGCACGGTATGGGCGGGACGCGATGTGACGTACAAGCCGCTGCGCAACGGCGGCGCGCTCGCCAATAACGGCAGCGGCATCCAGATCGACGGCCCGGGTTATCTCGATGTCGTCGCTGGCAGGAATATCGACCTCGGCAGTACCGGGGGCATCATCACCAACGGCAATCTGCACAATCCCGCGCTGCCGGTCGGCGGCGCGAATATTGCGCTTCTGGCCGGCATGGGCGTCGACGCTGACGGCCGACCGCGCCAGCCTGACTATGTGAGCTTTGCGACAAAGTATCTCGTTGCAGGCGGTGCGGCGTTGAGCGATTTTGCCGCGTCGGTTGAAGACTTCGAAATCCGGCGTGTCGCGCTGTTGCAGCTCGAAAACGCCGCGTTGAGTTACGCCGACGTGCAGGGTAAATTAAAAGACCCGGCCTACCGCGCCAGCATGAAGGCGCTGGCCGCGCCCGACATCGCGCTCGCGCTGACGGCGTTCAATGCCTTGCCGCAGGACGTGCAGGCGCGCCGCATTTTCTATCACGAGCTTGAGATGGCCGGGCGCGAGGCGAACCAGGGTCTGGGTTACGCGCGCGCCGATCAGGCGATCGCTGCGTTCTTCCCGAACAAGGACGCGGCGGGGAACGCGATTGTCTACTCGGGCGGGTATCGCGGCTTCTTCAGCCAGGTGCGCACCAACCAGGGCGGCAATCTCGAACTGCTGACGCCAGGCGGTTCCGTGGACGTTGGACTGGTCAACAATCCGGATGATCTGGCGGGACTCCGAAAAGCGTCCGACCTGGGTCTGTTCACCGTCAACGGCGGCAGCATCGATGCGTATTCGCGCGACAGCTTCAGCGTGAATACCTCGCGCGTGTTCACGCTGGGGCAGGAAAAGAAAGCGCTGCGCACAACCGACGCCGAGCGCCTGATGCGCGACGACATTCTGCTGTTCAGCCTGCTGGGCGATATCGACGCGGGCAAGGGTGCCAAAACCGCCAGCGCTGCGCCGCCGCCGTCCTACGAGTACGACAGCAAAGGCAATCTGACGGTCAATCTGTCCAACTCGATCTCGGGCTCGGGCATTGGCGTGCTGCTGGCGCGCGAGGTCATCGTTCCCGGCGACGTCTCACTGATCGCGCCAACCGGTTCGGTCAACGCGGGCGATGCGGGCATCCGCGCATTGGGCAACCTCAATATCGCGGCAGCGCATGTGATCGGTACAGACAATATCGCGGTTGCCGGACTCGCGGTCGGCGTACCTGCATCTGTTGATACAGGCGGCTTGAGCGTGTCAGGCGTGGCGGGCCCGGGCGATGCTGCGAAAGCGGCGGGTGATGCGACCGGTGGTTTGAGCAAGGACAGTGCAGCCGCGCAAAAAGCAGCTGACGAGATGAAGAAAAATTTGGCTGGATTCAAACCCAGCCTGATCTCGGTTGAGGTGCTTGGGTTTGGTGAGGGTGAGGCGGAATGCGCTCAAGGTGACGATAACTGCCGTAAACAAAAGAAAAACGGTTCCTGAAGCTGACTGGAAAGCGCCCCGGTATGAGCCGATCGGCTCATACCGGGGCGTGACAGTTTCATGACGGTGCAACAGTCCGATTGCACACTGAAGCGCTTTGCTAATCTCCAGTTTCTCCCCACATGATCAGATTTCTTTTGCCTCTTTTGTTATTGGTGACTTCGCCCGCACAAGCCTGGTGGAGTAGCGACTGGACGGCCCGTCGGGCATTCACCATCAATACGACCGATACGGGCGCCGGTGTGAAAGAAACGCAGGCCAGCGTGCCGGTGCTGATCCGTTTGCACGCGGGCAATTTTGATTTTCTGGGTGCGAATCCCGATGGTTCGGATCTGCGTTTTGTGGCGGGTGATGACAAGACGCCGCTGGGTTTTCAGATTGAAAAATTTGACAGTACTGCGGAGCAGGCATTGGTCTGGGTGCAGGTGCCCAAGGTCGAGGGTGGCAAGGACAAACAGCAAATCTGGCTGTATTCGGGCAAGGAGGGCGCGCCGCCCGTGAGCGATGGCAAAGCGGTTTTTGCCTCGGGTTTCATGCTGGTTCAGCATTATGCGGAGACGAGTGGCGCACCGGTTGACAGCACGGCCTCGACGATACCGTCCGGGGCTTTTAACGGCACACGTACACCCGCTGGCGCGGTCGGCGGTGACCTCAAATTTGATGGTGGGCAGGCGCTGGATATTCCCGCTGCACCCAAACTGGTTTACAGCGCGGCAACAGGGTTGACGGTGTCGCTCTGGATCAAGCCCGAGGCTGCGGGGCAGACGGCGGAACTGGTACATGCCGGGCAGACGCTGACACTCGCTCTTGAAGGCGGCAAGCTGGTGGCCCGATCGGGCAGTGTGGCGGTGACAGGCCCCGATGTGCCCGCAGGCAGCTGGAGTTTGGTTGCAGTGACGCTGGGACCGAAGCTGGCGCTCTATCTTAATGGCGTGGGGGTCGGTGAGGCCGCAGCGGCGACACCGGATGCCGCACTGACTTTGAAAGTCGGTTCGGGCTTCAAGGGCGAGGCGGATGAATTGCAGGTTTCGAATGTAGCGCGCACTGCGGACTGGTTGCATCTGGCTGCGATGACGCAGGGCCTGAACAACGACAAAGTGATCGTGGCGGGCGAGGAAGAAAGCGCGGGAAGCGGCGAAAGCGCATCATATTTTGGTGTGATTCTGAAAAGCGTCACGCTGGACGGCTGGGTGGTGATTGGGATTCTGATGGTGATGCTGGGCATCAGCATTATGGTGATGGGCACGAAAGCGATGCTGGTCAGCAAAATTTCCAGGGCAAACAAGGATTTTCTGGAGGCGTTTCATAATCTGAAGGCGCAGGATACGGCCAAGCTGGATGTCGATGACGACCCGAATGATGCTGATCTGAAAGACAGCGGCATGGCGGCACTTCTGTTCGGTCATCACGATCATCACCAGAACTCAAACCTGTACCGCATCTATCACGCGGGCATTCAGGATGTGAAACGGCGTATCGGCGATCGCGTCGGGGTGGAGCTGTCGCCGCAGGCGCTCAACGTGGTGAAGGCAGGCCTGGACGCCACGGTGGTTCGGGAAAACCAGAAGCTCAGCAGTCTGATGGTGTTGCTGACGATTGCGATTTCTGGTGGGCCCTTTCTCGGCCTGCTCGGCACGGTGGTGGGGGTGATGATTACCTTTGCCGCGATTGCCGCGACCGGCGACGTGAACGTGGCTGCGATTGCGCCGGGTATCGCCGCTGCACTGGTGGCGACCGTAGCCGGTCTGGCGGTCGCGATTCCCGCGCTGTTCGGTTACAACTACCTCGGCTCACGCATCAAGTCGATCAGCGCAGACATGCATGTGTTCGTGGACGAATACATCGCCCGCATCGCCGAAACCTATAGTCGATAGGGCGCGGACATGGCCGAAATTCGCGAAGACAATGAACCGTTTGACGACATCAATATCACGCCGATGCTCGATCTGGCGTATGTGCTGTTGATCATTTTTATCATCATGACCACTGCCGGGGTGCAGGGGATCAAGGTCAATTTGCCCAAGGCCAGCAACACCCCGAGTCTGGGCAAGCCCAAAACCAAGTCGGTCACGATCGACGCGGCGGGGCAGATTTATCTCGACACCTATCCCGTCAGCATGAGCGAGCTGGAAAGCCGCCTGCGCAGCTTCAAGGCCATCACCCCCGATCTGCCGGTGGTGATCAAGGGCGACTCGAAGATTGCGTATGAAAAAGTGATTGATGTGATGGATTTGTGCGGTCGTCTGGATATTACGCAACTGGGTCTGGTAACGGCCAAGCAGACCAAGTAACGATGACGGCACACAAGCGATCCCTGCGCAGCCGTCTGCCACTCATTGTGGGACTGCTGTTCATGACGGTTTTTACCGCGGCGGTCGTCTGGATGGTGATGGGGTTTATCAATGGCTCGGGCAAACCGGAGCGACCTAAAGTGCAGATGATTTCGCTGGTCAAGCCGCCGCCGCCCAAGCCGCCGGAAGAAAAGCCGCCCGAGCCGGAAAAAATCGAGAAGCCGAGGGACGAGGTCAAGCTTGATCAGCCGCAACCCCAGCCGCAGCCGGATGCGCCGCCGCCCCCGGCTGGCGGCATACCGGACGGCCCTGCGGGCGGGATGGCAACAGACCTGGCAGCCGGGAGCGGCGTTGGTGGCGGCACGGCCAATAACGAACGGCGTGACTGGTATTCGCGCATGATTTCGCGCCAGCTGGAAGACGATCTGAAGCGTGCAAAGACGTTGCAGGGCAAGGATTACCGGATTGTGGCGCAGTTGTGGTTTAACGCATCCGGCGCAGTCAGCCGGGTACAGCTCGACAAGAGCACGGGCGACAACGGACTGGACGAAGCCTTGCGCCAGGAAATTCTGCGCGTGAGTTTGCGTGACCCCTTGCCGGACGATATTCCGCAGCCGGTGCGCCTGCGTGTGGTGTCTCGTTGAGTTTTATCCGGGCGCTTTTTCCGCGTAGGTCGGGAACACCTTCCTGACATCAACGCCTACCGTCAGCCATTGCGTCGGGAAAGTGTTCCCGACCTACTGACTGAACTTTTTTATTAACGCACTATTTCGCTGAATCGAATCATGATGAAACTGCATTGCATCAAACCGCTTGTGCTCGCGCTGAGCCTGGGCTTCGCGCTTCCCGCGCAGGCCGGCGACGAGCGCACGGAACTTGAAACCTTGCGCGCAACCACGCAAGCCATACTCGACGCCCTGGTTGAGAAAGGCATCCTGAGTGCCGACGCGGTAGAAGGCTTGGTCAAGCAGGCCGAGCAAAAAGCCAAGGAAAATGCTGCGGCGAATGCCAGGCCAGAAGATGCGCCGGGTGTGATCCGCGTGCCGTATATCCCCGAGAGCGTCAAACGCGAGATTCGTGAACAGTTGCGCCAGGAGGTTGTGGCACAGGCCAAGACAGAACAGTGGGGCGATGTGAATGCCGTACCGGAGTGGATCGGGCGTCTTAAGTGGTCGGGTGATATCAGAGTGCGCTATCAGAACGATTTGTTCGCGGCAGGAAATTCGCCCGGTACCGATTTTGTTTTCGAACCTTATGGCCTTGGCAGCACCATTAGCCCGGTTAATACCACTGAAGATCGCCAGCGTCTGCGGGTGAGAGCACGATTGGGGCTGGACGCCAAAGTCTCGGATTCGGTTTCTGCTGGATTCCGCATCACAACCGGCAACATCACCGATCCGGTTTCCACGAACCAGACGCTGGGCACCGATTTCAACAAATACGCGCTGGTGCTGGACCGGGCATTCGTCAAAGCCCAGCCGTGGGACTGGATGTCAGTGTCGGGCGGACGCATGCCTAACCCGTTCTTCAGCACCGATCTGGTCTGGGATGACGACCTCAATTTCGAAGGCGCATCTGCAACCTTCAATCCCTGGATACACAGTGATAGTGATGGCAAGCCATTTTTCACCGTGGGTGCCTTCCCTTTGAGAGAAGTCGAGTCATCGGCGGTCAATCTGGCACAGGATAAATGGCTACTTGGCGCCCAGGCCGGGCTGGACTGGAAGATGGACGCGAATACGCGTTGGCGCTTTGGGCTGGCGTACTACGATTATCGGAAAATTGCCGCAGTCAGGGATCCGGTTGATGGTGACGGGTTTTATGGCTATGCCGATTCAGTTTTAAAGGCACGGCAGAAGGGCAATACGATGTTCGAGGTTTCGCCTGTGGATAGTTCGGGGCTGTATGGGCTGGCTGCGGATTACAAGCTGGTTAATTTGACCGGTACCGTGGATCTGGCGCACTTTGAACCTTTGCACGTGATTCTGGATGGCGATGCGGTCAAGAACATCGGTTACGACGAGGCGAAGGTGAACAGCCGCCTGCTGACGCCGCAACAGGCCCGCACCCTGGGTTTGCAAGCCAAGGTAACAGTGGGCTGGCCTTCGATCCAGAACAAGGGCGACTGGCAGGCGTATCTGGGCTATCGTCGTCTGGAACGTGATGCCGTGCTCGATGCGTTTGCCGATTCTGATTTCCGCCTCGGCGGAACCAATAACAAGGGCTTCTTCGTTGGCGGTTCATACGGCCTGGATCGCAACACCTGGTTGTCGTTCAAGTGGTTGTCGGCCGATCAGATTGATGGCCTGCCTTTCAGTGTGGATGTCATGCAGGTGGACCTCAATGCGAAGTTTTAAGTGGCTGCTGATCGGATTGCTCATTAGCAGCCCGGCACTGGGCTTCGATCAGGAGCGTGATGACTGGTTGCTGTCCTATCTGCCATCGCAGCCGGAAACGCCGCATCACCGCTACGAGCCGCTCGATTTCGCATCCATCAGTGCAACGGGTAATGACCGCGAACCGGTCTATGCCGAAGGCAAACAAGGCGAATTGATCACCGCTGCTGCGCACAATGACATCAAGCAGGTGGAAGCGCTGTTGAAGTCGGGCATTAACCCCAGTGCTGTGGTTGATCAATGGGGCGAGAACGCATTGATGCACGCAGTGCAACACAACAATATCGAGATGACGCGATTGTTGCTGGAGGCCGGCGCCAACCCGAATTTGAAAGGGCGCGGCTTTACGCCGCTGGGCATGGCCGCGTTGCAAGGGCGTGTCCAGATCGTCCGTCTGTTACTGAAGGCGGGAGCAGATATCGACCGGAAAAGTAACGACGGCAATACCCCGATTATCGCCGCCTGCATCATGCATCGGGCAGACGTGGTACGCGAATTACTTGCCTATCATCCGGACATCACGATCTGGAACCGTGAGGGACGGGTCAGCCTGGGAATCGCCGTACAGGAAGGCACCATGGACATTGTTGCGATGATGCTGAAAGCGGGCGTGGATCCCAATGTGATGGATCGAAATGGCAACCGGCCGATGTCCTGGTCGGATGGTCAGCATGATATTGCAGTCCTGCTCGTCGCTCACGGCGGCTCCACTTTTTAAGACAGCCCTCGCTGAGGTTGCCTGTTCATGAAGCCAAATTTATGAAAACGACTTACCTGATCTCTGATTCCGCAGATTCACACCCCCCGCATGCCCGGAAGCGCGCACTGTCTGTCGTTCTTTTGCTGTGCCTGACCGGCACCGCCCTGCATGCAGAAGCCACAGACAAGAGTAGCCGCGAGCGTGAAGCATTGCGTCGAATGCAACAACAGCTTTCACAGGTTCAAGGGCAGGTGGGTGCGCTGGAAGAAGAAAAAACCCGAATGGCCGATGATCTGGATAAAGCGCAAAAATCCTCAAAGTCTGTCGAGAGCAAGGCTGAACGCCTGCAACGCGAGCTTGGCGCA
Organism: Thiobacillaceae bacterium; assembly: GCA_040080135.1. Taxonomy (GTDB): domain Bacteria; phylum Pseudomonadota; class Gammaproteobacteria; order Burkholderiales; family Thiobacillaceae; genus Thiobacillus. The sequence continues at coordinate 63,900 of JBEBIZ010000014.1, forward strand.
GGCAAGCGGCAACAGGTTTCGCTGACTAAAGAACTGACTGTAACCAGGGAAGAACTGGCGACGACAACGCAACGCTTGGCCGAAACGCAAAAGGCACTGTCAGAGACCAGCAACAAACTGACGGACACCACGCGAACCTTGCAGCAGACTGATGCCGAAAAACGCAATCTTGAGAGCATCAAACAACGCAACGAGCGGGATATTGCATCGTGCGAGCGCAAGAATGTCGCGCTCTACGAGCTGGGCCGTTCACTGATGTATCGTTTTGAAAATAAATCGTGTGCTGAAACGCTGGCGCAGAAAGAGCCGTTTACTGGACTGAAACAAGTTGAAACTGAAAATCTGCTTGAGGAATACCGGGATAAACTGGACGATCAAAAGTTGATCAAACCACCGGGCGGCTGAGATCCGCGACCGCATGTGTCCATTAGTGAATGGAGAGATGTGGCTATTTGCTCTTGTCCTTTTTCTTGATTTCGGCCATCTTCTCACGCTATTCATTGAGCTCTTCGTCCTCGATTTCAAGCTGGATCGCGACCACTTCCAACGCGCTCATTTTTTTATCGTCCAGCCTGCGCAATAATTCCGTGAAGTAAACCCCCGGCTTTGCCGGGGGACTCCGCAAGGTTTGACCTATACGCTGGTCAACTGGACGCTCCTGATCTCGACCAAGAGAG
>JBEBIZ010000015.1:0-62279 GCA_040080135.1 Thiobacillaceae bacterium
AGCTAAAAAAGCCGCACCAGCCAAAAAGCCCGCAGCCAAAAAAGCTGTCGCTAAAAAGCCGGTGGCTAAAAAAGCCGCACCAGCCAAAAAGCCCGCAGCTAAACCTGTCGCTAAAAAAGCCGCACCCGCTAAAAAGCCTGCGCCTAAAAAAGCGGCTCCGCCGAAGCCTGCACCGGCAGCAACACCTTCTGCCATGCCGTCGCTGTCGGTCATCAAGCCTTTCGGGCTATAACAGATCGGGCTTTGCCCAATCTGAAACGGGAGCCTCGGCTCCCGTTTTTTATGGCTGAGCCGGACTGGTTCCTGCTTTACGGCTTGGCCGGTGCCTTGGCACCAAGGAATCCGCAGGTTTATTGACGCGCTAGAGTCAGGCGATTGCGCAGGCCGGAGGCGACTGCTGGAAAGCGAAATGAGAGCAGCGCCAAAAGCACCACTCCGTAAATCAGCGGTTGAGTCAGATCTTTTTTGACCAGCCACAGGTAATGCAGTACGCCTAACAGTCCGATCAAGTAGATCAGACGGTGTAGTTGCTGCCAACGGCGCCCAAGGCGGCGCATCATGGCATTGGTCGACGTCACTGCCAGTGGCCATAGCAGCATAAAGGCCGTGAACCCCACTGTAATAAAGGGACGTTTGATAATGTCTTTGGTGATGCTCGCCGGATCGAAGAACTGGTCGAGCCATATATAGGTGGTGAAATGCAGGCTGGCGTAAAAAAAAGCGAACAGGCCCAACATTCGGCGGTAGCGCAGCAAGCTGTTCCAGCCGCTCAGGCGACGCATGGGGGTGACCGCCAGCGTAAGTAGAAGTGCAACCAGTGTCCAGGTGCCGGTCGAGCGGGTAATAAACTCAATCGGATTGGCACCTAGGCCATTTGAAGTCGCCAGCCAGATCAATCGCCCGAGAGGAGCAAGGCAAATCAAAAAAAGCAGGGTTTTGTAATTGCGCTTCACATTCGACACTCAGAAGAGCTTCTTCAAGTCCATGCCACGGTACATCTGCGACACCTGCGCGCTATAGCCATTGAACATCAGTGTTTCACGTTTCCGGAATTCGCCGATGCGACGTTCGCGCGCCTGGCTCCAGCGCGGGTGATCGACTTCCGGATTTACGTTGGAATAAAAACCATATTCCCCGGGCGTGGCTTTCATCCAGGCGGTGAGCGGCTGCTTTTCAACAAAGCGAATTTTGACGATGGATTTAGCGCTTTTGAAGCCGTACTTCCATGGCACGACCAAGCGAATCGGTGCGCCGTTCTGATTCGGCAGCACTTCACCGTACAGACCCACCGCCAATAGTGTCAACGGATTTATGGCTTCGTCCAGGCGCAGACCCTCGGTGTATGGCCAGTCCAGCACATGCGTACGCTGGCCGGACATCTGTTTTGGATCATTCAACGTGACAAATTCGACATATCTGGCTTTTCCGTTGGGCTCGGCGCGCCGGATAATTTCGTTCAACGGAAACCCCACCCATGGGATGACCATCGACCAGCCTTCCACGCAGCGCATTCGGTAGATACGCTCCTCCAGCGGCGCGAGTTTGAGCAGACTATCGATATCATAGGTTTTTGGATTTTTGATTTCGCCCTCAACCGATACTGTCCAGGGTCGCGTGTTGAGCGTCCCCGCCAGCTTGCTCGGGTCGTCTTTGCCGGTTCCAAACTCATAAAAGTTGTTATACGTGGTGACATCCTGAAAGGGTGTTTTGGCATCGCCCAGTATGTAGGCGCTGGCATGGATGCCAGCCAGTTTGGCCCCCGCGTGCGTTTCGTCGGCGCACGCGCCTAATACCGCGCCCGCCGCCAGCGCGCCCATGCCCTGCATAAAGCGGCGGCGCTCATGATAGACGCCAGGCGGCGTGATTTCGGAGGACGGAATATCGTTTGATTGAAGGATCAGCATGATGTTTCCAGAAATTGAGTGAATGCAAACGTGAGTCGGGTCTGGCGTAAAACCCTTACAACCATTGCTAGGGCTGCAAGTACAAGACAAGGTTCCGCCAACTTAAGCGCTGCCCAAACAAGTCGTCTACCCATTTTGAACTGTTGAACTTGCGTTGGACTTTGACGAGGCTTCGTCAAAGCTCAGCGTCCCCCATTTCAGCACGCTGAAATATCCCGTTGATTTGATAGGGTTTCACAATCCTTTACCCGTTTAAAGCGGGTGGCACAAAGCCTGCTCATTAATCCTGCATACACTACAGCACATTAAAGGAAACACGATGATTGAATTTGATGACGTTGGGATGCTGGACATTACTCTGGAAGAGGATGCTGCAGGCAAGGGGCGTGTGATGATCAAAATGACAGATAAAGGCGAACTGAATTTGAGCTCACACCAGGCGCGGATTCTGGCAACCGAACTGATTATGGTGGCTAACCGTGTCGAGGTGCGCGAAAACCTTAAACGCAACGAAAACATGGTGCGCAATAACAGTGCAAGCGATCAGCCACGCGGTTTTTTCCAGCAGGCTTTTGCAAAGTAGTTCTGGCCGGTCGGCTTCGATCGGACCTGGGTAGCCAAGCAGCCAGGCTTAACTACCCAATAACGAGCCTCTGGATTGTCGGAGGCCTGCCATCCGTGATAGGGTGGCACTTAAGGCGCAGGGGTTCGTCCCTGCGCTTTTTTTATGTTTAATTTACTGGAATGATTATGGCCGCTATCGAACTCACCAAGGACAGTTTCGAATCCACCATCCTTAACAATGAGGTCGTTATCGTCGACTTCTGGGCGCCCTGGTGCGGCCCGTGCCGGGGCTTTGCGCCGATTTACGAGGCGGCATCCGACAAGCACACCAATATCGTCTTCGCCAAAGTGAATACAGAGGCCGAGCAGGAACTCGCTGCGTCCTTTCAGATTCGTTCCATCCCCACGCTCATGGTGTTCCGCGAAAACGTCATTCTGTATTCAGAAGCCGGTTCCCTGCCTGGTCACGCGCTGGATGCGCTGATCGAGCAAGTGATGGGGCTGGATATGGCGCAGGTGCATAAGGATATTGCGGAACAGCAGAGCGGGGATGCGGCCTGAGCGTTTATTCATCTGGAACCATCAAGGCAATACCAATTGCCTTACTAGCGGTAGCGTAATCGGGCGCCGGGTTTCCAGACTCAGGCGATCCAGCGCTTCCAGCACCCGCAGTAGGTTACCCATATCGCGTGGTGTATGGTTCAACAAATAGTCCGCCACCTGGGGCTCCAGCCGGAACCCCAGGCTGTTGGCATGCTGCACGAGAGCAGCATGTTTTTCGTCGTCGTTCAGCTCATTGACTTGAAACACCAGTCCCCAGCCCAGTCGCGTGCGCAACTCCGGCATTAAAGGTAATTCGGCAGGCGGCAGACGGCCCGCCGATAGCCATAATCCGCCTGCTTCGCGCACACGATTGTATGTAGCAAAGGCGGTAAGTTGTTGTGCCGCATCCCAGGCATCCGCATGGTCAATCACAACTACCTGTGCCGGACTTCGCTCTACCTCATCCGAGGACAAGTCGGACTGCGTCAAACTCCCAACGGACAAGCCACGTAAGCGGCAAGCGTGTGCCCAGGCCTGGAGCAAATAGGTTTTCCCGCAATGTGATGCGCCCCAGAGATAGACCATGCGCTCTGTCGTTTGAGCGTTAAGCATTGCCTGCAATTGCCCCATCAATTCGTGATTGCGCCCCAATACAAAATGGGCGAGGTCGGGGATGGTGGGCGGGCGGATGTCGAGCAGGAGTTGTTGCATGGGGCAGAAGGATAAGACAAAAATGACTCGGAACGCCACGTATACGTGGCGTGATAATCACCCATATGCCCAGCTATACTTTGCCTTTCAAAAAATAACTTTGAACACCATCCATGAAAGTTGATTTCCCGGTTCCGCTCAAACCCGCCATTCAGGTGCCGCCCATGGTCGAGGAGGTGCTAAGAGATGATGAACGCGCCGCGCTGAAAGCACGCATCAAGGCGATGATGAAGGCACAGAATGCGGTGTTGGTAGCACATTACTACACCTCGGCGGACTTGCAGGATCTGGCTGAAGAAACTGGCGGCTGTGTGTCAGACTCGCTGGAAATGGCGCGCTTTGGTCACGCACATGGAGCCAGAACCCTGATCGTCGCGGGCGTGAAGTTCATGGGAGAAACGGCAAAAATCCTGAACCCCGAAAAGCGCGTACTGATGCCGGACTTGAATGCCGACTGCTCACTGGATCTGGCGTGCCCGGCAGACGAATTCAGCGCATTCTGCGATGCACACCCAGACCGGATTTCCGTTGTTTACGCCAATACCAGTGCAGCAGTGAAGGCGCGTGCAGACTGGGTGGTGACGTCCGGCATAGCGGTCAAGATTGTGAAATACCTGCACCAACAAGATCACAAACTACTGTGGGCACCGGATCGGCACTTGGGCGATTACGTGCAGCGCATTACCGGCGCGGACATGCTGCTGTGGCAAGGTTCGTGCGTGGTGCATGAGGCGTTCAAGGCCGATGCACTGAAGGTGCTGTGTGCGACGCACCCGGGCGCGGCGGTGCTGGTGCATCCAGAGTCGCCTGCGGCGGTGATCGCGCAGGCCGATGTGGTGGGTTCGACCACGCAGATTATTGATGCCGCCCGGCGCATGCCAAACCGCGAATTCATTGTCGCGACCGACAATGGAATTTTCCATAAAATGCGCGCGGCCGCACCGGGCAAAACCTTTATTGAAGCGCCGACCGCAGGCGAGGGTGCGACCTGCACCTCATGCGCGCACTGCCCGTGGATGGCGATGAATGGTCTAAAAAAGCTGGCTGCGGTGCTTGAGTCTGGTGGTAACGAGATTCATATCAAGGAAAGCATCCGCGCTCGCGCCGCCATCTCGATTCAGAAAATGCTGGACTTTGCGGCGGCAGAAAAAGCTGGACGGATTCAGCTCGGAGATTGATTCCACGCCAGTGTCCACATCTGGCGATTATGGATGCGGCTCAGCACTATCTGCGCGCTTATCCCACCTAGCAGCGCCATGAACATATCCCATTGCGTATCCCATACATCGCCCTGGGTCGCCAGAAAAGCATCGGCATCGCCGCCCAGAATCAAGGCGGCTCCCCACTCTATAAATTCATAGCTCGCGCTCAGCGCGAGCACGATGCACGTCACCAGAAAAAATAACCAGCCACCAGACCGGAGTGCAGTTTTCCGCAACAGTATTTCGCGCGCCACCATGGCTGGAACGAAGCCCTGCGCCAGATGGCCTAGCCGGTCATAATGATTGCGCGCAAGATCGAACGCATCTTGCACCCAGAAACCGAGCGGCACGCGTGCGTAAGTGTAATACCCGCCCAGCATGAGGATCAGCCCGTGCAAAAACAGTAGTCGATAGACTAATGGTGTAAGGGGATAACGAGCGTGAGTGGCGATCAGGAGCGGTATGCCGATCATGACCGGTGCCGTCTCCATCACCCAGGTCAGGCGATCATATGGCGAGATGCCTGAAAAAATCAGACAGAGCAAGGCCAGAAAAGCCAATACCGATCTTTCGTTCAGAACCGAAGCGCGCATGAATCTTTCCTGGGTTACGTTAATGAGACAGCCATTAAATAGTTTGAACAAAGTGGCAAGCGTACAGTCATCCTCGCCTTCGATTGAGGACGAGGGCCGTCTCAATAACCGCCTGTTTAAATTGCTTATTGATCCGGCCACACGAGAATCTGACAAGACCGCCGTGGCGAGCGAGCCACCATTCAATTTATGAACTGTTTAGTGGCCGGATCAATAATAAAGACGTAAAAAAGGGAGCCGAAGCTCCCTTTCAGAATAGGTTGTTAGTTGACCTTGGGGTCCAGCTCACCTTTGTCGTAACGCTTTTGCATTTCTTCCAGGTTGTAGATCTTGCTGATCTTGCTGGCCATGCCGGCTGCACCGAAGGCTTCATAACGGTTGCGGCAGATGTCACTCATGCCTTTGGTTGCTTCCTTCAGGAACTTGCGCGGGTCGAAATTGGATTTGTTCTCGGCCAGGTGCTTGCGTATGGCACCTGTGGACGCCATACGCAGATCTGTGTCGATGTTGACCTTGCGCACGCCGTGCTTGATACCTTCGACGATTTCGGATACTGGCACGCCGTAGGTTTCGCCCATGTCGCCGCCGAAGCTGTTGATGATCGCCAGCCATTCCTGCGGCACCGAAGACGAACCGTGCATCACCAGATGGGTGTTGGGGATGCGGGCGTGAATCGCTTTGACGCGGTCGATCGCCAGGATGTCACCTGTAGGCGGACGGGTGAACTTGTACGCGCCATGTGAGGTGCCGATGGCGATGGCCAGCGCATCCACACGGGTTTTCTTGACGAAATCAGCGGCTTCGTCGGGGTCGGTCAATAACTGGCTGTGATCCAGCGCACCTTCGGCCCCGTGGCCGTCTTCTTCGCCAGCCATGCCGGTTTCGAGCGAACCAAGACAACCCAATTCGCCTTCAACCGATACGCCTACGGCGTGTGCCATTTCGGACACTTTGGCCGTGGTTGCAACGTTGTATTCATAAGTGGCGGGCGTTTTGCCGTCTTCTTTCAGCGAACCGTCCATCATCACCGAGCTGAAGCCCGACTGAATGGAGCGGAAGCAGATGGAAGGCGATGCACCGTGATCCTGATGCATGCAGACCGGAATTTGTGGGTAGGACTCAATGGCGGCCAGAATCAGGTGGCGCAGGAAAGGCTCGCCCGCGTAGGAGCGAGCGCCAGCGGAACCTTGCAGAATCACCGGGCTGTTGCAGGCGGCAGCAGCTTGCATGATGGCCTGAACCTGCTCCATGTTGTTGACGTTGAAAGCGGGTAAGCCGTAGCCGTTTTCAGCGGCGTGGTCGAGTAGTTGACGAAGCGAGATAAGTGCCATTTACAGTCTCCAGTATTAAATTAAAGCGTTAAAAAGTAAAAGTTGCCGTTTAAATACGCTGATTAATGTGATCAGGGTTTTTTCTTGGGCCCGCTCACGCGGACAATTTTCATGGTGTTGGTGCCACCTGATTCTCCAATGGGCTCGCCGATGGTGAGCAGGATCAGGTCACCTTCTCGCACCGCGCCGCGCTGGCGCAACTCGTCTTCGGCTTCGGCCAGAAGCACATCACGCTCTTTGCTCGCTGTCTTGAGGTTGATCGGATAGACACCACGAAAAAGAGTCACTTTTCTACGCGTCTCTACCTTGGGTGTCAAGGCATAGATCGGCACACGGGTGGACAGACGACTCATCCATAAACAGGTATTGCCCGATTCGGTGAGTGACGCAATCGCCTTGATGTTGAGGTGAACCGATGTAAAGACTGCCGACATTGCAATCGCTTCATCGCCACGCAAAAAACTGTGATCGAGCCGCGCCCCGGAAAAATCCGGCTCGGCTTCTTTTTCTGCTTCGAGACACACGCGATCCATGGCTTGCACCGCTTCCACCGGAAACTGCCCGGCAGCGGTTTCTGCCGACAGCATGACTGCATCGGTGCCGTCGAGTACGGCGTTGGCGACATCGGACACTTCTGCACGGGTGGGAATCGGGCTGGAAATCATCGATTCCATCATTTGCGTGGCAGTGATTACCACTTTGTTGCGCGCGATCGCCATGCGGATCATGCGTTTTTGCAGCGCAGGCACGGCCGCGTCGCCGACTTCAACGCCGAGGTCGCCACGCGCCACCATGATGGCATCCGACGCATCCAGGATTTCTTCCAGATTCTCGATTGCTTCGGTACGCTCAATCTTGGCGATCAACTGGCTTTTACCGCCAGCAGCACGCATCAAGTCACGCGCCTGCTGCATATCTGCCCCTGAGCGGGGAAACGACACCGCCAAATAATCGGCCTTGAGTAAAGCGGCTGTTTTAATGTCCTCGATGTCTTTTTCGGTCAGCGCGGCAGCTGACAGGCCGCCTCCCTTGCGGTTGATGCCCTTGTTATTCGACAGTACGCCACCTTGCACCACCTTGCAGATAATCTCGGTACCCTTGACTTCTTCGACCCAGAACTCGATGCGGCCATCGTCCAGCAGCAGGGTCACGCCCCGGCTCACGTCGTTGGGCAGCTCTTTGTAATCAAGGCCGACGCGGGTCTGGTTGCCCACTGTACAGGCTGCATCAAGAATGAACTGATCGCCGCGAGCCAGCGTGATCTTGTTGTCCTTGAATTTGCCAATACGGATTTTTGGCCCCTGCAGGTCGACCAGCACACCTACTGCGCGACCGCGTGCGCGCGCCAGCGAGCGCACCAGCTCGGCGCGGTCGATATGATCTTGCGCGGTGCCGTGTGAAAAATTCAGGCGCACCACATCAATCCCGGCTTCCATCAAGCGATCCAGGGTTTTGGCATCGGAGCAGGATGGGCCGAGTGTGGCGACGATTTTGGTTCGACGAATCATTTTTGTGAGTGAGGCGTTAGGAGTGAGGGGAGAGGAGTGGGGGGGGCGTCGAACGCCTCACCCCTCGCTCCTCACGGCGGCATCAGCCGCGCGCGCGTTCCTCCAGAATCGCAACAGCGGGGAGCACCTTGCCTTCGAGGTACTCAAGGAACGCGCCGCCAGCGGTAGAGATGTAGCTGACCTTGTCGTAGATGTCATATTTCTGGATGGCAGCAATCGTGTCGCCGCCGCCTGCCAGTGTGAACGCCTGGGTGTTGGCAATCGCCATCGCGATGGTCTTGGTACCTTCGCCAAACTGGTCGAATTCAAATACGCCAACCGGGCCGTTCCACACTACCGTGCCTGCTTCCATGATGATGTCGGCGATTTCCTGAGCCGATTTCGGGCCGATGTCGAAAATCATGTCGTCGGCTGACACGTCGGCTGCGTCTTTCAATACGGCAGGTTCGTTGGCGTCAAATTTCTTGCCGCACACCACATCCACCGCGATGGGAATGATCGCACCGCGCGCGGTCATTTTTTCGATCAGCATTTGCGCCGTGGGCACCAGATCGTCTTCACACAGCGACTTGCCGATTTCCTTGCCGGTGGCTTTGAGGAAGGTGTTGGCAATACCGCCACCGACCACCATCTGATCGACTTTGTCGGCCAGCGATTCGAGCACGGTCAGTTTGGTCGATACTTTGGAGCCGCCGACGATGGCGACCATTGGGCGCGCCGGGGCAGCCAGTGCCTTTTGCAGCGCATCGAGTTCTTCGGTCAGCAAAATGCCGGCAGCGGCAATCGGTGCAAACTTGGCGATGCCGTGGGTTGAGGCTTCGGCGCGGTGCGCGGTGCCGAAGGCATCCATCACAAACACGTCGCACAGCTTGGCGTATTTCTGCGCGGTCTCGTCGACGTTTTTCTTTTCGCCCTTGTTGACGCGGCAGTTTTCCAGCACCACCAGTTCGCCGTCGGCAATGTCGAAGCCGCCGTCAATCCAGTCTCGAACCAGACGCACGTTTTTGCCCAGACGCGCAGCGATGACATCCACCACGGGTTTGAGCGAATCTTCTTCTTTGAATTCACCCTCAGTCGGGCGACCGAGATGCGACGTGACCATGACTTTGGCACCCGCTTTGAGGCAATGCTCGATGGTGCGCATAGAGGCGGTGATGCGCGCGTCGGACGTTACTTTGCCATCTTTGACCGGCACGTTCATGTCGGCGCGGATAAATACGCGCTTGCCTTGCAGTTCAAGGTCGGTAATGCGGATGAAAGCCATGGGTCGTTCTCCAGAAGATAAGGTTTAAGGGTTGGCGCGGTTTTAGGGACAGCGCCAGACCTTAAAGCTCAACGGCCAGACACAAGATGCAAGATGCAAGATGCAAGGAAAAACCTTGCCCCTTGCCCCTTAAGTCTTTACTTGGCCACGTGCTCAACCAGACGCAGCATGTTGCAGGTGTAGCCGTACTCGTTGTCGTACCAGGACACGACCTTGACGAAGGTGTCGTCCAGCGCAATACCGGCATCCACGTCGAAGGTGGACGGTGCGCTGTTACCGACGAAGTCGGTGGAAACCACTTTGTCTTCGGTGTAGCCCAGCACGCCCTTCATTGCGCCCGTGGAAGCGGCCTTCATGGCAGCGCAAATTTCGGCGTAGGTAGCGGGCTTGTTCAGCTCAACAGTCAGGTCAACCACGGACACGTCCGAGGTCGGCACGCGGAACGCCATGCCGGTCAATTTGCCTTTGAGTGCGGGCAACACCACGCCGACGGCTTTGGCCGCGCCGGTGGAAGACGGGATGATGTTTTCCAGAATGCCACGGCCACCGCGCCAGTCTTTGGCGGACGGGCCGTCCACGGTTTTTTGCGTGGCGGTTGCTGCGTGAACGGTAGTCATCAGGCCGCGCTTGATGCCCCAATTGTCGTTCAGCACCTTGGCCACAGGAGCCAGGCAGTTGGTGGTGCAGGAAGCAGCAGAAACAATCGCTTCGCCAGCGTAGGTGGTGTGGTTTACGCCATACACGAACATCGGAGTGGAATCTTTTGCGGGAGCGGATTGCACCACTTTCTTTGCGCCAGCCTTGATATGGGCTTCGCAGGATTCAGTCGTCAGGAAGAACCCTGTGCAGTCGATGACGATGTCCGCGCCGACTTCGTTCCACTTCAGGTTCGCAGGATCGCGCTCGGCGGTCAGACGAATGGTTTTACCATTGACGACCATATTGCCGCCATTGGTGGATACGTCACCATTGAAACGCCCATGCACAGAGTCGTACTTGAGCATGTATGCCAGATAGTCGGGGTCGAGCAGGTCGTTAATTGCGACGATTTCGATACCGGGGAAGTCTTTTGCTACCGCACGGAACACCATGCGGCCAATGCGGCCAAAACCGTTGATGCCTACTTTGATTGCCATTTTTCAGTCTCCTAAGAAAAAATCAAAAACTTTTTTATCCGCGAAGGACGCGAAGAACCGCGAAGTTAAAAACAGGACGTTTTTGATTTTCTTCGCGTCCTTCGCGGATGCAGGGGTTTACAAAACGCCTTTAACCGCCGCTGCCACCGCTTCAGCGGTAATGCCGAAATGCTTGTACAGCGCCGGAGCGGGAGCGGATTCGCCAAAGGTATCGATACCGACGACTGCGCCTTCCAGACCCACATACTTGCGCCAGAAGTCGGTAACGCCAGCCTCGACGGCAACGCGCGGTACGCCCTTGGTGAGCACGCTGGCCTTGTAGGCCGCATCTTGACGGTCAAACGTGTTGGTGGACGGCATAGACACCACGCGTACCGGCACGCCTTCAGCAGCCAAGGTGTCGGCGGCTTTCATGGCCAGTTCAACTTCGGAGCCGGTGGCGATGATGATGGCCTTGGCACCCGCTGCATCTTTCAGCACGTAGCCGCCCTTGGCGATGTTGGCCAAGCTTGCAGCATCGCGTGCCATGAACGGCAGATTCTGGCGGCTAAGGATGTGACAGGTCGGGCCATCCAGGCGCTCTACCGAATGCGCCCAGCCGACCAGGGTTTCCACGGTATCGCACGGACGCCAAACGTCGATATTCGGAATCATGCGCAGGGTAGCGGTCTGCTCCACCGGCTGGTGAGTCGGGCCATCTTCGCCCAGACCAATCGAGTCGTGGGTGAACACGTGGATCACGCGCTGCTTCATCAGCGCGGCCATGCGAATGGCATTGCGCGAGTATTCGGAGAACATCAGGAAAGTGCCGCCGAACGGCAGCAAGCCACCGTGCAGCGCCATGCCGTTCATGATCGCAGCCATGCCGAATTCGCGCACGCCGTAACTGATGTAGTTGCCGGGCTTGCCGTGACGCACAGGATGGCAGCCTTCCCAGTTGGTCAGATTGGAGCCGGTGAGGTCAGCCGAGCCGCCGAGGAACTCGGGCAGCGCAGGTGCCAGTGCATTGATCGCAATTTGCGATGCTTTACGGGTGGCGACGGTTTCAGCCTTGGTGTTGATTGCAGCCAGTTTTTCAGCAACGTGTGCCTTGAAATTGGCGGGCAACTCGCTCTTCATGCGGCGCTCGAACTCGGCGGCCTCTTTCGGGAAGGCGGCTTTGTATTCAGCAAACTTGTTGTTCCACAGCGTTTCCAGACCCTGACCCTTGGTCTTGGCATCCCAGCCAGCGTAAATGTCGGCGGGGATCTCAAACGCGGGATGGTTCCAGCCGATGTGCTTGCGGGTGGCTTCGATTTCGTCGTGGCCGAGCGCAGCACCATGCACGTCGTGCGTGCCTTCCTTGTTGGGCGAACCCTTACCGATGATGGTTTTGCAGCAGATCAGCGTCGGCTTGTCGGTGCTGGCTTTGGCTTTTTGAATCGCCGCTTCGAGAGCCACCACATCATGGCCGTCCACGCCCGCGATCACATTCCAGCCATAGGCTTCAAAGCGCTTGGCGGTGTCGTCGGTGTACCAGTGTTCGATATGGCCATCGATGGAGATGCCGTTATCGTCCCAGAATGCGATCAACTTGTTGAGCTTCCAGGTACCAGCCAATGCACAAGATTCGTGCGAGATGCCTTCCATCATGCAACCGTCGCCCATGAACACGTAGGTGTGGTGGTTGACGATTTCATGGCCGGGTTTGTTGAATTCGTTAGCAAGCACTTTTTCTGCCATCGCCATACCCACGCCATTGGTAATGCCCTGTCCGAGCGGGCCTGTCGTGGTTTCAATTCCGGGCGCATAGCCATATTCGGGGTGACCGGGCGTCTTCGAGTGCAGTTGACGGAAGCCCTTCAAATCGTCAATCGACAGATCGTATCCAGTCAGATGCAGTAGCGAATAAATCAGCATCGAGCCGTGACCGTTCGACAACACAAAGCGGTCACGATCGGGCCACTTCGGGTTGGAGGGATTGTGGCGCAGATGGTGGTTCCACAGCGTCTCAGCGATTTCGGCCATACCCATCGGCGCGCCAGGGTGGCCGGATTTGGCTTTTTCAACTGCATCCATTGCAAGCGCGCGGATGGCGTTGGCAAGATCGTTACGGGTTGGCATTTCGTTTCCTTCAGCTTAGTAGTAAAAATTGAACAGCAAAAATAGCGAGCAAACCACTGCGCGGCAAGCTGTGAGGCAGCTTGGGCAGAATATGCAAAAACCTCGATTATCCGTCAGCAGGGCAGTTTGAGGCAAGCCACCCGGCACAAGCGGGAAAGCGCTAGAACGACAAGCACTTAGCGCGGCTTGCTCATGTTTGTGCAAAAGACCGGGGGCAAAATGTTTTTTATTTCGCGAATACGTGGGCTTATGCCCCCGCGATACCGGGTTGACCGCCGTAGATTGAGTTTCAGCGGCTAGGCTCCCGCCGCCTTTAACCAATCCCGCCACAATTCAAACAGCGCTGGGCTGGCGGATGCCACCACCGAACGTTCCCAGACATTCGCGATATCGAATGAGCCAGACAGGCTGGACAGCCGCCCGCCCGCCTCTTCCAGAATCAACGCGCCTGCGGCGTAATCCCACAATTTTTGTCCACCGTGGACATAAATATCAAAACGCCCTGCGGCGGTATAGCACCAGTCCAAGGTGGATGCGCCAAAGTTGCGTTGCGATGCGTAGGGTGGCCACGCGGCCAGCCGCCCGGCGAGCTCGCGGTTAATGCGTTTCATCTCGACCCCGGCAAGCGCACGTTTGAGTTCGGTAGCGGGCGGACGCAACGGCAGGGGGGTGCCGTTCAGATGGGCGCCTTTACCACGCTCAGCGGTAAACATCTCGTCGGCAATGGGATCGTAGACCACACCAAGCTGGCGCACGCCTTTGTAAAGGTAAGCGACCGAAACCGCGAAATACGGCACCCCGGCGACAAAGTTAGAAGTGCCATCAATCGGATCGACGCACCACAGCCCGTCACGTCCGGCATTCCATGCATCCTGTTGCTGGGGCTCGGTCATTTCTTCGCCCAGCACCGGTACGTTTTTAATCAGGGGCAATGCAATTTCGAGCGCAGCTTGCGTCGCGGCATCGGCCTCCGTAAACAGGCTGCCGTCTGCTTTGTGGCTATGCGCCACTTTCAGGAAGCGCGGTGTCACTTCGCGCTGGGCAACTTCGCGCACGGCCTGGATGACGGCATTCAGCATGACAGGCCTTTAGGGATGGCGACGAAGCACATGCAACGCACCGGAGAGGACTATTCTTTCCACTTGATCGAACACCCCATGCTGGGAATTTGTTCCATGGGGCCGCGTTGCGTCGTGGCGACTTCCTTCATCGCTTCACAGAGATCGCGACGCACGCCATCGGGCGCAGTCTCCTTACGTGATTCGTCAAACCGTCCGCGATACTGCAACTCAAACTTGCGGTTGAAACCAAAGAAGTCAGGGGTACACACTGCGCCGTAAGCCCGGGCGACGGCCTGCGTTTCATCAATGACATACGGGAATGGAAAAGCAAATTCATTGGCCACTAATTTCATGTTATCGAAGGAGTCTTCCGCATAATCCCGGGTGTCATTCGACATGATGGCGATAGCGTGAATGCCCTGTCGCTTCAATTCGGCCAGATCGCGCACCAGACGCGGGCGAATGGCTTTAACGTACGGGCAATGGTTGCAGATGAACATCACCAGCAGGCCGTTTTCGCCCATCGCATCGGCTAATGTCCAAGTTTTCCCGTCCACACCGGGCAGGGAAAAATCCGGCGCCAGCCAGCCAAAATCGCAGACCGG
Organism: Thiobacillaceae bacterium; assembly: GCA_040080135.1. Lineage (GTDB taxonomy): Bacteria > Pseudomonadota > Gammaproteobacteria > Burkholderiales > Thiobacillaceae > Thiobacillus. The sequence goes on from JBEBIZ010000015.1 coordinate 14,526, forward strand.
GGTGGTGAGTGAAACCATGGCAAACTCCAAAATTCAAAAGCAATACCGGCATAATACCAACATGTCTGCTCCGCGTTTTTTCATCAATCAAAACCTGATGCCCGGTGCGCATCTCATCCTGCCACCCGGCGCGGCGCGCCATGCCGTGCGCGCATTGCGTCTGGCGGTGGGCGATACCCTGCATTTGTTTAATGGTCAAGGCGGCGAGTTTGGCGCGCGCATCGATCACATCAGCAAGGATGAAGTCGCGGTCAGCGTGGTCGCGTTTCATGCCGTCGAATGCGAATCCGGTCTGGACGTGATGCTGGCGCAGGGCATATCCAGCGGTGAACGGATGGATTACACCCTGCAAAAAGCGGTGGAACTCGGGGTGTCGCTGATTCAGCCCATCGCCGCCAAACGCAGCGTGGTCAAACTGGCAGGCGAACGGGCGGACAAGCGCATCACGCACTGGCAAGGCGTGGTGACGAGCGCGTGCGAACAATGCGGGCGCAATCGCGTGCCGCAGGTGATGCCGCCGCTGTCGCTTGCGGCCTGGCTGGGGCAACGCCCGGCGGGACGCTTGCTGTTTTTATCGCCGCTTGCTGAATTCAGCCTTGCTGGTTTAACGCGCGTCGAAGGATTACAAATGCTGGTAGCGGGCCCTGAAGGCGGCTTTGAAGCGGATGAAATTGCCGCGTTGCACTCTGCGGGCGCCGTTTCGGTACGGCTCGGGCCGCGCGTGCTGCGCACCGAGACGGCGGCACTGACCGCGCTGGCCGCGATGCAAACGCTGTGGGGCGACTTCTGATTCCACGTTAAACTTGGCCGTCTTAAAACTGACATCTTGATCGCGAGGATAAACCCAAGGTGAAAAACACCACCGACTTCGTTGAATGGTTTCGTGCCGCCGCGCCGTATATCCACGGTTTTCGCGGCAAAACGTTCGTCATCGCGTTTGGCGGCGAGCTGTTGGCGGACGCGGGCTTTGTGCAGCTGGCGCATGACGTGAATCTGCTCAACAGCCTGGGGGTGCGGCTGGTGCTGGTGCATGGCGTGCGCCCGCAGGTGGAGGCGCGTTTGCAGCAGAACGGCACGGCAATTCGCTATGCCAACGGCCTGCGTGTCACCGACGATGCCGCGCTGGCCTGCGTCAAAGAAGCCGCCGGCACGGTTCGGGTGGAAATCGAAGCGCTACTGTCACTCGGCCTGGCCAACACGCCGATGGCGGGTGCGGATATTCGGGTGGCCTCGGGCAATTTCGTTACCGCCAAACCGCTGGGCGTGCGCGACGGCGTGGATTTACTGCACACTGGCGAGGTGCGCAAGATTGACGTGACGGCGATTGGTCGGCGTCTGGATCAGGAAGAAATCGTGCTGCTCTCGCCCATTGGCTACTCGCCCACCGGCGAGATATTCAACCTCACGCTGGAAGACGTGGCGACGCAGACGGCGATTGCGCTCCGTGCCGACAAGCTGATCTTCCTGATGGACACCGAGGGCGTCCCACAAGGGGATAGCGACTTGCAACGCCCTAAAGGGCGTGCAAGATCGTCGATTCCAGGCAAAGGCAAAACCATCCTCAATGCGTTAACTGTGGATGAAGCACGCCAGCTACTCGGCAAAAAGCTGCCGGAAGACGTGGGATATTACCTGCCGTGCGCGGTGGCCGCCTGCGAGCAGGGGGTAGCGCGTGCGCACCTGATCAGCCGCCATCGCGATGGGGCGCTGCTATCCGAGCTCTTTACACGCGACGGCGTCGGTACGCTCATCACACCCAGCCCGCTGGAAACCCTGCGCGCAGCGACCGTGGATGACGTTGGCGGCATTCTTGGCCTGATCGAACCACTGGAGCGCGAGGGCATTCTGGTGCGGCGCTCACGCGAATTGCTGGAAATGGAAATTGCCCGCTTTCTGGTGCTGGAATCCGATGGGGTGGTCGCGGGTTGTATTGCCAGCTATCCCTTCCCCGAAGAACGCGCGGCCGAACTGGCGTGCCTGGCCGTAGCAGCCGCTTATCGCGGACGCGGTTTTGGCGAGCGCCTGCTGGCCGCAGCCGAAGCCCAGGGCAAAAAATCCGGTTTCAAGCGGTTGTTCGTGTTGACCACGCGCACCGAACACTGGTTTGAAGAGCGTGGCTATATCGACAGCAGCCTGGATCAGTTGCCCAAAAAGAAGCAGGCGCTTTACAACTACAAGCGGAAATCAAAATTTTTACAAAAAACGATTTGAGTGCGGTCAGCATGCGCCGGTTGATGCTGCATTGCCTGAAAGCGGGCAGACTGCTGCTTGTGGGGCTGTTCGCATTGTCTCTGTTTTCATCACGTGCTTTTGCCGAGCAAAGCCCGCTGATTTTTGGTGTTTTTCCTAACCTCACGCCCAAAGTGCTGGTCGAGACGTATCGACCGTTGGCGGATTTTTTGCAAGACCGGCTACAACGCCGTGTCGAAATTTATTCGGCGCCGGATTTCCGGACGTTTGCCGCTAACACGGCGCGCGGCGACTACGACCTTTTGCTGACCGCGCCGCATCTGGCCTGGCTCGCGCGGCAGGATGCAGGTTACCGCCCGCTGCTGAAATATGCCGAGCCGGTTCACGGGGTACTGGTGGTGCGTGCGGATTCACCCATCCAGTCCCCGGCGCAGTTGCGCGGCAGGCTGATTGCTGTTGCTGATTCGCTTGCGGTTGTCGTGATGGCGATGCAGGCGCAGCTCCGCGCTGTGGGTCTTGCGCCCGGCAGCGCGATTCAGATGGAGAATGCGCAATCTCACAACAATGCGGCGATGCGTGTTTTCAGTGGCGGTGTCGAAGCTGCGATTCTGGGGGCGCAGCCATATCGCCGCCTGCCTGCCGAGGTTCAGTCGGGTCTGCGCATCCTCGCCGAAACGCCGCCTTTATCCAGCCAGATGTTTTTGACGCATCCGCGTCTGCGCGAGCAGGAAGCGTTAGCCGTCCGCCAGATGCTCCTGGTTTATGCCGCCACATCTGAAGGCAGGGCTTTCATGGAGCGGGGCGGATTCGGCGGTTTTGCCGAACTGGATGGGCGCGAGCTGCTCGCCTTCAAAACCTATGCGCTTGAAGTCCGGGCGAAGCTTAAAGTGCAGCAATGAAAGCCTGGCTGAAAAATCTGCCCCTGCGTCACAAGCTGACGTTCATGGCCTTGGCGGTGGAAGCGCTCATGCTGATACTGCTGATCGCCAACGGGGTGCGCATCAATACTGCCGAACTCCATGAGCAAACCCAACTGCGTGCGCAAAATGTTGCCCAAGCGCTGACAGCGGCACTGGGCTCATCCCTGTCGCAGCGCGACGATGCGGGCGCGCGCGACATTCTCGATGCACTGCACGGGGAACAGCAATTTGTCATGCTGGCGGTAAGGGATCGTTCCGGGCGTCTGGTGCATCAGATCGGCGCGCCGGGGAGCGTATCGGATATCCAGCTGACGCGCCCGGTGCTGCTTGCTGGGCAACGCTACGGCGAGTTGTCGCTCACCCTGTCGGGCGCGCTTATCCAGGAAGCGCGCACGCGCTACCTAGAACAAAGCCTGATGATCGCTGCCGTCGCGCTGGTACTGACCAGCATCCTGCTGTACTGGGTGGTGGGCTGGGTGGTGCGCCGTTTTGAGACGCTCTCCCGCGCCAGCAAGAGCATGGCGCAAGGCGATCTGTATGTGACGCTGCCCGAAGACGGACAGGACGAAGTGGGGCTGTTGGTGGGGACGTTCAACCAGATGGCGCAGTCGGTGCGGCTCAGCGTTGAACGTGCGCGCGAGAATGAAGCGCGCTTTCATGCGATTGCCGATTACACCTACGACATCGAACTGTGGCTCTCGCCCGAAGGCAAACTGCTGTGGGTCAACCCCTCGGTCCAGCGGATATTGGGATACACCGTCGGCGAATGCATGGGGAATATGGAGTTTCCGTTTGATGTCGTGTATCCGGCAGACCGTTCTGCGGTGGAACGCCAACTTCGCCAAGCCTTGCGCGGTACGTCTGGCCAGGGTTACAGTTTTCGCGTGTGCCGCAAAGACGGCGGGCACTTTTGGGCAACGGCCAACTGGCAACCGATTCACGATATCAGCGGCACCTATCAGGGTATTCGCGCCAGCATCCACGATATTAACGACCTGAAAGCCACCGAGGCCAATCTGCGCGAAGCCATCACAGAGTTGCGGGTGGCCGAAAATCTGCAAACGCATTATCTGAAAGAGTCGGAACAGGAGCGCGCGCGCCTGGTGTCGTTGCTGTCGGCGATGAATCTGGGCATTTTGTTTGTGGCTGCCGACACAAGCGTGATTTATCACAACGCGACTTTCAATCGCATGTGGCTGATTGACGAACGCACCGAATTGATCGGCATGCCGGTGCAGGACGTGCTGGCCAAATCCACTTCGACGCTGGCGCGCCCGGATCACTTTTCCAAACACTTGCTGTCGGTGCTGGAAGCGCGCGAGGTGTCGGATAGCTTCGAAATCCAGATGACCGATGGCCGCGTCATTACCGAGCTGGATTACCCGGTGCGCGACACAGATGGCCGCTTTATCGGCCATCTGTGGGTGTATGAGGACATTACGCGCGAACGGCAAACCGCCGAACAACTGGTGTATCTGGCGGAGCGCGATGCGCTGACCGGGCTGTACAACCGCCATCGGTTCCAGCACGAACTCACCCGCACCATGCTGGAGTGCGAGCGGCAAAAGTCGCAGTGTGCGGTGATGTTTTTCGATCTGGACGAATTCAAATCGATCAACGACACCTACGGCCACCGTGCGGGCGACGCACTCCTGATCCGCGTAGCCGGGGAAATCAGCGCGCTGATCCGCAAAAATGAAGTTTTGGCGCGGCTGGGCGGCGACGAGTTCGCCATTCTGCTGCCGAACACGCACGATGACGAGGCCGAGCAGCTGGCCGAGCGCGTGGTGCGCGCCGTGGCGCAAGTCCCGTTCCGCTTCGAAGGCCAGAATCTGCGGCTGACCGCGAGTCTGGGCATCGCCTATTTCCCAAGGCAGGCAGCCGATGCGGACGAGCTGGTGGCGCGAGCGGATATCGCGATGTATCAAGCCAAGCAAGCGGGCAAGAACGCCTGGCGCGTATACCGTGCCGATCTCGATGCCAGCCAGGAAATCCAGGCGCGCCTGTCGTGGAGCGAGCGCATCCGGAATGCGTTTGATCAGGGTCTGTTCCAGTTGCATTTCCAGGGGATTTACTGGGCGCATCAAGTCGAGCTGTCGCACCTTGAAGCGCTGATCCGGATGCGCGACGAGTTCGACCTCGATAAGCTGATCATGCCCGATCACTTTATCGGCATGGCTGAAAAAAGCGGCCTGATCGTGGAAATTGATCGCTGGGTCATCCGTGAAGTGCTACAGATACTGGCGTTGAACCACAGCGTTCCCGCGATTGCGGTCAATTTATCGGGCCGCTCGGTCAGCGAACCCACCTTGCCGCAATACATCGCCGAAGAGCTGCGCCTGTCCGGCGTGAACCCGAAGCGGCTGATTGTTGAAATCACCGAGACCGCTGCGGTAGCCGATCTGCACGATGCCCAGCGCCTGATCGAAGCCTTGCGCCAACTCGGCTGCGGCGTGTGCCTGGACGACTTTGGCGTGGGTTTTGCGTCCTTTGCGTATCTCAAACATCTCAAGGTCGATACGATCAAAATCGACGGCCTGTTTATCCGCGATCTGCATGCCGATTCTGATAATCAGGTCTTTGTTCGCGCCATGGTCGATATCGCACGCGGGCTGGGGAAAACCGTCGTGGCCGAATATGTGGAAGATGCCCGGGCGCTGACCATTTTGCGGGGGTTTGGCGTCGATATGGTGCAGGGCTATCACATGGATCGCCCTACCGCTGACCATCCGGCATTGACGATGCAAGGGCCTGACCAGGAATCAACCCGCTGACGAATGCTAGAATCCACGGTTTTTCCGGTATTTCAGGACGCTATCCGTGCTCACCGCTTCCAGTATTACGCTTCAGTTTTCCACCAAACCGCTATTTGAAAACGTCAACGTCAAGTTTGGCGACGGCAACCGCTATGGCCTGATTGGCGCAAACGGTTGCGGCAAATCGACCTTCATGAAAATCCTCGCCGGGGAGCTGGAGCCAACAGCAGGTAATGTCTCGCTCGACCCCGGCGAGCGCATGACCTGGCTGCGGCAGGATCAGTTTGCCTACGAAGACCAGCGCGTACTCGACGTGGTGATGCAGGGGCACGCTGAAATGTGGCGAGTGATGATCGAGAAGGATGCGATCTACATGAACCCGGAAGCCTCCGAAGACGACTACCTGCACGCTGCCGAACTGGAAGCGAAATTTGGCGAGATGGGCGGCTACGATGCCGAGGCGCGCGCAGGCGAATTGCTGCTGGGCGTGGGCATTCCGATCGAACTGCATAGCGGTTTGATGAGCGCGGTCGCCCCCGGCTTCAAACTGCGAGTTTTGCTGTCGCAGGCCCTGTTTGCCAATCCGGACATTCTGCTGCTGGACGAACCGACCAACAACCTCGACATCAACACCATCCGCTGGCTGGAAGAAATGCTCAACGCGCGCAACGCGACCATTATCGTGATCTCGCACGACCGGCATTTTCTGAACCAGGTCTGCACTCATATGGCCGATCTTGATTACGGCACGATCAAAACCTACCCCGGCAACTACGACGATTACATGCTGGCCTCGACCCAGGTCAAGGAGCGGCAGGCTTCGACCAACGCCAAGGCCAAGGACAAGGTCGCCGAGTTGCAGGAATTTGTGCGGCGTTTTTCTGCCAATAAATCCAAGGCGCGCCAGGCCACCAGCCGCATGAAGATGATCGACAAGATCAAGATCGAGGACTTCAAACCCTCGTCGCGGCAAAATCCCTATATCCGTTTTGAGCCGGAAAAAGCCCTGCACCGTCGCGCGCTCGAAGTCGAAAAGCTGTCTTTTGGTTACACCGACAAAGCGCTGTTCACCGACCTCAATTTCACGCTGGAAGCGGGTGACAAACTCGCGATCATCGGCGGCAACGGCATGGGTAAATCCACGCTGTTAAAACTCTTGATGGGCGAACTCATGCCCAAGTACGGTCACCCCAAATGGGCCGAGCACGCCAATGTCGGTTACTTCGCGCAGGACCATGCGGCGGACTTCGATTCCGACCTGAACCTGATGGACTGGATGCACCAGTGGACCAAACCGGGCGACGACGAGCAAGTCCTTCGCGGGATTTTAGGGCGGCTGCTGTTTTCGGGCGACGACGTCAAAAAATGTGTGCGCGTCTTATCCGGCGGCGAAAAAGGCCGCATGCTCTACGGCAAACTCATGCTTGGCAGACATAACGTGCTGGTGATGGACGAGCCGACCAATCACATGGATATGGAATCCATCGAATCGCTGAATCTGGCGCTTGACCTGTTCAAAGGCACGCTGGTTTTTGTTTCGCATGACCGGCAGTTTGTGGGCAGCCTGGCGACACGCATTATCGAGATTACTGATTCAGGGACTGAATTGTATCTGGGGAATTACGATGAGTATTTGCATAGTAAAGGGGTGGAATAGGTTGAGTTTTGCTGGCCGGGGGGAGCCCGGTCAGCAAACCGCAACCCGCCAGAGGCCTCACCAATCAAGGCTAGAACTTCACTCAATTACTAACCAACCGCTCCAGCGCCCGCATAATCGCCGAAGAATCTAGCTCCCCGTCCCCCGCGCCCATTAAGGCGTTCATCTGCTGGGCAATCAGCGCCGCACCGGGTAATGGTGTGTAGGTTTCCTGTGCATTGTCGAGCACGATAGCCATATCCTTGTGGTGCAGTTTGACCTTGAAACCGGGTTTGTAATTCGCATCCAGCATGCGTTGACCATGAACTTCGAGGATGCGGCTGCCGGCGAATCCACCCAACAGGGCTTCACGCATTTTGGCGGCATCCACACCGTTGCGGCGTGCCAGCAGAATCGCTTCGGCAACGCCCTGGAAGGTCAGGCCGACGACAATCTGGTTGCAACATTTCACTACTTGACCCGCACCCTGGCCACCGACGTGGACGATGCTTTTGCCGAGCGATTCAAACAGGGGATGCACTTTTTCGTACACGGCTGCATCGCCGCCGACCATGATCGACAGCGTGCCGTCGCGCGCGCCGGTTTCGCCGCCGGATACCGGCGCATCAAGCATGTGGATGTCTTTCCTGGCCAGCGTAGCGGCGACACGCCGCGTCGCCGCAGGCGAGATGGTGCTCATGTCTACGATGATATGACCCGGCTTGGCGCCATGAATCAGACCGCGCTCGCCCAGAATAATCTGCTCGACATCGGTGGTGTCTGACACCACGGTGAAGGTGATGTCGCACGCGGCGGCGACTTCGGCGGGCGTGCCTTTGCCCAGCGCACCCGCGACCAGCATCGGTTCAAGCCGGTCAAAGCGGCGGCCATACACAATCAGTTTGTGCCCGGCGCGCATCAGGTTTTCCGCCATCGGGCGACCCATAATGCCGCTGCCTATAAAGCCTATATTCATGATGCTCTGCCTTTCGTTATTTGTTATGCGCGCAGTTGTCGCGTCTGTTATCGTTCGCCGCCCGGTCAATTCTAGCGATGTCCGAACAGGAGCCATAGCCAGAGAGGTAGGGTAAGCAATCCGGCGAGTGTTGACCAGCCCATAATCAATCCAGCCAGCCGGGTATCGAGTCCGAAGCGGTCGGCCAGCGCGATCACCATGACCATCGTCGGCATTGCGCTGAGTAGTACCGCAGCATAACCCGCTTCATTGAGTTCGCCTGGCCATGTGTGTGCCAAGGCCAGAGCTGCGATCGGCATGAGTAATAGTTTGACCAGCAGGGCGATACCGACAGCTCGCTGCGGGCGCAAGTCTTGCCAGGGAATGGTGAGACCTAATACAAATAACATCAGCGGTATGGTTGGACTGCCAGCCCAGTGCGCGGCATCAATCAGTGGCGTCAAAGGCAAACCCGACCATTGAACACCGAGGCCTGCGGCGAAGCCCCATACCGGCGGCAGCTTCAACCAGATCGTCAGAAAATGGGTACGTTCCTGGTGTTCGCCGTAACGAAACGCAATCCATACGCCAACAGACCACACCAAGGGCGTGGCTGCGAGCATATCGGCAAAAAATGGGTAGCGTGCGCCCCGTTCGCCAAAAACAGTGGTGAGAAACGGGTAGCCAAAAAACAGCACATTGCCAAACCCCGATGCCAATATCACCGAGCCGCGTGCAGGGCGACTCAGGCCATTGCCTAGCGGGGTAGCAGCCAGAAGCGCAGCAGTAAGTGCTAACCCCAGCAAGGTGGCAAGCCCCAGCACAAAGGGGATTTGCAGCATATGAATATCGATGGCAGCTGACGCGCCTGCTGCGAAAAAAAGCATGGGTGCGAAGAAGTTCAGCACCAGTCGATTGATTTCTGCGCGCAGACCTGAAACCGACACAGCATGATGCCAGCGTGGCCAGATTGCGCCAGCAGCAATCAGGAGCGCTAAGGGCAACAGGGTTTTAAGTAGAAGGGATTCTGCAAGTTCGGGTGACATGAACGGCGGATGAACGAATGGGTTCCGCCATCATAAAGCCCTGTTTTGTATCAGCACAGCGGGAATCGCGCTATGCGCTGATTGAATTCAGGTTTTTGCTGCGTCCATGCGGTGCGAGGGAAGCGACTCCAGCCAGGACTTGATCCGTGCTGCGTCGCCGATACGGCTGTATTTGCCCACTGCATCGAGCAGCACGATGATCACATTTTTTTCTGCGACCCGCGCCTGCATCACCAGACAATGCCCCGCTTCGTTGATAAAGCCGGTTTTGGACAGGCCGATCTGCCAGTCGTTTTCGCGCGTCAGACGGTTGGTGTTATTGAATGCGACCGTGCGGTAATACACATGGGGTTTGCGGTGCCGCTGCTTCAGAACGACACGCTGCGTGCCCAGGGTATAGCTGCCGCTGGAGCTGATGTTGCGAATTTCGGGGTAATTCCGGTACGCATAATTTGCCAGGCGGGCAAGGTCGGTCGCGGTCGAGCGATTGGAACTGTCAAGGCCGGTAGGCTCTACATAGACGGTATTGCTCATGCCCAACTGCTGCGCTTTGCGGTTCATCATCTCGACAAAACGTGGTAAGCCGCCGGGATAGCTTCGTCCCAATGCATGCGCGGCGCGGTTGTCAGAAGCGATCAAAGCCAAGTGTAGTAATTGTGCGCGCGTGTAGGTCGATCCGACTGCCAGACGCGACCCGGTGCCTTTGATCACATCCTGGTCCAGCGAGCTGATGACGATACGGTCATCCATATCCTGAGCCGCATCCAGCACCAGCACTGCGGTCATCAACTTGGTGATCGATGCAATCGGTGTTTGCAACTGGGCATTTTTGGCGAGCAGCGGCATACCGCTTTCCTGATCGAATACCAGTACGGATTGTGAATGCAGTTCCAGTGTTGTGTCGCTCAGGTCGGCTGACGGTGTGATCCGCTCAGTTGGACGGTCATTCAGATTCCCGCTCCAACGCAGTCCGTACTGCGAGTCGGCCGCCCACAATGGAGAAACCGCAAACAGCAAGACAAAACCGGTAATGAGGCGTTTCATAAAAAATATCACTTTCTGGCTGTGCCCGAGTGGGCTATCAAATAAGAACGGCAAAATGTACGCAAACTTTAAAACAACAGTTTGAGCGCTTGCGTGGCGCTACCCCGTACTTATATTCAAAACCCGATTGACGGTTTAAGTAGATTCATTATATATAGCAATGAGATGGAAGCGATACTGAATATTTTACTAAAAAGATCCGGGCTAATGCATTGTCCCTGCGCGCCGGGCGTAGTGACCGAGGTGCTTGAGCGGGTCTCAAATGTCACGCCACCGGATCCGGAGTTAAGTGGCGATACGCTGTTTGATCCGGTTCTAGCGGTTCGTTTACGCCATTTTCAGGCCGCCGCCGACTCGTCGGCAGCGCTTGCCGACCCCGCGCCACTCTTGCGCACCATGCTGTTGACCGCGCCAGTCGCCGAGGGTGTACATCTGGCGCACTATGCCGAGCGCTGGCGTACGTCGCTAAAAGTGGCAGTTCTGACCCGTACTTTGGCAGAACGTTCGGGGCTGATCTCCACGGACTTAGCCTGGCTCGCCGGGCTGACGCACAATCTGGCGGCCTATTTGCCGCCACTTGCCTCAGCGCAGATGGAGGCCTCGATCAACACGGCAGAGGCCGAAACCTCAGCGTCCTGGTTAACCGGGCTGGATGAAGATGGCTGGCTGGCGGATGCGGCGCGTTATCACGCGTTGCCTCTGCACCGCAGTAAAACGGCACATCCACTCATCCGCATGGTTCAGCTGGCCTATGTGCTGGCAACGCGCCCACAAGCGGTTGATAGCGTTGATGTGCGCGTTGCCTTGACGGCACTGGGGATTGGCGCGGCTGAAGGGATCAGCCTGTTAAGTGAAGCGCACACCGAAGTGCAAACGCTTGCCCAGCGGTTTGGTCTGGCCGATGCGCAACTACACAGCCAGGTGTCCAGTTATTCCCGGCTTGCGCGTACGTATGCCAATCAGGCCGCACGATCAGAAATTCATACTTATCTGTCCAGTGCCGATCAGATTGTTCCCTTGCAGCAAGCCTTGCAAGGTGTGTTGCGGATATTGTTTGGCATTGAACGAATCTGCCTGTTTGTGCCGCAGGCGAATGGCACGCTGAAAGTGTCGCCTGTGTTCGATCCGCCAGCGGCGTTAACGCGCCTGGTGATCGCACAGGACGACGGCCACTCGGTACTTTCCCTTGCATTAACGCAGGGGCAAGCGCTGCATTTTGATGGTTGCGAAGCAGAGTTTTCGGTCATGGACGCGCAAATTGCGCGCGTGCTGGGCGTCGGCAGCTATCTGTGCCAGCCGGTCATCATTGGCAACCTGCAACCTGCATTACTGCTGTGCGGGGACATGCCACACAGTAACAGTCAGCTGTGGCGGGACTTTGTGGCTGAATGGGCCGCAGCGCATGCGCGCCTGAATGTGCCCGTGCAGAGTGGTCCGGCTTCTGTTGATGCCGTGCAATCCGATTCGGCATTGCATGACCGGGTGCGGCGCGCAATACATGAGGTTGCCAACCCGCTCACCATCATGCGCAATTATGTGAACCTGCTTTCGGCGCGGCCCGGAACTGATACCTCGGTGCAGCGCGACCTGACAATCATCAGCGAAGAGATTGAGCGCGTTGCCCGGATTGTGCGTGGCATTACCACCAGGGACGACAGCGCCGTTGCAACCAGTACCGAGTTGACCTCGGTGAATACCCTGATATCGGAGCTGGTACGCATGACGCTGGGTACGCTGCTTACGCCAAACAAAATCAGTGTACAAATCGATCTGAATCCCGAAGTGCAGCCGATGCCGCTGCACAAGGATCAACTCAAGCAAGTGCTATTCAATCTGGCCAAAAATGCGGTCGAAGCCATGACTCAGGGTGGCCATCTCAGCTTCAGTACGCGGCTCGTGAATACAGATGGCAAACCACAGGTTGAAATTGAAATAGCCGACACTGGCCCGGGGCTGCCTGAGCACATCCGGCAAAAACCATTTGAAACCATCGGCTCGCAAAAAGGTGGTGATCACGCCGGACTTGGGTTACCGATCAGCCGCAAACTCATTACCCACATGGGCGGAAGCATTGATTATGAAACCAGCAATCTGGGTACGCGGTTCCTGATTCGCCTGCCTAATCCGTACGCTGCGGGGCAGCAACAGCCATCCCTGTCGCAATATGGGGCTGCCTTTTGAGGCGCACCATGAACTTGCCCAACGATTGCACCAACCGCAGCACCAGGACGTAAAAACAGGCATGTTTTGATTGACCCGAGCAAGTTTAAACGTGCCAAAAAAACATTAAAGTGGAGAACGATATGACCGAGGATATTCATCAAAAGTCGGGTGCTACCGTGAGCAGCCTGGCCATTCGCCCCCGGATTCTGGTGGTGGATGATGAGCCCCTCATTCTGGAAGGACTGACCCGGTTGCTGGGCGCCCGTGATTATGAGGTTGTCCCCGCGAGCGGCGGCTGCGATGCCTTGATTGCGATTGGTAAACAGCAATTCGATCTCATCCTGCTCGATCTCAGTATGCCCGATTTGAACGGCAACGAGGTATTACGCTTTGTTGCCGATCGCGGGGTGGATACGCCGATTATTGTGGTGTCCGGCGAAAGCTCGATCGATGCTGCGATCCGTGCGATCCGCGCCGGCGCGAGCGACTTTGTACGCAAGCCCTACGAGCCCGACGAGCTGTTGCGCCGCATCGACAATACGCTTGCACGGTGCCGTCTGGAAAAAGAAAACAATCACATTTTGCAACGCCTGCAGCAGTCCGAAAAATGGCATCGTTTTCTGGTGAACAACTCGCCGGACTTTATTTACACCCTCGACCCGGAAGGCCGCTTTACCTTCGTCAACGACCGCATCGAGAGCCTGACCGGCTACCCGCGCGACGATCTGATTGGACAGCACTACAGCATGCTGATTCATGAGGATGATGTGCCGCGCATGGATCACGTATTCAACGAACGCCGGGCGGGTGACCGCTGCGCGCGTAATATCGAACTGCGTCTGAAATGCAACATGGGGCTGGGTCGTCCGCGATTGATGAATGGCCGCTGCAAGTCGGTCGAGCTGACCGCGACCGGCATGTATGAAAACGACGAGAATCCGTTTGAGAAGCGCTTTATCGGCAGCTACGGCGTAATCAAGGATATTTCAGGCCGCAAGCAAGCCGAGGAAACGGTTCACTACCAGACCTACCATGACCTCCTGACCGGCTTGCCCAACCGCGCGTTGTTCCGTAACAACCTCGCCCTGATGTTGTCGCAGAACAAACGCAACCAACACACGCTCGCGGTGTTGAGCCTCGATCTGGATCATTTCAAAATCATCAATGACTCGCTGGGACACGGTATCGGTGACGAACTGTTGCTTGCCATCGGCACGCGCCTGCGTCAGTGCCTGCGCGAAGGCGACACCCTCGCCCGCCTGGGTGGCGACGAGTTCGCCATCTTGCTGCCCTCATTGCTTGGTCGGAGTGATATTGAACACATTGGCCGCAAAATCATTCAGGTCTTGAGCAAGCCGGTCTACATCAAAGGTCACGAAATTTATGTCTCGGTGAGTATTGGTGCGTGCGTGGCGCCAGACGATGGCGAGCTGGTTGATGGCTTGATTCGCCAGGCCGAAATTGCCATGTACCAAGCTAAAACCCAGGGCCGCAGCCGCTTGCAATTCTGGGAGAGTGGCATGCAGGCGCCCTATTCCGAACGCATGCAAACCGAAGCCGATTTGCGCCGCGCACTGGCACGCAATGAATTTGTCTTGTTTTACCAGCCGCAGGTCAATATCGCGACGGGTGAAATCAAGGGCTTTGAGGCGTTGTTGCGCTGGTGGCATCCGCAGCGCGGGCTGCTCACTCCTGTGGACTTCATCCCCATTGCTGAAGAATCCGGCGTGATCGTACCGATCGGCGATTGGGTGCTGCGCCAAGCCAGCGCGCAAATGGCGGAATGGCGCAAAGCCGGGTTCCCGCCTGTGCGGCTTTCGGTCAATATTTCTGCCCGGCAGCTTGAAAATCCGGATTTTGTCGACAGTGTCATGCGCGCCATTCAGGTCTATTCGCTGGACGGCCATCAGATGGAACTCGAAATCACCGAAAGCCTTTTGATGCGCGATCTTGAAGCCAACGCGATCAAACTCGGACGACTTTCGGCGACGGGTATCCGCATCGCCATCGACGACTTCGGTACCGGCTACAGCTCGTTCAAATACCTGTCGCGCTTCCCCATCCACACGCTCAAAATCGACCAGTCCTTCATTCAGGAACTCGATCGTGAAGAAAACATTTCCATCGTTAACGCCATGGTTGGCATGGGGCGCGGCATGAATCTCAATGTCGTCGCGGAAGGCGTAGAAACCCGCGCCCAGCTCGCCCAACTCCAGCAAATCAATTGCCACGAAATGCAGGGGTACTATTACAGTGCGCCCATCTCCAGTCACGAAGCCACCTTGATGCTCGCGCATCCCTTCCGTGGATTCAGCCACGACGTACAGGCAGCCACAGCTTAAGGGGGCTGAAGAAAGCCGGTTTAAAGTTCGTATTAGGGATTTGAAGCTGGTGGCCAGGAGTGGAATCGAACCACCGACACGCGGATTTTCAATCCGCTGCTCTACCGACTGAGCTACCTGGCCATTGACCGGTTTGAGGTGTAACTATGCATTTCGACCCGGCCGAAAGAGCGCGCATTTAACCGCACTTGGGCGGTTAAGTCAAACGGAGTGGCACCGCACTTGGGCGGTTAAGTCAAACGGAGTGGCACCGCACTTGGGTGCTCAAGCCAAACCAAACGGTATCAGTCGTCCAATAAAAAACCCCGCCGCAGCGGGGTTTTTCTGGTCAAGCAGGGTGTCTTAGAAACCGCCCATGCCGCCCATTCCACCCATGTCACCACCACCCATTGGCATGGCGGGTTTGTCATCCGGCAGTTCGGTAATCATGCAATCGGTCGTCAGCATCAGGCTGGCGATGGATGCTGCGTTTTGCAGTGCGACGCGCGTGACCTTGGTCGGATCCAGCACGCCCATTGCAACCATGTCGCCATATTCGCCATTGCCAGCGTTATAGCCATAGTTGCCCTTGCCTTCCAGCACCTTGTTGACGACGACAGAAGCCTCTTCGCCGCAGTTCTTGACGATCTGGCGCAACGGCTCTTCGATTGCACGCAGGACGATTTTCACGCCTGCATCCTGGTCGTGGTTGTCACCTTTAACCGCGGCAGCAACCGCACGTGCACGCAACAGTGCGACGCCGCCGCCAGGAACGATGCCTTCTTCAACGGCTGCGCGGGTAGCGTGCAGCGCGTCTTCGACACGGGCTTTTTTCTCTTTCATCTCAACTTCGGTCGATGCGCCAACCTTGATGATGGCCACGCCGCCAGCCAGTTTGGCTTTACGCTCTTGCAGCTTTTCCTTGTCGTAATCAGAAGTCGCTTCGTCGATCTGCTTGTTGATCATGGTGACACGGCCCTTGATGGATTCGGCATCGCCAGCACCATCAATAATGGTCGTGTTTTCCTTGCCAATTTCGATGCGCTTGGCGCGACCCAGGTCGGTCAGTTGCGCTTTCTCCAGACTCAGGCCCACTTCTTCAGCGATCACGGTGCCACCGGTGAGGATGGCCATATCTTCCAGCATCGCCTTGCGACGATCGCCAAACCCCGGCGCTTTAACCGCACAGGTTTTGAGAATGCCGCGGATATTGTTCACCACCAGTGTGGCCAAGGCTTCGCCGTCCACATCTTCAGCCACGATCATCAGCGGCTTGCCCGCTTTGGCAACCTGCTCGAGTACCGGTAGCAGATCGCGGATGTTCGAGATTTTCTTGTCGAACAACAGGATGAACGGATCTTCGAGGATCGCCATCTGCTTGTCGGGATTGTTGATGAAATAGGGGCTGAGATAGCCGCGGTCAAACTGCATGCCTTCAACCACGTCCAGCTCGTTTTCCAGACCCGAACTGTCTTCAACGGTAATCACGCCTTCTTTACCGACCTTGTCCATCGCAGCGGCAATGATGTCGCCAATCGACGCATCGGAGTTGGCCGAAATCGCGCCAACCTGAGCGATTTCCTTGCTGCTGGCGCAAGGCACCGATATATTTTTCAACTCGGCAACAATCGCGATCACAGCCTTGTCGATGCCGCGCTTCAGATCCATCGGGTTCATGCCGGCAGCAACATACTTCATGCCTTCGTTGACAATCGACTGAGCCAAAACTGTTGCAGTCGTGGTGCCATCGCCTGCGACATCAGAAGTCTTGCTTGCGACTTCCTTCACCATCTGAGCGCCCATGTTTTCGAGCTTGTCTTTCAGCTCGACTTCCTTGGCGACCGATACACCGTCCTTGGTCACGGTCGGTGCGCCGAAGGAACGGTCAAGCACCACATTGCGGCCTTTCGGGCCCAGGGTGACTTTAACGGCATCAGCCAGGATGTTGACGCCTGCCACCATGCGGTGACGGGCGGAATCGCCAAAACGTACGTCTTTTGCAGCCATGTTTTACTCCTAAAATTTAAACGGATCGCGTTAATACAAGGGGGTGAGATTACTTCTCAACCACGCCCATGATGTCTTCTTCGCGCATTACCATCAGTTCTTCGCCGTCGATTTTGACGACTTGACCGGCGTATTTGCCGAACAGCACACGGTCGCCGACTTTCACATCCAGCGGAATCAGCTTGCCCTGGTCGTCTTTCTTGCCGGTACCCACGGCGATAATTTCGCCCTGGTCGGGTTTTTCGGTAGCAGCATCGGGAATCACGATACCGGAAGCGGTCTTGCGCTCTTCTTCCATACGTTTGACAATCACACGGTCGTGCAGAGGACGAATTTTCATTGCAAAGTCTCCAAGGTAAAAAATAATTCGGTGGTTTTAGCCGGGGCGCGAACGTCGGGCCAGCCGGAAACCGGGTTAGCACTCTGAGTCAGAGAGTGCTAATGATAGGGGCGGAGGGGGGTGATTTCAAGGGGCATAACTGCGACAGCGGTTATATATTTGGAAACGGCACGCGCGATTACGCGCGACAGGCGGCCAATTCGCTGATAGACGTGACGCCAGCGGTGGTCTGGTCGAGCTTGTCGTTCCAGACTGAAACACGGTTTCTGCCATTGCGTTTGGCATGGTAAAGCGCAAAGTCGGCCAGCTCGATCAGCTCAGACAGACTATCGGCGCCGGATCTCAGGCTGGAGACACCGAAACTGCCCGTCACTGTCAGTCCTTCTATCGTGCGGACACTCGTGCCTACGTTCTGCTCAATTTCATTGCGCAATCGCTCGGCCACGTCCATCGCAACCTCTTCGGGCGTACCCGGCAACACAATACAGAACTCTTCGCCGCCATACCGGCACAGGAAATCACTGGCACGCATATGCAGCGTGAGTGCACGCGCCACAGCCACAATGACCTGGTCACCCGTCAGGTGGCCATAGGTATCGTTCACTTTCTTGAAGAAATCGATGTCGGCCATAATGCAGGACATGTCGCGTGCTTCCTGCCTCAACTTGCCAAGTAGCGGTTCAGCCGACGCAAAGAACGCGCGGCGATTGAGACAACCGGTCAGCGAATCGCGTGTGGCCAGGTGAATCAGCTCCTCGTTTTGCAGTTCGATTTTTTCACGTGACGCTTCCAGTGCCTCCATCGCCTTGCGCATTTCCTCGCTGGCGGAATGCTGTTGCGTAATGTCATGGAAGGTCACCATGCAGCCGCGCAGCTTGCCCTTGGCATCATGAATGGGCGAAGCATTCACCCGCACCTTGGAGACACTCTGATCTTCCTGCGTGATGGTAAACAGACGCTCACCGCTATTGGCCTGCTGTTGCATGGCCGACGCCCAGGGCGTTTCAGCCGTCTCGCCGGCCCCGATCAGCCAGGGAATCTGTGACAAGTTCTTGCCGATGGCCACTTCCGAGCCGTAGGCATGAAGCTGGCTGAATGCCTTGTTGAACAGCATGATGCGACCGGACAGGTCGATCGCAACCACGCCTTCTGCCAGTACATCAAAGGCCGTGCGCACACGATCGGGAATGGCCGCAGTCGGATCCAGATATTGAAGCATCCGCCGTATATACAGATAGAAAGCAATAAACCCCACTGGCACGATTACCAGAACCAAAGCCATGAGCGGGGTGCGCAGCCATTCAAGCAATGTTTTGGGCGCAATGGTGGCATAGCTGATTTCCAGATCGCCCCAATGGCCTCCCCGATCCATGATCGGAACACGCACGGCAGTCAGGGTAGATTTGCCCGGGGCGGGCGCAACCCAGAAGCGCTGATGATTGCCTGCATAGACGACGATCGCGCCATTTTCCTTGCGTACCGCGAGCGACAGGATTTCCTGGTCCCGCGAAAGCGACTCTCGCATCATCATCTTCAGCGTATCCCAGGATTGAGTCTGGATCAGGCTGGTGATTTGCACCGCCAGCCGCTCGCTCGTGGTCTCCCGGATTTTGCGTTCAATATCGGACTGATCCGGTACCAGTTTCAAGCCCAAATCGATGACCAGCAACAAGGTTACCATCAGCGAAATCAAGCCGATGGCAATGCGGGCGGCAGGTGTGAGGCGCGGCAGAAAGGGTTTCATGTGGCTTGCTCCTCGGCGTGTAGTGCCCTGTTTTTATCGTTTTCGGCGGCATTAAACCCCCAGGAATCCTCATCGTCCTCATCCTCCACCCGACTTAGCACCGGCAGCAGGTCAAAGGTACGCCAGGCAGGCATGGACGTGAGCAGGCTGGTCATCAGTCCACCTGCGCGCAATGCCCACCAGATTGCGCCGATCGACAGTGACGCAGTCGTGACTCGTGCACCCTGACTGAGCACCTCAACCAGGAAACTTTCATCCTGAACAATTTCAACATGGATGGTGGGCGAGACAGTGTTACTGCCGCCGGATGGCGATACATACTCGGCATTGATGATGTCCAGCAGGCGCAACAGCGCATCGCCATGCACCACCGAATCAGTCAATATTTCGCGCAGTGTCGCTATAGGTTCAATCAAGCGAGGTGCCGTGATTTTCGAGCCCTTGTCCGCATCGGAAACATTAGCGGAGCCTTCAGCATTCAGACCGGTATCGGGTTGCAGGATGACACTGGGTGCGGGTGCCACTATCGTTTCAATCGCAGCCGGTTTGGGCGCTTCAGGCGCGCCTGCCTCGTCAACAGGCAATACCGGAGGCGGGGGCAGGATATCAGGCCCCGGCCCAACAGTCGTGGTGGGAGTCACATTCAGATTAGTGATACTCACCGTGCCCGCCATCATGCCGCTATATAACGGATCGCCGCTGGAAGCCGGTGCGGCGCTGGCCTGATACAGCACATTGCCATCGTTCACCGTGTCGTTCACGCCCGTAACCGTCACAACCTGCGGAATATTCCAGTTGCTCGATGTAAACACCACCGCACCGATAGACAACACACCCTCTGCCGTATTGGAGGAACTCAAATCGATCACCACATCGGCCAGCGGTTGTGAGGTCAGCACGATGCTGAAATTGTCGCTTGCGCCAGACTCGCTGGTGACCAGTCCGGAAGTGGGCGTCAGCTTGATACCAGCGGTATCGTCATCCAGATTCGTCAGCGCCACATCCGCAGCATCAAGGCCACTGTAATTGCGGTCAGTTGACGTCGCAGGCTGTAACTGAACGCTGTAGGTCTGATCGCCATCGGCGACAAAATCGTTCACCCTCGTCACCGTGACCTTCTGGGCAGTATTCCAGTTGGATGAAGTAAAGGTCAGACTCGAAACAGATGCCGTGCCTTCAGCCGGGTTGCCGGAAACGATAACGATCGTCACATCTGCAAACGGTTGCGAATTGAGCGCGACATCAAATGTCACGGTGCCACCTGCTTCTGTCGTTGTGGTACCGGAAAGCCCGGTGACATTAATGCCCTCGTTCACCGGCGTGAAATTGATTGTGGCTGCCTGCGGCCCCTGACTGAGCGTGCCATCGCTCACGCTCACATCGTAGGACGGTGCAATATCGCTCGCATCATGCACAAACACCACCAGGCCGGCATCGACATCCGCCTGGGTAAAACCGGTAATAGCTACGCCCGGTGTGGCAGCCCACTCGAACTGGCCATGCGTGATATTGCTGATGGTATAGGTCAGCTGAGCCGGCCCCTGCTCAACATCGCTGGCATTCAGATGCGTATTGTCCAGAACAACCGTATCGCCCTCGGTAATGTCCAGCGTGTTTGCTGTAATCACCGGCGCACCATTGACCGGCACCACCGTCAGACTTGCGATATTGGGCGTCGTCGCTGCACCATCACTCGTCTCGAAACTGAAAGCAGCACTTCCGTTCCAGTTGGTAGTGGGATTGAACGTCCAGGTGCCATTTCCATTGTCGGTCAGCGCCCCGCTACCCGACACCACAACAAGATTGATCGCCGTCAGCGTATCGCCCTCCCCATCCGACGCACCCGTCAACAGATCGCCCTGCGTGATCAGGCGCGAGCCATCCTCATTGATGCCGCCCAGATCAACCGGTGTCACTGCAGGTGCATCATTCACCGGCGTGATGTCGAGCGAAGCCGAGCCAGCAGCCGAGAGTGAACCATCCGTCACGCTGTAGCTGAAACTCACCGACGTGTCGTCGTTTAGCGCAGGCGTATACGTCCAGGTACCGTCACCGTTGTCCACCAGCGTACCAGCACCTGAACTGATGCCAAGTCCTGTTGCCGTCAGGCTGGGCCCATCCACATCCGACGCATTTGCCAGCAGTTCAGCCTGCGTGATTTGGCGGGCGCCGCTGTCCTCGGCAATTGGTGCCAGCGTCACCGGTGTTGTCGTTGGTGCATCATTGACCGGGGTATACGTGATCGTCGCGGCCAGGGTATTGGAGTCGAATGTGCCGTCGTTCACCCTCACGCTAAAGGCGGGGGCCACTTCATTGCCATCATCGACGAACTGCACCAGGCCGCCAGCGAGATCGGCACTGTTGAAAGACGTGACCGGCACACCGGCAGCCGTGCTTAGCTGGAAGTAGCCACCGCTGATCGAGCTCACCGTGTAGGTGAAGCTGCTACTGTCCGGATCGGTGATGCCGAAGTTGGCACCGGACAGGGTGACGGTCTGTCCTTCGTTCAGGGTGAGTGCTGCACTGGTGACCACTGGAGGCTCATTGGCGTTGAACACCGTGACTGCAATGTCCTGGCTATCGGTCAGCGCGCCATCGGATACCTGTACCGTCACGTCGTAGATATTGTCGCCGCCGACATCCGTCGGGGTCTCGTAGTCGGGCGCAGCCACAAAGCTCAACACACCCGTCGAGCTATCGATCACAAATTTCGTCGCATCGGCACCGCCCGAGATTGAGTAGATTGCTGTGGGTCCGCCGACATCAGTCGACGTGACGGTCGTCACTGCGGTCGAATTCTCCGGCACGCTGACGACGGCTGTTACGCCACCACCATTGGACGTGATTACCGGCGCGTCATTGACTGGCGTGACGGTGACATCAATCACATCGGTAGCGCTTGAGAACGCCGTGGTGCCGCCAGTGCTGACTGTGCTGACCTTGGTGCCTGCCGTACCACTGGTCTGATCCCATGCGCGCAAGGTAAGCGCCGAGGTCGAACTGCCGCTGTAATCGGCTGCAGGTGAAAAATACAGTCGTGTGCTGGCGTTATCAGCCAGCAAGAGCGACGAAGCTGAACTGACGGTACCGACAGTTGACCAGGTGCTGCCGCCGCTGGTGCTGTAATACCAGGTGCCGTTGGTTTCGTTGGTGGCAGTGATCGCAATGCCCTTGAGCGCGCCACTGTCCACATCTGAAATCCCGCCGGTAAAGGTGCTGACCAGTGAACCCACCGCGCCTGAGGGTGCACCGGCGTCTTCAGACACTGTGAGTGTGAGGGAGGTATCGGCCAGCACGGGTGCGTCGTTAACTGGGTTGACCGTAATCGAAGCTGTTTCCTCGGCCAAACTGAATGCGGTACTGCCACCGGTTTTCGACCCGAAATCGACCTGAACATTGTCGAAGACAACAGGTGCTGTTTTATCATTTGATGTAACAATAAATCTGACCCGGGTGTTGCTGGCGATATAACCGCTCACATCAAAAGTGAGTGTGCCCGAACCCGTGTTGGCACTCTGAGTAAACGTCGTCAGCGTCGTATAACTGCTTCCACCATTACCCGAAATTTGCACGGCAATTACATCAGTACCCGCTGGTATCAGATTGGTGTAATCGAAAGAGAGCGTAGCTGTTGTTGCACCGGAAAGATTGACTTGACGGTAGATGTTGTCGCCCGATTGATCGGATTTAACTTCAAGTTGACCCCCCGTAACGAGGATAAGCCCGCCACTGGCGCCGCCGCCATTGTTGTCCGATTCGACCCAGGAACCGCTCCAGTTCGTGGCGCCATTGTTGCCGGAATATGACACGTTGTTGAACGCATCCTGAACAGTTGCAGCTGAAATATCGGCTGACCCACCTGCCACACCACTGGTCTGATCCCATGCATGGAATGTCAGGCTACCGGTGGTTCCGTTCAGGCTGTCCGGAACAAATCGCACCAGATCGGAACTCCGCAACAACAGGGCAGCCGAGTCCGAGACGCTGCCCATCGCGTTCCAGCTTGTGCCGTTGTCGAGAGAGTACTGCCATTGACCATTGCCGCTGTTCATCGATACCACTGCGATACCTTCAACAGCACTGGCATCAACATCGGTAATACGATTTCCTCCTGCACTGGCAATGACCGAGGCAACCGTTTGACCGGTGTTTCCGGCATCATCTTCCGTGATCGTCGTTAGCGTCATCGCGCCTGAGTTGTCTAATACCGGGGCATCGTTAACTGCATTGACGGTCAGCGATGCCCCGGTATCCGTCGATGATGAGAACGCGGTAGCGCCGCCGTTGCTGCTCGTGCTTGCCAGGACACCATTACTGCCGCTGGTTTGATCCCAGGCGCGGAAGGTGATCGCATTGGCAATCGTGCCGTTGTAGTTTGCGTTGGACTGGAAGTAAATACGTGTGACCGCATCAGCAGACAACAATCGTGCGTTGTTGTTGGCCACGGCCCCCAGCGCATTCCAGTTTGCGCCATTGTTGGTCGAGTAAAACCAGGTGCCGTTGGTGGTACTGGCTGCGGTGATGGCAATGCCAAGCTGCGCGCCGCTGTCCGGGTCGGTCACGTTATCGACCTGTCCGGACGGTGTAGCAAAGTCAACCAGCGACGACACTAGCGTACCGACAGCGCCGACTGGCGCGCCATCATCTTCGTTTTGAGCCGTCAGCGTGGGTGAACGCGAATTATCAAGCGTGGGCGCACCGTTCGCCGGCGTGATGAAAATGGTAGCCGTGTCCGAACCTGTTAGCGCACCGCCAGCGCCCGTGTTGCCTTGATCATCGATGGTCATCGTCAGCGTATCGCTGGGAAGGGGAGCGCCCGTATTGCTTGTATAGCTCAGCGAACTGAACATGCTGCCCGACAACAGATTGTTGATCTGGCTGATGGTGCCGCTCAACGTGACCGCAGCCGTACCCGAACTGGAAATGCTGACGCCAGAGAAACCCGCGCTTGCATCGATGACACCGCTGGTGACCGACAAAGTCACTTGCACCGTGGCATTGCTGGCATCGACATCGGAAACGGACATCCCCGTTCCACCTAGCGTGAGTGTGGCACCTTCGTTTGTCGTGTACGACGCGGGCGTGATCGTGGACGTCGGCGCATCGTTGATTGCCGTGATTGTCATGGACGCCGTGGCAGTGCCGCTTGAGAACGCGGAGCTGCCACCGCTGCCTGAGGTGCTGGCATGGTTGGCCGTGCCGTTGCTCGAAGGCGTGCCTGTGGTTTGATCCCAGGCCTTGAAGCCGAAGGTGGCTGTTTCGCCATTGCTGCCATCGGGCACATAGCGCACCTGCGTGTTTGATGTCAGCAACAGCGCATTGCTGGTGGACACCGAGCCAAACCCCGTCCAGCTTATCCCGTCGGTGGAATACTGCCAGGTGCCGTTGCTGCTGGTTGACGTGATGGCGATGCCCTTGACGGCACCGCTGTCCACATCAGCCCATGACACGGATGTGAGAATGCTGCTGACCAGCGTGCCCGGCGATGTGGTGTCTTCATCGGTACCGGTGAGTGTCGGTGTCGCACCGTTGGTAATCGTTGGCGCATCGTTCACCGCTATTCCCGTCATGGTCTTGCTGCCGGTGACGCTAAGGCTGCCGTCGCTGACGCTGGTGGCGATGCTGAAATTGCCGTTGTAGTTAGCCGCTGGCGTGAAGTTCATTCCGGCCAATAAAGTGTTGACGTTCGCGATGGCGCCACTGGCTGTCCACACGCCGGTTCCTGCGTTATACGTCGAGGTCACCGCACCGGATGTTGCAGTGCTGAGGCTGCCTGCTGTAACATTCGAGATCGTCAAAGTCGCCGTAACGCTGGCGCTGTCCACATCGCTGATCACAATGTTTATCAGATTCAGCGACGTGTCTTCTGTATAGGTTTCCGGTGCGCTGAGATTGGTGGCGGTCGGTGCATCGTTCACCGGATTGACTTGCAAAGTGACCGAACCGCTGGTCTGTTTTGCGCCGCCGCTGCCCGTGTTGCCCTGGTCGTTGACGGTGATGCTCAGCGCATCGCTGCCATTGAAGTTGGCATTGCCCAGATAGCGCAAGCCATTCAATGCCGCATTCACTTCCGCTACGCTGCCTGCAAAGCTGACGGTTGCGCTGTTGTTGCCGCTCAAACCAGTGAGTCCGGTTGTGCTGCCAAGCTGTAACGCGCCATTGCTCACGCTCAACGTGACAAGCATCGGGTCAGTCGCACCTGCATCGGCATCCGGATCGCTGACGATCAAGGCATTACCGTTGGCCGTGCTGAAAATGAGTGCAGTGTCTTCATTGACCTGTTGTGTGGGTGGAGGTGCTGAAAGTCCGGCAAAACTCTGGCCTGTATTGACGTTGCCAAACGTATTTGGCCCGGCAGCCCAGGTATAGGCACCCGCACTGCCGGTGAGGTACAGCGAGTCGCCAACCGGCGTTGTGCCGGTCTCGGCAATGCCGATATCCGTGCTGGTCATGCCGTTGGCAGGCCCACCCGATGCCGTGGTAACACCTTCGTAACTCAGAAACTGAATCACATTTCCGCCGCCATCAACCAGCGCAATGGCATCATTGCCGCCGTTTTGAATGCCATCGGTGGGATAAGCAAAGCTCAGTGTCCCGTAGCCATTGCCCTGATCAGTGATGATGCCGCTGAGTGCAAGCGTGTCGTAGACAACCGCGCTGCCGGGTGTTGCGCCGTTATAAAGCACCAAACTCCAGCCGCTGAGATTAGTGCCAGCGGCTGCAGCAATCTCGATTGCCTCGCCGGTATCCGTCCCTACGTTGTCGTAATGAATTTCATTGATAAAAGGCAAGTGCACCGAACCAATCACAGGTGGGTCGTTCACGGCAGTCACCGTCACATCGACCACGTCTGTCGCGCTGGAAAACGCTGTAGTGCCACCGCTGCTGGCCGTGCTGACCTTGGTGCCTGCCGTGCCACTGGTCTGATCCCATGCACGCAAGGTAAGTGCAGAAGTCGAGCTGCCGTTGTAATTGGCCGCAGGTGAAAAATACAGTCGTGTGCTGGCGTTATCAGCCAGCAGCAAAGATGAACCCGAGCTGACGGTGCCGATAGAGATCCAGTTAGTGCCGCCGTTGGTGCTGTAATACCAGGTACCGTTGGTTTCGTTGCTGGCCACGATGGCGATACCCTTGGCCACTGCGCCATCGGGGTCGGTGATGCCGCCGGTGAAGGCGCTGACCAGCGAACCAACTGCGCCAGACGGCGCCCCTGCATCTTCAGCCACCGTCATCGTTAATGCCGTATCGGCCAATACCGGCGCATCGTTCACCGCCGTCACACTGATATTGCGTGTGGCGGTATTGCTGTTCGAGGTGCCATCATTAACGATGAATGACACCGTGCGCGTAGTAGTACTGGGGTTGTCAGACCCGTTAACGTAAGTGATGCTGCGCAGCGCAGTCTGATATTTCGCGACCGTTGCAGAACCGCTCAATGTCATTACACCCGTGCTTGCGTTCCAGCTTCCGGTAATCCCGTTCTGGTTGGTAAACGCAAGCGTGTCCTGACCTGTTGCAAATCCGGAGGTGATGGACACTGTGGCGCTGGCAAGGTTGATGCTGTCTATGTCAGAAACGGTTAATGCGCTGTCCACAACAGTCGCCGCCGCATTTTCCGTATATGCCAGAGTGCTGCCTGAAGTGGTGACCGATGGAGCAAGATCTGGCGCTGCCATGATAGATACGGCGCCAATTTCCCATTGAGCTGAAGACGCATTGGTTCCACTCATGGTGACCATGGCTGCACCCGCCTTGATGGTCGAACCGCCCAATAGAGTCGAAATTGCCCCCTGTGCCCATTGGGCTGTTTGCCCCGCCCCGTCTGTTGTTGTGGTCGTGCCTTTCCAGTACTGCACATCGAGCACCTGATCGCCCGGGGTGCTGACAACGTTAACCGAGGCCGTTGTGCCCGTGCCCGTAGCACCGGCAAATACGCCGTAAGGCGTTGTCTGATTAACCCCGTTGAACGTGGTCGCACCTGCGGCGGCGGCAGTGTTGCCCGCAAAGGAAACCACAACGTTTGCCGTGCCCACTGTCGGATTGGTCAGCTCCCAGATTTCGACCGCGTGGTTGCCGGTGCTGCGCCCTACTTGAGTCAGGGCAACGCCGCCATAAGTCACGCCCGTGACATTGGCACCCAGGCCGTCAATGGCGACTTCCACAAACATGGCACGGTTGGCGCCACTGTTAACGGTCTGCGACCAGGACAGGCTGGTTGTGTTGGCAGAATAAGCGGACGTGACGGTGCTGTTTGATGTGATGGCCAGCACCCCATCCCAGTTTTGCTGGCTGTATTCACTAACAGCCAGTTGTGTCTGAATTGTGCCGCTCTGATATTCCAGCACCCAGTCACCGCCCAGCGCAGCATTACCTGTCAGGTTGGTGGATGCGGCTACATCAGCACCGGTCAGTCGGGAAAGCGCATCGACCAGTGCCTTGCCGTCGGCATTCTCGGCCACATCACAGCCATAGAGCAGGATGTCGGCGTCACTGGTGAGCGAATTTCCCCAGTTTTTGATCCGGGTGGCATTTTTCGCCAGCGAATCGAAGTCCAGGTTGCCGGAGCCCAGTTGCACCGAGCCATCCGAACCGTGCGAAATGATATGCACGGCATCAACGTTGTCGTGCTGGCTGAGGTAGTCGCTAATCTGGGCGATACCGTCCTTGTTCGGGTCGATCAGGACGACTTCGATCGAGCGGCCACTGGTGTTCTGTGTCTGGATATCCGCCAGAATCTGGTCATGGTTCTGCACGCGCAAATCAAGGAAAACGACCTCCAGATGGGCATGCTGGGCTTGCAGGGTGTTGTTGGCTACGGTGGTAAATTCGCCGTCAGCCCCCACCAGACGCATTTCGGCAATGCCTGAGGTTTGCGGCACCAGTGAATCTGCCAATACCGGCGCAAGATCAGCCGAGAACAGGAGCCGGGGCTCGAGTTCTTCTATCTGGGGGCGTTGAGGCGCGTGCCGATGCCGCTTCATCTTGGGGGCATGTCGAACGGGATCAGTTCAGCGCGCGCTCTTCCTTGATCAGCCACTGACCTTTTTCCCGCACCATCAGTAGCGATTTGGTAGTGTTGGCATGGTAACCACCAGCTTGATACGTCTGCTGAAACTGTACCCGAACCCGATTGCCGGCCAATGTCTTGACCTGGGTATCGTGGATGCGGATGGTCAGCGCATCGGGTTTTTGAATACGGGCTTCACGCTGCTTGAGCCAGTCTGAGCGGCTGGTCTTTTCGCCATGAAAATCACCCGTATAGGCGGCCAGGTAGCCGATCAGATCCTTGCTTTCCCACGCATTGCGCCAGCGCTCGATGGCGTTCGAAATGCTGCTGTCGATATCGGTAGTCGCGGCATTTTCGAAGACCGTGGCCGAGGACGGTACATTGTAGGAGGCGTGAATGATGCCGGGCATGGGTGTGGGTTTACTGACCGAGGCGGTCTTCGGCATGGGTTTGTTGACGGCGGCAGACTTTGCACCACCGACGACCTGATCACCGAAAGCGACTTTACAGCGCGGCCCGGCCGGAATGCCGTGGTCGGGATTGGGCAGGGTCAGACGCACACGGAAGGTATTGCTGGCACCGTCGATCAGTTTGTCGACCAGAATCACGCGGGCTTCAACCGGTGTAGCGCCGGGCAGATCGGGAACGACCGTAGCGACCATGCCAGTCTGGATTTTGCCGAAGCTCGCCACTGGCACCATGACTTCGACATTCAGCGGATTGATGCTGACCACACGCGCCATGGACTGATTTTCCACGCGTTCGCCATTCGACAGATAGCGCTCCGCCACGATGCCATTGATCGGGCTGGTGATGGTGCGCTGCGCGAGCTGGCTTTGCGCCAGGCTTTTTTCGCGATCCCAAATCTGGCTTTGTTCTCGTGCCTGGGCCACTTTTTGCGCCGCGACTTTTTCTTCGGTGCGGGCCTTGTCCAGCGCTTGCTCGGACACGAATTTCTTTTTGACCAGGTCTTCGGCGCGGAGCGTGCTCTGGTGCGCAAACTCCAGCGCGGCAACGGCCGAACGCACATCGGCTTCAGCCTGGGCGCGGCTATTGGCCACACCCAGCGCAGCGCGCTCGACATCACCGCGCAGGATGGCGATGACCTGGCCTTTTTTGACCGTGTCGCCGCGTTCAACGCGCATGGTTTCGATGACGCCGATGACCGAGGTGCCGATTTCCGCTGTCCGGGAAGGCTGGATCAGGCAGACCAGAGGCTGGTCCGCAATGGCAAATTGCCCCAGGCCCGTCAGGGCAAAAAACAGCAGTGTTTGGGTAAAACCGGGGATGAATGGTTTCATGGCAGACTCTTCAAAGGGTGTTGAGATGGGAAAGCGCATTATTTTTTTGCGTCAGCAAGGCGGTGAATTCGGGCAGGGGCAGCGCTCGGCTGAACAGAAAGCCCTGGAACAAATCGCAGCCGTGCATTTTAAGAAAACTCATTTGCGCCGGGGTTTCCACGCCTTCGGCTGTCACGGTCAACCCAAGACCGCGCGCCATGGCGATGACCGCGCCAACGATGGCCGCATTACCCGTGTCATCGGGCAAATTGCGGACAAATATCTGGTCGATCTTGAGTTCATCCAGCGGAAACAGTTTGAGGTATGAGAGCGATGAATACCCCGTGCCGAAATCGTCCATCGACAGGCGCACGCCCAGCGCCTTGATGGCGCGCAGCATGTCGATATTGGTCTGCGCGTTTTCCATCAGCAGGCTTTCTGTCAGTTCGATCACCAGACTGGCCGCAGGCAGCCCGCTGGCCTGAAGGGCATCCTGGATGACCGCAGGCATGTCGCCGCGCCGGAATTGCAGGCTGGACACGTTGACCGATACAGACAGGTTGCAGCCCATGTCCCGCCATTTGACGGCATCGTCGCACGCACGCCGCAAGACCATTTCGCCCAGTGGCTGGATGAGACCGGTTTCTTCGGCCAGCGGAATGAAACGCGCCGGAGAAATCGCCCCCATCTCAGCGTGATTCCAGCGCAGCAACGCTTCTGCGCCTGTAATCCTGCCGGTGGCAGTTTCCACTTTGGGCTGGTAATACACTTCCAGCTCATTTTTTGAGATGGCTTTGCGCAGCGCCGTTTCCAGCCCAAGGCGCTCGAACGAACGGGCATTGGTTTCCGGCGAATAGAACGCATAGGTATTGCGGCCACGCAGCTTGGCCTGTGCCATGGCAAGGCCGACATGCGTCAATAAATCGGCATCCTGATCGCCATCCTGCGGGAACAGCGTGATGCCGATGCTGCCGGTGATGAACAATTCCTGACGACCCAGCATCAAGGGCGATTGCAGGGTGTCGAGCAGGCGTCGCGCAACAATCGAGGCGTCATCCGCGGTGGTTATTTCGGAGATCAGCACCATGAATTCATCGCCTGCCAGCCGCGACAGGCTGATGCTATTTTCGTGATCATTCAGCGGGCTGACGGTATCGGTGTCGCGCAGTGCGCCTGCCAGTCGCCGGGCAACCGCTTTCAAAACCTCGTCACCCATTTTGTGTCCGAGGCTGTCATTAACCTGTTTGAAGCGATCCAGACCGATTTGCAGCAGCGCGCATTGCTTGTTGTGGCGGCGTGCCAGCCGTAGTGTCCAGGCCAACCGTTCGAGAAACAGCTGGCGATTGGGCAGGCCGGTGAGGGCGTCGTTGTAGGCGAGCTGATCCTGATAAGCCTTGAATGCCAGCGCATTCCTGAGCCGCAGGCTGAGTTCGCTGGGATCAACCGGCTTGGACAGGAAGTCGGTTGCGCCCAGCTCCAGCGCCTGGAGTTTGGTCTCCGAATCGCTGGCGGCAGTCAGCACAATCACCGGCAAGTAACGCAGCAGAGGTTCGTTGCGAATTTCAGTCAGCAGTTCGAACCCGGACTTTCCGGGCATGATCAAATCCATCAGCAGCACATCGGGACGCTGTTTCAGCAGCATGTCGAGCGCACGTGTGGAGTCTTCGGTTGTCAGAAAATGGGAATAACCCGCGTCTTCCAGAAAGGCCTGCAGCACGTCGAGCATGATCGGCTCGTCGTCGACGATCATGACCCGGGCGTTTTTCAGCGTCCGCAGCGAAGTCGTTTCATCGCTGGCATCGGCGCTGCCGAAAGGCGCGAGTAAAGCGTTGGCTGGCATGGTCAAGTCCCCCTCATTCTGTCAGTGCCGTTGCAGGCGTTGCCGTGATGTCGTTTTGCACTTCTGTCCGGACAATTCGCGATTCCATATCACGCAATTCACCAATCACTTCGTTTATCTCTGTATCGGCACCCGCCTTGGCCAGCTGCTCCAATTTCTTGGCGGGTTCGTTAAACACATCGAATCCCACCGTGCCGCCCGATCCTTTCAGCCAGTGCGCCAAGGCTGCCAGGGTGCTGAAATCCTGCGTTTTCCAGGCGCGCTCCATCTCATCAATCTGGGCGGGCAGTCGATCGATAAATTTTTCGACCGCCGGTCGCAACCGGGCATTGCCGGCCAAACGCGACACCACGGGCATTCTTGGTACGTTGCCTGCCTTATAGGTAGTAATCGGCAGGGCGACAGATTTCTTCAGGGTGTGAGCAATTTTTTCGCCGCCGACCAGACGGGCAACCGTGCTCATCAGCGTGTCCAGATCGATCGGCTTGGTGAGGTAGGCGGTGAATCCAGCGGCTTTCATGCCTTCTTCATACCCTTTCATGGCGTGGGCAGTCAGCGCCACGACTGGTGTGGCAAGCCCCCGGCTGCGCAGCAGGCGGGTGGCAGTTTCACCGTCCATGACCGGCATTTGCAGATCCATCAGAATGATGTCGTATTGGCGGGTCATCGCTTTTTCGAGCGCCATCTGTCCGTTTTCTGCCTGCTCGGTCAATGCACCCGCTTCTTCCAGCACCAGACGCACCAGTTCGCGATTTTCTTCGCCGTCGTCCACAATCAGCACGCGTGCGTTTGGCAGCTTCCAGCTGGCGCCCGACATGATGGCGCCCGTCGATTGTTGCTGGGCAAGCTCCTCCGGTGTGAGCAGTTTGAGTTGATCGATGGGTCCGGCAGGCAGGGTGACGGTAAAGGTACTGCCCATGCCGGGCGTGCTGTTTGCGACGATATCGCCGCCCATCGCGCGCGCAAAACGGCGGCTGATGGTGAGCCCGAGACCGGTGCCGCCAAACCGTCGGGTGATCGACCCTTCGGCCTGGACAAACGGCTCGAACACGCCTTCGAGTTTGTCTTCGGCGATGCCGATTCCAGAATCGCTTACCTTGATTTGCAGGTGGGCAATCGGTCGATCAGGCAGGAAATGCAGCGACAGCTTCACGCCGCCTTTTTCGGTGAACTTGACCGCATTGTTGACCAGGTTGGTGAGAATCTGGCGCAGACGCGCCGGGTCGGTGACCATGCTTTCCGGCATCGCGCCGGGGCAGTCGAGTTCGATGGCGATGCCTTTTTCTGTCGCTCTCACGCTCTGCGCCTGCACCACTTCATGGGCGATTTTGTACGGCGAGTCGGTGATATGCTCGATTTCCAGACGGCCCGCTTCGACCTTGGATAAATCCAGAATATCGTTGATCAGTCCCAGTAAATGGGTGCCGCTGGCGTGAACGATGTCCAGATGGCGACGGTATTCGTTTTCATCCTTGGCCTGGCCGCGCCGAAGCAATTCGGTAAAGCCGAGAATGGCATTCATCGGCGAGCGGATTTCGTGACTCATGTTGGCCAGAAAAGCACTCTTGGCCTGGTTTGCATTTTCTGCTTCCAGTTGCGATTTGCGCAGCTCGATTTCCTTTTCTTCCATCAGCGTCACGTCGTCGAGCGACACCATCACGCCGCCATATTCTCCCCTGCCCACGAGAATGGGTGAGCAGTTGATCATGAAGGTGCGACGTTTGCCGTCCGCGCCGGTCAGCCACAGCATAAAGTTGCGAACGGGCGCGCCGTTCTCAAGCGCAATTTGCCACGGATAGCCGCCATTGGCGGGTTTGTCGCCCTGCGTGTCTTCCCAGGCCAGGCTATGCGCCGCAATTCCGGTCAGGCTGGTTTGTTCGCGCCCCAGCAAATCAGCGAAGGCCTGGTTAGCGAGCACGATCTGACTCTTGGTATCCATGACCAGCAAGCCTTCGGTCAGGTTGTCCAGCGCCGACCGGACGCGCTCGGGGACGGCGCGCGAAGGATCGAGGTGCTTGAGCATGCGCCCCAGATAAAAATAGAACACCACAAATCCGGCCATGCCAAGCAGGAGCGAAAGCTGGATGCGCGGGTCATGCAGTATGCCCGCCAGACCGGCTGGTTTCAGTGGCTTGAAAGCCAGTTCAACTTGCCCCCAGGCTTGATTGCTCGCGCCCCAGATCGGCACCTTGATCTGGGAGTCGGTGGACACATTGCCTGCGGTGGCCTGCCAGTAGGTGGCGTGTTCTCCGATGACCGCCAGCATCTGGCCGTCTACGGTGCGGATCGCTGCCGACAGCAGATCCGGATTGCGCTCGACCACAAATTTCAGTGTGGCTTGCGCCTGATCGCTCTGCTCTTTGCTGATGAGGGCGGTGCTGTACGCGGCAATCGATTCGGCCAGCGATGCGCGGCCTTCGCGGATCGCCTTGTCCTGATCGGGAACCATGTCGAAAAAGAAGGCCAGCAGCAGCAAGCTCAGCATCAGGGACACCAGCCCCATGCTGATGTAAAAACGTGCGCTCAGTTTGTTCAGGAGACGTTTCATGGGGCGCGCTCATCGTGTGTTGGCGGAGTGGGCGTGGCAGCCGATTTTTTCAGCATGCCTTCAAGCGATTCATCATCGTCGTCGTCGGTTTTGCGGGCGAGATTGCCCAGAATCGGCAGCGGGTCGATCAGTCGCCATGCGGGCAGCGACGACAACAGGCTGGAAAGCAGCACACCGCCGCGCACCAGCCACAGCACATAACCCACCGACAGCCCGGTCGAGACGACCAAGGTGGAGGCCACCGTGTTTTTATCCAGACGCAGTTGCTCGTGAATATCGTTTTTTAACTGGTCGAGCTGCTGCTGAAAATGGCTGCTGCCCAGGCTGGTTTGCAGCGATTGCAGTGCCTGTGCGTTATGTGCAATGGCCTGTAGCGCATTGCTCAGTGAGGAAAGCAAGTCGGCTGCGGGCGCGTTCGCCGCACTGGATGGGTCAAGATTGAAAGCGGCACGGACGGCGGCCAGCGTCGGGAAGACGTTGCTATCGGGCTGGATAACGGTGTTCTCGTCGCTGTCCGTTGTGACCGGAATATTCACGCTGTCTTGCGGCCCGGCAAGGGTCGGGTCGGTTGTCGCTGCGGCGGTCTCTTCAACCGCTGGCGCGGGCTCGTCCGGGGCAACTTTGGGTTGCGTTGCGGGGTCGGTTGGCATCGCTGGCGCGGCTGCCTCCGAAGGCGTGATGACGGTAAACGTCATCACGCCGGAGGCCTGCGCGCTGGCGGGGTCGGAGACCGTGACGCCGACGCTGTCAGACCCGGCGATGGCCGCAGTATGCGTGTACGTCACGCGGCCATTGTTGATGTCGTCCTGCGTAAAGCTGCCGCTGACCACCAGCGGCGTGCCGTTGAGTACCAGCGTGCCGGCTGCGGGTACGCTGGTGATCGTGAATGTGAGTTGGGCGGCCGTATTATCGACATCGCTGGCCTGCAGGCTGGCGCTGGTCAGTACCACGGTTTCGCCCTGATTCAGGCTGAGCGGTGTTGTTGTGAGTGCGGGCATGTCGTTGACCGCCGCAACATTCACACTGACGGTATAGGTATTGCGACCGCTTTTGCCATCGTTGACCGAATAGACAAAACTGTCGGTGCCATTGAAATTGGCGCTGGGCGCGTAGCTGAAACTGCCATCGGGATTAACCGACACCGTGCCGTTCGCTGCCGGAGAAGACAGCCCATAACTGATCGTGTCGATATCCACATCGGTCGCGGCAGGCAGATTGCCTGAGTAAGTCACATCCTCGGTGGCGCTGATCGACGTATCCGATGCGGTCGGCGCATCGTTGACCGGGCTGACCGTCAGCGTGACCGTCGCCACATTCGAATCGAGCGTGCCGTCATTGGCGACATACGTGAAGCTGTCGGTGCCGTTGAAGTTGGCATTGGGCGTGTACGTGAAACTGCCGTCCAAGCCCAGTGTCAGGCTGCCGTTGGCCGGGCCGCTGACCAGCGTGGCGACCAGCGTGGCGCTATCCATATCCGAATCGTTGCCCAGCACATTGCCGCTGATCGATGTGTCCTCATTGCCGGTTGCGCTGTCGTTGCCAGCCACCGGGGCATCATTCACGGGCGTGACGTCGATCGTCAGCGTATGGACGGCAGGATCAATATCCACACCGCCATCGATGATGCCGCCACTGTCCTGCACCTGAAACGTAAAGCTGGCATACCCTGCGCCATTCGCACTGGTTACGGGAACAAATTCGAGCTCGCCCAGCGCGATGCCGCTCGCATCAATGATTTGCCCTGCCGTAACGGCTATGCCTTCATAGAACAAGGTACCGGATGAAGGCAGGGTAACGATACTGACCGTCAGCAGGTTGTCAGCGCCGCTGTCGCCGGGATCGCTGAACGGAAAATCCGACATCTGGAATACATAGGTCGAATTTTCCGAAGTGGTGACGGTGTTGTCGGCACTGGTTGGCGCATCGTTAACGGGCGATATCGAGACAGACACGGCATACGAATTGCTGCCGCCCACGCCATCCGAAACGGTGTAAGTGAAACTGTCGCTGCCAAAGTAATTGCCGGTCGATGTATAGGTGAAGCTACCGTCCGTCGCGATACTCACCGTGCCATGGCCTGCGGGGGTGCTCAGGCTGTAGCTGATCGTGTCGCCTTCCACATCGCTGGCGGTTGGCAGCGTGTCGGTATGCGTCGTGTCTTCCCATGAGCTGAAGCTGTATGCGCTGGCAGTGGGCGCATTATTGACGGGCGCGATGTCCATCGACGCCGATCCATCTGTTGTCTTGCTGCCGTCCGTCACGGTGTAACTGAAACTGACGGCGGTATCGTCGTTGAGCGCGGGGGTGTAGGTCCAGGTGCCGTTTCCGTTGTTCGTCAGCGTGCCTGCGCCAGCGGTCAGGGCGAGGCTGGTTGCAGTCAGGCTGGGGCTGTCCACGTCGGCAGCATTGCTCAGCAGTTCGGCTTGCGTAATCAGCCGTGCGCCGC
The DNA here is from genome assembly GCA_040080135.1 of Thiobacillaceae bacterium. GTDB lineage: Bacteria > Pseudomonadota > Gammaproteobacteria > Burkholderiales > Thiobacillaceae > Thiobacillus. Next base: position 50,769 of record JBEBIZ010000015.1, read on the forward strand.
TGTTTTCGGCGATGGAAGCCAGTGTGACCGGGCTGGTGGTGGGTGCGTCATTGACCGGCGCCACACCGACCGTGACGGTATAGGTGTTTGTGCCGCCATTGCCGTCATTGATCGTATAACTGAAGCTGTCGCTGCCGTTGAAGTTGGCGTTCGGGTTGTAGGTAAACGATCCGTCGCCATTGATCGCGGCGGTGCCGTTGGTTGCCTGCGTATTGAGCTCGTACGCCACGTTGGCGCTATCGATATCGGTCCAGGTCGGCAAGCTGCCGACGTAACCCGTGTCCTCGATCGCGTCGATCGAATCATCCGAAGCCGTGGGGTCATCGTTTATGGCAACCACGGCGAGCGTCACGGAAACCACACTGGAATCGAGCGCGCCGTCATTGGCCTTGTAGGTGAAGCTGTCCGTGCCATTCCAGTTGGCAACAGGCGCGTAGATAAAGCTGCCGTCAGTGCCGAATGTCAGCGAGCCATTGGCCGGGCCGCTCACCAGCGTAGCGGTGAGCGGATTACCATCCACGTCGGAATCGTTGGCCAGTACATTTCCGGATAAGGTCGTGTCTTCATCGCCCGTTGCGGAATCGGCCGTTGCCACCGGCGCGGTGTTGATTGAGCCGACATTGATCGTGATGGTGTAAGTGTTGTTCCCTCCACCATCCGACACATTGAAGGTGAAGCTGTCCGATCCGTTGTAGCTGAGCAAGGGAAGATAGGTGTAGGTGCCATCCGAACTGACGGAGGCGAGGCCGTGGCTGCCTTGCGAGACCAGCGAATAGGTAATCGTGTCGCCGTCGACATCGACGGCAGCGGGTAGCGTGCCGGAATAGAGCAGGTTGACGGGTACGTCGATGTTGGCGTTCGAAGCCGTGGGCGCATCGTTGACCGGCGTGACATTGAAGGTGAGGGTGTTTGGGGTGGGATCGAGGTTCACGCCACCGTTTGCAGTGCCACCATCGTCCTTCACCTGAAAAGTGAAGTTTGCATACGTATTGCCATTGGCATTGGCCGCTGGAACAAATTTGAGACCGCCATTGGATAGGTCTGATGCTGCAATGGCCTGGCCCACCGCGACAGAATTGCCATACAACAACAGGCTGCCTGCAGCAGGCAGAGAGGTGATCTTCACCGAAGCCAGGCTATTGGCCGACACATCGTTGGGGTCGGTCAATCCGAAATCAGCCAGCTTCAGTGTGTAGGCCGTGTCCTCATTGAAGGTAATTGTTTTGTTAGACCCCGCAGGCGCATCGTTGACGGAGTTAACGGTGATCGTAACCGTGGCGGTGGTTGAGTCAGAAGTCCCGTCATTGGCCTTGTAGGTAAACGAATCGGTGCCATTGAAATTGGCGGCTGGCGTGTAGGTAAAGCTGCCATTCGCGTTGAGTATCAGGCTGCCGTTTGCCGGGCCGGCAACCAGGTTCGCGGTCAGCGCATTGCCTTCTACATCGGTATCGTTGGAGAGCACCGTGCCGGTGATAGACGTGTCTTCATTGCCAGTGGCATTGTCGTTGACAGCGACAGGTGCATCGTTGACAGGCGTCAAGTCCAGCGAGGCCGTGTTGGCGACCGATCCGCCATGACCATCGCTGACGGTGAAGCTGAAGCTCACCGACGTGTCATCGTTGAGCGTCGGGGTGTAGGTCCAGGTGCCGTTGCCATTGTCAGTCAACGTGCCGTTGCCGCTGGTGTTGGCCAGATTGATTGCGGTCAGGCTGTCGCCATTGGCATCCGTCGCACCCGCGAGCAAAGCGGCCTGTGTAACGAGGTGCGCACCACTGTCTTCAGCAATCGCGCTGAGCGTGACCGGCGACACACCAGGCGGCGTGTTCGCTGGCGTGACGGTGAGGGTGACCGTCGCGGTGCTGCCGCTGCCGCTGGCATCCGTCACTTGGTAGGTAAAACTGTCTGTGCCCGAGAACCCGGCGTTTGGGGTGTAAATGAACGAACCGTCAAACACCAGTGTTGCCGTCTGGATGTCATTGCCGACCGTGAACAACACCTTGTTGCTGTTCGGCGCCCAGTCAGGGAACGTGACGGCGGATGCGGCATTGGTGATTTTTGTCTGGTGGCTACCGTCGGCGTCCATGATGTAAAGCTGGCTGGTGCTGGTGCGGTCGGAGACAAACGCGATCATGCTGCCATCGGGTGACCACACGGGTGACTTGTCCACGCCACTGCCGCTGTTGAAGGTAAGCTGCTTGAGGTTTGTGCCATTGGCATCCATGACAAACACATTTGCAACACCCGTTGTTGTATTTGTGTTGGAAAACGCGATCTTTGAACCATCGGGTGACCAGACGGGTTCGGCATCGGTTCCGCTGGCGGTAAAGAGCTTGACGGGACTGCCTGTGCCGTCAGCGTTCGCGACCCAGATGTCATAGCCGCTGCTCCCCGAACGGGTGGAAGTAAAGGCGATTTTGGTTCCATCTGGCGACCAGGTAGGCTGACCGCTTATGTCGGTAGCATTGGTGGTCATGGCTATCTGGTGCTTGTTGCCGCCATTGCTGTCCATGACCCAGACTTCCAGACCGTTGCTGGTGTCCGACATGTAGGCAATCTGATTGCCGTTAGGTGACCAGGCCGGTTGATTGTCCTGAATACTGGTATTGCTGGTCAGGGGGACGACATTGGTGCCGTTGGCATTCATGACGAAAATTTCGTAATCACCATCACGATTGCTGGTAAAGGCAATTTTGCTGCCATCCGGCGACCAGTCGCCATGCGCATCGACCGCCGAATTGTTGTTGATATTGGTAAAGGAGGTGATGGGTGAGGGCACCAGCGACACCGTGCCATTGCTGGGCTGGGTGATGGTGTACACCGATAACGCACCCCCAGCCGGGTCGGCGTCGTTGGCGAGGAGACCGGTTCCGGTCGATACGGTCAGGGTTGCGTTTGCGCTGGTGGTGTAGCTGTCATTCTGTGCAACCGGGGGGGCATTGGTTAGGGTGACATTGATCGTCTGCGTGTCGATGCCGCCATGGCCGTCATCCACCTGCACGATGACCTGATAGATATTGTCGCCATTGGCATCGCCGGGCGTTTCGTAGTTGCGCGCGGCATTAAAAACCAGCGCGCCGGTGCCGGGGTTGATGCTGAATGCCGACAGATCGGTTCCGCCAATCAGGCTGTACGACAAGGTTTGCGCGGGCACGTCGCTGTCGGTGGCTGTCACCATGGTGATCGCCGTTGTGCCTTCTGCTACCGAAACACTTGCGCTCGCCCCGCCGCCATTGGAGGTGATCACCGGCGGCGTATTGATGTCGGCCTGGAGGAAATACACGCCGTTGCTGTCTTCTGTGCCCTTTCCACTCCAGACGAATACTGCATGATTGCCACTACGCGCCAGACTGGGGCCGACCTGATCGCTGGCCGTAACAATGTTGACGATGTGCTCGCCACCCAGCTTGGATCCGTCGGCCCCGATATGCCGTGCGACGATGCCCGATCCCGCGCCATCCATCCCGATGTTTTCCCAGGCGACGATAAAGTCACCGCCATTGCCGATAGCGACGGCGGGGTTGGTGTTGATGCCGGCGGCATCGGTTGCATAGTCGCCGCCCGTTATTGCGCCGCCGCTGCTATTGAATAGCCGGTAAGCAATATTTTGGCTGCTGCCGGAATCATCGACCGCCACGACGGCGAATAGTCCCGCGTCATTCATGGCGACGTCGGGTGAATACTGGTCGTTGGCATCCAGGAGCAGTAAGGGGTGAACCGTAAATTCGTTTTTAAGCGTGCTCCCATCGGGATTGAAAAGTCGGGCGTAGACGCCGGTACTTTTGCCGCCTAGAAGATTGGAGTCCTGATCTACGCTGGCCCAGACGATGACGAACTCTCCGGAGGCATTCATCGCCACGGCGGGTTGGTACTGGTCGTTTGTCGTGGTGTTGTTGACCTGAAATTCGGTACCCAGTGCGGTGCCGGCAGCATTAAAACGTCGGGCATATATCCCCAAACCATTGCTGTCATTGCTTTGCCACGCAACGACAAAATTGCCTGCGGCATCCATGCCGATGCTGGGTGAAGTCTGGTCGCCGCTCGTGGTGTTGTTGACCAGAAATTCGCCAGTTACACCACTGGTCGCTGTGCTGCCATCTGCGTTAAAACGCTTGGCATAAATGCCGTATTTGTTGCCATCCTGATTCTGGCTTTCCCATACCACGACAAATTTGCCATTGGCATCCATGGCAATCGCGGGGTTTTGCTGGTTATTGCTGGTGTAGGTGTTGACCTGTATCTCGCCAGTCAGCGCATTGCCTGCCGCATCAAACCGGCGTAGATACACACCGGTGCCGTTTCCATCCTGATTGGCGCTGGTCCACATCACGACAAAACTGCCATCGACCGGGTTGATCGCCACCTGACGCGACGAGGGGGTGGTGCTCTGGTCGTTGGGTGTGGCGATATTGGCTAGCTGCTGAGTGGAATCGGCGTTGATGTTCAACGTGCCCTGCCACGCAGTTTGTACGGAGCCAAGCAATATGGCCGTTTCGATCGATCCGGTGTGCGTTTCCAGCGTCCAGTCGCCACCGAGGGCAGCGCTGCCGGTCAGGTCGGTATTGGCGGCCACGTCGGCACCCGTGAGGCGGGCAAGCGAGTTGACGAACTGTTGACCGGCGGCGCCTTCGGCTACGTCGCAGCCATAGAGCAGGATGTCGGCGTGGGCGGATAAGGCGTTCGACCAGGATTGAATGCTGGCGGCTTGCGTTTCCAGCGTGCGGTCATTGACCAGCGTGTTGCCGAGCAGCAGTTCGCCGGATTCGCCGTGGCTGATGATATGCAAGGCATCGAGCTGACCGTGGCTTTGCAGCGCCTGGGTGATTTGTGAGAGCGCGTCTTGAGCGGGATCGAGCACAACGACATCGATGTGTCGTGTATCGCTGCGCTGCTTGAGGATGTCGGCGAGCAGCGATTGGTAGTCCTGTACGCCAGTATCGACAATCACCAGTTCGTGATGGGCGGCGGTGGCCGTATTCGAGAATTCGCCATCGATGGTCAGCACCCGTTGTTCGGGTGCGGGCTGAAGGCCGTCGAGCACGATGGGCGCAAGATCGGCCGAGAACAGGATGCGGGGCTCCAGTTCTTCAACCAGCGGGCGTAAGCGAAAGGGGGTATGTGGCATGGCCTGTCCCTTGCCTATTCTTTAAACGCGGCCATGCGGTCGAGCTGTTGATCTTGATGCAGGAGCATCGCGCGTTGCGACTGCTGGCGTGCCGACTCCATGCGCTGGGTATAGGTCGCCAGCAGCGTGCCGAACCAGCCAGGCAAGGTACTGTCGTTGCGAGCTGTTTTTGCAGCCATGCGCTTGAGCCAGGCGGGGAGCGAGCGCAGCATCAACGGCGATTCGATACTGAGCAGGGTTTCCACGCTGCCAGGATCGCCCTGCCGCGCGCAACGACCTTTCAATTGCCGGTCGATACGCCGAGAACTATTCATCTGACACGAAATGACATGCAGGCCGCCGCGTTTTTCCACGCCGGGGCCGAGTGGAATATCGGTGCCGCGACCGGCCATGTTGGTCGCCACGGTAATGTGGTCGGTATGCCCGGCCAGCGCGACGGTATTGGCTTCGTGTTTGTCGTTGCGGGCGTTGAGCACGGTGTGGGTGATGCCCTGTTGCAACAGATACGCGGACAGGCTTTCAGAATCGGCCACCGAATCGGTACCGATGAGGACCGGTTGTCCCGCGCGGGTGCGGGCCACCACAGCCGAGGCGACCGCGTGCCATTGCTGTGCGCGGTGAAAAAAAAGGGTGTGTCCCAAATCGATGCGCTGGCTGGGTTTGCGCAACGGCACGCGCACCACATTCAGGCCGTACACACGCGATAGTTCGCCGCGCGATTCGGACAGGGTGCCGCTCATGCCGCACAGGCGCAAATAGCGCGGGAAGAAACGCTGATAGGTGATCTGTGCGCGGGTGACGGTTTCGCCGCTGGCCTTGCACAACTCTTTCATTTCGATGAACTGATGCAGGCCGCGCGACCAGGTGCGCCCGGGCGATACGCGGCCCGTGGTTTCGTCGATGATGTGGATGCCTTCGTCGCGCACCAGATAATGGCGGTCGCGCTGGAAGATGTGCAAGGCTGCCAGCGCCAGGCAGAGATGCTCTTCGCGATGACGCCGGTTATGCCAGGCGGGGTGCAGGTCGCCGGTTTTTTCGTCCAGAACAGTCCGGCCCGTTTCGGTCAGCGTTGCGGATTGCGCATGTCGGTCCAGCGTGAAATCGGTGTCGAGGCGAAGGGCGGCAGCGTGCTTCAGGATGTCCGCAGCGGCTTCGCGCTGGCCTGCGTTTTCGTGCAACTCTGAAATGATCAGCGGTACGCGCGCTTCGTCGATCAGGATGCTGTCGGCTTCGTCGATGACGGCCATGCACAGGCCGCGCAGCAAGGTGCTGTGATCGGGGGAGCGAGCCGAAAACTGTGCGGTGCGCCACGCCAGTTCGGTGCGATGCTGGCTGCGCAACGGCAGGTCGCGCATGTAGTCGAACACCAGCTCCTTGGCCGTGCAGTAGGTGATGTCGCGCGCGTATTCTTCGCGCCGGTCGTTGCTGTCCATGCTTTGCTGCACGGCACCGACGCTGAGTCCCAGCGCGGCATACAGCGGGCGCATTGTGGCGGCGTCGCGCGCGACCAGATAATCGTTGGTGGTGATGACATGCACCGGCATGCCCGTCAGTGCGCCGGTGGCGGCAGTCAGCGCAGCGACCAGGGTTTTGCCTTCGCCGGTCGCCATTTCGGCCAGTTTCCGGTCGAGCATGATGGCGGCAGCGATGCGCTGGCTGGCAAAAGGCGACATGCCGAGCTGGCGGCGGCTGGCATGACCAATCAGGGCAAAGGCCTGTGCGAGCGCGGCCGGCGTGAGGCCGTCGCGGGTGAATTGCTGCTTGAGCGTTCGTACGGCGGCATCGAAATCGCTGCCGGAAAGATCGCTCATGCCCGCTTCGATTTCCAGCGAGCGCCGCGCAATGCGGCGGTAGCGCGACAGGCCCGGCTGGCTCAGACGCGTGGCGATGGCATTGAGACGATTGGCCCAGGCGTGCTTCGGCGCTGTGCTGCGTTTTTCCGGATACAGCCCCCAGATCAGACCGGGCTGCGGGAGCACGTTTGCGTGGATGGCGGGGTTAACCATGGGCTATTCCGCCGCGCTGAAATGTTGGAGGAAGAGCTGCCGGATGCGTCGTGTCCATTGCACCGCCAGCGGCTCGGCACCGTGATCGAAATGCACCCAGGCGCGGCCGCCTACACGTTGCGTTGCGTTGGGCGGCAAGGTGAGATCGACCAGAAAAACCGGCTCCAGTGTTTTGGTTCCGTCCTTGTCGGCGGGGTCGGTGATGCGGCTGCCGCCGGTGCGGTCGCCCAGCGCGGGGCTGGGCAGCGTTTGCGTTGCGGCGGGCGTTTCGCGCGTCAACCCGGCTGCGAGCGCATGCGCGGGATCGTCGTTCAGCAATACGCTGACCAATTGGGTGCGTTCGCGCACCAGTGCAATGTCGTGCTCATCCACTACCGCGCGTACGCGGACAATGTCCGGGCTGAACACATAGCCGATCATGCTGCCTTGCTTCATGAAGCTGCCCGGCAAATCCTGCTGGCGCGGCATGACCAGCCTGCCTGCAATCTGGGCGCGCACTTCCAGTTGCGACAAGCGTTGTTCGACGCGCGCCAGTTCAACCTCGGTACGCTGCATCGCTTCGGCTGCATTTTTGGCCTTGAACGGGTCGCTGGTGAAGGATTGAAATTGCTCGGCGCGATAGCTGTCGAGTTTGCCTTGCAGTTCGCGGCGGCTGGCTTCGAGCGCGGGGTCGTCCAGAACGGCAATAAGCTGACCGGGTTTGACGGGCGCGCCGTCGCGCGCGGCTACGCTGACGACAAAGCCACCGGTTTCGGCGCGGAGTTGCGCGCGCTCGGGCAACCACACGACGCCTTCTGCCGTGGTGACCGAGGGCATCGGCACAACGCCCACGGCCAGAACGGCGAAAAGCGTGAGGCCCGCAGTCATCGCGCGCGCGCGTAGCCGTTGCGAACCCAGAACGGGCGAAGAAAAGGCAAATTTGAACAGCGTGTACAGAGGTCGGGCCAGCGTGGAGTAAAGCAGAAATAGTCCCGCAGCGAGTCCCAGTAGAAGGGCTTTTGACGCGACCCAAAACGTAATCAGCAGGCCGATGAAAATCTTGTACACCCACGATAGCGGGGCATACAGCAGCAGCCAGAGGTGTTCGCCACGTGACGGTTCGGGCGATTGCGCGCCGGGCAGTTTGAGCAGATAACGCTGGGCAAGATAGATCCAGTAGCGGTTGCTGCGCGGTGCGAGATTGGGCAGGTTGAGCGCGTCGGACAGCACGTAATAGCCGTCGAAGCGCAGCAGCGGATTACCGTTGAACAGCACGGTGGATACGCTGCCGATGAAGCCGAAGATGAAGGCGATGTCGCGCAGCAAACCAGGCTCGACGTTGAGCCATACAAACAGCGCGAAGGCGGCGATCAGCAATTCGGCCATGATGCCGGCGGCACTCACCATCACGCGCTGATAGGCGGGGCGAAAGGCGGATGCGGCGGACGCATCGACAAACGGGGCCGGCACCAGTACCAGCAGGGTGATGCCCATTTGTGTGACTTCGCCGCCCCAGCGCCGCACGGCGAGGCCATGCGACAGTTCGTGCACGGCTTTAATCAGGGGGAAGCACAGCCACATCAGAATCAGGTAACGCGGTGTCAGCATGTAGGTGGCAGCATGGGCGCGGAGTTCGGTCCAGTGCGCAACACCGCTGACCAGCGCGGTGCCGACAATCAGCATCCACAACGCGAGCACCCAGCTGCGGAATACCTGTTGCGCTACACCATCGAGGCGGCGCAGGAGATGGTCCGGGTTGAACAGGCCAAGTCGAAACGAAAGTGGATTCATCGCGCTGCGCTGTTGCGCACTGCTGCGTTCGTCGTGCCGTTCAAACAGAGCTTCCACATCCGACAGCTTGTCCAGTTGCAACATGCCGCCTTCGGATAATTGCCCGATCAGCCGGATGATTTCTTCTTGCGACGGCGCGTGGTCGCCCAGTTTTTCAAGCAGGGCTTCCCAAATGGTTTGCGTGGAATGGTGGCCGTTACAACGACCGGCAAATTGATAGGCAATGTCGTTCAGGCGATGCTGGCGACCGCTGGCGGTATCGGTAAACACGTACCAGAGCGCATCGCGGCTGGGTTGCCGCCGCACCTGAACATGCCCGCCCAGTAGCGGGTGAAGCTCGGAGACCCGAAACCAGTTGGGGCTGAACAGTGAATCGGCGGTCACCTACGCGCCCCAGGACCAGAGCTTGATGCGGCACCAGTTGGATGCGCGCCGTACCCAGTTGAACAACATGGAGCGCGAGTCCACTTCAATTTTGGCGAAGCCCTGCATACCGGGACGCAGGGCGGGCAGTTTGCCTTCGAGTGTGGCGTACACGGCAAAGTAATGATGGCCCTCTTCGCTGCTGGCCAGGGGCGTAATGCGTTCGACGTGGAACGGCAGTGTCAGCGAAGGCATGGCGGCCAGAATCAGGCGACCGCTCTGGCCGGTCTTGAGGTCGGCCACTTCGGTTTCTTCTGCTTCGATCTTGACGCGATAGCCGCTGGCCGGGGCCAGGGTGATGAGTTCGGCCCCGCGTTCGACCGGCGAACCGATCGACTGGCTGAGGTCGCCTTTGATGATCACGCCATCAAAAGGCGCGCGCAAATGGCTGCGTTGAAGCTGTTGCTGGAGCAGGTCGAGCCGGGCGCGCGCAGAGTCTGCGCGCCCCTGATTGAGCGAGTATTCAGCGCGATCACTGTGTGCTTGTGCAGAAATCAGGGCGTTTTCGTGCTGCGCCAGTTCGGCTTCCAGTCCGCGCTGTTCAACCAGCATGTCCTGGTCGGCCAGCTCTGCCAGCACTTGTCCTGTTTTGACGCGGTCGCCTGGGCGGGCATACACCTTTTGCAGATAGCCGTCGGCGGGTGCGGTGAGCACGCGCTGCACGGCGCCTTCCAGTTTGGCGGGTGCGCTGACGTTGTAGGGCATGGGAATGAGCAGCACGCCCGCCAGCAATACAGCCGCAGTGGCGATGCCGATCAGGATGGGCTTGTGTGCGGGGGTGCCGGTTTGCAGCAGGGAGTGGAGTTTTTCCTTGAAGCTCGTGCTGCTACGACGCCAGATCGACAGGCCGTTTTCGTATTTAAGCGCGAGCGTGGGTGCCAGCATGGCGGCGACGCGTTCGATATGCGCGGCTTCTGTCGCTGTGAACTCGCCGTCGCGGCGCTCCATGGTCAGTGCGCCGATGATGCGCCCTTCATGCGCCAGCGGGACGGTACACAGGGCATAACCCTGCCGACGTGCGAGCTCGTCATGCGCCAGCACAATGTGTGGACGATTACTGTCGGGTTCGGGATGAACGAGCCGGATGCCCTGCTCGGTCGCTTCCTCCATCGCGGCTGCCACCAGTCGTGCGGTTTCCTGGCGAGCGTGAACTTCGGCAACATATGACGCTGCCACCACTTCGATCCCGTTTTTTTCGCGCCAACCGAGGCTGGCGCGGTCGCATTTCAAGCTGCCGGCAAGTTGCTGTGCCAGTGCAGTGGCGGCTTCGCGGAAACGTTTGCGCCCAAGCAGTTCGGCCTGCAATTGCAGCAGGTGCTCGGAAGACAGCGAGACGCGTACGGCCTGCCCAGCCGCTTGCCGCTGCGGCATGACTGGGGTGATCGGGGTTTGCTGGACACGGGCTTGCATATTGGTTTCTAAAATTTGATTTTCATTGATTCAATGTATTTAACGGCGTAAGCCGCGTGGGTCTTGAGTTGGGTCTGTGCGGTCACGTGTTCTGACAGAGACGATAGCGCAGGGGCGCTGCCGGGATAACGGCGAATAAGGGATGGTTTCCCCTTTAAATCGTATTTGGTGGGTCGGTGATGGAAATCGCACGGACTGATTTGGTAATCGACTGGACGCCGCTTAAACTTGCGGCACGCCCCGTCGAGCAGACCGATGTCCTTATTGCAAGATCGTTCACGCCAGTTTCTCTGGCACCCCTGCACCCAGATGAAGCAGATGGAATCCATCCCGCCGCTGGCGATCGCGCGCGGCGAAGGGGTGTGGCTGATTGATTTTGAGGGGCGGCGGTATCTGGACGCGATTTCAAGCTGGTGGGTCAATCTGTTCGGGCACTGCAATCCGCGCATCAATGCGGCAATCATCGACCAGCTCGGCAAAATCGAGCATGTGATGCTGGCGGGTGCGACCCACGCGCCGGTGGTGGAATTATCGGAACGGCTGGCGAAACTGACCGGGCTGGGGCACGCGTTTTACGGATCAGACGGCGCGTCGGCCACCGAAATCGCGCTAAAAATGAGTGCTCACTTCTGGCGTAACTCAGGCCAGCCAGAGAAGAACGGGTTTGTCAGCCTGCAGAACGGCTATCACGGCGAAACCGTCGGCGCGCTGTCGGTGACGGATATTCCCTTGTTCAAATCCACCTACGCACCCCTGCTGCGTCACACGGTGCAAGTGCCC
>JBEBIZ010000001.1:0-419770 GCA_040080135.1 Thiobacillaceae bacterium
CCGGATCAAGGTAGGCACGGACACCCCGATTCGCATGGCCCACTGTCTTTGCGATTCATTCCGGCGCACACGAGCCAAGGCAAGATGCTCCCCCAAGGCCGCCAATGCGTTAGCCGCCTCAGGCGGAAGCGAGCTTAGGGCAAGCGATGATCGTGACATAACATAAATTTTATCACAAGTGGATATATGGTAAATATTATATCACTTTAATGTATTCGACACGGTTTTTTGACGAAACTGGAACCCGAGTTGCAGCCGCGACCGTTTGTGTAAATTTCGCCCATAAAAAATTTGCTACTGGGCTCAACGTATGCGGAAGCCGATCGCAAGACATTCTTCAAGGCCCAAGTCATCTTTTGGCTGCTCGCCGCCATTGACGGCCATGCCAAGAACTTCAGCCTGTTTCTTGATGCCGGCGGCGGCTATCGGCTGACCCCGAGCTATGACGTCTTGTCGGCCTATCCTGTGATGGGAAAGGGCGTACGCATGCTGCAGGAGAAGAAAATCAAGATGGCGATGGCGCTCATCGGGCAGAACCACCCCTACAGGTGGCACGAGCTTCAGCGTCGGCACCTGGAGCTTACCGCGAATAAGTGCGGACTGGGCGAGGCGGGCAAGGCCATCATCGACGAACTGGTCACCCAGACCCCCCACGTTGTGGCAAAGGTGGCGGCCGCACTGCCTGCCCGCTTTCCGGATCAGGTTGCCGAGCCTGTTCTGGGTCGATTGCAGGCCACCGCTGACAAGCTCTAGAGCCCAACTCGCCGTCAGCTACCGACTACCACTGACGCTAAAAAGCGGCCCGTCTTTCGAGGGCCGCTCATCAGGTGCAACGGAAGTTACAAGTCGATCACATCCAATAAATCATCTCACTTCCCGACTTTTTTCAGCCCCTGACTCATTGAACCATAGAGCCAAGGGGTCATCTGCGTAGTAACACCCCGTAGCGCACATTCGAGCTTGCATCAAATCAGGTTGTGACCTAACATGTGTACACATTGATACTCAAATTGAGAGTCCGAACAGCAGGAGGTAAGCATCATGGAAGCGACTAAGGTTGGCATTCGAGAATTCAGGGCAGACTTGGCAGAGTACATTGCTTCCAGCGTGCCGGTGGCAGTGACGCGTCATGGTCAGACGGTGGGCTATTTTATTCCAACGCAAGGGCAGGTTGATGCAGACCTTGCGGCGCTAAAAAAGGCAAGCAAGACGCTGGATAAAATGCTTGCCGCGCAAGCGGTTGATGTTGAAGCCGTCGTCGCCGAATTCAAAGTTGTTCGCAAGCAAATCAGCCCACGTAAAAAGTCACTCGCCAAGGCAACATGATTAATAAAGCTATCGTTCTTGACGCAAACATTTTGATTCGGGCCGTGTTGGGAAGGCGGGTGCGGGAACTGATTTTTACGAATGCGTCATCCGTCAAATTCTTCGCGCCGGATGTTGCGTATGCCGATGCCCGGAAGTATTTGCCTGCCTTGCTGGAAAAACGAGGGGGCAAGAGTGTTGCCGCAAATAAAGCACCCCGCAGCAAGTTACGGGGTATTAACACCGCTCTTCAGGCTGCTGGCTATCGCCAGCCTTCGCACCAATGTGCGGGGAATTGAACCCGAAGAGATGAAAGTTCTGGACAGCCTCGAATGCATCGTTCAGCCCATCGAACTTGAACTTTACGTGGGTATGCAGCAACAGGCGTTACGCCGGATCAGGTCGCCGGGCCTGTTCTGGGCCGATTGCAGAGCACCGCTGACAAGCTCTAGCGGCCCAACTCGACCATCGGCTACCCGACAAGCTGAACATTCACGCCGTGAAAGCCAAAAAACCGGGGAAAACCCCCAATGCCAGTCAGTTAAGCTGACTGGCATTTTTTCGTTGGGTACTTGGAGGCACGAGGTTTAACATGGCGCGGGTAAGATCGTTTTCGTCGTGGTGGTAACAGGTAGAGTCGTGCTTGCTGCCGCAACAACGTCAAACGTTTCGGCAAAGTGCCTGGCGTTTCCAGCGGGCAGTGCTGCAACAGACGGACAATCGCCAATGCTGCCCACTGGAAGCTTACCCGTTGCGGCGGCACCGCCAACGTTTGCGCCATCATTCGCATTTCCTCACGCAACAAGTTGTAAGCAATCAATACCCCCCAAACCTCCTGGCGCACCAGCGTAGGCTGCTTGCTGCGCAAAGTAGTCTCACCCGCCAGCAGCCCTGCTTGATCTCGCGGTAACCCAGTTCGATCTCCCATCGTTGCCGGTAGTGGTCTGCCAGCTGATGGGCTCGATAGCGCTGCGCATCGGCGAGCGAGGTCAGATAGCGGCGAGTTTCGCTGCCGTGACGGCATTCAATCAAGCGAGCCTCCCAGTAGCTCGGCAAATCAGGCCGAGACTGTCGTGCCTGCGGCGAGACCGGTAAGCGTACCCACCCGTCGCCCTCACCCAGGGTATGCACTACTTCATACCGCAAAGCGGCCTTGGCTCGCATCAGCCAGTGTCGCTGTTGACCGGCTTGCTGCCAGTCCAGCAGGAAAGCGGCAGCGTAATAGGCTCGGTCAAAGATCGTCAGGGAGTGATCGGGGGTTTCTGCCGTCAGCGCGCGCATAGCTCAATTCACCTATGGCGAAGGAGCCGAACTCGGCACCGAGTAAAAGATGACTCTCGGTGTCCATCAGGCACACACCGCGCACCTGTGGCCAGGCACCCTCCCCATGCTGGGATCGACCGCCGCCGAACGCTGCGCGATTCTCGGCGGTGTCGGGCACCGACCAGACGACGCCGTCTACTGCCAACGTACGTAAACCGAGCCAGTCGGTGGCGGCAGGTTGATGGGGGACGCCCCAGTGCCTGGCCAGCCGCTGAAACAAGGATGCCAACGGCGTGTCGCCCAGACGTTGTCGGCCTTGCACAGAGACGCTCGGAGACGGTAGGGCGTCGGTGTTCAGCGAGAGTCCGAGTTGCCGGACGATGTGCCAGATGGGTTCGTTGCGAAACAAGGCAAGGCCGATGACTAGCCATACGACACGCTCCGCTGGTAGACGGCGACGCCGGATTGATGCGGTACCTGTACTTTGGAGAGCTTGATCGATCCAGTCGGGATCGATCAAGTTGGAAAATCGATCAAACGATTCGGGTGTGAGAGGGAGGGCTTGTTGAAGGACGGTTTGCAGGGACACAAAAAAACAGACTCATGTAAAAAAACATGAGTCTGTTTCTATTAACCAGCTTCAGATGTCAAGACCTTAACTGACTGGCATTGCCCCATAGGGTGTATTTATAAAATATAAAATATACCTCACAGGGTATATAATGCGTTCATGTTTTCTCCTGAGGCCGACGTCGCGACTACCGACTACCACTGACGCTAAAAAGCGGCCCGTCTTTCGAGGGCCGCTCGAGCACAAACCTGCCTCTGCTTTATAGTCAAAATTTTACAGCCATACCTGCCGTGATCAAATCAAGGTCAGCTTTATCAAATTTATAACGTTCAAACTCGGCGCGCAGATCAACGTTATCCAAAAGCGCATAACTCATGCCCAGACCGTAAAATAGATCAACCCCCCGGCTTTTATCTGTTACAGACGCGGTAATGGTAGAAACTATATCTGTAGATATGGTTTTCAAATTAGAACTCCAATTAGCAGCACCCAATTTTGCAAACACTGAAATATTTTTTGTCAGCGGCAGGGTGCCTACGGAAGCCAGTGTCCACGCATCGTTCTCTGCCACCGTATAAACACTTCTAGCGGGACCCGACACGCTGCTACTGGCCTTAACATCGTTGAAATCCACAAAGCCGATTTCCGCACCCAAATATTGGTTGATTTGGTAACCCCCAAACACTTTAAATGCCGTGCTTGCATCGTCAGTCGAATCAAGTGTCGGCGAGCCAAACGAAGAATTCACAAAATTATCCGCGTATTGTCCCCAGTCATTAAATTTGGCCTGCCCCATACCAAAGCCGAAATAGACCCCACCAAAATTCAACGCACCCATCTCCGCATCGCCGTACTCGGACAGACCTGGATCAAGAATCCAACTCATGGTTACTCCGAAAATATTCTGGTGCATGTCTATCATGGCGGCACCAATAACGTTCTGCTTTCTAGGTGAACTCTGGGGATTGGAGGGAACGTACATATACGCCCCGGTAATTTCCAATTCTTCTGTCGCTTTATAGGTAAAGCCCAACGAATAATGCCTTTCCGTATTGGCGGGCGCCAGAGTAGCGAAAGTCAGTTGATCATCAGGAATCGGATTTTTACCGTAGTTAAGCCCAGCACGAACTTGCAGGCGCTGATTAACTCCATATTGAACCCCGAGCTTGTAGACCGTTTGATCATTGAAACCGAAGCCCATACCTAAATCATTGCCCAACTCTTGCGGTGTTCCAGTTACACGATCACCGTTTGAGGGGAGTCCGCTAAGCGGACCGGTTGGGTCACTCGGAGAAGTTCCACCAGTATAGGAACCCGGCCCGCGATTTCCAATCGATGCGACCCCTGTATACTTAACACGTAGCACATCAGCAGCGACCACAAGATTTTTGACCGGCTTCACTGCAATACCCAAACCGTAGCTTTCTGGAATATCAAAATCACCCTGCCCGGCAAACAGCCCGCGATATTTATCGAATTTGGTCATGTAAGTTTTGGAATTGTAGACCAATCCAAGTGTAAGCCTGTCGTCCAGAAATTCACCTAGCCAGCCCAGTTTGACACCAGCACCATAGCCGTAGTCATAACCTAGGTTAGTCAGGTGTGCGGGGTCAGATGTAATTGCAGTGACACTACTATCGAAAGTCTGGAATGCTTGAAGTCCATAAGCCCGGAAGCGTGATACGGCGAAGGACAGAGACGCTGCGATTGCATGATTTTCATTCAGCTTGTAGCCGATAGTAACCGGTGCCTGTAGGATCATCAGATCCACTCCGAGCTTCTTGTCGCGCTGAGGGGTAGGCACTGTCGTTACCGGATATGAAAAGAAATTATCCGGGTAAGAAGTACCACCGCCACCGAGGGGCACAAAGGCCATCCCAACATGCAGTGACTCCGTTAACGGCATCGTCATACCCATCTCCGGCATGATGAAATATTTATTGTCACTTTCACTGCAGCCATTAAAACCAAATACATTCTGCGGGTAGAACACTTGCCCAGTATCATCGTCAATCGCTGATTTTAGTAGCCCCGTAGCGGGACCGACACAGGCATGCCGCTCGGCATTAAAAATGGCCACACCCATGTCCCCGCGCATCCCGGTATTGACAATATTGGCCGGGTTAGCTGCGGTCGAAAGCGAATCACGCCCATATGCAATACCGACGCCCCCCATACCGATCGAACGATTACCAAAACCTGGCATAAACAGCCCATTCGTAGCCTGAGCAGCGCCATGAACCAAAATGAGGGCAGCCGACAATGCACCCATGCGAAATGCGGAATATTTCATCTAAGATCTCCCCCGATAATTTAATTAGAATGTAAATGAGTGTTGGCAACGCCGAAACTCATTTCAGAAGCATCAATACGCTCCTTGAGTTTCACGCTCATACGTTCCATTTTACATGAAACGAAAGTTATACTATTGATCCAACCTGCCTGCGGCCAAAAAAGCACGTCAATCGTAACCTCCTGATTGGCAAATTCAGTGGTTAATCCTCACCGAGGATACATAATCCCATCATAACTGTAATTTCCAAAGACAATTTCGTCTTTAAATTTATTTTGGACTATTATTTTGAGTTCATCATCATAGTATTTTGAATAGTGTGCCCTGTCAGACTTGTTTCTATGCGGAAGAGGAACGCAAGGAATGCCAATTCTTTCGCATGCCACCCTGAAATCCTCCTCTAACCGCTCGAAACTCATTAAAAAGTCTATACTGTTATCGAGTTTCTGCTGCTCATGGATGGGTTCCTCACAAATGTAATAACTCATTGTTGGAATTTTTTCCATCATATCCAGAAAATCATCCCTATTCCATTCTGTAATACCCCGGTGAGGCGAGAAATAAAAGGAGATCATCATATCCCACGGGTTCCTTATTACCGCGAACTTGAACAGGGAGCGATATGTGTTGTCATCCAAGGCAGATTTATAATGGGATAGTGGGGAATGTTTTGTTATGTTGTACCTTCTGTTACACACGCCAAATCGCTCAATTCCATCTTGATGCTCGTAAAACGTTACTATTTCGTCTTCAGAATAGTTCCGCAATATGCTTTGGATGCTATTGCCCCCAGTCTTGGGTACATGCACAAAAAGGAACTGACTCCGTATTGAAATCACAGTAAAAATCTCTCCGTTTATCCGAACAACATTCCCCAGCTTGTTAAATGGGGATCAAGCAGGTTTAAGATACGCTTTGTCCATATATACATATAAGTTGCAGGAAACAAAGGACAAACTTTAGGATTAATTTTACGCGATCTCAGTCAATTAAAGCAGTAAATTCATGGTGGATGTTTCCGGCGTGATATTGTCGTACATTCAGCGAAAACATCACAAGTGGTGCCAATGCGTAGGGAGATTCACAGCACGGTCGTTCAAGCACGGACGCATCGTCATCTCTGGTGATTTTGCGCCTAAGAGTCACTGTATCAAGCAAGTAAACGCGGGTAACGACACTACGAACATTTTAAGGCTTGAGTAATTAAATGAGGAAGAAATCAACAAAACTCACTGCGTGCAGACCGTATCCACAGGGAAATATGGCGATCCCTTCGCCATCATTGCAAGACACGGCCAGGCTGTTTTCGCAAGCCATATCGTTTCATCAGGCAAGAAAACTCACAGACGCAGAAAATTGTTACAAGCAGGTGCTTGGAATCAATGGCGATGACATCAATGCCATCAATAATCTTGGCATGCTGTATTTGCAACAGGGCAAACATGAGGAAGGGATACGCCTTATCCGGCAGTCGTTAGACATCAACCCTGAGCAGCCTTACGCGCAAATGAATCTAGGAAATGCGTATAGGGAATTGAAACACCCTGGCGAGGCTTTGAGGTTTTATGATCGGGCAATTGCACTGCTGGCCGATTTCCCTCAAGCCTACTTCAATCGTGGTAACGCACATCTTGACTTGGGATGCATGAGTGAAGCTCTGGCCGATTATGACCGAGCCATAACATTGAAACCCGATTATTTTCAGGCCTGCTTCAACAGGGGGAATGTGCTTAAAGAGCTTTGTCGCCTTGATGAGGCTGTGACCGGCTATGACCAAGCCGTTTCTTTCAATCCGGATTACGTCCAAGCTTATTATAACCGCAGCTTCGTACTTAATAAGCTGAATCGGCTAAATGAGTCGCTTGCCGATTGTGATCGCGTTATCGCCTACATGCCGAATTTTCCGGAAGCACATTACAATCGGGGCAATGCGCTCCTTGCCCTGAAACAATTGGCCGAAGCCTTGGCCAGCTTTGATCGAGCAACCGTTCTCAATCCGGGGTATTCCGACGCGTACTGTAATCGTGGAAATGCATTAAAAGAACTCGGGCAATTAAGAGAAGCGCTGGAGAGTTATGAGCGCGCTATCTCAATTAATCCGGGTAACGCCGAGTTCCACAATAACCGCGCCAATATCCTGCTGCTGCTGAATCGATTTGATGAAGCAGTTGAAAGCTATGAGACGGCCTCGGTTATTTCCCCCCAATTGCCCTATGCGCTAGGCTCTTTGTTGCACAGCAGAATGCAATGTTGTGACTGGCATGGACTGGATCGCTCTTTTTCCAGAATTATCGAGGCAAACGCGGCCGGTGAAAAAGTATCGCCCCCCTTCTTTTTTCTGGCGATCCCTTCCGGTTTTGATCATCAGAAGCGATGTGCACAGATTTATGCCTGCGATAAATATCAGGTAAATGGGCCACCTGTTTGGAGTGGTGAGCGCTATATGCACGAACGTATCCGCGTGGGATATTTTTCGTCAGACTTTCGCAATCATGCCATGGCGTATTTGATCGCGGAGATGATTGAACGGCACGACCGATCCAGGTTCGAGATTATTGCTTTCTCGTTTTCCCCTCCGGCTGATTCACCGATTCGCCGACGACTTGAAAGAGCCTTTGACCGCTTTGTTGATGTCAGCGCAATGAGCGATCAGGACATTGCCTTACTTTCAAGACGGATGGAAATTGATATCGCGATTGATCTCAACGGCTATACTGCGAATTCACGTGCAGGAATATTTGCAATGCGCCACGCCCCAATACAGGTCAATCATTTGGGCTATCCAGGTACGCTCGGAGCCGATTTTATTGACTATATTATTGCCGACCAAACTGTTGTCCCCAAGGAGCACATGTCGGACTTCAGTGAGCAGATCGTCTATCTTCCCGATACCTACTGGTTCAACGATTCCACCAAGGAAATTTCTGACCGACGTTTGAGTCGTGCCGAGCTTGGCCTGCCTGACGACGGATTCGTGTTTTGTTGTTTCAATAACAGTTACAAAATCACTCCCGATGTGTTCGATATCTGGATGCGCTTGTTGAGCTCGGTTGAGGGAAGCGTGTTGTGGCTGCTGGAAGGGAACCCGATCGCGGCAGATAATTTGCGCAGGGAGGCCGGGGAACGGGGCATCTCGCCGGAACGGATTGTTTTCGCTCCACGCATGGCTTTGCCGGATCATTTGGCGCGTCATCGCCAGGCAGATTTGTTTCTCGATACTTTCCATTACAACGCGCATACCACTGCGAGCGATGCGTTGTGGGCCGGCTTGCCCGTATTGACGTGTCCTGGTGAAACTTTTGCCAGCAGAGTGGCCGCCAGCATGCTGAATGCAATCGGTTTGCCTGACCTCATTACACGATCCCCGTCCGGGTACGAAGCCCTTGCGATGGAACTGGCGAATAATCCGCCGAAACTTGCAGAAATAAAGACGAGGCTGGAAAAAAACAAGCGCACTTACCCGCTATTCGATACGGCGTTATTCACCCGGCATATTGAGACAGCCTATTCATCCATGTGGGAACGGTATCAAGCGGGTCTACCCCCACTTCATATCCATGTGTAACCGCATTTCATGTACGATATTAACTGAAAGTTGATGTGATGGAAAAACTCAGAATAATCCATAACATGGCGCGCTCCGGGAGCACGATTATGTGCAAATGTCTTGGCTGCATGGATGGTGTGGTACTTCTTAGCGAAATCCATCCCAACGCTGAGTTTTTTTATAATCTGCTCGTGCAGGCAAAAGAGTGGTACGGTTTATTGACTCAACTCGAGCTTGATGATCTGCAAAAGCCGGACACGATACATTTCATCAAGGCAATTAAGTTAATCGAACAGCGTTGCAGAGCGCGCGGTTACACACTGGTTCTGCGTGACTGGGCGCACCTCGATTACACTGGTCATCCGTATACCACACCCAGTTACAAACCGCTTCTCTACACGGAACTAGCCGAAAGCTTCGACATCATTCACATATCGACCACGCGCGATCCCGCCGCCCAGTGGCAGAGCCTGACACAACTCGAAGTAATGCAAGCGCCACTCCAATCCGGGGTATTTGATCTTGATCAATTTCTTATTGGCTACAGAAAATATGCTGAACTCTGTGTGGAAACCGGGTTCATCCGTTACGAAGATTTTCTTCGGAAGCCCGAGATCCCCATACGTCGACTTTGTGATCACCTGCAAATAAAATTTGATCCTAGTTTTAAGAAAAAATTGGCTAATTACAAAACAATTACCGGTGATGTTAACAATATTCGTGGTTCGAACAAAATAAAAAAACCACCTAGACAACCCATTGAACCTGCATTACATAAAAAAATTCTGGCTAATACCGACTACCATCGCGCGTGCAAGCTGCTCGGTTATGATGTTTTGAGAAAATAGGGCGACCCAGTTGTATTTTGGATTTTCCAACAAACGAACAGTGTTAGCGACGTATCAACTTGCACTCAATATATACAGTAAAGCGGGCATCGGCACATCAGCTTCTTTGCGTAGCGTGACTGCGTGGCAATAAGTCACACTGTAGCCCGTCTGTTCACAGAGCCTGCGGATGTATGCTGATGAGTGAGCATATCGCCCGCTGGTTCTAAGAGCATAATCCCTGTCTGAGCTATCGAGCAATTCAATGGAGAATGCCAACAAGCCATCTGGTCTAAGAGTGCGCCGACTCTGTACAAACACGTCATTCAATTGTCCGACGTAAATGAAGACATCCGCTGCGGTAATTAGGTCAACACTCCCGGTCGACCGTCCAGACAGTGACGACAGCAACTCAGCCACGTCAAGACGGTCGTAGATTTTGCGTTTGTGAGCCTGTTCAATCATTTTTGGTGATAAATCGCAACCGTCCAGAGTACGGCAGATTTTTCGAATTTCAGCCCCCAGCAGACCTGTTCCACAGCCCAAATCTAAACAATCAAGATCGTTGCGAGCCTGGTCAACAAGATTCAGGATCGCCCCGCCAAGCAAGACATGCCCCCGATACTCCAAGTTCTTAACAAGGTGATTGTCAAAGGTCTCTGCGTAATTGTCGAACAGCCCGCGCACATAATCAGGTGGTGGCGCATCGCTATGCTCTCCCGTTACGGCTTTCAGGAAATGGCTGATATGTTTGTCGTTCGGCCTGAGTTCGAGCAACCTTCTATAGCAGTCGGTCGCAGCTTCAATATTTCCAATCGCCGTGTACGATTCAGCCAGCGCCCCGTAAATCTGCACCGCATAGGCCGGGAATGCCGCAAGACTCGCTTGATAGTGACGAATAGTCTCCTCGTTGCGATTCATCATGCTCAGTATGTTGCCAATGGATTGGATGACGCCGAAATGACCTGGACGCAAAACGTTGGCTATTTCGAGGCATGCAAGCGCTTCGTCCCTTTGCTTCAGTTTCACAAACGCCTGCGCGAGTGCCAGACTGGCAACCGTCATTGCCGGTTCCAGCGCCAAGGCCTGCTTCAAGGCTTGGACAGAATCCCTGTTCCTTTTTTGCGCACGCAGAACTTCACCATACTGGTAATGTGCTTCAGGCAAGTTCGGCTGCAGGGCACAGGCTCGTTGCGCTGCCACAAATGCTTCGTCAAGCCAGTCCAGCTTACGGCAGACATCGGCATAATTGCTATGGTAGACCGCTGATGCAGGATTGTGCTTGATGGCCGTTTGAATCAAGCCGTAGGCAACGACACTCTTGCCCATACTGTGGCACACGAGGCCAAGCAAGTGAAGCGCATCCGCATGGGCGGGATGTTCAACCAGAATAGTTTTGTAAATTCTCTCGGCCTCGCCCAGCTTACCCTTCTGGTGAAAATAAATCCCCCTTCTCAGTGCTTCAGATGGATCAAGGGCTGGTTTTACTGATTTATCCTCACAGCAATGCTTAAATTTTTTCCCGCTGCCACAGGGGCAGGGCTGGTTTCGGGCAAGTTTCATCGTCTCAGCCCTGATAACCAAGGAGCCTGAAATGTGTTTATGCATAATCTGCACATCATTTTTCCACAGAAGTTCTCACAGCAAACTCTAATCAGCGCCAGTTTCATTTTATTCTTTCACATAAGGTCGGAGGGATCAGTATCCGAAATACGCTGAAGTATAAATCCGAGAATGGAACGTTCACATTCTGAATTTTGCATATGCGGGCTGATTGTTAAAGCCTGTCCATCGAAAAGCGAGCGGGCACTGTATCAATATTTGTAGCCATGCAACAAAATCTCCTGCCGGAAAACGTCTCGAATAAGTCTCGCTTGTTTATTTGAATAGACTTCATGGTACGGACGTCGATCGGCCCTGTACTCAGATTTTGCATTCACGCCGAGCGTGCCCACAAAAAGGATTCCCAAATCCTGAAAAACGCCAGCGAGTTCTTTTGTCAGATGCTCATAACGGATAACACGATCCACTACAAGCTTGTTCGGGTTACCCGGTTCGGTATAGGAAGGGTAATTGACAGGAAATGATTTCCCATCCAGAAAATCTTTGAATTTAAGTCCGCCACCCTGACGGTAGTTCATCATATGATAGTAAGAAAGTGTTTTGTCCCAAGGGTTTCGCTCTACGCAAAACTTGAAATACGATCGCCAGATTTGGGGATCAATTTTGTGGCGTATCTCGGAAGCAGGCATATGGTTGTAAAACCCATCATGATTCCGAGCAACATGGGGTTCGATGTGGGGAAAGATAGGCGTCACCACATCCGATAAACCACACTGCTGTGACAAGAAAATCTCAATACTCGTACCAGCTGTCTTGACGGTCTTGATAAAAATAAATTTGTGCTTGTGAGAAATGATCATCCCATTATCCTGGTTTGTTTGTTAGAACGCATATCCAGCACGCGTGAGAACAGCCTTCAGTTTAAACCCGAGGCCCGCTCCTTAAGACACCAGTTTTCCCACATCCCCAGATAAGCTTGTTCCAGATGATTCGTGAAATTCTGGGCATCCATTAGCGGCGATGCTGCCATACGTGGTCGTAGCTCCTTTCGCAAGGTCTCGAGATATTTTAAGTCGGCAGATAATCGCACTGCTCCAGCAATATATTCGTCCCGAGTGTGGCAGACAAACTCCGTCAGCCCTAGATTGGTCATTTGACTTATCCCGACTCGCCCCACGTGTGTGCGGCCAGCCAACGTTAAAACAGGCACACCCATCCACAGCGCCTCGCAGCTAGTTGTGGTGCCATTATATGGAAAGGGGTCGAGTCCAATATCGACTTTGCTATATTGCTCCAAATGGGCACATTGAGAGTGATCATGACCGCGCAACTCCAGTCGATCCGATGCCACCCCTAAATCGGCAAATGCTTTGAGCAATCTATGCTGCATGGCTTCTTCTGCCAAAGTGCCCGTCTTCAGAAACAAGTGCGAACCGGGAATCGCAAGTAGCAGTCTGGCCCAGACCATTATCACTTCCGGCGTTGCCTTTGCCAGCTTGTTAAAAGAACCAAAAGTGATATATCCATTCCGCTGCGCAGGGAGCACTGACACCTCCGGCGTGTAAGTGGACGGCTTATATACTGAGAAACTATCTGGCATCCTGATGAGTTTTTCTGTATGGAAACTATCGGTCATGCCAAGCGGATCGGCCAGTGTGTCAGTAAGACGGTAATCCATAGCCGACAGACCTGTGGTGTTGGGATAACCCAGCCAGGTCACTTGTATGGGCGCTGGTTTTCGGGCAAAAACAAGCAAACGGTTACCCGCTGTGTGACCGTTCAAATCCACCAAAATGTCAATTTTATCCATCCTGATTTGTTGGACTACGGCATCATCCGACAAATGAACAATATTGCACCAGTGATCCGCCCACGATGCCTGAGACGCGGCCATCCCTTCGACCGGTTGATTATTCTCATAACAAAATATCTCAAACCGATTGCGATTGTGATATTCCAGAACGGGTTCGATAAAATGGGAAACGGAGTGTCGCCTAAAATCGGAAGACACATAACCGATTCTGAGCCGTTCGTCAGGTGAACAATTATTGCCGTATTTGTGCACCGTCGTGGCCAGTGGTGCTTCCCATTGCTTCGCAAAGGCCAAGTGAGCGGCACGCACATCCACGGGTTCCAAGTCAGATGTGTAATTAAGTGCTAACAACAAGTTGTTATGCGCTTCAACAAAATCGGGCTTGATCGATAGCGCGTGTGAAAAATGTGTTATCGCCAGCTGGATGTCACCTAGTTCTTGTAATGCCAGAGCCAGATTGTTATGCGCTTCGCAAAACTCAGGTTTCAACTCAATGGCGCGTTGAAAATGTGCAATAGCCTGTATCTGGCCGCGTCCGTGCGATGTGATGGTTCCCAGATTGTTATGTGCTTCGGCAAAATCAGACTTGATCGATAACGCATGCTCATATTGAGAAATTGCCTGGTCAATTTTGCCTTGTTCTCCCAGAACGGTTGCCAGATTGAAATGAATCTGTGGATCAGCTTTGATCGATAGCGCATGCTCATAGCAGATAATGGCTTGGTCAAAGTTCCCCAACGCTGCAAGTGCATTGCCTAAATTACCCGAAGCCTCTACAAAATCTGCCCTGATGGAAAGTGCACGTTCATAGTAAATGACTGCCTGGCTTATCCTGCCCTGTGCTACCAGCGCATTGCCCATCTGGTAAATCTGCTGCGCCTCACTATTGTTACGCTTCGCATCCCGATGTTTATGATGTTTGCCCGCAACAGAAGCTATGCCCCCCTTAATCGCGCCAGTCCCTGTTGGCGCTTGCATACCCACTCCAGCACAACAACGTTTGAATTTTTTGCCCGACCCGCAAGGACAAAGCTCATTACGCCCCAGACTCATATCAGCCCCATTTCCAAATCGGAGTAACCAATTGACTCCAATCCTGCACCGTTATTACGTTGCCCATCTGTACTCGCACTTGTTTATCTACAAGCCCACCCGATCAGATCAGTGTACTGATTTTCGCACACCATAGAAAAAAAACGCGCAGCCTAAGCTGCGCGTTTTAAAGGGCAGATGCCAAGCGCTAATTAGCGCTCCGCATTAGCTCAGATCGACTTGCGACGGCGTGAAGCCATAAAGCCAACCAGACCCAAACCTGCCATCATCATGCCGTAGGTTGATGCCTCTGGAACCGGAGCTGCGGTCACAGTGCCTTCCAAGTGCAACTGATAATGTACACCACCAAAATTTGAAGGATCGGCTTGCGGGACGAAAGCATCATAGTCTAGAACGTAACCAGTCCCGTAAACCCCGCTCCAAGCAAAGGTTGCCACTCCAGTACCGTTGTTAAAGGTACCCGCAATATCAGCACTATTGGCTGGATTAATGCAAATGCCGTCTGTATTAGTTCCGCAGACTTGCACACCGCCACCCATGTTGATTGAAGGAATGCCGTTCCAAGTTACCCGCCAGCCACTGAAGTCCAGCCCGGAAGTACCACCGGTAATGGGCGTCACGACAAAATCGGAGCCAGTATTGGTGAAGAAGGCCCAAGGCGCAGTAATCGAATTTGTGTCGCCGCCAGTGACAGTGCCTCCATGACTAGCGCCAGCCGAAGTAGTAGCACCGATAACGATACCTGTGCTGCCTTGTTGCAGTGCAACTTTTTCGTTACCCGTAATACCATCACCATTCGTATCCATGGCGAAATAGGAGATTTTAACGTTCTTTTGCTTACCAGCAGTGTTAAGAACAATCGTACCAGGGTTGATAGACAGTGAATCACCAGTAAGCAAAACCGCAGCATGTGAACTCACAGAACTCACAGCACCCATAATGCCGACGCTGCTTAGTGCCAGCGCGTAAACTGTTTTTTTGAAATTCATTTAAATCTCCTCAGTAAAAAAATTTAGATAGAAAGTAAGGTATCAATCGATTGACTACGTTCTACTGCATCACGGTACAAAAAATCCTGAACCGAACATTCCTCTTGCAGCGAGCATTTACTAAGCAACGCCTATACCAAGCTAAAGCAGGGCTTGCTTATATTCATTTACAATCAATCGGTTAAAAGCCGTAACGGATTTTCAGGCGGTATTTTTCTGGCCTGCCTCGCCCGTCAGTGTAAAAATTCCCGACAATTCACCCGCCAAAAAGGGGCGCTATCGGCACCCGCCCGGCGAAACTTGAGCGGATTTACATCAAAATTTTGTAATAAATCGATATAGGTCAACTGGTTACAAACTACTACCCGAATCGCATGGCGCGTGTAAACTTTTTCGACAGCTTGTCCCGGATTATTTACAACGAGCGGACACTGCGGGGCGGGCTGACATGTTGTCTGGTCTGGTTTGATTGCATGGTTGTTGTATGGCTAGGGGTTTGCGGCGGTGTGTCATGCGTGTTTGACAATATGGCAGGCTGGCTGTCAGGGGGTTGGGGGTGCCGGGATATTTGTATGATGGGCGCTATTCGAGAATGCGGATGATGGGTTCCGGCGCAAACCCACTGTTCAAACTTGGGCGGGCGGCTCCCGAATCAGACAAAATCGTGCGCATTTGGCGAGTTGCTTATTATTCATGTTCATGCATAATCAGATCATGCCCAACGATGAAAAGCCGCTTGCCTGGATTGGTAGCAGTCATAAAGACCTGATGGGCTTGCCGACTGACGTGCGCAAGTTTTTTGGCTATGCGCTCTCCCTGGCGCAAGCTGGCGATCAACATGACGCGGCCAAGGTTCTTAAGGGCTTCGGTGGCGCTGGCGTACTGGAAGTGGTTGAGGACGACGGGGACGGCACGTACCGTGCTGTTTACACGGTGAAATTCGAGGAAGCGATATTTGTCCTGCATTGCTTCCAGAAGAAAAGCAAGCGCGGTATTGCGACGCCTAAGCCGGACATGGATGTTATTCGCGCAAGGCTTAAAGTGGCTGAGGCGCTTGCAAAGGAGCTGCGAAATGGAAAAAAGACTCATTGACGGCATAGAGGTGCAACACAGCTCTGGCAATGTGTATGCGGATCTAGGCTTGCATGATGCTGAAAAACTCAAAATCAAGACCGGCTTGGTTGTCGAAATCCGGAGGGCGATCTGCCGTCTGGGTCTAACGCAGCAGGAGGCCGGAAAACGTATGGGCATCACGCAACCCAAAGTTTCCGACATGATGCGCGGCGACTTTACAAACCTTTCGGAACGTAAGTTGATGGACTGCCTGACTCGACTCGGTTACGACATCGAAATTAATGTGCGCCCGGCTGTTGCTGCGGTAGGTCATCTGTCTGTCGCAGTCGCATAACAACCCATGCCGATCACCGGATATGGCAGGATGTGTATCACACCAAAGCAGTCGGCGGTGACGGGGGTGCCTGAATTGACCGTCATCAATGACGTTCTAATCGTTTCCTTCAAGGCGTTATGACTATGAAATGCCCATGCTGCGGTGCGGCTGAACCAATCCATGACACCCGCGACCTGCCCTACACCTATAAGGGCGAAACGACCGCCATTCCGGCGGTGACTGGCGACTTCTGCCCCGCTTGTAGCGAGGTCGTTCTGGGACGGGAGCAAGGCGACCGTTATAGCGAGTTGCTCGGGATGTTCCAGCGGCAAGTGAATGCCGCTTTTGTCGATCCTGATTACATCGTCAAAGTGCGCAAAAAGCTTGATCTGGATCAGCGCGAAGCTGCTGAAATCTTCGGCGGCGGTATCAATGCGTTCTCGCGCTACGAGAACGGCAAGACCAAGCCGTCCCTGGCCCTGGTGAAGCTGCTCAAGGTGCTGGATCGTCATCCCGACTTGCTCAACGAAGTCAGGATGGCGTAGCGCCCGAGTGGTGACGAGAAGTCACAGAGTGACCTCCCGCTTCTGCAGACCTATTTCAACTTCTAGTTTGAGGTTGCTCGAATGCCAGCGGGTTCAGTGCCCTTAATGGCCGGTCAATAATTGCAGGCAACGCCCACCTGGCCTCACACCTGATTCAGTGGCACTTTCCATTATGCTGGGTGTTGACTGGCACAACAGAAGTGTTTAGTCTGTGTGCCATGAACTCGAATCAAATGAAGAAATGGTTGGAGCAACAGGGCGCGACGTTCCAGCCCGGTAAAGGCTCGCATTTGAAGGTGTTCCTGAACGGTAAACAGTCTGCTTTGCCAATGCACGGCACTGCAGAGCTAGGGCGCGGGCTTGTTGCCGCGATTAAACGCCAGCTTGGTCTGAAAGGAAAATAACAATGTTTGATTACCCTGTAATTCTGACTCCTGACGATGGCGCGGTACTGGTCACCTTCCCCGATGTGCCAGAGGCGATTACCTTCGGTGCAGACGAAGATGAAGCGCTACTCTATGCAATTGACGCACTGGAAACGGCGCTGTCGTTTTATGTAGACGCACGCAAGCCTTTGCCCAAGCCGGGCAAGCCCAAACGCGGTCAGGCGACAGTGCGCCCGTCAGCGCTGGAGTGCGCGAAGCTGGGGGTATACCAGGCAATGACCGAGCAGGGGGTCAAAAAGGCCGAATTGGCGCGCCGCCTGGGCTGGCACATGCCACAGGTGGACCGACTGTTTGACCTGAAACATGCTTCTCGGCTGGATCAGATCGAGGCGGCGGCACGGGCACTGGGGCGGCATGTGGAGGTGCGGGTCGAGGCTTGAGAACGAAAACACGGTAAGCCAGCGCAGATCCTTGCTAAACAAACTCAGCTCTATGCTGCCCCCTCTATCGAGGCGACCAGATGATGTTTGAACTTGCCAGGCATTTTTGGCGCAAGCCTGTTTTGTCCGACTTGTTGAGCCGCCTCAATAGAACGTTGTTTTTAATGCTGATTGATTCGACCTCCCTCGCCGCTCCACGCAGTCCGGGCAATCCCGTCTTCAATATCACTTCAAACTTCTTCAGGCCGAATCAATAACTGCGGAAAATACTCTTCCACAATCCGCTCCACCACGTCGGCTTGCATGGCATCCCGTGACCTTTTCATTGCGTCTCGTGTTGGCTGGATGGCCAGCCAGCGTTTGAATCGTGCAAAGGCCACCGGCGACACCGTAGCCATTCTGGTCATATCACCAGAGGGGGAAACGATCATGGCGGTAAAGCGGTCGGCATTTAACAGTGCGCCAGCCTTATTCGACCGCTACGCCGGGATGGATTTCACTGAAGCCGTCCGGTGCCCAAAGTGTGTTCCAGTGAAATCCGCCAGACGTTCTGATTCAAAACTGCCACTCAGCAGCGCGGGTTATTTTTTGCATTGATTTGTTGGTCGGCGGGTCTATACTGTCCATGTGCTGTCCATGTGCATATTCAGGAGCAATACGATGACAACTGCAACAGAACGAATTCCGGTGCTTGTAACAACGGCTGAAAAAAGCATGATTGCCAAAATGGCAAAGGATGCCGGCATTTCGATGGGCGAGTTGCTTCGCCGCGCCGCGTCCTCATACAGCGCGACAGCGGACGATGAAATTCTCGTGGGCATGATCAACCAAATGAATAAAACCACCGCGCAGGCCAGCTCGGCGATTGACGAGGCTCTGGCGCTCATTGAGGCATCAAACAAGCGGATCGACGCAATGGAACGAAGGGCTGCCTGATGGGTGTCGCAGACAAGATGTGGGATGCCGTCACAACCGTTATCAAGATGAATGACAAGGTGGAGCGCATGGCTGCAACCATCGTCGTCCAGCAGCAAAAGATCGAAGTGCTGACGGAGCGGGTCATCCGCCTTGAAACTGCGCTTGAAATCGGTCTGGCGCGCAGTGGCGGGAATCCCCCCAGAAAAATCCAGAACAAGGAATGACGCGCACCAGGGTGACATCCAAACTCAGACCCAACTCGCCCGTGTCGGCGTTCAATCGGAACAGGTGACAATTTTGAATCAGAACGTCTGGCGGATTTCACTGGAATACACACTCGACCGGTGCTGCCAGCCCCCTATGCGCTGACGCGGAAAGATACGGATGCCAACGGTGAGCACCGTTTTGTGACGCTGGGCAGGGGCGGGAAGGGTCGGATTCTGATCGTGGTGTGGACGCTGCGCGGCGATCATCCGCGTCTGATTTCAGACTGAAAGCCAACCAAAAACAAAGGAAACGTTATGCGCAACAGTGCTGACCCAATATTCGACCGCTACGCCGGGATGGGTTTCACTGAGACCCGCCCGGTGACCCAAGTCCCCGCGCTGGCTGCCCTGCAAGCCGCACGCGGCAGTAAATCCCGCATCACGATGCGGGTGGATAACGCAACGCTTGCGGTGTTCAAGGCGTACGCTGAGATGTCCGGCGGAAACGATCAAACCTTGATGAACGAGGCTTTAAGCCAGTTCGCGCAGGGGAAGACGCTGGCCGATGTGGTGCGGGAAACGATCAGGCAGAAGCTGCATCACGCCTGAGGCCTGTTGCAAATCAAAAAAAATCAGCGTATCCGCTATGTCATTTTATCAGGATGGGTAAGCCCTCGCAGAAACCCCCTCTGGTTCAAGGTGATGTGCAGAAACGAGCGCGGGGTGGATACAGCCCACGCGAGCAGGCTTGTCGCATGGGC
The DNA here is from genome assembly GCA_040080135.1 of Thiobacillaceae bacterium. Classification (GTDB taxonomy): domain Bacteria; phylum Pseudomonadota; class Gammaproteobacteria; order Burkholderiales; family Thiobacillaceae; genus Thiobacillus. Next base: position 19,871 of record JBEBIZ010000001.1, read on the forward strand.
TGTGCGCGTCTAGGGTTTGCGGTTTAGTACGCGTTCTGGTCGAGCCAGACTACTGTTTCAACTGTGCTGCTTACGCTGCCCACGGGCAATGTTTCACCTTTTTTCCAGCGCGCAACCGCATCGTGCTTGTCTGCGCCCGTGACGACAAACCACACGCGCCGACTGCGCGATAAACGGTCTGCACTCAGGCTCACCCGTGCGGACGGTGGTTTGGGCGCGCCGCTCACGGCAAGGACATCGGCGCCGTTCCAAACCTGCCCCGGAAACAGGCTGGCGGTGTGGCCGTCTTCACCCATACCGAGCAGGGTGAGGTCGAAATCGCCAACGTCGGCCAGCCATTGCCGATACTGCTGCGCGGCTTCAGGCGCGCCGATTTCTGCCGGGATCGGGCGACGGTTGTGTAGCGGAATCGCGCTGGCATTCAGCCACGCCATCTCGGCCATGCGGCTGTTGCGCTCGGGGTCATCCGGTGGCAGGCAGCGTTCGTCGCCGTACCAGATATGCCAGCGCGCGTCGCCCGCACCACGTTCGGCAAGGCCGCGATAGAGCGCTTGCGGGGTGCGGCCACCGGCCAGCACCAGATGGAATTCTCCACGCTTGTGCAAGGCGTTATCAGCCTCGCGGCAAACCGCATCCAGCAACGTATTGACCAGGGTGGGCACATCAGGGAAAACACGCCAGACCGGATCGCTCACAGTTCGTTGCGCCAGGTCTGGTTGTCGCTATCGAACAGCCGGTTTGCGTCTGCCGGCCCCCAACTGCCGGCCGGATAGGTGGGAATGAATTCGCGTTCAACCGCCCAGTTTTTGAGGATGGGATCGACCACACGCCATGCCCACTCGACCTCGTCAAAACGCAGAAACAGCGAGCGATCGCCTTCCATTACATCGAGCAGCAGGGTTTCGTACGCGTCGAGCGATTGCTCGTCAGGATGGTTATAACTCGCGTTGAGTTGCATCACGCGCGTGTCCATATCCAGGCCGGGTTGTTTGACGTGGATTTCCATCCGCATGGATTCTTCCGGCTGAATGCTCAGCAATACCCAGTTTGGGTCTATCGATTCGAGCGGCGTTTCGCGAAACAACTGCTGCGGCGGATGACGAAAGCGGATCGCGATCATCGATGTCTGGTGCTCCAGACGCTTGCCAGTACGCAGATAAAACGGCACGCCGCGCCAGCGCCAGTTGTCGATATAGAACTTGGCCGCGACAAACGTTTCGGTAATCGAATTCTGCTCGACCGCTTCTTCCTGCTGGTAACCGGGAACCGGCTGGCCATCTATCGTGCCGCGCGCGTACTGCGCGCGAATCGCGTGGGCGTGTACTGCACGCTTGGAGATGGGGCGAATCGAACGCAAGACTTTGACCTTCTCGTCGCGCAGCGTGTCTGCCTCCAGCACCGCTGGCGGCTCCATCGCAACCACCGTCAGCAATTGCATCAGATGGTTTTGCAGCATGTCGCGCAATGCACCTGCGTGATCGTAATAATCCGCACGCTTCTCGATGCCGTTGGATTCGGCCACGGTGATCTGCACGTGGTCGATAAAATTGCGGTTCCACAAGGGCTCGATCAAGGTATTGGCAAAACGGAATACCAGCAGGTTCTGCACCGTTTCCTTGCCCAAAAAATGATCGATGCGGAAAATTTGTTCCTCGTCAAAATGCTGGTGCAGCAAGCGGTTCAGTGCCTGCGCCGATTCAATGTCTTCGCCAAACGGTTTTTCCAGCACCACCCGGTTCATCCCGCGCGGCTTGTTCAAGCCGACGGCTTCGAGGTTATGGATCACCGCCGGGAATTCCGCCGGTTTGATCGCAAGGTAAAACACCGTGCTCGAACACGCCCCGGCAGATGGCAAACGATCAGCCAGCGCCTGGTAAGAAGCTGCATCGTTGAGGTCGCCTTGCAGATAGGAAAATCGCGCTAGAAAGCGCGCAAACACTGGCGTATCAAATCCGCCCTTGATCTTGTCTGCCAGCACTTCGCGCATGTGATTGCGCCATTCATCATCGCTCCATGGCCGCCGCGAAAAAGCCACGATGCTGAGTGATTCGGACAAACGCGCCGCCGCTTCCAGATGATAAAGCGCGGGCAGCAGTTTGTTGCTCGCGAGGTTGCCGGTCGCGCCGAAGATTACAAAGGTACAAGGCAGAGTTTCGGGATTCATTTACCCTCCTCCTTCACCGCGTGTCCGCCGAAGCCCTGCCGCATTTTTGCCAGCATTTTGTTGCCGTAGTCGGCACGACCCTGGCTGTCGAAGCGTGACATCAAGGAGAGCGTCATGACCGGCGTCGGAATGCCCTGCTCGATCGACGCTAATGCCGTCCAGCGGCCTTCACCGGAGTCCGAAACAAACGGCTCGATGGTGTCGAGCGTGGAATCCTTGGCCAGAAAATCAACTGTCAGGTCGAGCAGCCACGAGCGCACCACGCTGCCGTGCTGCCAGAGTTCGGCGATTTTCGCCAGATCGAGATCGAAGCCGGGCTTGTCTTTCATCAGCGCGAAGCCCTCGGCAAAAGCTTGCATCATGGCGTACTCGATGCCGTTGTGAACCATCTTGACGTAGTGCCCCGAGCCGACAGGTCCTGCGTGCAGCCAGCCGGTGGTCGGCGTCGGCGCTAGCGCTTCCATGTAAGGCTTCAGGCGCACGGCAGCGACATCGCTGCCGCCGAACATGATGCAGTAGCCGTTGTCCAGCCCCCACACGCCGCCCGATACACCGGCATCGGCAAATTCAATACCCGATTCGGCACAGCGCGCGGCACGCGGCGCATCGTCCTTGTAATGCGCGTTCGCACCGTCAACGATCAAATCGCCACGACTCATCAGTGGCAGCAGCGCGGACAGCGCCTCATCGCTCGCCGCGCCCGCAGGCAGCATGAGCCAGATAATGCGCGGCGCGGCGAGTGCTGCGACCAGACTTGCGTAGTCGGCGCACGCCGTGTGGCCGGTCTCGGCTGCCATCGCTTCCGACACGTCGTGGCTGCGATTCATTACCGCGATCTTGATACCCTGTCGCGCCAGACGCCGCGCCATATTGCCGCCCATGCGGCCCAGCCCTACGATGCCAAATTCCATGTTCTGCTCCTGTGGTTAGCCCAGTAATCCCGGAAACAATTTGCCCAAACCGCTAGCGATCATCTCGACCGAAATCGCCGCGATGATGAGTCCCATCAAGCGGGTGACAACATGAATACCCGTCGCGCCCAATCTGTGCGCAATGACCGGCGCGAGCCGGAAAGACAGCCATACCGAGAGCCCCACCAGCACAATTGGAATCAGCAAGGCACTTTGATGAAGGAAATCACCCGGTGCCGCGCCCGATGCAACAATCACATGTGTAATTGCGCCGGGGCCGGCCAGCAAAGGAATGCCCAGCGGCACCACACCGACCGCGTCTTTTTCGACCGCCTCTGCTGCCTCCTCACGCGTTTGACGCTGCGGGCTGACATGCGCCTGCACCATCGACAAGGCCAGCAACAGCAAGAGCAATCCACCGGCGACCGCGAAGGCGGCGATGCGGATACCGAAAAAAGCCAGCAAGGGTTCACCGACAAACGTAAACGCCGCCAGCACCACAATCACCGTGATGGCAGCGACCCGCGCAGCGAGGTTACGCTGCGTTGCGTTGAAGCCCAGCGTTGCGGATAGGAACATCGGGATCACGCCGACCGGGTCGACGATGGCGAACAGCGCCAATGCGGCTTTGGTTAAAACAAGAAATTCCATTTCGCCATCATAGCTGCTGCTTATTAAAATGCAGTGTCATCAGAGGACAGGCTCAACGCCGCTTGAACAGCAAGTCCCACACACCGTGTCCCAAACGCAAGCCCCGCGCTTCGAATTTGGTGAGGGGACGGGTATCCGGGCGGGGTGAATAATCGGTTGCGGTATTTTCGAGTGCAGGCTCGGCGCGCAACACATCGAGCATCTGGGTGGCATAGTCTTCCCAGTCGGTTGCCAAGTGAAGATAGCCGCCGGGACGGATGCGATCCGTAAGCAAGCGCACAAGCGGCGGCTGAATCAGGCGACGTTTGTGGTGCCGGGTTTTGTGCCACGGGTCGGGGAAAAATATGTGTACGCCGTCAAGGCTCTGTGGCGCGACCATGCGGTTGAGTACTTCGACCGCATCGTGCTGAATGATGCGCACATTGCTCAATTCACGTTCGCCCAGTTGTTTCAGCAAGGCGCCGACGCCGGGTGTGTGGACTTCCACGCCGAGATAATCATTTTCCGGATGCGCGCCAGCAATATCGGCCATACCCTCACCCATGCCAAAACCGATTTCAAGAATCTTGGGGGCTGTCCGGCCAAAGACGGTATCGAGGTCGAGAATCTGAGTCTGATAGGGTACGAGGAACCGGGGCCCCAACTCGGCTAGCGCCCGTGCCTGCCCGGAGCCTACACGACCTGCGCGCAGCACAAAAGAGCGTATGCGGGGATGCCCGCCTTCAGCTTGTGACATGCTTACTTACCGGTAATCAATCCGGCCGACGGCGAACTGGCGCTGGCCTGATAGACTTTTTTCGGCATTCGGCCTGCGAGATATGCCTCGCGCCCGGCTTCCACCGCTTTTTTCATTGCCGACGCCATCAAGACCGGATTGCCTGCACCCGCAATCGCTGTATTCATCAACACGGCATCACAACCGAGCTCCATGGCTATTGCAGCATCGCTCGCAGTGCCAACGCCCGCATCGACAATTACCGGCACGGAGAGGCGGTCGATGATGATTTGCAGATTCCACGGGTTCAAAATACCCATGCCGGAGCCGATCAGGCTTGCCAGCGGCATGACCGCGACGCAGCCGATGTCTTCCAGTTGCTTGGCAACGATAGGATCATCGGAGGTGTAAACCATGACCTGAAATCCGTCCTTGACCAGCACTTCTGCGGCTTTCAGCGTTTCACCCACATTGGGATACAGCGACTCGGCATCGCCCAGCACTTCGAGTTTGACCAGCGCGTGACCATCCAGCAGTTCGCGCGCCAGGCGCAGGGTTCGAATCGCGTCGTCGGCGGTGTAGCAACCTGCGGTATTGGGAAGATAGGTGTATTTTGACGGCGGCAAGGCGTCCAGCAGGCTGGGCTGGCTCGCATCCTGGCCGATGTTAGTGCGGCGGATGGCGACCGTAACGATTTCAGCACCTGAGGCTTCAACTGCCAGCCGGGTTTGCTCAAAATCCTTGTATTTGCCAGTGCCTACCAGCAGACGCGAAGTGTAGGTTTTACCAGCGATTAAAAGTGGTTCGATCATGGGAGTGAGGCCAGGAGTAAGGGGATGTTCAGCCGCCGCCGACGGCGACGACGATTTCCAGGTGGTCGTTGTCGGCTAGCGTGATTTCAGCGTATTGGCTGCGTGGCACAATCTCACCGTTTTTTTCAATGGCGATGCGCTTGCCAAGCAGCGACAAATTGTCCACCAGTTGAGCAAGCGTGAGCGGCGCGGCGAACGAGCGGGCTTCGCCGTTGATAATCAGACCAATCAAAACGTCTATCCGGGAAAAATTTCAGTAGAATGCCGCATTGTACTTGACCCGGTCCGTGCTTAAGGGGTCTTTCATTCAAGCCTTGGCGGGCGTCGTATAGTGGCATTACCTGAGCTTCCCATGCTCAAGAGGAGGGTTCGATTCCCTTCGCCCGCTCCAGTTTCAGGCTTTTCAGATTTTTTTCACCCTATTCCTAAAGTCCGCAAAATATCTGCCGATAGATCAGTTATGCGGCTGTGTGTCCAGAAATCGGACACCGCTGACTGAAACCGATCAGGGCAAACCCGTCGCAAGGCGGGGACGCAAAACTTCCGGTCTCATCCTGCCGCCTGCGAGTCAAAACTCGTCGGCATTAATTCCCTCCACAAAGGGGTGGCAAATGAGATAGCGGGGTCGCCGGCAGGCTCACGCCTTCCTGTTGCGCTCTGTATTTCCCGTCAGTCAAACCATGCCGACTGCAATAACAGCGAGCGATATCAGGATGGAGAACAGCATGTCAAAAAAATCAGTGGTAGTGAATCTGAATGAGTATGGCAAATCCCGCCGCATGCTTGCCGCAGCCGAGAGCCTGCCGCTATTGCATGGATGCCGTGACCTGCTGATTGAGGGTGCGGTCCGTATTCTGGCGCGGCAGACCGAGGCCATGGAAAACACTTTGCTGGCTATGGCCGACCGTTCGCCGCTCACGGCCACTCGCACAGCCTATTTCGATTCCATCCCTGTACTTAGCAAGCATGCCAATGAACTTTTGGCTGCGTGCAAAGAAACCTATTTCAAGGCCTTTGGCGATTTCATTGCGGAGCGCGTTCCTTCCGCCCTTCCCGATACGCTTGAACTGTCCCTGGTCGGTGACCAGGACTTTGAAACTACACTCACCCTGGATAAAGCGACATCACGCTTGCGCTATAACTGTGCTGAAGAGCTGCTTGCGCTGGATACGCGAATGGCAACGCTGCTCAACCGTCCCGACCTCGCCGAAAACGACAATCCGCTTGGCCCAAAAGTCTTGTACCAGGCGCTCCTCGATGGCATTGCCCGGGTGAGCAAGGAGCAAAATATTCAAGTCGTATTACTTAATCAATTTGATCTGGTTTTGACGACTGAACTCGCCCGCATTTACCAATCCATTAATCATTATCTGATCGACAACGGCATTTTGCCCGACCTTAAATTCGGATTAAAAACACGCCCGCACGGCAAACCTGCCAGCAATGCGCTGGGCGAACCACAAAGCGAATCCGGGTCTGACATCATGAGTCTCTTTGAACAGATGGCGCGCGGACAATCAAGCAGCAGCACACAGCACGCTGGCAACAGCGCGCAGCATATTGTGTCCGGTTTCAACCTGCTGGAATCATTGGGGCGTCTGCAAAATGGCAGCATTCCTCTACCCGGCGGCGGGATATTTGAACTTCCCATGCAGGATGCAAGTTCGGTTCAGAACGTGCTGCGCAGCTTGCAGCAGAGTCCGGTCATGCAGTCTGCCAGCCCGCTGGATGTGGTGATGGTAGACGCTGTTGCGATGTTGTTTGATGCCTTGTTCGATGAAGAGGCGATTCCGGATCGGCTGAAAACCCAGATTGCACGATTGCAAATTCCCGTGCTCAAGGCCGCCATGCTGGATCGCAGCTTTTTCTCGCTGCGCAACCATCCGGTGCGGCGCATGCTTGATGCCATTGCCCTGCTTTCTGTGTGTACGCCCACCTCGGAGTCTGGCATTGAGCGGCTCGACACCATTTCGCGCGTGGTAACCACTGTGCTGGATAGTTTTGACCAGGACATCGCGGTTTTCGAGGCCGCCGCAATCGAACTCGAAGCCCTGGATCAATCGCTCGAAAACACCGTTGAAGTTGAATTGCAAGCGGACATCCAGGAGCTTCAACAAGTCGAGCGCGCCGAAGTTGCGCCCATTGTTGCCCATGATTTTATTAACCGCTGCTTGAGCGAACAAGCTGTAGCCAAGCCGATAGCCGACTTTCTTCGTGGCGACTGGGCGACCTTGCTCATCAGCGATTACACACGTGAAGGTGAAGCCGGTGCGCATTTCAACAGCCACGTCGAAACCATGCGCGAACTGGTATGGAGCGTGCAGCCTAAAAACGACATGGACGCGCGCCTGATGCTGGTTCGCATTCTGCCGGGGCTGCTCAAACGTCTGCGCGAAGGTATTGCCATTCTGGAAACGGCTAACGAGCGCTCCGAAACATTTTTCGCTACCCTGGTTGTACTGCATGCCAATGCTGTGCGACCCCATGCCCAACCCGTTCCCCTGCCCGAGCCGACGATGACCGAAGAGTTACCGGTCAACGCCGACGAACCTTGTACGGAACCCGCGATGGCCGACGACGCTGCCGCTCTCGCCGAACCGGTCGAGCCTGAAGCGCCGGAGTGGGAAGACGAGTTCGCACTCAAAGCGCAAACGCTGGATAAGGGCGACTGGGTCGAATTCCAGTACGAAGACGGGACATTCCGCTGGATGCGTCTGGGATGGGTTGGCGGCATCAAGCACACTTATTTGTTTTCGGATCAGGACGGCCTGAACAGCTTTTCCATCAGCATGCGGCGGCTCGCTCACAAACTCCGCTCAGGTGAAGCGGTTGTGGTCGAACGCAAATCCATTACCGAATCTGCATTTGGCAAACTGCTCGGCCTGTTCCGCCAAAAGCTCGGCTATGTCTGACAGGCCACACAAAACCTCCAATTGATTTAGTGCCCCGCCCCCGCTACGCTGCGGGGGTGAAAAATTTCTCTACCCGCGTCATCCACTGGCAGCGCCAACACGGTCGTCATGGCTTGCCATGGCAGGCTGACCGTGACCCTTATCGTATCTGGCTGTCCGAAGTCATGTTGCAGCAAACCCAGGTGGCAACGGTCATTCCGTATTTCCTGCGTTTCGTCGAACGCTTCCCCAACCTAGCTGCCCTTGCCCATGCCAGCGAAGACGAGGTTCTGGTTTTGTGGAGCGGCCTTGGCTATTACAGTCGCGCGCGTAATTTGCACAAAGCTGCGAAGCTGATCGTTGCAGACGGTAGTGGCGCATTCCCACAAACTCCCGCCGACATCGAACGCCTGCCCGGCGTCGGGCGCTCAACTGCGGCAGCCATTGCTGCATTGGCTTTTGGCAGCACCCACGCTATTCTCGATGGCAATGTAAAAAGAGTGCTGGCGCGGCACGGCGGGATCGAAGGCTGGCCAGGCGAAAAGGCAGTTGAGCAGCTCTTGTGGCTGCTTGCCGAATCTTTACTGCCGCAGGCCGGTATCGAAACCTACACCCAGGGCATGATGGATCTGGGCGCAAGCATCTGCACACGAAGCCGCCCTGCTTGCATGAACTGCCCAATAGCTACCGACTGTATAGCGCACCAGCACGGACGCGTGTCCGTGCTGCCGACTCCACGCCCCAAGAAAACCATCCCGCAAAAAAACATCCAGATGCTGCTGCTGATGGATCGCGGCGAAATTCTTCTGGTGAAACGTCCTTCCAGCGGAATCTGGGGCGGCTTGTGGAGCTTTCCCGAAATCCCGGAAGAGTGTGATGCCGCCACACACTGCCACGAACAGCTCGGCTTTACCGTCACCCAGACACGTTCATTGCCCGGCCTGAAACACAGCTTTACCCATTTCCATCTGCATATTTCGCCAACGCTCGTCCACATTGCATCGCGTCCGCTCACAGTCGAATCGACCGGGCGGCTCTGGCTCGCCAAACAGGATGCCCTGGGCGCGGCCTTGCCCGTGCCGATACGCAAATTGCTTTCACGGCTTTGATCGGCGCATCAAACTGCCATAAACCGAGATAATCCATTAGGACGTAGGGTGCGCCGTGCGCACCAATTCAGAACAAGGTGCGCACGGCGCACCCTACAAATCCACGAATCAAATGTCTAATGGACAATCTCGGATAAAAACAGTGTGCTATAAAAACGGTTCACACCAGTAATTCGGGGAGCGGAATATGAACCAGCTATTACAAGGAACAGCCGGGCACATTTTTGATGCGGACGGCTTTTTTATCGCACCGGGTTTGTGGAATGAAACCCTGGCTCAGCACATCGCGCAAGCCGACGGGCTGGGTCAATTGAACGGCTCCCAACTTGAACTGCTGCAAACCATGCGCCGCGAATTCAAAAAACACGGATCAGTCACCGCGCTCAGTCATATTTGTCACCTCAATGGGCAGAACGCCGATTGCATGCAGAGGATGTTTTCCAGCCCGCGTGAAGCCTGGCGCATTGCCGGACTGCCGAATCCGGGCGAAGAAGCAAAAGCGTATATGTAATGCTCGCGCTGGGTAAAGGCCGACAGTTTCACTGACCATCGCAGTCATATTGCCGAAATCTGTCTGTGGGACAATGGGCTGATGAACAAAGCCATCCTGACTCAAACCATCCTGACTCAAACCGACGAGGCTAGCGACTATTGTGTGTTGCACGAGGCCATCGTCGGCGCGTTCGGCCTGCCTGCCGACAGGCCGTTTGTCAGCATCAAAGGCGACCCCAGCCTGCGCGAAACCGTAGAACAACGCCCGCGCCAGCCATCGCGGCTCGACAAGATTGCCGGGCAAGTGCTTGAAACCTGTGCTTCGCTGTTACGCGAAACCGGGGTGTACGCAATTTATGTTGGTTTTAACAGCTCGGAAGTGCGTACCGAATCCATCTTCAATCCCTTCGCCTACGAAATTCACGATGCCGAAGACCTGCTCAAACCGGGTTACGTGCAGCGGCATTTTGTGCCGGTGCCTTACGAAGAAAAAACGCGCACCATCGCCTGGATCCGCGCGATGGTCCAGACTGGTCCGCTACGCGATTACCTGCCCGCCCACTGGTTAAGCCTGATGGATGCGGATCGCGCTAAATGGCAACCCTTGGCGCAGGATCGCATCGGCGAAATCGTGCGTTGCTTTGACACGCTGCGCAGCATCGAGGGTTATTACCTGCGTAACGCAGCCATCTCGTTGTCCGAAGGCGTGGTTCGTGCGTCCTATAACTGCGACGGAACTTACATCGTTCGCGCGGATTATTTCCCGGAGTTTGTGCGCATCAATACGCCTTGAGTCACCCGCTCTGAATTACTCTGGCCGAATTACTCCGGTTTAGCGTGTGGCAAAGCCCGCGTGTCATCATTCGCTTTGATCTCTTGGCGCGTCGCTTCCGCATCCCCTCCTGCGCCAGCCACATCGTAGTCGCGCACTGCCTGCTTCAACCACTGCTCCGACTGCTCCCAATTACGCTGGTCGCGAGCGAGCCAGCCGCGATAACGCGCCACCACAGCCTGCCAGTACAAGTCGCCTGCGCGGTCGATCAAGGCCGCACCTTCACCCAGCAACGTGCCTGATTCCGTATAGCGTTTTTGCTCACGATACAGATTACCCAGGTTCATCAGATGCTTGCCGAGATGATGAAAATGATTGTGTTCACGATTCAGCGCAATCGCCTGTTTCAGCCAGCTTTCGGCCTCGCTCAGACGCCCGGTTGCCTGGTCGATCAGCCCGAGATTATTGAAGCTGGCAGAACGCTCAGACAAATCCGGATTAAGCGGAATCGACTCCAGATAGAATGCCCGCGCACTGGCAGCATCTCCGCGCGCCCACGCCAGCCCCGCCATATTATGCAGAGCCGTGGCAAGATTTTGCCGACTGCTTTCGCGCCGCGCCCACGCCAGCGCTGCCTGGCCATAGCGCATGGCTTCATCTTCACGCCCGAGGCGGCGCAAACTGACGGTTAACCAATTATAAGAATAGGTGCGCAACTCTGCTTGCGGGTGTTGCTGTTCAAGTATCCGCAGCTGTTCGAGCGCTGTCGTAAAATGCCCGGTCTCATAGGCAGCGCGCGCGGCACACATCCGCGCAGCCGCATCGCCGGGCGCATCCGCAAGCTGCCGTTGCGCCCGGCGCTGCGCGGCTGCGTAGTCAAACACAGCCAAGGCATCCGCGCAGGTTTGCGTTTGTTCAAGACTCGGCGACAAAGCTTGAAACCCAGAACGCGGAGAATCGTTTGCGCAAGCCTGAACCGAGGTGAGCAGTATAAAAAACGGGAAGAAACGTCTCATGCGATTTCCATTAAATTTTGATTGTGCGGCCACCGTTTAAAGATGCATACAGAAACGCCTGCGGCAAATGAAGTAAAATTAAATCTCACGATTACAAACAGGAATTTAGCATTATGTCCATGTCTGACCGCGATGGTCTCATCTGGTACGACGGCAAACTCGTCCCCTGGCGCGAGGCCACTACCCACGTTCTCACCCACACCCTGCACTATGGCATGGGCGTTTTTGAGGGTGTCCGTGCTTACAAGGGTGAACACAATACGGCGATCTTCCGTCTGCAGGAACACACTGACCGGCTGTACCGTTCCGCGCACATTCTCGGCATGAAAATGCCCTATGCCAAAGAAGAAATTTTTGAAGCACAGCGCACAGTTGTACGGGAAAACAAGCTCGAATCCGGCTACCTGCGCCCAATGGCGTTCTATGGTTCGGAAGCGATGGGCATTTCGGCCAAAAACCTGTCGGTGCATGTCATCGTCGCGGCCTGGCCTTGGGGTGCCTATCTCGGACAAGAGGCGCTGGACAATGGTATTCGCGTGAAAACCTCGTCGTTTTCACGCCATCACGTCAACATCACCATGTGTAAGGCCAAAGCCAACGGCAATTACATGAACTCGATTCTTGCGCACAAAGAAGCCGAGATGGATGGCTATGATGAAGCGCTGTTGCTCGATGTGGATGGCTTTGTCGCCGAAGGTTCGGGCGAAAACGTATTCATCATCCGCAATGGCAAACTCTACACGCCCGATCTGACCAGTGCGCTCGAAGGCATCACGCGGGATACCATCGTGCAGCTGGCCGCCGAACTGGGTATCCCGGTCATCGAAAAACGCATTACGCGGGACGAAGTCTATTGTGCTGACGAGGCATTCTTCACCGGCACCGCAGCGGAAGTCACGCCGATCCGTGAGCTGGATAACCGCGCAATTGGCACAGGCAAGCGCGGTCCCATTACTACGCAGCTACAAGCGATGTATTTCGATTGCGTATACGGTCGCGCCGGTGCGCACAAAAACTGGCTTACGCCAGTTTGACGGATAGGCATGGAGCACTCATGAATGAGCAAAAAGATAACACCCAGCGCGTGATCGAAGTGGGCGAAGCGGATCTGCCGCTGCATTGCCCCATGCCCCAGCATCTTGACTGGAACGCTCACCCGCGCGTCTATTTGCCGATAGAAGCCAAAGGTGACGCACTGTGCCCCTATTGCGGAACCTTGTATCGCCTCAAGGGCAAACCCAGCGGCGCTCATCACTGATCGCGTGAACGTGTAAGCAAAACAGTTACGGGTAAGATACGGCCTTTCCCAAGGAGCAAACCATGTCTGAACCCGTCATGTATGACCGCAACCCCGCCGAACTCGAACTGGAACCGGGCGAATACTTTTGGTGTTCGTGTGGCCGCTCGATGACCCAACCGTTTTGCGACGGTTCACACGAAGGCACAGGCTTCGAACCCAAGTCTTTCATTATCGCTGAAACATCCACGGTCTGGCTCTGCAACTGCAAGCACACCCAAGACCAGCCGTTCTGCGATGGCTCGCACAACAACCTGGCTGATGATATTTTTTAAGCGATGATCGCCGCGCCCGAAGTCGTTCTGGATTACTGGTTCGGCGCGCCGGGTAGCGCTGCCACGATTGCCGCACGCCAAAGCAAACTCTGGTTCGGCAAGCAGCCAGAAAAAGACCGCGACATCAGCAAACGTTTCACCACCACATTCAACACTGCCGCCAGCGGCGCACTCGATTCATGGGCTGATTTGCCACGCGGTCGGCTCGCGCTGGTAATCCTGCTTGACCAGTTCCCGCATCATATTCATCGCGACACCGCGCAAATGTTTGCGCAGGACTCGAAGTCACTTGCCGTGAGTCTGGAAGCACTGACAACGGGAGCGGACAGACAATTGAGCATGATAGAGCGCATATTTCTGTACCTGCCGCTGGAACATGCAGAGTCAGTGTCGATGCAGGATTTATCCGTTGCGCAGTACACTCAACTCGTCGCGGAAGCCGCTGAACCAGAACGCAAGCTATTTGATGGTTTCCTCGATTACGCACACAAACATCGCGACGTGATCATGCGTTTCGGGCGCTTTCCACACCGCAATGAAATCCTTGGCCGCACGTCCTCACAGGATGAAATCGAATTTCTCAAGCAGCCTGGCTCGCGGTTTTAGCCTGCCGCATCAAGTAAAATACGGCCTTTCTGGCTAGCCGTCTTTGTCCATGTCCCGCAAAATTCTCGTCACCTCCGCCCTGCCCTATGCCAATGGCAGCATCCATCTCGGGCATCTGGTGGAATATATTCAGACCGATATCTGGGTGCGCTTTCAGAAAATGCGGGGGCACGATTGCCGCTATGTCTGCGCCGACGACACGCACGGCACGGCAATCATGCTGCGTGCAGAAAAAGAAGACATTACGCCGCAGCAACTGATCGATCGGGTATGGCAGGAGCACACGCGTGACTTTGCAGGCTTTCATATCAACTTCGACCATTATTATTCGACGCATTCGGACGAAAATCGCGATCTGGCCTCGGCAATTTATACACGTTTGCGCGAAGCGGGCTTGATCGATGTCAAAACCATCGCCCAGCTTTATGACCCGGTCAAAAACATGTTCCTGCCGGATCGCTTCATTAAAGGCGAATGCCCGAAATGCGGTGCACTGGATCAGTACGGCGACAACTGCGAAGTATGCGGTGCAACTTATAGCCCAACCGAATTGAAAAACCCGGTATCAGCGGTATCGGGCGCCACACCGGTTCACAAAGACTCCGAACATTACTTCTTCAAGCTCGGCGCATGCGAAGCTTTTTTGCGCGAATGGACAACCTCAGGCACATTGCAAACCGAAGCTGCAAACAAGATGCAGGAGTGGTTTGAAGCGGGCCTGAACAATTGGGACATCAGTCGCGACTCGCCCTATTTCGGTTTCGAGATTCCCGATGCACCCGGCAAGTATTTTTATGTGTGGCTGGATGCGCCGGTGGGTTATATGGCCAGCTTCGCAAAATATGCTGCCAGCAATGGGCTCGATTTTAACGACTGGTGGGGCGCAGATTCGAAGACCGAGCTGGTGCATTTTATTGGTAAGGATATTCTCTATTTCCACGCCCTGTTCTGGCCAGCGATGCTGAAATACGCGGGCTACCGCCTGCCGACAGCCGTATATGCGCACGGCTTTTTGACGGTGAATGGGCAGAAAATGTCCAAATCGCGCGGCACCTTTATCACCGCACAAAGCTATCTTGACCAGAACCTCAATCCCGAATGGCTGCGCTATTACTACGCTGCAAAATTGAACGGTTCGATGGAAGACCTCGATCTGAATCTCGACGACTTTGTCGCGCGCGTCAATTCCGATCTGGTCGGTAAATTCATCAATATCGCCTCACGCACCGCCGGATTTATTCATAAGAAGTTCGATGGCAGACTGGGAGACAGCGACAAGGTTACCACGAGTGCATTCGAGATTGCTTTTCAAAGCCAAGCCATCATTCGAAACTATGAAGAGCGCGATTATGCTCGCGCCTTACGTGAAGTTATGCGCTTGGCCGACATCGCTAACCAGTACATCGCAGACAAAAAACCCTGGGAAATGGCCAAGCAAGAGGGGAGAGAAGGCGAGCTACTTGAAGTCTGCTCGACCGCTCTGAACATGTTCCGCGACCTCACCCTGTACCTCAAGCCCGTACTGCCCTCACTGGCAGCGCAGGTCGAGACCTTCCTCAACATCAAGCCGCTGGCTTGGGATAATCAGTGGGTCCCACTGCCAGTCGGTCATTCCATCAACGAATACAAACATCTGATGACCCGTATCGACCCTAAATCCATCGAAGCCATGGTAGATGCCAACAAACAGAACCTCGAACCGACGCCTGCTCCCGCGCCGGTGCGCCATGCCGAAGCACAAGTGCAGGCGACGCATCCTGTTGCCGAGATGCCATTGCTCGACACCATCAACATCGACGACTTCAGCAAAATCGATCTGCGCATCGCGCGCATTGCGAATGCAGAACACGTCGAGGGCGCTGACAAGTTGCTGCGATTGACACTCGATCTGGGTGAGCTGGGCACGCGTCAGGTATTTGCCGGCATCAAATCAGCCTACGCACCGGAGACGCTAGTCGGTCGTTTGACTGTCATGGTTGCCAATCTTGCACCACGCAAAATGAAATTCGGCATGTCTGAGGGTATGGTGTTGGCCGCTTCGGGCGACACGCCGGGCTTGTTCATCCTGTCCCCCGACTCGGGCGCTGAACCCGGTATGAAAATTAAATAAGCGCCGATACGGACGACCATTTGTCTGCTTTCTGACATGGGCAGACAAAAAAATGCCCGGCATACAAATGCCGGGCCGAAGAATCCACCAAAGGAGGAGGATTGGAGGAGATAACACAAAGAACCGTTGCGATTGCTTTGCGTTATTAGAATTATCTAATATAAGACCATTAGCGTCAACTAATATCCAATGAATCCTTCACAATGCATGCCGTGTGTTGTAAATCGCTCACACAATCATTCAATAAACCACATTCACTCCATCTGCATGCAGCCAGTCTGCCAGCGACTCCAGCAGGCGCGCATCCAGCCTGACCCGCCAATAGCCACCTAACTGCACCTGGCAATGTGCAATCGGATTATGGTACGCAATCCAGACTGGACATCCACCCTCTTCCAGCCGGTAAGGGCTCAACAATTCACCCAGCTTGCTGCCGGCATTGGACTGGCCATGGCATTGCCCATTGCACGATAGCTGTAAATTTTTAGCAAAGCGGGTACGCGCACCCGCCAGGTCGTAGATACGCTCGGCCGTGACACGCAGACCTCCGGAATAATCGTCGCGATTAACCTTGCCTTCGATAATGAGCAATGCATCTTCTTTCAGGATGTGCCGGTTCTGTTCGAACAATTCGTTGAACACAACGACCTCAACCTGCGCAGTCGCATCGTCCAGCGACACGATCACCATTTTTCCGCGCCGGGTCATTTGTGTTCTGAGCGAAACCGCAATACCAGCCAGCATGGTCAACTCGCGCGCGGGTTCAAGGCTGTCCAGATTCCTTTTGGCAAAACCGGACACCTCGGCCATGTAGCCGGTAAAAGGATGCCCGCTGTAAAAATAACCGAGTGCGGTTTTTTCCTGCACCAGGGTTTCCTGCTCGGACCAGCGCGGGGTATCGATCAAATCCTCGGTACCGCCGTCCAGTTCTTCGCCGAACAAGCCCACCTGACCACCACTGCGCGCAACGCGATCTGCCGTGCTGAGCGCCGCGCCGACTGAGGCAAAGAGGCTGGCGCGATGATCGTTCAAACTATCGAATACGCCGGCCTTAGTTAATGCCTCGAGCACGCGCCGGTTGAGGTAACGCTTGTCCACGCGCCGCACCAGATCAAACAAGCCCCTGTACGCGCCATGCTGCTCACGCTCTGCCACAATCGCACCAATCGCCGCCTCGCCGCTGCCCTTGATTGCGCCCAGCCCGTAACGGATTTGTTTCGCACTCACCGGTTCAAAACGGTAGACCGACAGATTGATGTCCGGCGGCAACATCTCCAGTCCGTTATCGCGACAGTCTTCGTTAAAAATCCGCACCTTGTCGGTATCGGACATCTCCGACGACATCGTGGCCGCCATGAATTCTGCCGGGTAATATGCCTTCAGCCAGGCCGTGTGATAAGCAATCAGCGCGTAGGCTGCCGAGTGCGATTTATTAAAACCATATTCGGCAAATTTCTCCATCAGGTCGAACAGGCGTTCGGCGATTTTGGTATCGACCCCGCGACTGGCTGCACCTTCCAGAAAAATCGAACGCTGCTCGGCCATCTCTTCGGCTTTTTTCTTGCCCATCGCACGCCGCAGCAAGTCGGCACCGCCGAGGCTGTAGCCTGCCAGAATCTGCGCCACCAGCATCACCTGCTCTTGATAGACGATGATGCCGTAAGTCGATTTCAGCACCGGCTCCAGATCGACGTGGAAATACTCCGGTTTTTGCTTGCCCTGTTTACGCGCAATAAAATCATCCACCATGCCGGAGCCGAGCGGGCCGGGGCGGTTTAACGCCATCAGCGCGATGATGTCTTCGAAGCAATCGCCCTTGAGCTTTTTTTCCAGGTCTTTAGCGGAACGTGATTCGGACTGGAACACAGCCGTGGTATTGCCGTCGGCGAACAGCTTGTAGACAGCGGGATCATCCAGTTTCAGGTCTTCCAGCCGGAAGGTTTCGCGCCCCGGCTGACGCTGCACAAAGCGCACCGCTTCAGCCAGAATCGTCAACGTGCGCAAACCCAGAAAGTCAAATTTAACCAGCCCGATCGCCTCGACGTCGTCCTTGTCGAATTGCGACACCGCCGAGTCCGAACCTTCGGCGCGATACAGCGGACAAAAATCGGTCAATTTGCCCGGCGCGATCAGCACGCCGCCTGCGTGCATACCCACATTTCGGCTGATGCCTTCGAGGCGCTCGGCCAGCGGCAGCAACTCGGCGAGCTCTTCTTCGGCGGCAGCGCGCTCGTCGATCTGCGGTTCTTTTTTGCGCGCATCTTCCAGCGAAATGCCCAACTCATTCGGAATCAATTTGACGAATTTATCGACAAAGTTGTAAGGCAAATCGAGCACACGCCCCACGTCGCGCAGCACCGCCTTGGCTGCCATGGTGCCGAAGGTCGCAATCTGCGACACCGACTCCGCACCATAACGCTGCTTCACGTAATCGATCACCCGATCGCGCCCATCTTGACAAAAGTCGATATCAAAGTCGGGCATTGAAACGCGTTCAGGATTCAGGAAGCGTTCAAACAACAAGTCGTATTCAAGCGGGTCAAGATCAGTAATGCCGAGGCTATACGCCACCAACGAGCCCGCACCCGAACCGCGCCCCGGCCCCACGGGCACGCCATTGCTTTTTGCCCACAAAATGAAGTCGGCCACGATCAAGAAATAACCAGGGAAACCCATCTGGATAATCGTGCCGAGTTCAAATTCCAGCCGCGCCGTGTATTCCGGCAGTTTGGCGGCACGCGTATCGGCATCGGGGTAGAGCACCGCCATGCGTTGATCCAGCCCCTCGTACGAGCGGCTGCGCATGTAGTCGTCAATGCTCATGCCTTCCGGTGTCGGGAAATCGGGCAGGCGGCTCTTGCCCAGTTCCAGCGTGAGATTACAGCGCTTGGCGATTTCCACACTGTTTTGCAAAGCCTCGGGCAAATCGGCAAACAGCGCCGCCATCTCATCCTGGGATTTGAAATATTGCTCGCTAGTGTACGGGCGCGGGCGACGCGGATCACCCAGCATCATGCCCTCGGCAATGCACACACGCGCTTCGTGCGCCTTGAAATCATCGGGCGACACAAACTGGATCGGATGCGTGGCGACAGACGGCAATTGCAACGCTGCACCGATAGTGAGCAACCCATCGATCACACGCTCGGCGTGCGACTGGCCAAAGCGCTGCAACTCCAGATAAAAACGTCCCGGAAACAATGCCGCCCAGTCGGTTGCGGCACGCAGCGCCGTATCCGGTTTGTCGTCGAGCAGGGCTTGCGTGATATTGCCGAAATCACCGCCGGATAAAGCCAGCAAACCTTCGCTGCCGACGCGCAGCCATTCGGGATCGATCTCGGCGCGACCGCGATAGATGTTTTCCTGATACGCGCGCGTCAACAATTCGCACAAACGACGGTAACCTTCACGATGTTGCACCAGCAGCAGCAGGCGCGAGGGCCGGTTACGATCAACCGAATTGGTCATCCACACATCGCAGCCAAATACCGGCTTGATTCCTGCACCGCGCGCCGCGCGATAAAACTTCACCCAGGAAAACACATTGGATAGATCAGACACCCCCAACGCGGGCATTGCACATTCACGCGCGCGGGCCACCGCACTGTCCACGCGCACCAGACCATCCACGATCGAGTATTCGGTATGCAGGCGCAGGTGGATGAAACGGGGATCAGTCATTGGAATTACTCAGGGGTCAGCAGGCATTTTACGCCGTCGCACCTACCGTTCACAAACAAAAACGGGCAGCCTGAGCTGCCCGTTTCCTGTCAGCCGGAATCAATCCGGATCAGCCCTTGGCACGGCCCCGACACTCGCCTGTACGCGTATCGATCTCGATCATTTCACCGATCACGATAAACGCCGGCACCAGCACTTCATGGCCGGTGGGCTTGATGCGGGCGGGCTTCATGATCTTGCCCGAGGTATCGCCGCGCACAGCCGGCTCGGTGTATTCCACTTCGCGTACAACAATTGTCGGCAATTCGACCGAAATCGCCTTGCCGTCATAAAACACCACCTCAACCGGCATGCCGTCGTCCAGATAAAACAACGCATCGCCCAGGTTGTCGGCTTCGATTTCATACTGGTTAAAGTCAGCGTCCATAAACACATACAGCGGATCAGCAAAATAGGAATAGGTACACTCCTTGCGATCCAGCGACACGGTTTCGAACTTGTCGTCGGCGCGATAAACACTTTCCAGCGCAGAACCGTTCAGCAGATTCTTGGCCTTCATTTTGACAACCGATGCGTTGCGACCGGATTTACTGAATTCGGCTTTCAGAATCACCATCGGCTCCTTGCCGATCATGATGACGTTACCGGCGCGGAGTTCTTGTGCAATTTTCATAATACGAGTCCTGCTTGCGAGCTGTGGGGTTGAGTAAACCCGGCATTTTACCCGGCTTCGTGATGTTCGACAAAGTCAACCAGATTACCTGCCAGATCGCCTATTTCAGAGAGTCGCAAAGACCACTCGACGGCATGTTCATCAAGTACGGCTTTCTCCTGAAGAAAATCAGCCCAAGAAAGGATCAATGGAGTGCGCCCGTTCCACGCCCGCCACATTGCTGTCACTGCACGGGCCTCGACTTCAGACAAGCCTTGCACATAAAGACTCATCAGGGCGTCGAGTTTGTCCCAATGTGTATTTTCAGGCTGCGGGTAGGCCTGCCAGACAAACGGCTTTTGCGCCCACTGTGCGCGCACGCATGAATCTTCGCCACGCACAAAATTAATGTCGCACGCCCACAGCAGTCGATCGTAATCGTCCTGATTTAAAAATGGCAGGATGCGTAACTCAAGGCTGCCACGTTGCCGTATTTCGCCAACCGTTAATGTCGACTCGCCTAGCCAGGCGACGAGTTGCGGCACCAGTTTTCCATCGGGAATCAGGCAGGTGATTGTCTGTTTGCCGGTTGCCCAGGCATTCAGCAAATCAGGCAGCACGGGATTTTGGTAGGCAAACAGGGAAATTCGTATTTCCTCTGCAACGGGCATTGCAAGCCCAAGCTTTTGCCAGAACGCCGCTTTTTCCCCGCGCCGAAACTGTGCGCGACGATCCGCTAGGTCACGCTCGCACAACACTCCACCAGTCGCTTGCTGATAACCTGGAAAAAAGAAGTATTTCGTCAACGGCAAACTCGGGTGCGGCGACGGCAACAAATGGTGGGTGGTTACCCATGGCTCGGCACTGAGATATTCCAGGTTGATCCAGACAGGCGGCGGCGACTTCGTACTCATGGCCATGAGATAAGTCTCCGGCAAAGCGCAACCGAACGCCTCAATGACCACTTGCGCAGGGTTTATCGTGGGGAAATTTTCGCCCCATGCCCGCACGTCTACGCCGCAGTGGTTCTGGATTTCTGCATCCGTATTGATCGCAGGCCAGAGATGCTGAAACGCGTGTAAATCGTCTATCCAGAGTCTCACCACCCCATCATGCTCGGCGGCCAGTTGACGTGCCAAACGCCAGGCGATGCCAATATCGCCGTAGTTATCAATGACCCGGCAAAAAATATCCCACGTAGTGCGCATCCCGTTATCTTATCCTGTAAAAAACAAAGGCTCCCGCAGGAGCCTTTGTTTAAAGCGAACAAATTTTATTTCTTGTTCGACAGGCACGATTTCATAAATGCCTTGCGCGGGTCACCCTTCATTTCTTTGGATTTGGCCTCGGCATTGCAGTCTTTCATGCGCTGCTGCTGTGCGGTCATGGGCTTGCCCGATTTGCTCATGCCAGTTGGCGCTGCCGCAGGCGCAGCTGCTGCGACTGGCTTGGCTTCGACCGCAGGTTTCGCATCGGCCATTGCGCCCGACAGGCATGACTTCATGAAGGACTTGCGTGCGTCACCTGCCAGCGTCTGCTTTTTTGCATCGTCATTACACGTTTTCATACGGCTCTGCTGGGCGCTTTCTGCCCACGCACCAGAGGTTGCGAAAGCCGCCATCATCAAACCGATCAGAATGCCTGTTTTCATGCCTGGTTCCTTTAAAAATGTTGGTTGGGAGCCACAGTGTGTATGGGCTGCCGGATAATTTCAACTTTATTCTTGTAAATTTTTGCTGCCGGTAGTAAAAAACAAAAAGTTTGTTTCAAGAACCGTGCAGTATCGGCTTTACCGGGTAGCGCGCTTGAATTCAGACCGGTGGATTTACCGCCTCGTCATCCGCGATATGCGGCTATATGTGTAGTACGCCAAGGGAGGAAGTTTCAATGGCAACAGGTATTGTTAAGTGGTTCAGCGACGCTAAGGGTTTTGGGTTCATTACGCCGGATGATGGCGGTGAAGACGTATTTGCGCACTTCTCCGCAATCCAGGCTGGCGGGTTCAAAACGCTGAAAGAAGGTCAGAAAGTTACATTTGAAATGACCCAGGGCCCGAAAGGCAAACAGGCATCCAATATTCAGCCGCAGTAAAGCGGAACGGATTCGCCAAAATTAAAAACCCCGCTCTGGCGGGGTTTTTAATTTTCTGGAAACCAATCAACAGGTCATCAGGCAGATAGCCGCCAGAGCTACATCTGTTCAGCCACTTTTTTGCCGAAGGCGGAACACGAAATCTGCGTTGCGCCCTCCATAAGACGCGCGAAGTCGTACGTAACCTGCTTCGCGGCAATCGCTTTTTCCATCCCGGACAGAATCAGATCGGCGGCTTCGATCCAGCCCATGTGGCGCAACATCATCTCGGCGGACAAAATCAGCGAGCCGGGGTTGACGTAATCCTTGCCTGCGTATTTGGGCGCAGTGCCGTGGGTCGCCTCGAACATCGCGACGTTATCCGACAGATTTGCACCTGGCGCGATGCCGATGCCACCGACTTCTGCAGCCAGCGCATCGGAAATGTAATCGCCATTCAGATTCAGCGTGGCGATCACGTCGTATTCTTCCGGGCGCAGCAGAATTTGCTGGAGGAAAGCGTCAGCGATCACATCCTTGATGACGATGCCGTTCGGCAATTTCATCCACGGGCCTTCTTCAATCAGCGTTGCGCCGAACTCGCGCGCGGCCAGTTCATAGCCCCATTTCTTGAAGCCGCCTTCGGTGAACTTCATGATGTTGCCTTTGTGTACCAGCGTCACCGACCGGCGCTTATTGTCGATGGCGTATTGGATAGCGCGGCGAATCAAACGCTCTGAACCTTCTACTGAGACCGGTTTAATGCCAATGGCCGAGGTCTCGGGGAAACGGATTTTGGTTACACCCATATCCTTCTGCAAAAATGCGATGATTTTTTTCACCGCATCGGAACCGGCTTCCCATTCGACCCCGGCGTAAATGTCCTCGGTGTTCTCGCGGAAGATCACCATATCGACTTTTTCCGGGGCTTTCACCGGCGACGGCACGCCATTGAAATAGCGCACCGGGCGCAGGCACACATACAAGTCCAGCATCTGCCGCAACGCCACATTCAGCGAACGCATGCCGCCGGACGTCGGCGTGGTCAACGGCCCTTTGATGGACAGCACATAATCCCTGACCGCCGAAACAGTCTCATCCGGCATCCAGACATCCGGGCCATACACTTTGGTGGCTTTTTCGCCGGCATACACTTCCATCCAGGCAATCTGGCGTTTTCCGCCGTAGGCTTTGGCAACGGCCGCATCGACCACATTGCGCATCGCGGGCGTGATGTCCACGCCCGTGCCGTCGCCTTCAATGAAGGGAATAACAGGATGGTCAGGCACGTTCAGGGTGTTGTCGGCGTTGACGGTGATTTTTTCGCCGACGGGAATGATGATGTGTTTGTAAGTCATGCTGGCTCGCAATAAACGTTAAAATGAGATTTTGTCTCGACCGAATTGGCACGTCTTATTTTATTCAACAAACCCTACGGCATCCTCAGCCAGTTCACGGCTGAGGGCCGCTTTGAGGGACTTTCCGGGTTTGGATTCCCCGCTGGTGTCTACGCGGCCGGACGGCTGGACGCGGACAGTGAGGGTTTGCTGATTTTAACCGATGACGGTGCGCTTCAGCATCAGATCGCCCACCCCAAGGCCAAATTGCCCAAGACCTACTGGGCGCAGGTCGAAGGCGTGCCGGACGAGGTGGCGTTGGCGGCGTTGCGGAGCGGAGTTGATCTGAAAGATTTTGTTACGTTGCCCGCAGAAGCTAGCCTAATGAATGAACCCGCGCTATGGCCGCGCAATCCACCGATCCGCTTCCGCCGCGACAGCCCGACGAGCTGGCTGGCGATCACGATTCGAGAAGGTAAAAACCGTCAGGTGCGGCGCATGACCGCCAGCGTGGGCCACCCTACCCTGCGACTGGTGCGGGTCTGTATCGGAAACTGGCACTTGAACAACTTGCAGCCCGGCGACTGGCAACAACTAGAAATCAACGCATGAGTACTATCTGGAAACCCCACGTCGTCGTCGCTGCGGTTGTCGAGCAGGACGGTCGCTTTCTGATGGTTGAGGAAAAGACCGAAGACGGCATTCAGTACAACCAGCCAGCCGGTCATCTCGAAGCGAACGAATCTCTGATCGAGGCAGTGGTGCGTGAAGCGCTGGAAGAAACAGCACATCATTTTGTACCGGAATCCGTGCTCGGTATTTATCGCTGGCGCGTGCCGCATCGGGACCGGGTTTATCTGCGCGTTGCATTCACTGGCCATGTCACGGGTTTTGATCCGGCGCTGACCCTGGACACAGGCATTCTGCGCGCGGCGTGGATGACGCCCGAAGAGATCGATGCAATCAAGACGCAACACCGCTCCCCGCTGATTGCGCAGTGCATCGCGGACTACCAGTCGGGGCGGCGTTATCCGCTGGATTTGCTGACGCATTATGCCGACTAGCCGCATCGTTGTCGGCATGTCTGGCGGGGTCGATTCCTCGGTCGCCGCCTATCTGCTAAAACAGCAGGGGCACGATCTGCTCGGCGTGTTCATGCGCAACTGGGAAGAAGACAACGACAGGCATTGCCCGGCGCGGCAGGATTTTCTCGACGTACTCGCCGTCGCCGATGTGATCGGACTGGAAGTCGATGCAGTCAATTTCAGCGCTGAATACCGCGACCGGGTATTTGCGTATTTCCTCACGGAATTGCAAGCCGGGCGCACGCCCAACCCAGACGTGCTGTGCAATGCCGAAATCAAGTTCAAGGCATTTCTGGATTTTGCCCTGGCACAAGGCGCAGAAAAAATCGCGACCGGGCATTACGCCCGCCTGGACGTTCGCGATGGACTGACACGCTTGCTCAAGGCAGTGGATCAGACCAAGGATCAAAGCTATTTTCTGTATCGGCTATCGCAGCATCAAGTGTCGAACGCGCTGTTTCCATTGGGCGAAATGCTCAAAACCGAGGTGCGTCGCATCGCGCATGAAATCCATCTTCCCAATGCCGCAAAGAAGGATTCCACAGGTATCTGTTTCATTGGCGAACGGCCATTCCGTGCCTTTCTCGAACAGTATCTGCCGAAGGAGCCCGGTGTGATGCAAACGCCCGAAGGCCGTGTCGTGGGCGAACATCAAGGCTTGATGTACTACACGTTAGGGCAGCGGCAGGGCCTGGGGATAGGCGGACAAAAAGACAGCAATGACGAACCCTGGTTTGTCGCTGCGAAAGAGATGGCGACCAATACGCTGGTCGTGGTGCAGGGGCACGACCATCCTCTGCTGCTCAGTCGCACGCTCACGGCTACCCAACTCAGCTGGATCAGCGGCCATGCACCCGAAGCCGGAAAGCCCTGCGCGGCCAAAACCCGTTACCGTCAGAACGACGCGCCCTGTCATGTGCAGACGCTAAATGACGATACGCTGACGCTAGAATTCGAGTCTCCGCAGTGGGCTGTCACGCCGGGACAATCGGTGGTGCTCTACGATGGCGATATCTGTCTGGGCGGCGGTATTATCAATTAGCGTCCGCACAACAAAGATACGCATTTCAGATTTAATGCCTACCCGCCCCGCACGCAGTGCAGGCAAAGCGATGCTTACCGTTACAATCCGACTTTCTTCAGAACGCTGTAGCATTCATGTCAACCGACCACAACGTCCCCGTTAGCAATTTCATCCGCCAGATCATTGATGCCGGCCTGGCAAGCGAGAAGCACGCCCAGCGGCGCTGGCACGGGAAACCGGGACTCGCCGCCGACCAGCAAAGCGGCGCGCCGGATCCGGCAAAAATCCGTACACGCTTTCCGCCCGAACCCAATGGCTATCTGCATTTGGGGCATGCCAAATCCATTTTTCTGAATTTTGGCCTGGCGCGTGATTACGCTGGCGTATGCCATATGCGCTTTGACGATACCAATCCGGAAAAAGAAGAACAGGAATACGTCGATTCCATTCTCGATGCAGTGCGCTGGCTGGGTTTCGACTGGGGCAATGACCTCTATTACGCCTCGGATTATTTCGACTGGATGCTCACCTGCGCCGAATCGCTGATTCGCTCCGGCCACGCCTATGTCGATTCACAATCCGCTGATGACATTCGCGCTTTGCGCGGCACGCTGACCGAGCCTGGAAAAAATAGCCCGTACCGTACTCGTAACATCGACGAAAATCTCGATCTGTTTGCACGCATGAAAGCGGGGGAGTTTGCCGATGGCGCGCACGTATTGCGAGCCAAAATCGACATGACATCGGGCAATATCAATCTGCGCGATCCGGTGATTTATCGCATTCGCCACGCGGCACATCATCGCGCGGGCGATGCCTGGTGTGTGTATCCGCTCTACACCTTTGCGCACCCCATCGAGGACGCGCTGGAAAACATCACACATTCGATCTGCACACTTGAGTTTGAGGCGCAGCGCCCGTTTTATGACTGGCTGCTGAATACGCTGGCCGATAACGGGCTGTTCGCCCGCCCGCTCCCGCAGCAAATCGAATTTGCGCGGCTTAACCTCACTTATATCGTGCTGTCCAAACGCAAGTTGATTCAGCTGGTGGACGAAAAACACGTCAACGGCTGGGACGATCCACGCTTGCCCACGCTGGTTGGTGCGCGCCGCCGTGGTTACGCACCCGAAGGTTTCAAGCTGTTTACCGACCGCATTGGCGTGTCCAAGTCCGATGGCTGGATTGACTACAGTGTGTTCGAGGACTGCCAGCGCGAAGTGCTCAATGCCGCTGCGCTGCGCCGCATCGCGGTACTCGATCCGGTCAAGCTCATCATCGACAACTATCCCGACGGCCAGACCGAAACCTGCCTGGCGCCGAATCATCCGCAGCAACCCGAGCTCGGCAAGCGCGAGATTCCATTCTCGAAAGCGTTGTGGATCGAGCGCGAAGATTTCGCCGAGACACCGCCCAAGGGTTACTTCAGATTATTCGTCGGCAACTCGGTGCGGCTGCGCTACGGCTTCGTCGTCACCTGCACCGGCTGCGACAAGGACGCCGACGGCACGATCACCGCAGTGCATTGCGACTATCTGCCCGACACCAAATCCGGCACGCCGGGGTCGGACAGCGTCAAGGTCAAGGGCAATATCCATTGGGTCAGCGCCGCGCACGCGTATGCCGCGGAAGTGCGCTTGTACGACCGGCTGTTTGCCGTGCCGCAACCGGGGGCGGACCGCGATTTTCTCAACGACCTGAATCTCGATTCGGTGCAGACGATCACCGCGCAGCTCGAACCGGCCTTGCGCGATGCAGAAGCGGAAGACAGCTTCCAGTTCGAGCGCCATGGTTACTTCGTTGCCGACCGGCGCGACAGCCACGCAGGCGCACCGGTATTCAACCGCACTGTGACGCTCAAGGATTCGTGGGTGAAGGCGGAGAAATAACGCATCCTGAATGTGGCTTTGACGTAGCCGATCAGAGAGTGGCCGGATACTAAATCGTGGTCCCTTGTCATTCGAGATAAATGGTGACGAGAAAAAGCGAAGCGATACTGACCCAACGGCATGGTTGGACATAATCAATGAACAAAGATCGTTTTAAAGCTGAATATGACTCATACACATCCGAGCACTTGCTTCAGCTTCGCGCTAGAGGTGATGGCCTTGTTGACGACGCTCACGCAGCAATTGAAGAGGTGCTGACCGACCGTGGTGAAAGCGTTCCACCGCGGCCGAAATTGGCTGTAGACACGCGGGCACAGACTCAACCCAATGGACAGTGGATACAGAGCCTCATGGTCGGTATCTTTTTTATGTGCATCGCTGCATTCTTAGAGCAGGTATTAAAGGGGAGTGGGCTTGTTGGAGGACTGTTTAGCCTAATCATAGCAGCGTTCTTTTTAGTTCGATGGATCAAGGATAAAAGGCTTGCCCCGGAATTGCATGCAAGAAAGCACTGGAGCGCATCGGCGAGGATGGATTTACCGAACTGATGTTCTACGCTGCTGAAGGCGATATTGATAGAGTTCGGGATCTCGTCAATTACAGTGGGAAAGTTAATGCCCAAGATGATAAGGGTGGAACCGCTTTAATTTACGCGTCGAAAAATGGCCACACAGAGGTGGTCAAGTTTTTGTTGATGTCAGGCGCCAAAGTGAACTTAAGGACAAAGAATGGCCTTTCGGCGCTCGATATCGCAAAAAAGTCAGAACACTTCGAAATTGCGGGACTTCTTGCCGGGTGAGCCCGGTAGTGCGGATAACGGCCTGCGGCCTCATCCGCCCTACTCCTGTCTTCAGGCAGGATTAGCCGGCTGAATGAAGTGCTCGCGGTAATACTTCATTTCTTCGATGGATTCGTAAATATCCGCCAGCGCTTCGTGTTTGCTGCCCTTTTTGAAGCCCTCTGCCAAACCTGGCCGCCAGCGTTTGGCCAATTCTTTCAACGTGCTGACATCCAGATTGCGGTAGTGGAAAAAAGCTTCGAGTTGCGGCATGTAGCGCGCCATGAAGCGGCGATCCTGGCAGATCGAATTGCCGCACATCGGTGACACGCCCTTCGCGACATGCTGGCGCACAAAGGCGAGCATTTGTACTTCAGCCTCGGTTTCAGTGAGTTGCGAAGCCTTGACCTTGTCGATCAAGCCGGATTTTCCATGGGTGCCTTTATTCCAGTTGTCCATGCCGTTCATGACTTCTTCCGGCTGGTGAACTACCAGCACCGGCCCTTCGGCGATCGTGTTGAGATCGGCATCGGTCACGACGATTGCCAGTTCGATAATCCGGTCGGTTTCAGGGGACAGACCGGTCATTTCCATGTCCAGCCACAGCAGGTGCGTCGGGTTGAGTGCCATTTTGTTTACCGGTTTGTGCGAAGGTGGATTTTCCCACAACACGGCGCAGGCAGGCTACCAGCAAAAAAGCCGATCAGGCTAGCGCGATCAATTGTGCGCGGCCATAATGCAGACATCCCAGCCATTTGTGGAGCGCCACACCATGAAAAAACACTTTCTCACCCTGCTCTCCTGCCTGCTGCTCGGCGTAGCTCACGCCAATGCCATGCCGTTTGCCAAAGGCGACCCCAAAGCGGGCAAAGCGCTGCACGATAAATCTTGTGTGGCGTGCCACGACAGCAAGATGTACACACGCACCGACCGCAAAGTTAAAACCCCGGCGCAACTAGCGGGGCGCATTTCCGGCTGTAATGCCAATACCGGCGCAGGCTGGTTTCCGGAAGAAGAGCTGAACGTCGGCGCTTATCTCAATCAACAGTTTTATAAATTCAAGTAAGGGTTTTGTCATGAGTGATGTTTCCGAAGGTTTGGTTCGCAAAAAATGTGCGCCCTGCGAAGGCGGGGTTGCACCGATGACCGACGCGCAGATCGGGCCGATGCTGAAAGGCCTCTCCGGCTGGCAACGCGATGGCCTGAAGATATTCAAGGAATACAAATTCAAGGATCACTATCAGACGCAGGCGTTTACCAATGCGGTGATGTGGGTGTCGCATCGCGAAGACCATCATCCCTATATGCTGGTTGGCTACAACACTTGTCGCATCGAATTCTGGACGCATGCGATCAACGGCTTGTCGGAAAATGATTTTATTTGCGCGGCCAAGGTCGATGCGCTGATGGACATTTGAACCTGAACAACACCTCAATCAAGACTCAGGGTCAGGTCATAGCGGCATTCAGCCGCCGCTTCATCGTCGAAACCGCGCAGCACGGTGCAATATCGTGTCTGGTTCAAGGGCGCCAACTGCGCATCGTCTGCGGCGATAGAGTCAACCTCGTTCTAACTGGCCAACAGGGCGTCATCGACAGTCTGGAGCCACGCGCCAGCCTGCTCTACCGCAGCGACCTGTTCCGCAGCAAACCTATCGCCGCCAACGTCACACAAATCGCTGTAGTGGTGGCCGCGCGCCCCAGTTTTTCGACTGAGCTGGTGCAACGCTGCATGTTGGCAGCCGAAGCTGAAGGCATCGCCAGCCTGGTGGTGCTGAACAAAATCGACCTGCCTGAAAGTACTGAGGCGCTTGTCCGCCTGCGCACGCTGGAACAGCTTGGCTATCCCGTTGTGGCGCTGAGTGCCGAATCCGATCCCAGCCCCATCCTGCCCTATCTAAACGAGCACACAACGCTCTTGATCGGCCAGTCCGGGATGGGGAAGTCCACCCTGATCAATGCATTGATACCGGACACCGATGCGGCCACCGCAGAGTTTTCAGAGGCACTCGATAGCGGCAAACATACCACCACACATACCCGTCTTTATCATGTCAGCCCCAACGCGGCCTTGATTGATTCGCCCGGCTTGCAGGAATTTTCTTTGCAGCATCTGAATCCGGAAGCCCTGGCGCAGGCCTTCGTCGATTTCAGACCGTACATCGGGCTCTGTCGTTTTCGTGACTGTCGACACCTGAGCGAGCCGGGGTGCAGTATCCGGCAGGCGGTCGAAAACAAGCAGATTGACCCTGCGCGACTGAAGCTTTTTCATTTACTGCAAAAAGAATACAAAATCCTGCCGCGTTAGCTATAAAGCGAAGGCCAACGTAAAAATCGGGGCGTTAAATGAAGCTGTTTTATGCCGTTTTAAGCGTACTGTCCGCATTAATTTCGATACCCGCCATTGCCGAAGGGAAATGGGTTGCCACGCCGTATCAGCCAGCCAAGGTCGTGTTCGATTTTTATTTTGACGACCCACAAAAAATCAGCAGCGCGCTGTACTGGATACGTTCGGTGATGAATCCACTGATGGACGCGCCGTATGACTATTCACCAGAGGATTTAAGTGTTGTTGTCGTGATTCACGGCACCGAGATCGTCACCGTGGCGAAAAAAAACCAGGCGAAATACAGCGATGCAATTGACCGGATGCGTTACTACGCCAGCCTGGGGGTGAAATTCAAAGTCTGTGGCCAGGCCGCAGAGGATTTTGGTTATTCAGTACGTGATTTCCAGGATTTTATAGAAGTCGTACCAAACGCCATCACTGAATTGACGCACTGGCAAATGCAAGGCTACGCCCTGATTACGCCACACATTATGGAAAAGAAATTCGTTATCGAAAAAATCCGTTGACCGCAACAGCGGGGCCGGATTATTCCGGCCAATGCTTGATATAGCGCTTTAGCAAACTGTTCTCGAAGTTGGCTTCTTTAAGAATGGCGTGTGCAAGATCATGGAATGAAATCACACCCTGCAAGGTACTCCCGTCCATCACCAGGACATGACCGATATGCGATTTGGTCATCACATCTCGCGCGTAATCCACACTGTCATCCGCGCTGGCCACCACCGGCTCGGTCACCATGATTTTGCTGACATGCGCATCTTTAAGATCGCAGCCATGCGTCAGCATGCCCTTCACGATGTCGCGTTCGGTAATGAACCCGACCATTTTTTTATCTTTCATGACCACCAGCGAGCCAATACCGAGGCCAACCAACTTTTCTACCGCCTGAGCCACTGAATCAGTAGGCGCGATACTGTGAATTTCATCGCTTTTTAACGAGAGTATTTCGCGAATCTGCATGGCCATCTCCGTATGTTTTAACTAGCGCTTGAATGATAAACGATATTCACTTCACCTGACCAAGCTCGACTCAACCTGGTGACGCGTCTCCAAGCCCATCAGAATTTCCACCAGGCTCAGCGCAAAGTCCATTGCCGTGCCGGGCCCGCGCGACGTAATCACCAGGCCATCGCGTACGATTGCCTCTGTGCTCAGGGTCACATTTGGGAGATGCATTTTATCGAGGAACCCGGGGTAGGACGTCGCCGTTTTACCTTCGAGCACACCAGCCGCTGCCAGCACGGTCGGCGCGGCGCATATCGCGGCAGTAAATCGTCCTGCTGTGGCCATTTTCTGCACGAATGCAACCACCCGTGCATCATCCTTCAGATGCTGTGCGCCAGGCATGCCGCCAGGCAGCACGACCATGTCATACTCATCCTGCAAAGCCGCATCGAGAGTCGTATCCGGCATCAACTGCGTACCGCGACTGGCTTTGACTATGCCGGATTTTAGCCCCGCTACAACAACCTCAACACCCGCGCGGCGCAATAGGTCGATGATGGTTACGGCTTCAAGTTCTTCGCAACCCTCGGCCAGCGGAACCAATACGCGCGCCACAACTTAATCCCTGAAGTTCTGGAACTGCAATGGGAAATCGGCGATGGATTTTCGCATCAACGCAATCACCTCCTGCAAGACATCGCGCTTGGCACCGGACACCCGAACCGTATCACCCTGAATACTGGCCTGGACTTTCAGCTTGCTGTCCTTGATGGTTCTGACGATTTTTTTCGCCAGCTCGGTTTCCACCCCGGTTTTAACCGTGGTCTGCCGTTTCATTTTATTGCCCGAGACTTTTTCCGGTTCGGCAATATCCAGGCACTTCACATCGACACCACGCTTGGTCAGCCGCCCGTTCAGAATATCCTGCACCTGGTCAATCTGGAACTCGGTATCAGCGTACACCGTCAGCACATAATCGGCTTGTTCAACCCGTGCATCCGAGCCTTTGAAATCAAAGCGGGTCGACACTTCCTTGTTGACCTGCTCAACCGCATTACGCACTTCCTGTTTGTCGACTTCAGACACGATATCGAATGTGGGCATTTCACGCTCCTCCCTGCAAAGCCATGGAAAACGACTGGATCGGCAAGCCAGTTTCATCATGAAATTCCGCTGCCGCCGCCACGCCCAGACGCGCTACAGCTTCGGCATCCAGAGAAGGCGCGCGAAACGCGGCATACATCGCCCCCAAGGCATAGGAACTACCGCTGCCATAAGCATAAAAACGCGAAAATTCCTGCACCGTGCGGTGCGCTGCCACACCAAAAATTCCGCGCGGGTTGGCGATCAGCACATCCATCCGTGATGACTCCAAGTCTTCTTCCTTATCCTCGCCGGTTTGCAGGTAATACTGCTCTTTGAGCACGCTGTGCATCGCATTCCATACGCGAAAAATATCCGCAGCCGAATCAAATTGCGGCGGGGAATCAAGATGGGAAAAATAATCGTTGAGGATTAGCTTGAAAGTCGCCGACCCGGTAATCGCCACATAGCTTTCGCCGACCCGGATGATTTTTTCGTGGTTCGCCACATAGTCTGCCGACTCCTTGCCGCCGCCCCATTTGGTCAGCGTGTCCGCCGCGATGGCAATACGCCTATCTTTCTTGACGACAGTGACGGTAGTCATGCTGTTTTAGCCAAAATGACAGATGTAGTGGTACGGCTCGCCAGCGACTTCGATATCGAAACTGGAGTCAGCAGGCACCTTATACGATTCGCCCGCGCTATAGACTTTCCAGTCCGTTTCACCTTTCATGCGCACGCGGCAACTGCCCGCCACGCCTTCCATCATCTCCGGCGCGCCCGTGTTGAACGTGAGCGTTGCAGGCAGGATCACGCCAACGGATTTTTTGCTGCCGTCGGAAAACTGCACCGTATGCGACACGCACTTGCCATCGAAATAAACGTTGGCTTTTGTCACAACCGACACATTGTTGATTTCACTCATACGGTTCCTTTGCGAGACTGGTCACGCTTTGCTGCAATCCGCATACGCAGCGCGTTGAGTTTGATAAAACCTGCGGCATCGGCCTGGTTATACGCACCGGCATCGTCTTCAAACGTGGCGATGGTGGAATCAAACAGGGAATCCGATTTCGAATCGCGACCCACCACAATCACATTGCCCTTGTAGAGTTTGAGCCGCACATGGCCGTTGACGTGCGCTTGCGTGTGGTCAATCAGGGTCTGCAAAGCCGCGCGTTCCGGGCTCCACCAGTAGCCGGTATAAATCAGGCTGGCGTAGCGTGGCATCAAGTCGTCTTTCAGGTGCGCGACTTCGCGATCCAGGGTGATCGATTCAATCGCGCGGTGCGCACGCAGCATGATTGTGCCGCCCGGGGTTTCGTAGCAGCCGCGCGACTTCATGCCGACGTAGCGGTTTTCCACCAGATCGAGTCGGCCCACGCCATGCTTGCCGCCTAAACGGTTCAGCTCTGCCAACACGGCAGCGGGCGACAGGCGCGCGCCGTTGACCCCGACTATGTCGCCGCGCTCATATTCAAGATCAAGATATTCAGCCTGATCCGGTGCTTTTTCCGGCGACACAGTCCAGCGCCACATGTCTTCTTCGGCTTCGACCGCCGGGTCTTCCAGCGCGCGGCCTTCGTAGGAAATATGCAGTAGATTGGCATCCATCGAATACGGGCTACCGCCGGCCTTGTGTTTCATTTCCACCGGAATACCGTGTTGTTTGGCATACGCCAGCAGTTTTTCGCGGCTCAGCAAATCCCATTCGCGCCACGGGGCGATGATTTTGATATCCGGGTTCAGCGCATACGCGCCCAATTCGAATCGCACCTGATCGTTACCCTTGCCGGTGGCACCATGCGAAATCGCCTGCGCACCAGTGGTGGCGGCAATCTCGATCAAGCGTTTGGCAATCAGGGGGCGCGCAATCGAGGTGCCGAGCAGGTACTCGCCTTCGTATACGGTATTGGCACGAAACATCGGGAAGACGAAATCGCGCACAAACTCTTCGCGCATGTCATCGATAAAAATCTGCTCGGGCTTGATTCCAAATTTCAGCGCTTTTTGCCGCGCAGGTTCCAGTTCTTCGCCCTGGCCGATGTCAGCGGTGAACGTCACCACCTCGCATTGATAGGTATCTTGCAGCCACTTGAGGATGACCGAGGTATCCAGCCCACCGGAATAGGCAAGCACGACTTTCTTGATGTCACTCATGATTCAATGCGCCTTGCCTTCAACCGCATGCACTTCGCCCGGGAAGTTGCCGACTTTAAGCATCCCCATATCTACACGAGTGCTCGCATGCTCGATTTCGATACCGACTACACGACCATCTTCAGACAGATTCAGCACGATGCCTTCATGCGCTTCCCAAGCTTGGGTCGGATTTTCAGGATGCAGCTCGATATAGAGCGAGTCCATGTCCTTCAGGTAAGCAATGTTCATATCAAATTTCCCATATCAAGTCTCGACTTTTCCTAATAACAAAAATTCCATCAGCGCTTTCTGTACGTGCAGGCGGTTTTCGGCCTCATCCCACACCACCGACTGCGCGCCGTCGATCACATCTGCCGCTACTTCTTCGCCGCGATGTGCGGGCAAGCAGTGCATGAACAGTGCGTCAGGCTTGGCGACGCGCATCATGTCGCCATCCACTTGCCAGTCGGCAAAATCCTTCAGGCGCACTTCGTTTTCCGCTTCCCAGCCCATGCTGGTCCATACGTCTGTCGTGACCAGATCAGCATCGCGGCAGGCTTGCATCGGGTCGACAAAACTTTCGTAATGATCTGTGCCATACAGCCCCGCGCGCTCCGGCTCCACTTCG
The DNA here is from genome assembly GCA_040080135.1 of Thiobacillaceae bacterium. Classification (GTDB taxonomy): domain Bacteria; phylum Pseudomonadota; class Gammaproteobacteria; order Burkholderiales; family Thiobacillaceae; genus Thiobacillus. The sequence continues at coordinate 55,356 of JBEBIZ010000001.1, forward strand.
TATCCGGGCGGGGTTGAAACGTGGACATTGAAATCCAGCACCTCGGCTGCCTGCAACCAGGTGTTGCAGACATTATTGGAGTCGCCGATCCAGGCCACCGTCTTGCCCTGAATGCTGCCGCGATGCTCGATAAAGGTGAAAATATCCGCGAGTATCTGGCACGGATGGTATTCATTGGTGAGGCCGTTGATCACGGGCACGCGCGAGTGGCTTGCAAAGCGCTCGATGATGTCCTGCTCGAAGGTGCGGATCATCACGATATCGACCATGCGCGAGATCACTTCGGCGGCATCCTCGACCGGCTCGCCGCGCCCCAATTGCGTATCGCGCGTATTCAGATAAATCGCCGAACCGCCGAGCTGCTGCATCCCGGCTTCAAACGACAGCCGGGTACGCGTCGAACTCTTCTCGAAAATCATCGCCAGCGAACGGTCAGTGAGCGGGTGATGCGGCTGATATTTTTTAAAGCGCGTCTTGATGATGCGTGTCCGCTCGAACACATAAGCAAGCTCGTCCCGCGACAAGTCCTTGAACTGGAGAAAATGCCGGGGACTGTGCAGCTGGCTCATCATGCCGCCTGCGTTAAAAACAGTGTCACGTAGCTTGCCACCGCCGCGACCAGCGCGTCGGCTTCGGTCTGGCCGTAGATCAGCGGCGGCACCAGACGAATCACTTTATCCGCCGTCACGTTGATCAACACGCCCTGCTCGCGCGCAATCGCCACCAGCTCCGCACAAGGCCGATCCAGTTCGATACCGATCATCAGGCCTTCGCCGCGAATCTCGACCACGCCCGCCACCCCGACCAGCGCGGCGCGTAATCCGGCGCGGATAGCGTCTCCCATCTTGACCGCGTTGGCGAGCAGACCTTCCTGTTCCATCGCCTCGAGCGTTGCCAATGCAGCGGCGCACGCCAGCGGATTACCGCCAAAGGTTGAGCCGTGACTGCCGGGCTTGAATACATCCGCCGCCGCACCGCGCGCCAGGCACGCGCCAATCGGCATGCCTGCGCCCAGACCTTTAGCCAGCGCCATCACATCCGGCACCACGCCCGAATGCTGAAAACCAAACCAGGTTCCCGTGCGCCCGATACCGGTCTGCACTTCATCCAGCATCAGCAACCAACCGTGCTCGTCGCAAATCTGCCGCAGCTGGACCAGATAATCCGCACCCAGCACATTGACGCCACCCTCGCCCTGCACCACCTCAACCAGCACCGCCACCACGTTTTTGTTGTGCTCGGCCACCTGGCGAACCGCAGGAATGTCATCGAAAGGCACGCGCGCAAAGCCGGCCAGCAAAGGCTCAAAACCCGCCTGAATTTTGCGGCTGCCGCTCGCGGTCAGCGTCGCCATGGTGCGGCCATGAAACGCTTTTTCCATCACGATAATGGTCGGCACATCAATGCCCTTACCGTGTCCATACATGCGCGCCAGCTTGATCGCCGCTTCATTGGCCTCGCAGCCCGAATTACAGAAAAATACCTTGTCCATACCCGACAGTTCGCACAGCCGGTCAGCCAGTTCTTCCTGACGCAATACACGATACAGATTCGATGTATGGATCAGGCTTGCCGCCTGCTCACTGATCGCCTTGACCAGCCGCGGATGCGCATGACCCAGGCCATTCACGGCAACGCCGGCCACTGCATCCAGATAACGCTTACCGGCCTCATCCCACAAATAAGCGCCTTCACCGCGCACAAAGGCGACGGGCTGGCGAGCGTAGGTGTTCATCAAATGTTCGGACATAGCAAAATTCATCAACCATCGTTGAAAAGAATACGGCGGCCTAAGCCGCCGTAATGAACCGTCATTTTACTACGGTCAGAGTGTTTGGGCTATTAGATACCGTGTACCCCTGCTCCCATGAAAAACAGCATGGGAATGGACAACATGGTGTTGGTTCGCGAAGCCAGAAAGGCAACACGACGCGCCTTGTTTTTTTCTTCGTCGGTTGCAGACACGATGCCCAGAATTTTCTTCTGATTTGGCCAGATCAGCACCCATACATTGAACAGCATGATCGTGCCAAGCCAGGCACCCAAACCGATCAATTCAGCCCCGCCGGTCAACGTAAACGCGGAAACAAAACGCGAACCCAACAAGGCCGCACCCGCCACCCAGGTTACGACAGCAGCCCAACGGAAAAACAGCAGCGCGCGCGGTGCCACATGCTTGGTAATGCCCGCAGCGGTACCATCAGCAGCAGCACCTTTCAGCGCAGCAACCTGCACAAAGTTGAAGTAATACAGCAGACCGATCCACATCACGCCGGCCATAAAATGAACCCAGCGGAAAATCCCCATCGAATGTTCCATGCTTGATTACCCCGCAATCAGAAAGTTATTGGCAAACACGTACAGAACAACCGTCAAAACCAGACCGGAAATCACCGTACCCCATAGCGAATCGAGCGGATTCTTCATTTTTCACTACCTCCACAAAATAATAGTTGACGCTTTTAGTCGGAAAAGCCCGGCAAGTATCGCCAAAACGCCTGACCCTTGCAAGCATAAGGCCATACAAGCTTGCAGCAGCGCCATGTTAGAATGGTCAAAATCTTAATCAAGACCCTTATCAAGACCGCATTCATGGCCGACATCCCCGCAGGCAATCCTTACATTATTCGCGGCATTACCACCAAAGGCGGTTCGTTTCGGCCAAGCGACTGGGCGGAACGGCTGGCCGGCGCATTTTCCGTCGTGGCACCGGATAACCGGATGAATTACTCACCCCACGTCCAACCCATGACGCTCGACGGAATCCGATGCGTAGTGGTGAACAGGCAGCTCAAAGCCGAAGACCCCCACGCCTACCGTTTCCTGCAAACCTTCGCAAAAAGCAACGACCTGGTCACCGAAAACGACGGCTGAGTTTTTGTTTTTAGACCGGCGGACTTGAAATAAAAAACGCCGTCAAAGCCCATGGGCTTTGACGGCGTTTTTTATTAGCTGATGCAGCGAATCAGGAAGCCATCGCCTTGATCGCGCCTGACAAACGGCTTTTATGACGTGAAGCCTTGTTCTTGTGAACAATCTTCTTGTCGGCAATACGGTCAATCACGCTCATCGAAGCCTGAAACACGGTCTGCGCTGCAGCCTTGTCACCAGCGTCAATCGCCTTACGGACTTTCTTGATCGCGGTACGCAGCGTAGAGCGTAAGCTCATATTGTGATCACGCTGCTCTGAATCCTGACGGGCACGTTTACGCGCCTGGGCGGAGTTCGCCATAGTTTCCTGCTCCTGATATGTTCGATAATTACAGCGGTTAAGCGATGATTACAGCGCTGTTTACCGCACTGCTGCGCCCTGAGCATCCAGGAGGCGATTCACTAAAGTCCGCAATTGTACGGGGTAACCCGAACAAATGGCAAGCAAAACCTGACCAAAACCTTGACCTTCCTCAAACGTCCCTGATGTTATTGAAGCGGCCAATAGCCAAAGACGAGCAGAAAACTAGCGGCATAAACCAAAAACACCTACCTGGTTGAGCAACATTTCACAGCGCCTTAATGAATTCATCTGGCGATAAACCCGCTTGGCGAAGCAAACCGGCCAACGTACCCACCTTGACTTCGCGGTGCATGGGAACAACGCAGCCTTTTCCATTGCGTGCTCAGTCATTTGAATGACGCGACGTTGTACCTGCACCAGGGTCAACTTGTTCAATGTCTGAATGCAGTAGATGCCGAACTTAAAGCCTCTTCGAGTCATAACATCCGGATATGGGATGGCATATTTCGCTGCCACGCCATCTCTGCCGCTTGCAGCCAGGAAGACGTCCACGAAGCGCGCCGCCACATTGCCGCCGTTGAGCAACAGCTTGAAGAGAATATTCCGCTTGATGAAGCCTATTTTCGTGGGGTGTTGTACTGGAGCGCCCATGTTGCGGGGGATCACGTTGGCGCAGTGTCGCGTTGCGAAAACGCGCTGGCGCTTGCGGATGCCAAGGGCGCGCCTTATTTTCAGGCGGTATGCCGGATCGGGACGGCGATGGCTCTATTCGAGGCGGGTCATCGGGAGCGCGGGTTGCGCCTTCTCGATGATGGACTGCAAATGGGGCGGGAGATTGACAATCCTTTACTGCAATGGATAGGCGGCTTGTTTCAGTCGCACATGGCCTACACTCGCGGCAACAGCACGGCTGGCGACGTAGCCCTTGAAAACGCGATGCAGCTTGGACGCGATCATTCGCTGGCACATTTTTTCTGCTGGCCACGGAGAATCATCGCACGCCTGATCGACCGCGCCCTGGAACGTGGTTATTCGACGGACTACGCCCGCTTCCTGATAAAAACACATGCATTTCTGCCAGGCAGTCTCCCGACGTGTTCAGACCAATGGCAGTTCGAGGTGCGGATTTACACTTTCGGCAATGCTCGCATCGAACATGCGGATGGGCGCATCGAGCGAGTCCTCCACTCGCTGCGGGTACGTATTGGTAAGGTTATCACCCAGCGTAATACCTCTCTGGAGCTGGACTTCACAAAAGTCTGGATTGACGCGTGCAGCTTTCAGCAATTACGGCACCTATCCTGCAACGCTCCCGATATTGAGGCATGGCTGGCCAAGTACTACCAAGGGCATTTTATGGACGGGGTAGAGAACTCCGAAATCGTGCTTGGTATAAGACGCCGTTTGCACGATCAAGCGGAACGCGCCCTGCGCGAGGCGTACTTGTTACGTGTACGGACAGGTGATCTCGTTGACCTAAGTCATTTTGAAGAACGGTGGGAAAAATTGTTTCCCTTGCTCTTCATAATTTAAGAACGGCAGACTGCGACAAGCACAGCGGCTAGTTTTATTGGGTTGGATTCATGGCCAATTTCTCCATCTTGAGGCCATTCGCCATAACAACAGCGTAAGTCTTGCTGTTGTGAGGAGGATTGGTATGATGAGCCGAAGATGGTGACGTTTTATCTGCCTAAAAGCTGCTTTTTATGACAGCAGCAGCCAATGCTGAAAATCATCAAGCTACCAAAACAGGTGGTTGCTGAACCTAACCGACAGGAGCAAATGCTATGCACGCAACCGAACAGGTCTTGATCGAGAAGATCAGGAAATTGCCGCCACAGCGACTGGCTGAGGTGGAAGATTTCGTGGATTTTTTGCGTACACGCGAGGATGGGCAACGTCTCACACAGGCCGCCGCCCGTGCCAGTGAAGCGAGCTTTGCTGCAGTGTGGGACAACGACGAAGACGCGGCTTACGACCGGTTGTGACGATGGCACATGTTTTTGGCGAGGTGGTATTGGTGCCGTTTCCGTTCACAGATCAATCGGGTACGAAGAAACGGCCTGCGGTTGTCGTTTCCAGCAGTGGCTACCACGCAAACCGGCGCGATCTGATCATCATGGCAATCACGAGCCAGGTGCGGCAACCGCCCGGTTTCGGCGAGGCGGTCGTTACCGACTGGCAAGCTGCCGGGCTTATCAAGCCTTCGGTGCTAAAACCGGTGTTCACAACCATTGAGCAAGGGCTGGTGCTGCGCACCATGGGGGTGCCATCGGTCGCCGACTTGCGCACATTACGAGAAGTGGTCACCCAGGTTATCGGCTGACTCTGCCGCAATCCTGAATAAAACAATCAAGATCAAATCCAGGCTCGGCTTGCGGCACCGCCCTGCACCCCGCACAATGCGGCACCCCCTGCCCTATCCAACATGAATCTACTTAAATCCCTCGCTGCGGTCAGCAGCATGACCTTACTCTCGCGCATTCTCGGCTTTGCCCGCGACACCGTGATCGCGCGCGCTTTTGGCGCGGGGCTTTACACCGATGCTTTTTTTGTGGCGTTCAAGATTCCCAATCTGCTGCGGCGGTTGTTTGCTGAAGGCGCATTTTCACAGGCTTTTGTGCCGATCCTGGCCGAGTATAAAAACCGGCATGGGCAAGACGCCACCAAAACGCTGGTGGATCAGGTTGCATCTGCCTTGACGCTGGTTTTGGTTCTGGTCGCGCTGCTCGGTATTGTGGGCGCGCCGTGGGTGGCGTATGTCAGCGCACCGGGGTTTATCGATGAGCCAGACAAATTCGCCCTCACCATCACCCTGCTGCGCATTACCTTCCCCTACATTATTTTCATTTCCCTGGTCGCGCTGGCAGCGGGCATTCTCAATACCTATAGCCGGTTTTCCGTACCGGCTTTTGCGCCGGTGTTGCTGAATGTGGCGATGATTATTGCTGCGCTGTGGATGGCACCCCACTTCAATCCGCCAGTGCTGGCGCTGGCCTGGGGCGTAGCGCTGGGCGGGGTATTGCAACTGGCGTGGATGCTGCCGCATCTGATGAAAATCGGCATGTTGCCGCGCCCGACCCTCATATTCAGCGACCCCGGCGTCAAACGCATTCTCACCTTGATGGCACCCGCTACGCTCGGCGTATCCGTGGCGCAAATCAGCCTGCTGATCAATACGATTTTTGCGTCGTTCCTGGCCACCGGCAGCGTCTCCTGGCTGTATTACGCTGACCGTTTGATGGAGTTCCCTTCCGGCATGTTAGGTGTGGCGCTCGGCACCATCCTGCTGCCCAGCCTGGCCAAGCACTACGCCGACGACTCGCCGGATGACTATTCGCGCCTGCTCGACTGGGGGCTGCGGCTGACGCTGATGCTCGCTTTGCCTTCGGCTGCCGCACTGGCCGTGTTAGCCGTGCCGCTGATTACCACGCTGTTTCAGTACGGACAGTTTCAGGCGCACGACGTATGGATGACACGCAATGCCTTGATGGCCTATAGCCTCGGCCTGCTGGGGATGATTTTGGTGAAGGTGTTAGCGCCCGGTTTCTATGCGCGGCAAAACATCCGCACCCCGGTCAAGATCGCGATTTTTACCCTGATTGCCACGCAACTGATGAACCTCGTTTTCATCGGCCCGTTCCAGCATGCGGGTTTGGCGCTGGCCATTGGGCTGGGCGCGTGTCTCAACGCGGGACTGCTGCTGCATCTGCTGCGCCGTCACGGCATCTACCAGCCGCAGCCTGGATGGTGGTCATACATCCTGCGCGTGGTGCTGGCGGTAGGATGCATGTCAACGCTGCTGTGGTTTGTGATGGGCGATGCCAACTGGTGGCTCGCCCAGCGCTTCAGCGTGCGACTGGTCAAACTTTCCATCCTAGTCGGCGCGGGTGCTGCGGTTTATTTCGGCGCATTGTGGCTGATGGGTTTCCGTCCGCACCAATTCAGCCGCCGCGCTGCGGAATAGCGCTCGAATCGGCTAAAATCGCCGCTTTCCCCTGTGTTGTTGTCACACCGGATGCGCATCACCCACGGTTTTAATTCCCTGAACGAGCCTCACGCGGTCACCATCGGCAATTTCGATGGTCTGCACCTGGGGCATCAAGCCATGCTCGCGCGCTTGCAGGATGTTGCACGCGTGCGCAAGTTACCAAGCTGCGTACTCAGTTTCGAGCCGCACCCGCGCGAATTTTTTACGCCCGCCGACGCGCCCGCTCGCCTCTCCAGTCTGCGTGAAAAAGCCGAGCGTCTGCATCAGCTCGGCATCGACCGTTTGCATGTATTTCGTTTCAACCGCACTTTCGCAACGCTCACGGCAGAACAATTTATCCAGCACGTTTTGGTCAACACGCTCCATGCACGTTACGTACTGGTAGGGGATGATTTTCGCTACGGCGCCCGACGCACAGGCGATTTCAAACTGCTTGCGGCAAGCGGAAAAACACTCGGCTTCGATGTCGAAGCACTTTCAACCGTTGAGCTCGTCGGCGAACGCGCATCATCCACTGCCGTGCGCACCGCGCTTGCCGAAGGCAATCTCGCTCATGCCACACGCTTGCTGGGGCGCCCCTACAGCATTACAGGGCGCGTTGTGCATGGCGACAAGCTGGGGCGCGACATTGGTTTCCCCACTGCCAACATCCAGCTCAAACACAATCGTCCGCCGCTGCTGGGTATCTTTGCGGTCGAAGTGAGTGGCATTGATGGCCGTGTGCTTCCTGGCGTAGCCAGTCTTGGTGTGCGTCCCACCGTTAAAATTGCAGGCGCTGCACCCGTTCTGGAAGTGCACTTGTTTGATTTCAACGCCGACATTTATGGCCAGCGCGTGCGCGTGGATTTTTTGCACAAGCTGCGCGACGAAGAAAAATATCCCGACCTGACTAGCCTCATCGCCCAGATAGGCCGCGATGTGGATGATGCAAAAAAATACCTGAAGCAGCACACCCTGAATCAACACCATCTCTGAATCAACACCATGCCTGATTACGCCAAGCCCGATTACAAGCGCACCCTGAACCTCCCCGATACGCCCTTCCCCATGCGCGGCGATCTGGCCCGCCGCGAACCGGGCTGGGTCGCGGCCTGGCAGGAGAAAAAACGCTACGAGGCCATCCGCAAGGCGGCAGCCGGTCGGCCAAAATTCATCCTGCACGACGGCCCGCCCTACGCCAACGGCGATATCCACATCGGCCATGCGGTCAACAAGATTCTGAAAGACATTATCGTCAAGGCCAAAACGCTGTCAGGCTTCGATGCGCCCTATGTGCCGGGCTGGGACTGTCATGGTTTGCCGATTGAACTACAGGTCGAAAAAACTCACGGTAAAAACATTGACCCGGCCAGGTTCCGCGAGCTGTGCCGCGAATATGCGACGGTACAAATCGAGCGCCAGAAAGCCGACTTCATCCGACTGGGCGTACTGGGTGACTGGGATCATCCCTACCGCACCATGGACTTCCAGTTTGAAGCCGATACGCTTCGCGTGCTCGGGAAAATCCTGCAAGCGGGTTATCTATATCAAGGCGCGAAGCCGGTACACTGGTGCGTCGATTGCGGCTCGGCGCTGGCTGAAGCCGAAGTCGAATATGAAGATAAAAATTCGCCCGCAATCGACGTGGGATTTCCCGTTGCCGATCCGGCTGCTTTTGCCGCCCGATTTGGCATTGCCGCACCCGACGCAATACTCGCCGTCATCTGGACGACCACTCCGTGGACGCTGCCCGCCAACCAGGCTGTCAGCGTCCACCCCGACTTCGATTACGATCTGGTGCAAACCCCCAAAGGCGTGCTGATTCTGGCAAGCGGCCTTGCGGCAGCGGCACTCGCACGCTATGGATTTGAATCCACGCAGGTGCTCAAAACCATCAAGGGCGCGGCGCTGGAAAAGCTCACGCTGAACCATCCTTTCTGCACACGTCAGGTACCCATTATTCTGGGCGACCACGTCACGCTCGAAGCCGGTACCGGACTAGTCCATACCGCGCCCGGTCATGGCCTGGATGACTATGTCGTCGGCCACCGCTACGGACTCGCAGTCGATAATCCGGTCGGCGGGGATGGCCGCTTTTACGCCAGCACCGAACTCGTCGGCGGCATGAGCGTATGGGAAGCCAATCCTGTCGTGATCCAGACCTTGACCGACAAGGGCGTGTTGCTGGCGCAAGCCAGACTGCAACACAGCTATCCGCATTGCTGGCGGCATAAAACGCCGATCATTTTCCGCGCCACCAAACAGTGGTTTATCGGGATGGAAACGGTCGGGAAGAACGGTGACACCCTGCGCTCACGCGCACAGGCTGCGGTCGACAATACGCAGTTTTTCCCGTCATGGGGGCGCGCGCGACTGGAAGCCATGATTAAAAATCGCCCGGACTGGTGCGTATCGCGCCAACGCAACTGGGGGGTTCCCATGCCATTCTTCATCCACAAGGAAACCGGTGCGCCGCATCCGCGCACAGCCGAATTTCTTGAGGGTATTGCGAAGCGCGTCGAGCAGTCCGGCATCGAAGCCTGGTTTGCACTCGACGCGGCTGAGTTGCTGGGCGGCGATGCAACCCACTACGACAAGACCAGCCACACACTCGATGTCTGGTTTGACTCCGGATCTACTCACGCCTGCGTATTGAAGCAACGCCCGGAACTTACCCACCCTGCCGACCTGTATCTGGAAGGCTCGGATCAACATCGCGGCTGGTTCCAGTCGTCCCTGCTCACTGGCTGTGCAACCGACGGCCACGCGCCGTACAAGGCGCTGCTCACCCACGGTTTTGTCGTCGATGGCAAAGGCCACAAGATGAGCAAATCCAAGGGCAACGTCATCGCCCCGCAAAAGGTCATGGATCAATACGGTGCTGACATTCTGCGACTGTGGGTCGCGACGACCGACTATTCGGGCGAGCTAACCATCTCCGATGAAATTCTCAAGCGAGTGGTTGAAAGTTATCGCCGAATTCGTAATACGCTGAAATTCCTGCTTGCCAACCTGGCTGATTTTGACCCGAAAGCACATGTACTACCCGTGGAGGACTGGCTGGAAATTGACCGCTACATGCTGGCGCACACACGCCAGTTGCAAGACAAATTGCAAGCGCATTACGATGATTACGAATTCCACTTTATCGCACAGAACCTGCAAAGCTTTTGCTCCGAAGACCTTGGTGGCTTCTACCTCGACATTCTGAAAGACCGGCTCTACACCTGCGGTGCAGACAGTCGCGCACGGCGTGCGGCGCAAAATTCACTCTTCCATATCACCCATGCGCTGGTGCGCTGGATGGCACCCATTCTCTCATTCACTGGTGAAGAAGTCTGGGCACAACTGGCAGACGAAAATGATTCGGTCTTTCTGCATATCTGGCATGTTTTGCCGGACATGGATGCCAAGATGCAGCATGATCTGCTCGATAGGTGGACTCACATACGCTCCATCCGCAGCCACGTACAAAAAGAACTTGAAACACTGCGCGCATCGGGTGAAATAGGCTCGTCTCTGCAAGCCGACACCGAAATCTATCTGCCACCTGTATTACATGAATTAATTGCGTCACTCGGCGATGATCTGCGCTTTGTGCTCATTACCTCACAAGCAAAAGCGGTGATATCTGAAGATCACCACGAACTAAGCGTTAAAGCACGTGCAAGTACCGAACAAAAATGCGAACGCTGCTGGCATTACCGCGCCGACGTCAATGCCGCGCCGGAACATCCAGGCTTGTGCAGGCGTTGCGTGAGCAATCTGTACGGCAGTGGCGAGGTGCGCAGCCATGCTTGATTCAACGTTATTTTCCCCGGCTACGCGTAAATGGCTGGGCGTTGCCGCACTGGTCATCGTGCTCGATCATCTCAGTAAATGGTGGGTGTCTGACGCGCTGGAATACCAGCAAATGATCCCGGTGTTTCCATTTTTTTCTTTGGTACTGGTTCATAACCAGGGTGCCGCGTTCAGTTTTCTGGCGGATGCTGGCGGCTGGCAACGCTGGTTTTTTATCGGCATCGGCATCGTCGCCACCGTCATCATCGTGCGCCTGTTAAAAACGCACGCACACGAACCGCGCATGGCGCTGGCGCTGGCTTTGGTGCTCGGCGGCGCGCTGGGCAATGTACTGGATCGTGTCATGCTGGGCTATGTGGTGGACTTCCTGTACTTCCACTATCAAGGCTTCGGCTGGCCCGCATTTAATGTGGCCGATACGGCAATCAGCATCGGCGCTGCCATGCTGATTTGGGACAGTTTTTTCAGCAAAACCGCCAAGGCCGGAGACGCGACACAATGACTGCGCGAATAGCCGCCTACGGCGACTCGCTCAGTCTGCGTTACGCGCTGCGCCTGCGCGACGGCACCGAAATTCTGTCGAATTTTGACGACCCGACGCCGGATACGCTAACGCTCGGCGACAGCACGCTGGCGCAAAACCTGGAGCAGTGGCTGATCGGCGTTGCGGTCGGCGAGCGCCATGTTTTTATGCTGGATGCTTGGCAGGCCTTTGGCGTGAGCCAGCCCGAACTTATCCACCACTTGCCAAAATCAGACCTGTCCGCTGGGGTTCGCATCGAGACCGGCACGCTGGTTGAATTTACCATGCCGAACGGCCAGACTATGGCAGGGCAGATTCTTGAAATCCTGGACGACTCCGTCAAAGTGGACTTCAATCATCCGCTGGCAGACTTGCCGATTGAATTTGAAGTGGAAATCATCGAGCTTTATCCAAGGATTGCTCCCGCATGAACAAAACCATTCTGCTCGCTAACCCGCGCGGCTTTTGCGCCGGGGTGGATCGCGCCATTGCCATCGTCGAGCGTGCGCTGGAAAAATTCGGCGCACCCATCTATGTCCGGCATGAAGTCGTTCACAACACCTACGTGGTCAACGACCTTAAAAAAAAGGGCGCGATTTTTGTCGATGAACTGGTCAATGTCCCCACCGGCTCTACCGTCATTTTCAGCGCCCACGGCGTCTCGCAAGCGGTGAGGATCGAGGCCGAAGCGCTGGGGCTGAACGTATTCGATGCGACCTGTCCGCTTGTGACCAAAGTCCACGTCGAGGTCACCAAAATGCGCGGGCAGGGACTGGAAATCGTGATGATCGGGCACCGGGGGCACCCTGAAGTCGAAGGCACACTAGGGCAATCCAGCGGCGGAATGTATCTGGTTGAAACGCCCGAAGATGTGGCCGCACTGCAAGTCCATTCTCCGGACAAACTGGCCTACGTCACACAGACCACCTTGTCGGTAGACGATGCCGCGCGCGTCGTGAGCGCGCTCAAACAACGCTTCCCCGCCATCGTCGGCCCGAAAAAAGACGACATCTGCTACGCCACCCAGAACCGGCAGGATGCAGTCAAAGCGCTCGCACCGCAGTGCGACATCGTCATCGTGGTGGGGTCTCCGACCAGTTCCAATTCAAACCGCCTGCGCGAAGTCGCCGACAACCTCGGCGTGCCCGCCTACATGGTCGATCAAGCCGATGAAATCAAGGCTGAGTGGATTTCCGGAAAATCCCGCGTCGGCCTCACCGCAGGCGCATCCGCACCGGAAATTCTGGTCGAAGCGGTGATCGAGCGATTGAAAAAACTGGGGATCGCATCGGTATCCGACCTGGACGGCGTGCAGGAAAAAGTGGGGTTCCCGTTACCGAAGGGGCTCGGTTAGATTGACGATACGCCGATGCGCAGCAAAGCGCGCGGCACGATTCATCTTTGGCAATGGCTGAAAATAAAAAAACAGCCCGCCGTTCGCGAGCCATCGTGTAACCAGTCCGTTTAGTGCTGGATACCCGGCGCATTCACTTTCTGCCCCTGGTTGAGAACAGCCAGTGCGAGTTCAATATCGCCGTATTCGGCTGCGTCTGGAAGGAGCTCATTGGCACGGATAGCGACATTGCACCACTGGAACCGTTTGCGCATATCCCATATTTCACCGCGACTGGTGCGGTACGTGGGGAAGTGGGCGATTTGTTCTTTGGTTCCGGTCAGATACTGGCCGCGAATCCACTTGTTGGCACCCAAGCCATGGCAGTCCATGCAGGCAAAGTTGAGTTGCCCGATTTTGCGCCTCATCAAGGCGTTGCCGCGCTTGATTGCTGCGACTGATTCTTTCGACCTGGTATCTACTTTGATCGGCGTGCCGTTGGCAAAGTGTCGCAGATAAATGGACAGATCAATGTTGTCCGCGCTTTGCATCAGAAGATTATCTCCCGTGGTACTGCGGGCATGGCGCGTGATGAACTCCTCAACGCCGATGACTTTTTTCAGCCGTGCTTCATATCTGGGCATGCTGGCGGCCCAAGTCTTGAAATTTTTTTCCGGGGTGACATGGCACGAGGCACAGGATTTGCCGTTGGCACCGGCACGCGAATAAATCAATCCTGCGCGTTCCACCGCCGCCATGCCGTCGTTGATAAAGGGATCCAGATTGTCACGAGTTTCGACCGGAACCGGACGAGTAGCGGGATTTTCCAGAGCATCCTTGAACGTGTTGGGCTCCTTGAGCGATTTCAGGAACGCCACAATGTCATGGATTTCTTGTACGTTGAAAAGCTTGTTGGCTCCCCACGGCGGCATCATGGATTGGGGATTGACGCTGCGCGGATCGTACACATAATTGAACAGCCACTGGTCGGATCGTTCCCAGGTTCCGATAGTCGACAAATCAGGGCCAATGTTGCCAGGCAACGCGGGTGTGGTCTTACCCATGATGTGACACGCCACGCAACTGCCGCCGCGCGTGCGGTCGAATGCCAGCTTCTCGCCGTTTTTGATGTCGCCGGTAATCGGAGCATCGAGTGTTGGCGGCGACGCATAGACTGGGGATGCAGTTTTAACCAGCGTGTTGTAGTCCTTCCAGTCAGTGGCTGTCCAGCTGTTATAGCGTGACCAGGGCGTGGCGGATGCCGGTTGTTCCAACTCCATGGGTACGGGGGGCGACGTTACATTTTTTGACTTGGCATCACTGCCGAGCGGGGAGAAGGCAATCACTACCGCACCAAGCAGAGTGAATAATACGGGCGGCCTTGGCTGACATGAAGGCTGGATTCTGCATTGTGGGTGTCCATCACAATTATTGAGACGACCCCATCCTCAATCGAAGTCGACTGTACGCTTGCTTCTTTGTTCAAACTGTTTAATGGTCGTCTCAATAACAATGACGATCAAATGCGACTGCCAACCCATCTCAGGGCACGGAAAATCGCGATTCAGGTATAGTAAATTTCCCGAAAATGATCTGCCCGAATTCCAACGCGGAATCGCCGTTGCAAGGCTGTTTCCGACTTTTTAATTCATGGCACTTTCCGGATGCACCGCCGAATGAAAATATCCGGGGCAATAAACTGCACTTATTACACCCTGGACTGCCTTACGCGGGTTGACTGAGATGGCAGGTTGTGTGGCACGTTATTTATACAAAACATCCAGCACTTCATACTGCCGCACGCCACCCGGCGCCTGCACATCAACCGTGTCGCCCGCGTACTTGCCGATCAGCGCGCGCGCAATGGGCGACGAGACGGAAATCTGTCCGAGTTTGATGTCGGCCTCGTCATCGCCCACGACCTGGTAGGTGACGGTATCGCCGGACACGACGTCTTCCAGCTCTACCGTAGCGCCAAACACGACACGACCGTCGGCATCGAGTTCAGCAGGATCGATCAACTGGGCATTGCCGAGTTTGCCTTCGAGATCGGCAATGCGGCCTTCGACGAAGCCCTGCTTTTCTTTGGCGGCGTCGTACTCGGCGTTCTCGGACAAATCGCCGTGCGCACGCGCTTCGGCAATCGCCTGAATAACAGCAGGACGCTCGATACTTTTAAGTTTGTGCAATTCGGCGCGAAGTTTTTCTGCGCCTTTCACAGTCAGGGGAAAAGATGCCATGACACTGCCTTTAGTTCAATTTTTGATGAAGTTCCTGGAGCGAATATACCGCCAGCTCCTGGTCGTACTGCATGCCCATACAGGCTGCCTGCGCACCCGCCAGCGTGGTGAAATACACCACTCGCCGCGCCAGCGCTTCGGCACGAATGGCATACGAATCCTTGACCGCTTTTTTATCTTCGACGACGTTGACAATCAAATTAATATCGCCGTTTTTAATCATGTCAACGATATGCGGTCGGCCTTCTTTGACCTTGTTGACGACCGCGACCGGAATGCCCGCCGCCTCGATTGCCAGCGCCGTTCCGCGTGTTGCCACCAGGTTAAAGCCGAGATCGCGCAAGCTTTGCGCTACTTCGACTACTGCGCCGCGATCACCTGAGCGTACGCTGACAAAAGCACGTCCGCCCTTGGTCGGCAATTCGGAACTGGCGGCCAGTTGCGATTTGACGAAAGCCTCGCCAAACGTTGCGCCTACGCCCATGACTTCGCCAGTAGATTTCATTTCCGGGCCGAGGATCGTGTCCACACCGGGGAATTTGCGGAACGGGAAAACCGCTTCTTTCACCGAGAAATACGGCGGGATGATTTCTTTTTCAAACCCCTGCGACTTGAGCGAAATCCCGGCCATGGCGCGCGCCGCTATCTTGGCCAGCGGCGCGCCGATGGCTTTGGACACATAGGGCACAGTGCGCGATGCACGCGGGTTGACTTCGAGCACATACACGGTGTCGCCCTGAATCGCGAACTGCACGTTCATCAATCCGATGACCTTGAGCGCTTTTGCCATCGCAACGGTCTGACGACGCATTTCATCCTGTATCTCTACCGACAAACTGTACGGCGGCAAAGAACACGCCGAGTCGCCGGAATGCACGCCGGCCTCTTCGATGTGCTGCATGATGCCGCCGATGACAACCTGATCGCCGTCGGACAACGCATCGACATCAACCTCAATTGCATCATTCAGAAAACGATCCAGCAACACCGGCGACTTGTTCGACACCTTGACCGCTTCGGTCATGTAGCGGCGCAGATCGGCCTCCTCACGCACGATTTCCATCGCCCGCCCGCCCAGTACATAGCTCGGTCGCACCACCAGCGGATAACCGATTTCGTTGGCGGCAGCGAGCGCGGCCTCATTGGTACGCGCAGTGCGGTTGGGCGGCTGTTTCAAGCCCAGCTGGTGCAGCATTTGCTGGAAGCGTTCGCGGTCTTCGGCGGCGTCGATCATGTCCGGGCTGGTACCGATGATCGGCACGCCGTTGGCTTCCAGATCACGCGCGAGCTTCAACGGGGTCTGACCACCGTACTGCACGATGACGCCGAAAGGCTTTTCGATGCGCACAATTTCCAGCACGTCTTCCAGCGTCAGCGGCTCAAAATACAGCCTGTCCGACGTATCGTAATCGGTGGAAACGGTCTCTGGATTGCAGTTGACCATGATGGTCTCGAAACCGTTTTCGCGCAGCGCCAGCGCGGCATGTACACAGCAGTAATCAAACTCGATTCCCTGACCGATGCGGTTGGGGCCGCCGCCCAGCACCATGATTTTTTTGGCGTTACTGGGCGCGGCCTCGCATTCTTCTTCGTAGGTCGAATACATATATGCCGTCTGCGTGGAAAACTCGGCGGCGCAGGTGTCCACGCGTTTGTAGACCGGATGAATGTCCAGTTCATTGCGGCGAGCGCGCACCGCGTGTTGATCGGTGCCCAGCAACTTCGCCAGGCGGCGATCGGCAAAGCCGGCACGCTTCAGCCGCCAGATTTCATCGCGGCTTAGATCCGCCAGCACACGACCGGTGAGCGTCTGCTCGGCTTCGATCAACTGCTCGATCTGGTCGAGGAACCACGGATCGATTTTCGACGCGTCAAAGACTTCGGAAAGCGTCATACCCACGCGGAATGCATCGCCCACGTACCAGATGCGCTCAGGGCCGGGCGACATCAGCTCAGCTTCGATTTCATCGCGATCAGTGGTTTTCGGATCGAAGCCGTCTGCACCGACTTCCAGTCCACGCAGGGCTTTTTGCAGCGACTCCTGGAAAGTCCGGCCCATCGCCATCACTTCTCCGACCGACTTCATCTGCGTCGTCAGGCGGTCATCCGCCTGCGGGAATTTTTCAAACGCGAAACGTGGAATCTTGGTAACGACGTAATCAATTGACGGCTCGAACGAAGCGGGCGTCGCACCACCTGTAATCTCATTCTGTAATTCGTCGAGCGTATAACCGACCGCGAGTTTTGCTGCGACTTTGGCAATCGGAAACCCGGTCGCCTTGGATGCCAGCGCGCTGGAACGCGACACACGCGGATTCATTTCAATCACCACCATGCGCCCATCATCCGGGTTGATGGAGAACTGCACGTTCGAGCCGCCGGTATCCACGCCGATCTCGCGCAATACAGCGAGGCTGGCGTTGCGCATGATCTGGTATTCCTTGTCGGTCAAGGTTTGCGCTGGCGCGACCGTGATCGAGTCACCGGTATGCACGCCCATCGGATCAAAGTTTTCGATCGAGCAGATGATGATGCAGTTGTCCTTGCGGTCGCGCACCACTTCCATTTCGTACTCTTTCCAGCCGAGCAGCGACTCCTCGATCAGGAGTTCCTTCGTCGGCGAGGCTTCGAGGCCGCGTTCGCAGATGGCGATGAACTCGTCACGGTTGTAAGCAATGCCGCCGCCCGATCCGCCCATCGTGAATGAGGGGCGGATGATCGACGGGAAGCCGAGCACCGCCTGCACCTGCAGCGCTTCTTCCAGACTGTGTGCAATCGAGGATTTGGCTGAACCGAGGCCGATTTTGGTCATCGCCGCCTTGAATTTTTCGCGGTCTTCTGCCTTGTCGATGGCCTCTTTCGACGCACCGATCATTTCCACGCCGTATTTTTCCAGCACGCCGTGTTTGGCCAGATCAAGCGCGCAGTTCAGCGCAGTCTGCCCGCCCATGGTCGGCAACAGCGCGTCAGGGCGCTCTTTTTCGATAATTTTTTCGACCACCTGCCAGGTGATCGGCTCGATGTAAGTCGCATCCGCCATGCCTGGATCGGTCATGATCGTGGCGGGATTGCTGTTCACCAGAATGACGCGATAGCCTTCCTCGCGCAGCGCCTTGCACGCCTGTGCGCCGGAATAGTCGAACTCACAGGCCTGCCCGATGACAATCGGTCCTGCGCCAATGATGAGAATGCTCTTGAGGTCGGTACGCTTGGGCATGGTTTATTGCTTTGTAGGCACACGATCTGCCATCAGTTTGACGAAGCGATCAAATAAATAACCCACGTCGTGCGGGCCAGGGCTTGCTTCGGGATGTCCCTGAAAGCTGAATGCGGGCACATCGGTACGGGTAAAACCTTGCAGCGATCCGTCAAACAGTGACACATGAGTAGTGCGAATGTTGGCAGGCAGCGAATCGGGATCGACCGCAAAACCGTGGTTCTGGCTGGTGATGGCGACCCGCCCGCTATCCAGGTCTTTAACCGGATGGTTTGCACCGTGGTGGCCGAATTTCATTTTCACTGTCTTGGCGCCTGAGGCAAGCGCGAGCAATTGATGGCCGAGGCAAATTCCGAAAGTCGGCACGCCGGTTGCCACCAATTCAGAAATTGCACGAATAGCGTAATCGCAGGGCTCTGGATCACCGGGGCCGTTGGAGAGGAAAATGCCGTCTGGTTTGAGCGCCAGCGCTTCGGCGGAGCTTGCCGTGGCAGGCAGCACGCTCAGACGACAACCCCGCTCGGCCAGCATCCGCAGGATATTGCGCTTGACGCCGTAATCAAATGCAACCACATGAAAGCGCGCGTCGGTCTGCTGGCCGAAACCGCGTCCCAGCTTCCATTCCGTCTCGCTCGACTCGTAAGCCGTTGGGGAGGTCACGACGCGCGCCAGATCCATCCCGGCAAGGCCAGGAAACGCGCGCGCTGCTTTAAGTGCAAGCGCTTCGTCCACCGCACCCGCCATGATGCAGCCGCTTTGTGCGCCTTTCTCGCGCAGGATCCGGGTAAGACACCGGGTATCGATGTCGGCGATTCCAACCACACCTTGCGCTTTCAGATATTCGGGCAGCGAAGTGTGCGCACGGAAATTGGAATGCAGTCGCGGCACATCACGTACCACCAGACCCGCAGCATGAATGCGCCCGGCTTCTACGTCTTCGAGGTTGATGCCGACATTGCCAATATGGGGATACGTCAGTGTGACGATCTGGCGCGAATAGGATGGGTCAGTCAGGATTTCCTGATAGCCGCTCATCGCGGTATTGAACACCACCTCGCCGACCGTGCTGCCGTCAGCGCCAATGGAGAGGCCGTGAAAAACCGAACCGTCAGCAAGAACAAGGATGGCGGGGCTGGGCGCAGACAAGGAATACTCCGATAAAACTGTGGGCGTGGTGCGGGTGACAAAATTCAGGCGAGTCGCTCGCGCAGACCCGCCTGAACTTGAATGGCATCATTATAGCCGTTTTAGGGGGACGGCTTCAATGCCAAAATCGCCAACTTGGCAACATGGGGCGTCCACAAGGCTTATTGATGAAAACCCCAGAATCATCAGGAGGGATTGTTGACGCTTGGCGGCGTCAACACCAGCCGCCCGTCCTGAAAAGGTATACGTTGACCCGGATTGTGATCCATCCGCACCACGCCCTGCTTGCCAGACAGTTGGTAGGTCACGTCGTATCCGAGGGTCTTGGTGCTGGTATCGTAGACAGTTTTACAGCGCGTTTTCATCTCGGTCACCCGGTCAGATTCCTGCATGTTCTCCTGCACTTTATTGCCCGCGTATCCGCCACCCGCCGCACCCGCCACGGTGGCCAGCGTCTTGCCGGTGCCGCCGCCGACCTGGTTGCCCAATACGCCACCCAGTACCGCGCCAATGGCGGTTCCTGCAATCCGGTGTTCATCCTTTACCGGTGCCTGATGCGTGACAGCGACATCCCTGCACACTTCACGCGGCGTACGCACCTTTTCCGTCACCATTTTGGCGCTTATCACCTCCGCGTAATCCGGTCCTTTCATCGCTTTATAACCGGCAAATCCGCCAACAGCCGTCACCGCGACCGCACCTGCGGCGATACCGATCAACATTGATTTATCCATGACCATTCCTCTCATTATCCAAACGAAGTAGTCATGCGACCCAGTTGAAACCCATTGGTTCTATTATTCAGGCTGGGTTGCCTATGACACGTCGGTCAGCCGCCCGAACAAAATACAGAAACCACCCACTCGGGCAGAACCTGGATTGGATGTGGTGGTCTAGAGCCTATCCTTCTGATTTTCTATGGAACCATCCGCATCTGGAGAACCCAATGCCCTATTCAGAACAAACCGTCACGGCGATGCGCCCCTGGTCAGATCGAACCTTCAGTCTGACCCTTACCCGCCCGGCCGACTTCAATTTTGCCAACGGCGAATTTGTCACCATCGGCCTCAAATCTGAAGGCAAGCTGATCGCCCGTGCGTATTCCATCGTCTCCACTCAGGATGACGATCATCTGGAGTTTCTCAGTATCCACGTACCCGACGGCCCGCTCACCAGCCGTCTGTCCAAAATCCAGCCAGGCGACTCCGTATGGGTCAACAGCAAGGCCACTGGCTCGCTGACGCTCGCGCATGTGTTGCCCGGGCGCAATCTCTATCTGCTAGCGACCGGCACTGGCCTCGCCCCGTTTATCAGCCTGATCCGTGACCCCGCAACCTATCAAGCACATGAGCGAGTCATTCTGGTACATACCGTGCGAACGGTGGCCGAATTGGTTTACCGCGATGAAATAGAATCCCGCGCTGGCGACACCCTGCGCTATGTGCCGGCGGTCACGCGCGAACCGTTCAGCCACAAGCAGCGTTGCTCGGATCTATTCATTTCCGGCGATCTAACCAAAGAACTGGATCTTCCTGCTGCCGACCCCGAGCGCGATCGCGTGCTGATCTGCGGCAATCCCGACATGAATCGCCAGATGAGTCGCCACCTCAAGGAAAACGGCTGGACCATAACCAACCACAAAGGCGTGGGCAATTTCAGTGTTGAGGCCGCGTTTGTGATTCATCACGCTTGAGGCTATTCCCAGTCGCCGATACGCGTCCATTTTTCATTTCCATCACGACTGTACAGCGATCCGTTTTCACCAAACACCTGCTTGTCTGCGTTCTCCGCCATAAATTTTGTATCATCCTCGCGCGGGACTTTGATTGGGTTGCCCGACAGGGCATCACCCAACAACGCCGTCAATTCCGGATAGCTCACCAACGACGGTATTTGCGCCCTTGAAGCATTGTTGTACCCAATCAACTTGATGCCCGCCGGAACCAGGGTGACGTCCGGCGTAGGCGTATCCCTCAAACCTTCAAGATGGTAGGCGTTGCCGGTAAGCGCCGCACCGTGTTCGCCCAC
Source organism: Thiobacillaceae bacterium (assembly GCA_040080135.1). GTDB lineage: Bacteria > Pseudomonadota > Gammaproteobacteria > Burkholderiales > Thiobacillaceae > Thiobacillus. The sequence continues at coordinate 76,849 of JBEBIZ010000001.1, forward strand.
GATGACCACGATGGCTTTTTTACCGGAGGCTTCCATGTCGTCAAAAAGATGAAGCAAGCCATCCAGCAGGCGCTTTACCCGTATCGGGTAGCTTTCAACGCTGCTGGTCTTGCTTTGCTGCCCGTCAAGGGTGTTGCCGTCGTGCAAAGAGATGGTGTTGTAGTAGGTGGCATGAGAGTCCTGCATGGATGACCGCTCCGCCCACCATTTTTTCAGCATGACTTCGTCATCCATAATGACTGAGCCGGAAAACCCGTGATAAAGAACGGGCGCGGAATAGTGGGTGACACTGTTGGAAAACCGGCCTAGCTTGACCGTTTCTTTAAGAAAATCGCTGTACTGGCCATCGTGGTTCATCAGGATATCGGTCGTGAATCCGGCATCGGTCAGTTGCTGACCCAGATAACACGATGGAGCGGCATCGGAATAAAGATCGTCGTGTCTTGGATGGCCGCATGTTCCACGCAGCAAGCGCAAGGCCGCCGGGTTGCTATAACTCGTGCCCGAATTGAATCGGGGCATGAGTACATCGAGCCTCCCCCAGAGCGGATGTTTATCCAGACCAAAACGCTTCAGGTCGGCCCAGCCCAGAGAACACACCTGAACAATCAGCACATCCTGTTTGCCCACCTGTTTCTTGCTGAACATGACTTGCCTGCTCGCCTCGGATTGATAATAGTCCTCAACATCGCGTGCGATATCGGCAGTGTTATCTGAATCCCGGCTATCGGCCTGGCTACCGGTTAACCAAGAAATAGCGCCCAGCATCAACAAGGCAAAAACACTCATGCGCAGTTTGGTACTGACCAGCCAATAAACGGCCAGGCTGCCCGCCAGCCACAAGAGCCATTTGCCGCCGTCCACCCGGTTGAATAATTCGATCCAGTAGCCCGCGCTGAAGCCAGACAATGCCTTGGTTTTATCAACGAGCACAGGCACTGAAGGCAAGTCGGCTTGCCAATAAACCAGCGCGATGGCTACAACGACGCTAACAAACAGGCGCAGCCGCGACGGCCATCCGGTGAGTTTTGGAAATTGCAGAATCGCAAGCGCAAACATCCATACAGGATGAAGCGTGAGCCACCCTGCCAGGGACAAGAGCGCGGACACAATGAAATACAGCGACCACCATGGGTTCATGATTGCCGCACTTTCAGTGCATACCACATCTTGCCGTAGCCGCCGAAACCCAGCTTGAGCATTTCGCCAAGAGACGACAGCAACTTATCTTCCGTATAGCCTTGCCGCCAGGCTTCCCATATTCCTGGGCGAATGAATGTGCAGGCCAGCAGGGCACGCTCCTGCTCGATGGAGAGGTCATCGAAAGTGACCCCGATGTAATCAGGCCGGACGGTTGCCAGCGCACAAGAAAAGGTTTGTTCATTTCCAGATAAATCCGTCAGCGTCACCCTGGCCCGAGTGTTTTCTTCTAATTTCTGAACACTCGTGAAACGCAGCCCCAAGCCGCCCATGGAAAAATCCTCGGCGGTACATTCCAGTGTCTGGTCTCCTATGTGGAACTTTGCTGGCTGCTCGAAATTGACGCGGTGAGTGGAACGTACCTGACGCGCCTCGGCGGCCACGCCCAGCGCCAGTCCGAGCATCGTCGCGTTAAACAGCGCCCAGCCCAGATTAATGAGTACCGTATCGGTTTCAAACGTGTTCAACCAGAAAAGCCGGGCGATGCCGATGCCTACACCTGCCAGGTTAAGAAGTGCAAGAACCAGATAGGGTTTGGAAATTCCCCAGTCATACCACTGTTGTCCCTGCACCCCACCTTTGGCAGTGACATTGAATTTCCCGAGCGACGGATATAGCAGGGCAATCATGGTCGGGACGAGAATGTAGTAGGCCAGCACTGATTCATAAGCCCCCGACCAGAATGAGTGCCGGTGATTTCCCTGCAAACGGTCGTTTGCCAGGCTGGAATGCCAAATAGAAGGAACGGCATAAAGCAGCAACATCACCAGACTGGTGTGGATGACATGGCGCTCAAACAGTAGATAAGCCAGCGGCATAATCAGGAAAATAAGCCGGGGCAAGCCGTGCATGAAATGCAGCATGGCGTTGCTGTAGCAAAAACGTTGTGCGAGGGACAATCCTTTACCGAGAAACGGATTGTCAATCCTGAAAATTTGCATCATGCCGCGTGCCCAGCGTATGCGCTGACCGATGTGCGCCGAGAGCGAATCGGTCGCCAAACCTGCCGCAAGTGCAATATTGAGATAGGCAGACTCGTAACCTTTACGATGCAGCTTCAACGCTGTGTGCGCATCTTCTGTGACGGTTTCAGTCGCAATTCCTCCGATCTCTTCTAACGGCTTGCGCCGCAATACCGCGCACGAGCCACAAAAAAACGATGAATTCCATAAATCATTACCGGCCTGAATCACGCCGTAAAACAGCGTGCCTTCGTTGGGCGTGTTGCGAAATCCGCCCAGGTTTTTTTCGAAGGGATCGGCTGAAAAAAAGTGATGCGGCGTTTGCACCAGCGCGCAGTTTTTATTTTTAAGGAATAGCCCCACCGTTGCGGTCAGAAAGTTTCTGGACGGAATGTGATCACTGTCGAAAATGGCAACCAGCTCGCCACTGGAGACTTTCAAGGCCTCGTTGAGGTTGCCTGCTTTGGCGTGTTTGTTGTTGGCACGGGTCAGGTAGGTAACGCCCGTCAGTTCGGCAAAGCGGCGAAATTCGTCACGCCGACCGTCGTCCAGAAGATAAACGCGAAGTTTGTCGACGGGCCAGTCCAGCGTTTGCGCAGCGAGTATCGTATGTCTGACCAGTGAAAGCGGCTCGTTATAGGTGGGGATGAATACATCCACTGTGGGCCATTCCGCCCTGTTTTGTGGCAGGTCAACCGAACCCCGTTTGAGCGGGTTGATGGTCTGGAGAAAACCCAGAACCAGAACGACCCATACATAGATTTCAGCACCCACCAACAACATGCCGAAGAAAGCATCAAGATAATTATCAAATTGCAGGGTATAGACGATGCGCCACCATAAATAGCGAACGGACGAGGCGATCGCCAGCCCGATCAAGGCGGTTGTGGCCATGTTGGACTCGGATTTGCGCAGCCACAGTACAAAGAGGCAGGTCGCCATCAGGAACAGCGTTTGATTATGGCTGTCCATGGGCGTAGTGATGCTGATCGCCAGAACAAGAAGAATAGAAGCAACAATGACAGCGGTCGTGCTCAGTGATTCAACATGATCCTCGACGTGCGTGGGGCCAGGTACCCAAGGGAAACTGGGCAGGCGCAATGAAATCTTGAACGATGGCAACGTAAACGCGGGCCATGACCACGTCCGGGGGCGTTTGACCGGTCGAGTGGTGGGACGCACGAACATCCGCCATATCCACAGCCCGAGCGAGCCGGGATGTTCGACACCGAGTCGGTTTGCCGACCAGAAAAAAAATTGGGAGAACATGTTATTCCTTGAAATAGCTGTCGCGCGGGTACGTGGCGCGCCAACGCAACCGATCCGGATTGTCATAACGTACATACAACATCACGGTCGTGGGTTCGTAAAAAGAAGAGCGCTCATGCTCGGCGCGCGCACCCAGCGCCAGCGTGTCGGTGATCCGGTATTCCCAGGTTGCAGAAAGATAACTACCGCCGCCGTAGCTTGATGAACCGTCGAACACGCTACCGGTTTGCGTGAGCGGGAATTCCGCCACGTCGTTTGTTTGCTTGTAGCCATACGAAACGCCACCCGCAATGCGGTAACTGTGCCTGCCGGATTCGCCAATCAGCTCCAGCGGAAAATCCAGACTGATGTATTTTTTCGGGCTGTAATAGCCGCCATGGCCAAACCGGTAGTAATTCGTGTTGTCTGAATAGCGCCAATGCGTGAGCGACACGCCAACCTTGAGGTCGATGTTGTCATCCAGCTTGAAGCGGTAGTTGGCTTTTGCCGACAGATCCAGTTTTTGATTGTCGAGAATATCGTCACCGTTAATACGGTAGAACGCAGCTTTTGCGCCAACACCCCAAGCGTTAATCCGGGTGTCATAAGCCAGCTTCAGTCCCGTTGCTTTGGCACCGCCCCAAGTCTGTCCGGTTTGCGGATCGCGCGCGCCCGCAAAAGACAAAATTGATTCGGCCAACGGACGCCGGCTAACTTCGGCAGACAGCTCGGTATCCGCGATGATCCATTGCTTGCGAATCCCGAACACGGGATAGCTGATGGCAAAACCTGAAGGCGTATGGCCAAAATCAAAACGCCAGCCCGCTGTTTCATAGGCCAGCCCAAACCCAATGCCTTGAGCTGCCAGCGTCCAGGGCGGCGTGCTGGCGTTGGCGGTGCCGAACGCCTGGTCACCTTGGGCAGCGCCGCCGTCCATGTCCCAGTTCTCCAGCCAGAACCGGGTTTTGGAAGCTGCCGTATCCCGCTCAAGATGGGCAAGATCCACGCTCTGGTTCAAATCGGACACACCCGGCGTACCCGGGTTATTCAACCACTTCCGCGAAAGCTGCCAAGCCCAATCAGGCGGCGGATCATTCGGCGCAGGCTTCTGCTTGTCTTGATCGGATAAGGGCAAGGTGTTGCGCGGCTCATCACGTTCGGGGAAGACAGGAAGAACAGCCCGACCCGCCTCCGCGACCAGGCCTGCGGCGGGTTCACCGGATTCTGCCTGGGGCTGTTCCGGCGCGCCCAACTCGTAACTCATGGCCAACGCCATTCCGCTAGAACGGCTTGTTGTTTTAAGAGATTCACGTTCCACCACAAGCGTTTGCGAAACGATCTGATCCGGGCGACGCACGGATTTACGAGTGACAACATCCGCCACTCTGGATTGAGATGCCGCTGGGGTTGCTGTATTTCTATACTCGGCATAACGCGGATCGTTCGTGTACCGGTTGGCCAGCACCTGAAGCTGGAATAATGCCTCCCTGTTTCCGAAGCGATTCCTGAGCGGCAAAACCTCCAGCGCAAGATGTCCCTGCGGGATGCCGGAGATCAGTGCGTTCCACATCGCCAAAGCCTGTTCAGATCGGCCATTTCGGCTCAACAGCCGTGCCTGCTTGATTTCGTGGCCGTGAAATTTGAACAGATCAAAAGACTCGCTCGCGGCAAGATAGCGATTCCTGTCTCCCGCCGCAGCAAGCTGTTGCAAATATTGCGCCGCGCTTTCGGGTCGCCCACTTTCGGCCTCGATCTCGACCAGCCGCTGCAAAACGACGGGATTGGCAGGATAGATATGCAGCGCTTTGAGCAACACATCCCGGCTCAGGTCAACGCGGTTTTTCGCCTGCCATAGCCAAGACTGGTCGATCAGGCTGGCAAGCTGCTCGGCAGCAGATGATTTGCAGCGTCCATTTCCTGGGGCAGGATAATTGCAATCCGCAGGCAAGCCCGGCGCAGCCGCAAAACTTGGCGGTGCACCGCCATAACACGATGCCAACACGGATACGATGGTGAGTAATTTCATGCGGCCACCACTAAAAATCCGCGGGAAAGACAGGCTTCTGCGCGTGCAGCCCAGCTGTAAAAAGAAGGGTTTGCCGCTGCAATCGCAGCCATGCAGTAGCGCATAAAATGCAGATCATTTTTTTTGAAAAAAAATTCAACTTTCATCTCATCCCCCAATATCGCGAGGCGTGTAAGCCACAACGTCTTTTTGAAGAGCAGCAAATTTCGCACCAGAAATGACTCTGTCCCGATGCCCCGGCCCCTTGCTTGAATATTCAATAGCTGATTGTTCTGTAGACACCATTTCACGGTGAAGAAAATTCACCATGGGAAATAAGACGACTTTTCTGACAACATTGACGTTAAGTCGTCACGGAGCAAGCCCCGGTTTCGATTCCTCGCGTACAAAATCAGTCCGCAGATGAGTTCTTGGCCGCAACGGCGCATTCCTGCAGAGGAAGGCATGTGCATTACAAACATGTTTTTTTCCTCGCCCAGACGGGGATCAGCTCGCCTGACGTACCAATGGCATAGGTAGCTTGATAGCCTGTGCCAAAGAGGGACAGGGCTTGTGCGTAATAGCTTGCGCCACTCGGCACCGCAGGCGAACCGATTTTCCTGCCCTGTTTTTTCATAACGGATCCAAGCGCGGCCTGAAAGCCAGCCGACCCGATTCCCTCGACGTGCAAGCTCAATGGATCGACCGATTCAGGAACATGGTTCAATCGATCTACAAGTTGGAAAAAGGGTTGAACCCGGGCTGTAAACGCGCGACCTTGTGTACTGTGATCCATCCCGGCCCATAAATAAGTACGGATCGCATCATAAGAACCCTTGGTCTGGCCATACATGCCTTGATCCCCGTAAAACACCCAGTCCGGTTCGATTCCGTTGGGTGCAGCCATGGCCAGAAGCCGATAACTCGATTCTAGAATTTTTTTCCATTCAGGAGACTGGAGTGCAGCTAATCTGCGCAGTGCAAAAGCGGGGTAATAGCTAGGGTTCAATTTCCAGGGTGGGCCTGAGAAGCCCGTTTTTCCAGGTAAAACGAGCAAACCCAGCCCCGGGAGAAAACGGGTTTCGTCACGCAGAATATTGTGCGCGACCGATTTTGACAGCGCCGCGTGGCCTGGCTTATGCCATAACCGGGACGACTCACCCAGAATATACGCAAGCAACAGATCGGCATCGCTGGCCGAGTTATCATCCAGCACGCCCCAGGTTCCGTCCTCGCGCCGCCCCCACGACCACGCGGGCAAGCGCTCATTCAGCTTACCCTGAGCCAGGTGGATTTGAGTCCAGTGAAGAATTGTTTCGAATAATGCGGGATCATTTGCAACCAAGGCGAAGAACAGGCTATAGACCTGTCCTTCGGAGTGGGAGCGAGAGGCTTCATCAGCGTAAACCCGCCCCTCCGGGCTAATGTAATTCTGCCTGAACGTGCGCCAATGAAGCTGCCATTCCTGGCATTCACTCTTTGCCTGTACAGAGCTGGAAACCGCCAAGACCCCTATGAACAGGATCAAAGCCGCGCCTGTCTTCACGTGTTACCTAGTCGTTTCTCCGCCACCGACCTGAGCTTGCGGGACAGCCATGCGCCAGAGACCATCACGCCGAGTAAAGTCAGCAACGCAAGTGCGAGGGGGTGATCCGAAAACCATATCCGCACGGGGAACCACCAGGGAAGATTGCCCACAGTGTAAGTAGGCTGGGTGCGGTACGATGCAAGACCTTTGGCATTAAGTATGGTCGTATCTCCGGCAAAGCGCTGTGCGTCGGAAGGATTAGCAAGCAACGCCATGAATTCCGCATATTCCTTGCCGTCTTTCCATGTGGCGGCGACGACACTTTTTCCTGACTTGAGCGGTGACTCAAACCCGACCAGCATTGCCATCGCTCTCCCGGTCGATGGGCGAATATTGCCCGCTACAGGAAGCGCGACGGGTTGTAATTTCATCTCACCTGCCTGATTGTCGTCCAATGCCGAAGCCTTGCCATACCAGCTTCTCACCAGGGGCAGTCTGTTTGAGCTTCCAACCAGGACAAGATTACGATCACTGACCGTTTCGATATCGTGAGCAGGAAGCATGCGCACATTTGTTCCCGGATATCCGGTGGCCGCACCTAATTTCGCAAGCAGCACAAATGCCGCTTTCAGATCATCCGATTGAGGCGCATCCGGGAGCACAAATGCGGTATCCGCCAAGTCAGCCAAGCGGGTATAGGGATATCCGCTTGAGGCGAATCGCTTTAAATCAGGCAGCTTGGCGTGGTGGTAAAAACCGGAAATATCCAGTGTGGATGTCGGGTCGATTGCCGCGCGGAATGAACCCGGGCGACCCGCGCACTCACCGAGGGCATAGTTGGTATTGAACTGGAACGATAAGGCATTCTTAGCCCCGAGTTGAAAGGATGGGACATCGACTTCCCCGCCATCATGACTTTTCTTCTTTCCGAAAAAGGGAAGCAGCGCTTTCCAGGTGCCGCCCGTTGTTGCATCCGCAGAAAGATTAAAGGATTGGGTGAACTGGTTATTGACGCTGAAATTAAGTGTAGAGTTATCCTGTTTGGCAGGCGGGGTATATCTGAACTTGAGGTCAACCGGCAAACCCGTGTTGTGCCAGATGAACAGATCGGGCGGTAATTGAACGGGCACCTTGATTTCCTTGGAACCAATCCCCTGCGCTTGTAGCTGCGCAGGGTCTGTGACTAAATCCTTGAACGCGACCTGACCGTCAGGTGAAAGCCACCGTGGGGCGTCGTAAGGTTTGCGCGCGGCGAGTGGTTTGAAATTTGAGATCACCGTAACATCACGTGACCAGACACCGCGTCCGCCCACCAGGGCGCGGGCGGCAATATCGAGTTCCTCAGGTGTTCTGCCCGTCACCAGGAGTATTTTCCCGGTTTTGCTTCCGGGAAGATCGATCAAGGCGAGCGTGGGGCCGGTCAGTGCGTGTGACCACCGTAGAAATTTTGGCAAGCTGCCGGGTAACGCTACGACGACAGTGTGGCCAGCAGGCAATTCATCCTGATAAACATTGAAACTGGCTTTGCGATAGTCCGCCATGGCACCGAACCAGCTTGCGATTACACCTGCGCTTCGCCATTCCGGCCAGGCAGCCGCGCGGCCAAAGGCCATGTTAAACGTGGCCGGTCCATTGTCCTTGATATCAAAAAAAGGCAGCGGCAAATTGGCTAGTTCATTGCTCAGTTTTATGGGTGTTTCATCAATATCCAGTCTCGAATCGTTGGAAATGGATACCCAGAGAGAAGAATGCGTCGGGTCTTCGCAATGGGTTGTGTAGTGCCCAACCAGCTGGAGCTTGATCGAGTTGTAATCGACGAACAAACGGGGATCAATCACGATATCCTGAGTAACAGTACCGCTTCCCCCTTTCGGAATCGGTATCACGCCGACAGGCTCGTCGTTGACCTGAATTTTGATGTGAGAATATTCAGGAATGAGCGCGGGCGAATAGTTGAAACTCAAATGCAGTTTCACCCCACCGATCATCCGGTCGGTACGGATAGAAACCGGGATCCCGACCACGCCACCGTCCCCCGTGAGACTGACGTCGCGATAACCGACCAGATCTTTTATCAGATAGCTTGCCGCCCAGGACGGGCTCGACAACAACAAGGAAAACAGGAAAAACGTGTTTAACAGGGTTTTATTATTCATATGCCGCTTTCAGTCAGTCCCCGCTCCAAGAGGGAACGGCAGCACGAAATAAAGCAAAGCCCGTGCCCGATCCGAGCGCATTTTACATCCGTCTATTTAAAAAAAAGACACACTCATAGAGTTTTACATTTGCACAAGTATCCACGCTTTTAATCCGCGCCCCATTTCACACGCCGGATACGTTTTTCGCGACGCAGCCGCGTCGCGTCGCTTGCTGATAGCGGTGCTTTGCCTTTGCCCTCGAACGGATTACTGCCGCCTTTGATCTGGATGCGCAAAGGCGTGCCGTGCAAGTCAAAAGCTTTGCGGAAGGTGTTTTCCAGATAACGTTTGTAGTCCGCATGCAGGCCTTCGAGCGCGTTACCGTGCAGGATGATGACGGGAGGATTTTTGCCGCCCTGGTGAGCGTAGCGTGGTTTGGGACGATGCAGGCCGCTTTTGGGCGGGGCGTGTTGCTCGACGGCGGCGATCAATACGCGGGTGAGTTTGGGCGTGGGCAAATTGACGAAGGCTGCGGCGTGGGCGGCTTCGACGTCTTTCAGCAACGCTTCCAGACCTTTGCCCTTGAGCGCAGAAATATAGTGAAAACGGGCAAAGTCCAAAAACTGGAGTTTGCGCCCGATGTCGCGTTTGACGTTGTCGCGCTGCTCTTGGTTGAGACCATCCCATTTATTGATTGCCACCACCAGCGCGCGCCCGGTTTCGAGCACGAATCCAGCCAAATGCGCATCCTGTTCGGAAATGTTTTCCTGCGCATCAAGCACGATGACGACGACATTGGCATCTTCGACGGCTTGCAAGGTTTTGATGACCGAAAACTTCTCAACCGTCTCAAATACTTTGCCGCGTTTGCGCACGCCCGCCGTATCAATCAGCGTATAGGGTTTGCCGTCGCGTTCGAAATCAACATAAATCGAGTCGCGCGTGGTGCCGGGCTGGTCGAACGCGATCACGCGTTCTTCCCCGATCAAGGCATTGACCAGGGTGGACTTGCCAACGTTGGGGCGACCGACGATGGCGATTTTGGGGATGCCAAAATCATCGCGTGTTTCTTCCAGGTCAGAAAACGGGGTCAGCGCTTCGCCCAGGAGATCGCTAATGCCGTCGCCATGCGCGCCGGATATGGCCAGTGGATCGCCCAGCCCCAACTCAAAAAATTCGGCGGTCACGACGGCGCGGTTCATGCCCTCGGTTTTGTTCACGGCGAGAAAAATCGGGCAGCTTGCGCGACGCAAGCGTTCGGCAATGACCTTGTCCTGCGGGGTCAGCCCGCCACGTCCGTCCACCAGAAAAATCACCGCATCGGCTTCATCGATGGCTTGCAGGGTCTGCCGCGCCATCTCGGCCATGATGCCGTCTTTGGCGACCGGCTCCAGGCCGCCGGTATCGACTACCAGATAGGGCTTGTCGCCGAGTCGTCCGCGACCGTAATGGCGATCCCGCGTCATGCCCGGCAAATCGTGAACGAGCGCATCCCGTGTGCCGGTGAGGCGGTTGAAAAGCGTGGACTTGCCGACATTGGGTCGACCGACCAGAACCAGGGTGGGGAGCATAGTTATTGATTCGGCCTGATGAAATTTGAGGTAGTCTTAAAGGTCGGCGTAACCCGGCAGCGTCTAGCAGAGCGGGGAGCCGAATCAATAAGCATTAAAAACAGCGTTCTATTGAGACGACCCGATGAACTAGCCAACGCGGATTGATGCGAAAAATACGTTGCGAATTCAAACATCATCGAGCCGTCTCAATATCCAGTTACAGCAGCCGTCAGCGATTCCGGGAAATCTCTGACGGCATAAAAATTATTTCAGTTTAAACGCCACCACACTGCCCTTCACCGTTTGCACAGCAAAGCCCGGCCCGATGTCGAGCGGTGCGCTGGCAGCAGCGCTGTCCAGTTGTGCACGACCCACAAACGAGCCGTCTTCAACCGACAACAGATGGACATAGCCCTGGCCATCCGCCACGGCAATCATTGTGCCGAGCGCTAATGGCGCAGTCACTTTGCGGCGCGAGAGCTTGTCCTGACGCCATCCCGCACGACCAGACTCTTTATCGTAAGCAGTAATCACGTCCTTATCGTCGGTGACATAGAGGTTTTTATCGTCCATCGCCAGACCACTATTAGAAGACGTATCGCGCGCCCACAACAGAGAGCCTGTTTTCAGATCGAAACACGCCACCCGCCCTTGATACGCCACCGCGCAAATGCGTTTGTCGTCCGCCACCGGATTGCCCATCACATCGGCCACGCGCTCAAGCTCGGTCGCGCCGTGCGGCAGTGCCACGGTCGACTCCCATAACTGGGCACCGTTAGCCGCGTTGATTGCCACCAGCTTTCCGCCCGGAAATCCGGCAAACACCACGCCGTCGCGCGCCAGCAAACCGCCCGACCCGCGCAAGCTGAGCGCTGGCAGGTTGCGGCTGTACAACCACTTACGGCTGCCATCTCCCGCAGCCAATCCATGCATGCGGCCATCGCCAGTGCGTGCCACGACCACGTCGCCCACCGTCAATAATTGCCCGGTCACTTCGCTCGACAATTGCACTTTCCAGCGCAGCTGGCCAGTAGCGGCATCCAGCGCTAGCAACTCACCCTTGCCGCTGCCTGCCAGCACCATGCCCTGCCCTGCACCGGCGCCCGCAGACAAGCGCGTGCCTGACTCATATTTCCAGGTCTCGGATCCATTCTGCAAGTTGAGCCGCAGCATTTTTCCGCTCGCCGCCGTAAAAATTGCATCGGCATCTACAGCGGGGCTGAATATGCGTCCATCGGTTTCACCTGCATTGGCTTTCCAGGCTTCGGTCAGCGCGACCGTGGGCTTGAAATCGACCAGCGCTGCGGGTTTGGCCGCCTCTTTTGCTGCATTCGAACCAAACCAGCCGCCCACGGTATCGCTCACGCTGCCGCCCATGGACTTGACCGTGCTGCATCCTGCCAGGCTCAGCATCAAGGCCGCCGCTATCAGACGCAGCTTCATTTAGTCGGCCCTCCCAGGCCATCCAGCTTCAACTCGACCACGGCGCGATACGGATTCTCCGCCACCATTTTGTTAAATGACGCTTGATACTCACTTCGCGCCTCGGCATTTTTACCCTGGGCAAACAACACATCACCCTTCAAATCATCAAAGCGAAAACCAAATGCATCACTGTGTGGGCTGTCGAGTTGCTTCATTGCGGCATCGTATTGTTTTTCGTCCAGCAAAATACCTGCCAGGCGCAGACGCGCCAGATCCTTCAAAGCCACTTCCTTACTGTTGGCGATCACCCATTCCAGCTGCGCCTGCGCGCTCTTGGCATCCTTGTTGCCGTAATTGAGCTTGCCCAGCAACAGCGCTGCACGCGGGGCGTAAGCAGTGCGCGGATATTTGTCGATCAGCACCGCGCCCACGTCGCGCGCGGTCTTGGCATCACCTGCTTGCAAGGATTGTGTGAGCTTGCCAAACACGGCAGCGGCCTCCATACGATCCGTCTCTGCCTGGTGCTGCCAGTATCGCCACCCACCCGCAGCAGCCATCACAATGGCTGCGCCTAGCAGAGTCAGATTTCCCCAGCGTTTCCACCACGCCTTGAGTTCGTCAAGTTGTTCCTGTTCTTCCAGATCGTAGGTCGCCATGTCTTTATACCTTTTTCAAAAAATTGATTGCCTGTGCGAGATCAATGCGGACTTGCTCTGCCGCATCGCGCAGGGGTTTTAATGTCAGTTGCTGAGCCGCTGCCTCATCGTCACCCAGAATCACCGCGTAGCGTGCGCGGCTGGCGTCGGCTTTTTTCATCTGCGACTTGAAACTGCCGCCGCCACAATGCATCACAATCGCCAATCCGCTCTCACGCAAACTCGTCGCCACCTGCCATGCCCAGTTCTGCGCAGCCTCGCCAGCATGGACGATGTACACATCCGGCACTGCAGCTGCGAGCGGTGTTCCGCCCGCTTCCACCAGCGCCAGCAAACGCTCGATCCCCATCGCAAATCCGGCTGCCGGTGCAGGCTTGCCGCCCAGTTGCTCGATCAGACCATCATAGCGCCCGCCCGCACACACCGTACCTTGCGCACCCAGCTGGTCGGTCACCCATTCGAATACAGTGCGATTGTAATAGTCGAGACCGCGCACCAGGCGTGGGTTGATTTCAAACACGATGTTGTGCGCGCGCAAAATTGCCTGCACCGCTTCAAAATGCGTACGCGCATCGTCGGCCAGCTCGTCCATCAACTTCGGCGCTGCATCGTTCAGACTTTGCAGCGCCGGGTTCTTGCTGTCCAGAATCCGCAACGGATTGGTGTGCAGGCGGCGCGTAGAATCTTCATCCAGTTGATCGGCATGCGCTTCAAAATACGCGACCAGCCTGGCGCGATGACGTTGCCGCGATTCGACATCGCCCAGCGTATTGAGTTGCAGAGTCGGCGCAATTCCCAGCGCGCGCCACAGATCGGCGCACATCACGATCAGCTCGGCATCGACATCCGGCCCGGCAAACCCCAGCGCTTCAACGCCGACTTGATGAAACTGCCGATAACGGCCTTTCTGCGGGCGCTCGTGGCGAAACATCGGACCGGTGTACCACAGCCGCTTGCCGCCGTCGTACAGCAAATTATGCTGAACCACCGCACGCACGCACGAGGCTGTGCCTTCCGGGCGCAGTGTCAGCGATTCGCCATTCAGCTCATCGACGAAGGTATACATTTCCTTCTCGACAATATCGGTCACTTCGCCAATTGCGCGTTTGAACAGACCCGTCTGCTCCAGGATCGGCGTGCGGATTTCGCGATAGCCGTAACGGCGCAGCCAGTCGCGAATAATCGCCTCGAAACTGCTCCAGACATCGGTCGCGTCTGGCAGAAAATCGTTCATGCCGCGAACGGATTGAATGTTGTTGCTCATATTTGATGAATTATTTTTCAGCTTCCATACCGCCGCTGCACATAGTCCTCAACAATCGCCTGAAACTCTGCGGCGATGCGTGCGCCCTTCAGCGTGATGGTTTTTTCGCCATCGACATACACCGGCGCGACGGGTACTTCGCCGGTGCCGGGCAGCGAGATGCCGATATTGGCGTGCCGGGATTCGCCGGGACCGTTGACTACGCAGCCCATGACCGCTACCTGCATGGCCTCGACACCGGGATAGCTTACGCGCCACAGCGGCATCTGCTCGCGCAAATAGGTTTCGATGTCGGCAGCCAGTTCCTGAAACACGGTTGACGTGGTGCGCCCACATCCCGGGCAGGCGATGACTTGCGGCGTGAAGGCGCGCAAACCCAGCGCCTGCAAAATCTCCTGCGCCACCTGGACTTCTTTGGTGCGCTCACCGCCCGGTTCGGGGGTGAGCGAAATGCGAATGGTGTCGCCAATGCCTTCCTGCAACAACACCGACAAGGCCGCAGTCGAGGCGACGATTCCTTTGGAACCCATGCCCGCTTCGGTCAAACCCAAATGCAGCGGATAGTCGCACTGTGCAGCCAGCTCGCGGTACACCGCAATCAAATCCTGCACCCGGCTCATTTTGCACGACAAAATAATTTTATTGCCGCCCAGTCCGATGGCTTCGGCCTTGTGCGCCGATTCCAGCGCCGATGCAATCAGTGCGCGGCGCATCACCACATCGGCCTCGACCGGCTGCGCCGATTGCGCATTCTCATCCATCATGCGCGCCGCCAGCACCTGATCCAGGCTGCCCCAATTGACACCAATGCGCACCGCTTTATCGTATCTGCAGGCGGCCTCAATCAGTGTGGCGAACTGCTCGTCGCGTTTTTCGCCGCGCCCGATGTTGCCCGGATTGATGCGCAGTTTGCCTAGCGCTTCGGCGCATTCCGGCACCTGGGTCAACAGCTTGTGGCCGTTGAAATGAAAGTCGCCAATCAGCGGCACAGCACAGCCAAATACATCCAGGCGCTCGCGAATACGCGGCACAGCGGCGGCCGCCTCGACCGTATTGACCGTGATCCGCACCAGTTCCGAACCCGCTTCGGCCAATGCCTGTACCTGTCGCACGGTGGCGCTAATATCAGCGGTATCGGTATTGGTCATCGACTGCACCACAACCGGCGCATCGCCGCCCACCAGAACCGAACCGATCAGAACCTGACGGCTGGCGCGACGCATAACAGGATTGGACGAAATCGAGGTGGCCATCACTCTTCCAGACTGAAGCGCGCGACCTTGATTTCGATGAACGGCGCGAGATCGAGCGGGCGGCCATTGTAGGTCATGCGTACTTGTGCCGCATTGCCAATCACCAGGTTAAAAGGCGGCTGGCCATTCACATCGGCACTGCTTCCAGCTGGATTCATTTGTCGATGCACCATGCGCCCGGTCGCGTCCCGAATTTCAACCCAGGCATCGGCGGCAAATTCAAAATGCATCTCGGATTTTGACGCAGGCGGAGTCACTGTCGCGGTCTCGACCTGCGGCGCCGCAGGCGTTACCGGGACGGGTTCCACAACAGGCAAGACTGGCGGCGCGGCCACCGGCAGCAGCGCGGCGGATTTTGGCACAACAGCCAATGCAGGCACCGCCGTAACGGAGGGGCGTCTGTGAGCCGTAGCAGTTACTTCTTCGTCGCCACTATTGAGCCAGACATAAAGCGCAATCGGCACCGTAATCAACAACAGCACCCCCAAGCCCACAGCGAGCAGCCAGGGCGAGCTTAACCACGATCCCGAAACCTCGATGAGCGCTGCTTGCACCACTTCGACTGGCTCACTGCTGTCACCGCCCATTTGCTGCAAAAGTGCGGCGTGGTCAAGCCCCAGCAAGCGGGCGTAATTGCGTACAAACCCACGGGCAAAAACAGGCTGGCCCAGCACTGAAAAATCGTCCGCATCCATCGCTTCGATCTGCCGATTCATCAGGCGCAGACGCGTGGCTGCCTCTTGCACCGTCAAGCCTTGTGCCTCACGCGCCTGGCGCAAGATCGCGCCCACCGTATCCTGGTGCTGCGCGCCGATAGCGTTTTCCTGATCGCTCATTCGTACTGTCCTGCTAACAATGAACGCGCCTCGTTCGAGTCCGGGAAGCGCTTGCGCAATTGCAAACCGTAGGCAGCTTCCTGTGTACGGTTACCTGATTTGCGTTCGAGACGCACGCCCAGCCACAGGCTCTCGGCGCTGGGCTGAGCAATTTCGCTATGGCGCGCCAGCAAGCGTTGCGCTTCCTCCAGTTTGCCCTGACGAAATTTTAGCCCGGCCAGCTTGATCATGGCTTGCGCGTTATCGGGTTGCAGTTTCAGCGCGCGCGTCAGATTGGCTTCGGCCAGCGCCAGGTCGCCCTTCATTTCTGCACACATGCCGGCATTGGTCATGGCCTGCTCCGGCGAGGCATACAGCGGATTTTTCAAAGCGTCAGAAAACTGTGCGAGCCCTTCGTCATGGCGACCACGGGTGCATAGAAACCAGCCGTAGTTATTGCGGGATTCGGAATCGTTCTGATTGAGTTCAATCGCTCGGCGAAAGTAGTCTTCCGCCAGTTTGTCCTCAGCTAACTCCATATAAACCAGGCCGTAGATATTGTAGGCCGGGCCAAAATTCGGATCGACCTGTATCGCTTTACGTAACTCGTCCAGGGCGACCTTGTACTGGCTGCGCTGAAAGTACGCACCCGCCAGATCGGTAAATGCACGCGCGCGTTGTTGCACCTCATTATCTGGCGCATTGTTGCCAAGGTTGCCCGAACTGTTCGATCCAGTCGGCGGCTGCGCGCACGCCGCAAGTATCAAACTTAACCCCACGATGGTTTTTTTCACGCCGCCTCCCGATTCAACCGTTTCATCACTCGCCCACTCTTGTCCGCCACCTGGCCTGCCAATTGCCCGCAAGCCGCGTCAATATCATCGCCACGGGTTTTGCGCGTGGTTACGACCAGCCCCGCATCCTGCAAAATCTGCCGGAACACGCGCAAGGACTCTGCGCCGGGTTTTTGATACCCGGAATCCGGGAAAGGATTGAACGGAATCAGATTGAATTTGCACGGCACGTCGCGCACCAGCTCAATAATCTGGCGCGCGTGTTCCGGCCGGTCGTTGACTCCTGCCAGCATCACATATTCAAAAGTAATGAAGTCGCGCGGCGCATGCACCAGATAACGCCGGCACGCAGCCATCAACTCAGCCAGCGGATATTTTTTGTTGATTGGCACAATCTGGTCACGCAAGGCATCGTTTGGCGCATGCAATGAAACCGCCAATGCCACCGGGCAGCGCTCGGCCAGCCGATCCATCGCCGGCACAATGCCCGACGTGGACACCGTTACGCGCCGCCGCGACAAACCATAGGCATGATCGTCGAGCATGATGCCGAGCGCCGTGACGACGTTTTCGAAATTGGCCAGCGGCTCACCCATGCCCATCATCACCACATTGGTCACGGGGCGCTCCGCAGACACGTTGCCCGCATAGTTGTCCGCCCGGCTCAGGCGGTTGTCCTCACCGCGCAAAACATGATTGGCATACCAAAGCTGGCCGATGATTTCCGCGACCGACAGATTGCGGTTAAAGCCCTGCCGCCCGGTCGAGCAGAATGTGCATTCCAGCGCACAACCGACTTGCGACGACACACACAAGGTGCCGCGATCTTCTTCTGGAATGAACACGGTTTCAATGCCATTACGCACGATTTGACCACCGCCGGAAGAATCACCGACAGCGCTTTTACCAACCCCCACATCAAACAGCCATTTGCGCGTACCATCGCTGGACGTATGCGCAAAATTAACGTTCGATGCGCTGACTACTGCCCGTTGTTGCAAGGTTTCACGCAGCGACTTGGCGATGTCGGTCATCTGTCCAAACTCGGCCTCTCCTGCCTGGTGAATCCAGTGGTACACCTGCTTCGCCCGAAACGGCTTCTCGCCGAGTTCTGACAACCAGGCGGTCAATCCATCGAGATCAAAATCGAGCAGGTTTTGCGGCATTACAGGAATTAACGACCGCTATAGACTTCGCAAGCCGGAAAGAAATATGCAATTTCTACCGCAGCAGTTTCAGGCGCATCCGATCCATGCACCGCATTCGCATCGATGCTCTCGGCAAAATCGGCACGAATGGTTCCCGCGTCGGCTTTTTTCGGGTCGGTTGCGCCCATCAACTCGCGGTTTTTGGCAATCGCATTTTCACCTTCCAGCACTTGCAGCACAACCGGACCGGAAATCATGAATTCGACCAGATCCTTGAAGAATGGGCGCTCGCGGTGAACGCCGTAAAACCCTTCGGCTTCCTGGCGCGACAGATGTTTCATCCGCGAAGCCACGACTTTCAGGCCGTTGCTCTCGAAACGAGAGACAATCTTGCCCACCACGTTCTTGGCGACGGCATCGGGTTTGATAATGGAAAAAGTGCGCTGAACAGCCATGTTGAAACTCCAGATTAAATTTAAATCAAGAAAAACCAAATGAGGGAAAATGAATAAAAATCGATGAAAATCAGCCCGATAGGATAGCACGAGCGTCCCGGCCTGTCTTTAATGAGGGGCGGCTCGCGGTATCGGCGCGAGCCAAAAGAAGCTTGATGATGGGATCTGGAAAACCCCGGCAAGACTGATACCGGGCATCGCTGCAACAATCGGACGCTGGCTGGCAGCACGGCAGTAAGCAATCCCGGCAAGTGAATGTAAAACAAAAAAACGGGTTTGGATGCGCCCTAAGCTTCGGGTTGCAGTTCGGCCTGAACCGACTCCAGCGCGTCTTTCAGCGTTTCTTCGGACAGCACATTCATCTGCTCAGCCAGCATTTCCGCCGCGTCAATGGTGCTCATATCATCCGGCAATTTGCTGGTATCAAGATTGGCGACAAACACCGCAGCAGCACCGACGACTTGCAGCAATTGTCCGCGTTCGGTGATCAGCATCTCGATTTCGTTGCGCAGCAACTGCGCTTCATTTTTGTTAATGGCATGCACGGTCATGTTCAGTTTCTCCTCTTAAACTTTTACCCAATTCAGCCGCCGGGCTTACCCAAACAGGGTCAGCACACCTGTATAGCCATACAGGCGATTGTGCGAAATTTCACCATTGGCCGAAAAACCGACCAGGGGGAAATCACCCAATGCTTCACGTATCAATTCCATTTCCCGATTGGGCGCGCCAAACATGTTTTGTCCGCGCCCCAGGCAGGAATAATACACGCCGCCGCGTATTGGTGCGTTGAGTTGTTGCTTGATCGCACCCAGCATGCGCTGCAAGTCTTCTTCGGCACTGGCCTGATCGCGGCGGCAAAAAATGATCTCGTCGCCGGGTTGAAGATGTTCGCCCACGGCAACCAGATTGTTTTCCGGGTCTACACCGATGATATTCCGTACCAGATAATCATTGGTATCCGATCCGCGTACCGGCATGCCTACAAAAATATAACCCGCAGCGCGGCGCAGATCACGCGACAGCACCTCGCCGATTTCTTCTTTCATCACGTCCAGCGCAGGGCGGCGATCCAGCGTGGCGATGATATTTTTCTTGCCGTCGGTAATCTGGTGGCGCGGACCCAGTGGCGATACGCCTTGCGTCAACCGTGTTGCCAGCCGCACGTTTTCGCTGAAGCACACGCCCGACAGTCCGCCCGAAGTTTTGCCGTCGGCAATCTGCGGCATATCCCCGCGCGAACTGGCAAGTCCGCCGACGACAAATTCGCTGCTCATGCGCGCCGACAGCGCCTCAATCAGTTGCTGCATCTGGGCGTTGCGCGGATCGCCATGAACCATCGCGAAATAAGCGTGATCCAGCGGCTGTGCGGCGATGTCCTGCCCGGTGCGCTGGACGGGCAGGACCTGAAAATCCGCTGGTTCAAACTCCCCCAGCATCAACGCCATCGCGGGCACTTCCAGATATTCCACGCCGGTCGCGCACACGCCTACGCCGACTGTTCCCACCCAGTGCGGAACGCCGGTCGCGCTCTTGAAAAAATCAAGAATCGCATCCAGCTCGTCGGCAAAGTCATCCGACAGATACAGAAAACCCAAGGTGGCCGCAGCCGGAATTGCACCGAGCTGCGTCATGCAATCCTGCGCCGCAGTTGTCCAGTCTGGGTTCGATGCGTGGGCGTATTTGAAAGGGGTAGACATGGGAGCGAGTTGAGTTTGTGTGGTGCGATACTATGCGAAAGATCGTTCACACAGTACACCATCATGCCGGATATTTCTGCGCTGCATCCCGCTATCGAACCCCATCTTCACGGTTTCCTTGCCACGGGCAGCATCCACACGATTTACTGGGAAGTCTCCGGCAATCCGGACGGCATCCCGGTGGTCTTCATTCACGGCGGCCCTGGCTCCGGCACGTCTCCCGTACAGCGGCGTTTTTTTGACCCGGCGCGCTATCGTATTGTGCTGTTTGACCAGCGCGGCAGCGGGCGCTCGACGCCGCATGGCGAATTGGCCGACAACACCACGCCCAGCCTGATCGCCGACATGGAGCAATTGCGCGCCGAACTCGGCATCAAACAATGGCTGGTATTCGGCGGTTCGTGGGGCTCAACGCTGGCGCTGGCATATGGCGAGGCACACCCCGAGCATTGCCTGGGCTTTGTACTGCGCGGTATTTTTCTGTGCCGATCCAGCGAGATCGACTGGTTTCTGCATGGCATCAAGGCTTTCTTTCCTGAGGCGCAACGCGTGCTGGCCGACTTCATTCCAGCTGGCGAACGCGGCGACCTGCTGCACGCCTACCACCGCCGTCTGAACGATCCCGACCCCGCGATTCATTTACCCGCCGCGCGGATCTGGGCCACATTTGAAGCGGCGTGTTCCACGCTGCTTCCCAATCCCGGCCTGGTTTCCGCCTTTGCCACCGACCACACCGCGTTGTCCTTGGCGCGTATCGAAGCGCATTATTTCGTGAACAACATTTTTCTGCCCGAGAACAGTTTGATCGACCAGCTTTCACGCATCCGCCACCTGCCCGCAACCATCGTGCAGGGGCGCTACGATGCCGTCTGCCCCATCGTCAGCGCTGACGAGCTGGCGCGTGCCTGGCCGGAAGCAACTTACATCATCGTTGACGATGCCGGCCATTCCGCATTCGAGCCAGGCATCAGCCGCGCGCTAGTTGCGGCGACCGATGATTTTGCAAAGCGTTATCCACTATGAGCCTGTCAAAATTCGTCTTCGATGCCAGCGCCGACAACTTCAACCGTCTGGTACTGGAAAATTCCCACAAAGGCCCGGTGCTGGTGCATTTCTGGACGCCAAAAGCCGGTCCCTGTTTTATGTTGATGCCCCGGCTGATCAAACTCGCCACCGAATACAACGGCAAATTTTTACTGGTGATGTTGAACACCGACGAACTCGGCGCACTGGCACAGCGCTTTGCGGTGACCTCGGTGCCCACCGTCAAATTTTTCCTGCGCGGCGAAGTCGTTCACACCATTCACGGCGCCGACCCCGACAGCAGTTTTCGCGCCATTCTGGATCGCTTCATCGCTGGCGACGCTGACCGCGTCCACGCTCAAGGCCTGGCTGCGTGGCGCGCCGGGCACCTTGAACAGGCGCGGATGCTGCTCGCCAACGCCGCCCTGGCCGAGCCTGAAAAACTCGACATCCCGCGCGATCTGGCAAAAATACTATGGGCTGCGGGCGAGCCGGAACAAGCGCTCAAACTACTCGACAGCCTGCCGCCCGAAGCCAGGCAGGAACCGGACATCGCGCCACTACATGCGCACTTGAGTCTGGCCGCCAGCGCACGCAGCGCGCCCACGCTGGCCGAATTACAGGAGCAACTCGCTCAAGCGCCGGACGACCACGCCGTGCGCTACCAACTCGCTGCGGTGCTGCTTGCCGCCGACGATTACGATGCCGCGATGAACGAGTTGTTGCATCTAGCCAAACACGCCCGCCACTACCGTCACGATCTTGGCCGCATCAGCCTGCTTGCCCTGTTTGATTTGCTCGGATCGAGCCATCCCCTGACGCAGAAATTTCGTCAAGCGCTAGCCGCGTCGCTGCATTGAACTTCCAGCATCCAGCCTTTGAACCCTATCGCGACGAAATCACGCAATTAGCACTCGTTCATTGCCGCCCCGGACTGGCCGAGCTGAACGCGCTAGCTGCCGCGCGCGGCCTGGTCAACGCACGCCGTCTGCCGCTCCGCTTCACCGCGCCGGACGGGCATTTATCCGCGCGCGACTACGAATCCCGCATTCTCTCCAGCGGCTCCATTCCAACACGCCCCGACAACTGGCACGACGTCATGAACGCGCTGGTCTGGCTGCGGTTTCCACAATTTAAAGCTGCACTCAACGCTGCACACGGCGACGCGCTCACAACAGAAACCAGCTCGCTGCGCGGGCAGCGGCGCGATGCCCTGACTGTGATGGATGAAAGTGGAATCTGGGTGACGAGCCGGGATCAGACGCTTGCAGACTTGCTGCAACTGCGGCACTGGCATCAACTATTCTGGACGCAACGCTGGCAAGTACAAACCGGAATGCAGTTTGTCGTCGTCGGCCATGCATTACTGGAAAAAATGCTCAATCCCTATCTGGCGATGACCGGCAAATGCCTTCTACTCAAACCCACCGCAACACCCGATCACGGCTCGCCCAGATCAGCGCAGATCGAAGTGCAAGCCATTGCGGCGCTGGCTTCAATCAGCACACCCAGGCAGTTCGCGCCGCTGCCGCTGCTCGGGATACCGGGATGGGATGCCGCGAATGAACACGCGGCTTACTACGACAATCAGGCTATTTTCAGGAATAACCTATCCAGAAATAGCGAATTGAATAGCGGCGTGCTGCCGGTGGAGGGCGGGCGCATACCCGATCAAACCTAGCCTGCGGCCTCACGCGGGTGCCTGCACATTCATCACACTCACCCAGGCCTGCGCCTGTTCAAGATCATCAAACAGCTGAATATCTGCCGACATGAACAGGCGGTTGATCCACAAACTCCAGGCCACCCACTGGTCGCCGGTCAGCACCGCAATCCGGCCAAAATCGTTTTTATGCTCGCGGGTAAACTTGAGCTCTTCCCAGGCCACATCCAGGCTGTAAGACAACATATCGCGCATATCGAGCAGCAGATTTACGCTGCCCTGAAACTTAATGCCATAGGTCACGGCTTCTTCAAATTCGCGATAGTCGTCCGCCGTAAACTGCCCCATGACGCTGACTTCCACGCGATTATCCCTGATGGTCAGGTCGATCATGTCTGCACTCCCGTTGTGGCAACAGGTTCACTATAGCGAATCTGCGGCGGGCGGTGTGGAAACGCGCACCGCCACAATCCCGGCCACCACCACCAGGGCAATCCCCAGCCAGGCAATCAACGGCAAGTGCTCATCAAACAGCACAACGCCGTATACAGCGGAAAACGCCACGGTCGAATACGCCAGCGCACCCACAGTGAGCATGCGCCCGCGATGATAGGCGCGCGTCAGCGCCAGTTGCGCCAGCGTGGCGGTGAGGCCAATCCCGGCCAGCACAGGCAAGTCAGCCAGTTGCGGACGATTAAACCCGGCCAGCAGCATCCACGCCCCACCGCCCATCGTCGCCAGCAGGGTGAAATAAAACACCACGCGCCATTCCGGTTCGCCTAGGCGACCCAGCCGTTTGATATTGACGTAGGCCACCGCCGCCAGCATGCCCGACACCAAGCCCGCCAGCGCGGGCAGCCAGGCATCGCTTTGCACCTGCGGCCGCAGCAACAACACGATGCCAACAAAACCCAGCGCCACCGCAAGCAGCAAGCCACGGCCATGCCGCTCGCGCAGCCACGCCACCGAGAGCACCGCCAAAAATAACGGCGCGGTGTAATTGAGCGTCACCGCCGTTGCCAGCGGCAAGCGCCCGAGCGCGTAAAAAAACAGCACCAGCGCAACAAAGCCCGACAGCCCGCGCCAAACATGCGCAAGCAGATGCGTTGTGGCCAGCGGCGCAAACACCTGCCTGCGCTGAATCGCAATCCCCAGCCAGATCGCCACCAGGCCAAACACCGAGCGATAGAACACCAGCTCGGCGCTGGAAAAATGCGCAGAGGCGTGCTTGACCAGCACGCCCATTAGCGCGAACAGCGTAGCGGCGACCAGCATCCAGCTTGATTTCATGTTTAGCTTCAGGCGTTTGATACCCTGATATTATGGCCTGATACGCCTATGCCCCGTTGACGCGCACTGAGAGGCTGGATAATGAGTAACAGTCCCAGGTGTTGCCAGATTTTCCCAACTCAAGGAGTTCGCATGACCAAACTAACGCTTGCCGCTTTAACTTTTATGACGCTGTTGTCGCCCGCCCATGCGGCAGACGACATCATCACAGTGCCCAGCACGCAATCCGCCAAGGCCAGTCTGGACAAGCTGGAATTCATTGCGGCTGAGCGCGGGCTCAAAGTCTATGCGCGCATTGACCACGCAGCGGGTGCGCAGAGCGTCGGCCAGGAACTGCGCCCGACTGAGGTGCTGATCCTGGGTCATCCCAAAGCGGGTACGGTGCTGATGCAGTGTGCCCAGATGGCGGGACTCGATCTGCCGATGCGGGTGCTGGCGTGGGAAGACGACGCGGGTAAAACCTGGCTCAGTTATCGGGACCCAGCCAAACTCGGTCACGAGTATTCGGGGCTCACTTGCAGCTTTGCCTTGAAGCGGATCAACGCAACGTTCGAGGAATTATTAAAAGAGGCGGCGCAAAAGTGAGCAGCGCATGTGTTGCGCAGTTCCGGTTTAACCGAGATAATCCATTAGGACGTAGGGTGCGCCGTGCGCACCCATTCAGAACAAGGTGCGCACGGCGCACCCTACAAATCCACGAATCAAATGTCTAATGGACAATCTCGGTTTAATCAAATTCCAGGCTGTAAAACGCGTCAAAACTGCTTTGCTGTCCGGCCTGCGCCTCCAGCCGCACGTGCGGCGATAGCTGGTACAACACTTTCACCACCTGGGAGAGGCCGTCCAGGCTTTGCTCGTAGTTGAGCGTGGCGCGCGAGGACAGGCGCTTGCCGACGCTGACCACGGTGCTGGCAAGATTTTCACTATTGCCGCCACGCACATCGAAGCGATCAATCCTCAAGGCTTCGGCCAGTTTCGCCTGAAAATTCACCGAATCGGACTGGCTAAGCAATGCCCCGGCGGCCACCTGAAGCAGCACGAATTCCTGCTGGTTGCCGCCTTCCAGTCCGTGTCCCAGCACCAGCCAGGACAGCTTTTCAGTGTCAGGCATGGCCGGGTCGGAATACAGTTTTACCACCGGGCGCTGCACAGTGCCGCTGACTTGCACGCCGGCCTTGACGGTGGATGTCTTGCGCACCGCCAGCACGTCGAGGCCGGGGTTGCCGATGGGACCGGCAAAACGCAACAGGCCACGTTCGATGTCGAGTTTTTGCGCGTAGGCCGCGTAGCGCCCCTGCTCCACTTTGATCACGCCTTCGCCGCGTAAAACCTGGTTCAAGGTAAACACGCGCAACTGGCCGCCCAGGCGCGCGTCGAGTCCACCGCCTTTGAATTGAAAGTCGTCACCCAGTTTGAGATTCAGATCGAGTGCCAGCGGAAAGCGCTGCGCTGCCGGTTTTTCTCGCGGCAGCTGGCCCACGATCACGACATCGTTCGACAGGACGGGGCGGCTCGCTTCGGGCATGTCCAGCCGGGCACGGTCGGCACTGAGATCGCCGGTGAGTTGCAGACGCTTCTGGTCGAGGTTGAGGCGGGTGACGCCGGACACGGTGACGCGGCGGTCGCTGCGATTGGTGGCGGCAAATTTTTCGAATGTCAGCGTCAGTCCTGCCTGCGGATTTTTAAGCTGCGCCTCGCCGCTGACAACAATGCGCCCACTCTGCCCTTTTAGCTCGCCCTGCTGCACCCGCACGCGGTCGTCGGCCAGGATGAGTTTGAGCGTGCCATCGGTGATGGCCACGCCTTCTTCCGGCATGGCAAAACGCATCTGGCTGGCATCGATCTGGCCATCGATGCGCGGCGCGGCCAGGCTGCCGCTGCCCGTGAGCTGTGCTGCCAGACGGGAATCCAGACGGGTGCCCACGGGCAAAAACGGTTTGGCCAGACGCAGGTCAGGCACGTTGATCTGAGCCGTCCATACCAGCGGCGCGCTACGCGGCAGGATCAAACCCGCCCCTGCGCGCTCCAGTGTGGCGTGGCCCTCCAGCCGCGCCTGCCCGGCTTCCCGCGTGTCCGCTTCGAGGCGAGCGGTCACGCGATTGGCTTCGGCCTGCATGTGCAATGCCAGCGTGGTCAATCCCAGATTCATCGCCGGATCGGTCAGTCGTACATCGCCGCTCTGGCGCACCAGCCGTGCCTGACCATCGAGCTTGTCGCCCAGGTGCAGGTTCCAGTCGCCGTTTACGCGCAAATCAGTCAGCAACGGTGGCCGCTTCTCCAGCAGGCTGAGCAGCGGTGCCAGCGGCAGATTGTTCAAGCTGCCGCGCGTGGCGAGGTGCGCGCCCTGGCGGTTAAGCTGCGCCACATTGAGCTGTCCGCCTGCCAGCGTCAGCGCGAGATTGCTCACCTGCTGCTGGTCGCGTGCCAGCAGCAGCGTGGCCGGTGCGATGAGCGTCATCGGCCAGGCACCTTGCGCCTCCGCCTGATTCAGTTGGCCGCGCCAGACTTGCTGCGGGTCCAGGCCGCCTGCCAGGCTTGCCGTTACCCGCCAGTCGGGCACGCGCACATCGAGCGCAAGCGTGTGGGCATGACGACGACCCTGCACGCTGATGCGCGCAGAATTAATCACTTGCCCGGCCCATTGCACGCCGCGCGCTTCCATCTGGCCGTTCAACATACCGGTCGCTGTCGCTTGCAGGAAGGTTTTCAGATTCAAGGATTCGACCGCAATGTCGCCCGGCAGACGCAAGCCGCTGGCATCGATTTGCGCATCGATTTGCGGCTGGCGCGGTTCGCCGCTGGCGCTGCCGGTGCTGGTCAGCCGTCCGGCCAGTCCCAGATTGAGCCGAGCCAGCGCAGGGGCGTTGATGTCCCACACTACGCGGTCGCCAAGACGGCCATAGGCGCCTTTGAGCCGGGCGCGGTTACCGGCCAGATCGAGGTCGATGTCAGCGTCGGTCAAATGCCGGTCTTCGTAGCGCAATCGTCCCTGACCTTTGACGGGTCGGCCTTCGAGCTCGCCCGGCGGCAAGGTGAATTGCGTTTGCAGGCGCAGCGTCGGTGCCAGTGCGCCGCTTACCTGGCCGCGCGCATTGAGTCGCGCATCTGGAAACTTTCCGAAGCGCGCGGGGTTGATTCCGGCAGCATAAAACACCGCTGTGAACGCGCGGCTGGCATCAAGCCCGAGACTACCGCTGGCAGTCACACGCCCGACCTGCCCGCTAAAACTGGCTTCTTCCAGACGCACAATCGTGTCCGCATGGCTCAGCGACAAACGGCCTTGTCCCCAGGTTTCAGACACGTCGGCGGCCAGCGTCTGGCGCGCGGCATCACCGGCCAGTTGGAGTGCGGCACGCATGCGGGTGGGGTAAAGATTACGGTGGATACCCGCCAGATTCAACCGCGCGCTGCTGAGGTTGGCGGCCATGCGCCCGTCGCGCCACTGGCCGTTACCGGTAAATTGCCCCGCCTCGCCAAAGTCAATCGACAGGGCGCTAAAGTCGGCGTGCGCTGCGTCGCCCACGGCCGCACCCGTCAGATTGGCGAGCGGCAGGCGATCCTGATCGAGCCGTCCGGCCAGCGCGTTGGACAGGCTGAACGTACCCAGTAAGCGTTCGCCCGGCTGGCCTTCGAAGACACCGGAAAACGCCAGCTCGGCGTGCGGCGCGCGCGCGGAAAATTGCTTCGGATCGATGCCCTGTCCGGCTATCAGCACTTGGGGCAAACGCACGCGCGCAAAAGGGGCGGCGATGCCGGTGGCCAGAAACTTCATCGCTTGCGCCTGGCTATCGATCTTGAAGCTGACCGCCGCCAGCCGTCCGCTCAAATCAAGCGTGGCCTGCACCGGCATCGGCGCGCTGCGCGTGGCAACAAAACGACCTTGCAGTTTGAATGGCGCGTCCTTGTCGAGCGCAACTTGCCCAGTCATGTCCGCCCACGGCGTGGTCGTCGCTGCGCTCATGCTGTAACGCTCGCCCATCCCGTCCAGCCTGCCGTGCAGGGCGTGGAAGCTGAGCGTTTGTCCGGCGCTGACGACATCGAGTTGTGCCACATCCCATGTCGCCACCCGGATATCGACGGGCAATCGCAAGCTGGCTGGAAGCGTCGGCGGCATCAGGTCTTTTTTCAGAATCTCGACCCGCAGGGTTTGCGCGGCCAGCAGATTGATGTTGAGCCGACGCTGCAACAGGGCGCGCGGCTGCCATTCGAATCGAAGATGATTCAAGGTGACGCGCTGCTTGTCCGTGGTGAATACCAGTTTCTGGATACGGATGGGCATGCCCAGATGGCCGTCCACGCCTTCGATCACGAGTTGATCGAGGTTCAAGTACGTCATCGACTCGGCCAGCCAGTGGAACCCGCTGCGTGTGAACGTCAGCCAGAGCACCACCGCCAGCAATGCCAGCAACACCGCCAGCCCCCAGACAATGCGCTTCAAAACGACACCCCGAGCGAAAAATGCAGGCGGAATTTCTGAGTGGCTTCGCCGTAAGCCAGATCAAGATTTACCGGCCCCACCGGCGAACGGTAACGCGCACCCAATCCATAACCGAACACGGGCGACAGACCGCGCGGACTGTCGGCCGCATCGCCCACATCCACGAACAATGCCAAGCCCCAATTGCGGTCAAAGAAATAGTTGTATTCCGCACTGCCGGTAGCGAGATAACGCACCGATTCCACGCCGCCGGTGAGCGAGCGTCCCAGGCTCTGATAGGCATAACCGCGCACCGAGTTATCCCCCCCGGCACGAAACAGAAAATCGGTGGGAATGCCGTCGCGGCGATCGGCCAGCACGCCGCCGAACTCGCCGCGCAGGATCAGCCGACCGTTTTCGCCTACAGGAAAATACTGGGTGTGACGACCCAGCAGACGCACAAAACGGGTGTCAGACAGCAGCGCCTGGCTTGCCCCGCCGCCCTGCAAGCTCAGCACATAGCCACGCTGCGGGTAAAACGCGTGCCCCACAGTGCGCTGCGTCCAGGCGTAGTTGGCGGTCAAGGCCTGATTGTGCGCGTCCAGTGCACCGGCGATAAACTGTTGCTCGGTCTGGTATTGCAGCGACAGCGTGGCTTCGATCTGCCCGCGCGTACGGGTACGCTTGGCCGCCAGCAGGGTGGAACGGGTTTCCTGGCCCTTGATGTCTTCGCGCTTGAGTTGCACGCCGAGGCTGTTTTCATAGCCTGCGGACGTGCGCGGCCAGGCCAGCTCCGCCGCCCCCAGTTGCCGGGCAGTTTCGACGCGCGCATCCAGCTTGAGCCGCAGCCCGCGATCCGCCACATCACGCTGCAACCAGCTGGCTTGTATGCGCGCGCCGGTGTCGGTGCTGATGCCCACACCCACGCTGAACAATTTTTGCGGGCGCTCGACCACGTCAACCTGGATCGGTACTGCCGCCGCCTTCGCGGGATCGGGTTCGATGTGCACCGCGACTTGCGCAAAATAACCGCTGGCCTCCAGCGCCGTCTGATAATCCAGCAAATCCTGCTGGCGAAAAGCCTGGCCGGGTTGCGCCGGATTGAGATTGCGAATGATGGATTCCGGGTAACGCTGGTTGCCGCTGACTGTCGGCGCGCCGTAAAAGAAAGCGGGGCCGCTGTCGATGGTCAGCGTCAAGTCGGATGCCCGCACGGTCGGGTCAACACGTGCTTCGTTCACCGCAATCCGCGCCGCCGGATACAGGCTCGCCAGCAAGGGCCGCAATACCGCCTGTTTGGCGGCTTCCCAGTCTGCCTGGCGAAACGGCATCCCCAGCTTTAATGTAAAACTGCGTTCAACGCGTCCGCGCTGGCTGGCTGCGTCGTCACGCGTTTTCAGTGCGCCTTCGAAACTGAGTTTCACACTGCGCACAGTCGTGCGTCCGCCAGGGTCAACGCGATAGCGCACTTGCCAGTCGTCGCCCTTCCCCTCCACCACGCTTTCAATTTGCGGTGAAAAATAGCCTTCAGTCGCCAGCAGATCGCGTGCAGTCTGCTCGCTCTGCCGCTGCAAGCGCGCAATTTCCTCCCCATCCAGCTTTTCACCCAGACGCGCCGCCCGGGCCGTTTCCAGATGCTGCATCAACAGCGTTTTGAGTTCTTCCGGCGCGTCCACCTGCACCGTCAATGCGTGCGCGGGCATCGCACACAGCGCAGCGCACACGGCCAGGATTCTGAAAAGGAAAACAGGCAAATCAATTCACGCAGAAACAAACACCAGGCCATTCTATGGGGAGCACTGGTTTCGGGCAAAATCACCGGGACATCAATCGGGTGCGACATTATGTCGCAGGGTCAGGCGCTCGTAATCAGCTAGAATCTTTTCCGGGAATTCCTGTTCATTCAAGTCGGCCTGTCCCAGGGGATACACCTTCCCTTCGGATAAAAACCAGCCACCTTTACCTAAGCGAGCAACCATGAAACCTTATCTGCTTCCCCTTACGCTAGCATTGGCGACAATCGCAACCAACGCCCACGCATCCTGTGGCTCGGCTTTTTGCTCGGTCAACACGCATTGGGATACGCAAGGCCTGGCCAGCGACGAGGGCTTGCGGGTTGACTTGCGCTACTCGTATGCCAAAGCCGACAAGCTGCGCGCAGGGTCGTCAAAAATCACGCCAGATGCGCCGAGCGGCAGTGACGAAGAAATCGAAGACAAACGCACAATCAATCAGCTACTCAACATCGATGCCGATTACACGATCAACCCGCGCTGGAATATCGCCCTGGGCATCCCGGTAGTGATGCGCGACCACAGCCACACTTTTGACTCATCGGTGAGCGGCCCTTTCACGCAGCAAGCAAAATTCAGCGCGCTGGGTGACATCCTCATCGTCGGAAAATACAAGTTTGATCTGGGCAGCACGCGCTCGGGCAGCGGGATTCGTTTCGGCCTCAAACTGCCTACGGGCAAAATCAGCAAGACCATGACGCCGCCCGACCCTGCCAACCCCGCCGATCCTTACGCACTCGAACGGTCCGCCCAACCCGGCACCGGCAGCACCGATGCGATTCTTGGCAGCTATTACTACAGCAATCTTCCGGGCGCTGACTGGGGCTGGTTTGCCAGTGCGCAGGTGCAATCCGCCGTTTCCACGCGCGATGATTTCAAACCGGGGCGAGAGCTCAGTGCGGATCTGGGCATGCACTACGCGCTCACGCCAATGCTCAATGCTTTGCTTCAGTTGAATGCACAACATCGCGCGCGCGACACAGGGATCAATGCAAATCTGTCGTCCGGCGGAACTTTCTGGAACCTGAGTCCCGGCTTGAGCTACGCACTGACGCACCAAACCCAAATCTATGGTGTGATACAAGTCGCGCTAAAGCAGCATGTCAACACGGATCCGGCTGATCCCGTATCAGGTCAGTTAACGGCACCGTGGTCACTTGCAATGGGAATCAGCCATCGCTATTGATACAACGTCAGCGCTCGAATAGCGCAATCGACTCGACATGCGCCGTATGCGGGAACATATTGGCGACCCCTGCTGCCGCCAACCGATAACCTTTGACGTGGCATAACTCGGCGGCATCCCGCGCCAGCGTGGCGGGGTCGCAGGAAATATATACAATCCGGCGCGGGCCGCCGATCGCAGGCAGCGCCTGCACCAACTCAAGCGCGCCGGTGCGCGGCGGGTCAATCAACAGTTTGTCGAAATGACCCAGCGCGGCATATTTTTCCGGCGTCATTTCAAACAGGTTATCGACGATAAATTGCGCGTTGGGTAACCGGTTTCGAATCGCATTTTCCCTCGCGCGGGCAACCAGTTCTGCACTGCCTTCGATGCCCACAACCTGTGCGCCGGAACGCGCAATCGGCAGAGTGAAATTGCCCAGTCCGCAGAACAGGTCAACGATGCGCTCGCCCGCACGCGGCTGCAACAAGCGCATGGCACGGCTGACCAGACTGCGGTTAATCGCGGTGTTGACCTGGGTGAACTCGGTCGGCTTGAACGGCATCACCAGATCAAATTCGGGCAGGCTGTAACTCAATTCCGGGCTGCTCAGCGGCCAGAACGGGCGCACGGTATCCGGACCCTTGCTCTGCTCCCACACCTGTACGCCATGCCGCTCGGCAAAGGCGCGCACCTGCACTGCGTCGGCCTCGCTCCAGGGTGCCATGATGCGGAACACCAGCACAGTGATGTGTTCGCCGACCGCGATTTCAATCTGCGGGGTTTGCGCCGCATTGGACAAACCCACGATCAGGTCACGCAAGGGCTGGATCAGCGCCGACACATCCGGCGTGAGAATCTCGCAGCTCGACATGTCGGCGATATAGCGCGAGCGTTTTTCGTGAAAGCCCACCAGCACGCCGCCTTTTTTATCCACTAGGCGCGCCGAGATGCGCGCACGATGGCGGTAGCCCCAAGCCGGTCCGTGCAGCGCAGGCAAAACCACTTCCGGCTTGACCTTGCCTATGCGCGCCAGATTTTCTTCCAGCACGCGCTGCTTGGCCGCGACCTGCGCACTGGCTTCCAGATGCTGCATGGAGCAACCGCCGCAGCGGCCAAAATACTGGCAGCGCGGCGTGGTGCGCTGCGCGCTGGCACGCAGGATGGTCTGTGTGTTGGCCGAGTTGTATTTGGCGTGTTTGCGATAGACCGCAATCTCGACCCGTTCACCCGCCAGCGCACCATCAACAAAAGTAGCCTTGCCGTCTATGCGTGCAATGCCGTGTCCCTCGTAATCAAGGGATTCAATATCAACAATAGGATTCACGCCCAGGCCGCCAGGAATTCCTGCCAGTGCGATGCGGCGCTAGCGCTGACTGTGCTGCGCGCAAGCTCGATCTCGGCGGCATAAGCTGCCTCGCTCAAGGTGCCGCGCATTTTCTGAAAGCGCAGATAGACCAGCCAGGTATTCATCACATCGGTTTCGCAATAGTTGCGGATGTCCTCGATCTGGCCTTGCTGAAAAGCGTCGAACACTTTGGAGCCATCCATCCCCAGCTTGCCGGGAAAACCGCACAGCTTGGCCATCTGGTCGAGCGGCGCGTTGGCGCGCGGCTGATACATCGCCAGCACATCCATCAAGTCGAGATGACGGGTGTGATAGCGCCCCAGATAACTGTTCCACTTGAAATCTTTATCGTCATCGCCCCAATCCCAGTAACGCGATGCAGCGATGCCGTGAATCAGCCCGCGATAGTGCAGCACGGGCAGGTCAAAACCACCGCCGTTCCATGACACAAGCTGCGGGGTGTAGCGTTCGATGCCGTCATAAAAGCGCTGGATCAGTTCGGCTTCGGTGCTGTCAGGATCACCGAGCGACCAGACTTTGAGTTGCTCACTGCTTCGCAACACACAGGAAATCGCAACGATACGATGCAAGTGCAGCGGCATGAAATCACTGCCGCTAGATTGTCGGCGGGCAAGCAAAGCCATTTCGGCTATTTCAGCCTGCGGCAGGGTGGCCGTGTCGAGTTCGTTGATGCGCGAAAAACCGTCGACATCGGGGATGGTTTCAATATCAAAAACCAGGGTGGTATGCATGAGTCGCGCGCGCGTTGAAGCTGACAAAGGCGCGTATTTTACGCCAGTGCTGGCTCCAGCGCCTCTCCGGCAACCACGGCTTCGAGATACGCTGCCGAGATATCGTTCATGTCGACATTGAGTTCGCGCGAATATAGCAATAGCAATTCAGTGTCGTTTTCCTCGCAGGCGTGCGCCAGCTTCAACAACTTGTTTTCAGGCGTAGCCCAACCGCCCAGCGCGCGCGCAACCACTGGATCCAATCCCAGGCGGCGCACCAGTTCACGCGTACTCAGCGCAAGCACATGAGGGACGGTTGACAACAAGCCAATCTGGAATGCCAGCGCCGCACTTTCTGCGGGTGCGCCCAGGCGAATGGTTTTGCCCATGAACAAGGCGCGCGTGAGCGCTGTTTTGGTATACAAGCGGCTAGCTTCTGTCGTCACCGTCCCCGCCAGCGCCGCCAGAATCGCGGTGCGCTGCGTGCGCTGTTGTCCCAGCATGATGAGCGCATGCGCGGCAGAATCAGCCGGACGACTGAGACCGCCAGCGAATGAATTGGCGATGTTCACAAAACGCGGTTCCATCAGCGGATTCAGCTTGAAGAAATGCATCAGGGTTTCAAGCGGATGACGCATCGCGATAGCCAGCAATTCCAGCCGACGCTCGAATTCACGGTCGGTCTGCGGGGATTCGCCAGTGAAGAGGCTGCCCTTGAACCAGGCTTCGCGCGGCCAATGCGAGAGCATATCGGCGTAGCAGATATTTTCCACAATGATTTTGGCCGTTGACGTCACTACAGGCAATTCGTTATTCACATCAAATTGCAAATACGGCCAGTCCGCGTTTTGCGGTAGCACGCCAGCACTGAGCGAATGCATGTTCAGGCAAATATTCAGTCCGGCCTGTTGCAATTTTTGCGCGCGTTCAAACAAGGCCGTTCCATGTACCGGAATCACCCAGATCAGGCCGGGGTGGTTGATTTGCTCGGGGATATCGGACAGCAAGACACCCGCACTGATCCTCACCAGTAAAGGAAGCGCTCCGGTGAGACCGTCTTGCACCAGCGAAAACAGCCCGGTCAGCAGCATGTCCTCATCCATTTGGGCGAGTTCTTTGCTGTTTTGCTCATCAGCCGTCATTCGACCCTTCAGAATTAACTCATGCGCAACCAGCTGATAATCGGCATTGAATAAAGGCTCGAACGAAAGGAAACGTGCGCGCAATTCGTCTTCGCGGATGGGGGCCGATATGGACTCGACGTCCAGCACCTGCGTCACCACCTCCTGCTGCCGGGTTTCGCCAGTGTTGATACCGCCACCGGTGATGCCGACGCGTTCAGCGTGTTGTGTTTGCTTGCCTTCTTGCATAAAAGGCATCATACCTGCGGATGCTTGAATTATTAAATTTTGGGAATTTCATACTCAAGCGCAGGTCGCGGGAATGTATTGTGCGAGCATTGGTCTTTACGTTTTGCGCCCACTCTTAGGAGATATCCATGTCGAAATCCATCCTGGTCCACCTGCTTGTTGCTGGACTGGCCACCATTCCACTCGCCAGTCTGGCCGCACCGCGCGACGAAAAAATATCGACCGCTTCGGATCAAAAAGAAATTGCGGTGACCATTTACAACGACAACCTGGCGCTGGTCAAAGATGCGCGCCGGGTTCGCCTGGACCGGGATTTCAATAAACTCGCCTGGCGCGAAGTGTCGGCGCAGATGCGCCCAGAAACTGCGCAATTGCGTAATCTCACTTCGTCCAACGGATTTCGCCTGCAAGAACAGAACTTCGATTTTGACTTGCTGACACCGGAAAAACTGCTGGAAAAATACCAAGGTAAGGAAGTTACCGTCATCCGTACCCACCCCACCACAGGCGCCGACAGCCGCGAAACCGCAACAGTGCTGTCCACCAATGGCGGCGCAGTGCTCAAATTTGCTGATCGGATCGAGACCGGCGTGCCGGGGCGCCTGGCGTTTTCGGGCGTGCCGGACAACCTGCGTGACAAACCCACTCTGGTCATGTCGCTCATCAATCCTGTGACGGGCGATCAAAACCTTGAGCTGTCTTATTTGACGAGCGGGCTGTCCTGGCGCGCGGACTACGTGGCGGAGCTAAACGAAGCTGACGACCGCCTTGATCTGAACGGCTGGGTCACACTCACCAATCAAAGCGGTGCGGCCTACCCCAATGCCAAACTGCAATTGGTTGCCGGAGACGTAAATCGGGTGCGGGAACAACAGGCCATGCCGCGCGGCATGGTAGCCATGGCAGCAAAAATGGCGGATGCAGCGGAGATGAAAGAGGAGTCCTTGTTTGAATACCATCTGTATACCCTGCAACGCCCAACTACATTGTCCGAAAATCAGACCAAGCAGGTCGCGTTGATGTCAGCCAGCGGCGTGCCGGTAGCCAAGGAGTTTCTGCTTGAAGGTGCCAGCCATTATTACTCTGGGCAATACGGCGATATCGGTCAGAAGATCAAGGTCAGCGTGTTTATCGAGTTTCAGAATAAAGGCACTGGTCTTGGCATCCCGCTGCCAAAAGGCGTAATTCGGGTGTACAAAAAAGATGCCCTCGGCAATGCCCAGTTTGTAGGCGAAAACCAAATCGATCACACGCCAAAAAACGAATCGATACGCATGAAACTAGGCGAAGCGTTTGACCTGACTGCCGACAAAAAACAGACTGATTTTCAGAAACTGGCAGGCACTGGGCGGTACAACTATGTATTCGAAACGGCGTATCAGATCGTGATCAAAAATGCCAAGCCGGATGCTGTAACGGTAATGGTGCGCGAACCCATGCCGGGCGACTGGACGATGGTGTCGGAGTCATTGCCTCACACCAAGGCTGCATCCGGTGTAGCCGAGTGGGCGGTCAAAGTGCCCGCTGAGGGCAAGACTACACTCACTTACCGCGTGCGGGTCAAGTATTAGAGCCATTAACCTGGGGCAGCTCATGAGTTTGGTTCAGCTTGGCGACGACGAATTTCAGCGATCAATCCCAGCGTAGAACCGTCGTGCTGCCCCACCTCAACGCCCGGCGTGAGCGCTCGTCGGATTGGCGGCGCGAGTTGCTTGCCCAGCTCCACACCCCATTGATCGAAACTATTAATCCCCCACACCACCCCTTGCACAAACACCTTGTGTTCGTACAGGGCGATCAACATTCCCAGGGTATATGGGTCTAGACGTTGATAGAGCAAGGTATTGCTGGGGCGGTTTCCCGGAAAAACCTTATGCTCGGCCAGCGCCTCGGCTTCTGCACTGGACAGCCCTAATGCCTTGAGTTCCGCTTTAGCTACGGCCTTGGATTTTCCTACCAGAAGGGCTTCGGTTTGCGCCAGACAATTCGCCAGCAACCACTCATGCTGATCGCCCAGCGGCATGCTATTTTCCACTGCTACCAGAAAATCCGTCGGGATTAAACGGGTTCCCTGATGCACCAGTTCAAAAAATGCATGCTGGCCATTCGTCCCCGGCGCACCCCATAAAATGGGGCCGGTGTTGTAGTTCACCTTGCGATTATTGCGACTGACGTTTTTGCCGTTGGACTCCATATCCAGCTGCTGCAGAAACGGCGGCAACAAAACCAGCCGCTGGTCATACGGGAAGACCGCGTAGGTGTCCGTGTCCCAGAAATTAGCGTACCAGACCCCCAGCAGACCCATGATGACCGGCATGTTTTGATCGAGCGGCGCCTCACGAAAATGAGTGTCCATCGCATGGGCGCCATTTAACAACGCCATGAAATGCGTCCAGCCAACGGCCAATGCAATCGACAACCCAATCGCTGACCAAAGCGAATAGCGCCCGCCCACCCAATCCCAGAATTCAAACATGTTCTCGGCATCGATGCCAAAAGCCTGCACCGCCAGGGTGTTGGTTGAAAGCGCGATAAAATGTTTGGCGACAGCCGTTTCGTCCTGTAAATGATCGAGTAGCCAGACCCTCGCAGAATGCGCATTGGCAAGTGTTTCAAGCGTGGTAAACGTTTTGGAAGCGATAATAAACAGCGTCGTTTCGGGATCAAGCCGGGCAACAGTGCTGGCTAAATGCGTGGGGTCGAGATTGGATACAAAATGCACACGCAATCCCGGATGCGCATACGCGCGCAGCGCCATGCACACCATCGCTGGACCCAGATCGGAGCCGCCAATCCCAATGTTCACGATATCCTTGATCGGTTTGCCCGTATGCCCCCGCCATTTCCCTGAGTGCACGGCATGTGTGAAGCGCCGCATTCTGTCCTGTACGTCGCGAATCATCGGCATCACATTAACGCCGTCCACTAGCAGTAATTCCCGTTCAGGATCTCTCAGCGCGGTATGCAACACCGCACGATGTTCGGTAAAGTTGATCGGCTCACCCTCAAACATGGCAGTGCGCATGCCTTCTACGCCGGTTTCCCGCGCAAGCTGCGCGAGCAGGTTCAGGGTTTCTGGGGTGACCCGATTTTTTGAATAATCGAGCAGCAAGCCTTCCAGCGTCAGCGACAAAGCTTTAAAACGCTGTGTATCACCTGTAAATGCACAGCGCATATCAAACCCGCGCATAAGCTTCATATGTGCGGCGAGCGCCTTCCAGGCAGGTAATTGTTTAAGGGGGATCATGGCATCTGGGAGCTTGTTGGCAAAGGGATACAGGCCGTCTAACGGTAGCGTTCGAAAAATGTTGACTTCTTCAAGTTTGCGTTATAATTCGCCGTCGTTGAGATTCGAGCCAGTAGTGCAGTATATGTCTGTCATTTCTTACTTGGTTGAAACGATTTACCGGGCATCCGCCCTATTTAACTAAGAAGGAAATTGTAATGGCAACTGGCATCGTAAAATGGTTCAATGACTCCAAGGGTTTTGGCTTTATCACCCCTGACGAAGGCGGCGAAGATCTGTTCGCTCACTTCTCCGCGATTCAAGCTGGCGGCTTCAAGTCGCTGCAAGAAAATCAGCGTGTGTCTTTTGAAGTGACGCAAGGCCCCAAAGGCAAGCAAGCTTCTAACATTCAGCCCCTGTAATTATTGCGGACTGATTCCGGCGGCGAATTTTACCGCCGGACAAATGAAAGCAAGCAAAAAATCCCCGGCATGCCGGGGATTTTTTTGTCCTGCGTGATCTGATGCGGTTTAACGCGCCAGTTTCACTTGGTGAATCACTTAGCGCTTCACAGGTTTTGCCGCGATCTCTTCCAGACGACGCGCCCTGATAACCTGACCATTCAAGCCGGCCTGCTTGGCATTTCCGCCATAAGCAACCACCATCAACTGACTGTAATACATCACCGGGATATCAAACTTGGTTCCGTAACGCTTGTTGACCTGGCCCTGATAAACCTCAACGTTGGCTTGGCACAGCGGGCACGGCGTCACGATCATGTCAGCACCGTGGTCGTAAGCTGATTCAACAATATCCTTGATCTGTGCCTGCGCTTTTTCCGGCTCGGAGAACGCCAGTGCGCCGCCGCAGCAGGTCACTTTCATATCGTAGTCAGGGATGGATTCGGCCCCCACCATCTCGACCATCTTGTCGAGATACTGCGGATTCTCGAACGACTCGCCATCAACGCCAAAAGGCCGGTTGGTCTGGCAGCCGACGTAGCCTGCAATCTTCACACCATCAAGCGGACGCACGACGTGTTTGGCCATTTCCTCGAAACCGATGTCCTCGATCAACACTTCGACCATGTGGCGAATTTCGGGCATCTCGTTGATCGTGAGACCCGCTTCTTTCAACGCCTCCTTGGTATCAGACATCAAGGTATCGGAATGCGTCAGACGCTCACGCGTCTCACGCGCACCCAGCCAGCACGCAGCACAGGTGGCGACGATTTCCTTGCCCGGCATATGCTGTTCTGACAGCGCAAAATTACGCGCATTCAGAACATGACGCGGCAATTCGCCCGCTTCAGCGTAGCCGATTGATGCGCCACAGCAATTCCAGTCCGGGATTTCGGTCAGTTTCACATCGAGCGTCTGGCACATCGCTTCAACCGAGGTCAGATAATTGGATGCTGATGCGCCCTTCTGCGACGAGCAGCCGGGGTAAAACGC
Source organism: Thiobacillaceae bacterium (assembly GCA_040080135.1). Taxonomy (GTDB): domain Bacteria; phylum Pseudomonadota; class Gammaproteobacteria; order Burkholderiales; family Thiobacillaceae; genus Thiobacillus. The sequence goes on from JBEBIZ010000001.1 coordinate 116,473, forward strand.
ATATTCGTGTTTAGCCATGGGTCTCTCTCCTTACGCCGCCAGCTTGGCGACCTTGCGCGTATTTTCAATCTCGCGCGCTTTTTTCAGCATGGCATGAATGCCCTTCTGATCTTTGCATTTATGGCCGCCAAATATTTCCATTACATTCAAACGTCCAGCTTTTACCAGTCCCAACGCAACAGATTGCATCGCCAGACCATTCTTGATGCCCTGAACCAGGCCGTCCTTGAAATACAAACCCATCGTCAATTTGAGTTCGTTCACGCGTCCGGTCTTGGTTGCATTATTCCAGAACAATCCACTGAAAAAACGGGTTGCCTGCATCTTGGGAGCCATTCCCAAGCGATGTGCGTATTCAGCGATACCGTGCATGATATGCGTGATCGGTATCTTGCGTGGGCAACGCACAATGCAGTTGTAGCATGAGGTACAGTTCCACATCGAACTCGATGTCAGCACTTCTTCGCGCTTGCCCGCACGTATCATCATGAAGAGTTCCTGCGGCGGATGATCCCAGGCCGCCTGGAAATTGGTCGGGCATGAACCAGAGCAGACGCCACATTGCATGCACATCTTGACCCAGTCGCCCATCTCGACCTGTTCTTCGATTTCCTTCAGGAAATTGTTGCGGTATTTTTCCGCCAACTGTGCGCTCATGCTTACATTCCTTTAAACGGGCTAGGGCCACACGCTGCGAGTTCGGCAGCGTACTTGTTGATCATCTCCGGCAGACGCTCGATGTCGGTAATTGCAACTTCAAGATCACGCACGCGCTCAGGCTCGAGATTCAGCGTTTTCAGCGTGTCGTCAATCTTCGACAAACGCACACGCCCCAGCTCGGAGCCTTTGACAAAGTGACACTGATACTCGTCGCCCGATTTGCAACCCATCATCATCACGCCGTCATAGCCAGCATTCAATGCGTCGGTAATCCAGATGGTGTTAACCGAACCGAGGCAACGCACCGGGATCGTCCGCACATACGCCGAGTACTCGATGCGACTCATGCCGGCCATGTCCAGCGCCGGGTAGGCGTCGTTTTCGCAGGCCAGAATCAGGATGCGCGGTTTGTCGGAAAACTCGTCTGGAATATCGACCGCCTTGATCTGCGCGCCGACAGTATTGACCGAATAGTTCTCGAACGAAATCACCCGCACCGGGCACGCACCCATGCAGGTGCCGCAACGGCGGCAACGCGATTCATTGAATACCGGAAAGCGTTTTTCGTCTTCGTCGATCGCACCGAACGGGCATTCGACCGTACAGCGTTTGCACTGGGTGCAGCCTTCCAGGCGGACTTTAGGAAACGATAAATCGCCCGAGCGCGGATGCGCGGCGCGACCCAGCTCAGCGTTTTCGAGCGCCTGGATCGCCTTCAATGCGGCACCGGTCGCGTCTTCACGCGCCTGTGCAATATCCATCGGACGGCGCACCGGGCCAGCAGTATAAATACCGGTACGGCGCGTTTCGTACGGGAAGCAGATGAAGTGTGAATCGGTAAAACCCTGCTTCAACTGAGGCACGTCGGTACCCTGACGATAATTCAGGTTCAGGATAGAAATCGGTTTGACCTGCACTTCATCCGGCGTATCTGCAACGACGGGCGCGTCAATATTCACACCCGAATTCGGCACTTGACCCGTAGCGAGCACCACCAGATCGGCATCCAGAATCGCCGCATCAGTATCGCCCAGAATCAGATCGTGGAATTTCACCGTGCTGGTGTTGCCCGTCGGCAGCACTTCGGACACTTGGCCTTTGGTGAAAATCACGCCCTTTTCCTGTGCGCTGCGATAAAAATCCTCGCCGTTGCCCGGCGTGCGCAAGTCACTGTAAATGATCGTGGTATCAACATCAGGATTCGCATCCTTGAAGTACATCGCCTGCTTGATGCTGGCGTTGCAACAGTAGCCGGAGCAGTACGACAAATGCTTGCCGGTAGTGTCGCGCTGACCTGCGCATTGCACGAACACGACCGACTTGACCGGTTGACCATCCGACGGACGGCGAATCACACCGTCCTTGGCGGCAGCAGCAATAGCCATTGCCTCAAGCCCGGCCTGATCGACCACATTCACCGATTTGCCACCGCCCAATTCCGGCAGCTTGTTCATGTCATACGGCGTGAAACCAGTAGCCTGCACAATCGCACCGATGTCTTCGGTATGCATTGCGCCTGATTCGGTCGCGATGTCCACCACAAACTTACCGGGCGAGCCGTCGGTTTTGGCGATGGTCGCGTTCAGATACACCTTAATATTGCTGTCGCCCAGAATCTGTGAAACCAGATCGGGCACGCCATTATCTGCAGGAGATTTATACGGTTCGCGAATCGGAATACGTTTAAAAAGCTTACCCGCCCAGCCACCCAGCGCACCGGTTTTTTCGACCAGCACCACCGAGTAGCCAGTCTTGGATGCTTCAATCGCCGTGGTCATGCCGGTCACGCCGCCGCCCACCACCAGAAGGGTTTTGCTGCTGCCGGTATTTGCATTGCCGTCGGGCGCGGTCATCGCGCGGATTTCGGCACAACCCATGCGGATGTAGTCTTCCGCCATCTCTTGCGTGGTTTCGCGCGCCTCGTCGGTGTCTGGACGAATCCAGATCACGCCCTCACGCAAATTGGCACGCGCCACCGCGTTCGCCGGAAAATGAAATGCCTCGGTTTTGGAGCGGCGCGAACAGGCGCCGATCATCACGTGGGTCACTCCCTCGTTGGCGATATCGTTTTTAATCATCGCCACGCCATCAGCATTGCACAAAAAATCATGCGTCTTGGTCATCGGCGTTTTGCCGTCTTTTTGTGCAACCTTGACTAGCGCGTCTGTGTCCAGGCGCTCACCCAGACCACAGCCCTTGCAGATATACGCTGCAATTTTCATATCAGCCATTTTTAAGCCTCCGCCTTTGCTACTTTGTTCACGACCTGAATGGCTCTCAATGCCGCCGCTGTTGCTGACTGCACTGCACGATTCACGTCGAGCGCGTTAGTGGCACAACCTGCACCGAATACTGCGCCGTTAGCCGGATCAGCCTCAATAAATCCGCTCGAATCCGACACGATATTGGCCGGGATATTCACACCCTTGACCGATGGCTCCATCCCTACCGCCAGCACGACCAGATCGTGCGTTGTGGTATAGCGCTTGTAGCCCTCGGTATCAACGCCCCAGCACACCGGATTGCCGTGCTCGTCTTCGGTGATCTTCGCCACCTTGGACTTGATGAAGCTGACCGATGAATCAGCCTGCACCTTCTGATAAAAGTCTTCAAAGCGGTCAATCGCGCGAATGTCGATGTAGTAAATCGTTGACTTGCCATCGACCGGGAATTTTTCACGCACATAATGCGTTTGCTTCAACGACGCCATGCAGCAGATACGCGAGCAGTGACGCAAATGGTTTTCGTCACGCGAACCGGCGCACTGGATGAAGGCGACGTTCTTCGCTTCCTTACCATCGCCCGGACGCAAAATCTTGCCGCCGGTCGGGCCGTGAATATCGGACAGACGCTCAAACTCCACGCTGGTAATCACGTTCTTGAAGCGGCCATAACCGTAGGGCTGAATTTTCGCCGCATCGTACGGCTGCCAGCCAGTCGCCCACACCACGGCACCCGCCTTGATCTCGATTGTTTCTTCCTGCATATCGAGATCAATCGCGCCGTATTTGCAAGCAGCTTTCGCGCGCTCGGCATCCGGCGTGCCGATGATCGCGGGGTCAATCACAAAACGCTGTGGGTACGCCATTGAATTGGGCAGATACGCCGCTTTGTGCTGCCCCATGTTGTAGTTGAACGGATCATCCACCATGGTCTCGACGGCCTTGCCACACTCACCACAGGTGGTGCAGTTTTCGTTCACATAACGCGGCTTGATTTTAATCGTGGCGCTGTAGTTGCCTGTGCTGCCGCTGATGCCCGTCACTTCCGCCAGCGTAAATACGCGCACGCGCGGGTTGCCTTTGAGGCGACGCAGGTTAATTTCCAGCCCGCAGGTCGGGTGGCACAGTTTGGGGAAATATCGATATAACTGCGAAGTGCGCCCGCCCAAAGCCGGGTTCTTCTCCACCAATACAACGTTTTTTCCGGTTTCCGCAGCTTCCAGCGCCGCAGTCATGCCGGATATTCCGCCGCCCACCACGAGTATGGTCTCGTTGGTCGCAACAATCTCCGTCATCAGTTTCTCCATCCAATGGATGCAAGGCGTATAAAAAAACCACCCGGAGTTGTCGCCTTAATATCCCTCCGGGATACCGGGGTTTTAGCCCGAATCTAACGTGCAAGATTTTACTCTGATGCTCCTGCCCAAGCCACGCACTAAATGGCAAATTCAATCGAAGTTTTCTATGTGGGAATAAGCGGGAGTATTTTCAGGCAAGAAAATATCAATGAGGCGGGTAATGCACCCGGATTAAATGTGCGGCGGCCCGACTTAAACATGCGGTGTGACGGGAGGCAACACGGACGCAGCATCAGCCGGAACCGCAACAATCTCGAATTGCAGCGTAGACAAATCAGCCATGATGTAAGTCGGCGGAGAACCCACACCGCCAACCGTGCCAGGATTGATGAGCCAGGTCTGGCCACCTTTGATGTTGGCAACCTGGGCGACGCTGGATTTGTGATCGTGGCCGCAGCACACCAGATCGTAATCCCCCGTACACGCAAGCGCCTCGGCGTAATGCGGGTAATGCACCAGAAACAGACTGCGATCTGCCAGCGTAAATGCTGCATCCTGGCCGTGGTACCGGATCACGCTGCCGGGTTCGGCAGCAAGGCGCGTCATGTTGTAGAGGTCGCCCGTGTTGTTGCCGTGAATCACATGCACTGGCAACTCGTATTTTTGCAGTACGCGTAGCGTCGTCGGTGCAACCACATCGCCGCAATGCAGCACGACTTCTGCGCCATGCGCCTTGGCGTGCTCGACCGCCGCACCCAATAAACGACGGTTGTCGTGAGAGTCAGAAACGATACAGACCTTCATCCTCAGAATGCAGGTTTATCGGCAGCATTACGATAACGTTCGATTCCGGCGAGAATTTCTGCCCGGGCATCGTCCACCCCGACCCAGCCCTCAACTTTGACCCATTTGTTTTTTTCAAGGTCTTTGTAATGTTCGAAGAAATGGGAAATTTGCGCCAGCAACAAGGGCTGTAGATCTTCCGGTTTTTGCACGTTGTTATACAAACCACAGAGCTTTTCGACCGGCACCGCCAGCAATTTGGCATCGACCCCGGCTTCGTCGGTCATTTTCAACATCCCCACCGGGCGGCAGCGCACCACCACCCCGGTAATCAGCGGGATCGGCGTAATTACCAGCACATCTACCGGGTCTCCGTCTTCTGACAGGGTATGGGGGATGTAGCCGTAGTTGCACGGATAGTGCATCGCGGTGGACATAAAGCGGTCGACAAACATTGCCCCGGATGCTTTATCTACTTCGTATTTGATCGGTTCACCGTGGGCGGGAATTTCGATAATGACATTGAAATCGTCGGGCAGATTACGCCCGGAGCTGACAAGGTTAAGGCTCATGATGGAGTAGTTAAAATCAGGGAGTGCACATTATACGCGAGGCCTGACCTACCCATGCAGCGCCGCAAGCCCGAGAATTGACCAAGCCGATGAGGGTGGCGCGCCGGCTCCATGTTATTGCTTACTGTTATTGAAATTAACAATTGAATCAACTTGATTGTGCAAAAAATGATCTACAGTGAAAACCTTCACACAACCACAAACAAGGAGTAAACCATGGGACTATTCGACGAAGCACTCAATATGGTCAAGGGTCAAATGGCCGGGGGCGGAGAAAGCCAAAATGGCTTGATGGGCGTAGTGATGGGACTGGTCAACAATTCACAGGCTGGCGGCCTGGCTGGTCTGGTCTCGCAACTTTCACAGGGCGGCCTGGGTAACGCCGTGGCATCGTGGGTCGGCACAGGCGAAAATCAGGCGGTCACCGGCGATGCCATTCACCAGGCGCTTGGCAGCAGCAAAATTCAGGAGCTCGCCGCTCAGGCTGGTATCTCGCCCGACCTGCTATCGTCAGGCCTGGCAAAAATGCTGCCTGGCGTTGTCGACCATCTCACCCCCAATGGTGAAGTGCCGTCGGGTGATTTGGTAGAACAAGGTTTGGCAATGCTTAAAGGCAAGCTGTTCGGCTAAGACTATTCGACAATGCGCCGGAAGCCGCGATTATTCGCGGCTTTTTTATGCGTGATGAAAGAGAAATAAATCATCGCCATCAGGTGCATCACGCGTCTCCTCCCGGTGCCAGCACCTCGCGATTGCCATTGCTCTGCATCGACGATACCAAGCCTGCCCGTTCCATTTCCTCGATCAATCGCGCCGCCCGGTTATAGCCGATGCGTAATTGCCGCTGCACCGATGAAATCGACGCGCGCCGGGATTTGAGCACGTAAGACACGGCCTGATCGTACAAAGGATCGGCCTCGCTGGAGACGCCCAGCTCCATGCCTTCGCTGGCCTCTTCAGGACTGGCAAGGATACTTTCGATGTAGTCGGGCTCGCCCAGCGACTTGAGGTAATCGACCACGCGATGCACTTCGCCGTCGGACACAAATGCGCCATGCACACGCTGCGGGATGCCACTACCGGGCGGCAGGTACAGCATGTCGCCCTGCCCTAGCAGCGCTTCGGCGCCCATTTGATCGAGGATGGTGCGCGAGTCGATTTTGCTGGACACCTGGAACGCGATCCGCGTGGGGATATTGGCCTTGATCAGACCTGTGATGACGTCAACCGAGGGGCGCTGGGTGGCGAGGATGAGATGGATGCCCGCCGCGCGCGCTTTTTGCGCCAGACGGGCAATCAGTTCTTCTACTTTTTTGCCTACCACCATCATCATGTCGGCCAGCTCGTCGATCATCACGACGATCATCGGCATCGGCTCCAGTGGCTCGGGGCTATCGGGCGTGAGGCTGAATGGATGGGTTAGCGGCGTGCCGGATTTTTTAGCGTCGCGCACTTTCTGGTTGTAACCCGCAAGGTTGCGCACACCGACGGCGGACAGCAATTTGTAGCGCCGCTCCATCTCGCCCACGCACCAGTTGAGCGCGCTGGCCGCCTGCTTCATGTCGGTCACTACCGGTGCCAGCAGATGCGGAATGCCTTCGTACACCGACAGCTCCAGCATTTTGGGATCGATCATGATCATGCGCACGGTGGCCGGATCGGCCTTGTACACCAAGGACAGAATCATCGCATTGACCCCAACCGATTTACCCGAGCCGGTCGTACCCGCAACCAGCAAATGCGGCATTTTCCCAAGGTCCGCGACGATGGGATTACCTGCAATATCCTTGCCCAGCGCGACCGTCAACGGACTCGCCGTATCGTGATACGCCTTGGAGCCGAGGATTTCGGAGAGCTTCACCATCTGCCGCTTCGGGTTGGGAATTTCCAGCCCCATGGTGTGTTTGCCGGGGATGGCTTCGACCACGCGGATGCTGATAACCGACAGGGTACGCGCCAGATCCTTCGCCAGATTGACGATCTGGCTGCCTTTAACACCCGTGGCAGGCTCGATCTCGTAACGCGTAATGACCGGTCCGGGCGAGGCCGACACCACTTTGACCTCAACCCCGAATTCGCGCAGTTTGCGCTCAATCATCACCGAGGTGTATTCGAGCGACTCGGGGCTGGCCGTTTCAACGACTTGATCAGCGGCATCCAGCAAATGCAAGGGCGGCAACGGCGAATCGGGCATATCCGAAAAGAGTGGTGCCTGCTTTTCAACAATCGCACGTGTCGACTGCGGGATTTCTTTGACAACCGGCTCGATGCGGATCGGCGGTGCCTCTTCCATGCGTTTTTTTTCTTCGACCAGCACCGCTTCGCGCCTTTGTAGCGCGACCACGCCAAGCTTACGGTCACGATAGGCGTGCCAGCTGCGGACCGCCTTCCACATACCCTCCTCCAGCGCAGCGCCCACGCGCTCCAGCATGCTGAGCCAGGACAGGCCAGTAAAAAGGCTGAATCCCACCGCTATCGCCAGCAGCAAAAATAACGTGCCGCCGGTGAAGCCCAGCAGACCATTGGCTGCGCCGCCCACCGCCATGCCAAGCACGCCGCCGTGGTCGTCCGGCAGCGCGACCTTCCAATGCCATAGACGCAGCCATTCCACCCCGCTGCTGCCAATCAGCAGCAGCGCAAACCCGGCCAGATGCAACCAGCGCTGACGCGACCCGGCGATGGGTGTTTCATCCAGATGGCGAAAGGTATGCCAGACAAAAGCCAGCGCCAGCACCACCCACCACCAGGCAGACAAACCAAACATTAGCAACAGCAAATCGGACAGCCACGCGCCAAAACGGCCACCCAGGTTATGAAAAACCCCGCCCTCGCCCGTGGTCGAAAACCCGGAGTCTGAAGCGGAATGAGTGAGCAGCACGGCAGCCAGCAACAGCGCCGCAAATCCAATCAGAAAAGCGCGCGCCTCACGCAGCACGCGTTGCATGCGTGGTGAAAGTGTCGGGGGCGTGTTGCGTTGCGAAGGGCGAGCCATAGGGGTGAACACAAAAGGGAACCTGATGATTATCCCGGAAATGGGGAATGGACGCATCGGCAGAATGTCAGAAGCGATGTCAGGAGCTTACAATCTCTCGCCTGCTATTTTTGAACCGAGATTGTCCATTAAGAGATTTCCCAAGCCCTGGTTGAGTCTCACCGGCTCTCCCGCATTCGCCCACAAGCCTTCGAACCAGCGCCTTCGTTTTCGCGTCACCGCCAAGCGTAGCGTGGGCTTGTCATCAGGTTTGTCGTTCTCGAATCGCCTTCCCACGCCAGCACCTGATGCCCGCACCATGTGAGCCTTCCGTGAGGCGCTCAAAGAACACCAACTGATCGATGAGCTGTTCGAGCGTCTCAATCAAGTGCTGGCCGCGCTGGGGGGCGAACTCAAAAGTGGCCAGATCATTGATGCAACCTTTGTTCCCGTGCCCATCCAGCGCAACAAACGCGAGAACAACGAGATCATCAAAGCCGTCTCGCCCCCATCGATTAGGGCTAGACCTCTGCCAAGCAGGCACAATAAAGACATTGATGCCCTCTGGACGAAAAAAAGCGGGCAACACCACCACGGCTACAAGAGCCACATCAACATCGGCCAGGCCACCAAGCTTATTACCGCGCAAACCTGCACCGATGCCAGCGTACATGACAGCCAGGGGCTCGATAACCGAATGGCAGCGATTAATCGGGATTTATAGATATTCCCTAATGAAATACGCATCGCATGCCGGGCGCACGCAGCACTGGCGAGACGAGATAAAAATAATCTGATTGGCGATTGGCGATTGGCGATTGGCGCTAAAGATTCTGATAGAACTGCCGATACTAGGTACAACTGGGGCACAAACAGTGAATTACAGCCCGCCAGGACGAGGGTTCCCCTCACTTGGCTGTCGGCTCAATAAGTCACTTTTGTTGCCTGTGTTATTCCGGTATTGGGGTTTACCCTGGGCTCTCCTCCTCCTGCCTTACCGGATTTTTAGCGGCGCCTCTGGCGCCGCTTTTGTTTTGTCCCGCCGGAAAATTTTGTTGAACGTGCGACCCTGCGATTCCAAAGTCGCTGTTGAGGCAGCGAAGAAAAGCCTGAAAATTAAAATGCTTTCTCACCAACTGACTGACGCGCTTCGCGCAACGCGATAGTGGCTCGATCTTTGGCCGTGAGTACCTTGGCCGGTTGGGTTTTATCTGCAGGCGCTTTAACCGTCGATTCTTCTTTCACACGCTGCGTTACCAGTGCAAGTTGACGCTCCTTTTCCTCCGCTTCGCTTGCAAATGCGCCCTCGCCGGTCGCAAGTCGAGCTTCGCGCAACGCATTGGCGGCACGTTCTTTGGCCAATAGCTTGTTGGCTGCGGCCTCTTTTACACGTTGTTCCTCCAATACCAGTTGGCGTTCATGTTCAGCTTGCGTTGCCCGAGCCGTCGCTTCCTGTCGTGCACGTGCCTGAGCGGCTTCCTGTGTCTGCCGCTGTTTGTTTTCCTTGATCACCGCCTGCGCAGCCGCATCTTTGGCCGCCTGATCGAGCTCGCGTTTACGCTCCAATTCATCGCGCACTTTTTTAGCTTCAACACGCGCGTGCGCCGCCTTCAAGTCTGCGCGGATCTGTTCTCCTGTCTGACGGATACGTTCACCCGCTGCAGATAACACCTCACCGGAAATTGCCGTAGTTTCAGCAGAATGTGCAACGAGTGGCAGCACGCCCATCAATAACGCTGCGGTCATAGGGAATACGTTGAGGAATTTCATCATGGCTCCTTCAGGCTGATCTAAATAGTCGCAAGCGTGTATTGGCTGTGTTTTACAGTTTTCAGGGCTCAAAAATGCCAGCTCAAAACAGGCACACACACCTACCGCTAAAACGGTTTACGGCCATACAAATAAAATCTTTAGGGTAATTTTTAGTCTTTTGCGCCCAAACAGATTGAACGGAACGGGCTACTTGTTTTGTATCATCCAGACATGACAAACCATGCCCTGGACAATCTTCACGCCTGCTCGCGTTTTGGCCGTCGTTTATTGGCCGCGCAGCCGCATTTGGCGGATGAGGTCAGCCTGCATCTACACGCAGCTTTCACGCGCGCGGCCATGCTGGATTTTATGCACGCGCCACTCTGCGCTAACAAGGCCGCTTTGCACTCGCGTCTGCGTCAGCTGCGCCAGCGCGTCTGGCTGCGCACCACCGCGCGCGACTTGATCGGGCTAGCCGACTTGCATGAAGTAACTCGCACCTATTCCGATCTGGCCGAGATTTGCCTGTCTGCCGCACTCGATTTTCACCATGCGGCCTTGGCCGAGCGCTATGGCGAGCCACGCAACCATGCAGGCGCACTGCAACAACTGGTTGTGATCGGCATGGGCAAGCTGGGCGGGCGCGAGCTCAATGTGTCGTCCGATATCGACCTGATTTTTTTATATCCGGAAGAAGGCAATACCGACGGCGGCCAAACCCTGTCCAACCACGAGTTCTTCGTCCGCCTCGGGCGCAAACTCAACGCGGCCTTGTCTGAAAACACCGCTGACGGCTATGTGTTTCGGGTCGACTTGCGCCTGCGTCCCTGGGGCGAATCGGGCCCGCTCGCCATGAGCTTTGCCATGCTCGAAGATTATCTGGTCGCACACGGGCGGCCATGGGAACGCTACGCCTGGATCAAGGCGCGTCCGCTGACCGGACAGCGCCACGACGAGTTGATGGCCATCGTTCATCCCTTCGTGTTTCGCTGCTATCTCGATTTCGACGCGTTTGCCGCGATCCGCGATCTGCATGTGCAAATTCGCCGCGAGGTGGCGCGCCGCGAATTTCAGAACAACATCAAACTCGGCCCCGGCGGCATCCGCGAAATCGAATTCACCGCGCAGGTGTTTCAGTTGATACGCGGCGGGCAAAAAACAGCGCTGCAACAGCAACCCACGCTCACGGTGCTGGCCGAACTGGAACGCAGCGGCTTGATGACCGCAGATGCCTGTACCGAGCTCACCGCCGCCTACGATTTCTTGCGGCGGCTGGAACACCGGTTGCAATATCTGGATGACGCGCAGACGCAACTACTGCCGGATGATGCCGAGTCGCAAGCCATGCTGACCCGCGCCATGAATTTTGCAACGTATGCGAATTTAATCAATGCGCTCGACACGCATCGCAGCAAAGTTACGCGCCACTTCGAACAAATTTTTTCCGCCCCGCAAACCGATCAGCAGAGCCACCCACTTACCGCACTCTGCTGCGGCGTGATGGACGAAACTACAGCCCACGCGCTGCTGGCGCAGCACGGTTATGCCGAGCCTCCGCGCGTACTTGCCACGCTTGATCCTTTGCGCCAATTTGCCGCCGCGCTTTCCGAGTCCACCCAGCTTCGACTCAACGCCCTGCTGCCGCCTGCGCTCGAAATCATCGGCAGCCTCCCCAACCCGGAAGACACCTTCGCCCGCCTCGCCGCCCTGATCCAGGCCATCGCCCGCCGCGCCACGTATCTGGCGCTGCTGACCGAATATCCAGCAGCATTGCGCCAGCTTGCGCGTCTGTTATCCGCCAGCCCGTGGGCGGCACAGATGCTGACGCGCCAGCCGCAGCTTCTGGACGAACTCATTGATCCACGGCAGTTGATGCAAGATCCAGACTGGCCAGACCTGGCGGCCAACCTGACCACCGAGATGGATGCGCTAGGGGAGGACACCGAACGGCACATGGACACGCTGCGCCGTTTCAAGCAGGTGCAAACCCTGCACCTGCTGGCACAGGATGTAGCCGGGCGGTTGACACTCGAGCGCCTGTCCGACCATCTCTCCACACTTGCCGACACCCTGCTCGCTGAAACGCTGAAACGTTGCTGGAATGGCCTTAAAACACGACACCGCGACCACCCGCGCTTTGCCGTTATCGGCTACGGCAAACTCGGCAGCAAAGAGCTGGGCTACACATCTGATCTCGATCTGGTGTTTTTGTACGACGACCCCGACGAGCGCGCCGCCGAAATCTACGCTCGCCTGGCGCAGCGCATCAACACCTGGCTCGGCACGCTCACCGCCGCAGGTGTTTTGTATGAAGCCGATCTGCGCCTGCGCCCTGACGGCGCGTCGGGTTTGCTGGTCAGCAGCATTGACGCCTTCCGCGATTATCAAACCCGGCACGCCTGGACCTGGGAGCATCAGGCCCTGAGCCGTGCGCGCTTTGTGTGCGGGGATAGCGGCATCGGCGCTGAATTTGAAGCCTTGCGCCGCGAAGTGCTGCGTACCCCGCGCAACATCGACACGCTGCGCGGCGAAGTCATCGCCATGCGCGAAAAAATGCACGTCGGCCATCCCAATCCGGGTGAATTGTTTGATCTCAAACATGATCGCGGCGGCCTCGTCGATGTCGAGTTCAGCGCGCAATATCTTGTGCTGGCGCACGCCCCTTTGCATCCCGAACTCGCCGACAACTGCGGCAATATCGCCCTGCTCAATCGCTTCGCCGCACTGGGCTTGTTGCCCGAGCACCTCGCCACGCCCGCCGCTAGCGCCTATCGTGAACTGCGCCGCCGCCAACATACTGCGCGCTTGGCGGGCGCAGAATTTGCGCAGGTACCGGTGGAAACACTCGACGGCCATCCCGATGCCGTGCGCGCACTGTGGCAAGCGGTTTTTCTGGCAGACCTTAGACCGCCGTCAGCTCCGCCAGCGGCCAGCGCGGCTTGACCACGAAACTCAGATCAGTCTGCGCCATCTTCATTTGCGCCTGCGCCAGTCTCTGCGCGCCCGCAAAGGCGATCATCGCGCCGTTATCGGTACAAAACTCCAGCCTTGGGTAAAACACCTCAATGCCGCGCGCCTGCGCATCGGCGCTGAGCCGCTGGCGCAGGTGCGCGTTTGCGCCAACGCCGCCCGCCACCACCAGCCGCGCCGCGCCGCTGTGTTTGCACGCCGCCAGGCTTTTGACGACCAGCACCTCCACCGCTGCCGCCTGAAACGCCGCCGCAATATCCGCCGCGTGCGCCAGACCTTCTTTGCGCACCAGCGTCAGCACGGCGGTTTTGAGCCCGCTGAAACTAAAATCAAAATCCCCCGAATGCAGCATCGGACGCGGCAGGGGGAAACGCGTGGCATCGCCCGTCTCGGCCAGTTTCGATAGCGCCGGACCACCCGGATACCCCAATCCCAGCAACTGCGCAGTCTTGTCGAACGCCTCGCCCGCCGCATCGTCCAGCGTATCGCCAAGCAAGGTATAACGCCCGATTCCCGCTACGTGCATGATCTGTGTATGGCCGCCGGATACCAGCAGTGCCACAAACGGGAACGCTGGCGGCGCATCGGAAATCAGCGGCGACAACATATGGCCTTCCAGATGATGTACGCCGACTGCCGGGATATTCAGCGCATAAGCCAGCGCACGTGCCATCCCCGCCCCCACCAATAACGCACCGGCCAATCCCGGCCCCTGCGTATAAGCAATTCCGTCCAGATCCTTCAGCGTGCGCCGACTTTCCGCCAGCACCTGCCGCGTCAGCGGCAACACCCGCCGGATATGGTCGCGCGAGGCCAGTTCCGGCACCACCCCGCCGTATTCGTTGTGCATGGCGATTTGCGAATACAGCGCATGCGACAACAGCCCCAGCCCTGTGTCGTATAGCGCGACACCCGTTTCATCACAGGAAGATTCGATACCAAGAACAAGCATATATGAGGCATTTATAAGTTTAGCGCGGCAATGATACCGCCTGCGGCTATCGAACCGCTTTGATTCATGTGCATCTCCTGCTACAATCCGCGTTTTTCGTCTTCTCAGGAAGCCACTGAACATGCCTCACGTTAAACTCAAAGAAAACGAACCGTTTGATGTCGCCCTGCGCCGCTTCAAGCGTTCCATCGAAAAAGTCGGCCTTTTGACTGAACTGCGCGCACGCGAGTTCTACGAAAAGCCCACCGCCGAGCGCAAGCGCAAACTAGCTGCTGCGGTCAAGCGTCAGAGCAAGCGTCTGCGCGGCCAGCAACTGCCGCCAAAGATGTATTGATTCCTTTCTGACCGCTTTCCAAAGTCAGACTGCACCAAACTTGACTGCTTCAATACTCAAGGCGCGCATTACGGAGGACATGAAGTCCGCCATGCGCGCGAAGGAGTCGCTCCGCCTCGGTACGATTCGCCTCCTGCTGGCTGCGGTCAAGCAACGTGAAGTAGACGAGCGTATCGAACTCGACGACGCGGCCATCAGCGCCATCGTCGAAAAACTCATCAAACAGCGCCGCGATTCAATCAGCCAGTTTCAGACGGCAGGTCGCCAGGATCTGGTGGATGCCGAACAGGCTGAACTGCTCATCCTGCAAACCTATATGCCCGAACAGCTCTCTGCCGCCGAGGTAGATGCAGCGGTGGCGGCAGCGGTTGCCGAATCAGGTGCCGCCAGCGCAAAAGACATGGGCAAAGTAATGGGCTTGCTTAAATCCCGCCTTGCCGGTCGCGCAGACATGGGCCAGGTTTCAGCGCTCATCAAGGCCAAACTCTCCACCTGACGCTCTCTCCTGCGGGATAGGCCGATGCCGGTTTATGATGGTGGCGTTTGCTCAATAGCCAAATGATCCCGCGCGATTTTATCGATACCCTGCTCGCCCGCGTTGACATCGTTGATGTCATCGACCGCCGCGTGTCGCTTAAAAAAGCCGGGCAGAATTACCAGGCCTGCTGCCCTTTCCATAACGAAAAAACCCCGTCGTTCACCGTCAGTCAGACCAAGCAGTTTTATCACTGCTTTGGCTGCGGCGCGCATGGAACCGCGCTCGGGTTTCTAATGGAATACGAGCACATGAGCTTTCGTGATGCGGTGGCGGCATTGGCGCAAGATGCGGGTCTGCCGGTACCGGAGTCGGCCAGCGAACCGGACCGCCCCAAACCGCCGCCAGCACTATGGGATGCGCTAGAGCAAGCAGCAGTCTTTTACAAGCAGCAACTCAAACAGAGTCCACATGCGATCGATTATTTGAAACGGCGCGGCCTCTCCGGCCAGATCGCCGCGCGCTACGGCATCGGCTACGCGCCTGCCGACGGCGGGCTCAAACTGGTTTTTCCCGATTACCAGGCCGATGCACTCGCGGTGAGCGGCATGGTCATCGACAATGAGCGCGGGCGCTATGACCGCTTTCGTGACCGCATCATGTTCCCGATCAAGAACAGTAAAGGGCAGATCATCGGTTTTGGCGGGCGGATTCTGGATCAGGGCGAGCCGAAATATCTGAACTCGCCAGAGACGCCGCTATTCCACAAAGGCTCGGAAATGTATGGCCTGTTTGAAGCGCGCGATGCGATCAAGCAGGCTGGGCGCGTGGTCGTGGTGGAAGGCTATATGGACGTGGTGGCGCTGGCGCAGCACGGCGTGGGGTTTGCCGTGGCCACGCTCGGTACCGCGACTTCGGCGACGCATGTGCGTACGCTGCTGCGCCACAGCGACCATTTGATTTATTCGTTTGACGGCGACAATGCAGGGCGCAAAGCCGCCTGGCGCGCGCTGGAAAACTCGCTTGAATCCTTGCAGGACGGCAAGGACATCAGTTTTTTATTCTTGCCCGACGGCGAAGACCCGGACAGTTATATCCGCGCCCAGGGCAGCGACGCATTCATCCACCTGCTGGACACGCAAACCATGCCGCTGTCGGCTTTTTTGCTGCGCGAACTCACGCGCGGCGGTGCGCTGGAGAGCGCCGAAGGCCGCGCCCGTTTATTGAAATCCGCCAAGCCGCTGCTGGACAA
Source organism: Thiobacillaceae bacterium (assembly GCA_040080135.1). GTDB lineage: Bacteria > Pseudomonadota > Gammaproteobacteria > Burkholderiales > Thiobacillaceae > Thiobacillus. The sequence goes on from JBEBIZ010000001.1 coordinate 132,714, forward strand.
AATCAGCGCGCCCCTGCTGGCCGGATTGCTGCGGCAAAAAATTGCCGATCTGGCCGATCTGCAATCCACCGACCTGGCGCAATTCGGGCTGGGCGCTGCTACCAAAAATCGCCCTGCGCCGCTTGCGCGCGGTCGCCGTCCGGCACCCTCCAAGCTGCGTAATCTGGCTCGCAGCCTGTTGATCCACCCACAGCGCGCACGCGAAATCCAGCCCGAATGGCTCGACCCCAACGACCCCTGGGCGGCCACCATCGGCGATATGCTGGACTGGCTGCGCCCGTACGACGCCGCTAAAACGCTATCTGCCTTGATCGAGGATGCGAGAGACAGCGCACTCCAGGCGCGGGTGGAAGAACTCGCTGCGGATATGCTGAAGCTCGACGAACACTGGGATTGGGGCGCAGAACTCGATGCCACCATCAAGCAGTTGCACGAAGACTGGCGGCAGCGGCGCAAGCAGGCGCTGGGGGCGCGACCACTGGCCAGCCTGAACGCGGACGAACGGGCGGAACTGGTGAGCCTGTCTGGCGCGTAAAGGGCGCTCAGCCCAGCTCTTTGTCCAGCAGGGCTTTCAGCTTCACAAAATCCAGCTCGCCCAACTTCTGTTCCAGTACCGCGCCGTCCTTGCCGATGACGAAACTGGTCGGGGTGAGCTGCACATTGCCAAAGGCGCGTGCGTGTTCGCCGTTGATGTCGAGCGCAACCGGAAAAGGCAGTTGCCGGGTCTGCGCAAAGTTCAGCACATAGTTCGGCGGGTCGTAGCTCATCGCGACGGCGATAATCTCGAAACCTTTGTTTTTGTACTGATTGTAGGTCTCGATCATGGCGGGCATTTCCTTGATGCAGCCGGGGCAGGAGGTCGCCCAAAAATTCACCAGTACGATTTTTCCGCGCAGACTTTGCAGCGCAATGGGCTTGCCTTCCAGCGTGGTAAAGCTAGCCGCAGGCGCGGTCGGCTTGTCGATCAGGGCGTAGCTGATGGCACCCGCAACGGCGAGTGCGGCGATGACGAGAAAAGCTTGGGCGAGTTTCATTCGGATTCCTGGGTCAATCGGCCTGGTAGGACTGCGCCAGTTTCACGTAGTGCCGGGCAGAGTAGGCAAAATAGGCGATTTCATCCTCGGTCAGCGGGCGCGCTTGCCGGGCGGGACGGCCCAGATAGAGGTAACCGGATTCGAGTACTTTGCCTTCCGGCACCAGCGAACCTGCGCCGAGCAGGGCATGTTTTTTGACTACCGCACGGTCGAGGATAATCGAACCCATCCCGATCAAACATTCATCTTCAATCGTGCAGGCATGAAGAATCACGGTGTGGCCGACCGTCACACGCGCGCCGATGACGAGCGCGCCGCCGACGGGGTCACGCTCGGACTTATGCGAAACATGCAGCACCGAGCCGTCCTGGATATTGCTCGCATCGCCAATGCGGATGTGATTCACGTCGCCGCGTATCACCGCCCCCGGCCATACCGAGCTGTCCGCGCCCAGACTGACTTCGCCGATCACGGTCGCGCGCGGATGCACCCACGCCCCGGTTGCGAGCTGCGGCGAACAGCCGTGATGGGGCGCAATCGCCCCGGAATAGTGGTGTGTGCTCATGGGCTTGAAAACAGTTTGTGAGACGGAAAGTATAATCGGGGCATCCCTCCATTAGCGAATGCCATGAACCCCTTGCTCGATTTTTCCGGTCTTCCCCGTTTTTCTGAATTCAAACCCGAACAGGTCACGCCTGCGGTCGATCAACTGCTGGCGGATTGCCGCGCCACCGTGGCACGCGTATTGAGCGACAGCACCGACTCGGCCTGGGACAGTTTCGTCGCTCCGCTGGACGATGCAAACGAACGCCTGAGCCGAGCCTGGGGCCAGGTATCGCACCTGCATTCGGTGATGGACTCGCCCGAATTGCGCGAGGTATACAACGAAAACCTGCCCAAGATCACCATTTATTTTGCCGAACTTGGGCAAAATACAGCACTGTTCAACAAATTCAAAACATTGAAAGCACGCGCCGATTACGCTGCACTCTCGGCGCCGCGCAAGAAAATTGTCGAGAACGAGTTGCGCGATTTTCGCCTGGGCGGCGCCGAACTGCCGGACGGGCAAAAAGCCCGCTTCATGAATGTGCAGGAAGAGCTGTCGCTGCGCTCAGCCAAGTTCGAGGAAAATTTACTGGACGCGACCAACGCCTTTTCGCTGGTCGTCGACGATGCCAAAGCCTTGGCGGGCGTACCCGAAGACGCACTGGCAGCAATGCGGGCCGCAGCGGAATTGGATCACCAACCGGGCTGGAAAATCACCCTGCATATGCCATCCTACATGCCGGTGATGCAATACGCTGACAACCGCGAATTGCGCGAGCAGTTGTATCGCGCCTACGTCACGCGCGCGTCCGAATTTGGTGCGGTAGAACTGGACAACACGCCGCTGATTTCGGATATCCTGAAGCTGCGGCGCGAAGCCGCGCAAACGCTGGGGTTTGATAGCTACGCCGCCGTTTCGCTGGCATCCAAGATGGCGGATACGCCTGCCGAAGTACTGCACTTTCTGGATGAGCTGGCAAAACGCGCCAAACCCTATGCCGAGAAAGACATGGCCGAGCTGCGTGCGTTTGCGCGCGAGCTTGGCATCGCCGACCTTCAAGCCTGGGACAACGCCTATGTATCCGAAAAACTGCGCGTAGCGCGCTACAGCTTTTCCGATCAGGAAGTGAAGCAGTATTTCCCCGAGCCTCGGGTACTGGCGGGTCTGTTCAAGCTGGTGGAAACCTTGTACGGCTTGCACATCGCCGAATCCAGCACATCCACCTGGCATCCGGACGTGAAGTTCTACACGCTGAGCGATCACAGCGGACAATGCGTCGGCCAGTTTTATCTGGATCTGTACGCCCGCGCATCCAAACGCGGCGGTGCGTGGATGGATGATGTGATTACCCGGCGCAAAAAGCCGGATGGCATCCAGACCCCGGTCGCGTATCTGAACTGCAATTTTTCTGGTCCGGTCGGCGGCAAGCCAGCACTGTTTACCCACGACGAAGTCATTACGCTGTTCCACGAAACCGGCCACGGCCTGCACCATCTGCTGACCAAAATCGAAGAACTCGGCGTATCCGGCATCAACGGCGTGGAGTGGGACGCGGTCGAACTGCCGTCACAATTCATGGAGAATTTCTGCTGGGAATGGGACGTACTGAAGCACATGACGGCGCACATCGATAGCGGCGAAGCATTGCCGCGCGCGTTGTTCGACAAAATGCTCGCCGCCAAGAATTTTCAGTCCGGTCTGCAAACCTTGCGTCAGGTCGAGTTCTCCAGCTTTGACATGCGTCTGCATGACGATTTCGATCCCAATGACAGCACCACCGCTCTGGATTTGCTGAACACTATCCGCGCTCAGGTCGCTGTCAGCATCCCGCCGGATTACAACCGCTTCCCCAACAATTTCTCGCATATTTTTGCGGGCGGTTATGCCGCCGGTTATTACAGCTACAAATGGGCGGAAGTGCTGTCTGCGGACGCTTACGCGATGTTCGAGGCCGAAGTCGAAAATGGCAGCGGCGGCGTATTGTCCGCCGAAGTCGGCCATCGCTTCTGGAGCGAAATCCTGGCGATGGGCGGCGCGCGTCCGGCACTGGAGTCGTTCAAGGCTTTCCGTGGCCGCGAGCCGAATATCGACGCGCTGCTGCGCCATAACGGCATGGCCTAAACTCCGGCATAATTGCTGCCGTTAAAACATGAATACTGTTTAGGAGTGCCCGATGAAACTAATCTATTTTCTCGTCCCCGCAATACTGGCTGCGCTGTCGACACAAGCCGCACAGCTTTTTCAATGGAAAGATGCCCAAGGTCATACGTATTACAGCGATCAACCGCCACCGCCCAGCGTTAAAAACGCGATGCAAAAAAGCTTTAAGGGCAGCTTTGTCGAAGGCGGCGAATCTTACGCCATGAAGCTCGCCCGTGAAAAATTTCCGGTCACGCTCTACATCACTGCCTGCGGCGCGCCCTGTGACCAGGCCAAGCAGTTGCTGCAACAGCGAGGCACACCTTTCACCGACAAAAACCCGGAGTCCAATCAGGACATCCGGGCCGAACTGCAAAAGCTGACTGGACGAACCAATGTTCCGGTGCTTCTGGTTGGCAGCGAAAAAATTGATGGCTACGAGCCTGGTGGCTGGAACGCTGCACTGGATCACGCCGGTTATCCCAAATCCACAGGCACGGCAAAAAAAACCGATGCCGCCAAAGAAGCCGCAGCCCCCAAGAATGCACCAGCTAGCGGCGCGCCACCCGCCGCTCCCAGCAAACCTTAATGAAGCCACGCCGGGTTAAAACAGGCTGAGTTAAAATCGGCGACATGAAACTCGTCGCCTGGAACGTCAACTCCCTCAAGGTTCGTCTGCCGCAACTGCTGGACTTTCTTGCCACCCGTGCGCCGGATGTAGTGTGTCTGCAAGAAACCAAACTCACCGATGACAACTTTCCTGTGGCCGAAATCGAGGCTGCGGGCTACCACGCCGCGTATTCAGGGCAAAAAACCTATAACGGCGTCGCCATTCTCAGCCGTGCGCCGCTGTCGGATGTCGTGATCGGCATTGCCAATTTTGATGATGAGTTGAAGCGTGTCATCGCCGCCACCATTAAAGGCGTGCGCATCGTATGCGTGTATTGCCCGAACGGCCAAAGTCTCGATTCGGACAAATACGCATACAAACTCGCGTGGTTTGATGCACTGATCGCGTGGTTGAGAGATGAGCTCACGCGCCATCCCAAACTCGCCGTACTGGGCGATTACAATATTGCACCCGATGATCGCGATGTACATGATCCGGCACTGTGGGCGGGTGGCATTCTGGTATCGGATGCCGAACGGACGCGCTTTCAAGGCTTGCTGGCGCTGGGTTTACAGGACAGCTTTCGGCTATTTGATCAACCGGAAAAAGTCTTCTCCTGGTGGGATTACCGCATGCTCGGTTTCCGCCGCAATCAGGGGCTTCGCATCGACCACATTCTGCTGACGCAGCCACTGGCGCAGGCATGTGTCAGCTCAACCGTGGATCGCGAGATACGCAAGCTGGAGCGACCATCCGATCATGCACCCGTGGTGGCCGAGATCAGCTTGACCGCCTGAATATCTCCGGCCACTGAAACAAACCAGGCGGACATCGCCCGCCTGGTTTTTGCACACCCGATCCAGGTATGTGCCCATGCTAGATATTACCCAGGATGCTTAATCATGGTCGTGCCCGCGACCCTGGTCACGACCATCGCCATCACCATGGCCGCGCCAGCCGTCACGGTGGTCATCCCGATCACGCCAGCCGCGATGATGCCAATCACCGCCACGATAGCCATTACTGTAATAGACAGGCCGGACATACACTGGGCGTGGCACGTAGATCACATCGCGGGGGCGATAATCGCTGTGTGTCCAGTAACGTTGACCACCCGTTTCATACTGGATACGGAAACCATCGTTATAGCGGCCACCGCCAATCGAGATGGAAAAGCTGGGTTCAACGGTAAGCACGCGGCCATAAACATAACCGTCACGGTCGGCCATGGCGCTGCCGGAAGCGATGAGCAGGCAAGCTGCAAACAGTGTTTTACGTAACATGATTGTTCTCCTTTAAAAGTTCAGTTTCAGACGGTTCAGTTGTTATCCCAGTCGTTGTCATTCCAGCGATTGCGGCTGTGGTTCGAGCGCCCGCCGCGTGGGTCTTCGGCCACGGCAAAACTCACTTTCAGGTTCAGCCAGTCGCCCGGGTCGTAAGGCAGGCGCGTATTAAATTCGCGCCCCTCGAAGCGATAACGAACGTCGTAACCGCTAACGACCTGGCGCACGTTGTCAACGGAACGGCAGCGTTCAACCTGCTGCGGATAGCTGGCGCGGCGCTCGCCGTCATTCCAGCGATCACCCACCACCGCGCCGGTTGCTGCACCGACCGCTGCGGCAGCGACCCTGCCGTTGCCCTTGCCCACGGTGGAGCCAATCAACCCACCCGCAATCGCGCCCAGAATGGAACCGCCGGTATTGTTGTTGCGGTAGCTGCGCGTTTCGTTGCTGGATTCAGTCCAGCACTCACGGCGCGGCTCATTAACCGATTCGTATACCGGCGTGGACGAAACCACCCGGGCGCGAACCATCAGGTCGTCACTGTCGCGATACTCAGCCTGGGCGGTACTGGTGCCCACCAGCATGGCGGCGCTTAACAAGGATATTTTCAATGTGCGTGTGTTCATGTTTGCTCTCCTTTTAAATACAGTTTCGGTGAATACAGTTCTGGTTTAAAACCTTTTACCGACGGCGGCCACGATGGCCGTCATCACGCGGGGCTTGTTCCTGCTGACGCCGCTCGTAGCCATAACCGTAACCATCGGGTTCGGAATAAGACTCGGCATCGCGCGTCTGAGATTTTTTGTTGCCCTTCACACTTCGCTCGTCGCGCGAATCACGGCGCGGCTCAAACCCGCTGTTGCCGTCATCGCGCCTGGCCACCATAAAGCTGCCTTCCAGATACGCCGACGTGGTGGCCTGAGCTGGCAGCGCCAGAACGAATCCCAATCCGGCGAGTCCGATTAGCAGTGTTTTTTGTGTCTTCATCATTTCTCCTGTTCTGTGGTTATCTCTTGCTTCCACGCTTTGCATTCTGGTTGAGTAAAGTAAGCATTCTGTTTCACGCAAAGGCTATTTTGTAACCATGTGTAACAGGGGGCTTATTTATTGTTGGGGTGCGCTGCTATAGTTGGCGCATGAACACCGACACCATCTACGTTACCGACGACGACGCAGGCATCCGCGAACTGCTGGCGGAATATCTCGCCACCCAAGGCTATACCGTTCAGACCGCCGAGAATGCCGTGGCGCTGGATGCATTGCTCGCCAAAAAACTACCTGATCTGCTCGTTCTGGACTGGATGATGCCGGGCGAGGATGGCTTGTCGGTGGCGCGGCGGCTGCGCGCACAGCTGGGCTTTCCGCCCATCATCATGCTGTCGGCCAAGGGTGAAGACATCGACCGCATCATCGGTCTGGAAGTGGGTGCCGACGACTACCTGCCCAAGCCCTTCAATCCGCGCGAGCTGCTGGCGCGCGTGCGCGCGGTGCTGCGGCGAAAAAGCACCGCACCCGCAGAAAAAACCAATGCACGCGTCGTCACATTCGGCCCCTTCCTGGTCAACCTCGATTCGCGCAGCCTCACCCGTGATGACAACGAAATCATCCTGACTGGCGGTGAATACGAGTTGCTGGAAATCTTTGTCACTCACGCCAACCGCGCGTTGTCGCGCGACTGGTTGATGGATCAGTTGCGCGGCTTTGAACGCGATCCGTTTGACCGCAGCATTGACGTGCGCGTCAACCGCCTGCGCAAAAAAATTGAAGACGACCCGGCCAACCCAGCCTATATCCGAACCCAGCGCGGGCAAGGCTATTTGTTTGTGCCGCAGGGAAAAGGCGCAGCGTGACCCGATCCCTGTTTGCGCGCACCGCGATCACGCTGGCGCTGGCCTTCATCGTGTTTCAGGCCAGCGCGTTCTGGGTGGTGTATCGCACTCTCATCGTGCCGGTGGCCGAGCGATCAGCCGATGATCTGGCGGGTCTGATCGTGCTGTCAGCGCAAACCTGGGTGGAGTTGCCCCCCAAAACGCGCGCCGCATTCGAGCGCGAACTGGCGCGCCGTCACGGTTTACGGCTGACCACGGCAGACGTTGGCACCGATGTACGCGCGCCGGACTTTCCGTTTCGCACCCAGATTGAAGCCGCGCTCAGCCGTCGTCTCGGCGAAACCATCACATTGCGCGGTGCCAGCGGAACCGAAGCGGCCTGGCTTAGCCTGCCGGTGGGCGGGCATCAATTGCGCGCGGGATTTTTTCCTGACCGCTATGCCGTCAAATTCCCGCTCGCGGCGGTGGCGCTGGTGACTGTGGGCGCGTTACTCACGCTCTTGACCGCGCTCTTGCTGGTGCGCCGCATCACCGTACCGCTGGTGCAAGCCGCAATCGCAGCGGGTCAAGTCGGCGCCGGAGAAGTGCCTGATCCCTTGCCGGAAACCGGCCCGGCCGAGCTGGCCGAACTGGCACGGCGCTTTAACCGCATGGCGCGCGAAGTCAAAGCACTGCTGGATAATCGCACCACTTTACTGGCCGGGATCTCGCACGATTTACGCACCCCGATGACGCGTTTACAACTCAACCTCGAATTATTGCGTGAGTCACCCAATACGCAACGTATCGATAAAGCCGTCGCTGATTTAGCGGAGATGAATCAGTTAATCAGCGGCTATCTGGAATTGGCGCGCACCACGCAACCAGAACCGCGCACACACTTTGATGTGAGCGCGCTACTGAACCAGCTTGCGACAGAATCGAAACTGGCCTGGCCGGGCGCGCCGCCCCACACTATTCACGCCGGGGCATTGGCGGTGCGCCAGATCGTCGTCAACCTGATCCAGAATGCGCAACGTTATGGCGGCGGCACGGCGGTGGAACTCGCGTTGGAACACAGCAAACTGGGCACACGCATTTCGGTGTGTGATCGCGGCCCGGGGATTCCGGACGCACAGATGGAAACCGTTTTCAGGCCGTTTTACCGGCTGGAAAGCTCACGCTCTCAAGCAACTGGCGGCACCGGACTAGGGCTGGCCATTGTGCGTCAACTGGCTGAGTCAAACGGGTGGAAAGTAAAACTGGAGAACCGTGCGGAAGGGGGTCTGGTCGCGGCGCTGGATATTCCAGAAGATCAGACTGCACGAGGATAAATCGAACGAGACAGGACAGAAAGTCTTAACGCAGCCGCGTCCGCCACAAGATGCGCAACTCAATGAAAAACAAAGTCAGGCTGAACATCGACATCCGGCGTGTACTCCCGCTAAAGCTCGCAAGCAGTACTGGGGATACGCCGAAGCTGATGCGCGTTTTTTTACCGAGTTCCATTTTCGATCACCCAAAACAGTGTATTCAGAACGGGCTGGGCTGACGTGCAAACAGCGAAAACTGTACAAACAGTACCGACAGACTCATCAGGCTCATGCGCTGGGTGTGGCCGTGAAACCAGGCAAACGCGGAAGGGCTGAATTCGAGAACGAGTTGGCTTTGGCCGAATTGCAGTTTCATGATGATCTCCTTTAGGTTACGTATGCCAAGGTGGCTTGCCTATACTGGTGCAAGCCACATGCCACAATGCACATTCAGCAGAAAACGCAATAAACTCATTTATTAACAACAAGTTAATTTAAGTAACGCCGAATATCCATCTCGGCAAACAGGGACGGCATGCCGGAAAATCATCATCCGGTGTCAATCTGCCAGACGATTCATCATGCCTGCATCGGCAGCGCCAAATCGCCTGAAATCGCTGGCAAGGTAAAATAGCCGTCTTTGAAGTTGCATGTGCGCCCGCAGCATTCAATCCGCCGTATTTAATCTTTAGCAGCCTGGTATCCCCCGCATGATCATCCTTAAAAACCTCAGCCTGCGTCGCAGCTCAAAAGTGCTGCTCGAACGCGCGTCTGTTTCCTTGAACCCTGGCGAAAAAGTCGGCCTGGTCGGACGCAACGGTGCTGGCAAATCCACCCTGTTTGCGCTGTTGAACGGAACCATGCACGAGGATAAAGGCGACTTCTCCATGCCATCGCAATGGCGGCTCGCGCAAGTCGCACAGGACATGCCAGAGACCGAAGCTAGTGCAACCGACTTTGTCATCGAAGGCGATACCGTACTGGCTGAGGCGCAAATCGAAGTGGATGCCGCAGAAGCCAGCGACGACGGCGAGCGCATGGCGCACGCCTATATGGAGCTGCACGATGCCGGCGCGCACGATGCGCAGTCGCGCGCGCAGGCCTTGATCCTTGGCCTGGGTTTTAAAACGACCGAACTGGATAAACCCGTCAACAGTTTTTCTGGCGGTTGGCGCATGCGCCTGCAACTCGCACGGGCGCTGATGTGTCCATCGGATTTGTTGCTGCTGGACGAGCCGACGAACCACCTTGATCTCGACGCGCTGGTCTGGCTGGAAGCCTGGCTCAAACGTTATGCCGGGACGATGGTCGTGATCAGCCACGACCGCGAGTTTCTGGATTCGGTGACGCAGGTCACGCTGCATATCGACAACGCCCAGCTGACCCGCTACGGCGGCAACTACAGCACCTTTGAAGACATGCGCGCCGAGCAGATGGCATTGCAACAAGCGGCGTTTACCAAGCAACAGGACAAGATCGAACATCTGCAAAAGTTCATCGACCGCTTCAAGGCCAAGGCCAGCAAAGCCAAACAGGCGCAAAGCCGGGTCAAGGCACTGGACCGCATGGAGCGTCTGGCACCGATGCTGGCGAATGCGGATTTCACTTTCGAATTCAAAGAGCCGATCAATCTGCCCAACCCGATGCTGACGCTGGACGACGCCAGCTTTGGTTACCCGCCGCCACCTGACGCACCCGCAGGCACGCCGCCGACGGTGATTGTGAATCACGTGAGCCGCTCGGTCTTCGCCGGACAGCGCATCGGCATCCTCGGCGCGAACGGCCAGGGCAAATCGACGCTGGTCAAAACCGTTGCCCGCGCATTGACCGCGACCAGCGGCGAAGTGGTCGAAGGCCGCGGCCTCAATATCGGCTACTTCGCGCAGCAGGAACTCGACGTATTGCGCCCGCTCGACACTCCGCTGGAACATATGATCCGCTTGGCTAAAGACACGCTCGCCAACGGCGGCGCGGGGCAATTTTCCAGCCGCGAACAAGACCTGCGCAACTTTCTGGGCACGTTCAACTTCAACGGCGACATGGTCAAACAGGCCGTCGGCACCATGAGTGGCGGCGAAAAAGCGCGCCTGGTACTGTGCATGATTGTGTGGCAGCGCCCCAACCTGCTGCTGCTGGACGAACCGACCAACCACCTCGACCTGGCCACCCGCGAAGCCTTGGGCATGGCGCTGAATGAATTCGAAGGAACAGTGATGCTGGTCAGCCATGACCGTGCACTGCTGCGTGCCGTCTGCGATGAATTCTGGCTGGTGACACGCGGCGGCGTGGAACCGTTTGATGGCGACCTCGACGACTATCAGCGCTATCTGCTGGAAGAAGGCAAACGCCTGCGCGACAGTCTGAAAGACGCAGGAAAAGAATCAAAAAATACCGCCAGGCCGGAAACTCCACCCGTCGCTGCCGTGAAGCGTTCAAACCCCGAAAAAACCAGGCCGCTGAAACAGGCACTCGGCAAAATCGACAAAAACCTGGCGACACTACACGCAGAAAAAACGATTCTTGAAGCGCGCCTGGAAACAATCCAGCTACCCAGCGAAATTGCCGACGTCAGCAAAAACTTGCAGCGTGTAAATGATGAGGTCGCGCAACTGGAAGAGGAATGGCTGACTTTGAGCGACGAAATTGAAGCGCTGACTTGACCTCTGATTCTCTACCAAGAGGGACGATTCTTTATAGTACCGGCCCAGCACCCGTTACCCAATGTTTGCTAGGCGACGTTATAGCAATAGATTGTTTTTTAAAAACATTTCATGTTGTTCCGTTTCCCGGTGTGATAAGCGGGAAACGGAAGCTGAATAAATGGCAGCGCAATGACTGTCACCTAATCATATCAATCAAGTTGACCGGCTGAGCCAAAACCTCCATGCCTTGCGGAGTTCGCCCCGTCTCAAAAACGGTTTTCCAGAAACCATTGTTTTGCTTGCCACCGAATACCGTATCCGACAGATCGACATTCACCCAAAGCGGCATAGACGAGAGACTTTCAAGAAATTTTCGGATGTTTTCCCACACCTGATCTGGGAACGGGACTTGGAATAGGCGATCTTTCGGATCAGGTTTGCCCAGCGTGATGAAATAGGTGCGCGCGATCTGTCCGACCAACTGCAACCAGTTATAGATTATTTCTTCTTTGCTCATGCGGAACGCACGCAAATGATCGAGCTTGAAAGTTTCGCCTTTTTGCAGCTTGCTTTCGATCTTGTCGGTGCCGACTTCAGGGTCGAACTTGTCAACATAGAGCACCTCTGCAATGAGGTTCATCAGGCGCAAAATTTGGCTACATTCAACAATACGGGGATTCTCACCTTCTTCGGCGCGGTAATTAATAGGAGTTTCCAACACTTCCTGATACACGAAAAAAGAGTAAAAAGTCTTCTCGATGGTGCTGTACGACAAAGGTGACTCCTTCCCGCGCCCCCCAAAATCGATGAAGTCCCGCAGCTTGTTGCTGGAGTCGGAAGTCACGCCATTACGAACCGCATCAAGAATGTAGCGCTTGATCTCTCGCGACTGCCCCTTGAAGTGATTGACCAGATCACGTTCCGAGAAGCTTAGGTCATCAGGTGCGCGGCTAGTTTCTTTGATGAAACGTTGAATACGATCCTGATAAAGAGAGCTGCCCAAGTGCCGCTGAACAGACTTATCGAAAGCTACCTGCTTGAGCGTAGTCCCTGCATTGGTGTTGGTCGTAATCAAAGTATCCGGATCAGGATCAATGAACACCCGAACCGGTAGCGCCCTGGCACCCAGCATGATTTGTGCGGCAGCTTTATGCTGGCCGTCGAATACATGGATGGCACTTTTACCACCTTCGCTCTTCATCCAAGCAAGCGGCACATGCAATTGCGGTCGCTTCTGGTGAAATTCCTCTACCAGTTTGGAGATATTGGGTCCGATGGAGCGAGGATTGATATGGTCGTCGTGCGCGAGGTACTGAATCGGCAACTTGGCAAAGAAAAACCGAAACCCGCTCAGTTCATCTTCGTACACTGGAATACTGAGTAGCGTATTGTTGCCAAGTTCGGCCAAGCTATAAGTCACTTCATGCTCTGATAGTTTGAACCCAAGCATATGGTTGCCACCCCCCGCCTGTAGCAGTAAATCCCCCAGATTCGGGCTACGATTTTCAGCAGCCAGTTTATCCTTGAGTCGATTAAAACGACGCAAAATACGCGCCACTTCCAGATGAGAAGCCTGCTTGGACCGGTTGCAGCTAGCATGGGTTAAGGCGAAATTGGCCGGATCGTCTTTACCTTTGTCATTCAATGGCACCACATGGTCAATATCGATCGCATCCTTATGAACAACCAGATCAATTGTTTGCTCGCATATAAAGCAGTTGCCATGCTGTGTTGCGTGTAGTTTTGCAATCAGTACTTGACGTTCATCGGGCTTTAGACGAGCTAGGTAGAGCGATGCCATTATTGATTCCCTGTATCTGATTGCTGAAAAAATCCCTTACAACAAAGCTGATATGTTCTCGGGACGTACTTATTAATCATAAATTAGATTTGGCTACCGCCGCAGCCCGCGCCTGAAAGATCGCCGCCTTGAGTTTTGCAGGTTCAACGCTTTGCGCGATGGCCGCCGCATCAATGCTTTTAGCCTGCTGCAAGGCTTTGAGCAAATAGTCGGTCTGCGGATAGGGCTTGTCTTCCCAGCCCGGACGGCCATGGAAATCACACTCACAAGCCTGAAGAAATTCCACGAAACGCGCCGGGCGACGGAAGGCATCGACGCGCTCCAGCAGTTCCACCACGGTGGCAGGACGCAGTTCCAGCGCGCGATGCACATTGCCATGATCCCGCGCGACGGCGACCGCAAGATCACGGCAATCCACGGGCACGCGCAGACGTTGGCTGAGGCTGCGCACCAGATCAACGCTTTTTGCCTCGTGTCCGTGGTGCTTTGGCCAGAATTGCGGCGGCGTAAGGCCTTTTCCCATATCGTGCATCAACGCGGCGACGCGCACCGGCAGTGAATATTGTTGCCGTGCCGCCCAGTCGACGACCAGCATGACATGGATGCCGGTATCCACTTCGGGGTGATGCTGTGGCGGTTGCGGCACGCCAAAGAGCACATCAATCTCGGGCAGCAGGCGCGCCAGTGCACCGCATGTGCGCAACACCTCAAACATGCGTGACGGCTGTTGCGCCATCAACCCGCGCGCCAGTTCCTGCCAGACGCGTTCGGGGACAAGTGCATCCACCTCGCCTGCCTCAACCATCTGCCGCATCAATGCCAGGGTTTCCGGTGCGACGGTAAAGTCGGTGAAGCGCGCCGCAAAGCGCGCAACGCGCAGGATGCGCACCGGGTCTTCGGCGAAGGCGGAACTGACATGGCGAAAAACTCTGCCCTCAATATCAGCCCGGCCGCCGAAAGGATCAATCAGCGCACCATCCGCTTCCTGTGCAATGGCATTGATGGTGAGATCACGCCGCCGCAAATCGTCTTCGAGGCTGACCTCGGGCGAGGCGTATACGGTGAAGCCTTTGTAGCCCTGGCCAGACTTGCGCTCGGTGCGCGCCAGGGCGTATTCCTCATGCGTATCGGGATGCAGGAAAACGGGGAAATCCTGACCAACGGGCTTGTACCCTGCAGCACTCATTTCTTCGGGCGTCGCACCGACTACGACATAGTCCCGATCCACCACCGGCAGGCCGAGCAGTGCATCACGAACTGCGCCGCCTACGGTGTAGATTTTCATCCTTGCACCCAGCGGCTAACGGCGCGCGTGCCCACGGTAGCCATCGTATCGACCGCGCGGCGAATCGGCGCGCAAGTAGCCGGGGGCGACCGCCTCCAGTGCGGTGGGTTCAAAATCCAGGCTGTCCGGCCATCCTGTTACGCAGACGTTATCCACGCCCATCGCGTAGTAGTTGTCGCGCGTCATCAGTTTTTTGCCCGGCTTGAATTCCATCGCCCAGGCCTGAAGATAAGACAGGCGATCACACAGCGGCACGATCGTGCGTTGATGCCCGGTGGCCGTGCCGACATAACGCACCAGCTCTTGCAGGGTGTAGACCTCGGGGCCGCACAGATCATAGGTTTTGCCAAACGTGGCCAGCTTGTCCAGGCTATCGACGAACGCCCGCGCCACGTCGCCCACATACACCGGCTGAAAGCGCGCGTCAGCTTTTGCCAGCGGCAACAGCGGCAGCATTTTTTGCAAAGCCGCAAACATGGTGAGAAACGAGTCGCCGTTTCCAAATACAACCGAGGGACGAAAAATGGTCACGTTCAGGCCATAACCATGGATAAATTTGGGGCCGTTGAGATACCAGTTTTCGTGCTCGCTGTGCTGCATTCCCGCCTCACGCACCAAGGCTTCGCCTATCCCCTTGGAGCGCTGATAAGCTGAACGAGCAGTGGGTTCGGCGCCCAGCGCACTCATATGCAGCAAACGATGAACCCCGGCCTGCGCGCAGGCATGCACCACTTTGCGCGGCAACTCGATATGCACCCGCTGAAAATCCCCGCGTCGCGCGCTGGGCAGATCGTCGCGACTGATCGTGATTTCGTGCAGGATGCCAACCAGATTGATGACGGCATCCATGCCCCGGAATTCACGCAGCAAGACCTGCTCATCATTGACATCGGCTTCGACGACTTCCACCGTCGGCAGCAAAATCAGTTCTTTGGATTGCTCGCGGCGGCGCGTCAGCACTTTAACGTTTTTACCGGCGGCAGCCAGCTGGCTGACCAGTTGCGTGCCGACAAAACCGGCTCCGCCCAGTACACAAATAGTTTGATTTTTCATGGTGCGGCTTGGTACGGCTTATGTGCGGGAAAGTGGGATTTTAACTGCCTGACGACTCCGTCTCCAAGGACGGGGATTTATCATCAACTGCAGGCTCGGATGGCAGCGCAGCCGATGTTCGCGCCGGGATGATGCCAAGCCGGTCTTTCAGCAGGGTCGAAGGCTGGCCAAAGCGCGCAGCGTAATACATCGCGTTGCTCATCACTTTGCGAACGTAATCGCGCGTTTCAGTGAAGGGAATGGATTCAATATAAATCGCTGCTTCCATGGGCACACTGGCGCGCCAGCGCTGCGCCCGGCTGGGACCGGCGTTGTAAGCCGCCGTTGCCAATACAGGTGAACCGTCGAGGCTGTCCTGCACGTGTTTCAGATAATAGGTGCCGAACTTGATATTGGTTTCGGGTGCCTGCATGTCGCTTGCGGCAAAACTTTTGATGCCGAGACGGCGCGCAATCCAGCGTGCGGTATCGGGCATGATCTGCATCAGCCCGGCAGCGCCGACGCCGGAGCGTGCCGCACTGATAAAACGGCTTTCCTGACGAATCAGGCCATACACCCACGCCTCATCCAGCTTGTTTTCTGCGGCGGATACGGAAGCCATCTCGCGATACGGTGCGATAAAACGCAGTTCAAAATCGTGGGATTCACGCGTTCTTTCCGCCGTATTGATCGCGCGGTCATACCAGCCAACGCGCCGCGCCTGCTCGGCAGCAGCCAGCAACTGCCGGTCGTTGAATCCGCGTATGGCCCAGTTCCATTCGCTGGTCGCGTCGCTGCGCAATCCCATGGCAAACAGGCTCAAGCCACGCTGAATGCCCGGGTCGCGCAGCACCGCATCCAGTTCATCGCTACCCACTTTGATATTGATCGCCGGACTGCTGGCCACCGAGCCCAATTCTTCCAGTGCCAATTGCCCGTAGTAATGCGGCTCACGTGAAAGCGGTGTCAGCCATTGCATTGCGATGGCGGTCTGGCCTTGCGCCTTGAACGCGCGCCCGCGCCAGTAGCGCCAGACGGGGAGCGCACGATTGACGTCGCTCATGCCGTCAATCGCAACCGCAACGCTGCGCCACTGCCCTGCACGCAGCGCGGCGCGCACCCACCATTCGCGTTGCGCATCAGACAACACCACAGACCCGGCCAGATCGAACCATGACAATGCGCTGGGCTCATGGCGGCGTGCAGCCTGCGTCGCCAGTTGTCCCCATGCGTAGCGCTGGTCGGTCTCGGGAAGCTGGGGCAACACCCTGCGCAAGGCGGACTCCGCCTGCGCCGAACTGGTCTTGGCAAGCTGGTTCAGCGCATACAGTGCCAGCTCCCGATTCTGGCGGAGACTTAATTGCAAATCACGGATATCCAGCAGACGTAATGGAGAACGCGTCGCTAAGTCAAGCAAACCGCCCGGCATCCGATCCTCTGGCGGCAATGCGCTGGCGACCGCCTGAGCAACGCCGGGATTGCCGACTTCCAGCGCCAGCCGCTGCCGCCGCCACACATCTTCGCGATTAATCAAACCTTCACTGATCAGCTGCGAAAACAGGGGTGCGCAGGCGGTCGCCAAATCATGTCCGCTGAACCACAAGGCAATGGCATCCTTCAACCGGCTGCGATTGCCTGCTGCCAATTCGGCCCGGTGGTCATAGCACTGGTGCGTCCCGTCCGGGCTCGCCAGGCGCGGATATTCAGCCAGAAAAGCCGGCCACATTTCGCGTCGTCCCAGTTGTTTGAGCCAGTCGGCACGCACACGCTCCGCCAGCCATGATCCGGGATACGTTGCAAGAAAGTCGGTAATGCGATCATCGCCTGCCGAGCCGACGTTGACCTCCAGTCGCCAGTACGCGAGATAAGGCGACAGGGGATGCGCGGGCGGGATCAGCGCTGCGTATTTTTCAAACCGGGTAAGGTCGCGCGCATAATGCGCCTGACGGGCACGCAGGAAGTCATCCTCCACATCGGCCAAGGCGGTCGCGGCATACAAGGCAAGGCAAAACGCGTAAATGGGGAATTTGAAGAGACAGCGCATACGACATGAAGAATAGCACGCACCCTGTCGTCTCAGCCAAGGCGCAAGTCAAAACAGCGAAAGCGCGAATCAAAATGATGGACGTGCAAGCCATCGCTCCTGCCGACATCGCACAACTGGTCATATTGTTTCCCGCGTTGCAGGGACTTGATGCCGGTTTATCGAACAGACTGACACACGAACTGCAATGGCAACGCATACCGCGCGGCACTGAACTGTTTACGGGCGGCAGCCCGTGCCGCGCGTTCCCGCTATTGCTCATCGGCGAAATCCAGGTATTGCGCAGTTCGCTCGGTGGCCGCGAAATCGAGCTTTACCGGGTACGCTCCGGGGAGTCCTGCATTGTCAGCACCAGTTGTTTGCTAGGCGAAACGGATTATCCTGCTCGCGGGGTGACCTTGTCGGACATCCTTCTGGCAACACTGCCGCGCAGCCTGTTCGAGACGCTGATCGTGGCTCACCCGCCATTCCGCCGCTATGTCTTCAGCCTGTTTTCGCAACGTCTGTCCGCCATGATGCAACGCGTGGAAGATGTGGCCTTCCAGTCGCTGACGCAACGTATCGCCGCACTGTTATTGCACACGGACGGAGATTGCCTGGACACCACACACGAAGCATTGGCAGGGCAAATCGGCGCCAGTCGTGAAGCGGTCAGCCGTACCCTGAAAAAACTGGAGGCCGCCGCGTGCATCAAACTCACGCGCGGTCGCATCGGAATATCAAACCGCCGCAAGCTGTCCGGATGGCAATAGGCCAACGTGACCATGGTCACAGATGATGGGGGGGCGTAATGCCTATAGTGCGCCAGCCTCACCCGAGGTGTACGTCCCTTAACTTTCTTGAACGGAAAAAATCATGACTGCAAACGTTGGTGGTATCGATCGCATTATTCGAATCGTGGTGGGACTTGCGCTGATCGCATGGGCATTGATGGGTGGGCCGGCATGGGCATGGATCGGTGTAGTACCGCTGGCCACCGGCATTTTCAGCATCTGCCCGGTCTATAGCCTGCTCGGCCTGAACACCTGCGGCGTCAAGAAGTAAAACTGCCGGACGCAATCTCGCGAGCACCACCCGCTCAAGCCAAAAATAGCGTGTACGCCGGATTGTGTGTCTCGTCCCAGTAGCGATAACCCAGCCCCTCCAGAAATTTCTGGAAGCTGGGTTTCTCTTTTGTCGGCACTTGAACGCCAACCAGGATACGGCCATAGTCCGCACCGTGATTGCGGTAGTGAAACAGGCTGATATTCCAGCCCTGACTCATGCTTTCCAGAAAGCGCATCAAAGCGCCCGGACGCTCGGGAAACTCGAAGCGATATAACAACTCGTTTTTCGCGTCAGGCGCGCGTCCGCCAACCAGATGCCGAATATGCAATTTGGCCATTTCATTGTCAGTCAGATCAACGGCTTCCAGCCCGTGCCGCTGCAACAATTCGACTATGTGCGCGCCTTCGCCTTTACCGTGGACAGACAAGCCCACAAACACGCGGGCAGCCTTGGGGTCGGCATAACGGTAGTTGAATTCGGTAATGTTGCGTGCCCCCAAAAGACTGCAAAATGCCTTGAAGCTGCCCGGCGTTTCCGGGATCGTCACCGCTAATATCGCTTCGCGTTTTTCGCCCAGTTCGGCGCGCTCGGCAATGTAGCGCAAACGGTCAAAATTCATGTTCGCCCCGCTCGCGACCGCGACCAGGGTTTTGTTCTTGAGCCTGTCGCGTGCAACCACCGCTTTCAGGCCGGCAATGGACAAAGCACCGGCTGGCTCCAGAATCGAGCGCGTATCCTCAAACACATCCTTAATCGCCGCGCAGATCGCATCGTTATCCACCCGGATAATTTCATCCACGTATTGCTGCACCAGTCTGAACGTCTCTTTACCGACGCGCTTGACCGCCACGCCGTCGGCAAAAATACCGACATGGGCAAGCTTGATGCGTTTCCCCTGACTCAGCGACTGCGCCATAGCGTCTGCATCTTCGGGTTCTACGCCAATTACTTTGATCTCGGGGCGCAGCCGTTTGATATAGGCCGCCATGCCCGCAATCAGTCCGCCGCCGCCAACCGGTACATACACCGAATGAATCGGTCCCGGATGCTGGCGCAATAACTCCATCGCTACCGTGCCCTGCCCGGCAATCACGTCGGGGTCGTCATACGGATGGACAAAAGTGGCATGTGCAGCCTTGGATAACGTGAGCGCGTGTTCATAGGCTTCGTCGTAAGAATCACCGAACAGCACCACCTGCGCGCCGCGTCCGAGTACGGCGTCCACCTTGATTTTTGGCGTAGTGGCCGGCATCACGATGGTTGCTTGCGTGCCCAGCTTTTGCGCCGCCAGCGCCACACCCTGCGCGTGATTGCCGGCTGATGCCGCGACGACGCCACGCTGAAGCTGCACCGGTGTGAGCGTGGCCATTTTGTTATAAGCGCCACGGCACTTGAAGGAAAACACCGGCTGCAGGTCTTCGCGTTTCAACAGCACCTGGTTGTTCAAGCGGCGCGAAAGATTGCCCGCGACATCAAGCGGCGATTCGATCGCCACGTCGTACACGCTGGAAGTCAGAATTCGTTCGAGATAATCGTCAGGCTGGGTGGTCATAAAAACTGTACGAGAGGGTTTGTGAAAATCCGGCTTTGCCGCTATCTTACGGCTCTAATTCTAATACGACGTAAAAATCATGACTCAAGACGAAATGAAACAAGCGGTGGCGCGCGCAGCCGTGGACTATGCGAAGAACGGCATTATCGGCGTGGGCACGGGTTCCACCGCCAATTACTTTATCGACGCGCTGGCCAGCGTCAAAGGCCGCATCGACGGCGCGGTCGCCAGTTCCGATGCCACCGCCGCACGGCTGAAAAGCCACGGCATTCAGGTGCTGGACCTGAACAGCGTTGGCGAACTGGAAATTTACGTGGACGGCGCAGACGAAATTACTGAACATTACGCCATGATAAAAGGTGGCGGCGGCGCCCTGACGCGGGAAAAAATTGTCGCTGCATGCAGTAAAAAATTCATCTGTATCGCCGACGAAAGCAAGCTGGTTGGCGTACTCGGCCAGTTCCCGCTACCGGTAGAAGTGATCCCGATGGCGCGCTCCTATGTTGCGCGCGAACTCGTCAAGCTGGGCGGGCAACCGCGTCTGCGCGAGGGCTTCACTACCGACAACGGCAATATTATTCTGGATGTGTACGGGCTGTCGATACTCGACCCGGTCGCGCTCGAAGGGTCAATTAACGAGCTGGTCGGTGTGGTCACGAATGGCTTGTTTGCGCGACGCGGTGCAAATGTCCTGCTGCTGGGCACGGCCTCCGGGGTTAAAACCTACAGCAGATAATCAGTCGGTTGGCGGATTCTGCTCAGGATCAGCTTCGGTCACTGGAACCCGATATTTCTCGGTCGCCCACTGCCCCAGATCAATCAGCTTGCAGCGTTCACTGCAAAATGGCCGCCAGCGATTTTCAGGCGACCATACGGCAGCTTTGCTGCACGTCGGGCAAGTGACTGTCTTGCCTGTTGGCTGGGGTGTTTTCATAGCGTATAAAAACTGAGTTCAAAATCGATGACCTGATCCACACAGGCACGCGCTTGCCCAAATCCGGCGTAGACAAAGCGGATATTCAGCGCGTACTTATTGGCCGATATTTCCGGCACACAGGGCAAGTCATCCGCCAAAGACACGCGGATCAACAGCGGGTTTCGGCTCTCCTGCATTTTCTGGTAAATCCCGCCCGGCGCACTCTGCTGCTCAGCCCGCCCGCTCTCCCGCAACAACCGCAGAATAATGTTGACGGCTTTGCGGATCAGAACAAACGGCTCCAACCATAGCTGCAACTGCTGCGTGCGCTCGTCAGCCGGTTTGTGCAACCAGTAGTGGTAACGCGGCAAATCAAACTCGCATAAACCGCCAGGTATGGTGGCGCGCTGTTTGATCGCCATCAGCCATTCGTCTTCCCGCACATGCTGCCAGACTTTCCCGGACATCCGGTAAATGCCCTGGTGAGCGTTTGCGATCACAGTCAGCACGCCCTCCAGCATCCCGTCTTGCACCTGCGGATTACCGCGCAGCGCGCTCAACACCACTTTCTGGCGATCAAGCTCTTGCAGTAAATCTGATTTGAGATCGGTGCGGGAAGTCACTTCTGTTATTTCAAACAGGCAAAGCAACGCTGCTTGATGAGAATGCGGAGACGATGCCGCAGCATACGCATCGTAACGTTCGAACAAACTCTCCAGTCGAAGCAGGGTTCGAATTCGTTCGTTCAGGGGATATTCGTAATGAATCACGCAGTTGTATCGTCGTTGAATCGCTTGATTTTCGCCAATTAAGCGCGAAACTCAAAGCTGTTTATTGAGACGGCCACTAAACAGTTTGAACAAAGCGGCAAACACAACCAACCCACCTTCGATTGACGGCGGGGAGCCGTCTCAATAAGCACCTGTTTAAATTGGCTACTGATCCGGCCATACGGGAATCTGACAGCACTACCGCAGCGGACGAACCACCACTCAATCTGGAAACGGTTTTATGGCCGGATCAATAGCGGATATTTCCAGGTATTTCTGGTGCAGCAGCGATATCTGCTGCTGCAAGCCAGCCCAATCACCCTGATTATTCAGCACATCATCGGCAGCGGCCAGTCTGCTTGCCCTATCTACCTGTACCGCCATGATGGCCGTCGTTTCTTCCAAACGCAGGCCGCTGCGTGCTGCCACCCGGGCAATTTGCTGCGACTCCAGACAATCCACTACCAGGATGCGATCGATCAAATCCTGGTAGTGCGCTTTTTCCACCAGCAGCGGAACCACGATCAGAACGTAGGGTGCATCACCAAGTAACTGTAGTTTTTCACACACGCTGCGGTAGATCAGTGGATGCAGGATCGCTTCAAGTTCGTTGCGCGCACCGGTATCGGAAAATATCAGACGGCGCATTGCGGCGCGATCCAGCGCGCCATCGGCTTGCAGTACCTCATCGCCGAAACCGGTCTGTATCGCCGGTAGTGCCGCCCCGCCAGGCAATGTCAATTGATGCGCAATGGCATCGGTATCAATGACCGCAACACCCAGATCGGAAAAAAAATCAGCTACCGCAGATTTGCCGCAACCGATGCCCCCGGTCAGACCCACCCGCAGCATCAGAATTGAGCGAGATAGGCATGTGCAAGATCGCTGCCAAAAAACAGCGCGACCAGGCCGCCGCCCGCAAGATACGGCCCAAAAGGAATAGGAACCCGCCGGTCATGCTTGACCAGAACAATCATGCCGATACCAATCAAGGCGCCCACCAGCGAGGAAAGCAGGATCGTGACCGGCAGCAACTCCCAGCCCAGCCAGGCACCAATCGCTGCCAGCAGCTTGAAATCGCCGTACCCCATGCCCTCTTTTCCCGTCGCCAGTTTGAACAGCCAGTAGATTGACCACAAGATGAGATAACCCACCATCGCGCCGATGACAGCGGTCGGCAGCGGGGTGAAGTGCCCGTTCAGGTTGAACAGCAGACCCAGCCAGAGCAACGGCAAGGTAATGCTGTCCGGCAGCAAGGTGGTATCGAAATCAATAAACGCCAGCGCAATCAGTGCCCAGACAAAAAACAGTGCGCCCGCCGCCTGCCACGACCAGCCGAATTTCCACGCGACTGCGCCCGACAACAAGGCGGCCAGCAACTCGACTACCGCGTAGCGCGGGCTGATCGCCGTTTTGCATACCGAGCATTTACCGCGCAGCATCAGCCACGACAGCACGGGAATATTTTCGAGCGCGGTAATCTGATGTTTACAACTTGGGCAGGCCGAACGCGGCGCCCAAAGATCGTAGCGGGGTTGCGGTGTGACGACTGCGCCATTCAGTTCGGCACATTGATCCGCCCATTCGGCTTCCATCATCCTGGGCAGCCGGTAAACGACCACATTCAGAAAACTGCCAACCAGCAAGCCCAACAATGATGCCAGACCGACCCACGCCAGCGGCTGGCCTTGCAGTAACTCGATCATCCGCCGACCACTGCGCCCATTTTGAAAATAGGCAGGTACATCGCAACCACCATACCGCCGATCAAGACACCCAAAACCACCATGATGATCGGCTCCATTAAACTCGATAGTGCTGCGACTGCATCATCGACTTCAGCTTCATAAAAATCCGCAACCTTGCCCAACATCGAATCCAAAGAACCCGACTCTTCGCCAATCGATGCCATTTGCAGCACCATATTAGGGAAACGCTCCGCGTTTTGCATCGCGACAGTCAGCGATGTGCCCGTCGCCACTTCGGCCTTGATCTTGCTGGTCGCCTCAACAAACACCTGGTTGCCGGAGGCGCCACCCACTGAATCGAGCGCCTCGACCAGGGGCACGCCTGCAGCAAACATGGTCGCCAGGGTTCGCGTCCAGCGTGCAATCGTTGCCTTCTCGATCACCGCACCAAAAATAGGCAGCTTCAGCATCACCCGGTCCATGAACATCTGCACCTTGCGTGAACGTTTCCAGGCTTCCAGCAGCGCATAAATGCCGCCACCGATCACACCGAATATGGCCCACCAGTATTTCACGAAAAAATCAGACATTGCCATCACAATCACTGTTGGGGCAGGCAAGTCAGCCCCAAAACTGCTGAACAAATCCTTGAACGCCGGAATGACGAAAATCATGATGACAGCGGTAATGATGAAGGCTACGACAATGATCGAGGCCGGGTAAAACAGCGCCGACTTGATCTTGCCTTTAATGGCCAGAATTTTTTCTTTATAGACTGCAAGGCGCTCCAGTACGGTCTCCAGAATACCTGCCGCTTCCCCCG
This sequence comes from Thiobacillaceae bacterium, assembly GCA_040080135.1. GTDB lineage: Bacteria > Pseudomonadota > Gammaproteobacteria > Burkholderiales > Thiobacillaceae > Thiobacillus. The sequence goes on from JBEBIZ010000001.1 coordinate 157,048, forward strand.
CGCCCACCAGGTTGCAAAACAGCGCATCAAAATACAAGGGGTGGCGTGAAAACGCTTGGGTCAGGCTGGAGCCCTTCTCAATATCCGCCTTGATTTCAAGCAACAAACGCTGCATCGAAGGGTTGGAATGCCCGCGCGCGACAATTTCAAACGACTGCAACAGCGGCACGCCCGCTTTCATCATGGTTGCAAGCTGCCGCGTAAACAGCGTCACATCCTTGGGCGTGATGCTTTTGGTACCTGCGAAAAGCGTACTCTGTTTTTTGACCTTGGTAACAGTGATACCCTGCCGCCGCAACTGCGAATTCACCACGGCTTCGCCGCCAGCCATCATCTGGCCTTTGACTTTTTTACCCTGTTTGTTCATGCCCTCCCACTGGAAGGCCATTTCCTTGATCGATTTTGCCGCCGTAGCCATGCTTAACCCTTCATCAGATATTGGTGACAGCCTCGACCTCTTCCAGCGAGGTCTGGCCTGATTTCACTTTCAATAACCCCGCCTGACGCAAGTCTTTCACGCCTTCACGGCGCGCCTGGTCAGCGATATCGGTCGAGGTTCCGTTCTTCAGGATGATGCGGGTCATTTCATCCGTAATCGGCATGACCTGATAAATACCGACCCGGCCTTTATAACCGCTACCCTGACATATATCACATCCAACCGGATGATAAGGCTGCCAACTTCCATCCAGGTCTTCTTCAGTAAAGCCCGCCTGTAATAACGCTTCCTTCGGAATATCGCCCGCTTTTTTGCAGGAACACAGCTTGCGCGCAAGTCGCTGGGCAGTAATCAGAATAATCGACGAGGCCACATTAAATGGCGCAACGCCCATATTCAGCAAGCGGGTCAGCGTACCGGGCGCATCGTTCGTGTGCAGCGTCGATAGCACCATGTGGCCGGTCTGCGCCGCTTTGATCGCGATATCCGCCGTTTCCAGATCGCGAATCTCACCGACCATAATGACATCCGGATCCTGCCGCAAAAAAGACTTCAGTGCGACAGAGAAGGTCAGGCCCGCCCTGTCGTTGACGTTGACCTGGTTGACGCCAGGAAGCTGGATTTCCGCCGGGTCTTCGGCAGTCGAAATATTCACGCCAGGCTCATTCAGAATATTCAGGCAGGTGTAGAGCGAAACCGTTTTACCCGAACCCGTCGGCCCGGTAACCAACACCATTCCATAGGGCCGTTGCACCGCCGCCAGCAACAGCTCTTTTTGCCAGGGTTCATACCCCAGCGCATCCACGCCAAGTTGCGCGCTGGTCGGATCGAGAATACGCATGACGATTTTTTCGCCATACAGCGTGGGCAAGGTGCTGACCCGGAAATCAATGGCGCGTGTTTTCGACAGCACCATTTTCATGCGCCCGTCCTGTGGCACGCGTTTTTCTGAAATATCGAGTCGCGACAACACCTTAATGCGCGAGGCGACCTTGTCCTTGATCGTCATCGGTGGCTTCGCCACCTCGTACAACACGCCATCCCGGCGATAACGAATACGATAAAATTTTTCGTAGGGTTCAAAGTGAATGTCAGACGCGCCCACATTGATCGCGTCGAGCATGATTTTCTGCAAATAACGCACCACTGGCGCGTCATCGATATCGATTCCGCCGGCATTGTCCTGCTGGGCGGCGGCAGCTTCCTCATCAATAAAATCAAGATTGAGATCTTCCGCATTCAGCACCGCCATCGTGTCGTCCGATGCCTGACCAGACTGCTCGATCAGCTTGCCCAACTTGTCGTCTTCCACCACCACCGGCTCGACCGCCTGACCCGTCTGGAACTTGACCTCGTCCAGTGCTTGCAGATTGGTGGGATCCGAGGTTGCTACATACAACTTGTTACCACGCAAAAACAGCGCAATCATGCGACGTTTTTGTACCAACTTCTGATCCAGCAAGTGCAGCGGCAGATTCGCCACATCCATCGCATCCAGATCCAGATACGGGAAACCGAACGACACACTGGCAAACTCTGCAATCTGATCCGCTTTGAAACGCTTGGATTTAATCAGTTCGGAAACGAATGACACGCCCGCATCATTAGCGTGCTTCCATACGGAATCGGCCTCAGCCTCCGTCAACCAGTCGTGGTTTACCATGGCACGCGCCAGACCAGTCAGATTAAGCGTATCGGAAACAGCAGCCATAGTAATAATCGGGTCGAAATTACAAAACACAGGAACGGACTAAGGGGTATTACGGTGATTTTCCCCCGAAGTTGAGTTTTAGCCAGCCAGGACGCCACCATCCGGATTCAGCACGGGTGAAGGCACGTGAATACGGGCGATTTTAACCGCACGATCCTGCGTCTGAACAATTTCGATCGGGATATCCTCAATCTTGAGGCTGACCCCCGCTTCTGGAATGTCTTCCAGATATTCCAGAAGCAGGCCATTCAGCGTTTTAGGGCCATCCAGCGGCAGGTTTAGCCCCAGTTTGCGATTGAGGTGGCGCACCAGCGTTGCGCCTTCGACCAGCCAGCTGCCATCGGTGTCCTGGCGCAAATACCCCATGTTCGCAGGCGCCTGGGTGGTGAACTCCCCGACCATTTCCTCCAGCAGGTCTTCCAGCGTCACCAGCCCCTGAAGCTCGCCGTACTCGTCCACCACCAGCGCCAACCGCTGCTGATTACTCTGAAAGTTGCGCAACTGCGTGAACAGTGGCGTGCCCGCCGGAACAAAATAGGCTTCCTCCAGGCTCTCGCGCAGCATCGGCAAATCGATTTCACCCTCGGTCAGGATGTGCAGCACGCGCCGCACATGCAAAACCCCGACGAGTTTGTCGTGCGAGCCTTCGTGTACCAGCAGGCGCGTGTGGTGGCTGGTCGAAATCTGCTGGCGCAAACGCGAGGGCTCATCGGTCAAATCCAGCGCTTCGATCTGGCTGCGTGGCGTCATCACGTCATCAACCGTAATATCTTCAAGCTCCAGCAGATTGAGCAAAATGCGGCGATGCTCGCGAGGCAGAATTTTGGCCGACTCCAGAACCACTGTGCGCAACTCTTCCAGTCCCAGCATATTGCCCTGGTCGGTATCAGGATGTTTGAGACGCAGCAAACGCAATATGCTCTGCACAAACAGATTCACGAACCACACCACCGGGTACGCCAGCTTCAGCAGCGGCCCCAGCAGGAAGCTTGCAGGATAGGCAACTTGCTCTGGATAAGATGCGCCCACCACTTTGGGCGTCACCTCACTAAACACCAGAATCAGAAAGGTCAGCAACAGCGTGACGACAAACAGCACAATTTCGCCATCACCGAATAAACGGATGGCAATGACGGTAGACAAGGTCGCTGATGCTGCATTGATCAGATTGTTGCCCAGCAAAATCACGCCGAGCAACTTGTCGGTTTGAGCGAGCAGGCTCAGGGTGCGCTCGGCACCACGCACGCCCTTGCTTGCCGCGTGGCGCAGCCGATAACGGTTGATCGCCATCATCGCGGTTTCCGACGCGGAAAAAAATCCCGATGCCAGCAACAGCACAACAAGCACGCCAAACAGTGTGCCCGTAGATACGTTATCCAAGCGCTATCCTCACCGGTGCAACAACACTTCCAGAACAAACTGCGTACCGACATACGCCAGCACCAGCAGCACAAAGCCCGTCAATGTCCAATGCAATGCAATGCGCCCGCGCCAGCCACGGAAATGTCGCCCCAACAGCAACCCGCCAAACACGAGCCACGACAAAATGGCGAACACAATTTTGTGAGTAAATTGCAAAGGCTTGCCAAATAGCACTTCTGAAAACATGATTCCGCTGAACACCGTCAAGGTCAGCAACACAAACCCCACCATCAATGTCTTGAACAGCACCGCTTCCAGCGTCAGCAAGGGTGGCGCACCACCACCCAGCACGGTTCCGCGATGCAGTTTTTTCTCCAGCGTCGTCATCAGAACCGCGTGCAGCGCCGCAATTGCAAAAAAACTATAAGCCAGCAGCGACACGACCAGATGTGCGCGCAGCGCGAGTGCTTCGGAATTGGGGATCGCATGCGCATTGGGAAAGGCTAGCGGCAACAGCACCGCAATAGCCGCCAGCCCGGTCACCCAGGCCTGAATTCTGAACAGCGGCGTACGCTGGCTGGTCACCCAGTAAATACAGGCGGTCAACCAGAGAATCGTCGATAGCGAGTTGCCGAACCCGAGCGTGATGACACCGCGACCCAGCACTGACTCGTAGACCAGCGCACCATGCAGCAGCAAAACCAGCGATAGCAGGATTTGCAGCCAGACCGGGGGCGGCGTAGTAGCACGGAACATGCGCCAGGCGATCAGCCCGTACAGCGCACTCGCGCATAGGGAAAGCAGCAGATAAGGTGACATTCGTTAAAATAGCATTTGATATTGATTAACCATTATCCACGCGGCCTCGCGCCGCAACAAGGACACCATGTTAGATAACCTCAGTAACCGTCTTGCCGGCGTCGTCAAAACCCTGCGTGGTCAGGCGCGCATCACCGAAGCCAATGTACAGGACACGCTGCGCCAGGTGCGGCTTGCCCTGCTCGAAGCCGACGTGGCGCTGCCCGTAGTCAAAGACTTCATCGAGGCAGTCAAAATCCGTGCGCTGGGGCAGGAAGTGCTCACCAGCCTGTCGCCCGGCCAGGTGCTGATCGGGATTGTTCATGATGAGCTGACGCGCCTGATGGGCGGCGCAAACGCCGATCTCGACCTCGCCGCCAACCCGCCTGCGGTGATTTTGATGGCCGGCCTGCAAGGCTCCGGCAAAACCACCACCAGCGGCAAGCTCGCGCTGCTGTTAAAAGGCCGCAAGAAAAAAACCCTGCTCGCCTCGTGCGACGTGTACCGTCCCGCCGCCATCGAGCAATTGCGCCAGCTCGGCCAGCAACTCGATGTCAGCTTCTTTGACGCAGGCAATGAACGTGATCCGGTGGCCATCGCCAAAGCCGCGCAGGACTATGCCTCCAAACAATTCTTCGATGTACTGATCGTCGATACTGCCGGACGGCTCGCGATTGACGAAGCGATGATGGCCGAACTCCGCGCCCTGCACGCCGCCGTCAACCCGGTCGAAACCCTGTTTGTAGTCGATGCCATGCAAGGCCAGGACGCGATCAACGTTGCACGCGCGTTTAACGAAGCGCTGCCGCTAACCGGCGTAGTACTGACCAAACTCGACGGCGACTCGCGCGGCGGTGCGGCACTTTCAGTACGCCAGATCACCGGCAAACCGCTCAAATTCATTGGCGTCGGCGAAAAGCCCACCGGCCTCGAAGCCTTCCACCCCGAGCGCATGGCGCAGCGCATCCTCGGCATGGGCGACGTGCTGTCGCTGATCGAACAGGCGCACGCCTCAGTCGATCACAAAGAAGCAATGAAGCTGGCCGAGAAAGTCAAAAAAGGCAAAGACTTCGACCTCGAAGACTTCAAATCGCAAATTCAGCAAATGCGCAAAATGGGCGGCATCTCTGCACTTATGGACAAACTCCCCGGCGCCGGGCAAATGGGCACGCCCGCTGGCACCGACGATAAATCCATCAACCGCATCGAAGGCATCATCAACAGCATGACCCCGCAGGAGCGCCGTAAACCCGAGATTCTGAAGGCCTCGCGTAAACGCCGTATTGCAGCAGGTGCAGGCGTGCAGGTGCAGGAAATCAACAAGCTCTTAACCCAGTTTGAGCAGGCGCAGAAAATGATGAAGATGATGTCGAAGGGCGGGATGAAAGGGATGATGCGGGGGATGAAGGGGATGATGCCGGGGGGGCGGTAGGGGGTTTGGCTATCGGCTGATAGCGGCTGCGTCATTGCGAGCACCCATCCGGGCTTCACCCGAATGAGCATAAACGAAGCGCGGCAATCCAGTCTTGGTCTTGGCGCGAAGCACCTTAATGGGTAAACGCTTGAACCTCGCGTTCTGCATGCACATGCTGGCCGGGGGTAGCCCGGCCAACCCAACCCCATTTGAATCCCTAAATCACCGTAAACCCCACCAACGCAATCTCATCCGCAGCCAAACCCAGCGTATCGACCACAAGGGTCAGGGACGCCCCCTTTTATGCATTGAGTCATCCCCCTTACCCTTACCCTTACCCTTACCCTTACCCTTACCCTTGCCTCTCACGCATCTGCCGGTTCATCCGCCCACACCGCAAATATCCCCTGATACGCGGCGTACAGTGACCCGAACAACACGGGCATCGCCACCAGCAAGCCCAGCATGAAAGGAATCAAAGCCGATACGAACAGCACCATGCCCAACGCCAGACCGTTCACGGTGAGCGCCAGCCAGTTCTTTGCTACGGCGCGCAAACTTATGAGAAGCGCCTGTGCCGGGCGGGCGTTGCCGAACAGAATCAAGGCGGGGGCAAACCAGGTCGCCATGATGATCGGGGTGAAGAGCAGCATGCCGGTCATGATTGCGGGCATGGATTGGTTCAACGCGTTTTGCAGCACCACAGGGTCGCCTTTTTGCGCGGCGGCGATCACAGTTTGTGCGTCAAAACCCATGTGCAGCATGATTTTCGAAATAAGCAAGGTGCCCATCAATTGCACGACACCTACCGTGACAAGCGCAAGCCAGGGGCCGTTGACCCCGGCGAGAAAATGTGGCCATTGCAAAGCTTCTTTGCGGTCCAGCGTGCGAAAGGCTGCCATAAAGCCAGCCACCATCAAGGGCGAAATCAATTCAGACAAAACCTCGCCCATGACGGGGATGAGACTGGAGATTGCGACCGCACCAAACAGCATGCCAAACGCGGTTGACAATAGCAGCGGATTTTTACGATACAGGCTGAAGCCTTCGTTCACCCATTGCAGTCCTTGTCTGGCCGCCGCCTTGCGCGGGATGTCCTGATTGGAGGTGGCACTCATGCGACTCAGAACTCCTTGACCGTCCACATCGGCGGTTGCAGCCCGCCTTCAAGCGTGTCGCGCTTGGTGAAGAAGCCTTCGCCTTTCTGGTCAATCAAATAATACGGCTTGCCGACTTTGGGCGTGATCTTGAGCATATATACCCGGCCATGGGTACGATATTCCTCGACGCGCCCCGCGCCTGACGGCTTGATCGTAACCGGCGGCGCATCACCCGGATTAGGCGCGCCGTCTGGCACCGGTTTGAGGTCGGGCGGCAGCGGCACGGCGGGTGCGGCGGCAACAGAAGCTGTCGCCAGTAAGGCCAGAAGTGTGAGCGTGATACGCATGATGTTCCCCCTGAAATGGTTAAGTAGGCTATCGCAGAATAGTTTATAGATTGAGCTGGATCTCGCGCTCCGCCAGCGACGGCATGAAGCCGCGTTTTTCATAATGGCTGAAGATGGCATCGACGACATCTTCGGGCGTGTCGATGATGCGCATCAGGTCGATATCTTCGGGTGAGATCATGCCTTCGCCTACGAGTGTGTGTTTCACCCAGTCGACCAGTCCCGCCCAGAATTTGGAGCCGACCAGGATGATCGGAATGCGCGCGATCTTGCCGGTTTGCACCAGTGTCAAGGCCTCGGTGAGCTCGTCCAGCGTGCCGTAGCCGCCGGGCATGACAACGTACGCCGCCGCAAATTTAACGAACATGACTTTGCGCGCAAAGAAATGCTGAAAGGTCTGGCTGATGTCCTGGTAGGCATTACCGGACTGCTCGTGCGGCAGCTGGATGTTGAGTCCCACGCTGGGCGACTTGCCGAAATACGCGCCCTTGTTGGCGGCTTCCATAATGCCGGGGCCGCCGCCGGAGATGACAGAAAACCCGGCATCGGACAAGCGCCGCGCAATCTCTTCGGAGAGCATGTAATAGGCGTGATCGGGCGGGGTGCGGGCGCTGCCAAAAATCGACACCGCAGGCCGGATCGACGCGAGCCGTTCGGTGGCCTCGACGAACTCTGCCATAATCCCCAGCATCCGCCACGACTCGCGCGCCGAGTAGTCATTTTCCGCCGAGCTGCGCGGATCGGCCATGACGGGCAATTTTTCCAGATGCATATGAACGATTCTCCTGATAATGCCAAGACGTTTGAAAACAGCGCGCCTAAAACCCTGCTACTGGTGGACGGATCGTCCTATCTCTACCGTGCATTTCATGCGCTGCCCGACTTGCGCAACGCACTCGGCGAGCCGACTAACGCCATCAAGGGCGTGCTCAGCATGCTGCGCCGTTTGCAAAAAGACTACGCCGCCGATTATATCGCCTGCATCTTTGATCCCCGTGGCAAAACTTTTCGCGATGACCTTTATCCTGAATACAAGGCGAACCGGGCGACGATGCCGGACGATTTGCGCTGCCAGATCGAGCCGCTGTTTGAACTGATCCGCGCCGACGGTTGGCCGCTGATCGTGATCGACGGTGTTGAGGCTGATGACGTGATCGGCACGTTGGTGGTCGAGGCCGAGCATCATGGGGTAAAAAGTATCGTATCCACCGGTGACAAGGATATGGCGCAACTGGTGAACGACCATGTCACGCTGATCAACACCATGAGTTTCGAGACGCTGGACGTGCCGGGCGTTGTCGGCAAGTTCGGCGTGCCGCCGGAGCGCATTGTCGATTACCTCAGCCTGATCGGCGACACCGTCGATAACGTACCGGGCGTGTCCAAGGTCGGGCCGAAGACGGCGGTGAAATGGTTAAGCGAATTCGGCTCGCTCGATAACATCGTTGCTCACGCGGGCGAGATCAAGGGCGTGGTGGGCGAAAACCTGCGCGCCGCCCTCGACTGGTTGCCGCAGGCGCGCGTGCTGGTCACGATCAAAACCGATGTGCCGCTGCCATTCGAACTCGACAGCCTGACGCGCCGACCCGCCGACACTGACACGTTGCGTCGTCTGTTCGGGCATTTCAATTTTCGTAGCTGGCTGGCCGAGCTTGATAAGAAAAACGGCGAGGCAACGCCTGCACCTGAAGACAAAAGCGGACGTCGAACGGCTTTCGAAAACAGCGGCGAGACCAAGGCCGCGCTCGAAAGCAGCGGCACCCACCGCGCTGGATACGAGACCATTCTGAGCCGTGAGCAACTGGATCAGTGGATACGCAAACTCGGAGACGCGCCGATTTTTGCGCTGGATACCGAGACGACCGAACTCGCGCCAATGCGCGCGCAACTCGTCGGCATGTCGTTTGCAATCACGCCGGGCGAGGCGGCGTATCTGCCGCTCGCGCACCAGTACGCAGGCGTGCCCGAGCATCTCGACCGCGATTCAACGCTTGCCAGATTCAAGCCTCTGCTCGAAAACGCCGCGTTGAAAAAAGTCGGGCAGCATTTGAAATACGACATGCACGTCTTCGCCAACCATGACATTGCTCTTGCGGGTATCAGCGACGACACGCTGTTGCAATCCTATGTACTCGAAGCGCACCAGCAGCATGAGCTCGGCAGCCTGGCCGCGCGCCATCTGGGACTGGCCACTATCAGCTACGACGATGTGACCGGCAAAGGGGCGACCCGGATCAGCTTTGAGCAGGTTGCGATCGAACGTGCCAGCGAATACGCCGCCGAGGACGCCGATGTGACCCTGCGCGTATTCGAAGCGCTTGCGCCGCAGATTGCCGCATCAGAGCAGCTCGAATTCATCTACCGCCAGATCGAAATTCCGGTCGCGCGCATACTGTTCCGCATGGAGCGTACGGGCGTATTGATCGACCGTCAGGCTCTGGCGCTGCAAAGCGGCGAGCTGGGCAAAAAAATGCTGGAGCTGGAGCAGCGCGCGTTTCAGGAAGCCGGGCAGCCGTTCAATCTCGGATCGCCCAAGCAGATCGGCGAAATTCTGTTCCAGCAAAAAGGCTTGCCGGTCATCAAGAAAACACCGACGGGTGCGCCTTCCACCGATGAAGACACGCTGGAACAACTTGCGCTGGACCACCCCATCGCGCGCGCCATTCTCGATTACCGGGGCATGGCCAAACTCAAGTCCACGTATACCGACAAGTTACCGCAGATGATCCATCCGGCGACAGGTCGGGTGCATACCAGTTATTCGCAAGCCACTGCGGTGACAGGCCGCCTGTCGAGCAGCGAGCCGAATTTACAGAATATTCCCGCACGCACGCAGGAAGGCCGCCGCATTCGAGAAGCGTTTATCGCGCCGCCCGGTCATGTGCTGATTTCGGCCGACTATTCGCAGATCGAGCTGCGCATCATGGCGCACCTGTCCGACGATGCGGGCCTGCTGACCGCGTTTGCCGAAGACCGGGACATCCACACCGCGACCGCGTCGGAAGTGTTCGGCGTACCGCTTGATTCCGTGTCGTCGGAACAGCGGCGCATGGCCAAAGTGATTAACTTCGGTCTGATCTATGGCATGTCTGCATTCGGGCTGGCGGCGCAACTCAATCTGGAACGCAACGCCGCCCAGGCTTATATAGACCGTTACTTCGCCCGCTATCCTGGCGTGGCCGACTACATGCAGCGCACTCGTGAAACCGCGCGTGAGCAGGGTTATGTGGAAACGGTATTTGGTCGCCGTCTGTATCTGCCCGAGATCAATGCCAAAAATCCGCAGCGACGCCAGGGTGCGGAACGTGCCGCGATTAACGCACCCATGCAAGGCACCGCCGCAGATTTAATCAAACTGGCCATGATCGCGGTTCAAGACTGGCTGGATCGCGAGCACGTCGCCAGCCGCCTGATTCTGCAAGTGCATGACGAGCTGGTGCTGGAAGTCCCTCAGGCTGAAATCGATAGGCTGCTTCAGCAATTGCCGTCACTGATGTGTGATGTTGCCTCACTGAAAGTGCCCCTGCGCGTTGGCGTTGGGGTGGGCAGTAACTGGGAGGCGGCACACTGACCGGCACCAAAGCGGATTCCGAATGAACTGAAGCCAATAAAAACGGGAGCCGAAGCTCCCGTTTTTATTGGCTTATACAACTGCGGATTTAAGCGTTTATTAGCGCTTCAGACCATCTCGAATCTCACGCAACAGCAGAATATCTTCCGGGGTGGCAGCAGGTGCAGGTGGCGGTGCTTCACGCTTCAGGCGATTGATCTGCCGAACCATGATGAAAACAATCAGCGCCAGAATAATGAAGTTGAGCAGAATCGTCACAAAGTTGCCGTAGGCAAATACTGGGATGCCCGCTTTCTTGAGATCGGCCAGCGTCATGGCCACGCCCGCTGGCGCTTGTCCCAGAACCACAAACATATTGGAAAAATCGAGGCCGCCAAATATCGCGCCAACGATCGGCATAATCAGGTCATTCACGATCGAATCCACAATCTTGCCAAACGCTGCGCCAATAATGACACCCACCGCCAGATCCATGGCGTTGCCCTTGACGGCAAACTCTTTAAAGTCCGATGCAAAACTCATACTTCTCTCCTCGATAGTTGAATAATTAGTGCCCGCTGCATGATAGACGCAACATTTGGCTTACCCAAGTCAGCAAATGTAAATTCCATACGAAGCTACAGCCTTGACGCTGATGTTGCCCTATTCATTCCCGGATTCATCCTCCGTTTGCCGAAGCACCTGACGTATGATCTCCGACGAAAACCCCCGTCCCAGCAAAAAACGCATCTGTCTGGCGCGTTCCGACGCCGTGTGTTCAATGCGTCCCTGTGGCGAATCCAACGCAACACCAAACTTTTTTCGCCAGACGTCGCGGGCTCGCTTGAGTTCGCCGTCACCCCGTTCGTTCAGCGATTCCAGCGCATCGGCAATCAGCGCGTCGGAAACACCCCGTTGACGCAATGCGTAAGCCAGTTTGATCGCGCCTTCGCGGGCGCGGTGATCGGCCACGTAGCTCTGCGCAAAACGCCGGTCCGACAGCCAGTTCTTCGACTCAAACTCGTCCAGCAAACTGGAAAGCTCTTCTGGATCGCATTCGATGCGTTCCAGTTTCCGGGCAAGTTCAAACCGGCTGTGTTCGCGCCGGGCCAGCAGGGTCAGCGCGCGATTACGCAGAGAAATTTCAGGCTTGTTATGCAGCTTTGTCCGCCTTTTCGGCCTTGACCGGTACGCCAGCACCTACACCCACGATGGCGCGCACTTTGCCTTCTATTTCCTGAGCAATTTCGGGATGCTCTTTCAGGTATTCACGTGCGTTGTCTTTGCCTTGACCAATTTTTTCGCCGTTATAGGCATACCAGGAACCGGACTTTTCGACCAGCTTGTGATTGACACCCAGTTCGATGATTTCGCCTTCGCGCGAGATTCCCTGTCCATACAGGATATCGAAGAATGCTTCCTTGAACGGCGGCGAAACCTTGTTTTTAACAACCTTGACCTTGGTCTCGTTGCCGACGATTTCATCGCCTTTCTTGATCGCGCCGATGCGGCGAATATCGAGCCGCACCGACGCATAAAATTTGAGCGCATTGCCGCCTGTGGTGGTTTCGGGGCTGCCAAACATCACGCCGATCTTCATCCGGATCTGGTTGATGAAAATCACCAGGGTGTTCGTGCGGCTGATATTGCCGGTCAGCTTGCGCAGCGCCTGACTCATCAGCCGTGCGTGCAGACCCATTTGCGGATCACCCATTTCACCTTCAATTTCAGCTTTGGGTGTCAGCGCTGCGACTGAATCAATCACGACGACGTCAACCGAACCGGAACGCACCAGCATGTCGACGATTTCCAGCGCCTGCTCGCCGGTATCCGGCTGGGACAGCAGCAGGTTATCGACATCCACACCGAGTTTGGCGGCGTATTGCGGGTCCATCGCATGTTCCGCATCAATAAACGCAGCGGTGCCGCCGAGCTTTTGCATCTCTGCGATGACTTGCAGTGTCAAGGTGGTTTTGCCGGACGATTCCGGGCCGTAAATTTCCACCACGCGGCCGCGCGGCAACCCACCTACACCCAGCGCAATATCCAGGCCCAGGGAACCGGTTGAGACAACCTGGATGTCGCGCACCACATCATGGTCGCCCATTCGCATGATCGAGCCTTTGCCAAACTGCTTTTCAATTTGCGAAAGTGCGGCTGAGAGCGCTTTTACCTTGTCTTCATTCGCTGCGGGGTTTGCCATCATGCTTCTCCTGAGTTGGTTGGTGTGACGTGAATGTAGGCCATACATTTACTAATGTCAATATAATTTATCACCTACGCACAAAATACTTTGTTTGTGTTTTTAATTTGAAGGTACGCGCCTATAATCGAGCCCAGCGATCACGTGTACAGGACAAGCGGGATGATTTCAAACGAAAAAAAGCGGTCTGGCATGATGCGGCTGGACGTTAAATGGGCCACGCGCCAGCGGCTGCAATTCATCGAAATCCTGGCCTGGTACGCTGGCGTGGTGACGCGCGGTGAAGTGGCGCGCGCATTTGGCAATTCGGATGCGGCCGCCACCAAGGATCTCAAGCTCTACAACGATCTCGCCCCCGGTAACCTGATCTACAACCACAACGTGTTCGGCTTTGTGCCGCACGACAGCTTTCAGCCGCTCTTTGCTGATCTGAGCCCGGCGGTCGTGTTGCCCATCATCGCCGCCAACCTTGCCGTCACCAACGGGCCTTACGGAACGGATTCGGTGTATGGTCTTGCGACCGCCTCACTGCCGCTGCCGGTGCGCTTGCCCAGCCAGCAGACACTGGCGCAGATCACCCGCGCCATTCATCACAAACGCAAACTGCGTGTTCACTATCGTTCGCTGTCTGATCGGGATGGCCAGACCGAGCGCATCCTGGAACCCCACACGCTGGTTGATACCGGGCTGCGCTGGCACGTGCGTGCTTATCACGAGGCCAGTTACGATTTTCGCGACTTCGTGCTGTCGCGCATCACCGATGCCGAGTGCCTTGATACACCCGCTGAATCCGGTATCCAGTATGACGATGACTGGGTAGAACAGGTCAGTCTGCAGCTGGCGCCCCACACCGGACTCGATGCGGCAAAGCGCGACAGTCTGCTACTGGATTACGGTGCGACTGGCGACATTATCGAAGTAAGCGTGCGGCGCGCCTTGCTGGGCTATGTGTTGCAGCGATTGAATATCGACACCACAGCGGATCACACCATGAACCCGGATGCGTGTCAGTTGATGCTGCTGAATCGCGACGAGATTGAGCCGTTTGCGGCGTGGGCATTCAGCACTTAGACAATCAGATCGATCAGGCCGCGCAACGCCGCTGCCACCGCACGAGAGCGGATTTCTTCACGGTCGCCGTCGAGACGGCAGGTGGACGACATCAAAGTGCCATCGGTGAGCGCCCAGCCGTAACACACCAGCCCAACCGGCTTTTGCGGTGTTCCGCCGCCAGGGCCAGCGATACCGGAAATGGCCAGCGTCGCCTGTGCACCGCTACGTGCCAGCGCGCCTCGCGCCATCTCGCAAACGGTCTCTTCCGACACTGCACCATAGGTTTCCAGCGTCGTGGCGGCTACGCCGAGCATGTCCTGTTTTGCGGCATTGGCATAGGTAATAAATCCGCGATCGTACCAGGCCGAACTGCCGGGGATGCTCGTGAGAACCTGACCGACCCAGCCACCGGTACAAGACTCGGCAGTCGCCACCATCCACCCACGCGCCCGCAAGGCCTCACCTAGCGTGGTCGCGAGTTCCTGGAGTTCAGCATCTGTTACACGAGCCATTGCAATCCCTTGATAACCACGACGGCATAAAACGCCGCCAGCACATCGTCGAACATGACACCAAATCCGTTTTTCAGGCGCGCATCAAACTGGCGGATCGGCCAGGGCTTGAGAATATCGAAGAAGCGAAATGCTGCAAAGGCAACACCATACCAGAGCACCGACACGGGCGTGACACTCAGCACCATCGCAAAAGCGATGATTTCATCCCAGACAATCGCGCCGTGATCTGCCACGCCAAGCGCGCGACTGGTTCGGGCTGATGCCCATATACCCAGAATAAACCCCGCTGCCAGCAAGGCAACAAGACTGGCCATATTTGGCGATAACGCTTGCAACAGAAAATAAACCGGGAAACCGACCAGCGTGCCAAACGTGCCCGGCGCCTTGGGTGCAAGGCCGCTGCCAAAGCCCAAAGCAATAAAATGCGCGGGGCGGGCAAGCATGAATTTGAAATCAGGCGAAATGGTCATAACCGGTTTTTTCTATCGACATCGTCTGCCCATCGGCATCAAAAACGAACATGCCAGGTGCATCCGTGATCCGGCCAATTCGCGTGACCGTTACGCCTGCCAACACGCCTGCCGACATCACCGCTTCGCGCTGGCTGGCCGACGCGGTAAAACACAGCTCATAATCGTCGCCACCCGCGAGCACGCATTCTCGTGCAACCGGCTGATCCAGATAATTTTGAGTGCCGGCCGCGACCGGAAAATCCGCGAAAACCAGTTCTGCCCCCACGCCGGATGCAGCGAGAACATGTCCGAGATCGGCGAGCAAGCCATCCGAAATATCGATCGCGCTGTGCGCGATGCCGCGTAGCGCAAGCCCGAGTGCAACGCGCGGTTGTGGCAAATACAAAGTGGGCAATAGCTTGGCCGCATCGATCTGTTCCATGAACAGTCGGCCCTGTCGATAGGCCAGCGCCATGGCAGCCGAGCCAATCTGGCCGGACACCCAGACGTCATCACCCGCCTGCGCGCCACTGCGCCGCAGAGCCTGACCCGGCAGCACTTCGCCCAGCACAGTAATGGCAATACCCAACGCGCCGCGTGTGGTATCGCCACCCACAAGCTCGATGCCATGCGCATCCGCCATGCGGAAAAATCCGCGCGCAAACGCGGCCAGCCAGGCGTCGTCAACGCCTGGCAAGGCAATCGCCAGCGTTGCCCAGCGCGGTGTTGCGCCCATCGCGGCCAGATCCGAAAGATTCACTGCCAGTGATTTGTGGCCAATACCCGCCGGGCTGTCCTGCGGAGAAAAATGACGGCCTTCCAGCAGCATGTCGGTCGATACCGCCAATTGCATGCCTGGGGTTGGAGACAACAAGGCGCAATCATCGCCCACACCCAGGACGGCACCGGGCGTCGGGCGAGTGAAATAGCGCTTGATGAGGTCAAACTCTGAGGTCATGGTGCGGTGTAGCGGCTAAAGGGTTAACCCCTGGAACCACGCACCTAACTCCGCTGTTTTTTTGCCTGCTCGATTTCCAGCCCGCGCGTTTCCTGCGCAAGCTTATCGAGCACGCCGTTGATATATTTGTGGCCGTCGGTGCCGCCGTATTTTTTGGCCAGCTCAACGCCCTCGTTGATCGCGACGCGATACGGCACATCCGGGCAATGCACAAGTTCGTATGCACCGAGGAGCAAAATGCCGCGCTCGACGGGTGATAACTCGATCAGCGGACGATCCAGATACGGCGTGATCCTGGAACTCAGCAAATCTTCATCTTTCAATACGCCTTGCAACAGCGTCCGAAAATAATTTTCTTCTGCGCGTTTGAATCCCGTGTCCTCAGCCAGATTGGCCGCGATCAGGGTCACGTCTGCGCCTCCCACCAGCCAGGCATAAATGCCTTGCAGCGCGAACTCGCGGGAGCTTCTACGAGAGCCGGCCATGGTTAAAGCTGTTTCAACAGGTTGGCCATTTCAACTGCGACCTGCGCTGCATCGCGGCCTTTTTCCTTGATCCGGACATGCGCCTGCTCTTCGGTATCCACGGTCAGAATGGCATTGGCAATCGGCACGCCGGTCTGTAACTGAACGTCGAGAATGCCGCGCGAGGATTCGTTGGACACCACCTCAAAGTGATAGGTGTCGCCGCGCACGACTGCGCCGAGGGCAATCAGTGCATCAAACTTGCCGCTCAAGGACATTTTTTGTAATGCAATCGGATGTTCAAGCGCGCCCGGCACATTGACCAGCAAAATATCAGTCACGCCCAGACGGGCGAGTTCGGTTTCGCACGCCGACAGCAGGCCATCGCAGATGTCCTTGTTGAACCGGCTCATGACGATGCCGATTCTCAGACCTGCGCCGCGGTAGACGGGGTCAAGTTCAGAAATTGTGCTGTTAGTGCCCATATCAATGCTCTCTTTCAAGAATTAGCGCTTTTCAGAATAGCCGGTGACTTCGAGGCCAAATCCATCCATCGCCGGCATTTTGCGCGGACTGGACAGCAGCTTCATTTTGCCTACGCCGAGGTCACGCAAAATTTGCGCGCCAATGCCGTAATCGCGCAAGGCAAGCGTGGTGTTGACCGCAGCAGCCGGTGCAATGCGACTCAACAAGGCATCCGCCGTTTCCGGGCGATGCAGCAAGACAAGCACGCCACTCTCCGCCTCGGCAATCGTTTCCAGCGCAGACAGGATCGGCCACGAGTGACCACCGCCGGTGACATCGATAAAGTCCATCACCGACAGGGGCTCATGCACCCGCACCAGCGTTTCCTTGTCTGCCGTAATTTCGCCCCGGGTCAACGCCAGATGCGTTTCGCGCGTGGTTTTATCACGATAGGCAATCAGGCGAAACGCGCCGTAAATAGTTTGCACAAGACGATCAGCAGCACGTTCGACCAGCGTTTCGGTCTGGTTGCGGTAATGGATCAGATCGGCAATCGCGCCAATTTTCAGCCCGTGTTCCTGCGCAAAAATCACCAGGTCTGGCAGGCGCGCCATCGTGCCGTCGTCCTTCAGGATTTCGCAGATCACCGCAGCCGGCACAACCCCGGCCAGATGCGCCAGATCGCAGCCCGCTTCGGTATGGCCCGCGCGCACCAGCACGCCGCCCGGCTGGGCGCGTAAGGGGAAAATGTGACCGGGCTGAATGATGTCGGTGGCCTTGGCATCTTTTTTTACCGCAGCTTGAATCGTCACTGAGCGATCCGCCGCAGAGATACCCGTCGTCACGCCTTCGGCAGCCTCAATCGAAACCGTGAACGCCGTGCTGTACGGCGTCTGGTTGTCTTCCACCATCTGCTTCAGACCGAGCTGGCGGCAGCGGTCATCCGTCAGCGTCAGGCAAATAAGACCGCGCCCATGTTTGGCCATGAAGTTGACTGCTTCCGGCGTGGCAAATTCGGCCGCCATCACCAGATCACCTTCATTTTCACGGTCTTCTTCATCGACCAGCACGACCATGCGGCCCGCCTTGAGTTCTTCGATGATGTCGGTAATGGGGGAGAGGCTCATTTAATCTTTGTCCGTATGGTTTGCATAGTGTGTGAGGCGCTCGACATAGCGCGCAATCATGTCCACTTCCAGATTGACGCGACTGTCCGGCGCCAGATGTTTCAGCGTCGTCATTTCCAGCGTATGCGGAATAAGATTCAGCGCAAAGCGAGCACCGTCCACCTTGTTCACGGTCAGCGATACGCCGTTCACCGTAATCGATCCCTTGTTGATGATGTACCGCGCAAGGGATTCAGGCGCATCGATTTCCAGCAGCCAGGATTCGCCCGCTTGTTCAAAACGCGCGACACGGCCAATGCCATCGACATGCCCCGACACCAGATGCCCGCCCAACCGATCCGCCAGGCGCAGCGCCTTTTCCAGATTGACTTCCGCCCCCGGCAAAAACCCGCTGGTACAGCGCAAAGTCTCGGCCGACACATCCACCGAAAAACTATCCGCCGTCAGCACGACTGCAGTCAGACACACACCATTGACCGCAATACTGTCGCCCAGTGCCACATCAGAAAAATCCAGCCCGCCACCACCAATACACATGCGCGCATCCGCGCCGCGCGCTTCAAAGTCGCGGATATGGCCGATGGATTGAATAATGCCGGTAAACACCTGATGGGGAGAACGCCTTGGAAAAGACCGCGTATTGTAGGCGTTTCATGGTTGTCGGACTAGACACACATGCAGTTGAGGCTAATAGCGGCAGTCCTTGCGGTCACGATCCATATGAACTATCACGCTTGACATACACTATGTTGTTGTCAAGAATGCCAACATGAAAGCGGAATTGCTCAAGCAACATCACCAGCGCCTCCCGAATGGCGGGCTGGTTGAAATGAAAATATGGAAGCTGCCCTGCCCGGTTCCGCCATGCGACCACACTTTCAAATATCGCCTGGTTTATGTGCTGAATGGAGAACGCATTGTCGGTTTCGATAATGAACGCGGCAAAGGCGATCATAAACATCTGGATGGAAAACAACACGATTACCGCTTTGTTTCCCTCGACCAACTGCTGGATGATTTTCTGTCTGAAGTTGAAAGGAGCGTCACATGAAAACCGCCGTCATTGAAATTAACCCAGACTGGAAAGCGGCGCTCGGAACAGGCGCAAAAGGGTTTCGCCAGGCCGCCAAGTCCGGGCGCGTTCAAACGGCCACTTTCAGCTATGCCAGCCCGGAACTGCTGTTCTCCGAAATCAGCCCGAAGCGTTGGGGCGTGCTGGAAGCCATGAGCGGCGCGGGCGAACTGAGTCTGCGTGAACTTGCCCGCAGACTGGAACGGGATGTCAAATCCGTACATCGAGATGTGCATGCCCTGCTGGCAATCGGCCTGCTGGAAAAAATGGAGAATGGAAAAATCATATGTCCGTTTGACAAGGTGCGTGTCGATTTCACACTGGCGCAAGCGGCTTGAATTTGATGGCACCAGTCCAAATTCAATTCGAGCCTGAAAGCAGGCTCAAGTCCTGTCTCTTGTTTGCGCGTTAATCGGTAGAATCCCCTCCATGATTGAAACCGACCGCCTCATCGCCCCCGCCGCTGCCAGCCCTGTCGAAGAACAGATCGAGCGGGCGCTGCGTCCGCGCACGCTGGCCGAATATGTGGGCCAGGCCAAGGCGCGCGAACAGCTCGAAATATTTATCCACGCGGCCAGAAACCGTAGCGAGGCGCTCGATCATGTGTTGCTGTTCGGGCCGCCAGGGCTGGGCAAAACGACGTTGGCGCACATCATTGCACGCGAGATGGGTGTAAATCTGCGCCAGACGTCGGGCCCGGTGCTGGAACGCGCGGGGGATCTAGCGGCACTGCTGACCAATCTGGAGCCGAATGATGTGCTGTTCATCGACGAGATCCATCGGCTCTCGCCCGTGGTCGAAGAGGTGCTGTATCCGGCACTGGAAGATTTCCAGATCGACATCATGATCGGTGAGGGTCCCTCGGCGCGCTCGGTCAAACTCGATCTGCCGCCATTCACGCTGGTCGGTGCAACAACACGCGCCGGGATGCTGACCAACCCGCTGCGCGACCGCTTTGGCATTGTTGCGCGGCTGGAATTTTATTCGGCCGAAGAACTGGGCTACATCGTGCATCGTTCTGCCGGGCTGTTGAAAATGGATCTGGAGGAAGCGGGCGCGCTGGAGATTGCACGACGTTCGCGCGGCACGCCGCGCATTGCCAACCGCCTGCTTCGCCGGGTGCGCGATTACGCCGAAGTCAAGGCCAATGGGCGCGCAACAGGCCTGGTGGCGGATGCCGCACTGGTGATGCTGGACGTGGATCGCGCCGGACTGGATGTAATGGACCGCAAACTCTTGTCGGCCGTCGTCGAAAAATTCATGGGCGGCCCGGTCGGGCTGGACAATCTGGCGGCAGCCATCGGCGAAGAACGCGACACGATTGAGGATGTGCTGGAACCGTATCTGATCCAGCAGGGTTATTTGCAACGTACGCCGCGCGGTCGTATCGCAACCCAGCTTACATACCGCCATATGGGATTGCCCATGCCTACCAGCCACCCGGACGCCGAAATGTTCAATGCCGACCTGTTCAAAAGCGAGCCGTGACCGCGCATTTCACCTATTCGGTTCGGATTTACTGGGAGGACACCGACGCGGGCGGCGTGGTGTACTACGCCAACTATCTCAAATTCATGGAACGGGCACGTACCGAATGGTTGCGCAGCCTGGGCTTTGGACAGGACGTGCTGCGTGAGCTCGAAGGTCTTGTATTTGTGGTGCGGCGCGTCGAAATCGATTACCTCGCTCCGGCGCGGCTGGACAACCTGCTCACACTCGACACACAGCTGCTCGACGTGACACGTACCACCCTGACCGTCGCCCAAAATATTGCTGCCGACAAACCGCTGGTTAAGGCCCGCGTGCAACTTGCTTGCGTCGATGCGGTCAGTTTCAAACCCGCTAGAATACCCGCGACCTTACTGGAAAAATTACCGCCGCCGTGAACCCTGAACTCAATCAAGACCTGTCGCTGTTAACCCTCATCATCCATGCCTCGATTGCGGTACAGATCGTGCTGGGGATTCTGCTCATCTCGTCAATGCTGTCGTGGTGGTACATCTTCATCAAGCTGTTTGCCCTGAAGCGCGCAACCCGTATCACCGAACGCTTTGAGAAAGAATTCTGGGCAGGCGGCGACATCAACGCGATGTACCAGCGCGTGTCGGCGGAGCACGACGAATCGGGCGAGATGGAGCGTATTTTTGAAGCCGGGTTTCGCGAATTCATGAAGCTGCGCCGACAAACCGGGATGACTGTCAACATCATCATGGACGGCACCCGCCGCGCCATGCGCGCGACGTATCAGCGCGAAGTTGACCGGCTCGAATCACATTTGTCTTTTCTCGCCACCGTGGGTTCGGTCTCGCCCTACATCGGACTGTTTGGCACGGTGTGGGGCATCATGCTGGCGTTCCAGAGTCTGGCCTCGGTGTCGCAGGCCACACTGGCGCAGGTCGCGCCGGGTATTGCCGAGGCGCTGATCGCCACCGCGATGGGCTTGTTTGCCGCGATTCCCGCCGTGATCGGTTACAACCGGTTCACCCACGACATCGACCGCCTGGCCAACAGGATGGAAAGCTTCATGGAAGAGTTTTCTAACATTCTGCAGCGTCAGGCTACCAAGCCCGTTTAATCATGGCGCGCACCCGCAAACAGGTTGCCCAGATCAACGTCGTGCCGATGATCGACGTGATGCTGGTGCTGCTCGTGATTTTTATGGTGACCGCCCCCTTCATCAACCCCGGCCAGGTCGATTTGCCCAGCGTCGGCAAGACCGCGCAAACCCCTGCACTGCCGCTGGAAGTCATCATCAAGGAGTCGGGCGAATTCAAGCTGCGTGATCGCGCTGGAGACAGTGTGGAGCGCGTCGTCGAGAAATCACGGCTGGCTCGGGAAATCCGCAGCCTGCATCGTGCGCGACCGGAGCAACCCGTCGTCATCGCTGCCGACAAAGGTGTGCGTTATCAGGAAGTCATGGACGTGATGACGTTGTTGCAACAGGCGCAGATCGCCCGCATCGGGCTGCTCGCACGTCCAGCACCATGACCTCATTTGCACTACGCAGCACAGAAGCCAAAGCGGGTGCGCTGGCGCTGATAGTGCATGGAGTGTTTTTTTTGTTGCTGGTGTTTGGCGTGTCTTGGCAAACTCAACATCCGGCAACAGCACCCGTGATGGTGGATTTGTGGCAGGCGCTACCGGCACCCACGCCCGCGCCAGTCATGACACCCACGCCGCCACCTGAACCTCCCCCGCAGCCGGTCGCCAAAGCACCCAGGATTGAGGAGCAACCCACCCCAAAAGCACCGGATATCGCGCTTAAAAAAATGGCGGAGCAGAAAAAAATCAAACAGGCGCAGGAAGACGAACGCCATGCACTGGCCGATGCCGCCCGCGAAGAAACCGAGAAACTCAAAAAACTTCACGACCGGAAAATGGCTGAGGACAAGCTGCGCGACGCGCGCAAAAAAATCGAGGATCAGGATCTGCAACGACGCTTGATGGAAGAAGAGCTGGCCAGCGAAACCCGCCAGTTGAAGCAGATGGCATCCAGTGCTGCATCCTCCAAACGGATGGCCGAGGTAGCGGGCATCGTCGGCGATTACAAAGACAAGGTCAGCGCAAAAGTGCGCGGCAATACGCGGCTGCCAGAGAACCTTAAAGGTAACCCCCAAGTCAAATGCCAGGTTCGATTATTACCAACGGGCGAAGTGCTCGATGTCAAAGTGGTGCAAAGCAGCGGCAATCCGGCCTATGACGACGCGGTCGAACGCGCGATCCGCAAATCATCGCCATTACCCCTGCCCGAAGATAAAGATGCACGCGCGGCGTTTGTACCCGAAGTCATTCTGGTACACCGGCCTAAAGAGTGAGCTTTGGCGCAACCCGGTTGGTGTAAGGTGCTGCGGCACGCATGTTAAAATTGCCAACACGTATTTTTAGAGGTTTTTGTGCGCGTTATTCTATTGATTCTGAGTAGTTTGCTTTTGGGTGGCGGACTCCCCGCACAGGCCGGGATGGAAATCCAGGTAATCGGCGGCGCTTCCAACAAAATCCCGGTTGCCATGGTGCCGTTCCAGGGCACAGCCAATCAACCCAAACCTTCCCTGACCGACATTGCGGGCGATGACCTCAATCGCAGCGGGCAGTTTCGGCTGATCGAACCCGCAGGCGGCCAACAGCCATCCGAGCCAGGGCAGATCGATTACAAGCTATGGCGCGGCAAGGGTTCTGAAGCAATGGTGATTGGGCAGGTGAACAGCCTGCCGGGGGGGCGTTACGACATTCAGTTTCGGCTGATCGATGCCCTCAAACAAACCCAGATCGCAGGTTACAGCTATAACATTTCGTCCGAGCAATGGCGTGCCACCGCGCACACCATCGCCGACGTGGTGTACGAAAAACTGACCGGGCTGAAGGGCGCGTTTGGTTCACGCATCGCCTTCGTGCAAAAACGAGGCAAGCGTTTCGAGCTGCGCGTGGCGGATGCGGACGGTGAAAATCCCCGCACTGTGGTTCGCTCCAACGAGCCGATTATTTCTCCGGTATTTTCGCCCGACGGCAGCCGCCTGGTTTATGTATCGTTCGAAGACAAGAAACCGGTGGTGTACTTGCAATCGCTGCGCGACGGCAGTCGCCGTCAGGTGGCGGCCTTTAAAGGTTCCAACTCGGCGCCTGCCTGGTATCCCGACGGCAATCATCTTGCCGTCGTGTTAACGCGCGATGAAGCATCGCAAATTTACCGCATCAACGCCGATGGCAGCGGCGTGACCCGTCTGACTCAAGGCGGCAACATCGACACCGAGCCGGTGTTCTCGCCGGATGGTCAAACCCTGTACTTTACGTCGGATCGGGGCGGCAGCCCGCAGGTTTACCGGATGCCCGCCAGTGGCGGCGAGGCCCGTCGCGTGACGTTTGAAGGCAACTACAATGTTTCACCTGCGATCAGTCCGGATGGTAAGCTGTTGGCCTTTATTCGCCGTGAAGGTGGCCGCTTTCAGGTGACGCTACAGGATCTGGCATCCGGCCAGACCCGCACGCTGACCGATAGCGCGCACGACGAATCACCCAGTTTTTCACCGAATGGCCAGTCAGTGCTATATGCCACCGTGCTAAATGGACGCGGTATTCTGGGCACCGTGAGTATTGATGGGAAAACCCGCGCACGTTTATCAGAAAGCGGCACAGACGCGCGCGAGCCTGCCTGGAGTCCCTAATTGTTGGAGTTAAAGAATGTTCAACCGTAATGCATTGATCGGCTTGTCCGCCGTGGTGATTTTGAGTGCGTGCGCCAGCACCCAGGATAAAGTTGGCGCCAGCACTCGAAACCAGTCTGACAATCAGCCGCAGCCGCTCGTTACCACCGTTTCGCTTGGCGCAACGCCCGTTTCCGAGCCTGTCAGCCCTGAATCTGCCAGCGCCAAGTCCCTACCCGACCTTGTCGCGCCTCCTGCCGCGCAGCAACTTGTCCAGGCAACGATGCCCTACCAATGCATGCTCGCCGTGACTAAAACCATACAGGATGCGATGTCGCCCTGGATGAGTTCCGCAAAAAACTGTAACGCTTCGCCCACAGCGCAGCGCTAAATTTGACAGCGCAGCGCTAATCAACAACGCAGCGCTAAACTAGCAACGCAGCGTAACCCCTACATTCAAGGAGACTCGACCCATGAACAAAACCCTATGGCCCATTCTGCTCACGTTGATTTTGTCAGCATGCGGCACCACTTCTGGCACACCTGCGTCAGTAGAAGACCGCACCAATGATCCATCCAAAACCGCCTCCGCAGGCCAGGGTAAAGATGGCAAGGGCGCGGACAGCAAGGGTGTGGAAACCACCGGCATCGATGGCAAGGCTGTTTCTGGCAGCGCCGTTGACGGCAAGGCGCTCGACGGCAGCAAGGGTAATTTTTCAGGCGATCCGCGACGCGACCCGGCGAGCCCGATTTCCAAACGCAGCATCTTTTTTGACTACGACAGCTTCACCGTAAAAGACGAATACCGCCCCGCGCTGGAAGCCAACGCGGCATACCTGCAAGCCAAACGCGATGCCAAGATCATCATTCAAGGCAATACCGACGACCGTGGCAGCCGCGAATACAATCTCGCGCTGGGTCAAAAGCGTGCAGAAGCGGTGCGTAAAGCGCTGGCCGTGCTGGGTGTGGGCGAGCCACAGCTTGAAGCCGTCAGCTTTGGCGAAGAAAAACCGCGCACGGAAGGCGAGACTGAAGCCGCCTACGCCGACAACCGGCGCGCCGATATTGTCTATAGCGACGAGTAAACCGTGGTGAGGCTGCGAATCTGTCTGCTGGTCGTATGCGGCATCTGTACCCCGGTCTGGGCTGCAGACGACGTGCAGACGCAGGCAATGAACGAGGCTCAGCCCGCACGCTCAGTAGAAAGCCGTCTCGACAGACTCGAGTCGACCGTTCTGCAAAATCAGCAACTGCTCGACTTGCTCAAGGAAGTCGAAGCGCTTAAATCCGAGATGGCCAAACTGCGCGGCCAGGCCGAAGTGCAAACCCATCATCTGGACACGCTGGAAAAGCGGCAAAAAGATCTCTACGTCGATCTGGATCACCGGCTGTCGGAGTTAAGCAAAGCAGCGACACCGGGACTCACGGCTGCACCCGGACAGTCCGCTGACCCTGCTGCGGCAACAGCCGCGCAGGCATCGCCGCCGCCCGACCCGATGCTCGAATCCAAAAGCTACGAAGCCGCGTTGAATCATTTCAAGTCGGGCAATTACGCCGGTGCCATTGCCGGGTTCAAAGGCTTCTTAAAAGCCTATCCCGGCAGCACGCTCGCCTCCAACGCGCAATACTGGGTTGGCTATGCCTACTTCGCGCTCAAGGATTACAAGAGCGCGCTGGCGCAGCAGCAGAAATTGCTCGTCGCGTATCCCACCAGCCCGAAAGTACCTGATGCTTTGCTGAACATCGCAAGCAACCAGATTGAGCTCAACGATCCCGGCAGCGCAAAGAAAACCTTTGAAGAAATCATCAACAAACATCCCGCCAGCAATGCCGCAGCGCTCGCCACCAAGCGCCTTGCCGCGCTGAAATAATCCTTGGCTGCAACGATCACGCTCCGGATTACGGAGATATTCCATTCGCTACAGGGCGAAACCAGCCGCGTAGGTTTGCCCACGGTGTTTGTGCGTTTGACCGGTTGCCCGCTGCGCTGCCGCTGGTGTGATACCACGTACAGTTTTCAGGGTGGCGAAACGCTGGCGCTAGACAGTCTGCTGGCACGCGTTGCGACTTTCGCCACGCCCACCGTGTGCGTCACCGGCGGCGAACCGCTGGCACAAAAAAACTGTCGGCCACTGCTGACTGCGTTGTGCGATGCGGGCTATTCCGTGTCGCTGGAAACCAGCGGTGCGCTGGACATCAGCGAAGTCGATCCGCGCGTCGCCAGAATCATGGACATCAAACCGCCGGGGTCCGGCGAGTCCCAGCGCAATCGCTGGGAAAACCTGGTGCACCTGACGCCCCGCGACGAAATCAAATTTGTGCTGGCCGATCGCGCCGACTACGACTGGGCACGCGACACCATTGCCGAACATGCACTCCACCAACGCTGCGCCGTGTTGCTCTCGCCCGTGCAAGGAGAGCTTGCGCCCGAACAGCTAGCGAACTGGATACTGGCTGACCGCCTGCCGGTACGGATGCAGGTTCAGTTGCATAAACTGCTGTGGGGCAATGTGGCCGGAAAATGATTGTGAATAAGCGCGCGGTTATTCTGCTCTCCGGCGGACTGGACTCTGCAACCGTTTTAGCCATCGCGCTCAAAGCGGGCTATGTCTGCTACGCGCTCAGCCTGGATTATGGTCAGCGCCACAACGCCGAGCTTGCCGCTGCAAGCCGGGTTGCAAAGCAATCAGGCGCAGTTGAGCACCGCATTATTCAATTGGGCCTGGGACAATTCGGCGGATCAGCGCTGACCGATGCCGCCATTGCTGTGCCCGAATCGCCGACCTCTGGCATCCCCGTCACCTATGTTCCCGCACGCAACACCGTGATGCTGGCGCTGGCGCTGGCGTGGGCGGAAGTGCTCGGCGCACGCGATATTTTCATTGGCGTCAATGCGGTCGATTATTCCGGCTATCCGGATTGTCGCCCTGCATTTATTGAAGCCTTCGAACGCATGGCCAATCTCGCGACCAAGGCGGGAGTTGAAGGCGAACACATTCGCATACATGCGCCGCTTCAGTATTTGTCCAAAGCAGACATCATCCGGCTTGGTGCCTCACTAGGCGTGAACTACGCGCTCACGGTCAGCTGCTATCAGGCCAACAGCAAAGGCTGCGCTTGCGGGGTGTGTGATGCCTGTCGACTGCGCCGCGCCGGTTTCGATACTGCCAACATCCCTGATCCAACACTCTATGCCCACGCCAGCCCGGACACATGTGGGTAACACGTACCATACCGCCAAGCTTGCTTAAACCCTACCCTAGGGGGAATAATCCAGCCACACAAAATAAAGTTCGGGGAAGAAAGCTATGGAAAGCATGGATTTAATCAGTCAGGCTGTGACCGCGTTGGGCTGGAATGCGAGTGACGCCCACGTCAAGATACGCGTCATTTCCTGGCTGGCGTTCATCCTGGCTTTCATCTTTGGCTACGCTGGCAACAAAACCCAGTTCTGCACCATGGGTGCGGTATCCGACATCGTCAACATGAGCCACTGGGGCCGGATGCGCGCCTGGCTGCTGGCCATCGCCGTCGCGATCATCGGCACCAGCAGCCTGGTGTACATGGGTAATCTGGATGTCGCGAAAACCATCTACACCACCTCCAATTTTTATTGGCTCGCAGCGCTGGTGGGCGGGCTCACGTTTGGTGTCGGCATGACGCTTGCGGGTGGCTGTGGCCAGCGCACCCTGGTGCGCATGGGCGGCGGCAACCTTAAATCCGTCGTGGTGTTTCTGTTCATGGGCTATGCTGCGCTGGTTTCCTTGCGTGGCATCCTGGGTGCCTTCCGCATCAACATCCTGCAAGCCACACCCGTGACCGTCAATTTTGAAGGCATGCAAACCCTGCCCGCCCTGCTCGGATTTGCAGATAAATCCGGCACACTGATGCTGGGTCTAGGCATCGGCATTGCGCTTCTGGTCTTTATTTTTTCCAGTAAAGAGTTTCGCGAAAACACCGATAACATTCTGGCCGGCATCGTCGTGGGACTCATCGTAGCGGCAGGCTGGTATGTCACGGGTAAATTTGGTTTTGGAGAAGATCCGGAAACGCTGGAAATGGTTTACCTTGGCACCAACTCGCATCTGGCTGAATCCATGACCTTCGTCGCGCCATTGGGCTACACCATGGATTTATGGGCCTACTGGACCGACACCGCAACCATCGTCACCTTTGGCATCGCCAGCGTATTGGGCGTCATGGCCGGATCACTGGTCTACAGCCTGGCGCACAAAACCTTTCGCTGGGAATCGTTCAACTCACCCCAGGACATGCTGCGCCACATTATTGGTGCCACGTTGATGGGATTTGGCGGCGTCACCGCCATGGGTTGCACCATTGGCCAGGGCGTGACCGGCGTGTCTACGCTATCGGTATCGTCCTTCATCGTGCTCGCCGCCATCATTGCCGGTGCCGCCATCACCATGAAAGTGCAATTTGCCATGATGATGCGCGAGGCGTGAACCAAAAACATGAAACAACGTCACACAATTTTACCGGTGCAGTTCGATGCACCTGTGGCCATCCGGGTTACCGTGCCGGCCAAGATCAATCACTACAGCTAAGGACACCATTTTGAACAAGCTGCTCTCTGCCCTTTGCTTTGCCATATTGGCAAGCGCGCTGTCACCGGCACACGCAGCCAAGTCCGTGAATTTCAACTTCACCGACATGAACAACAAGAACATCCGCCTGTCTGACTTTCGTGGCAAATGGGTGCTGGTCAACTTCTGGGCGCCGTGGTGCCCGCGCTGCAAAATGGAGTTCCCCGATCTGAACGATCTGGATTCGCGTAATGATTTCGTCGTCATTGGCGTCGCCCAGGATTACGGCGTTGACCAGGGCTCGGTCGCCAGCACCATCCAGCGCTACAACCTGCGCTTCCCGCAAATCATGGGCGGCAGCCGCCGCGACCCCGGCAACCCCGCCCTGCAAGTCGGCCCGGTGGACTACTACCCAACGTCTTACCTCTACGCGCCCGACGGCGAAATTGTCATGTTCCTGCCAGGCGTCATCAGCCGCCAAAAACTGGTAGCGTTCATGCAAAACTACGAAGAACAAAACACCGTCGCAATGGCGAAAGCCGCCCCGACCCAAATTGGCGATGCCATCGCCGCCGATGTGGATAGCAAAATCAGGACAACGAATAAGAGCAAGAAAAAATAATCTCGCAGGTTCAGTATTTAAGCCCGATTAGCGCGCGCAAATAACTGCGCCGCCTCAATCAACACATGATTCCCATCCAAAGAAACGCATCCAAGGCTATGCCTGCCCTCAACTATCGGTTATAATTTTGCGCTTCGCCGGGTCGGTAGCTCAGCCGGTAGAGCAGTGGACTTTTAATCCATTGGTCGCGAGTTCGAATCTCGCCCGACCCACCAACAATGCAAAAAGCCACGGATAACCGTGGCGCTGTGCTAAATGAAAAGCCACGGATATCCGTGGCTTTTTGCATTGCTGCGTACCGCCAGAAAGGCATTTAATACCCGATTTCCTTCTGATGGCGAACGGCCACGATCACGGCGGTTTTCCCGGCGTAGCGGTACAGCGCGACATAGCCGCTGTCTCCAAAGTCGATCGGCCACTCCCGGTATTCCGGCTCCATTTCTTCTGCTGGCCTGCCAATGCCCGGCTGCTGCGCGATGACCCTCACGCCTTCCCTGATGGCCTTCACAGCACGTTTGGCCGCGTCGATATTCTTGGCCGCCAGAAACCGATAAACGTGCCGGACATCGAGCAGCGCGGACGGCGACCAGATCAAACGTGGCATTCAGGCGGCTCCACGTCCTGACCCGATTCCAGCTTAGCAAGCCATGCATCCGCCTCTTCCATAGCCACATGCAGTCCGGTCGCCTGATATTCGTTCCATGCCCGAATGCCATCCTGCCGGAATGCCTCACGCTTTTCCTCACGCTCAACGTATTGGCTAATCGCCTCGCGCATCAACCAGTGCGGCGTACGGTGACGCATTTCAGCAAGACGCTTCACACGCTCCTTCATGTCCAGGTCAATCTTGATCGCAACCGGACGAGCAACTACGTTTGCAGCCATGGCATTCCCCACGTAGACAATAGACAATAATAAGTATTACCTTACCATACGTAAGCAATATACCCCACCTCAGCAAGACAGGAATTGCCAAAGTGCAGGCATCAGCCTACACTGCTAGCATTCGATGGCAAAACAGGAGAACCTCAATGGCCAACCTAAGCATCCGAAAACTGGATGACGACACCATCCTGCGCCTGCGCATCCGCGCGGCTCATCATCGAGTATCGATGGAAGAAGAAGCGCGGCGCATTCTTCGTCAAGCGGTCATCACTCCTCAACGGCTGGGCGACCTTTCCGTGCAGTTCTTCGGGGCTGAATCCGGGGTTGAATTGGAGCTCCCCCAACACGTTCCACATGATCCGCTGAGTTTTGCCTGATGATCGTCGTTGATACCAACGTGATTTCAGAAGTCATGCGCCCGCAGCCTTCATCGCGGGTTCTGGGTTGGTTAAATACCCAAGACAGCAACCAACTATTCATCACTACCGTGACACTGGCAGAAA
Organism: Thiobacillaceae bacterium; assembly: GCA_040080135.1. Classification (GTDB taxonomy): domain Bacteria; phylum Pseudomonadota; class Gammaproteobacteria; order Burkholderiales; family Thiobacillaceae; genus Thiobacillus. The sequence continues at coordinate 187,770 of JBEBIZ010000001.1, forward strand.
TCGGCTATGGCCTGCGTGTTTTGCCGGAAGGTCAACGCCGGTGGCAGTTACAAAGCCGTTTCGAACAATTTATCGCGCAAGCATTTGAGGAACGGGTGTTTGATTTTACAGCCCCTGCCGCCTGTGCTTATGCCGAAATCCAGGGGCATCGCAAGGAGCTTGGTCGCCCGATGAGTCTGCCAGACGCGCAAATTGCGAGCATTGCCCGCACCCATGGGTTTTCCGTTGCCACCCGAAACATCAAAGACTTCGAAGACTGTGGCCTTGAGTTGATCAATCCGTTTGAATTTGAATCTTAAGAGTGGTCTCCGAGGCTCGCCGCCCGGTGACAAAATACGGCACATCGTGACCCAAAACGACGGTACGAAGCGGGTGGCGGGCGGCGGGCGGATCGTGTGCTGCGCCGGCCTGGTAGTGCAAACCCCTTGCCGCACAAGGCTTTGCGGGCGGATTGACGATTTTACAAAGGCTTATCCTCAAGTTGGCACGGCGACTGCACGTTAATGAGCCAGACACAGACTGCCTGTGTTCATTTAACCTCACTCAAGGAGCTTTAACATGCGTAAAGTACAACAAGGTTTTACATTGATCGAGCTGATGATTGTTGTGGCGATTATCGGTATTTTGGCTGCGGTGGCACTGCCAGCGTACAAAAACTATACGATTAAAGCGGCGAACAATGCCTGCTTAGCTGAAGCCAAAGGCTTTATGAACAGCTGGGTTGCAGCAGAAGCCGATGGTGCCACGACCAGCCCACCAGCAGCGAAGGCTTGTATAAGTCCGGCCACATCACCTGCTACTGGCACAACTGGCGACGTTACCTTTACTGTAACAACCAAGGGCGACAAAAACACGCTTTGCGATGCCGGTACCGGAAACTGCCGTTTGAGCACCTAATCCAAGCGCAAGTTACATTGCAGTCAAAAACCCCTCCCAGGAGGGGTTTTCTATTTCTTGATAGCTCTGTTTGACCGTCGTTCGGATCGATGATGAAAAACCGTTCCATATTCAGCCTGGCATTATTGTGTGGCCTCGTTGTATCTGCGCTGATGCACACAGGGCATGTTTTCTCCTACGATTTGCATCGCATGGTTCAGGTCGTTGTACTGGTCATGGTCGGCGTCTTGATGGTGTGGCTACCACAATCTGTATTGACCGGGCTCTCGGCACTCGGGCGCAGACATGCCTGGCTGATGGGCACGGCCTTCGCGCTGGGTGCCCTCTCAAGCGTATTCGCGGCAAGGCCGCATTTTGCAGGCCTTGAATGGGCATTATTTTTTCTTTTGTTTGTGCTGGTGCTCGCGGTTTCACAAGAAGCCTATCGACACCCCGAACAGTTTGATCGCTGGATGCGCTGGGTACTTGCGGCAGTCGCGGTCATTGTTTTTCTAAAAATCATGCTGGTTTATCTAGTGGCGCTCTTGAAAGGCGCGATGCTCGATTCTGCGGCATTGTTTTATCCCGGTTTTTCTAACCGCCGTTTCTTTGGCCAGATCGCCACCCTGATCATTCCGCTGCTGGCCTATCCCTTGCTCATAGCGCAAGGCTCGCGTGAGCGATTTTTCTGGCGCGTGATGCTGGCTCTATGGTGGGCGCTTCTGCTGGCTTCCGCCACACGAGGCAGCTTTATGGCGCTGTTGGTTGCCAGCATCGTGCTGTTGGTGCTGAATCGCCAAAAAACCTTGCCGTGGCTAAAAACACAGGCAGCTTGCCTGGGCCTGGGCGTCGTGATTTATGGTGTGGTATTTATCTGGCTCCCCGAGCAACTCAATCAGGCAGTGAGTATGGAAAGCCGGGTGAATGATTTCTCGTCGCTCAGCAACCGTGATGTCATTTGGCGCATTGCCCTGCACCACATTACCGCGCATCCTTTGCTTGGCATTGGCCCCATGCACTTTGCCAATGAAATGAATCCGGTGGCGGCGCATCCACACAATGCGCTATTGCAACTTGCCGCTGAATGGGGAACCCCTGCGGCCCTGGCCTGGCTGATTGTGGCAATGACAAGCTGCTGGGCTTTCTTGAAACGAATCCAAACGGGGGGCACACAAGACTGGCTGGGGACATCGTTAGCAGTTGCGTTATTGGGCGCCGCAGCCCAATCCATGGTCGATGGCATGATCGTTGTGCCGTATACGCAGCTTTGGCTTGTTGCGGTAATTGCCTGGGCAATAGGCGTGTATTTGAGAGGATCTACATCTTTCTTGCTTGGTAACTCATCAATTGCCATCTTCCGGTTGCTGATAGCCTTAACCATTGGTTTGCTGGTTTGGGGAGTCTATCCCGAAATGTTCAACATTCAAGAACTTGCCAGCAAATACAGGATGGCGATGGTCCCTCGATTCTGGGCACAGGGTTGGCTTGAATACTATTAAGCGCAACAGACGCTACGGGTTGACGGTTTTGTAGCCATTGTGAATACCCTGTAGGGTTTTCGCACGGTTGAGTGATCTGGGCCGCTCGCAAATAAAGGAATATATGCAAACACATCTGAAAATCGGTTTATCAGTTTTGTTAGTCGCAGTCACAGTTGCCTTGTATTGGCCATCGTTACACTACATGCCATTCTTCGACGACAAAAACTTCTTCGAGCGCGGCACGCTCGATTCAATATTTCTGAATGGTTTTGCATTCGAGCTGCGCTGGCTGCCTTATTACACGATGGCTTGGGTCAATCTGATTTTTGACGACAACATCCTCGCACAGAGGTGCGTCAGTGTAGGCCTTCATCTTGTCACAGCGTTTGTGTTGTACACCTTTATAAAAAAAGCCAGCCATCACACAGCACCACACCAAAACAATGATCGTGCCGCAATTGCAGCGGCCTTATTGTTTATAGTCCACCCACTGGCAATTTATACAGTAGGTTACTTGGCTCAACGCACCATGCTGATGGCAACACTGTTTGGCTTGCTGTCGCTAAATACTTTTTTTGATGGCCTTGTCAGCCGCAAGAAATCCAGTTTTTTATTTTCGGCATTGTTCTACTTGCTCGCCACTTTCAGCAAAGAGCACGCCGTCTTGATTCCCGCAGCGGCATTGGCACTCACGCCTTTGGCTGCACCGCTTACACGCCGGACATGGCACCAGCTTGTGTTGCCACTGTCATTATTTGTACCAATTGCGATTCTGGTGATATTCAAAAGCCGGTCTGTTGTCGGGCAAACCTATGAACCCTTTGTCGAATCATTGATTGTTCAACATGTGGGGGGCGATAGCCCGTTGGTCATTTGGTTGCTAAGCATTCTGACTCAGGCATCGTTATTTTTTAAATACCTCGGGGTGATGTTGATCCCTTATCCAGGGTGGATGTCGATCGACATGCGCGTGCCTTTTGCGACGAATCTTCTGGACCCCAAGTATGTGTTTGGATTGTTGGCATTCCTGGCATACGGAGTGGCTGCGTCATTATTACTATTACGCGGAGGGCGAAGGAGTTTGATCGGATTTTCACTATTGGCTCCTTGGCTTTTGTTTGGAGTGGAGTTGTCTACCGTTCGAATTCAAGAGCCTTTTGTGTTGTACCGCAGCTATTTGTGGATGGCACCCCTCTTCCTGCTGGTTCCAGCGGTGAGTTACAAACTTCCCAGCAAGCTGTTCTGGCCGATAATTTTGATCGTGGCGCTTGCATTCGCATTAGCCGCAGGTAACCGCCTGAAGAGTTTTTCAGATGAATATGCCTTGTGGGACGATGCTGTACGAAAACTGCCGGATGAACGAGCTTTAGGCGCGGCGCGCACCTTTACTAACCGAGGCTATGCGAATTCAAAACAAGGGGACTTGAAAGCAGCTATTGCGGATTTCACACTCGCACTACGTGCAGATGCCACCTATAAGGGTGCCTATCAGAACCGGGCGTTTGCTTACATGAAGCTGGGAGACTTTCAGGCTGCACTACGAGACGCGAACACATTCATACGCTTACATCCCGACGACCCGGACGGGCTTGCCTCGCGGGGGACGATTTATCGATTCAAGGGCGATCTGGGTCTGGCGAAAAAAGATTATGAGCAGGCCTGTCAGGGCAAATCGGCCAAGGGCTGCATTGCACTCAAAATATTGAGGGGAAGGGTCAGGGTCAGACACGATTATTTCGTGCCATGCTAACAATATCGTGACCCCATTTTCATATCTGGTAAGGGATCCGAACACCCGGCTCACCCACCGAAAAGTCTTTGGTGTTTCTTGTTATCAGCAGTCGATCATTCACTTGAGCCGTGGCCCACACGATGGCGTCTGGTAATTTGATCCGCTTTGTCTGTCTGATGAAAACCGCACGCTCTGCGACCCAATCATCAATAGTCAGGTGCTCGAAATCAGCTAGAAACGCTTTAGTCCCGGCGATAGTCTCTGGGGTTGTCCCGACCATGACCTCCATCCAGGTGATTACGCAAATGGCCTTTCGCTCGAATTGATCGAGTTCGGCCTTTGCTTCCGGCACACCGTTCAGATAATCAATCAAAATGTTCGTGTCGAACAAAACTTTTACCATTCGGAGCGCACTCGCTTTTGATAGGCCAGGCCGTCGTCTTTGCGCGCCCCCCATAAACCGAATGCCTGGCCCGGCACCACTTTGTTTGTTTCAATGAACGCTGTCAGCGCCCGCCTGATGGCCTCGGCTCGCGACAGGCTCTTCGCGGCGCAGATCGTTTTCAGGGAGGCCGCTTGATGGTCGGGAATGTCTACTAAGGTTCTCATGATTCAAGCTCGTTTATTGATGATATGTATATCATATATCATCCGGTGGGATAAATGGCGAATGAGGTCAGAGCATAAGAGAGCATAAGGGGACGCTACCCTTTGTTTAACCCCAAGCCCCTCTCCGGAGGGGCTTTTTATTTACCCCGCACAATTTATTCGCTAATACTTCAATATGGTATATTCTTTTGATATATCTTATTGGGGGTCATTATGGACACTGCAAAAATTTTCTGGTCAGGCCGTTCACAAGCGGTACGGCTCCCCAAGGATTTCCGCTTCGATGTGGAGATGGTCCGCATCCGCCGACACGGTAATGCCGTTATCCTTGAACCGGTAACGGAAAACTGGGCATGGCTGGACGCGCTTACCGGCAAGCTCGACGCGGATTTTGTGAGTGGTGCAGGCGAACAGGCCGGGCAGCAGGCGCGTCCAGCCTTGGGCGAGCTCTTTAAATGACACGCTACCTGCTTGACACCAATGTCGTCATCGCTTTGTTGAACAATGCGGAGTCGGCGCTTGCCCGTCGTGTGCGGCAACACAAACCTGCCGATGTCTGTATCTCGTCCATCGTTTCGCATGAACTGTTCTATGGTGCATTCAAGAGCCAACGCGCGGAACGCAATGTTGCCTTAGTCGACAACCTGCAATTTGAAGTGCTGGATTTTGATAAAGAAGATGCCCGACAGTCTGGGCAGATTCGGGCGCACCTGGCCTTAAATGGCACCCCCATTGGCCCTTACGACGTTTTGGTTGCGGGGCAAGCCAAGGCACGTAATATGATTCTGGTCACGGGCAACACAGACGAATTCAAGCGCGTGGAAGGGCTGGTTATCGAGAATTGGGGCGCCCATTAAGCCAGCCTCCTTTCTGGGCACCTACCCTTCAACATCCGTCCCGGGCACGGCTTGAGCTTCATGTCTAAGCTTCAGAGGGGTCAGGGACGCTACCCTTTATCTCTACATTTACGCATCTACAAATAATCGTTGACATCACAAATTAACGCTTCTACAGTTACCCGATGGGAACTCGATTGATTTGGGACGAGGACAAGCGAAGGGCAAATCTTGCTAAACATGGTCTTGATTTTGTGCTTGCCGGAAAGGTGATCGATTCGCGCTTCCGCCTGGATGTTCCAGTTGTTCGCAGCGACGAGGCTCGCGTCCAGTCGATTTCCTATGTGCTGGATTTCTGGCGGTGCTGACGGTGGTTCACACCGAGCGCGATGGCGCGGCCCGCATTATCAGTTTCCGTCATGCAAGCGACAACGAAAGAGAGGTTTACGATGGCTGGCTCGAAAACGAATGCAATGAATCGTAAGGAAACGCTTGCGGCGGTGCGCGCTGTCCCGCCGGAGAAGAACTTTGTCTGGGATGGCCAAGATGAAGACGATCGCCCAGCCACGGCAGAAGAGTTACGCGCAGGGGTTGACGCCTATCGCAAGCAGCGCGGCCGCCCGGCGGGCAGCGGCAGCAAGGAGCAGGTCGCTATCCGTTTCGATCATGATGTGCTGGCGGCCTTCCGGGCAGCCGGCCCGGGTTGGCAAACCCGCATGAATGCGGCGCTACGCGACTGGCTCAAGGATCATTCTGCGGCTTAAACATCAATACGCCGTGAGACACAGCCAGCGATAGAGGCGTAAAAGGGAAGACAAAGAGCCTGACCCAATACTATCTCGTCTATCGTTTCGCATGAACTGTTCTATGGTGCAACCATTAAGCCAGCCTCCTTTCTGGGCACCTACCCTTCAACATCCGTCCCGGGCACGGCTTGAGCTTCCCGTCTAAGCTTCACTACACCCTGCATCATCGCCTGCCGCGTCACCGGCGTTTCAATGCTGACCCGCCCGAGCGCGCCCGTACGGTAATCGGTCAACAACAACATCGTGGCCTTTTCCATGTCCAATTCGCCTCCGCGCCCTTTCAGCAGGCAACCGCGCCGTCTGACGACAGCTTCTACTACGCCCGTCGCATCCAGCCCGACCACCGGAAATCCATAGCGCGCAGCCAGTAAGGTCGGGTAGCGCTCGAGCAGGATATTGGCGAGGAAAATGGCGACCTCCTCATCGATCACGGCATTGCGGCCGATGGCGTGGCTGGCGGCGAGCATGTAGCCGTCGGATTCATCGAGGGTCATGCGCGGCCTTGCGTGAAACCTCAGCTCGCGCAGGATGCGGCAGGATAAATTAAGTGCCCCCCGGCAAAGCCGGGGGGCACTTCACGGAATCAAGCGAAAACAACGGGGCAGGCCTTACTTTTTGCGTCCATCATTTTCAAACCGATCAGCGATAAATCTCGCGCCGGTTGCCGATGCGTACCACGGTAATGAGTATTTTTGCGTCCTTAATCTGGCAGATGAGACGCCAATCGCCCACGCGGTATTTCCAGAACTCGCCTAGCTCACTGCCTCGCAGCGCCTGCCCGATGCTTCTGGGGTCGTCCAGAGTAGCAAGTCTTTCGCGCAGAAAGTTGCTCAACCGCTGGGCAATAGGCTTGTCCAATTTGGCGAGTTGTTTTTCGGCAGTCTCAGAAACCTCAATCCTCCAAGCCAAGTCGTGCCTCCACTTCTTGCAGGGGGCGAGTTCGTTCTTCGCCGCTGTCCAGGCGTCGCACGACTTGTTCTGCAAGATAGAGGTCTTCCATGTCTTCCAGGTATTCCAGAATAGCTGCGCGCGCATAAAAGGTCTTGCTGCGCCCTGTACGCTTTGCCAGGCTATCCAGCCTGGCTTCAATGTCTTCCGGCAAACGAATCGCTAACATAATGTATCCTCCAAACCCAGCAAATTATACATGTATAGCGCACATAAAGAAAGCAAAGGGTCAGGCCTGGTACCAAGACGTGCCAAGACGAAGACGCAGGATGCGGCGAGTTAAATCGGATTTACCATCGAAATTTGTGGATGGGCTTGCGTTTACGACCGGGTCGGACTAAGCTAACCCTAGATCATCCCCGGAGACAACCATGCAAACCGTCAATATCCATGAAGCCAAAACCCATCTTTCCCGTTTTGTCGACCAGGCTGCGGCAGGGGAAGAAATTCTCATTGCCCGCGCCGGCAAACCCATTGCCCGCCTGGTTGCGCTAACCCAAGCCGATCTCAGGCCACGCGCGCTTGGACTGGGGAAAGGAAAATTCACCTTGCCCAATGATTTTTCTAGTCTGCATGAGGAAACCATCCAGCGCATGTTCGAGGGCGAAGCGTGAGCATGGCCGGGCAAAAGTGGCTGCTGGATACCAGCGTTCTGCTGGCTGCACTGATCAAACCCGAGGTGCTCCCACCGGACACACAAACACTGCTGCAAAACCCGGCTTTCACCGTGTATTTCAGCGCGGCAAGCCTGTGGGAAATCGCCATCAAGCATTCTCTGGGGCGCGATGACTTTGATTTTTTGCCGGAAGATATTCATCAGCTGGCGCTGCAAACCGGTTTCACCGAACTGCCTATCGCATCCAGCCACAGTTACGCAATTGCACGCATGGCCTGGCATCACCGCGACCCGTTCGACCGTCTGCTGGTCGCGCAAGCGCAGGCCCTACCGGCCTACCTGCTGACGACAGATAGCGTGCTGGAACAGTATTCTGAGTTGGTTAAGCGGATTACGATCAAGTGAGGCAGAACAAAAAGTGGAACACCCTTACAGACAATAAAATGTACGCAGCGTGACCGATTGCGGCCTGCCGTTCACGCTGGTTGAACATCCTGCCCAAGTTTCGCTGCGCTCTGCAAAAGCGCCTGCCGCGTCGTCGGCGTTTCTATACTGACCCGCCCAAGCGCACCCGTGCGGTAATCGGTCAACAGCAGCATCGCTGCCTTTTCCCTGTCCAGTTCGCCGCCGCGCCCTTTCAGCAGGCAACCGCGCCGTTTGGCGACGGCTTCCACTACGCCCGTCGCATCCAGACCGTCCACCGAAAATCCGTAACGCGCAGTCAGTAAAGCGGGATAGCGTTCGAGCAGAATGCCAGCGAGGAAGATCGCGACTTCTTCGTCGATCACTGCATTGCGGCCAATAGCGTGACTGGCGGCGAGCATGTAGCCGTCGGAATCGTGTTCGATTTTGGGCCACATCAATCCTGGCGTGTCAACGAACGACAAACGTGGGCTGAGGTTGATGCGCTGCTGCGATTTGGTGACGGCGGGCTCGTCGCCGACAGCCGCGACTTTGCGTTTGACCAGGGCGTTCATCAGGGTGGATTTGCCGACGTTGGGGATGCCCATGATCATGATGCGCAGGGGCTTGAAGTTGTCGTCACGGTGCGGCGCGAGGCTTTGGCACAACGCGGCAAGCTTGGCGACATCGGTCGCTTTTTTGGCGGATATTGCCACTGCCTTGACGTTTTTCTGGCGGTTGTAAAACGCAAGCCATTCGCGCGTGACATCAGGGTCGGCGAGGTCGGATTTATTCAGCAGCTTGAGGCAGGGGCGCTGACGGTGCGTGCGCAGGTCGTGTATCAGCGGGTTGCAGCTGGCCTCGGGCAAACGGGCATCCAGCACCTCGATCACGACATCGATTTGCGCCATGGTTTCCGCCGCCTTTTTGCGTGCGGACGTCATGTGACCGGGGAACCACTGGATAGGCATAGGTAAAATCAGCTAGGATGGAATGCGGATTATCCCACGCAGCGGGTTCATAGCGCCGCCAAGCCCCAAACAGCACCAGACTCAAATTAAAATCGAGATTTTTCGCTATACAATCGCGCCATGCCTGATCCAACCATGACCGCCATAGATTGCCGCCTTTACAGCCGTGGCGTGTCCTCGGTCATTCCGCTCGACGATGTGAGCGAGCACATTACTGACCCCGCTAATTTCATCTGGATCGAACTGAAGTCTCCGGATAGCCGAACCATTCACCAGTTGGGCGAGGAGTTTGGCTTGCACGAGCTGGCGCTGGAAGATGCCATCTCCACCCATCAACGCCCCAAGCTTGAGGAATACGGCGAGCACCTGTTTATCGCCACGCGCACAATGCAACAGTGGGAGCAGCGGGTTGAGGTGGGCGAGACCCATCTGTTTGTGGGCGCAAACTTTATGATCGCCATCCGGCACGGTGTCGGCAGCGGTTATCAGCGCGTCACGGAGCGCCTCAAAGTTTTACGTAACGGCATCAAACCGGGCGCACCTTATGCGCTGTATCTGGTGCTGGATCTGATTGTTGACCACTTCCGGCCTGTGATCGAGGACATGCAGGAACGCTTTCAATCGCTGGAGAGCCTGTTGATTGGCGGCACCGACCTCGGACGCGAAAATCTGGAGCGGCTGTACGCGCTCAAACACGAATTGACTGTGTTGCGCGATGCGACCGAACCGATGGAAGAAATCATCCAGAATCTGATCCGCATGCATCCCGAGTTTTCGACCAAAGAATTGAAAGCGTATTACCGCGACGTGTACGACCATGCGCTGCGGGTCTCCGTCACTATCAATCACCTGCGCAATTCTGCATCGGATGCGATGCAGTTTCACCTGGCGCTGCTGTCGCTGAAACAAAACGAATCGGTGCAAAAACTGGCGGGCTGGGGCGCATTGCTGGCCTTGCCCACCGTGGTGTTCAGCCTGTACGGCATGAACTTCGCGTGGATGCCCGAACTGAAATGGCCGTGGGCCTACCCCGCCGTGCTGGCGCTGACCGCGCTGGGCGCAGCGGGCTTGTACCATCGCTTGAAAAAACGGGGCTGGATATGAAAGAAACTCCTGCGCTTGAACGCGTTCGCATCGGCCTGGTGTCGATCAGCGACCGCGCCAGCAGCGGCGTGTATGAGGACAAGGGTCTGCCCGCGCTCGAGGCGTGGTTTGCCGAGACCATGGCCAACCCTGCGGAATTTATCACCCGGCTGATTCCCGACGAACAGGCGCTGATCGAAGCCACGCTGATCGAGCTGGCCGATACCGAACGCTGTTCACTCATTCTCACCACCGGCGGCACCGGCCCCGCGCTGCGCGACGTCACGCCGGAAGCGACGCTGGCCGTGGCGCATAAACTGCTGCCGGGATTTGGCGAAGCGATGCGCGCGATGAGCCTGAAGTACGTTCCCACCGCGATCCTGTCGCGCCAGATCGGCGTGACGCGCGGTGCCAGCCTGATCCTGAATCTGCCCGGCCAACCCAAAGCGATCAAGGAAACACTGGATGGTATTTTTGCCGCCGTGCCCTACTGCATTGATCTGATTGGCGGCGCTTACATTGAAACCCGCTTCGGCACGGTCGATGCGTTCCGCCCACAATCCGCATTAAAGAAAACACCATGAGCGCTATTCTGGATGCCCTGTCACGCGCGCTGCGCGACCTGCTCAACTTGCGCGTGCTGTGGGTGGCGATCTGGCCGATGCTGGTCGCGGGCCTGTTGTGGCTGGCGCTGGGCGTGGCATTCTGGACGGCGTTTTCTGGCTGGATCGTACAAGGCATGGGCGCGCTCGGCGCGCAGCACTGGCTCGACCATCTCGAACCAGTCTGGATTGCGGGCATCATCCAGGCGCTGCTACACATCATGCTGTTTGTGCCGCTGGTGTATCTGACTGCGCTCGTTATCACCGCACTGTTTGGCATGAGCTCACTCATCCGGCTGGTGGCTGAACGCGATTACCCCACACTCAAGCGCGAGGCTGGCGGCAGCCTCATCGGCGGCTTGTGGAACGCGCTCATCGCGGTGGGGCTGTTCATTGTTTTGTGGGGCATCACCCTGCCGCTGTGGCTGATCGGCATCGGGGTCGTCGTGCCTTTCATCGCCGCCGCGTATCTGAATCAGCGCCTGTTCCGTTATGACGCGCTTGCCGAACACGCCAGCGCAGACGAAATGGCAACTCTGTTCGAAAACGATCGTGCAGGCTGGTGGGGGTTGGGACTGCTCACCGGACTGGTGCATTTTGTGCCGGTGCTGAATCTGTTCGGTCCGGTGCTCGCTGCGCTGGCCTTCATCCACTTTGGCCTGGCGCGGCTCAAGGTTTTGCGTGCGCAGAGCCTTGCTCAAACTCCCGCCGAAATCCTTCGTCCACATTGATCTCGTGCGCAGTCACTGCGCCGATCACGTATTGCGCCAGGCTGTCCGGCATGACCGCCCGGCCATTGGGTGCAAGCAAGCGGCCCGCCATAATCTCGGCCTGATGGCGGCGCACCGTCTGCGGCAACTCGGCATCGGCATAGCCCTGCGGATACACAGGTTTGCCCTCGGCATCGTATTTGTCGGTCGCGCCCAGGGTATGCAGCAGCTCGTGGGCGATGACGATATTGTTTTGCTGCGCCTGTTGCGGATCGGCAAATGCATGAACGACGCCAATCAGGCCTTTTTGCAGCCCCAGCGAATGCGTCAGCGCCGTGCCATCCTGCGGCGCGTGATACAACACGAACAGCTTCACCCGACCCAGTTGCGGCAGCCACTGCCCCGATTGGCGGTACACCCACCAGCGCAGATTCAAACTCCACCATACGGTTTTCAATACGCTGCCGTCGCGCGGTGGCGCAGGCGGAAGTGTGGCTAGCGGCGCAGCCAGCGTCACGCGCATGGCAGACGTTTGGCGCACACCGTAGCGCGCCGTTTCGCGCGTCAGAAAAGTATCAATCCCGGAAAAATCACTGGCTTGCAAGCTGCGAATCGCCTCGTCCGCAGCGGTCGAGCCGTCGCCGTTGATCGGCGTGACCACCACATCCAACGGCGCCCGCCAAGCGCGCACCATGCTCTGCTCCATCCAGGTCGAGCCAAACGCTGCGGCCAGTACGCCGAGCAATAACAGAATACGGATACGGCGAAATGACATGGCGGAGTTCACAGGAAGCGACGCATCGTTAGCGGCAAGCCTGGCCGCGCCTTGAATCAATTGAACCAGGCGGCCGCGCTATTTTGCAGGTGCCAGGGTCGAATCGGGCAGGGCGGATGCTGGCATCACTTTCCCCGCACCCAAACTCAACTTGCTGCCGATCTGTTTATCACGGGCCTCGTGTTTGACTGGGGCTGTCACGCTGAGACGTCCGCCGTCCAGACCTTCCCTGAGCAAAGCGTCGCGCATGGTCTGGCCACGCGCCTGCGCCAGCTTCACCAGCGCCGCGTCGGCGATCTGGGTCTTTTGCGTCAGCCGCTCCAGCAACTCGGTATGCAAGGCGGAGACCGGGCCGGTATCGCGTGACTTGAATTTGCGACCAAGCCGCTCGACCAGTTCGCTGTCCACGATCGCCGCCACGCCGCTTTTCTCCCGGTAACGGGTCCGTAGTTTCTGATAATCCTCCTTGCCAGAACGCTCGGCGTAAAGATCCTCCAACAAGGTTTGAGTCTTGAAATTGTTCACATCCACAGGGCCCGGCTCCTCCTGTGGCGCGAGTTTAATGCCGGTGCCAACCGCCACTTCGCGGCGCATGGCCAGCTCCTGCAGCGCCCGTCTATCCGACTCCGGGTCATAACCCGGCTCGATGGTGAGCGTCAGCGCCGGACGCTTGGCCATGGCCTGGCTCAGGGTTTTGAGTTTTTCCTGCTCGGGCGGTAACAGTTGATTGCTGCCTGGATCGAAGGTGACGGCTTCCATTTTGTCCGAACTCACACCCAGCAATTTGCCCAGCGCGCGGAACGGCGCCGTCACCAGCTTGGTCAGCACATTGACCACCGCTTTCCAGATAATTTTGCCGTAGCTGAATTGGGGATCGTCGAGACTGCCTGACACCGGCAGATCGAGATCGATGATGCCGTCACTGTCTTCCAGCAGGGCAATCGCCAGATCAAGCGGCAGGTTCATCGCGGTGGGGCTGTCCACGCGCTCGCCCAGCTTCAGTTTATTGATGATGAATTTATTGTCCCCGGCCAGCTGGCGATTCTTGATTTTGTATTCCAGATCAACGGAGAGTTTTCCGGAATCGATTTTCCGCCCCGCGAACTTGCCGGAATACGGCGTCATATTGGCCATTTCCAGATTGCGGAAAGTCAGCTTCAGGTCGGTGAAGTCGGTGGCCTTGAACGGCTGGATCGAGCCGCGCACACGCGCCGACCCAAACTCATCTACCTTGCCGTCAAGCTCCACTTGCGCCACGCTTGCCGGATTGTTCGACAGCCCTGTGACCACGCCCGACAGCGAATGCATGCGCGTGCCGAACTGCGGCGTGAGCGACAAGTCGGCGAATTCGGCATTGGCATCGGCAATCCGCAGGCGTTCGATACCGAACGCAAAATCGGATTTCTCATCACTCGATTGGGCGGCGGATTTCGGGTCGTTTTCCGGCGCGGGGGGCAGCGCGTTGGCGGGCGTTGCCCCTGCAACTTCGGGCGTGCTGCCGCGAAGAATGCGCTTCAAATTAATACTACGGTCTTCAAAAATAATAACTTTTCCGAACGGCTTGACTGCCGCCAGTTCATTCATCTGTACGCGCAGCGGCAGAAGATTCACCACCAGACTATCGGACGCGAGCCGCTCCCAGCCAAGGAAAGCTTCATGCGTGTCTTCCTCGGTAATCGCCAGACTATTCACCGCAAACCCGCCGTCGTACGTCAGATTCAATCCCGCCTTGGTCGGGGAAAAACTCAGCTTGCCCGCGCTCGCGGCAACGCCTGATTGCAGATCAAGTCGAGCCGCCTGATTCACATAGGGCGCAAACGGCTTGAGCGACAGTGCAGCCAGTTTCAGTTTCAACTGGCCGCTGGATTTGCCCGGCGTAATATTTCCGCTGGCAGAAAAACTGCCGCCCTGCTTGATCGACAAGGCCGCGTCGATTGGCACGGCGCGATTGAGATCCAGACTCAGATTCTGCATCTGCGCATGGCCGTTGACGATGTCGAGCCTGACTGGCTTGCTCAGGGAATCATCGCTAACAGCTAGCTGCACGCCGTCAACGCTGAGCCTGCCCAGCGCGAGTTCCAGTGCGGACGCGCCCGGCGCTTTCGGTGCATCCGCCGCCGCGCCGGGATGTTTCGCCAGAATCGCATTCCAGTTCATGCGTTTTTGCTTGTCCAGCGTGACGGCGGTTTTGATGCCCGACAATGCAATCGCATCGATGCTCAATTTATTGGCGGCCACGTCAAAGTTCGCATTCTCCAATTGCACGCGATCAAGTTGCGCCACGCCCTCAGTGCCGGAAAACAGTTTCAGCGGGCCGAGACTTGCCGCTACCGGGCCGACTTGAATGGCGGTGGTTACGCCGACCGTGCCCGAGACTTTCGCTTCGAGATTAAACCCCGTGGCTTCCACCCCGAGCGGGCGAACAAAGCCCTGGTCGGTGAAGCGTGCCGACCAGTCATTCGCGCGCACCTGTTGCACCTCGATGTTCCAGGGCGGCGCGGCTGCCTGGGCTGCATTCGGCTGGGCTGCATTCGACTTGACGGCGGGCGCAGCGCTAGATGCAGCGCTCACCGGCGGCGGACTGGAAAACAGCGTTTGCCAATCGAGCACGCCGTTGATGGCGCGGGTGGCGGCCAGTTTGCCGCCAGAAAAGCCCAGCGCCGCGACCTTGACGCTGCGTGTTGCCAGATCAAAATTGGCGTTGTCGATTTTTGCTTCTGCAAGCGCCAACACCGGTGCCCCGCTACGAGGTGCCAGCGCCAGATTCTGCACAATCAAATTCGCACCGTTGACCTGTAACCAGGGTTTGTCGCTCACCAGTGCAAAGCGGTAACGCGCACCTGCCGCCAGCGTGCCGGAGGGCATCACGTAATTGCGCGGGGTTTTGATGACCTTCAGCAGATTGGGCAGGTTCAGATTTTCCAGCGCGATTTCGCCATCGGATTTGACTGGATTGAGCGAAACATCGCCGCGCCATTTCAAGGTGCCGCCCTGCTCCGGCAATTTTGCCGCGATCAAATAATGGCCGCGATCTTCCGGCAAGGTGGACAGCCCGTCCAGCTCGATGCCCAGCGGTTGCAGGCTGAGTTTGAACGGCTCGCCCGCGCGATTCGCGTCCGTGTACGCGATGTCGCCCTGGGCAATTTTGATGTGCCCGATCAACACACGCGGCAGCGTATCTTTGGGCGGCGTTTTGTCCTCGTTCAGTTTATCAATCAGACTCGCCCAGTTGAGCTTGCCGTCGCGTCCCACCACAAAGTTGGCGCGCGGCGCATTGAGTTGAATGTCCTGAATACGCCATGCCCAGCGGAACAAACCGCTTACATCCAGATTGAGATATAGCCGGTCAAAACTCGCCAGCGGCTTGCCGTTTAGTTCGGCCAGCTTCAGGCCTTGCACCGTTGCTTCCAGACTCAGCGGGTTGAAATCCACCTTTTGCACTGAAAGCTGGCTGGCGAGTTTCTTCTCGCCTATCCAGGGCAGCATTTTTTTTGCCAGCGGATCAACCAGAAAAAACCCGAACGCCAGATACAGGACAAACAGACTCGCCGCGATCACGAACGGCATGCTCACGACAAATTTGACGATACGGCTCCACATGCGTGGCTCTCCCTGTTTAAAACCCTTTGTTCGCGAATACGCTGAAGGGGTTTCGCGGATCAATTACGTTGCCTGCAAGACCTCGCGGATCACCCGAAACAATTCCCTGAAGGACTTGGGCGGCTTGTTCTTTGCAGTTTCGTCATGGGCTGCCCGGATGAGCTGGCGCAGATGGGTGGCATCGGCAGTGGGGTGCGCATTCAGAAAGGCGGTCAGGGCATCACACTCGGCCAGGAGCTTGTCGCGCCAGCGCTCGGCTTGATGCAGCTTGGCCGTCTCCGCTGCGTTCACGCCGTTAAAGGTGTCGAGCTGGGATTGAATCGGCGCGGGATCGATGCCGCGCATGAGCTTGCCGATAAACTGTTTTTGCCGCCGCAGCGCGCCGTTTTGCGTGATTTTTCGGCAAGCTGCGACCGCTACGCGCAAGTCGTCCGGCAATTCCATGCGCTTGAATTGTGCCGCCGGTAACTCGACCAGCAGCGCGCCTAAATCCTGCAATGCTTCTACGTCGCGCTTCTTCTGGCTGCGGCTGGGGCCGTCGTATTCTTCTTCGGGGGGTTGCTGGATCACAGTCCGGTACTCGCTCATAGGCTTGCTGGTATTATCAGTTTTGTTCGCATGCCGTCATTCTAGTTTTTATCCAGACAAAAAACACATGTCAAAATCCCAGTTCAGTTATACCCGCGACCAGTTATCGGCGCTTGCGCGTATGGTTATCGATTACGCCGCCCAAAACGGCGCGACTGCCGCCGACACCGAAATCTCCGAAGGCTTTGGCCTCAACGTCGCCGTACGCAAAGGCGAAATCGAAACCATCGAGTACAACAAAGACAAAGGCGCGGGCGTTTCCGTCTACATCGGCCAGCGGCGCGGTCATGCATCTACCTCGGATTTGTCCGAAGCCGCACTGAAAAGCTCGGTAGACAAAGCGCTGACGATTGCGCGCTTTACCGCCGAAGACGATTGCGCTGGCCTGCCGGACGCTGACCGCCTCGCCCAGTCCGCACCCGATCTGGATTTGTATCACCCGTGGGATATCACCGTGGAAGAGGCCGCCGACCGCGCGCGCGCCTGCGAAGCCGCCGCGCTAGCAGTCGATAAACGGCTGACCAATTCCGAAGGCGGCAACGTCAACACCCACGCCTCGCATTTCATTTATGCCAACAGCCTCGGCTTCTGCAACGGCTACGCCAGCTCGCGTCACGGGCTGTCGGTCGCGGTCATCGGCGAAGACAAAAGCGGCATGCAGCGCGATTACTGGTACAGCAGCGCACGCAATGCCAACGACCTGGACGCTTCTGAAACCGTCGGGCGCACTGCGGGCACCCGCACGGTACGCCGCCTGAATGGCCGCAAGCTCGACACCCGGCAATGCCCCATATTGTTCGAAGCGCAGCTCGCCACCAGTCTGATCGGCAATTACGTCGCAGCAGTTTCCGGCGGCAGCCTGTATCGAAAATCGTCTTTTCTGCTCGACAGCATCGGCCAACAGGTGTTCGCACCGCAGGTCAATATCCGCGAGTTGCCCTTTATTCCCGGTGGTTTCGGCAGCTCGCCGTTCGACAACGAAGGTGTGGTGTGTCTGGAACGCGACATGGTGAAAGACGGCGTGATTCAGGGTTATTACCTGTCCACCTATTCCGCCAAAAAACTCGGTATGAGCAGCACGGGTAACGCGGGTGGCAACCACAACCTTATTGTCACACCAGGCGAACACGATCTGGACGGCCTGCTAAAAAAGATGGGCACTGGCCTGTTCGTCACCGAACTGCTGGGGCATGGCGCCAATATGGTCACCGGCGATTACTCGCGCGGTGCGGCAGGCTTCTGGGTCGAAAACGGCGAGATTCAATATCCGGTCGAAGAAATCACCATTGCCGGCAATCTGGCGGATATATTCAAAGGCATTGTCGCCATCGGTAATGACGTCGAACGACGCGGCAGCAAACAGGTCGGCTCGATTCTGATCGATAACATGATGGTGGCGGGGAATTAGGATGCGCCAAGCCTTTTAAGAAAGCCTTGCTATGATGGCACCATGAAAGTAAGCGATATTTTGACCATGCTTCGTGGTGACGGCTGGATACTTGCCGCCACACGCGGCAGTCATCGCCAGTTTAAACACCCGAACAAAAGCGGTCGCGTTACAGTTGCGGGGAAGCCCAGCGATGATCTGGCTCCCGGCACATTAAACAGCATTCTCAAACAAGCAGGTCTAAAGGAGTAAATCCATGCGTTACGCCATCGTCGTCGAAAAAACAGAGAACAATTATTCCGCCTATGTTCCTGACCTGCCAGGTTGTGTGGCTACCGGGCAGACGGTGGAGGAAGCAGAAAACGAAATTCGTGCGGCGATTGGGTTTCATATTGAGGGACTTCGCGAAGATGGCCTGGCTATCCCGCAACCAGTCAGTATCGTTGAGTACCTTGAGATTGCAGCCTAATAAACTCTAAGCAAAAAAGAAATACCCTGGGTGACCATGCGTACCGTCCCTCCCATCCCTCCCGCCAAAATGCTGGCTGCCTGAAGTTGTCCGATCGAAAAAATGGGGAGCTTGCCCCACCCGGTGCAGCGTTATGGTATCTCGCGTTGCTGAAGGAATCCTGCTCATCGTGAATACACTTCTCGCCTTGGCGCATGCCATCGACACCCTCAACGAACGCGTCGGTCGCATCACCATCTGGCTGGTGCTAGTCACCACGCTGATTTCTGCGGGCAATGCGCTGGCGCGCTATGTGCTCTCCGACAGTTCCAACGCCTGGCTGGAAATCCAGTGGTATCTGTTCGGCGCAACTTTTCTGCTGAGTGCAGGCTATACGCTGAAGCACAACGGCCACGTGCGCATCGACATCCTGTACGGGCGCTTCGGTAAACGCGGGCAAGCCTGGGTTGATCTGCTTGGCGGCCTGTTTTTTCTGCTGCCGCTGGCGTGCCTGATGGCGTGGCTGGCGTGGCCGGTGTTTGCCGAATCCTGGCGCACGCTGGAACATTCATCCGATGCGGGCGGCCTGTTGCGCTGGCCGGTCAAGCTGTTATTGCCGCTGGGCTTTGGCTTGCTGGCCTTACAGGGTGTGGCAGAAATCATCAAGCGCATCGGCGTGCTGACTGGCAACTACGTACTCGCAGACGAAAAACCGGCGGAGGAAGTTTGATAGAGGCCGCGCTGATACAAGCCATTGCCCCACTCATGTTCGCCGGTCTGGTGGTGTTTTTGCTGCTGGGTTATCCCGTAGCATTTTCGCTCGCGGCCAACGGCCTGCTGTTTGCTGCCATCGGCATTTTCACCGGCCAGTTCGGGCTGGATTTGCTGCAAGCCTTGCCCGAGCGCGTCTACGGCATCGTCGGCAATCAAACCCTGCTGGCGATTCCGTTTTTTACCTTGATGGGCCTGATCCTGGAACGCTCCGGCATGGCCGAAGACCTGCTCGACACGCTCGGTCAGTTGTTCGGCCCGGTGCGTGGCGGGCTGGCCTATTCGGTGATTTTTGTCGGCGGCCTGCTCGCCGCGACCACTGGCGTCGTCGCCGCGTCGGTCATCGCGATGGGGCTGATTTCGCTGCCGATCATGCTGCGCTACGGCTACGATAAACGCGTTGCGTCCGGCATCATCGCCGCCTCAGGCACACTGGCGCAGATTATCCCGCCTTCGCTGGTGCTGATTATTCTGTCCGACCAACTCGGCGCGTCGGTCGGCGCCATGTACATAGGCGCGATCCTGCCGGGGCTGGCGCTGGTCGGGCTGTATGCCGCCTATGTATTAGTCATCAGTATTTTCCGGCCTGCCGCCGTACCCGCCTTGCCTGCCAGTGCGCGCACCCTGCGTGGCACCGCGCTATGGGCGCGCGCATTGACTACGCTGCTGCCACCGTTGCTGCTAATTTTTCTGGTGCTCGGCACGATTTTTCTCGGCATCGCCACGCCCACCGAAGGCGGCGCAATGGGTGCGGCGGGTGCACTGATCCTGGCGCTGCTACGCCGCCGCCTGAGCCTGACTGCACTCAAGCAGGCGCTCGACAGCACCACCAAACTCACCACCTTCGTCGTCTTCATCCTGATCGGCTCGACCGTGTTTTCACTGGTGTTTCGCGGGCTGGACGGCGACCGCTGGGTCGAACATCTATTCGCCCATCTGCCTGGCGGCATGTTGGGATTTCTGGTCGCCGTCAACCTGATGGTATTCACGCTGGCGTTCTTCCTCGACTTCTTCGAGATTGCGTTCATCATCGTGCCGCTGGTTGCGCCGATAGCCGCGAAGCTCGGCATCGATCCGGTCTGGTTCGGCGTGATGCTCGCGGTCAACATCCAGACTTCGTTCATGCACCCGCCATTCGGCTTCGCATTGTTTTATCTCAAAAGCGTCGCGCCCAAAGAAGTCAAAACCAGCGACATTTACTGGGGCGCACTGCCGTTTGTCGGCATCCAGTTGCTGATGGTCGCACTCGTGCTGGCCTTCCCCGCCATCGTCCTGCGCGACAAAGCACCCGAGGCCAGCAGCGTCCATGAAATCCAGATCGAAACCAGCCCGGACGACAATTATCTGCCGCTGGAATGGCGCTAAGAATCGATCCGGCAACGCTGATACAATGCGCCTCCCCCAATAGCATCACTGAAATCATGGCTGAACTCATTATCGAAGACCTCACTCCCGGCACTGGCGACACCGCTGCCGCTGGGCAAACCGTATCCGTGCATTACACCGGCTGGCTGACCGACGGCACCAAGTTTGACTCCAGCGTGGATCGCAACGAACCGTTCGAGTTTCGTCTCGGCATGGGCCAGGTCATCGGCGGTTGGGATCAGGGTGTGGCCGGGATGCAGATCGGCGGCAAGCGCCGTCTGACGATCCCACCCGAGTTGGGCTACGGCGCGCGCGGTGCAGGCGGCGTGATTCCGCCGAATGCAACGCTGGTGTTTGACGTGGAACTGCTCGGCGTTCGTTAAGACGCGAGTTGATCGATCGGCATGGGCTTACCGGTGTGGTAGCCCTGCACGTAGTCCACGCCTATCGTTTTTAGCTGCTCCAGGGTTTCCTGGTTCTCGACGCATTCTGCGATGGTTTTGATGCCCAGAAAACGGCTGGTTTCATGCATCGACGACACCAGTGCAACATCGACTTCATTGCGCAGCATGTCGCGCACAAACGAGCCGTCAATCTTGAGGTAATCCACCTTGAGATTTTTCAGGTAGGTGAATGAAGAAAAGCCTACGCCAAAGTCGTCCAGCGAGAAGCGGCATCCGTAGCGGCGGAATTTCTTGATGAACTGTTCGGCGTTGACAAAGCTGTCTATCGCGGCGCTTTCGGTAATTTCAAAAATCAGTTTGTCGCCAGGAATATCACCACGCCCAAGTTCTTCTTCCATGAAACTGAAGAAAGATTTGCTATTAACCGACGGCCCGGAAAGGTTGATCGAGAACGCGCCGACTTTTTCGAACTGCTGCGGGTGCTTGCGTATCCAGTCAAGCACTTCGTGCACCACCCATTGATCGAGTTCGCTGATGCGTTTGAGGCGCTCGATTGCCGCCACAAAATCGCCAATATTGATCGGTTCATCCTCATCGTTGCTGGCACCCAGCAACACTTCGTAATGCGAGGTCTGATCCGGCTCGCCCGATAGCGAAACAATTGGCTGGCAACGCAGATACAGGCGACCGCTGTTGAGAATGCTGTTGAAGCGGCTTGCCCAATACGCCAGTCCGGCGTGTCCTTTGTCAGTGGCATCCTCTTCCCGATAGAACACCATCTGATTGCGCCCCTCATGCTTGGCTGAGAGGCACGCGGTATCCGCCTTGTTGTAAAACGCTTCAGGATCGATATACGCGCTCGCCCATGCCAACCCGGTGTTGGCAGTCAAAGTGAATGCCTCGCCCTCCCAGTCAAAATTAAACTGGTTGATATGGGTAATCACGCTTTCGGCCATTTCCTGCGCTTGCTCCTGACTCTGACAGGCGCGCGTGAAGGCGAAGGTGCGCCCTCCAGTGCGCGCGATGACACTTCCAGCCGTGCATTTCTGACTGAGGTGCTGAGCCAGCGCATACGTCATTTTTTGATACGCTTCCGGGCTGATGCGCATCTGCACCATGCGCATATCTTCGATGTCGATCACGCCCATGACACAGCCGCCGCTCTCGCCTTCAACGTTCAACCAGGCACGTTTGGCCTGGCGCATGAATTCCGGGCGCCGGATCAGGCCGGTCTCGGGGTCGTTGGTGGCCTGCTTCACCAGATTGCGGTGCATATGCTCGATCATCGAACTGAACGAGCGATCCATCAGCGGCAGATCGAGATTGTCGGTGCGCAGCGCCTCGCCCGATTTCAGCAGCGCCAGAAACTCCTGGCGTTTGAGCTCGAGCTTGCGTATGCCCTTGTAGTTGGAGAACACATAGACATGCGGGTCGTCACCGATCCAGATCAGGTTTAGCGGGGTCGATGCACGCGCAAAAGTGAGCCAGTCGCCCACCCGGAACTGCCCAAGTAAAGCCATCTCCTGTTCGTCGAACAGCTGCTCTGTTTCCTGCTGATCGACGCTGACTTTTATCTCGGAAGATTTTTTTAAGGTGCACTTGTCCGGGTAGAACAAGCCGTCGGCCAGACGATCCAGAATGCTTTCCTGCACGTCCTTGCCGGCGCTGACCAGCGTGAGCCGCGCGTCAATATAGGTCAACAGGCGCTGCACTTCGGCCAGCGGCGGGCGCTCGGCCAGTTGAGGATCCATCCATTTGAACAAGCTGTCCACCGCCTGCCAGGCTTCAATTTCTTCCTGGCTGCCGCTGCCCTGGCGCAGCGCCACCCGGATCAGGTAATTGCGCCAGCCGGGATTGAAAAATTCCAGAATGATGTCGGGCACTTCGCGGCCAGCGATGCGCCGTTCGATTTCCTGCGTGATCATGCGGTTGGCCTGGCCCATTTTCTGCCAGCCTTCCAGACCCGCCTGCAAGCGCGCAACGCGGATGGTGCGAATGCGCATCAGCGGCAGCAACAGTTTTTCCAGCTGGCTGCGCGCCTCTTCGTAAATCCCCGGATTCTTGTCGGCTTCGTTCTTGATGCGCTCGGTCCAGCGCCCAATGACCTGCAACAATTTATGATCGTTGATCGTGCCGTCGTCGCTCGACACCATGGCCAGACGGTCAACCGTGTTGAGCACCCGATGCGCCGCGTGTTTTGACGAATTCAGGAAACCCGCATCCAGAACCGCAAGTTTGAGCAGCGGCTCTTCAAGTTGTTTGACGTATTGCTTGACACTGACCGGCAGCGATTTTTCGGTCTCGATTGTTTCAGCCAATGCGCCAAACACATCAGCCGAATTCTGCGCGTTACCTTCCTGTTCAGGCTGGATCCTGCCGCCCGCAACCAGCTCGCTCACGACTCGACGCGACGCAGCCGCAAAGTGCTGGCCGAAGTGACCCGCCGCTGGCAGCTCCATATTCGACAAAGCAGTCGTCATCGGGCGGGCAGCGGAGACATTCCCGCCAGCCATGGGCGCCGCTGTTGCGCCTCCCGCCGAATACGCTGCCTGATTAGCGCTCTGCGTACGGCGGAACAGATTCATCAAAGCACCCGCCACCCCGCCCGCTGTAGCTGGCGGCGACCCCGCACGCGATCCGGCGGCGTTGCCTGGACTCATGCTCTCGCCCGTTCCGGCGCCCTGGGTGTCAGCCCACTCATCCGTCGCCTCGCCTGACTGCTGCCGTACCTCATCCGCAACGGGCAGAACACTATCAAGCTGCAGATACAGCTCGCCCAGGGGATGCGCCAGCGCCTCGCGCATGGTGCCGTAGACTACCTGCCGCACTTTCAGCGACAAGGGCAGGCGCTCGAATTCCGCTTTCACCGCGTGCATGACGACTGAAGGCGCAAACGGATTTATGCTGCGGTCAACAGGATTACCATACAGTTTTTCGAGACGGGGCTCATGTGCACCCAGCTCGACGTTGAAACGGTCTTCGAGCTTGTTGATTTCAGCCGTTAAATTCAGCCAGTCCTCAAATTCTTCGGTCTGCACCATGGACAAGCCGGTCTGCTCGGGTGCTGCCTCGTGTTTCTTCCTCGGTTTGAAAAGCTGCTCAAGCGATTCCAGCACCCGTTGCTGCACACCCTGTTGCACAGCCACTTCGTGCAGCCGGATATGATCGAACGCCGCCATCAAGTCGTTGCGCTCGGCAAAATTGGTCAGCTGCGCCGCCGTCGCAGACAGCTTGCTTTCGATCAAGCCGTAGAATTCGTTGACCGCATCCTGCAGCGTTTGTGCCAGCAAGGTTTTACAGGTTTCCTGCAAAGCACGGCTATCCATGCCCTGGTAGTGTTTGCTGACCATGCGCTGGGTGCGCATGGAGGCAGCCACTTTGTTGAGCGTACGGGTAGCATCAATCGGCGTACCGATAAACGCCACCCCAACACCGACCGCGCCGCGCCGCGCCAGCCGCGCCTGGAGCCTGAAAGTCTGCGGGCTGATCGAAGACGGCGGGGTGAAACTGATTTCCACGCCCTCGCCTTCGGCCATGCCCGAGATCATGTCTGCATCGTCCTGCGGCGTATCGAACTTGAGAAACATACCGCCCAGGCAAAAATCCTGGATCTTGCACGCAAGCGATTGCCCCGCAGCCGTTTGCAGGCTGGCTGGCTGCAAAACCTCAAAGCGCCTTTGCAGGCGCTGCTCATGCCCAAACTTTTCTTTCACTGCCAACATGTGTCCATCAACCTGAAAACGGTCACTCCCGAACCCGAACATGGTGGATAACGGCCTTTCAACGGTTTTATTTAGTCTTCAAGTGTAAAATCGCGCCATGACTCAAGCGCTCTTCTCTCACCGTAAACACTGGGCTGCCCGCTTCGGTACTGCACCATTTTTGCCCATGTCGCGTGCCGAAATGGCCGTGCTGGGCTGGGACGAGTGCGACATTATTCTGGTCACGGGCGATGCCTACATCGACCATCCCAGCTTTGGCATGGCGCTAGTCGGGCGGCTGCTGGAGGCGCAAGGCTATCGCGTCGGCATGATCGCGCAACCCGACTGGCTGTCGGCTGAACCCTTCCGCGCCCTGGGCAAACCCGCGCTGTATTTTGGTGTGACAGCGGGCAACATGGACTCGATGGTCAACCGCTACACCTCGGATCGAAAATCGCGTTCTGACGATGCCTACACGCCTGATGCGGCGCCGAACAAGCGCCCGGATCGCGCGGTCACGGTGTACGCACAGCGCTGCCGCGAAGCTTATCCGGGCACGCCAGTCATCATCGGTTCGATCGAAGCATCCTTGCGCCGCATCGCGCATTACGATTACTGGTCGGACAATGTGCGGCGCTCGGTGCTGCCTGACTCCAAAGCCGACATGCTGATTTTTGGCAACGCCGAACGCGCGCTGCTGGATGTGACGCATCGCCTGGCGCACGGTGAAAAAATTGGTGACATCCGCGATATTCGCGGTACGGCGTTTATGGTCAACCGTGACTGGCTGCCCGAGACGAGCTGGGTAGAAATCGCCTCGACCGAACTCGATACGCCCGGCGCTATCGAGGCGCACATCGATCCGTATGCGATGTCAGCCACATCACCCACACCCTCCACACCGGCGGGTACGGCACCGATCCGCATCGTCCCGCGCGGCGAGCGCCTGGCGGCGCGGCTTGAGGCGCGGGCGCACACCGTGGTGCGCCTGCCCGATTACGATCAGGTCAAAAACAACCCTTCATTTTATGCCCACGCTTCGCGCGTGCTTCACCTCGAATCCAATCCCGGCAATGCCCGCGCAATGCGCCAGGCGCACGGCGAGCGCGACGTGTGGCTGAATCCGCCGCCGATTCCGCTGACCACACCAGAGATGGATGCAGTCTACGACCTGCCCTACGCGCGCGCGCCGCACCCGGTCTATGGCGAAGCCAAAATCCCGGCCTGGGAGATGATCCGTTTTTCGGTCAACATCATGCGCGGCTGCTTCGGCGGCTGCACTTTCTGCTCGATCACCGAACACGAAGGCCGCATTATCCAGAGCCGCTCGGAAGACTCCGTTATCAAGGAAATCGAAGCGATCCGCGACAAGACACCGGGCTTTACCGGCGTGATTTCCGACCTTGGCGGGCCGACTGCAAACATGTATCGCATGGCGTGCAAATCGGAAAAAATCGAGAAAGCGTGCCGTCGCCTGAGTTGCGTGTTCCCGGATATTTGCGACAACCTCAACACCGACCACACGCCGCTCATCAAAATGTATCGCCGCGCACGCGCCTTGCCGGGCGTGAAAAAAATCCTCATCAGTTCGGGACTGCGCTACGACCTCGCGGTGCGCTCCCCCGAATATGTGAAAGAACTGGTGACGCATCACGTCGGCGGCTATCTCAAGATTGCACCCGAACACACCGAAGCCGGGCCTCTGAACAAGATGATGAAGCCCGGCATGGGCGCGTACGACCGATTCAAGCAGATGTTCGAGCAGGCATCGAAGGAGGCAGGCAAGAAGCAGTATCTGATTCCCTACTTCATCGCCGCGCACCCCGGCACGACTGATGAAGACATGCTGAACCTCGCGCTGTGGCTAAAGAAACACGAGTTTCGTCTGGATCAGGTACAGACTTTTCTGCCGACGCCGATGGCGCTGGCAACAACGATGTATCACACGCAGAAAAACCCGCTCAGAAAAGTCCTCGGCGGCAAAGGCGAAGCTGTACACGTCGTGCGCCAGACCCGCACGCGGCGTTTGCACAAGGCTTTCCTGCGTTATCACGATCCGGAAAACTGGCCAACGCTGCGTGAAGCGCTTAAAGAAATGGGGCGTGCCGATTTAATCGGCAACAGCAAAAAACACCTGATTCCGCTGTTCCAGCCAGCAGGCACGGGCAAGCGTCCCGAAGGTGCAAGAATCCTGCGCGACGTGCCGGTCAAAGGCGAGCCAAGAACAGCACCCGCGATGCGTGGCCGTCTGCCACAGGTGCCAAAACATCCGCTGAGCCAACGACGTGGCGGCGGAAAAAGTCGCCCCTGACACCCCGTCGTGATGAATACACAAGGGGCAAACCTGCCCGTGAATGACCGCGAAATCCTGCGCGCCAAACTCAATCTTGAAACCGCCCAACTCGACTGGAAGGCCCTGGAGCGCCACTTCGCGCGCGGCTCTGTAATCAAGGTCGCCGTCGGCATGGACTTGATTGAAGCCGCCCTGCATGTCGCCGAAAACAACACCGCCACGGTTCAGGCCTGGCTGGCTGATGGCGGCATCGCTCGCGCCGAGGCGAGCGATGCCGAAGAATGGCATTCGCGTCAGTCTGTGTTCTGGGTGGTGGTGGTCGCTCCGTGGGTGCTGGTACAGGAATTTAAACCGCCGCAATAAAATATCGACGCGACCGTACTGCAAAAGACCCGCCTGACTTACTCGAACTCCATCGCCCGAAACACCCGTCCGGCATTGCTGCGCGCAAGCTCATCGGCGGTATGCAGATGCAGGTAAGCCGATTGGTCAACCTGGTAAGCGTCGTCAAGCGAACCGCCTTTTTTGACCACTTCAGCCACTTGTTTACGCAGATAAACCAGATAGTCGCGCGTCCATTTACGCACAGTTGGCATGTCGGTCGGCCCACCGTGACCGGGTATAACAATCACCGCACCGAGCGCTTCGAACTTGTCCCAGGTGTCGATCCACTTGGCGGTATCGGTATCTTCAAAAATAGGCAGCATCCGCTCGTGGAAAGCCGTGTCGCCCGAAATCACCAGCTTTTTCTGGGGTAGCCAAACCATGGTGTCACCGTGACTGTGCGATGAACCCAGATGCAGTATTTCGAACCGCCAGGAACCCATTTTAAGTTCGAGTTTATCGTTGTACAGAATGTCCGGCATCGTGAATTCAGTGCGGTATGCCTTGTCGCGCGCTCTGGCGCGCATGGTTGCCAGCACTTCGTAGCCGTTTTTTTCCATCTCTTTCGCAGTGTCATGATGGGCAATGATTTTCACGCCCTGCTCTTTCCAGTAATTGGAGCCAAGCACGGCGTGACCCTGGCTGTTTTCCAACACGACAAATTTCACCGGCTGCGTAGTGCGTTTTTTAATCTCGTCGTGCAAACTTTGTGCGAGCAGGTAGTTGTCGCCCGCATTCATCACCAGCACGCCGTCGTCGGTGATAACAAACGACAGATTGTTGTTGTGGCCAGAATTCTCATACGTGCCCGGCGCAGCAGCACCAATGGCCGACCACACGCCCGGGATCACCTCTTGCGGCAAGCCGTATAGAAATGAGGCCGGCGCCCGATCGAGCGCGACAACAGGCAGGCCGGCGCGCTTCCAGTTAAAAAAGCCGTCGCGGTAGTTTTTTACATCGCGGTACCCAAGCTTGATGAGCGTGTCAGCTGCGAGCGGGCTGCGCTGACTGACACCGCAGTAGACCACGATCGGCGTGGCCTTGTCGGGTATCGCCGCTTCAACCTGGAACTCCACCCAGCCGCGTGCGATATTGGCAAAACGCGGCGCATCCATACGGCCGCCTAACAGATTCAGTTCTGCTGCGGTACGCACGTCGATCACCACGGTTTCGGGTCGGGCTTTCAACTGCGCCACCAGTCCTGCCGTATCTATTTGTGGCACACGCTGCATCGCAGCATCCAGCACAGCCTGCGCGGACAGCGTCAATGTGGGTGCTTCGGGAATGGGATGAATGATCGCCGTGGCATCAAATGCCCGTGCGGTAATGGACGAAACCAGCAGGCTTAGAAACAATATCCAGATTTTCATGGTGCATGATTCTCCAAACACTATTCTCAGGGCTATATTCGGCTCGCCGTTTTGCGCATCACATCCGCCGCCAGCCGCATCACCCATTTCACTGGCGGCGGCAGCGGCACGCCGCCATGATCGACGGCAGTCTGCGCATGTTTCGCTTCGTCGGTTTTCATTTGCTCAACCACAGCGCGGCTGCGCGCGTCGGCTTCGGGCAGTTGCTGCAAATGGCCGTCCAGATGCGCTTCGACCTGGCGTTCGGTTTCGGCCAGAAAGCCCAGATTCCATTTATCTCCCAAGGCGCCCGCCACCAGCCCTAGGCTGAATGCACCGCCGTACCACAGCGGATTCAGCAGGCTTTTGCGCCCGCCGAGTTCGGTCAGGCGCTGTTCGCACCAGGCGAGATGATCGGTTTCTTCTGCGGCGGCGTGCATGAGTTCGGCGCGCACGGCTTCGTTGCTGGAGGTCAGAGACTGCCCGGAATACAAGGCCTGTGCGCAGACTTCGCCAACGTGGTTGACGCGCATCAGCGCGGCGGCGTGGGCGCGCTCGGATTCATTCAGGTTGCCTTCTGCCTCGGTGGCGGGATACGGGCGCGCCGCATGAGGGCTAGCGAATACAGTACGCAAGCCGCCGTCGAAAGCAACGATCAATTGATCCAGTTTGAGCATGTCCATTCCTTCTGAATTTGTCTGACTTGTGCCGTCAGCATAATCCCGAAATCAGCTCGCGACCAGCAAGAACACCAGCAACAGATTGAGGATGATGGAAATGGCGGCGACCAGCGGCCATGCGCCTGCGGGAGAGCGCTCGACCAGTGGCGTGCGGCGGCGCAATAGCGGGTTGGCTTCACCGCGCTCCAAAGCCAGCAGCATTTCTTCGGCAGTCTCGAAACGTTTGTCGGCATCGCGCGCAAGCGCTTTGAGCAGTACATTTTCCAGCCAGGGCGGAATATCGGGGCGATGGCGCACTGGCGGGGCGGGCTCGCCAAACTTGGGATGCTGAAAGGGCTCGATTTCGCCGTAGGGATATTTGCGCGTGAGCAGGTGATACAGGGTGACACCGAGCGCATAGAGATCGGTGCGCACATCGGCTTCGCTGCCCGCAAACAGTTCGGGCGCCATATAGCTCGGCGTGCCTGGCTGGGCATCCGTTTCGCGCACATCCAGCGTGGGGCACCGTGCCACGCCCAGATCAAGAATGCGCAGCTTGTTATCAAGGTCTACATGCAGATTATCGGGCTTAAGATCGCGGTGAACAATGTCGAGCCGGTGCAGCGCAGACAAACCTTTTAGTATCCGGATACCCAGCGTAACGACTTCGGCCGGTGAAAAATGATAGCCCGCATCGAGTTTGTTTTGCAGGCTCGCACCGTCGTGAAAGCTGATCGCGAAATACAAAAAATTACGCGCGGGCAGCGGCAACACTTCGGGGAAATAATGCGAGCGCACGCGTTTCAGAAACCATTCCTCCGACAGCAAGCGACACGCCGCATCGGCATCGCCCTGCAGGACGGGCTGCAAGGTTTTAATCACCCAACTCTGGCCGGTAGTCACATGCCGGGCGCGATACAAGCGCGTATCGCGCCCGCTGTGCAGCTCGGCTTCGATCACAAAATCGTCCAGCCGCACGCCCGCACCAAGTTTTCCGGGCAAAGGCAAATCGTGCACTTCAATCAGTGGCGCATCGGCTTCGCCCAGCGCCTGCACACGCACCACCAGCGCGCTGGCGTTGTCCTGTCCGCCCTTCGCGTGCGCGGCATCCACCAGATGCCGCGCGGCATATTCCGGGGCATCGTGCAGTTGCAGCAAGCGGTGCAACTCAACCTGTCCGAGCGGCTCCCACACACCGTCGCTCACCAGCAAAAACACATCGCCCGCTGCCAGCTCACCTTCGCCAAAATCCGGCATGACGTGGCTGTCCAGCCCGAGCGCGCGCTTCAGCACATGCGACATGCCCAGCGTTTCCCATACATGATCGGTGGTGAGCTGGGTCAACGCCTCGCCGCGCAGCCGGTACAACCGACTATCACCGACATGCGCGTAATGATAACGATGGCCGCGCAGCACCAGCGCGGTCAGAGTTGTCGCCATGCCGCCGGGCTCGTGACGCGACGCGGTCTGCCCGGTCAGCCAGCGATTGATCGCCAACAGCACCGTGGCAAATGCGTGTGGAATTTCCCAGGTCTCGGGCGTGGCGTAAAAATCCGCGAGCAAATTACGTACCGCTGTTTCCGCCGCTTCGCGCCCGTGATGCCCGCCGGATACACCATCGGCCACCACCGCCAGCACGCCCTTGGTAGCGGCGAGCGCCGCATCGGGCGTGACGTAACCACCGTAATCTTCGTTACGTTCGCGCGGGCCGGTTTCGGAGGCGTAGCCGAATTGCAAGGTAAGCGACATGGGCAATATTATTGATTCGGCCTGATCAAATTTGAAATGGCAGCAAAGTCACCAGACCATACAGCCTGCGGCGGTGCAGTGTACGAACCAATCCTGACCGTCGTTCTACTCGCGGGCGCTTAACTGCGCCGCCACCTGAAGTCGCGAGCACCTAACCGCGCCGCTGTTTTGAATCGCGAGCGCTCAGCCGCGCCGCTGTTTTGAATCGCGAGCGCTCAGCCGCGCCGCATGGAATCAAAGAAGTCTGCGTTGTTTTTGGCGGCGCGCACTTTGTCGATCAGAAACTCCATCGCTTCCATATCGTCCATGGGGTACAGCAGTTTGCGCAGCACCCATATTTTTTGCAGGACTTCTGGCGGAATCAGTAATTCTTCGCGGCGGGTGCCGGAGCGGTTGACGTTGATCGCGGGGTAGAGGCGTTTCTCGGCCATTTTGCGGTCGAGATGGATTTCCATATTGCCGGTACCCTTGAATTCTTCGTAGATCACATCGTCCATGCGGCTGCCGGTCTCCACCAGCGCGGTGGCGATGATGGTGAGACTGCCGCCTTCTTCGATATTGCGTGCCGCGCCAAAGAAGCGTTTGGGTTTTTGCAGCGCACTGGCATCAACGCCGCCAGTCAGCACCTTGCCGGAGGTCGGCTGCACCGTGTTGTAGGCGCGTGCAAGGCGGGTGATCGAGTCGAGCAGAATCACTACGTCTTTTTTATGCTCGACCAGGCGCTTGGCGCGCGCAATCACCATTTCGGCGACCTGAACGTGGCGGCTGGCGGGCTCGTCGAAGGTCGATGCAATCACTTCGCCGCGCACGGTGCGGCTCATCTCGGTCACTTCTTCCGGACGCTCGTCGATCAGCAGCACGAACAGCACCACGTCTGGGTGGTTGGCAGTAATGGCATGTGCAATGTGTTGCAGCATCACGGTCTTGCCGGATTTTGGCGAGGCCACCAGCAAGCCGCGCTGGCCTTTGCCGATAGGCGCAACAATGTCGATGATGCGCGAGGTGAGGTTCTCTTCAGCCTTGATGTCACGCTCGAGTTTGAGGGGTTTGTCGGGGTGCAACGGGGTAAGATTTTCGAACAGGATTTTGTTCTTGCTGGCTTCGGGCGGCTCGCCGTTGATCTTGTCGAGCTTGGTCATTGCCGAGTAGCGTTCGCCATCTTTCGGCGTGCGAATCTCGCCTTCGATGCTGTCGCCAGTATGCAGGTTGAAGCGGCGGATTTGCGAAGGCGACACATACACGTCGTCGGTGTTGGCGAGATATGAGGTTTCAGGCGAGCGCAAAAAGCCAAAACCATCGGGCAGCACTTCCAGCACGCCATCACCAAAAATGCTTTCGCCGCGCTTGGCCAGCGCTTTCAAAATCGCAAAGATCAGTTCCTGCTTGCGAAAGCGGTTGGCGTTATCGATGCCAATTTCGGCGGCGATGGTCAAGAGTTCGGTGATGGGTTTTAGCTTGAGTTCGGAAAGATGCATGAAAGTGGCCTGACGTGGCTCGCTTGAAAGAGCCGGGAGTGTGGAGGGGGAGGGGGTGGCCGGACGGTACCGCTCTAAAATGAATGGCGGCTTGTGCGTCCGGCAAATTACTGGGCTGGAAAAAAGAGATTAGATATTGCTGTCGACAAACGCAGTCAATTGCGATTTTGACAGTGCGCCAACCTTGGTCGCTTCGACGTTGCCGTTCTTGAAAATCATTAAAGTAGGAATGCCACGGATGCCGAATTTAGGCGGCGTGCCCTGATTCTCATCGATGTTGAGTTTGCAGACCTTGAGCTTGCCTGCGTATTCGCGGGCGACCTCATCCAGGATGGGTGAAATCATTTTGCACGGGCCGCACCAGTCGGCCCAGTAATCAACTAGCACCGGCACGCCGGCTTGCAGGACTTCCTGCTCAAAAGAATCGTCAGATACGTAATGGATGTGTTCACTCATCAGTGAGGCTCCCAAGGACTAATGAAAGTGGCCGGAAATGGCCTGTGTGATTATTGAATAGGTGGGTAAGGCTGGAAAATTTGCTGGAAAATACTTCGTCCTGCCGATATGCTACATCAAAATTGCCGCCCGGATGCAAATTGGGCATTTCAACCTGAATATGAGTAAACAAGCATGACATACGTTGTTACCGAAGCCTGCGTTAAATGCAAGTACACCGATTGCGTCGATGTCTGCCCCGTTGACTGCTTTCACGAGGGTCCAAACTTTCTGGTCATTGATCCCGAAGAATGCATCGATTGCACGCTGTGCGTTGCGGAATGCCCGGTCGAGGCTATTTACGCGGAGGACGATGTGCCAGACAATCAGCGCGCATTCATCGCCTTGAATGCCGATCTGGCAAAAGGCTGGAAAGTTATTATCGAACGCAAGGATGCGCCTGCCGATGCAGACGAATGGGCCAGCGTCAAGGACAAGCTTCAGTATCTGGAGCGCTAGCTTGGTGTAGTGCTTCGCAATGAATCGGACTTATTCGCGGTATATTTTCGCACCTGCCTGCGTTGCTCCGCCTCGCCATAGAACGACTATGACTCGCTGTCACGCCTTGCCAGACACGAAAATATTCTCGCGACTCATATCCTCTCATTACGAAACATCACACTAGTGGGAATCACCTCGATTCCCTTATCAGGTGACAGCCTCCCCGCTGCGGTCTCCGACACGCTGTTAAGACTTCATGCCGACGCGCTGCCCGATCTATCCGGGCTGGTCGTTCTGGTTCCCAATCACCGCGCCGGACAGGACTTTTCCCGCGCGCTGGCGCGCCAGAGCGGCTTGCCCGCGCTGATCCCGCCCCGCATCACGCCGCTTAAAACCTGGGCCGCCACCATGGCGAGCGCAGACCCGGAGCCGCACTCGCGGCGACTGGCGCGACTGCACGGCGTATTGCGGCGCGAAACCTGGCTCGGCAATGTCGATAAATGGGCGCTCACCCAGGAACTGCTGGCGCTGGCGGATGAGCTTTCCGGCGCACGTCTCGGCAACGAGTTCGCCGCACGCATCCGCGCGCTGCACATCGAGTCGCTCGACAGCGAAACGCGCTTGATCGAGGCGGTATGGAAAACCCTTAACCAGGACGGCTCCGATCCGCAGGCATGTTACGCACGCGAACTGGATGCGCTGATCCAGCAGGCAAGCAAGCCCTTGTTCGGATTTGCGCTGGGTCCGCTGACCGCGCTTGAACAACACTTTCTTGAGCGTTACAGCGAACGGGTGCCGGTACAGATTTTTACCAGCGCCGCCTACCTCAACACTGCATCCGTCAATGGCGAAAACACCCATCAGCGTATCGCACACACCTTGCACACCGCCTGGTGTCTGAGTGATCCGCCGATCAAATCCCGCGCCGAAAGCCTGGCGCAGATCTATCCGCAGTCTCCGCTGCCGGGGCAGATCAAACTCTACGCCGCCCCGCATCTGGAAGCCGAAGCGCGCGCCGTCGCCAGTTGGGTTGCCGATCAATTGCAGGCCGGGCGACGCACGATTGCGCTGATTGCACTCGATCGCGAAAGCGCACGTCGCACCCGGGCGCTCCTCGAACGCTTGCGGGTGCGGATGGCCGATGAAACCGGCTGGACGCTCTCGACCACCGCTGCCGCTGCGGTGATTGACCGCTGGCTGGAATGTGTGGCGCGGGATTTTCCGCATATCGAGATGCTTGATTGCCTGAAGTCACCGTTTATTCTTGGTGATGTCGCCGCGCGTCAAGACGCGGTGCTAGCGCTGGAATTAGCCATGCGCAAACAAGGCATAGCGAACGGTATGGCGCAGATTCGGCGATTGGCACAGAGCGAGGCACTGGACGCACTACCCTGGCTCGATACGCTAGCGGACGGTGCGCGCAGCTTTGTGCAATCGCGCGCTCCGCTCGGCACCTGGCTCGCGCGCCTGCATGTCAGCCTCGGCGCGCTGGGTGCGACGGCTTTGCTCGCAGCCGATGCCGCCGGTGCAAGCGTGCTGGAAACGCTCGACCAAGCGGGTCGCGAACTGGCCGACGACCGCGAAAAATACAGTTTTGCGGAGTGGCGGCGCTGGCTCAATCTGGCGCTGGAGAACGCGAGCTTTATAGACACGCGCATTGCCAGCCCGGTCGTGTTGACTTCGCTGCCCGCCGCGCGGGGACGGCGATTTGAAGCCGTCGCGGTCATCGGCGCGGATGCCCAGCACTTGCCCGCGCGCCCTGCCGTCGGCCTTTTTAGCCAATCCACGCGCACCCAATTGGGCTTGCCCACCCACACCGAATACGCGCTGCAAACCACCGAGGATTTGTTGCAACTGCTGCCGCAGGGGCCTTCCCTGCTGAGCTGGCAAGCGTGGCAGGACGACGAACCCAAACCGGCATCGCCG
Organism: Thiobacillaceae bacterium; assembly: GCA_040080135.1. Taxonomy (GTDB): domain Bacteria; phylum Pseudomonadota; class Gammaproteobacteria; order Burkholderiales; family Thiobacillaceae; genus Thiobacillus. The sequence continues at coordinate 223,252 of JBEBIZ010000001.1, forward strand.
CTCATTATTCGTCTGCAGGCGCTGCATGTTGCGGCGTGGGGAAGCGCGCTCGAAACCCAGCGTGTTGCCGAACCGCCCGCAGCAGACAGCGTCCCGCCCGCGCCCACACAGCGCCCGGCGCCGACCGCAGCGCCCGAACGTTTGCCGCGACGCTATTCGCCCACCGCCTACCAAACCCTGATCGACTGCCCCTACCGGTTTTTTGTGCGCAACGTGCTGGGCTTGAACACGCTGGATGAGGCCGACGACGCCCTCGACAAAAGCGATTATGGCAACGCCCTGCACCGCATTCTGAAACGTTTTCACGATGCCAACCCGGCATCCGAAGCTGCCGCTGCGCTTGCCTTGTTGCAGCAGTTATCCGAAGCCGAATTCGCTGCCTTTCCGGCTTTCACCGCCATGGTCTGGCGCATTCAATGGGCGCGCATCCAGCCCGCATACATCGATGCCTGGCTCGCGCAAGTCGAAGCAGGCTGGCACTTCCAGTCCGGCGAAACGGTATGCGAACTCAGGCTTGACCTGCCCACACTGGGCACCGTCACGCTGCACGGGCGCATCGACCGCATCGATCAAAAAAACGATCAGCTGCAAGTGATCGACTACAAAACCAGCAGTACTAATATCCTGAAAAAAAAGCGCGACGCGCCGGCAGAAAACGTCCAACTGCCTTTTTACGCCTACCTGTGCGATGCCGCCGCAGCCTATTTGCCCATCAACGATGCCGCCGTTGCGCCCTTGCTGCTGGACGGAGAACAGCCGGTCGAGGCGATCACCCTGCGGCTGCCGATGCTGCTGGAATCCATCGCCCAGGGCGCGGGTTTGCCCGCATACGGCATCGATGCAATCTGTCGGCATTGCGATGCGCGCGGCCTGTGCCGCAGGGGGATGTGGGCGGAATGAAAACGGCAGCGCGTGCGACTCTGCTAGAATCCAGACCGATTGATCTGCAATGAAACAAGCAATTCAGACGGCCACAATAATCAAGGGGAGCGGTAATGAGCACTGAAGGCAAAAAGCCAGGCGAACGTCGCTTGCAGATACTGCAAACCCTCGCCGCCATGCTGGAAGAACCCCAGGCAGAAAAAATCACCACCGCCTCGCTCGCCGCCCGCATCGGCGTATCCGAAGCCGCGCTCTACCGGCACTTTGCCAGCAAGGCGCAAATGTACGAAGGCCTGATCGAATTCATCGAACAAACCCTGTTCGGACTGATCGCACGCATCACCACCGACACTCCGCAGGCCTCCTCCCAAGCCGAAGCCATCGTCACCCTGCTGCTGAATTTTGCCTACAAGAACCAGGGCATGACCCGCGTCCTCATCGGCGACGCACTCGTCAACGAAAACGAGCGCCTGCAAAAACGCATCAACCAGTTGCACGACCGCATCGAAGCTCAATTGCGACAGTGCCTGCGTTTCAGCTTTGAAAAACAGCCCGAGCTAGCCGCACCCCTGGCTAATTTGATGCTGTGTTTTGTAGTGGGGCGCTGGCATCAGTTTGCCAAGAGCGGTTTTAGCCGGTCGCCTAATGCGGATGTGGAGATGTTGCTGGGGTTATTGGTGCAGGACAAGGTGGCTCAGGCTTGCTGAGTTTTTGAGCCAGGGGAAACGCTGAAATATCATGATTGGTCGTTGCGAGCACCCATCCGGGATTCACCCGGATGGGTGCTCGCAACGACCAATGACGATCTAAAAACGCCAGCCTATTTCCCCCTCCACCCACACACCAAACACCCCGGATCACGCGGCACTTTCAACACCCGCATCTCGCTTGCAAGCCCATCCCACAACAGCAATCTACCCGTTAAGGTTTGCCCCGCCTGCGCCAGCCATTTCAGCGCTTCCATCGCCTGCGCGGCACCGATCACACCCACCAGCGGCGAGAACACGCCGGCTTCGGCACAGCTCGGCGCGACATCGTCCTGCTCAGGAAACAGGCAGTGGTAGCAGGGACTGCTTGCTTGCGTGGGGTCGAACACGGCCAGTTGGCCAGAGAATCCGAGCGCGGAACCGGACACCAGGGGTTTGCCGGACTCGAAGCAGGCACGATTGATCGCATGACGCGTGGCAAAATTATCCGAGGCATCGACCACGATATCCACTTGCCTGACCGCTTCGCTCAAGGCCTCGCCGTGCAGTCTCGACTCGATTGCGACGACTTCGATTTCGGGATTGATCGCATGCACGCTCTGGGCGAGCGAGATGGCTTTGTTGTCGCCGATGCTGCGATGCGCATGGCCGATCTGGCGCTGTAAATTGGTAAGTTCGACTACATCGCCATCGGCGATTACCAGGCGGCCTACCCCGGATGCGCCCAGATACAGGGCTGCGGGGCAGCCCAGGCCCCCCGCACCCACGACCAGAACGCTGGCGGTCGCGATGCGTTCCTGACCATCGATACCGACTTCGGGCAGCAGGACATGGCGGCTGTAGCGCAGCAGTTGGGTATCATCGAGGGACATATTGGCGGGGTGCAACAGGCTATTTGTATTCGCGCCATTCTTCCGGCGTGTCGTCACGATCACCGTGCAGATGTTGTTGATACGCTTTGACGAAGGCCTTCTGGGATTTGATATCGGGTTCGTTGGCGGCGACGTTCAGGCGCTGGACATTTTCGCAAAAGCGCGACAACACGCGTTTGATCTTGGCAAGCAGCCCGTGGTCGAGACAGAAACCCTGATTCTCCAGCGCCGTCTCAAGCCCGGCCAGCGTGTATTCGCAGACGTTATAACGAATCGTTAAACGATCAGGACAAGCGCTGGGCAAAACCGTCAAACCCTGCATCCCATCCAGCAATTCAATCGCTCGCTCTACCTGCCCGGCAGGCTGCGGATTAAATCTGATGTCGCGATTTTTTTCGAGATCGCAGGGGCGCATGGCGATGTCCACCTAAAGATTCAGAACACTTACAAGCAGAATTCAATAACCGGCTCCAGTATAGCGCCCGCCCCTGCTCCCGCCCGGCTTATTCCAATTCAGACAGGAAATCTCTTTGTCGGCTTCGCCTTGCCGTGCTACAGCACTGTCTGCGGCTCACCTTCGCGATCTTTCCTGTCTGAAAATGGAATTACCGGGTCTGAAATATCTGCAAACCCTTAAGCAGATTGACGGCCTGGTTCACCTGATAATCGTTCCGGGACACGACTTCTCCCGGTTCCAGCGCGGCGCGCTTGTCTTTCGGATCCTTGGCATCCTTTTCGGTCTTGCCCGGCTTGTCGGCGGGTGCAGCCTTGACCGCATCAACCGGTTTGGCCGCATCGCCGCCATCCTGTTTGTTCGTCAGGTGCTTGTCGAGATCGGCCTCGCGCACGCCGAATCCATCGTCTTTTCCTGCCAGCTCGGGATCTTCCACCACGATATCCGGCACGATGCCTTTGGCCTGAATCGAGCGTCCGTTTGGCGTGTAGTAACGTGCCGTGGTCAGCTTGATCGCGGTGCCATTGCCGAGCGGCAGAATCGTCTGCACCGAACCCTTGCCAAAAGTCTGCGTACCCATCACAACCGCGCGCTTTTGATCCTGCAACGCACCCGCGACAATTTCCGAAGCCGAGGCCGAGCCGCCATTGACCAGCACCACCATCGGCACTTTCTTCACATCATCCGGAAGATTCTTCAAATAATCCGTCTGCATCGGACGCAGGTAATGCTCGCGGCTTGCGGTCAGGCGCATCTTCGCATCGTCGGTGCGGCCTTCCGTATACACCACCAGGCTATCCGGCTTGACGAACGCGGCGGTCACCGCCACCGCACCGTTCAGCAGGCCGCCCGGATCATTACGCAAATCCAGAATCAGGCCTTTCAACGGTTCCTTGTTGTCCTTGTACAGCTTCTGCAAAGACTCGGTCAGCAACTCGCCGGTGTGTTCCTGAAACTGCGTGACGCGCACATAGCCATAGCCGCCATCCAGCAGTTGGGATTTAACGCTGCGAATTTTGATGACCGCGCGGCTCAAGGTCACGACCACCGGCTTGTCCACGCCTTTGCGGGCGATGGTCAGGGTGATGGGCGCGCCGGGTTTGCCGCGCATGCGTTTGACCGCATCGTTCAGTGACATGCCTTTTACCGGCGTGTCGTCGAGTTTCACAATCAGGTCGCCGGTTTTGATGCCCGCACGAAAAGCCGGAGTATCTTCGATCGGCGACACCACTTTGACGAAACCGTCTTCCATCCCGACCTCGATCCCCAGTCCGCCGAATTCGCCTTGCGTGCCAACCTGCAAATCCTTGAAGCCTTCGACATCCAGGTAAGAAGAATGCGGATCGAGGCCGGACACCATGCCGTTGATCGCTTCGTTGATGAGTTTTTTGTCTTCGACCGGCTCGACGTAATCGCTCTTGATGCGCGCGAACACCTCGGTGAATGCACGCAGCTCTTCAATCGGGAGCGCAGACGCTGCCTGCTTGTCCGCCACTGCGGAAAGATTCAGGGTCATGGCCGCACCGGCCAATATCCCCGCCATTCCCACCAAAACAAATTTCGACTTTTGTGTCATATCCAAACTCACTTTACCCAACCCAAGGGATTAAACGGACGGCTTTGATGCCGCATTTCAAAATACAAACCTGACTCGGTTTGACCACCGCTGTTGCCAACCGCTGCGATGGCATCACCCGGACGCACTGCGTCGCCAACCTGCTTATACAGACTTTCATTATTACTGTACAGGCTCATATAGCCTTCGCCGTGATCAACGATAATGAGGTTGCCAAAGCCGCGCAGCCAGTCCGAAAACACCACTTGGCCTGCGGCAATCGCCTTGACCGCTGCACCATTCGCAGCACGGATGAACAAACCTTTCCAGCTTATCCCGCCCTCTTCCCTCGGAGCACCAAAACGATTCATCAGTTCCCCTTGCACCGGCAAACGCAGCAATCCTTTTAAGCCCGCAAAGGATTTGCCCACCTGATAAGGTTCCGGCGTATCGATGACAACCGCCACCGGGCGGCTGGGCGTGCCGATGGGCTCAGTCTTGCCAGCAACCACCACATGCCGTTTTTTGGGCTTGGGCGGACGCACCACAACTCGTGCCAGACGCTCAACCAGCTCGGTCAGGCGCGACTGGTCACGTTGCAAGGTGGCAATTTCACGCCTTTGTTGCTGAATTTGCGAGCTCAGTTTTTGCAGTACCTGCTGCCGTCCCCGCTTGTCGGCCACCAGTTTTTTCTGTTCCGTTTGTTGTGCTTGCCGGATTTGCGCAAGGGTTTGCGTTTTTTCCGCAGCGGCTTGGTGCAGGCTATCGAGCCGCGCCAGATCTGCACGTAGCGTAGCTATCAACGCAAGCTGCGCGCGCGTGAGTGCGGCCAGATATTGCAAATCACGTGCCGATTGATTCGGATCTGCTCCATTCAAAATGAGTTTGAGCGCGTCCGCTTGCCCGTGCTGGTAACTACCTTTTAGAACATGGCTCAAACGTTCCTGCTGTCGCTGAATGCGGATTTCGGTTGACCGCGTATCTGCAACCACATCCTGCAGGCTGCTGCGCGCATTTTGCAGGCGTGCTTCCATCTCGCGCAGCTGACGGGTCGATTCGCTGATCGAACGCTCGGACTGACGCAGACCGTCGCTCGCTTCCTGCTTGCTTTCCTGCGTGGACTGGTAATTTTTTTGCAGACTCAGCAAGCGTGTACGCAGCGCCTGCAATTCGGTTTTTTTACTGTCAACTTCGCCCGCTGCTGCCGCCAGCGGCAGCACTAACAGCACGCAAACCAACCAACGAGCCAAACGTTTACTCAAATTCCACCAACGCTTCACCCGTCATCTCCGGCGGCTGCGGCAGTCCCATCATCTTTAGCAAGGTAGGGCTGACGTCTTCCAATGCGCCTGTGCGCGCCAGCGTGGCGGCTCGCTTGCTGACAAACAGCAGAGGCACCAGGTTCACCGTGTGGGCGGTATGCGCCTGTTTCGTATTTAGATCCAGCATGAATTCGGCATTGCCATGATCCGCAGTAATCAGCACTTCGCCACCGCGCGCCAATTGCGCTTCAACCGCACGCGCCAAGCACACGTCGATGGTTTCAATCGCTCGCATCGCGGCATTCATGTCACCGGTATGCCCCACCATGTCAGCGTTAGCGTAGTTGCAAATAATCGCGTCGTATTGTTTTGAACCTATCGCTTCGACCAGTTTGTCGGTGACTTCAAATGCGCTCATTTCTGGCTTCAGGTCATAGGTCGCCACATCGGGCGACGGTATCAGGATACGATCTTCGCCGGGATAGGACATTTCTTCGCCGCCATTGAAAAAGAAAGTCACATGCGGATATTTTTCAGTTTCAGCGATGCGCAGCTGGCGCAACCCGATGTTCGCAATGTATTCGCCAAAACCGTTGCGGATGCGCTCCGGCGGAAAAGCGACCGACACATTAAATTCATCGCTATAACCCGTCAACGTGCAGTACACCGACAAGCGCGGCGTGGTTTCACGCTCAAACTCATTGAAATCGGGCTCGATGAACGGACGCGAAATCTGGCGCGCGCGGTCGGAACGAAAGTTCATGAACACCACCGCATCGCCGTCTTCCATGCGTACCGGCTGGCCATCTGGCGGCAAAATCGCGGTAGCTTTGACAAACTCATCGGATTCACCTCGCGCATACGCGGCCGCAAGTCCGTCCAACGCGTTGTCTGCGCGGTACTCTGCCCGACCCAATGTAAGCAAGTCGTAAGCTGACTTCACACGTTGCCAGCGCCGGTCGCGATCCATTGCGAAATAACGTCCGATCATCGTCGCGATATGTCCCACGCCGGTCTGCTGTATTTTGGCTTCAAGACGGCGCAAATAGACTTCTGCGCTTTTGGGCGAGGTATCGCGGCCATCCAGGAACACATGCAGACAGACCTTTGTCAGGCCTTCGCGGGCCGCCATATCGAGCAGCGCATGCATATGGCCTTCATGACTGTGAACGCCGCCGTCAGAAAGCAGGCCGAAAATATGCAGGGTTTTGCCGCGATCACGCGCCTGCGCAATCGCGTTTTTAAGTGCCGGGTTGCTGAAAAAATAGCCGGTCTCAATCGCCTTATCAATCCGGGTAAATTCCTGATACACCACGCGCCCGGCACCAATATTCAAATGTCCCACTTCGGAGTTGCCCATTTGTCCGGCGGGCAAACCCACCTCCGACTCAGACGCATGGATCAAAGTGTGCGGATAACGTGCCCAGAGTTTGTCCCAGTGGGGTTTATCAGCCTGCGCAATGGCATTGTGAGCTTGTTCGGAGCGACAGCCGAAGCCATCAAGAATAATTAGGAGAACCGGTGTGGTCTTCATGTAGAAATTAATTTGGGATTTATTTAGTTTGGGGCGTGCTCTTTGTATCAGAATATTTTAATATACGTGTTCCGACTAATCCAGCCCGGATCAGTTACCGCCTGACAGGCTGGCTCGCAATATAGGCGCATATTCGATTTTAAAGTCTCCAGAGGCTCGAATGCGCTTGAGAGTACACCATGATAACGATCGAGGTAAAAAAACATGCCCACAAATTCAAATATGAATGATGTGAACTTAATCGACAATGAAGAACATATCGAGCAGGCATCGCGCGCGATGAAGGCCATGTCACACCCTCTGCGACTGAAAATATTATGCGTACTGGGCGACAAGGAGGTAAGCGTGCAAGACATTGTTGATTACGTTGGCACGTCACAAAGCAATATTTCGCAACATCTTGCGATCCTGCGCGACAAGGGCGTACTACGCACCCGCAAGGATGCAAACCGTGTGTATTACCGTGTAGGCGACACCCGCACGCTCAAACTTCTGGGCATGATGCGGGATGTTTTTTGCGGCTTCACCAAGTAATTTCAGGTATCCCCGCTCGTCCTTCGCCCGATTTTCCTGCGTCGCTCTGTTTCAAAACAGCCCGCTTCAAAACAACCCGTTTCGAAACAACCACTCTGCTCGGCATCTCCCAATGCTGGCAGTGGGGTTGATGTCACATCAATATCAGAACACATTGATAACTTCTTTTTAATAAGGCTGAGTAATGTTCAAGCTTTCTTCTCTGCTCGTCTGCTTTGTTTTGTCGTCCCAGGCCACGTTTGGTGCGCAGGCTTTCCCTACCGTGGCCGTCAAATACCAGGTTTCCGACATCGCTTACACAAGCGAAGCGACAGTGGAAGCCGTTCGCCAATCAACTGTGGCAGCACAAGTATCGGGGCGCGTAGTTGCGGTCAATTTTGATGTGGGCGATTACGTCAAGGCAGGTGTGGTCATCGTCCGGCTCGCCGCACAGGAACTATCCTCTGCGGCGGCGGGCAGCCGTGCGCAGGTGGCGCAGGCTGACGCCCTGTTGACTAACGCGCGCGCCAACTACGCGCGCCAGCAGCAACTGTTCCAGCAGAAATTCATCAGCCAGGCGGCGCTGGACCGCGCCGCTGCCGAATTCCGCTCGGCTGAAGCAGCCGCGCGTGCCGCGCGTGCAGGCGCCGGCCAATCCGCCGCGATCAGCAGTTACACCGTGATCACCGCACCCTACAGCGGCATCGTCTCCGCACGCCACGTCGAAATGGGCGAGAACGTCAGCCCCGGCACCCCGCTGATGACCGGCTTTGATCCCAAGGATATGCGCGTCGTCGCCAACATCCCGCAATACAAACTTGCCGCAGTCAAAGCATCGCCACACGTATCAGTTGAAATTCCTTCGCTAAACCGATGGATCGACGCCATCGGCGTGACGATGTTGCCGACTGCCGAAGCGGCGACTCATAGTGTCAAAGTGCGCGTTGACTTGCCCAACAATCTCACCAATGTTATTCCCGGCATGTTTGTGCGCGTGCATTTCTCGGTGGGCAGTGCGCACAAACTGAGCATCCCGTCCAGCGCAGTGCTGCGGCGTTCGGAAGTGAGCGCGGTCTATGTGGTTGACGCACAGCAGCGTCTCAGTTTGCGCCAGGTGCGGCTGGGCGAAACTGATGCACGTGGGCAGGTCGAAATCCTGGCGGGCTTGAATCCTGGCGAAACCATTGCAGCCGACCCCATCAAGGCCGGGATTCTCATGAAAAACAGCGCAACGAAAAGCAGCGCGCCGAGTCGATAAATGCACACCGAACTGGGACTCTCCGGCCGCGTTTCGCGCTTTTTTCTCACGTCGCAACTCACCCCGTTAATCGCGCTGATTGCCGCTCTGATGGGGCTGTTCGCCATCGCCGTGACGCCGCGCGAAGAAGAGCCGCAAATCAACGTGACCATGGCCAACGTGTTCATCCCGTTTGTCGGCGCGTCGGTCAAGGATGTCGAATCGCTGGTCGCCACGCCAGCCGAGCAGGTGCTGTCGCAGATCACCGGAATCGAGCATATCTATTCCGTTTCCAAGCCGGGCATGGCGGTGCTGACGGTGCAGTTCAAAGTAGGGCAGGATCGTACCCAGGCGCTGGTGCGGCTGTACGACACGATCCAGGCCAACCGCGACTGGGTGGCGCCCGACCTGGGGGTGGGCGAGCCCATCATCAAACCGCTTGGGATCGATGACGTACCGATTGTCACCGTGAGCTTGTGGACAAAAGATCCAACGCGCGGCGGCTTTGAACTGGCGCACATCGCCCACGCTGCGGAAATCGAGTTGAAGCGGATTCCAGGCACGCGCGAAGTCTCGACCATAGGCGGCGCACCCAATGTGGTGCGCGTGCTGATGGATGCCGAACGCATGGCCGCTTTCGGCATCAGCACCCAGAATCTGCGCGATGCCCTGCAAGTGTCCAACGCCGCCCAGCCTTCCGGCACGCTGACCGCCAACAATCAGGACATGCTGGTTGAGACCGGCACGTTCCTGTCGAGTGCATCCGACGTAAAACAACTGGTGGTCGGCGTGTCGCAGGAGCGTCCCATTTTCGTCAACGACATTGCTACCGTTATCACCGGCCCCGACCAGCCCCTGCAATATGTGTGGTTCGGACCCGGCGCGGGCGGACCCGAGCGTGCCGCAAGCGGCCAGACCTATCCTGCCGTCACCTTGTCGGTATCCAAAAAACCTGGCGAAAATGCAGTCGATGTTGCCGATCAAACCGTAGCCCGAATCGCGTCACTCAAAGGCAGCGTGATTCCCGATGGCGTCGAAACCACGGTCACTCGCAACTACGGCATCACCGCCGACGACAAGGCCAAGAAGCTGATCCACAAACTGCTGTTTGCAACCTCGGCAGTCGTGCTGCTGGTGCTGTTTGCGCTAGGAAAACGCGAGGCGCTGATTGTCGGCAGCGCGGTATTGCTGACGCTGGCCGCCACTTTGTTCGCCTCTTGGGCGTACGGCTTTACGCTGAATCGCGTGTCGCTGTTTGCGCTGATTTTTTCCATCGGCATTCTGGTTGACGACGCCATTGTCGTGGTGGAAAACATTCACCGTCGCATGGCGTTAGACCATGACGAACTCAGCGCAATCATCCCGCGTGCAGTGGATGAAGTCGGTGGTCCCACTATCCTGGCAACGCTTACGGTGATTGCCGCTCTGCTGCCGATGGCGTTCGTCTCGGGGCTGATGGGTCCATACATGAGCCCGATTCCGATCAACGCCTCGATCGGCATGCTGATCTCACTCGCCATCGCCTTCGTCGTCACCCCCTGGCTGGCACTTCGCCTGATCAAAACCGATGCACATGCCCATGCGGGCAGCGGAAACGACACACACCTGAATTTTTTCCGCGCCCGTCTCACACCGTTTCTGCGCGGTGCCGACGGCAAAGCAAACCGCAACAAGCTCTGGCTGGGTATCGGCATTGCAATCTTGCTATCGCTCGCGCTGCCAGCAGTCAAACTCGTCGTTCTGAAAATGCTGCCATTCGACAACAAATCAGAGTTCCAAATCGTGGTGGATATGCCCGTTGGCACCCCGCTGGAAAAAACCGCGCAGGTTCTGAACGAGATGGGTACCGCCATCGCACGCGTGCCGGAAGTGACTGACTATGAAGCCTATGCCGGAACCGCCGCACCGATCAATTTCAACGGCCTGGTGCGTCAGTATTATTTACGTACGGGTCCCGAGGTCGGCGACTTGCAGGTCAACCTGCTGGACAAACACGAACGCGACCGCAAAAGCCATGAAATCGCGCAAGCTGTCCGGCCAATGATAGAAGCCGTCGCCCGCAAACACGGTGCCGATGTCAAAGTTGTGGAAGTCCCGCCCGGCCCGCCCGTCATGTCGCCGATTGTGGCCGAGGTCTACGGCCCGGACTATGACGCACAGATCAAAGTTGCCAAACAGGTTCGTCGCGTATTCGAAAAAACCGACGGCATCACGGCCATCGATGACACAGTGGAAGACAATGCCCTGCGTCTGGTGCTGCACGTTTTGCAAAACAAGGCGGCGCTGGCAGGCGTTGCGCAAAAGGATATTGTGGCGACCATGAAAGCCGGGCTATCAGGTGAGAACGTCACGCCTATCCACGGCAGCGGCGCCAAATACGAAATCCCGGTACGCATCACCCTCGCGCCCGAGCAACAGAGCAGCATCGATACCCTGTTGAAGCTCGGCGTGCGCGGCAACAACGGCAAACTCATCCCTTTGTCGGAGCTGCTTGAGGTGGTGCCGGGCACGCGCGAAAAATCCATTTATCACAAAGACCTGCTGCCCGTGGTTTTTGTCGTGGGCGACATGGGTGGCAAACTGGATTCGCCGCTCTACGGCCTGTTCGATATGCGCGCTCAGCTCAAAGACAAACCGCTCAGCGAAGGCGGCACGCTGACCGAACATTTCATCCGCCAGCCCGCCGATCCCTACACCGGATTCAGCCTCAAATGGGATGGCGAGTGGCAAGTCACGTATGAAACCTTCCGCGACATGGGGCTGGCGTATGCCTTTGGCCTGATGCTGATTTACATTCTGGTGGTGGCGCAATTCAAGAGCTATCTCACGCCGCTCATCATCATGGCGCCGATCCCACTGACGGTCATCGGCGTAATGCCCGGCCACGCCCTGCTCGGCGCACAATTCACCGCAACCTCAATGATCGGCATGATTGCGCTGGCCGGCATCATCGTGCGCAATTCCATTTTGCTGGTGGACTTTATCAACCAGCAGGTCAGCGCCGGAATGGCCTTTCAGGAAGCCGTCATCCAGGCCGGTGCCACCCGCGCCAAGCCGATTATCCTGACCGGGCTTGCCGCCATGCTCGGCGCATTCTTCATTCTGGATGATCCGATTTTCAGCGGACTGGCCGTGGCCTTGATCTTCGGCATTCTGGTCTCCACCCTGCTGACGCTGATCGTCATCCCGGTGCTGTACTATGCGGCAAATTATCGCCGCCTCTCCCCTCAACCTTAAAAGAAAACGCACGATGGATACACAGTTTATTCAAGACAATCTCATGCTGGTCGGCCTGGCCGTGGTGACCGGTGCCATGCTGCTGTGGAGCTTTATCGGCAGCAAACTCTCGGGTGTCGCCCAGGCAAACATGCTGCAAGCCACCCGGCTGATCAACCAGGACGCGCTGGTACTCGATGTGCGCGAAGACAAGGAATTTTCCACTGGCCATATCCCGCATTCCCGGCACATTCCGGTGGGGCAATTAAACGAGCGAATCAAGGAGCTCGACAAGTTCAAGAGCAAGCCCATTCTGGTGAGCTGCCGCAGCGGCCAGCGCTCAGCGCAAGCCTGCCGAATCCTGAAAAAACAGGGCTTCGAAAACGTCACGAATCTTGCGGGCGGTGTCATGGCCTGGGAATCAGCCAACCTGCCGATGGAGAAAAAAGCATGACTAAAGTCATGATGTATTGCACCGCCGTGTGCCCGTATTGTGTTGCAGCCGAGCGCCTGCTCAAAAGCCGTGGCGTGGAGCACATCGAAAAAATCCGCATCGACCTCGATCCCGCGCGCCAGCTCGAAATGATGGAACGCACCGAACGCCGTACCGTGCCGCAAATCTTTATCGGCAGCACGCACGTCGGCGGCTTTGATGACCTGTCCGACCTGGACGCGGCGGGCGGATTGATGCCGCTTCTGACCGGGACTTGATTCGGAACATTTCGTCACCACCTTGGAACCACACTTGGTTTCAAGGACGCAAAATGGAACTCCCCTGCCCTCAATGTCTTGCCGTCAACCGCGTTCCCGACGCACGCATGGCTGACAACCCCAAATGCGGAAAATGCTCAGCCGCGCTGCTACCCGGCAAACCGGTCGATCTGACCACCGCCAGCTTCAACAGCTTCGTCCAGAAAAGCAGCCTGCCGGTTCTGGTCGATTTCTGGGCTGACTGGTGTGGCCCGTGCAAAATGATGGCGCCCGTGTTCCAGCAACTCGCTGCCGAATTCAATACCCAGGTCCGATTTGCCAAAGTCGAAACCGAAGCTCACCCGCAGATTTCGATGGGGCTGCATATCCGCAGCATTCCCACCTTGATTCTGTTCAAAAATGGCACAGAAGTCGCGCGTACCGCAGGTGCCATGGATGCGCTCGCGCTGAAACGCTGGATTGCCGCGCAAGGTTAAACCTGGGAACGGCGGTTGACCGCTTATTCCATTTCGCAGCAATAGAAACAGCTGTTATTAACGCAGGTGCGTATGACGCACCCTGCTTATTGCAGCTTATAACGCGAAAGGAATTACACCCGCTGGTGCGTATCGCGCCGTGGCGAGTGCTCAAGCAGGCTGGGGTGATGGTGCCGTCAACCAGATAGTTTCAGATAGCGGTCGTGCGGGGATGCTGTTCTGGCCAAAAGCCTTCACCGCTCCCGCAAGCTCTCACTCGTCACCTGCATCAGCGGACCGAGGAAATACTCGATCACCCGCCGCGTCCCAGTCTTGACCTCGACCGTCACCGCCATGCCAGGGGTCAGCCGCACGGTCTTGTTCTCCACCCGGATGGTGTCTTTGACGAGCTTCACCCGGGTCGAGTAGATCAACCCCAGCTTCTCGTCCTGGATTGCATCGGATGAGACCTGGGTGATTGTGATGTTGCACGGGTTTATCAAGAAAACCCAAAAAACGCCGCGTGCGGAATTGGGCACCGCGATACGGCGTATGAAGGAGATTAAACATGCTGACGCACGATGAATTAAAAACCAAGATGTTAAAGAATTCTGCGGTTCGTAAAGAGTACGAACGGCTGGAGAAAGAAGAATTCGCCTTGTTGGATTTGCTGCTGGAAGCGCGCCATGAAGCTGGCTTGACGCAAGCCGAAGTCGCCGAGCGCATGGGGACACATGCCCCTGCCGTGGCTAGATTGGAACGCGCCTTGGCATCGGGCAAACACTCACCTTCGGTAGCGACAATACGGCGATATTTGGCTGCGTGTGGCAAGCAGTTAGTGGTGGATACCTGCCCCGTGTAGTTTGCTCCGCCGTTGCCGACTAACAGGTCACCCGCTGTGCCGCCCAACAAGACCGCAAGGTACTCGACTCACCGTAGGTCTGATCGGGTGCTTCCCCAAAAAAGCATAGTCGCTGCGCTCGTTGTTTTTTGTATCGTCCGCATCCTTCACCCGATACGGATAAAGGTACAGTGGAATCCATTCGAAAATGGTTAATCGAAAACGGGGTGCAGCTATGAAAAATGTGATGATGATTGACGGACAACGGGCGGTGATTGAGTACGATCCCGACATCGAAATGTTTCGCGGCGAGTTTGTCGGTCTGAACGGCAGCGCGGACTTCCATGCCAAGAATATTTCCGGGCTGAAGCAAGAAGGCAAGGCTTCGCTGAAAGTGTTTTTACAGATGTGCGCCGAAGAAGGAATCGAGCCGTTCAAACGGCACTCCGGTAAATTTGTGCTGCGTCTCGACACCAGCACGCGCCATGCGGCAGCGGTCGCCGCCAAAGCGTCTGGTTTGTCGTTGAATCAATGGGTGGCAAAGTTGATTCAGGAGCGTGCTGCTGCATGAATCGTCTCCTGTGCCCATCCGGCTGTTTGCGCTGATGCCGGTGATGTCGTCGTTGCCGCCGTCGAGGGTACAATATGCGGCAACCGCGCGGAGCGATGCGCGCATTTTTTAATTTCACCTGTCAGGGATCGAACAACATGGCCGAAGAGCAACAGCAACCACAACTCAGCGTCGAGAAATTTTACGTCAAGGATTTGTCGGTGGAAGTCCCCAATGCGCCCGCAATTTTTCTGGATCGTGACACGCCGCAAATGGACGTAAACCTGTCCACTTCGAGCCAGGCGGTTGGCGAAGACCTGTACCAGACCAGCATCACTGTTACCGTCACTGCCAAGGCTGGCGACAAGACGATGTTCCTGGTCGAATGCTCACAGGTTGGCATTTTCCGCATTCAGAACGTACCTGCTGACCAACTGCCCATGGTGCTCGGCATCGGCTGTCCCAATATCGTGTTCCCCTACTTGCGCGAGACCATTTCTGACGTGGTGATTCGTGCGGGCTTCCCGCCGGTATTGCTGAACCCGGTCAATTTCGAGGCGCTTTTCCAGCAGCAGCAAGCGCAGCAGGCTGCCCCCGCGTCAACGCATTGAAACCCTATTGGCTTTCGGTCGGGCTGGCGCTGACTCTGGCGTGTCCGGCATGGGCGCTACAGTTTCGCAGCACCGCTCACGCCGCGATCCTGTACGACGCGCCATCGCGGCAAGCCGGTAAGGTAGCGGTCGCCGGAATCGGCGTGCCATTCGAGGTGTTTGTCGAAACCGAAAACTGGACCAAGGTGCGCGACCACACCGGTCGGCTCGCCTGGCTGGAAAACGCCGCGCTGGGTAACACACGCACCGTCATGGTCAGCGTCGACGAAGCTGTGGTCAGACTACAAGCGCAAGATCGCGCCGAACCCGGTTTTCGGGTCACGCGCGGGGTCGTACTGGAAGTACAAAGCGACACCGGCACCGGCTGGATCAAGGTTCGCCATGCCGACGGCCTCGTCGGCTGGCTGCGCCAGACTGAAGTGTGGGGCGAATGAAAATCGCCGTATTGGGCGCAGGTGCCTGGGGCACAGCGCTCGCGGTACAGTGGGCTCGCCAGCACGACGTCTGCTTGTGGGGACGCAACACCGCCCACATTCACGCCATGCAGGCTAGCGGCGAAAACAGCCGCTACCTCCCCGCCATTACTTTGCCCGAAAACCTCGCGCTGACAGACTCGTTCACGAACGCCCTCGATCAGGCCGGGCTAGTCGTCCTCGCCGTTCCAACCAACAGCCTGCGGATCACCGCGCAAAGCCTCGCGCAGCACGCGCCTGCTACGCCGCTGCTGTGGGTATGCAAAGGCTTCGAGACCGGCACCCACAAACTGCCGCATCAAGTCATCAGCGACAGTCTGCCCAGACTTACGCAAACCGGCGTGTTATCGGGCCCGAGCTTTGCTGAAGAAGTTGCCCAGGGCCACCCCACCGCGCTGACCCTCGCCTCACGCGATTTGGCCTTTGCTCACAGCATGGCCGAAACCCTGTCGGGATCGCGCATGCGGATTTATGCCAGCGACGATCTGATCGGCGTGGAAATCGGCGGCGCAGTCAAAAATATCATCGCCATCGCGGCCGGCATTTGCGACGGACTCGCACTCGGCCACAATGCCCGCGCCGCACTGGTCACCCGTGGCCTGGCAGAAATGACCCGCCTCGGCGTGCAACTCGGCGGCCGCTTTGAAACCTTCATGGGCTTGTCCGGTTTGGGCGATCTCATCCTCACCACCACCGGCGACCTCTCGCGCAACCGCCAGGTCGGGCTGCGTCTCGCGCGCGGGCAAAGCCTCGATACCATCCTCAACGACCTTGGCCACGTCGCCGAAGGCGTCGCCAGCGCGCGCGAAGTGTCCACCCGCGCCACCGAACTGGGGATCGACATGCCGATCACACGCGGTGTCTGTCAGATGCTGTTCGACGGCCTGCCTGCGGCGGAAGCCGTGAACGCGCTGCTGAACCGGGAAATCAAAGCCGAGTTCTAATTCCATCTCCAGATTGAAAATCTCTTTGTCGGTTTCGCCTTGCCGTGCTACAGCACTGTCTGCGGCTTACCTTCGCGATCTTTTCAATCTGGAAATGGAATAACGGCGGGCATAGCAAAGCCGCGCGGCCTTGCCTATCATCAACTGCCGCCCACAAAACCATTCTGCCGCCAGGCTTCAAACAAAACGACGCTGACGGTATTGGCAAGGTTCATGCTGCGCGAACCCGCAACCATCGGCAGACGGAAACGCTGCCCGGCGTTGAATTCGGCATGGATTGCATCGGGCAGACCGCTGGTTTCGCGGCCAAACAGCAGCACGTCGCCGGGGCCGAATTTTGCTTCAGCGTAGAGCGCGGTAGCGCGGGTGGTGAAGACAAACCAGCGCCGCCCTGCCAAAGCCGCACGCACGGCCTGCCAGTCTTCGTGCTCGGTGACGCTGGCCATGTCGTGATAGTCCAGCCCGGCGCGCGCGACCTGTTTGTCGGAGAGATCAAAGCCCAGCGGTTTGACCAGATGCAGGCGGCAGCCGGTGTTGGCGGCGAGCCGGATCAGGTTGCCGGTGTTGGGCGGAATTTCTGGCTGATAGAGCACGATGTCGAACATTGGCTAAAATGAGGCATTACTTTAAAGCGACATTGTATGGTTCCTAACCTCACCACAGCATTAACCGGCCCCCTGCTGGAACTGGAAAAACGGCTGCTTGATGCACAACCGACGATCGAGCACTGGTTTCGCCAGCAATGGCAGGAGCAGTCGGCGCCGTTTTACACCTCGGTCGATATTCGCAACGCAGGTTTCAAGCTGGCACCGGTGGACACCAATTTGTTTCCCGGCGGATTCAATAATCTGAACCCGGAATTTCTGTCGCTATGCGTGCATGCGGCGATGGGGGCGGTGGAAAAAATCTGCCCCGATGCGCAGCGCCTGCTGCTCGTCCCCGAGAACCACACGCGCAATACCTTCTATCTGCAAAACGTGGCGATGCTCGCGCATATCCTGCGCCAGACCGGGCTGATCGTGCGCATCGGCACGCTGATCCCGGAGATCACCGAACCCACGGTACTGGAACTGCCCGCAGGTGGTCGGCTTACGCTGGAACCGCTGGTGCGCCGTGGCGACCGCATCGGGCTGGAAGGCTTCGATCCCTGCGCTGTGTTGCTGAATAACGATCTGTCGGCAGGCGTGCCGGACATCCTGAAAGGCATCGAGCAGACCATCATGCCGCCGCTGCACGCGGGCTGGGCGACGCGGCGCAAATCAAAACACTTCACGGCTTACAGCCATGTTGCGGGCGAGTTCGCGCGCCTGATCAACATCGACCCGTGGCTAATCGATCCTTACTTCGACAAATGCGGACGGATTGATTTTCAGGCGCGTGAAGGCGAAGCCTGTCTCGCCGAAAAAGTCGATGTGATGCTGAAAAAAATCGGCGAAAAATATCGCGAATACGGCATCGACCAGCCGCCGTTCATCATCGTCAAAGCCGACGCGGGCACCTACGGCATGGGCATCATGACGGTGAAAAGCCCAGATGATGTGCGCGACCTCAACCGCCGCCAACGCAACAAAATGGCGGTCGGCAAAGAAGGCGTGGAAGTGACTGAAGTGCTGATCCAGGAAGGCGTGTATACCTTCGAGAGCATTCACGATGCGGTCGCCGAGCCGGTGGTCTACATGATCGACCACTTTGTGGTGGGCGGATTTTATCGTGTGCATACCGGGCGCGGTGCCGACGAAAACCTCAACAGCGCGGGCATGCATTTTGTGCCGCTGGCATTTGATACCAGTTGCCAGATGCCCGACCGCAGCGCCAACCCGGACGCCACGCCCAACCGCTTTTACGCCTATGGCGTGATTGCGCGGCTGGCGATGCTGGCGGCATCCATCGAGCTGGACGAAGCCTTCAACGAATCTCAGCTCTTACTGAGCAAGCCCGCATGAAACTGCTGTTCATCGTTGACGCGCTCGCCACACTCAAACCCTACAAGGATTCTTCGGTTGCAATGATGCGTGCGGCGACAGCGCGCGATCATGCGGTGTTTGCCACGACGACTGCGGATTTGATGGTGCGCGACGGGCAGGCGCTGGCAAAGTGTACGGCGCTGACCGTGCGCCGTGACGATGACTGGTACAGCGCCCACGAGGAGTCGCTCCAGCCGCTGGCCGGGTTTGATGCGGTGCTGATGCGCACCGACCCGCCGGTGGACACCGAGTATCTGCTCGCCACCCAGTTGCTGGACGTGGCGGTGAAAAACGGCGCGCGTGTACTCAACCGTCCGTCAAGCTTGCGCGACTTCAACGAAAAACTCGCCATCCTGAATTTCCCGCAGTTCATCGCACCGACGCTAGTGAGCGCGCACGCGGACGAGATTGCAGCGTTTCTGGCAACGCACGGCGACATCATCGTCAAACCCTTGACCGAGATGGGTGGCAGCGGGATTTTTCGATTGACCGCGACCGATCCCAACCGCAATGCCATTCTTGAAACCCTGACCCATCATGCACACCGACCGATCATGGCACAGCGCTACTTGCCCGAAATTTCACAAGGCGACAAACGCATTCTGATCATCGGCGGTGAGGTAGTGCCGTGGGCGCTGGCGCGCATCCCGAAAGCCGGCGAGACCCGTGGCAATCTGGCAGCAGGCGGCACTGGACGCGCCCAAGCGCTGTCGGTTCGCGACCGCGAAATCGCCGACGCCATCGCGCCGTGGACGCAGACGCACGGCCTGTTTCTGGTTGGTCTGGACGTGATCGGCGAGTGTCTGACCGAAATCAATGTGACGAGTCCAACCGGGTTTCAGGAAATCACTGCGCAGACGGGGTTTGATGTGGCGGGGATGTTCATCAACGCGCTGGAAAAGATGTGATCCGCACGCTTGCTGTCGGGTTTTTGCTACTCATCGTCGCAGGCTGTACGCACGAACCGGTCGTCGTTACGGAACAAGCCTACGTATTCGGCACGCTCGTCGAAGTCAGCGTCGTTGACGATTCAGGGTCTCGCGCCAAACCCACCATCGCTGCCGTGCTTGCACGTTTCGATCAACTGCACCGCAAGCTGCACGCCTGGCAGCCCAGCGATTTGTCGCATCTGAACGCTGCATTCGCCCGCCGCGAACACGCTGCGATTGATCCTGAACTGGCCGCGCTTTTAACCGACGCATCGGCGATCTCCGTGCAGTCCGGGGGGCTGTTCAATCCGGCCATCGGCCAGTTGATTGCGCTGTGGGGGTTTCAGTCGGACACGCCGCTAAGCCGCATTCCCCCGGTCAACGAAATTATGCGGCGGGTTAAGGCTGCGCCGCGCATGAGCGATCTGCATATCGAAAACGGCATCGCCTGGAGCGACAACCCGTCGGTGCAACTTGACCTCGGCGGTTACGCCAAAGGCTATGCGCTGGACGAAGCCGTGCGCATTCTCAAAGCGCACGGCATCAGGAACGCGCTGGTGAACATCGGCGGCAATCTCATTGCCCTGGGGCAACACGGCGACCGCCCCTGGCGCATCGGCATCCAGCACCCGCGCCGACCCGGCATGTTGGCCACACTGGATTTGCACGACGGTGAAGCGCTCGGCACCTCGGGCGACTACCAGCGTTTTTTTGAGGTGGGCGGCACGCGCTATTGCCATCTGATCGACCCGCACACGGGCTATCCGGCGATGGGCATGCAATCGGTGACGGTGCTGGTGGCGGGATTGCACGCGGGCACGCGTTCGGACGCGCTGTCCAAACCGTTGTTTATCGGCGGCGCCGGGCACGTGCAGGACAAC
This sequence comes from Thiobacillaceae bacterium, assembly GCA_040080135.1. Taxonomy (GTDB): domain Bacteria; phylum Pseudomonadota; class Gammaproteobacteria; order Burkholderiales; family Thiobacillaceae; genus Thiobacillus. Next base: position 243,843 of record JBEBIZ010000001.1, read on the forward strand.
GCGGCGCGCATGGGTGTCAGTGCGTATCTCGCAGTCGATGCGAGCGGTAAAAAAATCATCTCTCCTGCACTGACAGCGCGACTCCGTTAGAATAATCACACTTCAGCAACCTGATATTTTTAAATGATAGGCATTCTGGTCGTAGCCCACGGCACGCTGGCCGAGAGTCTGGTCGAGTGCGCCACGCATGTTCTGGGTCAACGCCCCACGGGTTTGGCAACGCTCGATTTCATGGGACATGCTGATCCCGACGAACGAACTGCCATTCTTCAGGCACGCATCGCCGAACTCGATCAGGGCGGCGGCGTGCTGGTATTGGCCGACATTTATGGCGCCACCCCCTGCAACACGCTGTGCCGACTGCTGGCGCCCGACCATGTCGAAGGCGTGACCGGGGTGAATTTGCCGATGCTGCTGAAAGCGCTGAATTACCGCAACAGCATGCCGCTGCTTCAACTGGTCGAGCGCATTGTCAATGGCGGGCGTGCCAGCATCGATCACATCTCCGAGACCATGTGCAATGCAGCAAAAGGAAATTGAAATTATCAACAAGCTGGGGCTGCATGCGCGCGCTTCGGCAAAACTGACGCAAACCGCTTCCAACTTTAAAAGTGAAGTGTTTCTGGCGCGCAACGGACGCCGCGTCAATGCCAAAAGCATCATGGGGGTGATGATGCTGGCGGCGGCGCGCGGCAGTACGATCAATATCGAAATCGAAGGTGAGGACGAAGCCCCCGCGATGGCCGCGCTTACCGCACTCATCAACGACAAGTTCGGTGAAGGCGAATGAGTTTTAGCCTGCATGGCATCGGCGTCTCCGGCGGCATTGCCATCGGGCACGCGCACCTGACATCGCATGCGCGCGTAGAAGTCCCGCATTACGTCCTCGACAAAAAATACATCGCCGAAGAACTGGCGCGCTTTGACGAAGCCATCCTGCAAACGCTCGCCGAGCTCGAAACCTTGCGCAGCCATATCCCGCACAATGCGCCCGCCGAACTGTCCGCGTTTCTGGACATGCACCTGATGTTTCTGGGTGACGCGATGATCGCCGAAGAACCCAAACGCCTGATCACGACCACACAATGCAACGCAGAATGGGCGCTGGCGCAGCAAATGGAAGCGCTGGTGGCGCGCTTTGAAGAAATCGATGACGCCTATCTGCGCAGCCGCCAGGAAGACGTGGTGCAAGTGGTGCAGCGCGTATTGAAAGTGCTGACCGGGCATCCCAGCCATTTGCCGCTGGTCGGCGGCGGCGACGCAGACCGCATTTTGGTGGCGCATGAGCTGTCGCCCGCCGACATGATTCTGTTCAAGAGCGTGCGCTTCGCGGCGTTTATCACCGACCTCGGCGGTGCGACGTCGCACACGGCGATTCTGGCACGCAGCATGGCCATGCCCTCGGTGATGGCGCTGCACAATGCGCGCGGCCTGATCCGCGATCAGGACATGCTGATCGTCGATGGCCGCGAAGGCGTGGTGATTGTCAATCCGGACGAGGTCATTCTTGCGGAATATCGCCTGCGCCAGAACCAGTGGCGCATCGACACCGACAAACTCAAGCGCCTTAAAACCAGCAAAGCCACCACGCTGGACGGCACCGTGATCGCGCTCCACGCGAACATCGAACTGCCGCAGGATATTCCCGCCGTGTTGGAATCCGGTGCAACCGGCATTGGCCTGTTCCGTAGCGAGTTTCTGTTTTTGAACCGCGACGATCTTCCGACTGAAGACGAGCAATACGAATCCTACAAAACCGTAGTCGAAGCGCTGGACGGCAAACCGGTCACCATCCGCACGCTTGACCTGGGCGCTGACAAACAGGCGCCGTGGGGACACTCGATGGCGGACAATCCCGCACTGGGCTTGCGTGCGATTCGCTTATGTCTGGCCGAACCGGGTCTGTTTCATACCCAGTTGCGAGCGATTCTGCGCGCCTCTGCGCACGGTCATGCACGCATTCTGATTCCGATGCTGGCCAGTTTTATGGAGTTGCGCCAAACCTTGCAACTCATCGACGAAGCCCGCCAGGCCTTGCGCCGTGACGGCTTGAAGTTTGACGAGGGAATTGAAATTGGCGGCATGATCGAAGTTCCCGCCGCCGCCCTGTCCGCCGCCGTTTTTGCGGATCAGCTCGACTTCCTCTCAATCGGCACCAACGATTTGATTCAGTACACGCTCGCCATTGATCGCGCCGACGACAGCGTGGCGCACCTGTACGACCCCCTGCATCCGGCGGTGCTCAACCTGATTCAGCAGACCATACGCGCTGGCGCCAAGGTCGGGAAATCCGTTGCGGTGTGCGGTGAAATGGCGGGCGATCCGGCGTTAACGCGTTTGTTGCTGGGATTGGGATTGCGCGCGTTTTCGATGCAGCCGACCAGCCTGCTTCAGGTCAAACAGCAGGTATTGAAAACGCATCTGGATACGGTCACGCCAGGCGCACAAAAATTGGTCAAGAATATCGATCCGGATCGAACGGCAACCTTGCTAAGCCGACTCAACGCCTGAAAAATCAGCTCGCCAGGCGCGCGCCGATTTCATCCAGCATCAACTTGTCTTTCCGCATATCGCTGATGTCCTGTTTGATCTGGGTCATGCGGTTGTGCAGCGTGCCCATATTTCCAAGAATTTTTTTCAGGCTGGCCAGACGCGTATCGAGGCTCAGTTTATGCTCGCGTATGCGCGTCATCACCGGGTCCAGCGCAATGCGCAACCAACGTTCAGACGCAACTCTGGCTAGTTCAAACGCCTTCCGGGCCTGATCGACCAGGCCGGCATAAAAGCGCCGGATCATGAAACGTTTTTCCAGCATCAGATTGGCGGGGTCGCGGCAGAATTCCTCGGTTTCCCGGATCAGAACCTTCAGCCGGTGCTGATACGCCGAAAGATCAAGCCGTGGCACTTCCATCTTGGGTAGCTTGTGCTCAGTATGAAAGCGCGAATAGGCCTGCTCCAGCGAGTCCAGCAAATTGTCAGCGTGCGCGGCCGCCTGCTTGAATCGCGCCGTCATCTGTTCGCTTATATGATTGATTCCTGAAGTAAGGCCGCGCGTCGTCCAGCTTGCTTCCATCGATTGACGCGCCGCCTCAAGCATCTCGTTCAGCGCTACGTCCGACAATTGCGCCAGCAACATCTCGCCCTGCCCCTGCATGACCCTGCGCGTTTGTTTGAACTGTTCGGCAGTCGCGTCGTACGATTCTTTTTCTACCAGTAGCTGGGTGCGTGCCTGCTCGACCAGTTCGCGGTTTTTGCCCGACAACTGGGTCAACTGGATCAACTCCTCGCTGCTGCGACGAACCCGCGCAGACATGCCAACCCGGCTTTCATCCAGCATGCCGACGATTTCCTGGTTGACGGAATGACACAGAATATCGCGGCGCGCCGGGATGATCTGATGCGCCAGCAAATACTCCAGCGCATCAATCCCCGAACGCATGCGCAGTGCCGGATCGGCCATGATTTTTGCGCTCAGCGCTTTTTGCGCGGACACCGCAAACACCTGGCTCGGCGGCAATTTCAGAATGCGCGCAGTCTCCATTGCCTGGCGCTCAATCGACGCACGAATCTCGGAATCGCTTTTCAGTTCGTCCCACAGCATGTCGATTTTATTCAACACCGCAATGTGATAATTGGTGTGGCGATGCACATGTTTTTGCCAGATTTCCAGATCGGAACGCGTCACACCGGTATCGGTGGCAAGCAGAAAAATCACGGCATGCGCATTGGGAATCACCGATAGCGTCAGCTCCGGCTCGGCACCGAGGGCGTTCAGACCGGGCGTATCCAGTATGGTCAGGCCTGCCTGCAACAAGGGATGCGGAAAATTCACCAGCGCATAACGCCACACCGGAATTTCGACCGTACCGTCGGACTGCAAACGGTGATGTTCGGTCGGGTCGCTTTTATCCCACAAGCCTAGCTCTATCGCTTCCGTCGCAAGCACCGATTTGGTTTCGGTCAGCTTTTTCAGGCTTTCCTGCACCTGGTGCGGATCATCGACATTCAAGTTAACCCGGCTCCACTCCACCGGCATGTGGCGCAACTGCCCAAGCGATTCATTGCGCGTGCGCGTCTCAATCGGCAAAAGTTTCAGATAGGGCGCTTCATCCGTATCGGAAAACAGCTCCGCCGGGCACATGGTGGTGCGGCCCACATCCGACGGCAGCAGGCGTTGCCCGTGATCGGCAAAAAACAGGGCATTAATCAACTCGGTTTTGCCGCGCGAAAACTCCGCCACAAACGCGATGACCAGACGGTCTTTTTTAAGGCTGGCGGCTGTGTCGGTCAGACGCAAGCTGCGTTCTGCATCAATGCCGTGCAGTCGATCCAGCCACTCGGCATAATCGCTGATGGCAGACGACAGACGAATACGCCGCTCACTGTAATCAGCAACCTCTTGTTCCAAACGCACGCTCATGTTTTGATTTTTTTCTCGAGTAATCGCCAAGGGGGTTCCACACTGCTAATCGCCACTGTTTTCAGCCTTGAAGTGTCGCCTCGTATCAGTTTGACACCGGATTTCGGGACACCCAATTGCACCGCCAGCCAGCGTAGAAGGTGCGCATTTGCCTTGTTATCGACTGGCGGAGCAGAAATCTTTAGTTTGAGGCGGTCGCCGTGCTGCCCAACCACACCGTCCTGTTTTGCGCCTGGCTGAACATGCAAGTCCAGTAACCAGTTAGCGCCATCGAAATGCGCCCAGTCCGGCGCATCAGAGCAGTCCAAGCAAAATCCGTTCAGTCGCCTGAATCGGCACGATCAAGAGCAGCTGGCATACCAGAATCAACACCAGCGGGGTGAGATCGACATTGGCGACCAGGGGAATGATGCGGCGCAGCGGTCGCATGAACGGCTCAGTCAACTCGGACACTACCGGCATCAAGGGCGAATAGGGGTTAACCCACGACAACACCGCGCGCACCAGGCTCATGCCGATTAACAGATAGACCGCCAGACTCGTCAGCCGAACCAGCGCCAGACCGATGAAAACCGGCCAGATGCGACCACCCGCCAGCGCAAACGGGAAATCAAGCAGCCAATAACCGATCAATACAACCAGAAACTCGACCAGAAAAGCCAGGAAGAGCGTCGCCAGATCCAGCCCGAACAGTCCGGGAATGAGGCGGCGCAGCGGCTTGACGGCAAAATCCGTCACCGCCACGATAAATTGCGCAAACGGGTTTTTGAACGGCACCCGGAACAGCTGCATCTGGAAGCGCAGCAAAGCTGCCACCACAAACAGGTTGCCCAGGGTTTGCAGCAAAAATTGCAAGGCTTCGACAATCACGACAGGTGTCCCAGCTCGTCGCCCAGTTCGCTACAGCGCAGCTTGGCCGCAGCCACCGCAGCCGCGATGGCGGACTTGACGGATGCCGCCTCCAGCGCAGCAATCCCGCGCTCGGTGGTGCCGCCTTTGGATGTGACCCGTTCGCGCAACAGGCTCGGTTCCTCACCCGATTCCAGCGCCAGCTTGGCGGCGCCAAAAAAAGTTTGCAGTGCCAGTTGTCGTGCAGCGGCGGGCAGCAAGCCCTCCGCCACAGCGGCCGCTTCCAGCGATTCAATCAAATAGAACACATAGGCCGGGCCGCTGCCGGACACCGCCGTCACTGCATCGAGCAGATGCTCTTGCTCAACCCAGACCACGCCGCCCACGGCACGTAATACAGCTTCGGCAGATGAGCGTTCGCTTTGCGTTACCCCATCCGGCGCATACAAACCGGCTATCCCGGCCTGCACCAGGGCGGGCGTGTTCGGCATGGCACGCACGATGTGGTTATAACCTCCCAGCCAACGGCTGATATCAGCCACCCGCACCCCTGCTGCAATGGATAGCACAAGCTGCGTTGTTAAATGGGGTGCCAGCGCAGCCGCCACCTGCGGCAGGTTTTGCGGCTTGACCGCCAGCACGATCAGGCCATGCAGGCTTGCCTCGCTTAAACTGGCCCGCACCCGCACGCCCATGCTAGCGGCCAGGCGAGTGCGCGCGTCGGCATTAATTTCCACCACCTCGATATGCGTGGGCGCAAGCCCGCTCGCTATCAGGCCACCCGCGATGGCTGCAGCCATGTTGCCGCCGCCGATAAAAGTCACTTTATTCATGTTTATCGAATCCCAGGTTATTGAGACGGCAAGCAAATTGTCGGCCAAGCTCTATTCCGGCTCAAGTTAGAATACTGATGGACGTTATTCATTCAGATTATTGAGACGGCCACACGGGAATCTGACAGCACTACCGTAACGGACGAACCACCACTACAATCTGAAAACTGTGTAATGACCGGATCAATATTATCCCGCATTACTTACTTGCAGAACACCCGAAGAGGCTCACGTGGACATTTCTGAATTACTTGCTTTTGCCGTCAAAAACAAGGCATCCGACCTTCACCTATCGGCTAGCTTGCCGCCGATGATCCGCGTGCATGGCGATATCCGCCGCATCAATCTGCCGCCGATGGATCACAAGGACGTGCATCGCATGGTGTACGACATCATGAACGACAGCCAGCGCAAAGTGTATGAGGACATTCTCGAGATCGACTTCTCGTTTGAGATCCCTTCGCTTGCACGTTTTCGCGTCAATGCGTTCAATCAACAATACGGCGCGGGTGCGGTTTTCCGTACCATTCCGTCCAAAGTGCTGTCGCTGGAAGAGCTTAACGCCCCGGCTATTTTCAAGGAAATTTCAGACCAGCCGCGCGGCATTGTGCTGGTCACCGGACCGACCGGATCGGGCAAGTCCACCACGCTGGCGGCAATGATGGATTACGTCAACGAAAACCGTTATGAGCACATTCTCACCATCGAAGATCCGATTGAGTTTGTGCATCAAAGCAAAAAATGCCTCATCAACCAGCGTGAAGTGGGACCGCACACGATGTCGTTCAACAACGCACTGCGCTCGGCACTGCGCGAAGACCCGGATGTGATTCTGGTGGGCGAGTTGCGCGACCTGGAAACCATCCGCCTCGCATTGACCGCAGCCGAAACCGGCCACCTCGTTTTCGCCACCCTGCACACCTCCAGCGCAGCGAAAACCATTGACCGCATAGTCGACGTGTTCCCGGCGGCAGAAAAGGAAATGGTGCGTTCGATGTTGTCAGAGTCCTTGCGCGCAGTCATCTCGCAGACCTTGCTTAAAACCAAGGACGACACAGGACGCGTCGCCGCACACGAAATCATGATCGGCACCCCCGCGATCCGCAATCTGATCCGAGAAGGCAAAGTTGCACAAATGTATTCCTCGATCCAGACCGGCCAGGCAATCGGGATGCAGACGCTGGATCAATGCTTACAGGACATGGTCAAGCGCAACATCATTGCGCCCATTGTCGCACGTGGTGCGGCGCAAAATAAAGACGCATTTTAAGGAAACATACGCTATGAATGCTGAAAAAACTGTCCATGATTTGCTGCGGCTGATGCTGACTAAAAATGCGTCCGACCTTTTCATTACCGCCGGTTTTCCACCCGCGATTAAAGTCGATGGGAAAATCACTCCGGTCTCGAATCAGACGCTGACCCCTGCGCATACGCAGGAGCTGGCGCGCTCGCTGATGAACGACCGGCAATGGGCGGACTTCGAGGCGACCAACGAATCCAACTTTGCGATCAGTCCGCCGGAAATTGGCCGCTTCCGGGTCAACGTATTTGTCCAGCAGGGTCGTACCGGAATGGTGTTGCGTACCATCGTGACCAAAATCCCCAAGATGGAAGAACTCAATCTGCCGCCGGTGCTGCGCGACATCGCCATGGTCAAACGCGGCCTGGTGATTTTTGTCGGCGCCACCGGCTCGGGCAAATCCACCTCGCTTGCCGCCATGGTCGGCCATCGCAACGAGAATGCCTGCGACCACATCATCACGGTCGAAGACCCCATCGAATACGTGCACGAGCACAACAAATCCATCATCACCCAGCGCGAAGTCGGTATCGATACCGCAGACTGGTTTTCCGCACTGAAAAACACCTTGCGCCAAGCGCCGGACGTGATTTTGATCGGCGAAATCCGCGACCGCGAGACCATGGAATACGCGATTGCCTTCGCCGAAACCGGCCACCTGTGCCTGTCCACATTGCACGCCAACAGCGCCAACCAGGCGCTGGACCGCATCATCAACTTCTTCCCGGAAGAACGTCGCGCGCAGCTCTTGATGGACTTGTCGCTCAATCTGAAGTCCTTCATCTCGCAACGCCTGATACCGCGCAAAGGCGTGAAAGGCCGCGTTGCCGCTGTTGAAATTCTGCTCAATTCGCCCTTGATCGCCGACCTGATTTTCAAAGGCAGCGTTCATGAAATCAAGGAGATCATGGCCAAATCGCGCGAGCTGGGCATGCAGACCTTCGACCAGGCGCTATTCGATTTGTACGAGGCCGGCATGGTGACCTATGAAGACGCGTTGAGAAACGCCGACAGCCTGAACGACCTGCGGCTCAAGATCAAATTGCACGGCCAGGAAGCCAAAGGCCGCGACATGATGTCGGGGCTGGAGCATCTGGATATCGTCTGATAATTTCTGACCAAAGAAAACAGGGCGCAGCGCGCCCTGTTTTCTTTTATGCGTCCATCAAACCATCAGGCAGCGGGATCCGCCACGGGTCTGGTTTTCTCCGGGCGCATGAACCCAGCCACCACCTGGTAGTGCAAAAAGCGTGTTTCCAACGGGCCATTGAACAGGGGAATACGGCGGCTGGCTTTCAGTCCGATCAACTTGGGCAACAAGGGATCGCCGGAAATAATCCAGGCGTTCCAGCCGGAGAAATTTTTCTTCAGCCAATCGCCCAGTTGGGGATACCAGTCGGCCAAATCATCGGCATCACCGAGGCGTTCGCCATATGGCGGATTGGTGATGATCGTGCCCACAGGCATCGGCGCGGGCAAGGTCAGGGCATCGGCAACACGCAGCTCGACGACTTTGTCGAGACCAGCGGCAGCGAGATTATTGCGCGCTTTGTCGAGCACCCAGCGATCCTGATCCACGCCAAAAAAAGGCAGGCGCGCCAGCGGTTTCTCCTGCGCCTTTGCTTCGGCTTTAATGCGCTTCCACAATGCCGCGTCGAAGTCGCGGTAATGCTCGAAGGCAAAATGCCGCCCCCGGCCCGGCGCACGATGCAGCGCCATATCCGCAGCTTCGAGCAAAATCGTGCCTGCGCCGCACATCGGATCAAACAAGGGCGTGCCCGGCTCCCAGCCGGAGAGCATGACCAGCCCGGCAGCCAGATTTTCCTTCAGCGATGCGGCACTAGCCTCGACTCTATAACCACGCTTGAACAGCGGCTCACCTGATGTGTCGAGATAAAACGTGGCGGCATCCGAGGTGAGAAAGGCATACACCGGCACATTCGGCGCATCGGTATCGACACTTGGGCGCTCGCGCGTTTCTTCGCGGAAGCGGTCGCAGATCGCGTCCTTGATTTTGAGCGTAATGAAGTTGAGGCTTTTGAGCGGCGAATTCTGTGCGCCGATTTTCACTGCAATGGTTTTGTTCACCGAAAACCATTCAGGCCAGGGCAATTCAAGTGCGGCGCGGTATATGTGTTCTTCCTTGCGGTACCGGGTAAATCCGACCTTGCGCAAAATACGCGTCGCGATCCGCGAGTGCAGGTTGGCGCGCATTTCTACTTCGGCATCGCCACTGAACAACACTCCGGCAGGCAGGCTGCGCACGATGCTGCCGCCCGCAGCGATCAGTTCGGCTTCAAGCAGGGCCTCCAGTCCGCGCGGGCAGGTGGCGAAATGGCTGGCGGGTGGCAAGGCTTCGCGTTCAGGGCGCGGGGCGTGTTGCGGTTTGCTGCGACGGGATTCTGATTTCAAGACAGGCTTTCAAAAAAAGGATTGGGGTGTTAAAACGGTTTCAGCACCACCAGCAGAACGACAATCAGCAGAACAATGACCGGGATTTCATTAAACCAGCGGAACCACACATGGCTTTTTGCATTCTCTCTGGCCTGGAACTGGCGCAACAGTTTTTTACACACATGGTGATAACCCACCAGGCCTGCGACCAGCATGAGTTTGAGCCATAGCCAGTCCGGCGTCGGCTGCCAGTAGGCCAGCCATAGCCATGTGCCGGACCCCAGCACCAACCACATGATCGGGGTGACGAAGCGGTACAATTTGCCAGCCATGATGAGCAGGCGATCATAAGCTGCGGCGTTCTCTTCCATCGCCAGATTGACAAACAGTCGCGGCAGGTAAAACAAACCGGCGAACCAGCTGACCACGACAACGATATGAAATGCTTTGAGCCACAACATGGATAAGTCTGTACCGCCCGGGATATGGACATTGAAAAAATGGACCCCAAGTCCGCTGACCCTGATTTTACTGGGTTTAGTCGCCTACCTGTGGTTTCGTCCTCCCGCCGAGGTCAGCGATGAGAATCACGCTGCGCTGCCGTGGGGCGTTACGCTGCCCGATGGCCGGGTACTGACAGGTGAATCCCTCAAGGGGCGCGTGGTGCTGGTTAATTTCTGGGCGACCTGGTGCCCGTATTGCCGCAAGGAAAAACCGGTGATCGACGAATTCTGGAAAGACTATCAAGCACGCGGCTTTGAGGTCATTGCTATCAGCATCGACGATAGCCCGGAGAAAATCGCCGCCTGGGCGGCGGACACCGGTTATGCCTTTGTGGCTGCACCAACCAACATGTCTGTTAGCGCAGCATTTGGCAATGTCAGCAGTGTCCCTACCTCGTTCATCATCGACAGCGACGGCCATATTCGTCACAAGATTGCAGGACAGGTGCATTACGCACGGCTGAAAGACCTGGTCGAACCCTTATTATCGAAAAATGGTTTAACCAGCCCATCAACCGATTCTCATACATGAGTCCTCCACTTGAAGTTGTCGCAGGCATTCTGATCCGTCCCGACGGCCAGGTGTTTCTGGCCAGCCGTCCGGAAGGGCGCGTCTATGCAGGCTACTGGGAATTTCCCGGCGGCAAGGTCGAACCAGACGAAACGCTGCAAGAAGCACTTGCACGCGAGCTGCACGAAGAGCTCGGCATTGTCGTGACGGAAGTGAATCGCTGGATTACACGGGTGTTTGTATACCCCCACGCAACGGTCCGGCTGAATTTTTTTCGCGTCTACCATTGGCAAGGCGAGCCGCACCCGCATGAAGGCCAGACGTTTTCCTGGCAATCGCCGGATGCGGTCAAGGTCGCGCCGCTACTACCCGCCAATTTCCCTGTGCTACGTGCGCTCACGCTCCCACCCGTTTACGGGATCAGCCATGCCGAAGCCCTTGGGATGGAAGTTTTTTTGACTCGACTGGACCGCGCTCTACACGGTGGTTTAAGACTGATCCAAATCCGCGACAAAGACATGGATGAGGCGAGCCGCCTGCAACTGGCGCACGAAGTCATCAAACGTGCGCGGCCATATGGTGCACGCGTACTGGTCAACGGCAGCATTGAACTGGCGCACAAGGCCAATGCCGACGGCGTGCATCTGGATTCGGCGAAACTGATGCAACTCAAACAACGCCCCGATATCGAATGGGTAGGCGCGTCCTGCCATACCGAGTCCGAACTGGCGCATGCGGCTGAAATCGGTGCGGACTTTGCATTGCTGTCGCCGGTGCTCCCCACGCTGACCCATCCCGGTGCCGACACGCTGGGTTGGAATATATTTTCGCGCTGGGCAGGCGCAAGCCCCATCCCGGTGTATGGACTGGGTGGGCTGACGGCAGCGGACATCAACCTGGCCATTCACCATGGCGCGCATGGCGTTGCCTTGTTGCGGTCGACGTGGCAAATATGAAAAGAATTGCATTGCCTCTCCTGCTGGTGCTGGCCTTCATTGCCATCGCTGTAATCGGCACGAAGTCGAACCATCCAACAGAAGCCCGCGCCATCGTCTGTGCCGATCCGGTTAAAGGCTGCGCTTTCAGCCATCGCGGCCTGCCTGCAACACTGCGTTTCTCCAGGCAACCCATGCCTTTGCAAACTTTCCGGCTGGACGTACTCGCGCCGGGTGCCCAACGCGCCAGTGTCGAACTGCAAATGGTCGGCATGGGCATGGGGTTTAATCACTACGACCTGCACGCTGCCGCTCCCGGTATGGTTGGCGCAGACATTACGCTGTCCATGTGCGTATCCGGGCGACGCGACTGGAAACTCTTTCTCGATATCGATGGTCAACGCTACGTCCTGGCATTCAGCAGCGCGCCGCACGCCTAAAGTCTCGCGCCGTCATGCCGTTGTCACAATACCCTGCAATGCGCGGCTTATAATCAGGAAAAGCTCTGGAGGTTCTATGTCTGAACACACTTACAAACAATTTGATACCGAACTCGAATCCGTGCGCGCCAAAGTGCTCAAGATGGGCGGCTTGGTCGAAGAGCAAATATCACGCGCGATCGAAGCGCTGGTTCAGGGTGACATGCACCTGGCCGACGAAGTCGAAACCAATGACCATGCCGTCAACGGACTCGAAGTCGAAATCGACGAAGATTGTGCGCAGATCATCGCCCGCCGTCAGCCCACCGCATCGGACCTGCGCATGGTGATGATGATCGTCAAGACCATCACCGACCTCGAACGCATCGGCGATGAAGCCTCGAAAATCGCGCGCATGGCCAAGCTCATCCACGCCGCCGAGCGTATGACATTGCCCCGTTTCTCCGAAGTGAAATACATGGCCAGCATGGTGCTCGACATGCTGCGCAAAGCGCTCGACGGATTTGCCCGGCTCGATGCCAGCAAGGCCGTCGAAATCGCCCGCCAGGACGACCTGGTCGATGAAGAATTCCGCCTCAACCTGCGCCACCTGATTACCTTCATGATGGAAGACCCGCGCACCATCTCGGTATTCATCGACATCCTGTTCGTCATCAAAGCCATCGAGCGCATGGGCGACCACGCCAAGAACATGTCGGAATACGTGGTGTACATGGTCAAAGGCAAAGATGTGCGGCATACCTCGGTGGAAGAGATCGAGAAGCAGGTGTTGTATAGCGCCGGGAATTGAGGGTGTTGCAGCTTGGGCGTTACAGCCCAAAATCTTGATCGGCACCATTCAGTGTCACACGAATAAAAACAGGCTCCATCGGGAGCCTGTTTTTATTGCCGAAGACCGATCCGGCTAGCGGTTATTTGCTAGCGGGCGGAACGTATCCTGCCGCCGCATCCACTTCGCCGCCGCCAAAAAAGTAACGCTCCATTTGCTCCATCAGGTATTTACGCGCTTGCAGATCAGCCAGGTTCAGACGATTTTCGTTGATGAGCATGGTTTGCTGACCCTGCCAGCCCTTCCACGCTTCTTTCGAAACGCTCTCAAACACCCGTTTACCCATCGCGCCCGGCACTGGCGGATAGTCCATGCCTTCTGCTTCACGTCCGAGTTTTACACAATTCACCATGCGTGCCATTTGTCAGCTCCTGCAAATTTTAGTGGGCAGATTTTAGTCTAAATCCGGGTTGAGTTGTTTCTCAATACGGCGGGCAAAAACCGTCATTTCCTTGGCTGCCTGTTTATCACCGCGCGCGTCAGCGACGGTAATGCCTTGCTGATAGGCGTTAAGTGCTTCGGACAGGGCGCCGGAATCGGCGAGCGCTTTGCCAAGCAGCTTCCAGGCAGCGGAATACTTAGGGTCGAGCACGACGGCCTGGCGCAAATGTTCGGCAGCGCGGGCGGGCTCATTCAGTTTCATGTATTCATTACCGAGCGAAAAACGCAGCAACGGGGCATCACGCCCCTTGGCAAGCATGGCAAGAAAATTTTCGATGGGGGTGGGCATCGGTGGGGATTTATGCTTTCCAGAATCGGGGGGACAGCAGTACAAACACGGTGAAGAGTTCGAGTCGGCCTAGCAGCATGGTAAGGGTGTAGACCCAGGTCTGAAAGTCGCTGAGGCTCTGGTAATTGGTCGCCGGACCAACCCGGTCGAGGCCTGGGCCGGCATTGTTGATGCAGGCAATAACACCGGAAAGCGCGCTGATGAAATCCAGCCCGCTGGCCAGCAGAGTCAGGGTGGCTGCGGTGATTGTGCCTATATAGAGCATGGCAAATGCCTGCACCGCAAAAATAATCTGGTTGGAGATGACATGCCCACCGATTTTGACCGGTAGCACGGCATGGGGGTGGATTTGCCGTTCCAGTTCACGCGCCCCTTGTTTGAACAGCAGCAGGGTGCGAATCATTTTGATGCCGCCACCTGTTGATCCTGAGCTTGCTGTAATGCAACTCAGGAGCAAGAAACACATGGGCACAAAAATCGGCCACAGGTTGAAATCGGCACTGGCAAAACCGCAGTCGGTTGCGACCGACACCAGATTAAAACTGACATGCCGCAACGCGGTCAGAAAATCGGGATAAACCCCCTTCTGCCAGATGTACAGACTGAGACCCGCGCAGCTCAGAACAATCAGTCCGAGCGTGCCAAGCACTTCCGGGTCGTGCCCGTATGGACGCAGGCTGCGCGCCCGAAACGCCAGAAAGTGCGTGGCAAAGTTGAGCGCGGCAAGCAGCATGAACACCATCAGCACGCCTTCGATCCAGGGCGAGTCGAAGTAGCCGATGCTGGCATCATGGGTGGAAAACCCGCCCAGCCCCATCGCGGCAAAAGCATGGCAGAGCGCGTCGAACCAACTCATGCCGGCGATTTTCAGCGCGAAAATGCAGGCGAGCGTAATCGCCGCATACACGCCCCACAAGGCTTTGGCGGTATCCGTAATACGCGGGGTGAGTTTACTGTCCTTCATCGGCCCGGGCGTTTCGGCCTTGAAAATCTGACGCCCGCCGATGCCCAGCAGCGGTAGTACGGCGACGGCGAGCACAATAATCCCCATGCCGCCAATCCAGTTCAGAAAATGACGCCACAAATTGATCGAGTGCGGCAGATTGTCCAGCCCGGTCAGCACAGTGGCACCCGTCGTGGTGAGCCCGGACGTGGTTTCAAAATAAGCATCAGTAAACGACAAACCCGGCTGGTAAATCATTAACGGGAAAGCTGCAAACGCAGGCAGCACGGCCCACACCAGCACAACCAGCAAGAACCCGTCACGCGCCTGTAATTCGCGCCTGCCGCTGCGCGTAATCAGCCAGAGCAGCAGACCGCCCATCAACGTGGCCAAAAATGCCTCGTCAAATGAATGCTGCCCCGTATCACGCTCGATGAAAGCGGTGGCAACGGGCAATAGCATAGTGAATGAAAAAACCATGACCACAAGGCCAAGCACATGCAGAACCGGGGCCAGTCGAGTCATAGGCGCACCCGGCTAGAGAAAACCAAAGCCAGCCTGAAACAGCTTTTCGATTTTGGGGATGATGCGCTTATTGAGCGCAAACAGAATCAGATGGTCTTCTGCCGCAATCAACGTATCGTGGTGGGCGATGATGACTTCGCCGTCGCGAATCAGCGCGGCAATGGCTGCGCCCTCGGGCAAGCCGATTTGCTCGATCCGCTTGCCGACGACTTGCGAGGTTTTGGCATCGCCATGCACCACCACCTCCAGTACTTCAGCCGCGCCGCGTCGCAAGGAATGAACAGCCACCATATCGCCCCGGCGGATTTTTGAGAGCAGTGGCCCCACCGTGGCTTGTGCGGGCGAAATTGCAATATCGATTTCGCCGCCCTGCACCAGATCGACATAGGCCGAACGGTTAATCAGCGCAATCACGCGATGCGCGCCCATGCGTTTGGCCAGCAAGGCGGACATGATGTTGTCTTCGTCGTCGTTGGTCAGCGCGCAGAACATATCCATCGCTGCAATGTTTTCCTGCTCAAGCAGGTCTTCGTCGGTGGAGTCACCTTGCAACACCAGTGTTTTATGCAACTGCTCCGCCAAGCGCGCGCAGGTGGCCTTGTTGTGGTCGATGAGCTTAACTGCATAACTGCTTTCCAGGCGCGCCGCGAGACGCTGTCCGATATTACCGCCGCCTGCAATCATGACCGTTTTGACCGGGCGGTCCATTCGCCGCAATTCGCGCATGACTAAAGGGATGTCCGCTTTTTTAGCCAGAAAAAAAACTTCATCGCCCGGTTCGATCACCGTAATCCCCGTTGGCACGATGCCACGGTCGCGACGATAAATTGCAGGAATGCGGCACTCAAGATTGGGCATGTGACGGCGAATATCCTGCAGCTCGTGCCCGACCAAAGGGCCGCCGTGGTAGGCGCGTACGGCAATCAAGCGTACTTTTCCATCTGCAAAATCGAGTACCTGCAGCGCTTCGGGGTGTTCAATCAGTCGGCGCAGGGTGTCCGTGACTTCCTGCTCGGGGCTGATGGTGTGATGCACGCCAAAATGTTCGGCGAGGTAACCTTCCGGCTGCCCCAGAAAATCATTCGAGCGGATGCGGGCGATGCGCGTGGGGATATTGAACTGGCTCGCCGCAACCTGGCAGGCCACCAGATTGACCTCGTCGCTTTGCGTGACCGCAACCAGCATGTCGGCATCTTCTGCGCCCGCCTGTTTCATGATGGACGGATGCGCCGCATGACCGCACACCGTGCTCAGATCGAAGCGGTCTTGCAACAGCGCAAGTCTTGCTGCATCGAGGTCAACTACAGTGATGTCGTTGTTTTCTGCGATCAGGCTTTCGGCCAGATTGCCGCCTACCTGCCCTGCGCCCAGGATGATGATTTTCATCACGAACCCTTTAATGATTCCATTTCCAAATCAATAAGATCGCGAAGGTGAGCCGCAGACAGTGCAATTAGCACGGCAAGGCGAAACCGACAAAGGGGTTATTGATTTGGGAATGGAATTACAGATCTTCGTCCAGACGGCGCCCATGACGGATATTAAGTTGCTTGAGTTTGCGGTAAAGATGCGTGCGCTCCAGACCGGACTTGTCCGCCACACGCGTCATGCTTCCGCCCTCTTGTTGAATCAGGTGTTCGAAATACATGCGCTCAAAAGCGTCCCGTGCTTCGCGCAGCGGAATATCAAGTGAGATCGATTGTGTTACGGCAGGCGCAGCAGCCTGCTTCATCGGCGATACCACGCGATCAACATCGGGCGCGTCAATTTCACTGATGAGCGCAGTGACTGCGAGCGTACGAACCGCGTTGTTCAACTGCGGCAAATTGCCAGGCCAATCAAAGTTGCGCAAATGATTGAGTGCTGCCGTGGTCAGGCGACGCAACGGGCACACACCTTCTTCGATAAGTTGTGCCAGCATGAAGTTGGCAACATCCGGTACATCTTCACGATGCTCACGCAACGAAGGGATACGTACGTTCACGCTGGACAGCCGATAAAACAAACGGGCATCAAATTCGCCCGCTGCCATCAGCGGCTCCAGGCTGCGGCTGGTGGCGCAGACCAGGCGTGCTCCGGTGCCTTCTATTTTGTCGAGAATCAGCGCCAGACCTTTCTGTTCCAGTCGAGCCAGCTCGCTGATTTCGGACAGAAAAAGCGTGCCGTTTCCAACTTGCTCTACAAAGCTGGTCGGTTCAGACACCAACCGCGCGCGATCACTTATCTCAACCCATGGACTATTGGGTTGGTGCAGAAAAAGGGCACACAAATTAAAACCACTACCCGCCTCTCCGGTGAGCAGTACGGGTGACGTGCTGCCAGCAACCTGGGTCAGGCGTTTTTTCAGTTCCAGGATCATCGGGCTGCGCCCCAGAGCGGCCAACTCCAGCGAGGGCGCACGACGCGGCGGCATCACGCCACGCTTGATCACCCGGTTAACGGTATCGATGAGCTTGGCGAGGGTAACGGGTTTTTCCAGAAAATCTGCCGCGCCCAGCTTGGTTGCCTCGACCGCCGTATCAATCGTGCCGTGGCCTGACATCATGACCACGGGCATGGTGAGCTTGCCGCCTGCCGCCCATTCCTTGAGCAGGGTCACGCCATCGGTATCCGGCATCCAGATGTCGAGCAAAACCAGATCGGGGCGCATCCTGGCGCGGAATGCGCGAGCGGCCTCGGCGTTTTCTGCGAGGTGCACATCGTAGCCTTCATCGGTCAGAATTTCGGCCAGGAGTTCGCGTATACCGACCTCATCATCAACAATCAAAATATGACCGCTCACTGTGGTCGCTCCCCGCCCGCACTGAAAATCGGCAATGCAATTCGAATCGACGCACCGTTCGGTTTCAGATTTTCCACCTGAATGCTGCCCTGATGTTCTTCTACGATTTTCTTCACGATAGCCAAGCCGAGGCCCGTCCCTTTGGCCTTGGTCGTAGCGTAGGGTTCGAACAGACGCGCCATCAAATTTTCCGGAAATCCCGCCCCGTTATCTTTTATCGTCAGACAGGCTGACTGATTCTCTTGCTGTGTGGTCACAGTGACACGCGGCGACGGGTGGTCGACCAGCGCATCCTGCGCATTCTGAAACAGATTATGTATCACTTGGCGCAATAATGTAGAGTCCCCGGCGATCAAGGGCAAATTTTCTTCCAGTTCCAACTGTACGCCCAAGGCTTTCGTGTCGTACAGACTCAGAATCTCGCGCACCAGGCCGTTCAAATTCAATGCGCTCAGGCTGGCTTTCGGCATCCGCGCATAGTCGGCAAACGAATCGACCATGCTCTTCATCGCGGCCACCTGATTGACGATGGTTTGTGTCGAGCGCGACAGAAACTCCGCACCCGCTGCGTCCAGCCGTCCGCTCAGTTTGTGCGCCAGCCGTTCGGCCGATAGCTGAATGGGCGTCAACGGGTTTTTGATTTCGTGCGCCAGTCGCCGCGCGACTTCGCTCCAGGCGGCATTACGCTCGGCGTGAATCAGTTTGCTGACATCGTCAAACACCAGCACGTAGCCGCGCTCCACGCCAGCGGGCAAGCGCGTCCCGCGCGCAAGCAAAGTCTGGCTGCCGCCGGATCCGGCGTAATCAATCTGATCCTGCCATTCGATCTCGTCCTGCTGAAAATGCGCGGCAGCACGCGCGCTAAAATCGCGCAGGGCTTCGCCCGGCTGGCCGAGCTCAGTCAAGACCTGCGCAATCAGCGCGAAAGGATGAATGCCCAGAATCAACGCGGCGGCATCATTGACGGTGCGCACCCGCAAATGCTCATCCAGCACCACCACGCCGGACGACAGTTTAGCCAGCACCCGTTCCAGAAAAGCCTTGGCCTGCTCGGTTTCCTGATGGTTCAGGGCAACTTGCCGACGCGCTTCCGACAGCTGGCGCGTCATGCGGTTGAATTTTAAGATCAGCATGCCGAGTTCATCCCGACCCGCAACGGTCGGCATTTGCGAAAAATCGCCTTTGGCGACGGCGCGCGTGCCGCGTGCCAGTGTGCGGAGCGGCGCGCCCAGCCGCTCGGAAAGCAAATAGGCCACGACGATGGTCATCAACAAAGTCAGCAGCAGGGTAAGCGTGAGCGCAGCGCCATATATACGCTTCAGGCCAAGACGCGAGACCGCGATTTGCTGATATTCCTGATAGGCGGTCTGCACGGCCTGTGCATCGCGCGCGAGACTCGCAGGCACCGGCTGCACCAGTTGCAGCACGCGGGTTTCGCCGGCCAGCGTGGTGGTATAAACCGGCACCAGAACGCGCATGACCAGACCACGCTCGGGCAAATCCTCCAGTCGGCTATAGGGCTTCTGCTGGCGGACTTGCCATAACAGGGATTTGTCCGGCAGCACAGGCAACAAGCCGCCGCGCTCACCCCCGGCGTGCGCCACGACACCGCCGCTCTCATCAAACAGCGTCAGCTCCTGAACGCCGCCCTGCTCGCGCAGGGTAGACAAGAGCGTAATCATCGACCCCGCACCCTCGTCTGACAGTGCCAGTGCCATGCGCTGGGATTTCTTGTTCAGGTCTTCGAGCAAATCGTCGAGTGCGGCGCGTCCCAGATTGACGCCTGCGCCCAGGGCGTTATCGACCCGCACATCAAACCAGGTTTCGATCGAACGGTTCAGAAAAAATACCGACGCGCCATACACCACCAGTCCCGGCAAGGTCGCCACCAGACCAAACATCAACAGCAATTTGAGCGTTAGACGCGCACCAAACACGCCGCGTTTGATCCGCCGTCGCAACCGCCACAACTGCCAGCCGACCAGCGCCAGCAAGGCCACGGCAACCGCGCCGCCCGCAATAAAAAGTGTCGAAAGATTATCGGAAAACAGGCCGCTGTTGCCGCTGGCCAAAAACAGCAAGGCCAGCAAAATCGCACCAAAGATGACCGCAATCAGGATCAGTCTGCGCATGAAACTCAGGGCAGGAGCGTGGCTGGTTTACTGAGGGCGGGCGCATCGAATGTCCACCCATACCAGGCGGATTCGAGATCCCACTTGCCGCTGGCGAGCGCATTGATCTGCAAGGGTTTGGCCAATTGCGACACGTCCATTCGCAAACGCATGCGCGCGGCATATTTTTGCCCGGTCTTGAGCGCGCCTCGTTCCAGCACCTGCCAGCGCTCTACCCGCCCGAGAATCAATAAAGCCTCGTCCAGCGTCGCAGCAGTTTTAGTCACATACCCGGCGTCCACCACATAGCGCCGCAACAGCAGGTTGTAGTAAATGCGCATGCGGCGCGTGGCATCGACGATGCTTTCGTTAAACCACCACCAGCCGCGTGGGCGGTCGATCTCCAGCTCCACCACGAAGTGCAGCGCAACGCCTTTTTCCAGTGCGTCCGCAAGCGTAGGATTGGGGTTCAGCGCAAATTGCGCATCCAGTTCGTAGCCCTCATTTCCAGCGTGAATTTCAGCGGATTTGACAGTCACGCCTTCGGCGGCATACAGCATCGATGGCGCGGCAAACAAGGCCAGCAAGCCAGCAAAAAGCCAGCCCACGGGCCAGTTTGCGGGACGCTTACGACTTGCGGAGCAGGGCATAAAAGAAACCGTCATGCGTTGCATCAGGCAGGATTTTCCCATCTTCTATCGCGTCTGGCAGCGCACAGCGCTCGACTTCAGCCCGACCTGATCGTGCCTGGCTGACCGCATTCTGGCGTTCGATAAAGGCTTGCACCTGCAAGTCATTCTCCTCGGGGAAAATCGAGCATGTGGCGTACAGTAATTTACCACCAGTCGCGAGCAGCGGCCAAAGCGCATCGAGCATGGCTGCCTGCTGTTTTGCAAAACCGGCGATATCTTCCGGGCGGCGCAGCCATTTTATATCCGGATTTCGCCGCACCACACCTGATGCAGTGCACGGCACATCGGCCAGAATACGGTCAAATGGCTGACCATCCCACCAGCTTGCCGGTGTGGCTGCATCACCCGTTACCAACCCGGCATGCAGACCCAGCCGATCCATATTTTCGCGCACGCGATCAAGCCGGGCAGCGTCGATATCCAGTGCCGTCAACTGAACATCCGCCAGCTCCAGAATATGCCCGCTTTTGCCGCCCGGCGCGGCACACGCGTCGAGCACACGCTGTCCCGGCTGCGCATCGAGCAACACCGCCCCCCACTGCGCGCCCGCATCCTGTACCGAGACATCCCCTTCGGCAAAGCCCGGAAGCTGATGCACCGCAACGGCTTTTTCCAGCGTCAGCGCCGAGGCACCGGTTTGCTGGGCAGGGAACCCGGCATCAGTCAATCGCTGCAAATAAGTCTCAACGGTGCCATGTCGCGTATTGACGCGCAGCGTGAACGGCGGATGCGCCAACCCGGCCTGCAATATGTTCTGCCATTTATCCGGGTAATCCGTCTGCACCCGTTTGATCCACCAGTCCGGATGCGACCAGCGCCCCACGGGCACGCCATCGGCCAGCTTTTCCAGCTCGGCACGACGGCGCTGGAAATTGCGCAGCACGGCATTGGCAAGGCCACGTCGCCAGCCCTCGCCTGCCGCCGTGACGGCATTGTGCACAACCGCATGCGCCGGTGCGCGCGTATAGGCCAACTGATACAAGGCCACGCGCAGCAGCAAACCCAATTGCGGGTCGGTCAGGGGGCGCTGCAACAAGGCTTCCAGCCAGACATCCAGGCGACCCAGATAACGCAAGCTGCCGTAGACAATATCCTGCAAGGCACCACGTTCGCCGGGTGTTTCCAGGTTTTGCAAACGCTGCGGCAAAACCTGATGCAAAGCGGCGCCTTCGAGTATCTCCTCTAGCGCGCCCGCCGCCAGCTTCTGAAGATTACGCATCGCATCCCAACCTGATTGAATTCATTCTTGCCGGTCTTTCCACACAAATCATATCTGGCCGACATTGTAAGCGGTCTCGACAGACAGTCATGCGACACAGGTAAAATAGCGACACAACTCAATCAGGAGCTTTTGCTGTGAATACCCCCAAGGAAATTTTCAAGGCTTACGACATTCGCGGCATCGTGGGCAAATCACTGACGCCCGACATCGTCGAGGCGATTGGTCACGCAATCGGTTCGGAAGCGGCCGCACGCAAGCAGACAGAAATCTGCATCGGCCGCGATGGTCGCTTATCGGGCGAAGAACTCGCCGCAGCGCTCGCACGCGGCATCCGCAAAGCCGGCATCGGCGTTGTGGATCTGGGGATGGTCGCCACGCCGATGACCTACTTCGCGGCGTATCAACTCAATACAAACAGCGCCGTGATGGTAACCGGCAGCCACAACCCACCCGATTACAACGGTCTGAAAATGGTGCTGGGCGGCGAAACCCTGTCTGGCGACACCATCCAGGCCCTGCGCGCCCGGCTGGAGAATGACGATCTGGCGCATGGCAACGGCAGCTACCGCCAGTACGACATCGCTGCCGAATACCTCGCCCGCATCATCGGCGACGTCAAACTCACGCGCCCGATGAAAATCATCGTGGATTGCGGCAACGGCGTACCCGGTGCATTTGCGCCCGACCTGTACCGCGCCATGGGCTGCACCGTCGAAGAACTGTTTTGCGACGTCGATGGCAACTTTCCCAACCATCACCCCGACCCTTCGCAGCCCGACAATTTGCAAGATCTGATCACCAAACTGAAAACCTCGGACGCAGAAATCGGACTGGCGTTTGACGGCGACGGCGATCGTCTCGGTGTGGTCACCAAGGACGGCAGCATTATTTTCCCGGATCGCCAGCTGATGCTGTTTGCGGACGACGTGCTCTCCCGCAATCCCAATGCGGAAATCATTTTTGACGTGAAATCCACGCGCAACCTCTTCGACTGGATTCGCGCACGCGGTGGTCGGCCCTTATTGTGGAAAACTGGCCATAGCTTCATCAAGGCCAAGATGAAAGAAACCGGTGCCCTGCTCGCGGGCGAAATGTCCGGCCATGTGTTCTTCAAAGAGCGCTGGTATGGCTTTGACGACGGCATGTACGCAGGCGCGCGGCTGCTGGAATACCTGAGCAAACAGGCCGACATCAACGCCACCCTGCACGGACTGCCCGACACCATCAACACGCCCGAACTCAATATCAAAATGGCCGAAGGCGAGCATTACACCCTGATGGAACACCTGCAAAAAACCGCGCACTTCCCCGAGTCAAAAGAAATCATCACCCTCGATGGCCTGCGCGTGGAATACGCAGACGGCTTTGGACTGGCGCGGCCCTCCAACACCACCCCAGTAATCGTGCTGCGATTCGAGGCCGACAATGCTGCCGCACTGGAAAAAATTCAGGCGGATTTCAGACGTGTGTTTCATGATGCCGCGCCGGGTCTGGTGCTGCCGTTTTGATACCAAAGACATGGCCGCACTCAATGAGGTGACGACGAAGCATTTCAACGAGCAGGCCAGGTGCAATCCGGAGCACTTCCCGGCAGACTTCATGTCCATCTGACCGAAGATGAATGGGAATCTTTAAGGTCGCAATTCGCGACCTTAAAGGCTGGACGCGGTCAGCACCGCAAGTATCTATCGCCTGTCACGTTTTACTTGTCTCGTATCGGTTCCATTTTGCCTGGTCAGGTCAATCATTTCCCATCTTGCATCACCCAGCATGGCGTGCCTGATTGAAGAGACAAGGCCAACGCTTGCCGTGCCGCCCGTTGCAACGCAGCCGCTGCGCCGCGTAAATCCTGATCTTTGAATTGTGTGGGGGATGCGCTACTCATGGCGTTTTCTCGCCTCCTTCTAAAAGCACCGGCTGCACACCGGAATGATCAAACAATGCCCATACATCAACCAGCGTTTTGTAATGCGCGACTACCGCCATTCAGTCGCCGTACTCCAGCACAATAATTGGGCGTCACTCACGTAGGCATTAGCCGAGCAACCAAAGCATTGGGGCAGCCAGCAAAATGATCACGCAGTCGATCCTCAACATGTTCAGCCTCCCACACGGCGGCACACTCCAATCCATCAACGTCCACTCGATTAGCTGGCCGGATACTTCCGTCCGTATTTCGATAGATGGAAAACTGTTTAGTAATCTTGTCTTGAATAAAATACTCTCTCGGTTCTAGCAGTTTTTCAGCGATTGGTCTCTTATCGATGACCTTCCAACGTCCAGATTTAATTGCCGAATTCATCACAGCAAGTACAAAAAGAATTGGTTTCAATAAGATATCCTCTGGAAGAGGTTGAGACGGCTCACGTTCGAAGAAATCGAAAAAAGCGATTTCTGCTTTGTTGATAACCTGCCCATAACAGAAAAGATCGTCCTTCAACTTTAAGCGTACCAAAGCTCCTGCCACTATTCTTTGCGCACTCATTAGTTCCCAAACTCTCTCTTAGCAGCTTCCCGATAACGGTTGGCATTGGGGTTGTTGTGGGTAATGCCATTAATGGCATTACCGGAGGAACCGCCTGACGACCTTGCCCCACCATTGGCCTCAATCATTTTCTGCTCACGTCCTCGAATCGCATCTTTACTGGCAGATGATTTGTCCAATTGTGCCGGATCGTAACCTTTGTCATTCATATGATGATTGGAATCCCGCTTGGCCACATTTTCAAAGGCTGTACCACACCCACTTGTTCGACCACAATAAACCTCTCCTGTTTTTGAGTTAGTCTTGGTGTAGGTTTGATAGGTTTTCTCAACCTTGGCGGATTCCGCCGCCCGCTCCACTGTGCGAACCGCCTCCACCCCGCGCTCCGCCGCCCTCGCTGCCTTGATGGCTTGGCCTGCTCCGGGGACGGGGCTAGCAACACCCACAACGTCCAGCCCGATATCCAGCAGGGCGCTTCCAACAGCCTGGCCCTTGTAGATCGATACCCCCAGCTTGCCAATATCATAGGCGAGAAAGACAACATCGAGCGGGCTATGTCCGTCCGGATCGACATACTTGTACGGGTTGTTGTTGGCGTAAGCATAGCGGTTGAAACCGTGCAGGTTGTCGGGTTGCACTTCCTGCGGATCGACGCCTACGAAGCGACCCAGCAGGGGATCGTAATAACGCGCGCCCATGTAGCTGAGCTGAGTTTGCATGTCATACGGTTTGCCGGCAAACCAGAGGCCGTTGCTGGCGGTGGCCGTGGGGGTGTTGTATTCACGGTTGCCGTAGGGACGGTAGTTTTCTTTCCAGAGCAGCGCGCCGGTGGCGCCGGTGGCCAGCAGCGGGCTGCCGGAGAGGTCGTTGTGGAA
Source organism: Thiobacillaceae bacterium (assembly GCA_040080135.1). Lineage (GTDB taxonomy): Bacteria > Pseudomonadota > Gammaproteobacteria > Burkholderiales > Thiobacillaceae > Thiobacillus. Next base: position 269,225 of record JBEBIZ010000001.1, read on the forward strand.
GGTGGTGATGACGTCGGCCTGGACAGACTGACCGACCAAACCCACCAATACGACAAACCACAGGGCGAAGAGCGCGCAGAGGAAACGGGTGTGTCGGCGTGGCTCAACTACCGCCATTCAGAAATGATCTCGCTGTACTCCAAATAATTACTTATGTTGGCGGTAGCCAATTCCACAGACTTTTTTGAGAACATCCCGTCAATGCGCTGACACATGTCATCCAAACGATCTGCGTTTTGTTTCCATTCATCAGGCTCTTCGTAGAATTTCAATAAATGAAATGAGCCGTCGCCTAACGCTTCAGATGAAATTGCCTCAGCTTCCAAGTCAGCAATATCAACGCGATGCTTGCCCAGAAGTGCGTTGGATAACAATGTATACCAGTAGACTCCAGGGATGTATTTATCCATATCGCGCCCGATCCAAGCCTCGGTTTTATTTTCACCAAAAGTCCTGCACATACGATTCCGGTGATAGCGCTCATCATAGTCTGCGGCGTAGCCAAAAACAGGACTGACTGAAAGAGCCTCCCGGAAAATATCCCGAATGAAGTTGTAATCCTGATCAAATTTAAAATCATCCACATAGAGAACTAAATACTCTTTTGAATGGGTGCTGAGATCGTAAGTGCAACTATCTGCATATAGAAAATAACCCGCAGGGTTGCGTTGCTTAAAACTCTCAAACCGCACCGTATCAGCCACCTGATTCTTCTTTATTTTACGATTTTCGGCTGAACTGAAAAGCCTCGGGATCAACGCTTCCGGAAGATTCATTAAAGACGTCATTAATTTTTCGGCACCTCTTTTTTCAAAGTAAATAGCTACCTCAACCGACATCATTTCGGCCCCAAATCGGTACGACGATCAATTTTGTCAAAAGCGCGGACTGCTCTTGGACTAACACGCGTGTTTTCCCCCGTAACCAGCGTGGACTCACGCCCCGTGTTTTTAGCTGCATCTGTTTGGATCCTGATCTGCTTGGTGCAAGTAACGCTGATGCAATCTTTGATTTCCACAGAGCGGTTTTTGGTCAAACCATCCGGGATGGATGCGCCTTCGCTTGTCCGTACTTTCTGAGTGTTCTTGGCTAAACCTATATCGTTAAGAACACGTTGTTCCGCTTCGCGTCCACGCATGAGGGGGCTTTTCTCAGCTGCCCGCTCCACCGTGCGAACCGCCTCCACCCCGCGCTCCGCTGCCCGTGCCGCCTTGATCGCCTGACCGGCTCCCGGAACGGGGCTGGCCACACCAACCACATCCAGCCCGATATCCACCAAGGCGCTTCCAACAGCCTGCCCTTTGTAGATCGATACCCCCAGCTTGCCAATATCATAAGCCAAGAACACGACATCCAGCGGGCTGTGTCCGTCGGGGTCTACGTATTTGTAGGGGTTGTTGTTGGCGTAGGCGTAGCGGTTAAAGCTGTGCAGATTGTCAGGCTGGACTTCCTGCGGATCGACACCGATAAAGCGGCCCAGCAGGGGATCGTAGTAACGCGCGCCCATGTAGCTGAGCTGAGTTTGCATGTCATACGGTTTGCCGGCAAACCAGAGGCCGTTGCTGGCGGTGGCCGTGGGGGTGTTGTATTCACGGTTGCCGTAGGGACGGTAGTTTTCTTTCCAGAGCAGCGCGCCGGTGGCGCCGGTGGCCAGCAGCGGGCTGCCGGAGAGGTCGTTGTGGAAGGTGGTGATGACGTCTGCGGTGCCAGTAGAAGAAACACGTTGCGCGATGCGCTTGCCGCCCAGGTAGATGTATTCCACCAGTTTGTTGGCCTGACTGGGGGTGTTTTCTACCAGCAGGTTGCCCTTGGGGTCGTAGGCTTCGTAGGTGGCGACACCCGCCTTGGTGGACGAGACGCGCTGGTTGAGGGCGTCGTAGTTGTAGAGAACCGCACCGGCGCTGTTGGTGACACTTTTGAGGTTGGGTACGCCTGAGTAGGCGTATGTATTGCCGCCCGGACTGGTCAGTACGTCGCCATAGGAGTCATAGGTGAGTGCGCCAGTTTTATAACCTGCCAGACTGTTCAATCGGTTGGTGGCGTCGTAGGCATAGGTCAGGTTGGCTGAACCCCAAGTCTGGGTTTTGATGTTGCCTGCGCCGTCATAGGTAAAAGCGCCGCTTACCCAGGGGCCGCTAAAACTGGTCAGGCGATTGATGTTGTCATAGCCCAGGGTCAGGTTGTAGTTGGGGTCGATGGTATCGCTGATGTTGGCCAGGTTGCCCACGCCATCGTAGGTGTAGCTGCTGTTGATGTAGTTTGTGGTGCCCATGGCGGTGTTGAACGAGCCGGGCCACAGACGGGCATTTTGACCATAGTTACTGACCGTGCCATTGGCATAATTGATCTGCTGTATTTGCCCGGATGGCCAGTAAGCAACACTGTTTACATAGCCCGTTGCCTTGGTGGGACGACCCAGTACGTCGGGCGCAAAATCAACGATTTCGCCTGAAACGGGATAGGCGATGGTGGCGAGCTGGTCATTACCTGTGTAGGTGTAAGTTGTTTGTAAAGACCCTCCACCGTATAACCATTCGGCACTCAGGTTGTCATTGTTGTCGTAGTTATAGATATGGAGCACAGAGCCAACACTGCCCACCCATATTTTATGGTTCTTGGTGTAAGTAAATGTGGCCGCGTTTCCGCCCGGATACGTCACCCCCGACAAGCGATTCTGCCCGTCGTACGTATAGGCGGTTTGCCCCGAGGCGCCTACATCGCGGGTGATCATGTTGCCCGCCACATCCCGCCCATAGGTGGTAGTGCCAGTTTCCGGATTGACCACTGATGTCAAATAGTAGTTGCTGTTGTAGCCGTATGTGCGGGTAACGCCGCCTTGCGTGACAGAAGTGATCAAATCCTTGGTGTTGCGGGCGATGGTCACATTGGCAGATGTGTCTGTTGCCGTAATTCCCATCAGAGAACGCTGATCGGGATCACCATAGGAGCGATAACTGTATTTGGTCGCCTTGTTGTTCTCATCGGTTTCGGTGACATTGCCTGATGCAAAGGCGAAGGTTTTTGTTTTGGTGTCCGCGAAGGTAATTTTTGTAGTGCGGCCAAGTACATCGAGTGTATTTGTTGTGCCAGCCGTGCTACCGGGATTGGACTCAAAGGTTTTTCGCCCCATCGGATCGTATTTAGCCGTGCGAGTTATGCCACCCAAAGTTACACTGACTGGTCTGTCGATACCATCGTATATAGTGACTTCAGTTAATCCTCCTCGTGTCACTGTTTTAGTGGCGGGGGCATATAGAGTGCCAAAAATATAGGTTGGGGGCGTATAGGTAACAGACACGCCATTTCCAACTGGATAGCCAACCGTTTTTACCCTGTTTAATCCGTCATACGAATAGATCGTTGCCTTGCCTTCTCCATTTGTAATGGAGGTGACATTTCCTGCATCATCAACTGTCCGGTATAGGGTGATACTTTCGGGTTGCGACTCGGTTTGGGGAATACCACGCTTGTAATTGCTGTATGTGTGAGTTAGCCCACGTGGAAATGTGGTCGATGAAACATTGCCCTGGCTATCGTAAGCATTACTCGTTGTAACCCCATCCCGGGTTATCGAGGTGAGGTTGCCGTTCGCGTCAAAGCTACGGGTGATTGAACTACCAGGATAGGTTTCATTCTTTAGATCGAATATCCATTTTGTCGTGTCTTCATAATAGGTGCGAGTGGTGGTGCGCGTACCACTATTTGGCCCAGCTTCGATTATGGTGCCGGGATTTCCGTAACTGTCATATGACTGGTATTGCGTAGTGTAAGTTGCGCCATCACGAGTGATGGTCTTCTGGCTCAAGAGAGGACGGAGGGTTTGCAAATCGGAATATGCTTCTAATCCGGTATTACCTGGATAAAAGTCAGAGGAAACCAATTGGCTACCCCATGTATATTGCTCACGATTGTTTGCAGTGAGCGGATCGCAGGTCAGTACAACGCCTCCGTTTGACGAACATTCCATCTTGTCAAGCAACAAGCCGATGCGCCATGCAGATACCGTTGATGAGCTGACCGTATGTGGCGTTTCGTGTTTGTAGGTCGTCAAGCCGCCTGCCGGGTCTGCGATATCTGTAATGCTCACCCCGATGCCTGCGGTGCCCACGCCATCCCAATATTTATATCGATAAATCCAGTTGGATACTGGATTTACGTTGTCATTAACTGACTTTTTAGTAATGCGAAGGACATAAGGATAAGCCCCAAGAAAATATACATTGGCCGCGACCCATGAATGCTCGTAAGTAGTGAGGCCACCCTCTGGACGCGTTATTTTCGCAAGATATCGCAATGATGCCCCCCCTACTACGCCAGGAGCGCTTGGAACTAATGGGTATTCATACGACCAAAACGTGCCATCTGGCCTGGTTACTTTGGCTAACGCAAAGTCATTGACGCTTGATGAATCAGTAATTGGTAAGCCATTACTTGTATAGTCATAATTCCATGTCTGCCCATTTGCTATTATCTGGGTCACTCGAGTGCCGAATGTACCTACTGCGGCATAGGTTAAAGAAACAATCCTCCCGTCGCTAGCCGTACATTTAGAAACATAAGCTTTACCGCCTGATATCAGATAATCGAAGCTCAGCCAATTCCCATTCTTATCTGTAATTTTCTTTACATAAAAAAGGTTGAGTGGGCTTGATGGGGTAATACCCCTTGCCGTCATTTCGTACCGAACGCCATCGGGTGAAGTAATTATTAGTCCGCCACTATCGGGTGCATTTGCACAATCAGCAACCCAACCTTCTTTTGAAACATAAAGATGCCCCAACCCTGCTGGGGCCAACAATAGTTTGTAATGGCTTCCATCGGGAAGATCAAGTACCGGTCTGGAGGTCGATGAATTAAGATTAGGCTGACAGACATAGGCTCCATTCAATGCACCAAAATGAAATGTCCATCCGTTGCCCATGGGAGAAAGCAAACTTGAACCGAGACCCAAGCCGACAACATTAGCCGAATCATAAGCTCGCAAAATTTTGATATCCAGCCCGCCATTCCCCGGAAGAAGCAAATCGGAATTCCGAACCTTCAATATGCCCGTATAGGAATCGACTGATTCAATGTCGTCCTGACTGATCTGCTCCCGATATGGATTAATACCTGGTTCATAGTAAACAGGGGTCGCAGCGGAGACTGTGCCAACCCCTAACGCCAAAGCTAGGAATACAAGAACCGATGTAAGCAAACGGCTGGTGGCTATCCTTAGTAATGCACATCCCGTCTGCAAGAGTTCTTGTAGCGCCCCATCCGCAACCACCAATTTAACGAAACAATTGATGTCACACAATTTCAACACTGGCGACTGGCGACTGGCGACTGGCGACTGGCGACTGGCGACTGGCGACTGGCGACTGGCGACAAATGGTAGGTCATGCTGCTCTCCTCCGCGAACTTTTTTCGCGATTATTTACACGTTATTTTTACGCTGTTGTGTGCGGGCGGCGTACTTTGCAATGCCTGCCACTGGATCGAAACTTACTCTGTGGTTTCAACCAGTGTCAAGACAAGTTTTGTTTGGCACGTTGAAATGCCTCGTATACCGCCAAGGTACGTGAACACATGGCCTCTTTAGTCATATGCTCTCTGGCGAACTCGCGTGGCACCTGCATCAGGCCATCCCATCCTTCCATATCACCGAGATGACTTAAGAGTTTTTCCCGCAGTGCGGCGGCATCCCCGATTGGCACAATCAACTCGGCAGGCAACACCTCATTCGCGACAGGCACATCGGTGGACACTATTTTTGCACCGCAGAATAGCGCTTCGTTAAACACATAGGAAAACCCTTCGCGCCGGGATGAGATCACTACAGCATCAGCGGAGGCCAGCAACGAAGCGATATTGTTTTTGTGCCCCAACAGGCGGACGTGCGTCTCGGGCGACAGACGGTCTATGCGCTGCTGGAGATGTTCGCGATCGGGGCCGTCGCCCGCGATGACGAGGCTGACTGGCAGGCCGTCGATGGCATCCAGCAACACGTCGAACCCCTTGGCGGCAACCAGTCGGCCTACTGCGCAGAGCACGGGCAAATGGACGGGCAAGCCGTATAAAGTTCTGAGATCAAGGTGTTCGTAGTCAGGCTTGTCGACGCCGTTGTAGACCACTGAAACCTGATCGGGCGCAAAAGGCTGTGCGAGTTGTCGGCTCACGGTGATGACATGGTCGAGTTTGCGGAATGACCGCAGGTCGCGCTTAACGTTGTGCAGGGTGCCTACGGTTGGCGCACGTAACCATCGCCGCAACCGGGCTACCAGACTGACGGCTTTGTTCGCCTGGGCATGAATCACGTCGCAGCGGCAGGCGCGCAGTTTGATCAGCAACTCCAGCAGCAGCAGCGGGTGATGACGACTTAAATGAAAACGGATGGGGACTTGAACCGCCTGAGCGGGCAAGGTCGCCAGAAACCGTTTGTCACCAAAGACGGTGACCTCGTGCCCCAGTGCCAACATCTGTTGCGTCAGTTCGCGGACATGTTTTTCCAGCCCGCCTTCTCCGTAGCTGGCGATGACCTGGCATATTCTCAATGCAGGGTTTCCTTCAAACTGGACTTCTGTGGCGAAGTTGACATCGGCCTACCGGCTGCCTGCCCAGTCGCGTGCAAACTGCCACGCCACACGACCATTCCTCGCGCCACGCGCCAGCGCCCATTGCAAGGCAGCGCGCTCGAAACCTTCGTCTGCCGGCGCGCCCAGCGAAGCCGACCAGTGCCGTGCGATGTTGAGATAGGTGTCCTGATCCATTACGTGGAACGCCACCCACAAACCAAACCGGTCGGACAAGGAGATTTTTTCTTCTGTGGCTTCGCCCGGATGTACTTCGCCGTCGCGATGAACAGCATCGAGATTGTCGGCCATGTACTCGGGCATCAGATGACGGCGATTGCTGGTGGCGTAAATCAGCACATTGTCAGTCGGGCCGGCAAGCGAGCCATCCAGCGCGGCCTTGAGGCTGGCATAACCCGGCTCGTGCTCGGCAAAGCTCAGATCGTCGATAAAGATGATGAAGCGATAGGCTTCGTCTGCGATCAGGTCGAACAGATCGGGCAGGCTCGCCAGCCCGGCTTTATCGACTTCGATCAGGCGCAGGCCACGGCCCGCGTATTTGGCATGAACCGCTTTCACCAGCGAGGATTTACCACTCCCGCGCGCGCCGGTGAGCAAGACATTATTGGCTGGCTTCCCCGCAACAAACTGGCGCGTGTTGGTATCGACCCGCGTCTTCTGATCGTCAATGGCGAGCAAATCTTTCACGTTCACCCGCTGCGGATGCAGGATGGGTTTTAACGCGCCCGCGAGCGCCGACCAGCGTGCAGCGCGCACGGTTTTCCAGTCCAGGCTGCGCGGTGCAGCGTGTCGCGCATCGAGCTTGTCCAGCAGGCGTTCGAGCAGGGCTTCAAGTGCGGTATTCGGCATTGATTTTCACATAGTCGTAAGAGAAATCGCAGGTCCACACCGTGGCAGCCGCAGTGCCGCGACTCAAAACCACGCGCACGGCAATCTCGGCTTCCTTCATGACGGCAGCACCTTCGGCCTCGGTGTAGCTGGCCGCACGTCCGCCCTTTTCGGCAACCAGTGTGTCGCCGAGATAAACCTGCAAGGTATTCACGTCCAGATCCATCACGCCCGCATAACCAATCGCGGCCAGAATGCGGCCAAGATTGGGATCGGATGCAAAGAACGCGGTTTTGATCAGGGGCGAACGCGCGATGGCGTAGGCAATCTGCTTGCACTCGGCATAATCCCGCCCCGACTCGATGCGAACAGTGATGAACTTGGTTGCGCCCTCGCCGTCGCGCGCCATGGCTTGTGCAAGCAGGATGGCCACGTCGGACAGTGCGGCCTTGAGAGCAGCATAGTCTGCGGAGGATGCCTCCGTGATGTCGCGATTGCCTGCCTGCGCGGTGGCGATCAGGATGAAGGAATCATTGGTTGATGTGTCGCCATCCACGGTCACGCAGTTGAACGAGACATCGGCGATCTCTTTGACCAGTTGATCCATCAAGTGGCCGGCTATCGACGCGTCTGTCGCCACGTAGCCCAGCATGGTGGCCATGTTTGGATGGATCATGCCTGAGCCTTTGGCCATGCCGGTGATGGTGATTGTTTTGCCGTCGATCTGCACCTGACGCGACACTGCCTTGGCGACAATATCGGTCGTCATGATCGCGTGCGCGGCATCGAACCAGTGGTCGGGTGCAAGATCGGTCTGTGCTGCTGGCAATGCGGCAATGATTTTATCGACAGGGAGCGGCTCCAGAATCACCCCGGTCGAAAACGGCAGCACCTGCGCCGCACGGCAGCCCATGGCCTGTGCCACGGCTTCGCAACTTCGGTGCGCATGCGCCAGCCCTGCTTCACCCGTACCTGCATTGGCGTTGCCAGTGTTGATAAGCAGTGCGCGGATATCGCCGGATACCAGATGCTGTCGGCACAGCGTGACCGGTGCTGCACAAAAACGATTCTGCGTGAATACCCCGGCGACGCGGCTACCGGGAACCAGCTCAATCAGGGTGACATCGCGACGACCCGGTTTTTTAATCCCGGCAGAAGCAATGCCGAGTCGCACGCCCGCGACGGGCAAAAGTTGGGCAGGATCAGGGGGAAGTAGATTGACAGGCATTGCGGTTTCACGGAAAAGGCGAAACCGCAATTTTAAGGGTGTTTAGGAGATTCGTCGCGTCCCATCAAGCGCTCAGGTTCGTCGTAATAGCCGTTGCAGCAGGCGCCTGAACTCGGGACGCCAGGGCCACACTGGATCAAACTCGACCGAGCGCGCGAACGCTGCCAGCGAAATCAGCATGAATAACGAGAACATCGTTTCTGAAATCATCTGGCGAACCGTGAGTGTGCCTAGCGGAATATCCAGAAAGCCGGGCACAAAGAAGAGGCAGGCAAATGCCCCGAAAAGGAAAGCTGGTCCAAGGTACATGATGTCTCCGCCTTTAAAATTCTTATACTCAGGCAAAAGCAAACCCTGTGCCAATTCTTGCATGCCAAGCAGAGCAAGGGCTTGCGCCAAACTTACCGTAGCAGGCATCGGGAAATGTAAAATCTATCGACAAAATTTTGCCAGCTACTTTGCCAACTATTTTTCTGCGGCGGGCGCACTCGTCAGCTTGCGGAGAATCTCATGCGATAAAGAGTAAAACTGCGGCGTCGGGCCCATATCTTCGTAAATCGGGTCGCCGTAATCATCCTCGGCAATCACCCTATTGCCGGGCACATAAGGCATCGCCACCTCCAGTTCATCCAGCGCAGCACGGATCAGGTCAGCCATGATTTGCGAATCGCTGCGGTTCGGATACATCACGCGCAACGCCTCAATTCGTGCAGCATCCCGCAAAGGCAGCCGCACGGCATACATCCGTGCAGCCACACGGCTGTGCGCCTCTTCGTTCCAGCGCTGGATCAATTCTGCGATTCTCATGTCCGCTCCCTTGGGGGAATCGTTTCGTTATAGCAAACAAGGGCAAAATACCGAGGACAAAAAGCGAAGACTCAGGCAGATTTTTTCCAGATCAGGGTGCGGTTATTCGCTGGCATGGCGCAGTCTTCCACCAGCGCAAGCCCCTGCTTGCGCGCCAAGGCATCTACCGCCTCAAAATCCCGAACACCTGAGGCTGGATCGCGCGCTTTCAGCCATTGATCGAAGCGGGCATTGCTCCCGGCTGTGAACTGGCCGTTATAGTTGAACGGCCCATAGACCACCAGCACGCCGCCCGCTTCGAGCACCTGACCGACGCCCGCAAAGAACCTCTCCACTTCCAGCCAGCTCATGATATGCAAGGTATTAGCGGAAAACACCGCGTCGTAGCGTCCACTGTGCCAACGAGCGTCATTCACATCCAGTTCAAGCGGCGGCGCAATATTGGGTAGTGCGGCATCGTCTAGCCAAACCTTGATCCCGGCGTGATAGTTGCGCACATCCGCTGTCTGCCAACGCAGATGCGGCAACTCGGAGCCAAAATAGACCGCATGCTGGCCGGTGCCGCTGCCGACCTCCAGCACCTGGTGTCGATCGGCGAACACGCCTCGCAATATCGCCAATATCGGTTCGCGGTTCTGGTCGCAGGATTCGGAATACGGTTTGTTGACCAAGCTTAGCCACCTTACGTGTTGATGGAAATCAAACGGCCATCCGCCAGCACCAACGCGGCATGGATGGATTTGTTTACATGGAGTTTCGCCAGGAGCCGGGTGTAGCGGGCAAGCTGGTCGCCATGAATTTGTTGTAGCGTATCGTCCGTTTCCAGCAGCGCATCTGCGCCGGTTTTATAGTCCAGCACCCACACCTCAGACTCAAATTCCACCACCCGATCCAGGCGCAGGGAGTTGCCTTCACTGTCGAGTATCTCCATCTCATTGCGTGCGCGCAGAAATTGATCCGGCTTGAAAAAACGCGACAAGTGCGGTGCTTCAATCAGGGCGCGGGCTGTGTGCGCTATCTTCGTCTGGCTGTCAGCGGCGATCCCCAGTCGAATAGCGAGTGTCGACAAATCATGGTCTACACCCGACTGCACCATAGGCGTCGGGCAAACAAATCGTTCGAGGCAGGCGTGAAAAAATTCACCTGCCGCTGTCGCTTCGGTGCGCACCACTGGCGCAACCCGCTGCCCCACCGCTGGCGCGACCATGCGCTGGGGCTTGAACGCAGCTTGCGGTGCTTCCTGCCCGATCACTCGCGGTAAATCAATCGGAAAATTCGCGCCCTGCCAGGCACTCGCCACACGATCCAGCCAGGTGTTTTTTTTACCGTCCCCGCTCACGATCAAGGCCTGACCGGCACGCGTCAGCGCGACGTAGAGCAAATTGATCGACTCGCGCGCAGTCAACGCGTCTTCTTCAGCAAACCAGGCCGCACGAAATGCGCCACGGTCTTCGCTTTTACCCACGAGCGAAAAATGCTGTGGCTGAAGTTCGCTGGGCGGCCACGGCGCAAGCACTTCATACGCACTGGCGTTGGCGTGATCGCTGCCGCCCAGCACCCAAACAATAGGCGACTCCAGTCCCTTGGCGCCGTGTATTGTCAACAGCCTGACGGCCTCTTCGCCCTCGGCGCTAACGCCCTCGTCCGGTGCGGAATCTGCGTCGCTGACCTGGTTTTTCAGCTCACAGATAAATCCTGTCAGCGTGGGATAGCGACCGGCATCCTGCGTCAGCGCGAGCTGCATGAACGCACGCAGATTGGCCGCAATTTGGGGACGTAGCGCGAGTGGTGCAGTAGCCGCGTAGCGTGCCTCGACATCGCCTTCAAAGTAGATCCGGTCAAGCAGATCGTGTACCGGCAATGTGCCAATGTGGAGTCGCCAGCCATTCAGCAATCGCCATGCCCGCAGCAAAGCGGTCGGGCAATCAGGCAAATCGGCCAGCGCGGCAAGCTTGGCCCACCAGTGCGCGCCCTCAGTGCCGCTGATGTGTAACAAGTCGCCGTCGGTACACGCAAACACCGGGCATTTAAGACTATGTGCGAGTTTCAAATCGGCGTGCGGCATCACCAGCGTTTCCAGCAATGCGATCAAATCCTGCGCTTCGAGCGCATGCAGTAATCCGCCACGGCGCGAGGTAATAAACGGAATGCCCAGCGCCTCCAGCGCACGCTCATAAATCTGCAAATGCGTGCGCTTTTTCACCAGCGCCATGACATCACCGGCATGCGCGGCATGAGTGCCGTGCGCATCGTGGATTTGCCATTTTCCCAGTATCTCTTGGTGCAGCACCAGGGCGAACTGTTCGGCTTCCAGATGTACCGCACGGTCGGCGGCTTCCGGATACGGTGTGATGAGCGGGTTGCGCAATTCAATTTCAGTCGGCTTCCCGGATTTTTCTGTCTGCAACGGCAGACAGCGCAGCGCGCCCGGTAGCGCTGCATTTTCTGGCGCAGCGCTGTGCAGCTCAAATCCAGCCTCCTCCACAAATACCGGATTGATCGCCGCCACGAGCGCTGGCGCTAATCGCCTGGTCATATTGTTTGTCAATCGCGCCGCGCCAAAACTCGCCTGCAAAAACTGGCTGGCCGCCTCAAATACCCGCGCCTCGCCGCGCCGAAAACGATAGATCGCCTGTTTCGGGTCGCCCACCATAAACACCGTCATCGCCGAATCGGCAGAATGGCTTTCGTTGAGCCACACCGACAGTGCCTGCCATTGCAAAGGATTGGTATCCTGAAACTCATCCAGCAGCAGATGTTTGTAACGCGCATCCAGCTTGAGATTCAGGCTCGGCGCATGTTCTTCGCTTTGCAGCAGCTCGCAGCCCAGCCACTCCGCATCGGAAAAATCGATCACGCCCCGTTGCGTTTTGGCATCCTGATAAGCTTGCAGCAGGGCATGCCCAAGTAACAGACCATGACGATTAAGATGCCAGACGCGAATTTCGGCCTGATGGTCGGCAATATTTTCCAGTTCGGTTTCGAGCGACTCCACATCACGCAAAAATGTATCCAGCCCGGCACCCATGGCTTGCTCCAATTCTTTGGTCGCTTTTTTCTTGCGCCGGGCACCTGCCGTCATCAAATATTTCATCAACACATCATGTGCAGCGAGTGGTGCGGATGCCAGGCAACGGATGATCGGTATCGCCCGCTCACGCTCCATTTTCGAGCCCTTCTCTAGCGCATAGCCCACCCGTTTGACGCGCGCCACCTTCAGGTCATCGGCCCAGAACATGGCCACCGGATCCGCCTCCGGGTCGAAGCTCAAGGCGGTCCGAAGCGCCATCAGCGCATGCTCTACCGGATCAGGTTGGCCTTTGGTATACGCCCACCACTCAATTCGCCGCGTCATAAAATTGAACAGCATCTTCTCCAGATTATGCGCACCCGGTTCAGCCAACAGTTCAGCCAAGGCCAACGCATGCGGCGTATCCGCTTCATCGGCCCATCGCGCTGCCAATGATTCCAAGACTTCGCGCTGCAGGCGTTTCTCCTGATCCAGCAGGGGGGCGCCCCACGGCAGCCCGGCCTCCAGCGGCGCACGTTTGAGCAAATCCAGAAACCAGCCGTGAAAAGTTGTCACTGTCGGCCCTGGGCTAGCCGCCAGTACAGCTTCCAGCAATCCGCGCGCGCGCGGCAGCATAGGCGCAATCTCAAGCTCGGGAACTTCGCGCTGGCGTAGGAAATCCCGCACTTCTGTGTCATTTCCCAGCGCCAATATCTGTAGCCAGGCATGCAGCCGGTCTGTCATTTCCTGAGCCGCTTTGCGGGTGAATGTAATGGCGAGCAATTCGGACGGTGCCGCCCCCGCAAGCATCAGCCGAATCATGCGCGACACCAACAACCACGTCTTGCCGCTTCCCGCACAAGCCTCAACAACTACGGAACGCAAAGGAGAAAGGGCAACGTGGATGTCGAGCGCGGACTGTTTAGCAGGCGGCGGGATGGCGTCCACTTCTATAGACTGACTCAATTGGGATGTTGAATCTGAACCAGGTCACCCACAGCCAGGCCGAGATTTTGTGCGGCATTGCCGCGATTGACCGCCAGCTCGACCAAACCAACGCTATTCACAAACCAGAAGCCCTCACCACGGCCAACAAAGCCAAAACTCTCGCTGTGTTTGAAGTTTTCGCCCTTCACATTGACCCTTACATTGTTGGGTATCTGTGCTCCGCGTACCCCAGTCCATGCATTGCCAAAGTGATCCAGATAAATCACGCGTGCCATATCATTAGCATCAAACTCGACATTCAGCTTTGCAACCTCTTTGAGTTTGTCAGTTGGGAAGGCTCCCCGAGCAATCTCAGCAGCAACCACAGCAAATAAATCTCGCCCATGAAAACTGGCTGACAGTACATCAGGTTGCCATACGATATGCCACAACTTGGTATCGCGGTTGCGCGCAGTAACAACTGACATCAAGCCGTTGTCCGGACCTACATACCACTGACCGCCACTCAACACCACGACGGCATCACGCAGCGTGCCCACCCCAGGATCAACCACCGCAAGAAATACGGTACCAGGCGGGAAAGTCGGGGCAAATGCGGCGAGTAAGTGTGCACTAGCATGCGCATTATAGGCAGGGGCCTCGTGCAGCAAATCCACGACGGGCTGCGCAGGTGCCAACTCCAACAGACGTGCTTTTACTTGGCCCACATACGGATCCTGAATGCCAAAATCAGTAAAGAGAACAATCATACGTATCCCCGAAAATGTCTGAAGTGCCAATATGCCAAGTCAGAAGAGTGTATGCAACACAGGCATAAAAAAAGCCGGCTTTGCCGGCTTTTTTGCTCACGCTGACCTCACCCTTACGCAGTGAGTTCGTCTACCTTATTCAATTTCGACAGCTGCCACGTCGCTATCAGGACGATCGACCATCTCAATCAAAGCCATGGGCGCATTATCACCAACGCGAAAGCCATATTTCAGGATGCGCAAATAACCACCCGGGCGGGCTTTATAGCGCGGACCCAATTCACCAAACAGCTTCATGACCATTTCGCGATCACGCAGGCGATCAAAGGCCAAGCGGTGATTTGACAGACTAGGTGTCTTGCCCAACGTAATCAGCGGCTCAACAAAGCGACGTAACTCCTTCGCCTTAGGCAATGTCGTCTTGATGACCTCATGCTTAAGCAGTGAGTTGCTCATGTTGCGAAACATCGCCAAGCGATGACTCGTGGTTCGATTAAGTTTGCGGTTCGATTTACGGTGACGCATGGCTATTCCTTTGAAATATTATTCTTTGGCTAGGGCACCTGCCAGGGTGCTCCGCACTTTATTATTGACTGATGAAATTTATTTAAACTTTTTCCAGACCAGCAGGTGGCCAATTATCCAACTTCATCCCGAGCGAAAGACCTTTATTGGAAAGCACATCCTTAATTTCATTCAGAGATTTACGACCCAAGTTAGGAGTACGCAACAACTCAGTCTCAGAACGTTGAATCAGATCACCGATAAAATAGATATTTTCAGCTTTCAGACAATTAGCCGAGCGAACCGTTAGCTCCAGATCATCTACTGGTCGCATCAACATCGGGTCAACTTGCGGTGAACGTGGCGCCTCTGACTCTGTAGGCGTACCTTCAAGGTCTGCAAAAACAGATAGTTGGTTGACCAAAATGCGAGCGGCAGTACGCACTGCCTCTTCCGGCTCAACAACACCGTTAGTCTCGATATCAATCACCAGACGATCAAGATCAGTACGCTGCTCTACACGTGCACTCTCAACCGCATAAGATACACGACGCACCGGGCTAAATGACGCATCAACTAGGATAGACCCCACACCACGCGTCTCTTCAGACACTTTGCGGATAGTTGATGGCTGGTAACCACGGCCACTTTCGACCTTGATTTCCATGTCCAATTTGCCGCCCTTGGTCAGGTGGGCAATAACATGATCCGGGTTTAGTACCTCGACATCATGACCGACTTCAATATCACCAGCGGTAACAACACCTTCACCCGATTTGGAGACTTTAAGCACAGCCTCCGACTTGTTGTGCATCTTGAATGCCACACCTTTAAGGTTAAGGAGAATGTCTACAACATCTTCCTGCACACCTTCAATTGTGGAGTATTCATGAACCACACCGCTGATCGTCACTTCAGTCGGTGCATAGCCAACCATGGATGACAACAAAATACGACGCAACGCATTGCCAAGCGTATGGCCGTATCCACGCTCAAACGGCTCCATGATAACTTTGGCATGGAGAGGGGAAGTGCGGTCAACTTCGACAATACGCGGCTTGAGAAATTCCGTAGCGCTTTGCATAGCAGGCTATTCCTTAGGGCTGACAGGATTTGGCTTATGGCACACCACTTAAGTGCAGTGCGCCACAAACATTATTTGGAGTACAGTTCGACCACTAATGATTCATTAATCGTTGGCGGCAAATCGGCACGTTGCGGCGCGGCTTTAAACGTGCCTTTCAGTGCTTTGACATCAACCTCAACCCACTCGGCAAAACCGCGCACTGTGGCAGCCTCAGCTGCCGCCTTGATACGCAATTGAGCTTTCGCGGCATCGGCCACTTCAACCACATCACCCGCACGAACCTGATAGGACGGTATATTGACGCGACGGCCATTGATCTTGATACCGTTGTGGCGAACGATCTGACGCGCCTCAGTCCGCGATGCGCCGAAGCCCATGCGATAACATACGGAGTCCAGACGCGACTCAAGCATGATCAGAAGATTTTCACCCGTCACACCTTTGCGACTGTCAGCTTTTTTATACGTGAGGCGGAACTGGCCTTCAAGCACGCCATAGATACGACGAATCTTCTGCTTTTCACGCAGCTGCACGCCATATCCGGACAAACGAGCACCACTTTTTTGGCCATGCTGGCCAGGTGCGTAGCTGCGACGTTCTATCGCACACTTGTCGGTAAAGCACTTCTCGCCTTTCAGGAACAACTTCTCGCCTTCACGGCGACACTGACGGCATTTGGGGTCAAGATTACGAGCCATGGTTCAGCCTTGGTTTAAATGTAACTTATTAGATACGACGTTTTTTGGACGGGCGGCAGCCATTGTGCGGTATCGGTGTGACATCAGCGATCGTCAGGATCTTGAAGCCCAAACCATTCAAAGCACGAACCGTTGATTCACGACCCGGACCCGGACCCTTGATACGGACTTCCAAGTTCTTTACGCCACACTCTTGCGCCATTTTGCCTGCATTTTCAGCAGCAACCTGAGCAGCGAACGGCGTAGATTTACGCGAACCTTTAAAGCCCGCGCCACCCGCTGTTGCCCACGACAAGGCATTCCCCTGGCGATCAGTAATAGTCACGATGGTGTTGTTAAAAGAGGCGTGAATATGCGCGATACCCTCGACCACGTTTTTCTTAACTTTTTTACGAACCCGTGTTGCTGGTTTAGTAGCCATGGTTAACCTTTATTATTTCCTGATAGCTTTGCGCGGGCCTTTGCGGGTGCGCGCATTAGTACGGGTGCGCTGACCGCGAGTCGGCAAACCCTTGCGATGACGCAAACCACGATAGCAACCCAAGTCCATCAAGCGCTTGATGTTCATGGTAATCTCGCGTCGAAGATCGCCTTCAACTGTAAAGTGAGCCACGCCTTCGCGCAAACGCTCCATATCAGTATCAGACACATCTTTAATTTTTGTCGACTGCGCAATACCTGCCGCATCGCAAATTTTACCCGACGTGGTGCGGCCAATGCCATAAATAGCAGTCAGCGCGATTACCGCATGTTGATGATTCGGGATGTTAACCCCAGCAATACGTGCCATTCGCAATACCCCGAACGGAAAACCAGAAATTATAACACGCCAACTGAGCAATCAGCTAGCAACGAATTCAAACCACTCAGCCTTGACGCTGTTTGTGACGCGGATCTTCGCAAATAACGCGGATTACGCCCTTGCGACGAACGACCTTGCACTTGCGACACATTTTTTTGACAGAAGCCTGCACTCTCATGGTTCTCTCCAAACACAAGTTAGCGGTTACCCGCCAACCAAAACTGGGCTAATCTACTTTGCCCGGAAAACGATACGACCTTTAGTCAGATCGTAAGGGGTTAATTCAACTGTCACCTTATCACCAGGCAAAATGCGGATGTAATGCATGCGCATCTTTCCAGAGATATGCCCCAGCAAAATATGACCATTTTCAAGTTTGACGCGGAAGGTTGCATTCGGCAGGTTTTCAACCACTTCACCCTGCATTTGTATTACATCTTCCTTCGACATCAGCGCTGCACCAGTCCACTCTTGAAGTTTGCCTTTTTCAACAAACCCTCATATTGGTGCGACATAGCATACGCTTGCACTTGCGCCATAAAATCCATGGTTACCACTACGATAATCAAAAGTGACGTGCCTCCGAAATAGAATGGCACATGCCACGTCAAAATCATAAACTCAGGCAACAGACACACCAGCGTGATATAGAGCGCGCCTACCAACGTCAATCTCGTTAACACTTTGTCAATGTAACGTGCTGTCTGATCACCGGGCCGAATACCCGGGACAAATGCCCCACTTTTCTTCAGGTTATCCGCCGTTTCCTTGGGATTAAACACCAAGGCAGTGTAAAAAAAACAGAAGAATAAAATCGCCAACGCATATAACAATACATAAACCGGCTGCCCAGGAGATAAGCTGGAACCGATATCTTTCAGCCAACCCATATTGGGGTGACTACCAAACCATCCCGCCAATGTCGCCGGGAACAGAATGATACTTGAAGCAAAAATTGGAGGAATCACGCCCGCCATATTCAGCTTCAGCGGCAAATGCGAGCTTTGTCCTCCGACAACAACTTTGCCAACCTGGCGCTTTGCATAATTCACTAGAATTTTGCGCTGCCCGCGCTCAACAAACACTACCAGTGCTGTCACTAACAGCACGCCAACGAACAGCATCAATACCAGCGGGATCGAGAATGCTCCGGTTCGCGTCAGCTCCAGCGTACCGCCAATCGCATGCGGCAAACCGGCCGCAATACCGCCGAAGATAATGATTGAAATACCATTACCCAAGCCTCGTTCCGTAATTTGCTCACCCAGCCACATCAAAAACATCGTTCCTGCTGTCAGGGTCATGACCGCGATGAGTCGAAACTGCAAACCGGCTTCAATCACCAAACCCGCCTGCGACTCAAGCGCGATGGAAATGCCCAGAGCCTGGAACAGAGCAAGAAACAAAGTTCCGTAGCGCGTGTACTGCGTAATCTTGCGGCGACCGGATTCGCCCTCTTTTTTTAGCGCCTCCAGCTGCGGCGATACGGTCGAGAGCAGCTGAACAATAATTGATGCCGAAATATAGGGCATGATCCCAAGCGCAAATACGCTAAAACGAGACAAAGCCCCTCCTGAAAACATATTGAACATGCCAAGAATGCCGTTTTGCTGCGTCTTGAACATGTCCTCAAGCACCATCGGATCGATACCCGGCACCGGAATAAACGTTCCAATACGGTACACAATTAGCGCACCCAGCAGAAACCACAGCCGACGCTTCAGATCGTCGTACTTGCCCGCAGTCGCTTTCGGCAATGCCAAAATAGCGCCCTTACTCAGCGATGCTGCCGCCGGCAGCCTCGATTGCAGCTCGGGCACCTTTTGTCACCGTGATACCATTTAACTTCACAGCTTTACTGATATCGCCAGCAAGAAAAACTTTGGCCGAACGCGCCGCACTCGGGATAACCCCAGCCTGCTTCAAAACAAGCAGATCAATTTCGGTAACACCGACTGCATCCAGCTCATACAAGCGAACATGCGCAGTGTCAGCCTTAGTCAAAGAAACAAAGCCACGCTTCGGCAGGCGGCGATGCATAGGCATCTGCCCACCCTCAAAACCGACTTTATGATAGCCGCCCTTACGCGATTTCTGACCCTTATGACCGCGACCCGCAGTCTTACCCAAGCCAGAACCAATGCCACGACCGACACGGCGCTTGTTCTTTTTGGCGCCCTCAGCAGGCTTAATCGTATTCAGTTCCATATTAACCCTCGCACTTCACGAGATACGCAACGCGGGTAATCATGCCGCGATTGGACGGCGTATCCATCACCTCTACCGTCTGATGCATGCGACGCAGACCTAAGCCGCGAACACATGCGCGGTGCGCAGCCTTGGTGCCGATCAGACTTTTGACCTGGGTCACCTTGATCATTTTTGTGTCGCCCATGATTACCCCTGAATCTCTTCAATCGTTTTGCCACGCTTGGCGGCGATCTCGGAGGGCGCAGACATTCTCTGCAAACCGTCAATCGTTGCACGTACGACGTTATAAGGATTAGTGGAGCCCAGGCATTTAGCCAGAACATTCTGCACACCCATCACTTCAAAAACAGCACGCATTGCACCACCAGCAATAATTCCGGTACCGTCTGATGCCGGCTGGATCAGGACTCGCGACGCGCCATGCTGACCAATTACGGCATGATGGAAGGTGCCATTTTTCATATTCACTTTCACCAGATTCCGGCGACCTTCTTCCATCGCTTTTTGGACGGCGACCGGCACTTCGCGTGACTTGCCTTTACCCATGCCAATTCCGCCATCGCCATCACCGACCACGGTTAATGCTGCGAAACTCATGATCCGGCCACCCTTCACCACTTTGGTGACACGGTTGACAGAAATCATTTTCTCGCGCATCCCATCGCCGCGATCTTCGTCTTTTCCAGGTGCTGTACGGGCCATCTAAATTCGCCTCGTTAAAAAACCAAACCGTTTTCGCGCGCCGCTTCAGCCAGAGCCTTAACGCGGCCATGAAAACTGAATCCGGAACGATCGAAAGCTACTTTTTCTATTCCCAAGCCACGTGCCTTTTCGGCTAGCCGCTTGCCAACCACAGCGGCAGCATTAACATTACCGCCGTTGCTTAGCTCGCCACGCATGTCTTTGTCATTAGACGAGACACTCGTTAATACTGTGCCGCCATCAGCCGAAATCAACTGAGCGTATATATGTGTATTAGTGCGGTTAACCGCAAGCCTAATCGCCTTGACGGCCGCGATTTTGGCGCGGGTTTTGCGCGACCTGCGAATCCGTGATGCCTTGGTATTCATGTTCTGTCCTTAAACCTTATTTTTTCTTGGTTTCTTTCTTGATTACCACTTCGTCGGAATACCGTACGCCTTTGCCCTTATACGGCTCTGGCGGACGATACGAACGAACATCAGCAGCAACCTGACCCACCACCTGGCGATCAATACCCTTGATCAAGATTTCTGTTTGAGTCGGCGTCTCACATTTAATGCCAGCTGGCATTTTGTGCACCACCGGATGCGAAAAGCCAAGCGTTAGATTCAAGGCTTCACCTTGAGCCTGGGCACGATATCCCACACCAACAAGAGTGAGTTTTTTCTCAAAACCCTTGGTTACACCCTGCACCATATTATTTAATAGCGCACGCATCGTTCCCGACATCGCATTTGCTTGAATACTGGCGCTGGTAGGCACAAAGCTCAACACACCTTCGCTTAACGACACATCAACATCATTTGAAGCGCGCTGCGTCAAACTCCCCAGAGGACCTTTGATAGAAATCAACGAACCCAAAGTGACTTCAACACCTTTGGGTACAGTGATCGGATTTTTTGCTACACGTGACATATCCGCTCCCTTAGGCCACAACGCAAAGCACTTCGCCACCCACACCTTGGGCGCGCGCTTTACGGTCAGTCATTACCCCGCTCGATGTAGACACAATCGCCACACCCAAACCATTCATCACACGAGGCAGGTCTTCTGCGCCTTTGTATATACGCAGGCCAGGCTTGCTTACACGCTCAATCCGCTCAATAACGGGGCGCCCCGCGTAATATTTCAATTGCAGCTCAAGCTCCGGCTTGGCGGCTTCGCCACGAACAACGAAGCCATCTATATAGCCCTCGTCTTTCAGTACTTGAGAAATTGCAACCTTCACTTTAGAAGAAGGCATTTTTACCGATACTTTTTCGACCGCCTGGGCATTCCGGATGCGGGTCAGCATATCGGCGATGGGATCACTCATACTCATATCGTTTCTCCCTTACCAGCTTGCTTTAACAATGCCGGGGATTTCACCCTTCATCGCATACTCACGCAATTTGGTGCGCCCCAAGCCAAATTTACTAAACACACCACGCGGACGCCCCGTCAGCGAACAACGATTACGTTGGCGCACCGGGCTTGCATTTCGCGGCAAAGCCTGCAGTGCAAGATAAGCAGCCATACGATCTTCATCACTCGTTTTCGAGTTGCCGATCACAGCCTTGAGATCAGCGCGCTTGCTGGCAAACTTCTTCACCGTACGCGCACGCTTTTCTTCACGATTAATCAAGGATAACTTGGCCATGCCTACCTCAACTCTTAAACGGGAAACTGAAGGCGGCAAGCAACGCACGCGCTTCATCATCAGTTTTAGCAGTGGTGGTGATGGTGATATTCATCCCACGCAACGCATCAATTTTGTCATACTCAATTTCCGGGAAAATGATCTGCTCTTTAACGCCCATGTTGTAATTACCACGACCATCAAACGATTTTGCATTCAGCCCACGAAAGTCACGTATACGGGGAATTGCCACCGTAACCAGACGATCAAGAAATTCAAACATCTGGGCACGACGCAGCGTGACCATACAACCAACCGGATAATTATCGCGAATTTTGAAGCCCGCAATCGATTTCTTTGATTTGGTCACAACAGGCTTTTGACCGGCAATTTTTTGCATATCAGCCACGGCATGATCCATGACCTTCTTGTCAGCGACAGCCTCGCCCACACCCATATTCAGCGTAATCTTCTGGATGCGGGGCACTTCCATTACAGACTTGTATGCAAATTGCTCCAGCAATTTGGGTACTACTGTCTCACGATAAAATTCTTGAAAACGTGCCATGATTACCCCTGAGCGTCGACCATCTCGCCACTAGATTTGTAGATGCGCACTTTGCGGCCATCGTCTAGTAACTTATAACCCACACGATCAGCTTTCTGCGTGGCAACATTAAACAGCGCCACGTTGGAATTCTGAATCGGCATTTCTTTCTCGATAATGCCACCCTGTATATTGCGCATAGGATTTGGCTTCTGATGCTTTTTGACGCGATTAACACCATCAACCAGCACATGCCCGTCATCCAGCACACGCAAAACACTACCGCGCTTGCCGCGGTCTTTTCCGGCCAACACAATAACCGGATCGCCTTTATGAATTTTAGCCATATCGACTCCTTACAGAACCTCTGGGGCAAGCGAGACAATCTTCATAAACTTCTCGTTGCGCAATTCGCGCGTAACCGGGCCAAAAATACGTGTGCCCATCGGCTCCAGCTTGTTGTTCAACAGCACCGCAGCATTGCCATCAAACTTAACCAGAGAACCGTCCGCACGACGCACACCCTTAGCGGTACGCACGACTACTGCGGTATGTACGTCACCCTTTTTAACGCGGCTTCGCGGCGCCGCATCTTTAATACTGACCTTGATAATGTCGCCAATGCTGGCGTAGCGACGATGGCTGCCGCCCAAAACCTTGATGCACATCACAGAGCGCGCACCAGTATTATCAGCAACGTCCAAAATGGACTGCATTTGAATCATGAAATTTATCTCCAACTTAAACCGCACATCTTTTCCGACGCGGCTAGTTTTGGATCCCGTTCGGGAGAAATTGCCTCTCTATTTCGAGAGGCACTGCTGCGGTTATCTTAAACAACGATAACCGGAAAACGCGAAAGTATACAGATCAAGCCAAAGGCAAGCAAGTACTTTCGTAAACTATTTATACGCTCGCACGCCCAAGTAACTTGCTAACTTTCCAGGCTTTTGTGCGAGACATCTTGCGAGCCTCTTCAATCAAAACCGTATCACCTTCGCGATACTCATTATTTTCGTCATGCGCATGGTACTTCTTCGACATGCGAATCACCTTGCCAATAAGCGGGTGTTTCACACGACGCTCAACCAGCACGGTGACAGTCTTGTTCATCTTGTCACTAACTACACGCCCCGTCAGGGTGCGGGTGACTTTGTTGGTTTCAGTCATGCTTGACCCGCCTTCTCACGAATAATAGTTTTAACTCGTGCAATGTCGCGACGCAGCTTGCCCAAATCAGCCGTCTTGGTGGACTGCTGGGTAGCCACTTGCATACGCAGCGCAAAGTGCGCGCGCAACAATGATTCAAGTTCCTGTTTAAGTTCAGCGGCATTCTTGCCGCGCATTTCCATCGTATTCATCACTTAGCTCCCGATCATGCGGGTTACAAATGTGGTGGCAATAGGTAACTTGGCGGCAGCCAGGCGAAACGCCTCGCGCGCCAGCACTTCGTCAACACCATCCATCTCGTACAAAACTTTACCCGGCTGAATTTCAGCAACGTAATACTCAGGCGCACCTTTACCGTTACCCATCCGCACTTCGGCAGGCTTTTTCGAAATCGGTTTATCAGGGAAAATCCGAATCCAGATACGCCCGCCACGTTTGATGTGGCGCGTCATAGCACGACGAGCCGCCTCAATTTGGCGTGCCGTCAATCGACCGCGACCGACTGCTTTCAGGCCATACTCACCAAAGCTGACGCTTGCACCACGCGTCGCCATGCCGGTATTACGGCCTTTTTGCTCTTTACGAAATTTTCTTCTAGCTGGCTGCAGCATTTCTTACTCCTGGTTTTTTGCTGCGTTTCTCAGGTTCCGCTGCCACTGGTGCCTCACCGCCAGGCAAAGCATCGCCTTTGTAAACCCACACCTTAACGCCAATAATTCCGTAGGTGGTTTTAGCTTCAGCAAATCCATAATCTATTACGGCACGCAAAGTATGCAGCGGTACCCGGCCTTCACGATACCACTCGGTTCGCGCGATTTCAGCACCGTTCAAACGACCCGAACTCATGATCTTGATGCCTTGGGCACCAAGACGCATCGCATTTTGCATCGAACGCTTCATAGCTCGACGGAACATCACGCGCTTTTCGAGCTGCTGCGCAATGCCATCGGCGATAATCTGTGCATCAGTTTCGGGCTTGCGGACTTCTTCGATATTGACATGCACGGGCACCGACATCATGCGTGCCAACTCGCTGCGCAGCACCTCGATGTCCTCGCCTTTTTTACCAATGACCACACCCGGGCGTCCACTGTAAATTGTTATGCGGGCATTTTTTGCTGGGCGCTCGATCAGCACTTTTGAAACCGAAGCATGAGCCAGTTTCTTTTTCAGGTAATCGCGAATCTTGATATCTTCAGCCAAGGTGCTGGCAAACGTCTTATTGGTGCCGAACCATTTGGCCGTCCAAATGCGTTGCACCCCAAGGCGGAAACCGATTGGATGTATTTTTTGTCCCATAGCGCTTCCTTAATCGCTCACTGTCACAGTAATGTGACAAGTCGGCTTGCTGATACGGTTACCCCGGCCTTTGGCGCGCGCAGTAAAGCGCTTGAGCACCGAAGCCTGATCGAGATAAATTGTCTTGACCTTGAGTGCATCAATATCAGCACCCTCATTGTGCTCAGCATTTGCAATCGCTGATTCGAGTACTTTTTTAATGATGCCCGCACCCTTTTTAGGGCTGAAAGCAAGAATGTTGAGCGCCTTGTCCACCGTCAGGCCGCGGATCTGATCAGCTACAAGCCGACCTTTCTGGGCAGACAAACGGGTACCGCGCAATATTGCTGAAACTTCCATCATGCGCTCCTTATTTCTTCGCTTTCTTGTCTGCCACGTGCCCTTTGAAGGTACGTGTCAGCGAGAACTCACCCAATTTGTGACCCACCATATTTTCAGTCACAAACACCGGAATATGCTGACGACCATTGTGCACCGCAATCGTCAAACCAATAAAGTCTGGCAGCACCGTTGAACGACGCGACCAAGATTTCACTGGGCGCTTGTCGCTTGTTGAGCGTGCGGTCTCGATTTTCTTCAGCAGGTGGCCATCGACAAACGGGCCTTTTTTAATTGAACGTGCCATCTCTATCTACCCTTATCTGCTCGCTTGACGGCGGCGGATGATCATATTGGAAGTACGCTTGTTACTGCGGGTGCGATAGCCCTTGGTCGGCGTTCCCCATGGACTGACGGGATGACGACCCGCTGCGGTACGACCCTCACCACCACCATGCGGGTGATCACACGGGTTCATCACCACACCGCGAACGGTCGGACGAACACCGCGCCAGCGCATCGCACCGGCTTTACCAATTGAACGCAGGTTATGCTCGCCATTGCCCACTTCGCCTAACGTGGCGCGGCAGTCAACGTGAATTTTGCGGATTTCTCCTGAACGCAAACGCAATTGAGCGTAAGCACCTTCACGTGCCAGCAACTGCACCGAAGTGCCGGCAGAACGCGCCATCTGCGCACCCTTGCCCGGCTGCATCTCAATGCAATGAATCGTGCTACCCACAGGAATACTGCGCAGCGGCATGCAATTGCCCGCCTTGATCGGCGCATCCGCACCATTCAGTAGCTCGGCACCCACCTCAACGCCACGTGGCGCAATAATGTAACGACGTTCGCCGTCGGCATAACACAGCAAGGCCAGATTAGCTGAGCGATTCGGGTCGTATTCCAGCCGCTCGACACGAGCTGCGATGCCATCTTTGTTACGACGGAAATCGACCACACGATAATGCTGCTTATGTCCGCCACCTTTGTGACGCACCGTAATATGGCCATTGTTGTTGCGTCCAGAACCCCGCTTCTGCGATTCAAGCAATGCAGCAACCGGCTTACCTTTATGCAGCCCAGGCGTAACCACTTTGACAACCGCGCGACGACCAGGCGATGTAGGTTTGACTTTAATCAGAGCCATTATTTATATCCTCACTGTCCAGACGCGAAGTCGATATCCTGACCCGGCTTCAGCGTAACGTACGCTTTTTTCCAATGATCACGACGACCCGTAATACGGCCAGAACGTTTAATTTTGCCCTTGACGTTCAAAACTTGAACGCCCATAACCTCAACCTTAAACAGGCTAGCAACGGCGGCTCCAATTTCTTCCTTGGTCGCATCACGCAACACACGGAACGCGACCTGGTTATGCTTGTCAGCTATACGGGTGCTTTTTTCTGAAATCACCGGGGCGAGGATGACTTTGAGCAGACGCTCTTGACTGATCACGCTCATCACACCATCTCCTCAAATTGCTTGACAGCAGCCTTGGTCATCAGCACATGACTGAATTTCATTAGGCTCCATGGATCAGCCTGATGCGGCTCAACCACATATACATGCGGAAGATTGCGGGCTGACAGCCACAAATTCTCATCCACACTATCCGCAATGATCATGACCTTGTCATACCCCATCGCCTTGAGTTTATTAGCCAGAAGCTTGGTCTTAGGCGACTCGACCGACAAACTCTCGACCACCTTCAGCTTGCCTTCACGAGCCAGCTGGGAAAGAATCGTAGCCAAGCCTGCGCGATACATCTTGCGATTCACTTTATGACTAAAATTTTCTTCAGGCTTGTTTGGAAACGTCACACCACCTCCGCGCCAGATCGGGCTTGACGCCATACCGGCACGCGCACGACCCGTACCTTTTTGACGCCACGGCTTGTGAGTCGATGCCTTAACCTCAGCACGCGTTTTTTGAGCACGATTGCCGCTGCGAGCATTTGCCTGAAACGCAGTCACCAGTTGATGCACCAGCGCTTCGTTGTAATCGCGGCCAAAAGTCTCATCCGAAGCGGCGAAACCCGCTTGCTGCTGACCCAGATCGTTGATAACCGTTAATTCCATCATGCACCCCCCTTGATTGCAGGTGACACGACGACGTGGCCGCCCCTAGAACCCGGTACCGCACCCTTGATCAGGAGCAACCCACGTTCCGCATCCACACGCACCACCTCGAGGTTTTGTGTGGTGCGCGTGACCGCACCCAGATGACCCGACATACGCTTACCCGGGAACACGCGACCCGGATCCTGGTTCATACCAATGGAACCAGGCACGTTATGTGAACGTGAGTTACCGTGAGTCGCGCGCTGCGATTTGAAGTGATGGCGCTGAATGGTACCGGCGAAGCCTTTACCCTGCGTAACACCCGAGACATCAACCATTTGGCCGGCCTGGAAAATGTCAGCAGACACCACCGCACCCAATTGGTACTGCGCCGCAGCATCAACATCCAGACGGAATTCGCGCAGAACACGAGCCGCGTCCACACCCGCCCTGGCAAAATGCCCGGCCTCGGCCTTGGTAACTCGACTGTTGCGGCGGCTGCCAAAAGCAAGCTGCACAGCAGAATAGCCGTCTTGACTGGGGGTGCGTACTTGCGTAACACGATTGTTGGACACTTCCAGCACGGTTACCGGAACGGATACACCGTCATCGGTAAAAATGCGGGTCATGCCGACCTTTCGGCCAACGAGCCCTATACTCATTATTTTATTCCTATCTCGAACCTCGCCGCCTTAGCTCGCGAGGTTTGGTTTTAGGCGCCGATTACAATTGACCGGCCGCTTGTTTGGTTAAATTCGAAGGGCGCTTAGACTAGCCCACCGAAGGGGCGAGATTATACACGCCAAACAAATTTACTTACAACTTAATTTCAACATCCACGCCCGCCGGAAGATCCAGCTTCATCAGCGCATCGACCGTTTTATCAGTCGGATCCATGATATCCATCAGACGACGATGGGTACGTATCTCAAACTGATCGCGCGATGCCTTGTTGACGTGGGGTGAACGCAGCACGTCAAAACGCTCAATAGATGTTGGCAAAGGCACCGGACCCTTAACCACCGCACCAGTACGTTTAGCTGTTTCCACGATTTCCAACGCGGACTGGTCAATCAATTTGTAATCAAACGCCTTCAGGCGAATACGGATCTTCTGGCTTTGCATAAACTTGCTTACTCCGAAAATATATAAATCAAAAGATCTTATTCAGAAATCTTGGCAACGACACCCGCACCAACGGTACGACCGCCTTCACGAATCGCAAAACGCAGACCTTCGTCCATCGCGATCGGCGCAATCAAGGCAACGGTGATGCTGACGTTGTCGCCCGGCATGACCATTTCGGTGCCCGCCGGCAATTCGATGCTGCCGGTGACGTCGGTGGTGCGGAAGTAAAACTGCGGACGGTAGCCGTTGAAGAAGGGGGTGTGACGACCGCCTTCGTCTTTGGACAGGACGTAAATCTCTGCACTGAACTTGGTGTGGGGCTTGATGGAGCCGGGCTTGGCCAGAACCTGGCCGCGCTGGACTTCTTCACGCTTGGTGCCGCGCAGCAGCACGCCGACGTTGTCGCCTGCCTGACCCTGGTCAAGCAATTTGCGGAACATCTCTACGCCGGTACAGGTGGTCTTTAGGGTCGGAACGATGCCGATGATTTCGATTTCTTCGCCGACTTTGACTACGCCGCGTTCAACACGACCGGTGACGACGGTGCCGCGTCCGGAGATGGAGAAGACATCTTCAACGGGCATGAGGAAGGGGCGGTCAATGGCGCGCTCGGGCAGGGGAATGTAGCTGTCCAGGGCTGCAGCGAGCTTGAGGATGGACGGTTCGCCGATGTCGCTCTGGTCGCCTTCAAGCGCTTTGACGGCGCTGCCGATGATGACGGGGGTGTCGTCGCCAGGGAAGTTGTATTTGTCGAGCAGTTCGCGGACTTCCATTTCGACAAGTTCAAGCAGTTCGGCGTCGTCAACGAGGTCGGCTTTGTTCATGTAGACGATGATGTACGGCACGCCGACCTGGCGGGCGAGCAGGATGTGTTCGCGGGTCTGGGGCATGGGGCCGTCAGCAGCGGACACAACCAGGACGGCACCGTCCATCTGGGCGGCACCGGTAATCATGTTTTTGACGTAGTCGGCGTGGCCGGGGCAGTCAACGTGGGCATAGTGACGCGTTTCGGTCTCGTACTCAACGTGGGCGGTGTTGATGGTGATGCCGCGCGCTTTTTCTTCGGGCGAGCTATCAATCTCGTCGTACTTTTTGGCCGAACCGCCAAATTTCTTCGCCAGTATGGTCGTAATCGCCGCAGTCAAGGTGGTCTTGCCGTGGTCAACGTGTCCAATCGTCCCTACGTTTACGTGCGGCTTGGTCCGCTCGAATTTTTCCTTAGCCATGAGTCCTGCTCCTTGAAATCAAAATTGTTTCTTAAATCAAATAAGGGAATTATTTTTTCGCAATCACGGCCTCAGCGACATTTTTGGGCGCCTCGGTGTAGTGCTTGAATTCCATCGAGTATGTGGCGCGACCTTGCGACATCGAACGTAGATCAGTCGAATAACCAAACATTTCGGCCAGAGGAACTTCCGCCCGAACCAACTTGACGCCATTCGAGTCTTCCATACCCTGGATGATGCCGCGACGACGGTTGAGGTCACCCATCACATCACCCATATAGTCTTCCGGTGTCTCCACCTCGACTGCCATCATCGGCTCCAGCAGAACCGGAGTCGCCTTACGCATACCGTCCTTGAAAGCCAGAATAGCCGCCAGCTTAAATGCCAACTCGGACGAATCAACATCGTGATAGGAGCCATCAAACAGCGTGACCTTAACGTCAACCACGGGGAAACCCGCCAGCACGCCATTCGTCAAAGCCTCGCGCAAGCCCTTTTCGACAGCAGGAATATATTCACGCGGCACCGATCCACCCTTGATCGCATCGATGAATTCAAATCCTTTGCCAGCCTCATTCGGCCCCATCTTGATCCATACATGGCCGTATTGACCTTTACCACCAGACTGCTTGGCGTGCTTGCCTTCCTGCTCGACTTCTTTCTTGATCGCTTCGCGATAAGCCACCTGCGGCGCACCCACATTGGCTTCCACCGCAAACTCGCGGCGCATGCGATCAACCAGAATCTCCAGATGCAATTCACCCATGCCCGACATGATTGTCTGTCCGGTCTCTTCATCGGTACGCACGCGAAATGAAGGATCCTCCTGAGCCAGGCGACCCAGCGCGATGCCCATTTTTTCCTGGTCAGCCTTAGTCTTCGGCTCGACCGCGACGTGAATCACCGGCTCGGGGAAAATCATGCGTTCAAGCGTAATCGGATCCCCCATGTCGCACAAAGTATCGCCGGTAGTGCAGTCTTTCAGACCCACTGCTGCCGCAATATCACCCGCGCGCACTTCTTTAATTTCCTCACGCTGGTTAGCGTGCATCTGCAAAATACGACCCAGACGTTCCTTACGGCCCTTGACCGGGTTGTAGATGGTGTCGCCTGACTTGACCACGCCGGAATACACACGGAAGAAGATTAACTGACCGACATACGGGTCGGTCGCGACCTTGAATGCTAGCGCAGAAAACTTCTCATCATCAGAAGGCTTACGCTCGCCCATCGAGCCATTGTCCAGCTCACCCTTCACCGGCAGCACATCTGTAGGCGCCGGCATCAGCTCAACCACCGCATCGAGCATGGCCTGGACACCCTTATTCTTAAAGGCGCTACCACACATCATCGGCACAATTTCACTGGCGAGGGTACGTGTACGCAGTCCAAGCTTGATATCTTCAGCGGACAGATCACCCTCCTCCAGATATTTGTTCATCATTTCTTCGGAACACTCGGCGGCAGCCTCGACCATGGTTTCACGCCATTTTTTGCAGGTCTCAACCAAGTCTGCAGGAATATCACGCAGATCAAATTTCATCCCCAAGCTGGCTTCGTCCCAATAAATCGCTTTCATGCGAATCAGGTCAACCACGCCCTCAAACTTCTCCTCTGCGCCGATCGGCACCTGAATCGGTACCGGATTAGCCTTCAAGCGCAAACGCATCTGATCATAAACTTTGAAGAAATCTGCGCCCGAGCGATCCATCTTGTTGACGAAAGCCAGACGCGGTACTTTGTATTTATTCGCCTGACGCCAGACGGTTTCCGATTGCGGCTGCACACCACCCACCGCGCAATACACCATACACGCGCCATCCAGCACGCGCATCGAGCGCTCCACCTCAATCGTGAAATCAACGTGGCCAGGTGTATCAATAATATTGATCCGATGCTCGGGAAAGTTGCCATCCATGCCTTTCCAGAAGCACGTGGTGGCCGCCGATGTAATCGTAATGCCGCGCTCCTGCTCCTGCTCCATCCAGTCCATGGTGGCTGCACCAT
This sequence comes from Thiobacillaceae bacterium, assembly GCA_040080135.1. Taxonomy (GTDB): domain Bacteria; phylum Pseudomonadota; class Gammaproteobacteria; order Burkholderiales; family Thiobacillaceae; genus Thiobacillus. The sequence continues at coordinate 300,753 of JBEBIZ010000001.1, forward strand.
CATGAACCTCACCAATTTTGTGCGAGACACCCGTATAGAATAGAACGCGTTCAGTGGTGGTGGTTTTGCCAGCGTCAATGTGAGCAGAAATGCCGATATTGCGATAGCGTTCGATAGGAGTTGCACGAGCCACGGTAATTACCTAAAAATATCTTGATATTGGATGTTAGAAACGGAAGTGTGAGAAGGCTTTGTTAGCCTCAGCCATACGGTGAACTTCTTCACGCTTTTTGACAGCGCCGCCACGGCCTTCAGCCGCATCCAACAACTCACCTGCGAGACGGGCATCCATAGACTTTTCACCACGCTTGCGAGCCGCATCTTTGAGCCAGCGCATCGCTAGCGCGGTACGACGGCTAGCACGCACCTCAACGGGCACCTGGTAGTTAGCACCACCCACGCGACGGCTTTTCACCTCCACTAATGGGCGCGCCTTATTCAGCGCTTCACCAAAAACCTCCAGCGGATCTTTGCCGGACTTCTTGCTGATTTGCTCAAAGGCACCATAGACAATGCGCTCAGCGACAGACTTCTTGCCACTGGACATGACAACGTTCATAAATTTTGAAACCTCCTGATTCGCAAATTTAGGATCAGGCAGGATTTCACGTTTGGGGACTTCGCGACGACGAGGCATGGTTTCTCAGTCTCTCAATAATTAGGGGTTAGGCCTTTTTGGGCCGTTTGGCGCCGTACTTGGAGCGCGATTGCTTACGGTCTTTCACGCCCGATGTATCCAGACTGCCGCGCACCGTGTGGTAACGCACACCCGGCAAATCCTTGACACGACCACCTCGCACCAAAACAACCGAGTGCTCTTGCAGGTTATGGCCTTCTCCGCCGATATAACTAATGACCTCAAAGCCACTGGTTAATTTGACCTTACAAACCTTACGCAATGCAGAGTTCGGCTTTTTAGGCGTGGTGGTATACACACGGGTACAAACGCCACGACGCTGCGGGCAGGCATTCAAGGCCGGGACCTTGCTTTTTTCGACCGGAGCCTGACGTGGCTTACGGATCAGCTGGTTAATGGTTGGCATGTCTGAATTTCCAGGGTAATCGAATCAAAATTACAATTATTTCAATGAAATACGGGACTGCGAGAACATATTCCCTCCGTTTTAAATACACGGGGCGAAAGTCTTCGCACAGTCATTAAAAACAGGGCAGCACTGCCGCCCTGTCAGCAAAAATAAAGCACCGGAAAAAATGCCCGGAAAAAGACGCGTGATTCTATTGGAGACGCCCACCCATGTCAAGCAAGCTCTTGGTTCTCAGCTGGCGTTTCCGCGCCTAGCTCCATCAGATGCATGGCACCCAAATCCTCACCAGCAGCCTGACGACGACGTGTGTTGTGGAACGCAAGCCCCGTACCAGCCGGAATCAAGCGACCCACAATGACGTTTTCTTTCAAGCCACGAAGTTCGTCGCGTTTGCCCATAATTGCAGCCTCGGTCAGAACCCGGGTAGTTTCCTGGAACGATGCAGCCGAGATGAAGGAGTCGGTCGACAACGAAGCTTTCGTGATGCCGAGCAAGACCGGTGTATACACTGCCGGCTCCTTACCCGCCGCAACCATGTCGTCGTTCAACTGCAACACTTCAGAACGCTCCACCTGCTCGCCCGGAATGAGCGTGGTGTCACCTGGATCGACCACATACACACGGCGCAACATCTGGCGCACAATCACTTCTATATGCTTGTCGTTGATCTTTACGCCTTGCAAACGGTAGACCTCTTGCACTTCGTCAGTAATATAGCGCGCCAGTGTTTCGACCCCCTTCAGTCGCAAAATATCGTGCGGATCAAATGAACCGTCGACAATCATTTCGCCCTTCTGGACAATCTGCCCGTCATGTGCGGTGACATGCTTTTCTTTCGTAATCAGATACTCGTGCGGTGCGCCGTCCATATCGGTAATGACCAGACGCTGCTTCGCAAGCGTTCCCTTACCAAACGAAACAGTACCCGTCACTTCAGCCAGCACGCCCGCATCTTTAGGAATCCGCGCTTCAAACAACTCAGCCACTCGCGGCAGACCGCCGGTAATGTCACGGGTTTTAGATGTTTCCTGCGGGATACGTGCAAGCACATCGCCCACGGCAACATCCTGGCCATTCTTCACCGTCAGAATCGAGCCAATCTGGAAGGTAATATTGACTGGCAACTCCGTACCCGCCATTTTCACTTCCTTCCCCGACGCATCCAGCAATTTAACCTGTGGGCGTACGCCCTTGGCCGCACTGCTGGCTTTACGCTTGGGATCGATCACCACCAAGGTAGACAGCCCCGTCACGTCATCCAGTTGCTTGGCCACGGTCACGCCTTCTTCGACATTCTCGAAGCGGACATTGCCTGCGTATTCCGTAATGATTGGACGGGTGTGCGGATCCCAGGTTGCCAGCACCGCACCTGCCTTGATTTTTGCACCTGCGGACACCAGCAGGGTCGCGCCATACGGTAACTTGTGACGCTCGCGCTCACGGCCATTATCATCGTTGATAATCAACTCGCCGTTACGCGAAATCGCTATCAATTCTTTGCGCGCATTCGTCACATAGCGGATACCAGCGGAATACTGCACCGTACCATTCGATTTTGCATCGAGCTGGCTCGCTGCCGCCGCACGCGATGCGGCACCACCGATGTGGAACGTCCGCATGGTGAGCTGCGTACCCGGTTCGCCAATTGACTGTGCCGCGATCACGCCAATCGCCTCGCCAACGTTAACAAGATAGCCGCGCCCCAGATCACGCCCGTAACAATGCGCGCACAAACCATAGCGAGTTTCGCAGGTCAGCGGCGTACGCACCTTGACCTCGTCAATACCGACCGACTCGATGGTATCGACCACGTCTTCGGACAGCAGCGTGCCGGCCACAAACAGGGTTTCCTGCGTTTCAGGATGAACCACATCGAACGCGGCCACGCGGCCCAGGATGCGCTCACGCAAGGCTTCAACAACTTCGCCACCTTCTACCAGTGCACGCACCACCATACCTTCGGTCGTGCCGCAATCATTCTCGGTAATCACCAGATCCTGCGTCACATCAACCAGACGACGCGTCAGATAACCGGAGTTAGCGGTCTTCAGCGCCGTATCCGCGAGACCTTTACGCGCACCGTGAGTGGAAATAAAGTACTGCAGCATGTTGAGGCCTTCACGGAAGTTCGCCGTGATCGGAGTCTCAATAATCGAGCCATCCGGTTTCGCCATCAGTCCGCGCATACCAGCCAATTGTCGAATCTGCGCAGCCGATCCGCGCGCGCCGGAGTCAGCCATCATGTAAATGGCGTTAAAAGACTCCTGTGTCACTTCCTTGCCGTGGCGGTCGGTGACTTTCTCGCCGCCCAACTGCGCCATCATGGCCTTGGCCACAGCGTCACCTGCACGCCCCCAAATGTCGACGACTTTGTTGTAGCGCTCGCCCTGCGTCACCAGACCTGACGTGTACTGCGCCTCGATCTCTTTCACTTCTGATTCGGCTGCATCTAGAATCTGATGCTTCTCTTTCGGGATCAACATATCTTTGACCGCGATCGACATGCCTGAACGCGTTGCGTAGGTAAAGCCGGTATACATCAATTTGTCAGCCAGCAACACCGTTTCACGCAGACCGCAGCGACGGAAACTAGCATTGATGAGCTTGGAAATTTCTTTTTTCTTCAGCGCTTTGTCGATGTGGCTGAACGGCAAACCCGCCGGCAAAATCTCGGACAACAAAGCGCGGCCTACCGTGGTCTCGACTCGACGCACCACTTCAACACGGTTTTTATCTGCGTCCAGCGTTGCTTCTTTGATCCGCACCGTCACCCTGGCGTGCAACTCAACCACGCGATTATCGTAGGCGCGGCGTGCTTCAGTTACATCGGCAAACATCATGCCTTCGCCCTTGGCGTTCACTTTTTCGCGGGTCATGTAATACAGGCCCAGCACGATATCCTGCGATGGCACAATGATCGGCTCGCCGTTTGCCGGCGACAACACGTTATTCGATGCCAACATCAGGGTACGCGCTTCCGTCTGCGCTTCAAGCGACAAAGGCACATGAACCGCCATCTGGTCGCCATCGAAGTCGGCGTTGAACGCTGCGCACACCAGCGGATGCAACTGAATCGCCTTACCTTCAATCAGCACCGGTTCGAACGCCTGAATACCCAGGCGGTGCAGCGTCGGCGCACGGTTCAACATCACCGGATGCTCGTGGATAACCTCTTCCAGCAAGTCCCACACGATCGGCTCTTCGTCTTCCACCATTTTCTTGGCAGCTTTGATCGTCGTGGCCAAACCCAGCACTTCCAGGCGATTGAAGATGAACGGCTTGAACAATTCCAGCGCCATTTTTTTCGGCAGACCACACTGATGCAGTTTCAGCGCCGGCCCCACTACGATGACTGAACGCCCCGAATAATCGACACGTTTTCCCAGCAAGTTCTGACGGAAACGACCGCTCTTGCCTTTGATCATGTCGGCCAGCGATTTGAGCGGACGCTTGTTGGCACCGGTCATGGCCTTGCCGCGACGACCATTATCGAGCAGGGAGTCAACCGACTCCTGCAGCATGCGCTTTTCGTTGCGAACGATAATTTCAGGCGCTTTTAGCTCAAGCAGGCGCTTCAAACGATTATTACGGTTGATCACGCGACGATAAAGGTCGTTCAGATCCGATGTCGCAAAACGACCGCCATCCAGCGGTACCAGCGGGCGCAATTCGGGCGGCAGCACCGGCAACACCTCCAAAATCATCCACTCGGGTTTGATCCCGGACTTCTGGAAACCTTCAAGAATTTTCAAGCGCTTGGAGTATTTCTTCAGCTTGGTATCGGATCCTGTTTTGGTAATATCCGAACGTAGCGTTTCCACTTCAGTATGCAGGTCAAGTGAACGCAACAACTCACGCACCGCTTCTGCACCCATCAACGCCTTGAACTCGTCGCCATACTCTTCCATCTTGGCGATGTAGTCTTCTTCGGTCATCAGCTGACCGCGTTTGAGCGGGGTCATCCCCGGCTCGACCACGACAAAGCCTTCAAAATACAGTACGCGTTCGATATCGCGCAGCGTCATGTCGAGCACCATGCCCAGACGCGACGGCAACGACTTCAAAAACCAGATATGCGCAACCGGGGAAGCCAGCTCAATATGCCCCATTCGCTCGCGGCGCACCTTGGACAAGGTGACCTCAACGCCGCATTTCTCGCAAATGACGCCGCGATGCTTCAGTCGTTTGTACTTGCCGCACAGGCATTCGTAATCCTTGACTGGGCCAAAAATCTTGGCGCAGAACAGGCCATCGCGCTCCGGCTTGAAGGTGCGATAGTTGATGGTCTCCGGCTTTTTAACTTCACCATATGACCACGAGCGGATTTTCTCCGGCGATGCCAGGCCAATCTTGATGGCATCAAACTCTTCCTCGTGGGTGGCCTGTTTGAATAGGTCTAACAGTGCTTTCATGGCTATGTCCTCACCCGATTAATAACGTTCCAAATCAATATCGATACCCAGACTGCGGATTTCCTTCACCAGCACGTTGAAGGACTCAGGCATGCCCGCTTCGATCTTGTGCTCGCCTTTGACAATGCTCTCGTAGACCTTGGTGCGGCCATTCACATCGTCCGACTTGACGGTCAACATTTCCTGCAGCGTGTAGGCGGCACCATAAGCTTCCAGCGCCCAGACCTCCATCTCACCGAAGCGCTGACCACCGAACTGAGCCTTGCCGCCCAGCGGTTGCTGCGTGACCAGCGAATATGGCCCGGTCGAGCGCGCGTGCATCTTGTCATCAACCAAGTGGTGCAGCTTCAGCACATGCATATAGCCAATCGTGACCTGACGATCAAACGCCTCACCTGTACGACCGTCATACAGTGTCACCTGGCCACCTTCTGGCAGTCCGCCCAGCGTCAACATGCGGCGGATTTCTTCTTCCGATGCGCCGTCAAATACCGGGGACGCAAACGGCACCCCCTTTTTCAGGTTGCGCGCCAAATCCAGGATCTCATCGTCGCTAAGGCCATCAATGTCTTCGTGCTTGCCCGACTTGTTGTAAATTTCTTTCAGGAAGGTGCGGATTTCCTTGACCATAGTCTTGGTCTGCGCCGCCAGCATTTCGCCGATGCGATCACCCAGGCCTTTAGCGGCCCAGCCGAGATGGGTTTCCAGAATCTGGCCTACGTTCATCCGCGACGGCACGCCGAGCGGATTCAGCACGATGTCTGCAGGACGGCCATTGGCCATGTACGGCATGTCTTCCACTGGTGCAATCTTCGAGACCACGCCCTTGTTGCCGTGACGACCGGCCATCTTGTCGCCAGGTTGCAAACGGCGCTTTACCGCGATGTAGACCTTGACCATTTTCTGCACGCCGGGCGGCAGTTCGTCGCCCGCAGTCAACTTGCCTTTTTTCTCTTCGAACATCGCATCGAACTCGATGCGTTTTTGCGTCAAGCTGTCTCTCAAAGATTCAACCTGACGGCTGGCATCATCGTCTGCCAGACGGATGTCAAACCAGTCATGGCGATTGACCGACTCCAGATAATCATTCGTGACCTTGCTGCCCTTGGCGAGCTTCTTCGGGCCGCCGTTGGCGACTTTCAGATGCAGCAGTTTTTCCAGACGTGCAAAGGTATCGTTCTCAACGATGCGCATGCGGTCGGTCATGTCTTTTTTGTATTCGGCAAGCTGCGTGTCAATGATCGACTGAGCACGCTTGTCGCGCTCGATGCCTTCGCGCGTGAACACCTGCACGTCGATCACCACGCCCGACATGCCAGACGGCACTTTCAGGCTGGTATCTTTCACGTCGGACGCTTTTTCGCCAAAGATTGCGCGCAGCAGCTTTTCTTCCGGGGTCAATTGAGTTTCGCCCTTAGGCGTGACCTTGCCCACCAGCACATCGCCCGCATTAACTTCGGCACCAATCGAAATAATGCCGGAATCGTCCAGACGACCCAACTGACGTTCAGCCAGATTGGAGATATCCCGCGTGATTTCTTCCGCACCAAGCTTGGTGTCGCGCGCCACTACCGACAACTCTTCGATATGAATCGAGGTGTAGCGGTCTTCTGCCACCACGCTTTCATTAATCAGGATCGAGTCTTCGAAGTTGAAGCCGTTCCACGGCATAAACGCCACCAGCATGTTCTGACCCAGCGCGAGTTCGCCCATGTCGGTCGAAGCTCCATCGGCCACCACGTCGCCGCGCGCGATCACATCGCCCACCTGAACCAGCGGACGCTGGTTGATATTGGTATTCTGGTTGGAACGCGTGTACTTGATCAGCGAATAAATATCCACGCCGACTTCGCCTTCGCGCGCCTCATCGTCGTGCACCCGGATCACGATCCGGCTGGCATCCACATAATCGACGATACCGCCACGATACGCAGTCACAACTGTTCCCGAGTCCACCGCCGCAGTACGTTCCATGCCCGTGCCGACAAACGGCTTTTCAGGGCGCAGGCAAGGCACGGCCTGGCGCTGCATGTTCGAACCCATCAGCGCGCGGTTCGCGTCATCGTGCTCAAGGAACGGAATCAGCGAAGCGGCCACCGACACCACCTGCGCCGGTGCCACGTCCATGTATTCAATTTTGCCCGGACCCGACAAGGCAAATTCGTTTTTGTAGCGGCACGACACCAGATCATCGCTAAATTTGTTTTTGTTATCGAGTTCGGCGTTGGCCTGCGCGATCACAAATTTGGATTCTTCAATGGCCGACAGATATTCGATTTCGTCTGTTACCTTGCCGTCCACCACGCGACGGTAAGGCGTTTCAATAAAGCCGTACCAGTTGGTGCGCGCAAACAAGGCCAGCGAGTTAATCAGGCCAATGTTCGGGCCTTCCGGCGTTTCAATCGGGCACACACGGCCATAGTGGGTCGGATGCACGTCGCGCACTTCGAAGCCTGCGCGTTCACGCGTCAAGCCGCCCGGGCCCAATGCCGAAACACGGCGCTTGTGCGTAATCTCGGACAGCGGATTGGTTTGATCCATAAACTGGGAGAGCTGACTGGAACCAAAAAATTCCTTGATCGCAGCGGACACCGGTTTGGCGTTAATCAAATCATGCGGCATCAGGTTATCGGATTCAGCCTGACCCAAACGCTCCTTCACCGCACGTTCCACGCGCACCAGACCCGCACGGAACTGGTTTTCGGCCAACTCACCCACGCTACGCACACGGCGGTTGCCGAGATGGTCAATGTCATCAATCTCACCGCGGCCATTGCGCAACTCAACCAATATCCTGATCACAGCGACAATGTCTTCAGTCGATAAAGTGCCAGTACCGGTCAACTCATCACGACCGATACGACGATTGAATTTCATCCGGCCTACTGCGGACAAATCATAACGATCTTCGCTAAAGAACAGGTTGCCAAATAAAGTCGCGACTGCATCTTCGGTAGGAGGCTCACCGGGACGCATCATCCGGTAAATTGCAACGCGTGCCGCATACTGATCAACCGTCTCGTCTGCGCGCAAGGTCTGCGAAATATAGGCGCCGTGATCCAGCTCATTGGTATAGAGCGTGTTGAATTTGCTAATGCCCGCTTCGGCCAGCTTCTTCAGCAACTCTTCGGTGATTTCATCGTTGGCTCGCGCGACCAGTTCACCCGTGGCTTTATCCACAACATCATGCGACACAACGCGACCGATCACGAACTCAGTCGGCACGGCCCATTTTTTTACGCCAGCCGCATCCAGCTCGCGAATGTGTTTGGCGGTGATGCGCTTGTCTTTCGGCACGATGACATGGTCGTCTTTGCCGCAGATGTCAAAGCGCGCGATCTCGCCGCGCAGACGTTCCGGCACCAGCTCGAACTGAATACCCTGGGTGTTGATGTAGAACGTGTCCTTATTGAAGAACCCGTCCAGAATGCTCTCCGGCGTATAACCCAGCGCCTTCAACAGAATTGTCACTGGCAACTTGCGGCGGCGGTCGATCCGGAAAAACAGCATATCTTTCGGATCGAATTCGAAATCCAGCCACGAGCCGCGATATGGAATGATCCGCGCCGAGAACAACAGTTTGCCCGAGCTGTGCGTCTTGCCACGGTCGTGCTCAAAGAACACGCCAGGGGAGCGATGCAGTTGCGACACAATCACGCGCTCGGTTCCATTAATCACAAACGAGCCAGTTGGGGTCATGAGCGGAATCTCACCCATATACACTTCCTGCTCTTTCACTTCCTTGATCGTGGGCTTGGAAGCTTCCTTGTCCATGATGACCAGACGCACTTTTGCGCGCAGCGGTGAGCAGTAAGTCAAGCCACGTTGCTGGCATTCTTTGATATCGAAGGCCGGCTCGTTCATCACATAGCTGACATATTCCAGCCGGGCAAAACCGTTATGGCTGGAAATAGGGAATATCGAAGTAAAAGCAGCTTGCAGACCTTCGTTCAAACGCGCCTCACGCGGCGTGCCTTCCTGCAAAAATGCGCGGAAAGACTCGAGCTGCGTCGACAGAAGAAACGGCACCGGAAGGACAGATTGACGCTTTGCGAAACTCTTGCGAAGACGTTTTTTCTCGGTAAAGGTATAAGCCATTGGATCTCCTTGAACATCAGGGGTGCACTGGAGAACAACCATCCAGCACGATAGGGGCACACGTAAAAAGCAAATGACCCGGAAGCCGTATCCGGGTTCCGGGTAATGCTGCTTACGTGTGCTGCGGGCAACGCCCGCAACACACAGTCAAACTCAACGAATCACCGGAAACAAACACCGCCATACTGCGCAGCGTCATATTATTCCGTCGATTTATTTGATTTCGACTTTTGCGCCAGCTTCTTCCAGTTGTTTTTTCAGCGCTTCGGCATCAGCCTTGGTTGCGCCTTCTTTAACAGCCTTGGGAGCGCCGTCAACCAGATCTTTCGCTTCTTTCAAGCCCAGGCCGGTTGCTGCACGCACCACTTTAATGACTTCAACTTTCTTCTCGCCAGCCGCATTCAGCATCACGGTGAACTCGGTCTGCTCTTCAGCAGCAGCGCCGCCGCCCGCAGCGGGGGCCGCCACAGCAACTGCCGCAGCAGCAGCAGACACACCAAACTTCTCTTCCATTTCCTTAATCAGTTCGGACAGATCCAGAACCGTCATGCCAGCGATAGCATCCAGAATTTCAGATTTAGAAACAGCCATTTGTATTACTCCTGTCAATTTTTGCTACAGATTAAAAACGATGTCGTTATGTTGTGCCGCGTTCAAACCAGTCACGCAGCCTGTTTGTCGCGCACCGCTGCCAGACCACGAACAAACTTGGTCGGCACTTCATTCAGTGTGCGTACAAACTGCGTAATCGGGGCTTGCATGGTGCCCAGCAATTTAGCAAGCAACTCATCACGACTCGGCATCGAAGCCAGATTTCCCACATCCTTGGCGGACATGATGAAATTAGGCATCGCGCCAGCCTTGATGACAAACTTGTCATTGGCTTTGGCAAACTCATGCATAACCTTGGCAGCGGCAACCGGGTCTTTGGAAAAACCGTATGCAAGCGGGCCGACCATCTGATCAGCCAAACCAGCAAACGGCGTTCCTTCAACCGCACGGCGAGCCAGCGAGTTTTTCAGGACTCGCAAATACACGCCCGCATTGCGCGCTTTGGCACGCAACACCGTCAGATCGGTCACCGCGATACCGCGATACTCAGCAACAACAACCGTCTGAGCTTGTGCAATTTCTGCACTGATCTCAGCAACGACGGCCTTCTTTTCTTCAAGATTCAGACTCAATGTCTTACCTCCTTCTCAGTTACGAAGCGTTGCCCGCTGTATTCACGGGGCACTTCGGCTGGCGGCCTTGACAGGAAAATCCTGCTCGGGAACACCATCTGCGTAGACCCCGGAGGACACAAGCCGGAGGACAGAAAACCCATCACCCGACTCTTGCCACCCAAAATTAAATCCAAGCGAAAAACAAATCGCAGCGGATATCTACGGTCTTTGACGGACATTAGCCAGTGTAATGGCCAACGACCCAAAGTTCTTTAGCTGCCCAGGCAAACCCGGACAACACCTAACTATTTATACGGCCAGACTGGTCTGGTCGACTCGCACGCCCGCGCCCATGGTGCTGGAGACGGACAAGCGCTTGAAATAAATACCTTTGGAACTGGCAGGCTTGGCACGCTGCAATGCGTCCATCAGCGCCGCCAGATTTTCCTTCAGGTCATCCACCGCAAACGATGCGCGGCCAATGGTGCAATGCACAATGCCACCCTTGTCGGTGCGGTACTGAACCTGACCGGCCTTAGCGTTTTTCACTGCCGTCACCACGTCCGCCGATACTGTTCCCACTTTTGGGTTAGGCATCAATCCACGCGGACCCAATACCTGACCGAGCTGGCCGACGACGCGCATCGCATCCGGGGTGGCAATCACCACGTCGAAATCCATTTTTCCCGCTTTGATTTCAGCAGCCAGATCGTCGAAACCGACAATATCAGCACCTGCGTCTTTAGCTTTTTGAACGTTGTCGCCCTGTGCAAACACGGCCACGCGCACGGTTTTGCCAATACCCTTGGGCAACACTACCGAACCCCGCACCATCTGGTCGGATTTACGTGCGTCAACACCCAAGTTGACCGCAACATCAACCGACTCGTTAAATTTGGCGGTCGCTGAATCCTTGATCAGCTGCAGCGCTTCCACGACCGGGTAATTGCGGTTGCGGTCGATTTTTTCCTTGATTGCGCGCAAGCGCTTGGAAGTATTGCTCATCTCAGACTCCCTCCACCGTAACGCCCATCGAACGTGCCGTACCGGCAATGGTGCGTACCGCAGCATCCATGTTCGCAGCGGTCAAGTCCGGCTCTTTCATTTTGGCGATTTCTTCCAACTGTGCACGCGTAATCACGCCAACTTTATCGGTATGCGGACGAGGTGAACCCTTGTCCAGTTTGATCGCTTTCTTGATCAGCACGGTCGCAGGCGGCGTCTTCATCACGAAGGTGAAGCTTTTGTCTGCGAAAGCTGTAATCACAACCGGAATCGGCAGACCCGGCTCCATCTGCTGCGTCTTGGCGTTGAACGCCTTGCAGAACTCCATGATGTTCAAACCGCGCTGACCGAGTGCGGGACCGATGGGCGGCGAAGGATTCGCCTTGCCCGCCGGCACTTGCAGCTTGATATAGCCGACTATCTTCTTTGCCATTTTCTACTCCAAAAAATGAGTTGTAACGCGGGTTCGGCTGGCTTGCGGCCAATCTACTGACGCTCCTCTTCGGGTTGCCCCGGAACTGGCCCGGCTTACGCCAAGCTAGCCTTTCTCTACCTGGCCAAACCCCAGCTCGACAGGCGTGGCCCGGCCAAAAATCATGACCGCAACACGTAATTTGCTCTTGTCGTAATTCACTTCATCCACGCTGCCGTTGAAATCGGTAAACGGTCCATCAATCACACGCACCGTCTCACCCACCTCGAACAACACTTTAGGCTTCGGTTTTTCAACACCCTCACGCATCTGATCGAGAATGGACTGAACTTCCTTTTCCGAAATTGGCGCAGGCTTGGTCGCCGTTCCACCAATAAAGCCAGTGACTTTGGGCGTGCTCTTGACCAGATGCCAAGTATCGTCGTCCATCTCCATCTGGATCAGGACATAGCCTGGAAAGAACTTGCGTTCAGCGGTCTTTTTCTGGCCGCCCTTCATTTCCACAACCTCTTCTACCGGCACCAGAATCGCGCTTTTGGGCTGACCCAACTCGTCGACAATCACGCCAAAGCGTTCTTTCATGCCAGAGCGCTCAATTCGCTCCGCCAACGCACGCGCGACGCTTTTTTCAAAGCCGGAATAAGCATGGACAACATACCAACGCATCGCCATCAATCGCTCCGTCCCATTGCCATTTTCACCAGCGACAGCAAAGCGCTGTCAACTGCCCACAAGAACAAAGCCATGACCACCACAAACAACATAACCACGCCAGTCATCTGGATGGTTTCCTTGCGTGTTGGCCACACCACTTTCTTCGCCTCATCGCGCGCCTCGCCAGCAAACTGGAAAAACTGCCTGCCGGTTTGGCTCATGCCAGCAACCACACCGCCCAGCACCACGCCAACGAGCACGGACAGGACACGCACGATCATCGGCGCATCCGCAAAAAAATAATAGCCAGCGACTCCAGCGATCACCAGCAAGACTGCGAGCAGCAGTTTAATTTTGTCAGCCATTAATGCTGTTTGCCTTAAAGGCTTATCCTATGGCAGGCCAAGAGGGCCTCGAACCCCCAACCCTCGGTTTTGGAGACCGATACTCTACCAATTGAGCTATTGGCCTGTAGTTTCAAATGAAATGCAAAACAGGAAACCCGCCTTACATTCCACCGAGTTTTTTACTCCGTAAACAATTTAATCAGGATTTCTTATTCAGAAATCTTGGCAACGACACCCGCACCAACGGTACGACCGCCTTCACGAATCGCAAAACGCAGACCTTCGTCCATCGCGATCGGCGCAATCAAGGCAACGGTGATGCTGACGTTGTCGCCCGGCATGACCATTTCGGTGCCCGCCGGCAATTCGATGCTGCCGGTGACGTCGGTGGTGCGGAAGTAAAACTGCGGACGGTAGCCGTTGAAGAAGGGGGTGTGACGACCGCCTTCGTCTTTGGACAGGACGTAAATCTCTGCACTGAACTTGGTGTGGGGCTTGATGGAGCCGGGCTTGGCCAGAACCTGGCCGCGCTGGACTTCTTCACGCTTGGTGCCGCGCAGCAGCACGCCGACGTTGTCGCCTGCCTGACCCTGGTCAAGCAATTTGCGGAACATCTCTACGCCGGTACAGGTGGTCTTTAGGGTCGGAACGATGCCGATGATTTCGATTTCTTCGCCGACTTTGACTACGCCGCGTTCAACACGACCGGTGACGACGGTGCCGCGTCCGGAGATGGAGAAGACATCTTCAACGGGCATGAGGAAGGGGCGGTCAATGGCGCGCTCGGGCAGGGGAATGTAGCTGTCCAGGGCTGCAGCGAGCTTGAGGATGGACGGTTCGCCGATGTCGCTCTGGTCGCCTTCAAGCGCTTTGACGGCGCTGCCGATGATGACGGGGGTGTCGTCGCCAGGGAAGTTGTATTTGTCGAGCAGTTCGCGGACTTCCATTTCGACAAGTTCAAGCAGTTCGGCGTCGTCAACGAGGTCGGCTTTGTTCATGTAGACGATGATGTACGGCACGCCGACCTGGCGGGCGAGCAGGATGTGTTCGCGGGTCTGGGGCATGGGGCCGTCAGCAGCGGACACAACCAGGACGGCACCGTCCATCTGGGCGGCACCGGTAATCATGTTTTTGACGTAGTCGGCGTGGCCGGGGCAGTCAACGTGGGCATAGTGACGCGTTTCGGTCTCGTACTCAACGTGGGCGGTGTTGATGGTGATGCCGCGCGCTTTTTCTTCGGGCGAGCTATCAATCTCGTCGTACTTTTTGGCCGAACCGCCAAATTTCTTCGCCAGTATGGTCGTAATCGCCGCAGTCAAGGTGGTCTTGCCGTGGTCAACGTGTCCAATCGTCCCTACGTTTACGTGCGGCTTGGTCCGCTCGAATTTTTCCTTAGCCATTTCCAGTACCCTTCAAAGATGCACAAGAACAACAACGCGAATACAACCACTCAAAACTGAAATTGCTTCGCCACTCAATTTATTCACCAACGTATTTGGTGCCCATGGACAGAATCGAACTGTCGACCTCTCCCTTACCAAGGGAGTGCTCTACCTCTGAGCTACATGGGCGCAAGGTTTTGACAGCGAACCATCAAAACAAACCGCTTCTCTACAGAAACGGCCAAACTGGAGCGGGAGAAGGGAATCGAACCCTCGTCATAAGTTTGGAAAACTTCTGCTCTACCATTGAGCTACACCCGCAACGCCCGCCCACTTCAAGGCAGCCACACCAGACAGCCACACGGCGCCATCCAGATCTATTATTAATTCAGCAATTTTTGATCCGACACATACAGTAAAAAAGTTAGTACAGTAAATCTGGTGGTGGGGGAAGGATTCGAACCTTCGAAGGCAGAGCCGTCAGATTTACAGTCTGATCCCTTTGACCGCTCGGGAACCCCACCGAAAACGAAGCCCGGAATTATAAGGCTTCGCTATGTTTTGTGTCAAACATTGAAGAGGAAATTCAGCACATCGCCATCCTTCACTACATATTCCTTGCCTTCCGCACGCTGCTTGCCAGCCACCTTCGCGCCTTGCTCGCCACCACACGCGATAAAATCGTCATACGCAATCGTCTGGGCACGGATAAATCCACGTTCAAAATCAGTATGAATCACGCCAGCCGCCTGTGGTGCAGTATCGCCCTTGTGGATCGTCCATGCGCGTACCTCTTTAACGCCAGCGGTAAAGTAGGTTTGCAACCCCAGCAAATCATAGGCGGCGCGAACCAGGCGATTGAGGCCAGGCTCTTCCCAGCCCAGTTCATGCAAGTATTCCACCCGCTCTTCGATCGATAATTCCTGCAACTCAGCCTCCAGCGCGGCACACACCGGCACAACTGGCGCGTGCTCGGTCGCTGCGAACGCAACCAGCGCGTCCAGCATGGGGTTATCGTGAAAGCCCTCTTCATTGACGTTGGCAACATAGAGCGCAGGCTTGACTGTCAACAGGCATAGCGGCTTGATGATTTCCAACGCCTCGGCATCCAGCCCCGCTGCACGGGCGGGACGACCTTCATTCAACGCTGCCAACACTGGCTTCAGCGCCTCGACCATTTTTTGCGCTTCTTTATCGCCACCACGTGCTGCCTTTTCGTAACGGATTAACGCTTTCTCGGCACTCGCCAGATCAGCCAGCGCCAACTCGGTCGCAATCGTTTCGACATCAGACAACGGGTCAACCTTACCCGCAACGTGAATCACGTTATCGTCCTTGAAACATCGCACCACATGGGTAATTGCATCGGTTTCGCGAATGGTAGCGAGGAACTGGTTACCCAAACCCTCGCCTTTGCTAGCCCCCGCCACAAGACCGGCAATATCCACGAACTCGACAATCGCCGGCACAATTTTCTGTGGCTTGATAATTTCCGCAAGTTTGCCCAGCCGGGGATCAGGCACCTCAACCACGCCCGTATTGGGTTCGATGGTACAGAAGGGATAGTTCTCGGCCGCAATACCCGCCTGGGTCAGTGCATTGAAAAGGGTGGACTTGCCAACGTTGGGCAGGCCGACGATGCCGCATTTGAGGCTCATATTAGTTCCGGGGCAGGGTTAGGGTGGTTCTTCATCAAAGACGCTGTGGTTTCGTGTTTGCTTGTTGGGTAGCAGCATTCCACTCGCCGCGTTCAATCAGTGGCCATACATCCAGCGCACGTTGCAACGCGGCATCAATATCATCCCGCTCTTCGCGGCGCGGTGGTTTAAGTACATAGTTGACCACCTCATTACGATCGCCGGGATGGCCAATACCGATGCGCAGTCGCCAGTAATCCTGCGTGCCGAGGTGCGCGGTGATGTCTTTCAAGCCGTTATGCCCGCCCATGCCGCCGCCGAACTTCAAACGCAACTGACCAGGCGGAATATCCAGCTCATCATGCACCACCAGAATCTCGGCGGGCGTGATGCGATGGAAACGGGCCAACGCGCCGACCGCTTGACCCGACCGGTTCATAAACGTTTGAGGCAACAGCAGCCATACGCCGTGCGGGCGAGCATGGCCTGTTATGCCATGAAAACGCGATTCTGGACTCAGCGCCACGTCCAACTTGTTTGCAAGCTGCCCGCAAAACCAAAACCCGGCGTTATGCCGGGTTTCTTCGTAGTCGCGCCCCGGATTACCGAGGCCGACAATCAGGCGAGGCGCTGTCATAACCATACCAGCGCAGCCAATCGTGGCTGCGCTAAGACATTCAAGCGGCAGGCGCGGCAGCGTCAGCAGCAGGCTCGTCGGACTTCATGCCCTTGGGCAGGGTAATCGCAGCGACGGCGGGGTTCTCGTGTGCCACATGCGCGACCAGCTCCACGCCTTCCGGCAAGCTCAGCTCGGCCGCGTGGATGGAATGACCCAGCTCCATGCTGCCCATATCGACAGCGATGTACTCGGGCAAATTGCCGGGCAAGCACGTCACGTCGATTTCCGTCATGACGTGACTGACTTTGCCGCCACCCGTTTTGACGCCGGGTGCAGTGTCCGCATTCAGGAAGTGCAGCGGCACCTTGACGTGAATCTTGTGCGTCTTGTCCACGCGCTGAAAGTCTACGTGCAGCACCTGCTGTTTGTAGGGATGCCATTGGGTATCACGCAGCAGCACGGACTCGGACGCACCATCAACGGTCAGATTCAGCACCGACGCATGAAAGCTTTCCTTGCGCAGCGCGTGATACAGCGCATTGTGATCCAGCTCAATCTGCATCGGTGCAGTGGTGCCACCGTAGACAATTCCCGGGACTTTTCCGGTGGAACGCAGACGGCGGCTCGCACCCGTACCTTGCAATTCGCGCTTGTAAGCAATAACTTCGATTTCCATATTCTTCTCCTAAACCTGCATCGTTAAAAAAACAGCCCCCGCGACCAGGGACAATCTGTCAGCGCTACTCGATAAATAGCGAACTGACGGAATCTTCATTGCTGATACGGCGAATCGTTTCCGCCAACAGTTCAGCCACCGACAATTGCCGGATTTTTGTACACGCGCGCGCATCGTCGCGCAGCGGAATCGTATCGGTCACCACCAATTCGTCCAGCGCAGAATTAGTCACACGCTCAGCCGCGCTACCGGACAGCACGGCATGGGTGCAATACGCCATCACCTTCTTGGCCCCGCGTTCTTTCAGCGCGTTGGCCGCTTCGCATAGCGTATTCGCGGTATCGACCAGGTCATCCATGATGATGCAGGTGCGGCCCTTGACGTCGCCAATGATGTTCATCACCTTGGCCACATTGGGTTTCGGACGACGTTTGTCGATAATCGCCAGATCGCATTCCAGGCGCTTGGCAATCGCCCTCGCCCGCACTACACCACCCACGTCCGGCGACACCACCATCAGATTCGGGTGATCGCGCTTCCAGATATCACCCAGCAGAATCGGGCTGGAATAAATGTTATCGACCGGAATATCGAAAAACCCCTGAATCTGATCCGAGTGCAAATCCATCGTCAGCACCCGATCCACGCCCGCGCCCTGCAGCATGTTAGCGACGACCTTGGCGGTAATCGCCACTCGCGCCGAGCGGGTACGCCGATCCTGGCGCGCATATCCATAATAAGGAATTGCAGCGGTGATGCGCGCTGCGGACGAGCGCTTCAGCGCATCGACCATCACCATCACTTCCATCAACGTGTCATTGGTCGGCTGGCAGGTCGATTGCAGCACGAAGACATCCTTGCCGCGCACGTTTTCCAGAATTTCGACCATGACCTCGCCGTCGGAGAAGCGCGATACCGTCGCGCGCCCGAGATGGATATTCAGGTGGCGCACCACATCCTCCGCCAGGCGGGGATTGGCATTACCGGCAAATACCATCAAGTTGTCTATGGACACGCTCGCTCCAACAAAGAAAAAACAAGCACCCGCCACCAGTGTGTTGTGCGGGCGGCGGGTGCTTGTATCTGTCTGGCTGGGGAGGTAGGGATCGAACCTACGAATGTCGGAATCAAAATCCGATGCCTTACCACTTGGCGACTCCCCAATTACTGCTTAACTGGTACGACTTAAATTTCCTGGGCGCAATATTCAAACAGCGGATGCCTGTCCAAACCCTGCGCCACCAATCCCTGCATCCCCTCCGGCAAAGCGCGCACTACTTGATGCGCAGCTTCTTCGCTATCAAACGCGGCAAACACACACGCGCCCGAACCGGTCATCCTCGCTTCGCCGTATTGACTCAACCATTCAAGATGCTGAGCCACTTCGGGATAACGCTTAACCACGATTGCCTGCAAATCATTATGCAGGCCTTCGCCACCCAGATTCTGGCTGGCGGAAAAGGGCGCTATTGTGAGGGCTGGCGTGTTGCGTGTCAATTCCGGCGCGGCAAAAACCGCAGCCGTCGGGATATGCACCGGCGGCATCAAAACCACATACCAGGCAGGCGCAAGCTGCACCGGACTCAAGCACTCGCCCACGCCTTCAGCAAACGCGCTGCGCCCGAACACAAATACCGGCACATCCGCGCCCAAGGTCAGCGCCAGTTCCTGCAAACGCTGGCGCGAAAAATTCAGATCCCATAGCCGGTTCAAGGCCAGCAACACCGTCGCGGCATCCGAGCTTCCACCGCCTAATCCGCCACCCATGGGTAAACGTTTTTCAAGCTGAATACCCACACCTGAACCGGGCAGCGCAAACGGCTGTAACAAGCGTGCCGCGCGCATCGTCAAGTCATTGACTTCTGGCACGCCCGGAATATCACCTTCCCGCATCACGCAGCCATCATCACGACACTGTAGATGCACGGTATCGCCAAAGTCGATCAGTCGAAACACGCTTTGCAGCAAGTGGTAACCGTCATCGCGGCGCCCCACCACATGCAAAAAGAGATTCAGCTTGGCTGGCGCGGGAAACGCGTGGATGAGATTTACTCTGTCGTCCATGAATCAATTACCAGACGGATTTCCAGCGTTTCACCCGTCACATTGAGCTTGCGCGGGCGATAGGCGGGCGCATTCATATACTGCAAATAATCGATCACCCAGCCGTCCTGCCGAATTTTTGCGACACGTCCCGCATCGTCAAGACGTTGCTCAAATGCGCGTGCCAGATCAGGGCGAGCTTCGATCCAATAACGTAATCCAGATAACGGCAGCGCAACACCCATCGCATCCCGAGTCAGCGTTTCTGCATTCGGCGCACGCCGGGGCGGCTCATTGGGGATTTCCAGCAACACCCCGTCTGCATCGCTGACAAGTCGTGCAACGCCTTGACCCAGAGGGGATAACAACAACAGCTCGTCATGGTCTTTGCTATGGTGCCACTGCAATTGGCCGGACAAACTTTTATCGTCCGCCTTCAACGCGATCCGCCCCTGCAACGACCAGGGCGCATCGAGCGACGACAGGGGAGACGACTGCTGCGTGACCGGCGGATTGGTCGTAGCACAGGCTGCCAACAATATTGCCAGCCCGGCCATCAGGCTGCGTCGCAGCAAAGCGAGTCGCATCAAGGCTTGAGGCGGCGCACCGTTTCCAGCAAGACTTCGTTTTGCGGATGATTTTTCAAACTGGCTTGCCATAACACCGTAGCATCTTCATGCTTGCCGTACACCCACATCACCTCACCCAGATGAGCCGCGATTTCGGGATCGGGGCGCGCTTTGTAAGCGCGATCCAGAAACTCGCGCGCACGCACAAAATTGCCTTTGCGATATTGCGCCCAGCCCATACTGTCCAGAATAAATGGATCATCCGGTGCCAGCGACAACGCCTTGTCGAGCAAGCCTACAGCTTCATCCAGCCGGGCTGTACGGTCTGCCAGCGTATAGCCCAAAGCGTTATAGGCCTGCGCCTCACCCGGCTTCAACTGAATCACGCGACGCAAATTCGTTTCCAGCACATCCAGCTTCCCGACTTTTTCAGCCATCATCGCCTGGTCATACAACAAATCAGATGCGTCGGGATAACGCTTGACGCCGTCACTCAGCACCTGAAAAGCCGTAGCGTAATCTTTCGAGTCGCGCAGCAATTCGGCCTCAGCCTGAACCAGCAAGACTCTTTGCGCGTCGTTATCGCCCAGCGTCGAAGACAGCAAACTACGCGCATCGCCCATCTTGCCCTGCTTGGCCAACAAGCTCGCCTGCCGCGAGCGCGAGCGCACCAAAAACTCGCCGTCCTTCACCTCCTGATAATGTTTGGCCGCAACCTCAGGCTGCTTCAAATCCTCCGCCGCCAAACCCAGGTAATAATGCACGGTATCCGGATCTTTGTAGCCGTACTCCAGCGTCTGCGTCAGCAGATCTGATGCGGCTTGCGTGTCGCCCATTTGCAGGGATAACAGGCCAGCCGCCAAACTTACATCGGCATTACGCGGAAAATCGGCAGTGAGTCGATTGAACTGCGAACGCGCCTCAGGATACTGGTTCGCATGAACCAGTAAACGCGCATACGCCAGACGCACTTCGCGCGCCTGTGGATAGCTCACCAAAAAATCCCGCATAAAACCCAAGGCATCCGCGCGCGAGGTTTTAGCCAGCCACTGCGCACGATACACCGCAGGAGGCTCCCAGCCAGGGCGCAGCTTTTCAGTGCTTTGCAAGGCAGCCGCAGCCTGTTCATTCTTGCCTGCCTGAATCGCCACCTGCGCAAGCGCAAACTGCGCCTCCGCCAGCGTAGGAAAGCCAGCGGCAAGCCGCTGGACCATGTCGAATGACGCCTGCGTGTCGCGCGTATTTGCCAGCATCGCCGGTATCTGCATAAAGCCATTGGCCGCATCGTTCGCCAATAAATGCTTCAGCACCGGCTCGGCCTCAGCCAATTTACCTTGAGCCAGCAACAGCGCGGCCAGCGTTTGGCTCGCGCGATCAGAGTCCTGATCCGTCTCGCTCCACAACCGGGTTGCCTCCAGCGCGCCCTCCTGATCGCGGGCAAACACCGAAATCTCCGCCGCCCGGCGCGCCAGGCGCGGGTCGCGTGTTTTACGCGCAAGATCAAGATAGGCCGACTTGGCAAGCCCGATCTCGCCACGCTGCCCTGCGATTTCTGCCAACAGAAACTGGTAAAAAATATCCGGCGTCAAATCCAGCTTGGGCAGATTGTCCACCGCCGCCGTTATCGGCACCGCCCCAGCCTGTTTGACCAACCCAGACGATTCGCTTGCGCCTGGCGGCGTGCCTTCTGCTGGCGGCGATGCCTTGACCATATTCTGGCTGCATGCCGTCAACAACATGCCCAGCATCAAGGGTAAATATTTTAATTGCGCCATGTATTTCGCCTTTTCCTGTTCAGACTGGATTCTAATCCCGGTTCCCGCACCCGCATAGAACACCGCAACGTGCTTTGGTTCTCAATACGGCAGGAAAGGCTTGATTCTGAATGACCTATTGCATAGCGTGGCTCGGCGCGAGGCCGCTACTTTGATGTTTTGATTGTCATGCAACCGGCTGATCCGGGAAGCACAGCTCCTGCCGGTTGCGCCATTCGGGCGCAACGTAATTCACGATAATCGTTTTGCGTATGCCCGTTAACGGGCGCACATTGAAGCCGTGCCAGGTATCGTCGCCGGGCACAAATATCAGACCGTGGTTAAACCCGGCGGGCGCGCGGCCCACATAAGTATGCTGGTCTGAATAAATATCCGTACCCCAGTCCAGGGCTTCCGGCTCGCGATTCAGATAAATCAGCATCGTGAACTTTTTCACGCCGATGTCGGTATGCGGCTCCAGCCAGAAATTGCCCGTGTCCTGGCAATATTCAACGCGCAGCGACGTCCCATCGATCGGCGCGCCCGTCAGCTCCTTCAACGCATACACCACCGCCCGCGCCTGGAATGCCTCAGCGACAGCCTCCATCACCGGATGCCGGGTACGGTTCTGTTCGCCAAAATGAATGCGCGTGTCGTTGTTCGTCTCGCGTCGGCCCCTGGTGTCGTCGATCCCGGCCGGCTTAAACGGCAGCGCCGTCAACGCATCGGCCACCGTCGGCGGCAGGCAATCGGCCAGAAACCAGTGCGGGTACGGCGCATCGTCCCGGCCGTGCGCGCGCAGGCTATCCAAAAATACTTGCTGAATCTGCTGGGTATCGAACATTTCACGTCCTCATAACGGCAGCTGGGCAGGCGACCGCCCGCTGAAAAATAGCGCCAGTTAACAGAATAACAGGATATTCATATCTTTTGAATGGGCGCGAACTGACGCGGGATTTAAGCGCATCGCCAACCGTTCCGGCCCAAATCCGCCGGTCATTCCGATTCAAAGTAGGTCAACAATTCCAGACTTATCCACCACGTGCGAGCGTCGCAAACTCGGCCTAAACTGCCTGTCACGGTTTGATACCCCTACGTTTGAAACGCAGCGAAAACAGACACTCGCCCATAATTGTTCGGCCTGCCTGAGCTGGCCAAATCCAGACGCTTATTACCTATCCAAGTGGCAAAGTGGCACAATCATGGCCTGACACGGTTATCAGGGAGCGCCCGCATAATCAAGGGCGAAACCCCACAAGCATTAATCCCAACAACACTTAAATGACCGCCAACGCCTTCCACAACATCAGTCAGATCGAATCCAGCCTGTGGGAAGCCGCCGATCAGTTGCGCGCCAACTCCAAGCTGACCAGTAGCGAATACGTCATGCCGGTGCTGGGCGTGATTTTTCTGCGCCATGCCAGCAACCGCTACGCTGAAGCCTTGCGCGCCATCGAGGCGGATCAGTTGGCCGGGAAGATGCCCGGGCGCGCGCTGGTGAAGGGCGACTTCATCAAGCGCCGGGCGTTGATGCTGCCCGCAGCGGCGCGTTACGACACGCTGCTTAAACTGCCTTCAGGATCGAGTCTCGGCGCTGCGCTGGTCGATGCCATGAACGCCATCGAAGCCGATTTCGAGCCGCTGGCCGGACAACTGCCCAAGGATTACGACCGCTTCGAGAACAAGCTGCTGGAAGACCTGTTGCGCAGCTTCGACAGTGAAGCATTGCGCAATGCCACCGGCGATGTCTTCGGCCGCATCTACGAATACTTCCTGATGAAGTTCGCCATGCAGGGCGCGCAGGACAACGGCGAATTCTTCACTCCGCCCTCGCTGGTGCAGACCCTGGTCAACGTCATCGAGCCCGACCACGGCGTGGTGTTCGATCCCGCCTGCGGTTCCGCTGGCATGTTCGTGCAGTCCAGCCACTTCATCGAGCACGAAGGGCTGGACACGATGCAGCGCGTCACCTTCTACGGCCAGGAAAAAACCGCCACCACCATCCGCCTCGCCAAGATGAACCTCGCCGTGCACGGTCTGGAGGGCGACATCCGCGAAGCCAACTCCTTCTACGACGACGTACACCGTTTGCAGGATGGCCGCGCATTGTGGGGCAACTGCGATTTCGTCATGGCCAATCCGCCGTTCAACGTCGACATGGTCGATGCCGAGCGCGTCAAGGACGACCGCCGCCTGCCCTTCGGCCTGCCCGGCGTGAACAAGGACAAGCGCGTTTCCAACGGCAACTACCTGTGGATTTCCTACTTCCACAGCTACCTCTCGGACAAAGGCCGTGCCGGTTTCGTCATGTCCTCCCAAGCCAGCAGCGCTGGCCATGGCGAAAAAGAAGTGCGGCGCAAGCTGGTGGAAACCGGCGACGTGGATGTGATGATCGCCATCCGCTCCAACTTCTTCTACACCCGCACCGTGCCCTGTGAACTGTGGCATTTCGACAGGAATAAACCCCCCTCCCCCGCAAGCGGGGGAGGGGCTGGGGGAGAGGGCGCAGCGTTAAACCACAAGGGCAATGTCCTGATGCTCGACGCCCGCAACATCTACCGCAAGGTCACGCGCAAGATTTACGACTTCAGCCCCGAGCAACAAGCCAACCTCACCGCCATCGTCTGGCTGTATCGCGGACAGCGCGAGCGCTTCCTCGGGTTGGTGCTGAGTTACCTCGCCCGGCTCGCAACCGAGAGCGCCGCCATCGCCCCGGCGCTCATCACCTTTGAGACTCAGCTCACCACAAGCCACGCGCCGTTGGCAGCATTTGCAGCAAGCATCGCCGATCTCGCCGCCATTTCGTCCGAAAAAAAGCAGCCCTTCGCCGATGCCCTGACCGAATGGACGGATGCCGCCAACGCCTACGCCACCGACCGCGCTGTCCTGGTCGAAGGACTCGCCACATTCACCAACTCCCCTCTCCCGCAAGCGGGAGAGGGGCCGGGGGAGAGGGAAACCAACGACACCCAGCACACCGCCCGGCAAGCCTTCGACCCACTGGCCGATGCCGCACGCGGCCTTATCAAGCAGATCGACCTGCGCTACAAACTCGCCGCCCGCGCCGCGCAACTGGCGCAAGAACTCTCCACCGATGAAACCGCCGCCGAATTCTTCGACCGCCGCGCCACCAGCAAACTCATCAAGCAACTCGACGAAGCCCGCCACGCCGCCGTCGAGCAACTCAAGGCCGCGACCTATCTGCACCGTCAGATCGCCTGGCTGCAAGACCGCTTCCCCAACGCCGAAATGCAGGACGTGCCCGGCCTGTGCAAAGTCGTCAGCCGCGCCAAAATCGCAGCCGCCGACTGGAGCCTCACCCCCGGCCGCTTTGTCGGCGTCGCCCCGGCGGAAGTGGATGAGGACTTCGACTTCGAGCAGACCCTGCGCGACATCCATGTCGAACTGGCCGACCTGAATCGGGAGGCGGTGGAACTGGCCGCGAAGATTCAGGAGAACTTCGAGGAGTTGGGGGTATGAGCTGGCAGCCCAGGCGGCTTGACGAACTTGGTTCGGTTTCGCGTGGTCGCTCCCGACACCGGCCTCGCGACGCTGCTCATTTGTATGGTGGGCCGCATCCATTCATTCAAACCGGCGACGTTAAGCACGCCGGCTTATACATCACCGATTACACGCAAACATACAGCCACGCTGGCCTGGAACAGAGCAAGCTTTGGCCAGCCGGTACGCTCTGCATCACCATTGCCGCCAATATTGCTGACACAGCTATCCTCGGCATTGACGCTTGTTTTCCAGATAGCGTCATTGGCTTCAATGCAGACCCGCATCAGGCAGACGCTAGGTTCGTGAAGTACCTTTTCGACGCAACCATTAAACACCGTGCTCAGCAGTTCTCTCAGGGCGCGACCCAAGACAATCTAAGTCAGGAAAAACTGCTTTCATTGGAGTTCAACATTCCAGGGGTGGACGAGCAAACACGTATTGCCGACATGCTCTCCACCTACGACGACCTGATCGAAAACAACCGGCGGCGGATGGCGCTGCTGGAGGAATCGGCGCGACTGCTCTACCGCGAATGGTTCGTCTGCCTGCGCTTCCCCGGCCATGAACACACCCGCATCATCGACGGCGTGCCAGAGGGGTGGGAACGGAAATCGCTGGGCGAATTGGCGAACATCACAATGGGGCAAAGTCCTGAATCAAAGTTCTACAACGAGACTGGCGAAGGATTGCCGTTTCATCAAGGAGTGGCTGATTTTTGCGACCGCTTTGTCAAACACCGGATTTACTGCTCTGTCCAGAATCGCATTGCCGAGGCAGGCGATATTCTGTGCAGTGTTCGTGCGCCTGTTGGGCGATTGAACATCACGATGGACAAGATCGTGATCGGTCGAGGGTTGGCAGCATTACGCAGCAAGACGGGCAACCAGTCGCTGCTCTTTCAGCAATTACGCGCGCACTTCTTCAAGGAAGACTTGATCGGCGCGGGTGCCATCTTCGCTTCCGTCACCAAGAAGGAATTTGAGGCGCAGAAGATACTTAATCCTACTGCGCCGCTTGCGACAGCCTTCGAGGAAGTTACAAGCCAGATAGATGAACAACTGCGTGTGCTGACGCTGCAAAACCAAAAACTCCGCACCGCCCGCGACCTTCTGCTGCCGCGCTTGATGAGCGGCGAGCTCCCTGTCTGATTCCAACCAGGACAACGACCATGCCAAGGACAATTGATGAAGGGTTCCGAGACTTCCTCGTAAAGCTGACACCGAGTGCTGCAGAGTCGGTGGCGGCGAAGAACCACCGTGCCTCGATCGAGGCATGCCTGAAAAACAACTTTGGCCTCAAGCGGTTTACCCGTATTGGTTCGTTTGGGAACGGCACCAGTGTTTCCGGATGGAGCGATGTTGATTACTTGGCTTGTCTTCCAACCGACCAACTCACCAAAATTTCAACTTCATCACTCGTCAAGGTGCGGAATGCTCTGGACACCCGCTTTCCCAATACGGGCGTTCACGTGAGCTGCCCTGCGGTAGTGGTGCCTTTCGGCGGCACAGCAGCAGGGACGACTGAAATCGTCACTGCGGACTATGTTGGGGAGAGCAACGGCTACAAGATTTACGACATCGCGGATTGTTCTGGTGAATGGATGAATGCGAGTCCGGATGCCCACAATGCCTACGTCCAGTGTATTGACGACAAGCTTGGTGGAAAAGTGAAACCGCTGATCCGCTTCATCAAGGCTTGGAAGTATTTCCGGGATGTGCCGATCTCCTCCTTCTACCTAGAGCTACGTGTCGCCAAGTTTGCCTCCGAAGAAAAATCAATCCTCTACGAATATGATGTCCGAAGTGTGCTGATACTACTTTGGGATGGTCAGTTGGCACGCATGCAGGACCCAATGGGCGTATCCGGCTACATTTCACCCTGCAAAACCGATGCCGCTCGTACTGATGCGCTGTCGAAACTGGCCACCGCCCTTACGCGAGCGAACAAGGCTAGGGAGGCGTCGAATGCAGGAAACATCCAGGACGCATTCTACTGGTGGCGGCTTCTCTACAACGACCAATTCCCCACTTACTATTACTGATGAACTGGATCACGACCGAACAGAACACGGAGCGACAGCTTCAGCGGCTAGCTGCTCAGCGGCAGCTTTATGCAACCGCCAAGAAGGTGCTCGGCTTCCATGTGTTTCTGAGCGGGCCTCTTGCGGCTGCTACGGCCTTCATCGCCCTGTTATACCCATCCGCAAAAGGCTATGTCGCACTGTGGGGTATGGTTGTAGTCCTATGCGATGTCTTCTGGCTTACGCCTTGGCAGAAACGCTTACGGAACTCTGCGGCAGGGGTACAGGAGCTATTTGATTGCGATGTCCTGTCACTTCCCTGGAATGATCTTAAGGCCAGCAAGCGCCCCGACCCTGAACTGGTGAAGGAGCAGTCCGAGAAATACTCGACGTGGGCGAACAAGATGCCGCCGCTGAATGACTGGTATCCGGCAGAGGCTGGAGAGCTTCCACTGCATATCGGACGGATCGTCTGTCAGAGAGCAAATTGTTGGTGGGACTCGAAGCAAAGAAAGCGGTATGCGACCTCGATTATTACCGTCGTCTCCGCAGTATTCGTCGTTGTGCTGATGTTGGCGCTGGGCAATGGGTTCACGGTTGAAGACCTTGTGCTGAAAGTACTTGCCCCACTCGCGCCTACGTTGCTGCTGGGCATCCGGCAATATTCTGAGCACATCGAAGTTGCGGCCCGGCTCGACAAGCTTAAGGATCATGCTGAGAAATTGTGGAATGAGGCGCTTAGTGGAAAGAAGTCACCGACGTATCTAACAACGGAAGCGAGAGGCTTGCAGGACGAGATACTGGAAGGCCGCAGACGCAGCCCGTTTGTGCTAGACATCATCTTCAAACGCCTTAGACGGGACTATGAAATACAGATGAATCATGGTGCCACCGAATTGGTTGCCGAGGCCAAGAGAAAGTTGGAGGCTTAGTGAGTTTGGAAGACCAGCACACCGACCGCAAATCCCTGCGCACTGTCTCCGGCAAGACCGCCGATTGGGACGCGCTGGCGAAGGACTGCGTGTGCTTCGCCAACGGCGCGGGCGGTCGCTTGCTGATCGGCATTGAAGACGGCGAGGCGTTGCCGCCTGCCGGTCAAGTTGTACCACCGGAATTGCAGGATCGTCTGCGTAAGCGCATTGGCGAGTTGACAGTGAATGTACAGGCATTGCCGAGCTTGCAGCACGCGGCCAACGGCGGCGAGTTCATCGAGCTGGTGATCGAGCGCGCGCCCAGCGTGGCCTCGACTCGCGATGGGCGCTATTTTCTGCGGGTGGGCGATACCTGCCAGCCGGTTTTGGGCGACGATGTGCTACGTCTGGCCAACGAGCGACCGGGGCGGCCTTGGGAGGCGATGGACAGCAGTGTGCCGCGAGGCGCGGCTGATGCCGTCAAGCTCGCTCGCTTTGTTCAGGCTATCCGCACCTCCGACCGGGTGAAGGATTCGGTGAAGGAGAAAGGCGACGATGAGTTGCTGAGCCATTACGGCCTCGCGCAGGGCGACACATTTACTCGCCTGGGCGTGTTGCTGCTCGGCACGACTGCCGACCGGCGCGCGCTGGGCACTGCGCCGCTGGTGCAGGCGATCAAGTACGACGAGCAGGGACGCAAAATCAACAAGTGGCTGTGGGACGACTGCGAGCTGTCGCCGGTCGAGCTGGTGGATGCGATCTGGCGCGAGGTGCCGGATTTTCGCGAGAGCTACGAGGTGGCGGAGGGCTTGTATCGGCGCAGCGTGCCGGCCTACGACGAGAAGGTGGTGCGCGAGTTGCTGGTCAATGCGCTGGTGCATCGGCCTTATACGCAGCAGGGTGACATTTACCTCAATCTGCATCCGGAGCGGCTGGAGGTGGTGAACCCGGGGCGCCTGCCGCTGGGGGTGACGCCACGCAACATGCTGCACGCCAGCCGACGCCGCAACGAGGGGCTGGCGCGGGTGTTTCACGATCTGGGTTTGATGGAGCGCGAGGGCAGCGGCTTCGACCTGATCTACGACCGCCTGCTTTCGCAGGGTCGTCCTGCGCCGGTGCCGGAGGAAGGCGCGGACTGGGTGAAGGTGACGATTCAGCGGCGCATCGTGAAGCCCGAGGTCATGCGGCTACTGACCGAGGCGGATGAGCGCTTTCAATTGACTCAGCGGGAGCGCATCACGCTGGGTGCTTTGGCGCAGACGGAAGGGATGACGGCCAGGGAGTTGGGGGCTGTGCTGGAAACGGAAGGTGCGGATGAGCTCGCGGTCTGGCTGGGGCGTTTGCAGACGCTGGCTTTGGTGCAGAGTGCCGGGCGAACACAGGGCACGCGCTATTTTGTCGATCCCGAGTTACTACGTGGGTCGGATCTGAAGATTCCTACCACCTTGCTGCGCATTGAGCCGCACCGTTTGATGGAACTCGTTCGTGAGGATTTGCGGCGTTACCCGCGTTCGAAAATTGGTGAAATTAGCGGTCGCATCGGCCCGGAATTGAGTCGGTCACAACTTAAACGGGCGCTGGCGGAGCTGGTCGGCCTTTCTATTGTCGTTATGGAGGGCGAACGGAACGGTGCGCGATATCGGCTGGCGACTGAAAAATGATGCATCTGCATTTGGCTCAAATGCGCGCCAATCGAACCAATGGTTTTGGTGTTTTGAGCCAAATAGCCCCATGGATTATTTGTAAGCACTTGTTCTTAATATATTTTTTGTTTTTATGCGCATGGCAAATGAGCCAAATTCAAGTCAATAGATGAGCCAATAGAACGCATGGCCTACACCGACATCAACAGCGAAGACCGTCTGGTTCAGGCCACCTTTGCCGATCATCTGGAAAAGGCGCTGGGCTGGGAGAGCGTCTACGCCTGGAACCAGGAATCCTTTGGCCCGGACGGGTCGCTGGGGCGCGCAAGTGAGCGCGAGGTGGTGCTGGTGCGCGATCTGCGGGCGGCGCTGACGAAGTTCAACCCGGCTTTGCCGGAGGCGGCAATCAACGAGGCGGTGGTGAAGCTTACCCACCATGATTATTCGCGGTCGCTGCTCCAGCACAATCAGGCATTCTACAAACTGATCCGCGACGGGGTGCCGGTGAGCTATCGGGATGCGCGAGGGGGTTTGCGGCACGCACAGGCGCAGGTGATCGATTTCCGCAACCCGGACAACAATCGCTTTCTGGCGGTGCGCGAACTCAAGATTACCGGGCTGCGCACGCCCAATTACAACCGCCGCGCCGACCTGGTCTGCTTCGTCAACGGCTTGCCCTTGGTGTTCATCGAGCTGAAGGCGGTCTACAAGAATATCCGCGCCGGGTTTGACGGCAATCTGCGTGACTATCTCGACGAGAACGTCATCGCCCACGCTTTCCACCACAACGCTTTCCTGATCGTGAGCAATGGCGACAACGCGCGCTATGGCTCGATCACCAGTGCATGGGAGCATTTCGGCGAATGGAAACGGTTGGCCGAAAAAGATGAGGGCAGTGTAGCGGCGGAGGTGCTGCTTAACGGTATGCTGGCCAAGGACCGGCTGCTGGATATTGTCGAGAACTTCATTTTGTTCGACGCCAGCAAGGCCGGGGCAGTACGCAAGGTGGTGGCGCGCAATCATCAGTTGTTGGGTGTGAATCAGGCAGTGGCGGCGGTGGTTCGGCAAGAAGCGATCAAGCGCCAGTTTCTACCGGGCGAGCGGCTGACGCAGCGCGTGATCGAGTTGCCCGTATCGAGCGGGGAACGCGCAGCCAACGAGTCGCTGGAGGCTTATCCCATCGCGGCGCAACCCACCGGTGAGTACCGGGTGGAGAACAGCACCGAGTCGCAGCCGCGAAGCTTGCAAATTGTAGAACGCGCGCACCCCGATCTTGGGCGTCTGGGCGTGGTGTGGCACACGCAGGGCAGCGGCAAATCGTATTCGATGGCCTTCTTCGCCGAGAAGGTGCGGCGCACGGTGGAAGGCAATTTCACTTTTGTGCTGATGACCGACCGGGACGATCTGGACAGCCAGATCTACAAAACCTTCGTCGGCTGCGGGGTGGCGGACGATCAGACGCCGCGCGCGGGTTCGGGCAAGGAACTGGAACAACTGCTCAAGCAGAATCTGCGCTACGTGTTCAGCCTGATTCACAAACTCAACCAGGACGTGGCGCCAGACACGCCTTACAGCGACCGCGACGACATCATCGTGATCTCCGACGAGGCGCACCGCACCCAGGCCGGCAAGCTGGCGCGCAACATGCGCCTGGCGCTGCCGAACGCGGCCTTCATCGGCTTCACCGGCACGCCGTTGTTCAAGCACGATGAGCTGACCAAGCGCATCTTCGGTGACTACATTTCGCGCTACGACTTCAAACGCAGCGAGGAGGACGGCGCGACGGTGAAACTGGTGTACGAGAACCGGGGTGAAAAGCTGGGACTGGCGCGGCTGGATTTGAACGACCGCATCGCCGAGGCGGTGGAGCGCGCCGATCTCGACCCGGATCAAAACGCCTTGCTGGAAAATCTGCTGGGCAGGGATTACGAGGTCATCACCGCCGACGAACGGCTGGCAAAAGTCGCCGCCGACTTTGTGACGCACTGCGCCACGCGCTGGGAGTCTGGGAAGTCGATGCTGGTGTGCATCGACAAAATCACCTGCGCACGCATGTTGATGCTGATCGAGCCGCTGTGGCGGGCGAAGGCGGCGGCGGTGCGCGACGAGGCGGAGGCGAAACGCGCCGAAATTGTCGCCACACAGGATGAAGATGAGCGGCAACGGCTGCACGCCCAGCGTGACCGGCTGCTGGCACAGGCGACCTGGCTGGATGAGACGCTGATCGAGATCGTCATCAGCGAGGCGCAAAACGAGGTTGCCGATTTCAAGAAGTGGGGCTTCGACATCATCCCGCACCGCGCCCGCATGAAGCTGGGCTTCGAGGCGCCAGACGGCAAGCAAATCGCACTGGACTCGGCGTTCAAGAACCCACAACACCCGTTCCGCATTGCCATCGTCTGCGCCATGTGGCTGACCGGTTTCGACGTGGAATGCCTGTCCACGCTCTATATCGACAAGCCGATGCGGGCGCATACCCTGATGCAGGCCATCGCCCGCGCCAACCGGCGTTATCCGGGCAAGGATTTCGGCCTGATCGTGGATTACAACGGCATGCTGAAAGCGCTGCGCGAGGCGCTGGCGCAATACGCGCTGGGCGACGACGGCAACGGCGAAGCCGAAATCGTTGCGCCGATCGAAGAACGGGTGATCGCGCTACTTGAAGCGATCGTGGCAACGGAAGCGCACCTGCTGGGCCTGGGCTTTGACGCCACGCGCCTGCTTGGTAGCAAGAGTTTCGCACGCATCGAGGCGCTCAAGGATGCTGTGGAGGCGGTTTACGCCAGCGATGAAGCCAAGCGCCGCTTCGAGATTCTGTCGCGGCAGGTGTTCATCCGTTTCAAAGCATTGCTGATGGAGTCGTCCGCCTTCACCTATGCCGAACGCCACGACAACATCGAGGCCATCTACAAAAAGCTGACCGAGCGCAGGGATACTTCGGACGTGACGGCCCTACTCAAGGAGCTGCACCGGATCATCAATGAAGCTATCCGCACCCAGGCCACCGGCGGCGACCACGCAGAGGGCAGACAGTACGACCTGAGCCAGATCGACCTGGAAAAACTGCGCGATGAGTTCGCCAAAAAAGTGAAGCGCAAAGCCACGGCCTTGCAGGATATTTTCCAGATCGTCGAGGCGAAGCTCGCGCAGATGCTGGCGAAAAATCCGCTGCGCATGGATTACTACAAGAAATACCAGTCGATCATCGCCGATTACAACCGGGACAAGGATCGCATTGCGATTGAAGAGACCTTCGCCCAGGCCATGGATTTGATCGCGCGACTGGACGCCGAGCAGCGCCGCGCAGCGGAAGAGGGGTTGAGCGAGGAACAGTTAGCACTGTTCGATTTGATCCAGCGTGGCGATCTGTCAAAAGCTGACCGGGAACGGGTCAAGCAAGCCAGCCGCGAGCTCCTGGCAGACGTGCTGCGGCTGATTGATCCGCTTGATCAATGGACCGAAAAGGAACAGACCCAGGCCGAGGTGCAGACTTTTATCTTGGATCAGGTTTATCGTGCCTTGCCCGAACCGCCCTATACGCCAGACGACAAGCAACGTGCGGCGGAACGGATTTATGGGCATGTCTGGCAACAGAGTGTCACTGGCGGGTTCGCAGGGCAATTGGATCAAGGCCAGAAATCGCCCGAAAAATAGAATTCACAGGGCGCGACTTGAGCTGAACGTCATTTAGTGAATGTCGGTTTTGACCCGGATAGAACCCGGTATTTACCGTTTCTGAATGACTGTGCGCAGTTTCTTCTTCTGCCCTTCGTCCCTACTCGCATAACTGTCCGTTCAGGCCGAATTCCGGACGGATAGTTAGGCCAGCCCGAATGATGGCTCATGGCCGATAGCACGCGTACGGCAACATCGCTCCCTTTGGTCGCTGGACGCTGTAGAAAAACCCCTTTTCAACCGAATCATCGGCACAAAAAACGGCGTGGATTTTTCCACGCCGTTTTCGATTTCCGTTTTGTAATTTGAGATGTCGTTTCGACACGGTGCCCCGATCAAGCCATGTTGTCGTCTGCGGGCGTATTGCAGGATTCTGTCCGTCCCCTACTGCGCATATCCACTCAATGCAGACGATATTTCCAAGCATTTCAGTCGTATCTGAATTTGGCGCGCATCTGAGCAAATATTTGCGCAATTTCCTGCTTGCTCTTGCTCAACAGCGTGGTTTCAACCGCGGTCAGATCACGTGGAGGCGGTCGCTTGGTGATGCGACAACACAGGGGCGACTGGCGGTGTAACTCAGGCTTGCAAATGTAGGGCGATGCGTTCGTAATCAGCCAACGGCAAGTTCTCGGCACGTTGCCCGGCATCGATCCCCAGCGCTGCAAAATCCGCCGCATCAAGCACGCCCGAGAGCGTGTTGCGCAGGGTTTTGCGGCGCTGCGAAAACGCGGTGAGGACGACGCGAGCGAACAGGGCTTCATCCAGCGCGACAATATCTGCGGGGGGTTTCGGGATCAAACGCACGACTGCCGAATCGACTTTGGGCGCGGGGTTGAACGCGGTGGGCGGCACGTCGAGCAGCCATTCGAGGTGAAATCGGCGTTGCAGCATGATCGACAGCCGCCCGTAATCGTGGGTGGAAGGCTCGGCCACCATGCGTTCGACGACTTCTTTTTGCAGCATGAAGTGCATGTCGGTGATGTTCGCGGCAAAGTCCATCAGGCGGAATAACAGCGGGCTTGAGATGTTGTACGGCAGGTTGCCGACAATGCGCAGGCCGTTGCCCAATGCAGAAAAATCGAATTTGAGGGCGTCGCCCGAATGCAGGGTGAGCCGCTCGGGCGGCCAGGTTTTTTGCAGGCGCGCGATGATGTCGCGGTCGAGTTCAACGGCGTGCAGATGCGGAATTTGCTCAAGCAAGGGCCGGGTCAGCGCGCCCAGGCCGGGGCCGATTTCAACCAGGGTTTCGCCCGGCACGGGGTGAATGGCGTTGACGATGGCATGGATGATACCGTCGTCAATCAGGAAGTTCTGGCCGAAGCGTTTGCGTGGGGTATGCACGTGTTAGTGAGGAGTGAGGAGTTAAGCGTGAGGCGTGGTGCTGCGTGCGGCCACCATCTCCAGCGCCGTCTCAATCGCGGTCAACAGGCTTCCCACTTCGGCTCGCCCAGTACCGGCAAGATCCAGGGCAGTGCCGTGATCGACCGAGGTGCGAATCAGCGGCAGACCGAGGGTGATATTCACACCTGCGCCAAAGCTGGCGTATTTGAGTACGGGCAAACCCTGATCGTGATACATCGCAAGCACTGCGTCGCAGGACTCGTGCCGGATGCGGGAGAACAGCGTATCGGCTGGCAAGGGGCCGATCAGATCCATCCCCTCGCCGCGCAGATTTTTCAGCACCGGTTCGATTACGTCGATTTCTTCGCGCCCCATGTGACCGGATTCGCCTGCGTGCGGGTTAAGCCCGGCGACCAGAATGCGCGGCTGGGCGATGCCGAAATCGTGCACCAGTGCGTGATGCAGAATACGCAGTGTGTCACCTAGATCAGATTGGGTAATCGCGGCGGGAACGTCTTTCAACGCCAGATGGGTGGTTGCCAGTGCAACGCGCAGTCCGCCGCCTGCCAGCATCATGACCACGCGCGGGGTGGCGGTGTGATCAGCGAGGTATTCGGTATGCCCGGTAAACGCGATACCGGCATCGTTAATGATGCCTTTGTGTACCGGCATGGTGACCAGGGCATCAAACCGGTGCAACCCGCAGCCGGCAATAGCGGCATCGAGCAAAGCCAGAACATGCGCGCTATTGCGGGCATCGAGCTGGCCTGGAATCACTGGCACGGCAGTGGGGATGTGCTGGACGCAGAGTGTGCCGGTCTGGTGCGGCGGCACCTCCTGTGCGTCGATCATGACTAGCTGACGACCCAGCAGCGCAGCACGCGCACGCAATACTTCGGCATCGCCCAGCACCACGATCCGCGCGGGCAGCGCACAATCCGCAAGCGCGATGCACAGATCAGGGCCAATCCCGGCAGGCTCGCCAGCGGTGACGGCCAGCAGCGGCAACATGCTCAATCGATCGGTCGCAATTCCACGTAGGATGCGTCACGAATCTGGCGCACCCAGTCCTGAAACGCTTCGTCGATTTTGCGTTCACGGATGGCCTGACGCGCGCCCAGTTTTTGCCGCTCCTGCGTTACATCCTGCGTGCGACGCTCCAGCACCTGAATAATGTGCCAACCGAAGGGCGACTGAATCGGCTCACTGATCTGGTCGGGCTTCAATGCATCCATTGCCTTTTCAAATTCGGGCACAGTGTCGCCGGGATTGATCCAGCCCAGATCGCCTCCTTTGGACGCGCTGGCATCATCGGAATGCAGACGCGCCAGCTCTTCAAATTTCACGCCGTTATCCAGACGCTCCTTCAATTGCAGCAAACGACTTCTCGCATCCGATTCGGAGGTCAATTCATTGGTCTTGATCAGGATATGGCGCGCATGCGTCTGCGTGACCGACAAAGGTACATCGCGCCCGCGTTTATCAATCAGTTTGAGCACATGAAAGCCGTTCGAACTTTTCAGCAGCGGCGCAACTTGTCCCGCTTGCAAAGACTTCAGCGCATCAGCAAACAATCCGGGCACCTGGCCGCTGGCGCGCCAGCCCGCATTGCCGCCCTGCAAGGCGTTAGGCGCATCCGAATAGCTCGCCGAGATCTGGGCAAAGTCGCCACCCTTGGCCAAACTATCGATCACATCCTCGGCACGTGCGCGCCGCGCTTTAACCTGTTCGGGCGAAGCGTTTTCGGGAACGGTAATCAGGATGTGCGAAAAGTTGTACTCGGTATCCGCCCCCTGCTGCGCCTGTGTCTGGAGATAGCCTTCAATTTCGGCATCGCTGACCGTCACCTTGTTTTCAACATCGCGTTCGCGCGCACGCCCGATCAGGATTTCGTTCTTGATATTGTCGCGAAAACGCTCGATGCTTTGTCCTTCTTTTTCCAGCGTCGCCTTGAGCTCGGGCAGCTCCATTTTATTTTGCGCGGCGATCCGTTGCAGGGTGCGTTCGATCTGCACCGGATCAACGTGGATGCCGGTTCCGCGCGCATGTTGCTGTAGCGCGCGCTCGGTAATCATGCGATCCAGCAGTTGCTTTTCGAGCACAGCTCGCGGTGGCAGCGGGGTGTTTTTTTGCGTCAGCGTCTGCACCACTTCGTCGTAGCGGCGCGACAGTTCCAGCCGCGTGATGACCTCGTCATTGACCACCGCGACAATATGATCGATTGCGATGGCCGACCCCCAGCTTGGAGTAGCCAAAGCCAGCAGCAGCGCAAACAGCAGTTCAGGGCGTTTCGATAAATTCATTGCTTGGCCTATATCCGGGAACACTTTGTTTCAACACATCGAGCGGGTTGGAGCCGAGGCGCCCCAGTCCGTTCAACTCCAGCTGGAAAAACAGCGCACTGGTGGACTGGGCTTCCTTGGTCGCCAGGCGCTGAATCACGCCGCGTATCGCCCAGCAACCGCCATTGTATTCAAGCCCCGCCAGCCCCTCGACCAGCTTGTTGTCCCTGAACGAATAATTGTAGCGGAACATGCCATACCAACGCTGGCTCAGCGGCCATTGCCCCGACACATCGACCTGCTCGGAGGATTGATCGATGGTGCGATAACTCAGGTTCAGCGCCCGACCCGGACTGGGGCGGTAGGACGCGCCCAGATTCTGCCGCACGGTGGTTCCCGTATCGGTGTTGAGCTGCCAGCCCATGTCCACCCGCCAGTCGGGGGTGATCTGGCCGCTCAGCGCCGCCAGCAAATCAGTCGCCTGCTTGTCGCGCGCGGGCACGCCCGGCAAAGTGACCCGCTGCCCGGTGAAATAATAACGCTGACCCAGGGTGACGTTGAGGCGCTCGATACCGCTCGTGTCTTCAATAAAGCGCGACGTCATCGCCAGCGTAAATTGATTGGCGTCATTGACCCGGTCGCCGCCGATAAACTGGTTTTCGGTAAACATTTGCGCATAGCTGAAGTCCAGCAAAGCCGTATCAAAAACCGGAATTGCACTCTGGTCGCGGAACGGCGCGTACACATAATAAAAACGCGGCTCCAGCGTTTGCTCATACGCCTGCCCCATGAAGCTGAACGGGCGATCCAGCGTCATCCCCGCATCCAGACTGGCGATCGGAATGCTGCGCGTAATGGTCGGTTGCGGCGCGCTGT
Source organism: Thiobacillaceae bacterium (assembly GCA_040080135.1). Lineage (GTDB taxonomy): Bacteria > Pseudomonadota > Gammaproteobacteria > Burkholderiales > Thiobacillaceae > Thiobacillus. The sequence continues at coordinate 338,849 of JBEBIZ010000001.1, forward strand.
TATCGAGACTGTAACGGCTGAGATGCCAGCCGATTTGCGGCGTCACAAAACCGTAGGCATTGGTCAGCGGAAGTTTGAGTGTGGGGTAAGCCGCCACGCGCGTTCCTTCAACCTGGGTCGGATGCGCAAAATGTGTGGCTTCGCTGTCGAGATTGAATTGCACACCGCCGCCCAGCTCGCGGGCGGCAGCCAACTTTAATTGCGGCAAGCGGTTGTACGGAATCGCCAGCGGTGCTGCCGGATCCTGCAAAGTCTGGGAGCTTTGCACCCGAAGGTCGGCACTCCACCAGTCCTGCTTGTAATTGACCCAGGCCTCGCGGTTCAGATAGGAGCGCGAGGTCACGCTGACCAGATTGGACAGGTCACGAAAATAGTCGTTGTCCGATACCCGGTTGTAATCGATGCCCGCGCTCAACGCCGGGGTAAATCGATGCAAATGACTCAGGAACGCGCCCCAGCGCGAGCGCTCGGCAGCATTGTCGTTGGGCAAAAACTCAAGCTGCGATTTGCCGGAGAATTGTGCCGCCAGATAACGGAACTCGCCGCCGAGTTGCACCCCGCGTTTGGACAGCAGCCGCGGGCTGAGCGTGGCATCGTAATTGGGTGCCAGATTAAAGTAATACGGCATCACGATGTCGAGACCGCTGCGCTCGGTGGTGCCAAAAGTGGGTGCCAGAATGCCGCTTTTGCGCGAGTCGTCCAGCGAAAAATCGATCCACGGCGTATACAGAATCGGCACCCCGAGGAATTGCAGCGTGGCATTGCGCGCCGTGCCAATCTCGCGTGTCTTGTCGATGTCGAGCGTGGCCACATCCAGATACCAGTCGTCATTGCCGACCGGGCAGGTGGTGTAAGTCGCGTCTTTCAGTTTGAACTGGTTTTCGTTGATGAAATCAACGCGCGCAGCATCGCCGCGTCCCGACTGATTCACCAACTGGTACACCGGCTGACTCAACTCGCCGCTGTGGTCATCAAGCTTGAGTCGCAGCGTGTCGCCCGTAACCATCAACGCGGGCTGCTCAAACCGCACATCGCCGCGCGCCTGAACTTCGTCCAGCGTCATGTCATAGCGCAGCCAGTCGGCAAAAAAATTCTGCCCCGCCTGGCGCGCCTCGACTTTGCCGGTGGCCTCCACGATGTTTTCAGATTTGGACTCGATCTGTTCAGCCGAGATAAACAATGCGCCCGCTTTGCCCGCAGCCGCCGACCCGCGCAACTCAAGGTCTTTTTTCAGCACGAGTCCATCCGCCATAGCGGGCAGGCTTAGGGCGAACAGAACAAAGAGGAAACCGGCCTTGTTTAACAAGCGATGTAAAATTCAGACAAAATAATTATTCGGCAATGGTTATATGGAGCATGGGTTATATGGAGCATGGCACAGTGGAGCGTTTTCAAAAATTAAAAGACTGGACCGCGCAACAACTCAAGGCAGATTCCTTTGATATTGCCCCCGCCTCGGCGGATGCCAGCTTCCGCCGGTATTTTCGTGCCGCCATCAAAGGCCGCAATTATATCGTGATGGACGCGCCGCCGACGCACGAGGATTGCCGGCCATTCATCCGGGTCGCGCAGTTGTTTGGAGAAACCGGTGTACACGTGCCCACCGTGCTGGCGCAAAACCTGGATGAAGGGTTTTTGCTGTTGACCGATCTGGGCGACACAACTTACCTCGCGGCGCTGAATGAGGCCGCATCCAGTCAATCCCCGGCTAATCAGCCATCGTCCAATCAAGCGAACGCCCGTGATCTTTATCTGGCATCGAACGACGCGCTGATTCGCATCCAGCAGGCCAGCCGCCCCGGCGTGTTGCCCGAATACGACCGCGCCCTGCTCACGCGCGAACTAATGCTGTTCCCGGAATGGTATGTAAGCAAGCATCTCGGCGTGGAAATGCAGCCCGACCAGACCGCCACGCTCAACACCGTATTCGAGCGCCTGCTCGCCAACAACCTTGCTCAGCCGCAAGTCTATGTCCATCGCGACTGGCACTCGCGCAACCTGATGGTCGCCGATCCCAACCCCGGCATCCTCGATTTTCAGGATGCCGTCTACGGCCCGATCACCTACGACCTCGCGTCGATCTACAAGGATGCCTACATCGAATGGGACGAAGAACAAAGCCTCGACTGGGTGATCCGCTACTGGGAAAAGGCGCGGGCCGCGCGATTGCCTGTGGCGGCCGATTTCAGTGATTTTTATCGCGACTACGAATGGATGGGCGCGCAGCGCCACATCAAAGTGCTAGGCATTTTTGCACGCCTCTATCACCGCGACGGCAAGGAAGGCTATCTGAAAGACATGCCGCTGGTGATGCGCTATTTGCGCCGCGTGTGCGAGCGTTATGACGAGTTGAAACCGTTGTTGTTTTTGCTGGATGCATTGCAGGGGAAAGGGGCGCAGGTGGGGTATACGTTTTAGGGGGCGCGGGGCGCATGGTGTGGAATGGTTAAACCTTCACTGAGCTACTGACCGTTGGCCGGGGGTTGCCCGGCAAACTCAGACTTCGGCGGGACTGTAGGGGGAGAAAGTCAAAACCAGAGCAGTGGCAATTGGATGGGTTGCGGGTACTATCTGGCTTCACACATTCGGCGCAATAACGATTGCGCCCTACGCGAGCTATGACTTCCATTTTCATGAACGTCAATCCGTACAACTGGAGACCGAAATGAGTGCTCTAAGAATGATGTTTCTCACACAGGCTATTGTAATTTTCCTGGCATTTTGCTCACGGGGTTTGAGCAAGCGAGTTGGGTTTTTTATCTCATGGTAGTCGGGCTTTCTTTCGCTGGTCTTACTGGTATTTGTCCCAACTTGGCCATGTGGAAAAAATTGGGTTTCAACGATAGCTGCGGTTTGCCAAGCCCGCGCAAATGAATTCCCCCTGTCAGCCCGCCGAGAGTCGAGTCTGCCGGGCGGATCAGCGGCGAAGGTGTTTGAGCTTTGCTCACAGAAAACAAAAAACAAAACAGCAAGCAAAGTGAGTTCTTCGACGCCCGTTTGGCAGGCTCGATTTTCGGAAATTCGGGGATGTTGGGGCGGCCTTCTTTTTAGTTACTTTTTCTTGGCCGCGCAAGAATAAAGTAACTTGCCGCCGGGCAACCCCCGGCCAACAAGTCGCAGCACTCACGTAGCAAGCTATACACTTTGAACACGATAATCAAAACCGCAATGATCCTCGCCGCCGGACGCGGCGAACGGATGCGTCCGCTGACCGACCACACGCCCAAACCGCTGCTGCAGGTCGGCGGCAAGCCGCTGATTGTGTGGCATATCGAGCGGCTGGCGGCGGCGGGTTTCACGCGCATTGTCATTAACCACGCGCACCTCGGTCAGCAGATCGAAACCGCCTTGGGGAACGGTGCCGCATGGGGCGTGTCGATTGTGTATTCGCGCGAGGAAACTGCACTGGAAACCGCAGGCGGCATTGCTACTGCGCTGCCGCTGATCGATGCCGAGGTGTTTCCGGTAGTGAATGGGGACGTGTATGTGGAATACGACTTTGCGCGACTGACCGCGCCAATGAACGCGATTGCGAACGGCGGCACGCAGATGCATCTGGTGCTGGTGGATAATCCGCTGCATCATTCGCACGGTGATTTCGTGCTGGCCGGGACGCGCGTGGTGAATGAAGACGGCGAAAAACTCACCTTCAGCGGTATCGGGCTTTATCATCGCGCGCTGTTTGCCGACATCGCGCCGCACACCAAAGCGCCGCTCGCACCGCTGTTGCGCGCCGCCATCGCTGCCGGACAAGCGAGCGGCGAACACTACCAGGGTCGCTGGGTTGATGTCGGCACCCCGGAACGTTTGCAGCAACTGGACGAGACACTTCGCAGCCAAGCCCAATCAAATCATGTTTAACTCTTCTATCTACCTGTCCCGTCGCGCCCGCCTCGCTGCCCAACTAGGCGACGGCATTGCGATTATCGCCACCGCGCCAGAGGCGACGCGCAACCGCGACTCGCATTACCCGTATCGCTTCGATAGTTATTTCTATCACCTCACCGGCTTTACCGAACCCGAAGCGGTGGTGGTGATTATTGGCGGCGCTGTACCGCAGTCTTTGCTGTTCTGCCGCGACAAGGACGAAACGCGCGAAATCTGGGATGGCTTTCGTTATGGTGCAGCGGCGGCGGCAGACACATTCGCGTTTGATGCAGCGTATTCGATCAGCGAGCTGGATAGCAAGTTGCCTGAACTGATGGGCAACATCGGCAAACTCGCGTATGCCGTCGGCTTTGATCCGGCGTGGGATGCGCGCGTGCTGGGTTGGCTCAATGCAGTGCGTGGCAAAGCGCGCCAAGGCATCCGCGCGCCGCAGGAAATCATTGACGTGCGTGCTGCGCTGGACGAGACGCGGCTGTTCAAAGACAGCCATGAGATCGATACGATGCGCCGCTCCTGCAAAATCGCATCAGACGCGCATCGACACGCTATGCGCGCCACACAGTCGGGGCGATTTGAATATGAAATCGAAGCCGAGATCCTGCATCACTTTTATGCACAGGGCGCGCAATCCCCGGCCTACACCTCGATTGTCGCGGGCGGCGCCAATGCCTGCACGCTGCACTACGTTGAGAACCGTGCCGCGTTACGCGACGGCGATCTGTTGCTCATCGATGCGGGCTGCGAGCTCGACGGTTATGCCGCCGACATCACCCGCACCTTTCCGGTCAATGGCCACTTCAGCCCGGCGCAGCGCGATGCGTATGAAATCGTGCTCGCGGCGCAGGCTGCTGCGATTGCAGCCGTCCGCCCCGGCAGCACCTGGATCGAGCCGCACACCGCTGCAGTGCGCGTGCTGACACAAGGCATGGTCGATCTGAAATTGCTCAGTGGCAACGTCGATGGGCTGATTGAATCCGAAGCCTACAGCCGTTTTTATATGCACCGCACAGGCCACTGGCTGGGGCTTGATGTGCATGATGCGGGCGAATACAAGGTCGATGGCGCGTGGCGCGGTTTGCAACCCGGCATGACGCTGACTGTTGAACCGGGACTGTATATCCGCCCTGCCGACGACGTGCCGGAAGCCTTGTGGGATATTGGCATCCGCATCGAGGATGATGTGCTGGTGGCTGAGTTCGCTTGCGAAGTGCTGACCACCGCGCCGAAAACCGTGGCTGAAATTGAAGACTGGATGCGTGGTGATTAACATCGCACCCAATGAGCATAGCGTGGTGAGCGGCAGCACGCCCATCATCGTTGGCGCAGGGCCAGTCGGCGCGATTTGTGCGCTGGCGATGCAGCATCACGGCGTGACCCCGCGCGTGCTGGAGGCGCGTGCGGGCGCAAGCGGGGGGGGCAGCGATGCGCGCCGTGCTCCCATTGGCGCACCTGATGCGCGCACGCTCGCGCTGTCGCACGGCTCGCGCCTGATTCTCGAACGTCTGGGGGTGTGGGCGCGGCTGGGGAATGTCACACCGATCACCCGCATTCATATTTCCCAACGCGGCGGATTTGGCACTACGCGCTTGTCCGCCGCCGACGAACATTTACCCGCGCTGGGTTATGTGCTGTCGTATGGAACGCTGACAACGGCGCTGGATGCCGAACTGATTGCGGCTGGCATCAAGGTCGAATATGCAAGCGACGTGCAGCGTGTTGAACCGGGCGCGGTTCATACGGCGACAGGGGCGCGCATGAACTCGCCGCTGATCGTGGTCGCCGATGGCGGGCGCAGCGAGCACGCCCCTGCCCCCAAACTTGCGCGCGACTATGAACAGATGGCCGTGGTATGCGAAGTACAGACCGAATTGCCGCACGCCAACCTGGCCTACGAGCGCTTTACGCCGGACGGCCCGGCAGCGCTGCTGCCTAAGGGCGATGCCTACGCTCTGGTCTGGACGGCTCGCACAGCCGAGGCCGAGCGCATTGCCGCGCTGCCGGACGCGGCCTTTCTTGCTGCCCTGTATCAGCATTTCGGCGGACGACAGGGCCGCTTTCTGTCCGCCACGCCGCGTAATCGTTTCCCGCTCAAATTGAGTTTGACCGGCACCCGGGCCGAAGCGGGCATCGTGCGCATCGGCAATGCCGCGCAAACCCTGCATCCGGTGTCGGGCCAGGGCTTTAATCTGGGTCTGCGCGATGCCTGGGAGTTGGCGGCCTTGAGTGAAGACACCCCACCCGAATTGCTGGGCAGTGCCGCCATGCTGAGCACTTACGCCCGCTCGCGGCGCGTCGATGTGCTCGGCGGACTGGGCTTTACCGATTTTCTGGTGCGCGCATTTTCCAATGACATCGCGCCGATCCGCCACGCCCGTGGACTGGGGCTGCTGGCGTTGGAAATGTGTCCGCCGCTGAAACATTTTGTGGCGCGGCGGATGATTTTTGGAGCGCGCGGATGAGCAACATTGAAGCCTGCCAGGTCGCCGTCATCGGCGGCGGCCTGGTCGGTGCCGCAACTGCGCTGGCCTTGCTCAAACAGGGTCTGCGTGTGGCCTTGATCGAACAACATCCCGCGCCGCTTCCGACCGACGCCTGGGAGTCGCGTATTTACGCAATCAGCCCGGCGAGCGAAGCTTTGTTGCGCGAGCTGGGCGCATGGCAGCGCATGGATGCTGCCCGCCTGCAAGCAATCTACCGTATGGATGTGCAGGGCGATGCGAACGGACACATCCGCTTTGACGCGTACGAATCCGGCGTGGCTCGGCTCGCCACGATCGTAGAAAGCGGTCGCTTGCAGCAGGCGCTGTGGCAGACGATCACAGAGTTGGACGAAACCGCTTTGCGCTGCCCGCTCACCGTCAAATCTGTCGATTGGGGAACGCCCACATCGACCTTGCATCTATCCAACGGTGCCACTCTGCGCGCTGAACTGGTCGTCGCCGCCGACGGTGCGCAATCAAAAATTCGTGACCTCGCCGGGCTGACCCGTCGCACGCTGCCATATCAACAGCACGGTGTGGTCGCAAATTTTGCCTGCGAGTTGCCGCATTACGGCACGGCCTTCCAGTGGTTTAGCCCGGCCCAGCATCCAGGCGATATCGTGGCTTACTTGCCCCTTGTAGGGAACCGCATCTCGCTGGTCTGGTCAACGCAGGGGGCACCGGATTTGCTTGCACTGGATGCGGAGTGTTTTACCCGGCAGGTAGAATCCGTCGGCCAGATGCGTTTGGGCAAGTTCGATTTATTAACACCGCCTGCCGCATTTCCGCTGCAATTGATCCGCGTTGACCGCACCACCGCGCCAGGTCTGGTTCTGGTCGGCGATGCCGCACACGGGGTTCATCCGCTTGCCGGACAAGGCGTCAATCTGGGGTTTGGTGATGTGGCGGCCTTGCGCGCTGTGCTGGAAAAACGCGGCCTGGCACGCTGCGGCGATGAACGGCTGCTTGCGCGTTACGCCCGGCAGCGCGCGTTACCGGTGGTGCAAATGCAGGGCACAATGCACGGATTGTTTCACTTGTTTAATCTTGACGGCGCCAGTGCGCCACGCAACGGTGGAATGAATTTTCTCGATCACCTGGGCTTCGCCAAGTCTGCCCTGGTTCGCGAAGCGACACATTTTTCTCAATAGCACTTATTCAACAGGAGTTTTAATGTTTATCAAATCTTTGGCGCTGGCCGCCACGTTGTTGTTGTCGGTAGGCGCAGTTCAGGCCGACCAGGCGCTGATCCGCAAAACGCTGAACGCAAAATTCCCGGGGGCACCTATCGTTTCAGTGACCAAAACTCCGTATAGCGGACTTTATGAAGTGTATATGGACGGCCATCTGTTTTATATCGACGAGAAGGCGCAGTACATCGTCATGGGCGATGTACTCGACGTGAAAAGCCGCAGCAATCTCTCGCAGGAACGGCTCGCCAAGTTGAACGAAGTGAAATGGGACACGCTGCCGCTGGGCAATGCCATCAAGCTGGTAAAAGGCAAAGGTGAGCGCAAGCTTGTTGTGTTTTCAGACGTCGATTGCCCGTATTGCCGCAAGTTTGATGCCGAACTGGCCAAGGTCGATAACGTCACGGTGTACACCTTCCTCTATCCGATTGAGGGTCTCCATCCCAAGGCGGTTCAGGCCTCGCGCCAGATATGGTGCGCAGCGGATAAAAACAAGGCTTGGGACGATTACCTGAGTGGCGGCAAGGTCCCGAATAATGATGGCAAGTGTGCCAGTCCGGTGGACGACAACATCGCGCTTGGACGCAAACTGAACGTAGAAGGAACGCCCACAATCATTTTTCAAAATGGTCAGCGCGCGCCCGGTATGGTACCGGCTGCCAAGCTGGAAGAGCTGATGGCCAGCGCTGCAAAAACAGCAAGCGCACGAAAATGAACCCTACCCAATGAGTCCAACTGGCTTGAATCCGTCTGGCGCCTCTTTCTGGAATGAGCGCTATGCCGTCGATGACTACATCTTCGGCACCGCGCCCAATCAATTCTTGCAAAGCCAGGCCGCATTGATCCAGCCGGAGATGCGCGCGCTATCCATCGCCGACGGCGAAGGACGCAACAGCGTGTGGCTGGCCGGGCACGGTGCGCTGGTTCATGCGATTGATGTATCACCGGTGGCTCTGGCCAAAGCGCACGCACTCGCGGCGGCGCGCCAGGTGTCGGTCGAATTTGAAGAAGCCGATTTGCTCAACTGGGCCTGGCCGGAGGCGGCGTATGACCTGGTTGTCGCCATCTTCATCCAGTTTGCGCCGCCGCCCGAGCGCGACCGCATCATCGACGGCATACGGCGCTGCCTCAAACCCGGCGGCACGTTGATTCTGCAAGGCTACACGCCAAAGCAGATTGAATTTGCCACAGGCGGGCCGGGCAATCCCGCCAATATGTACACCGCCGATTTATTGCGCGACTGGTTTGGCGGCTGGGAAATCGTGCATCTGCACGAGCACGAATCGCAACTCAGTGAAGGCAGCCATCATCACGGGATGTCGGCGTTGATTGACCTGGTCGCACATAAGCCTGCCTGATCAAGGGTTGAGCGCCAGTTCGCGCAGCCCGGCCAGCGCCTGTTTCAGTGTGGTGCTGTCGCTGTCTCGCGGAAACACCATCCAGGCGGGCAGCTTGAATGCCGGACTTTCCGGCACGCGCCACAACTGGCCTGCTTCGATATACCGCTGCACCAGCCGTAGCGGAAAATAGCCGCTGCCACCAAACGCCAGAATATGCTGCACGCCGAGCCAGCCGATATTGGCGATCAGGGTCGGCGCAACGTCCGGGTAATGATCGCTGAACCGGGCATGAAATTCCGGCCCCCAGTCGATGTGAATGTAGCCCGCGTCCGGCCAACCACGTGCGAGGTCGCTCGTGACCAGCAGCAGGGTTTCGTCGAACAAGGCTTCGACCACCAGGCCAGGGCGCGAGGTCGGCGTGTACATCACACCGATGTCCACCGTACCCTCAATCAAGCCCTGCATGATGTCCGGCTCGAAACCGATTTCCAGGCGCAACGACACATCCGGCGCCGCCGCGCGCATCCAGTCCACCCAGTGCGGCAAAAAGCCTTCCCATAGCGCGATCCGGCCCGACAGCGTGAGCACGTCGCGAAACCCCTGCGGCAGCCCCACATCGTGCTGCGCCTGCTCCACCGTGCGCACCAGATTCTTGGCGTGGCGCAAGAAGCGCTTGCCCGGTGCGGTGAGTTCCGCGCCGTTGCGCCCGCGTTGAAACAGGCGCGCGCCGAGCTGGGTTTCCAGGGTCTGGATGCGCGCGCTCACCGTCGATTGAGTGACGTGCAGTCGGCTGGCTGCGGCGACGAAATTGCCGCTGGCGGCGACAGCGAGAAAGGTACGGGCTAGTTCGGTGTCCATGGTTTATTGGTCGATTCAAGTATCGAATTTATCGATAGCAAACATCAAAAATAATCGTTAGTCAAATAAATACGCGCTCGTTACACTGGCTTCGTTCAAACTCATTCAGGAGCGCACCATGAACCAGGCGACCGACATTGCAATGCTGCTGCCACCCTGCGACGAAGAAGGTTATTTGATCGAACCGGGTGACTGGAGCGAGGACGTGGCCCGTGCCCTGGCGCAGGACGAAAACATCCAACTCAACGACGACCACTGGGATGCCATCCATTTCATGCGCGACTACTATGAAGAGCACCAAGTAGCAGCTGATGCCCGCTTTGTCATCAAACACCTGGCCGCGCGCATGGGCAAAGAGGCCCACAAAAAACTGTTCGAGCTGTTTCCTTACGGCTACGTAAAACAGGCCTGCAAAATTGCCGGGATGCGACGTCCACGCGCCTGGAGCACAGGCTGAGTAAGGTACAAAAGTGATACGCAAACTGGCGTATTCCGTTTCCGAACGCGAACAATGGATTTCGGCAGCAGGCGGATTGATCGGCATTTTGGCGGTGTTGTGGGTGAGCCACGCCCTGCTCGGCGATCATGCCGGCATTCTTGCTGTGTCGTCCATGGGCTCATCGGCGGTTCTGTTATTTGCCGCCCCACACGGAGCCATGTCGCAGCCCTGGCCGGTCATCGGCGGGCACCTCGTTTCAGCGGTCGTCGGCGTGGTCTGCGCACAATCCATCCCTGCCCCCATACTCTCCGCCTCAGTCGCCGTCGCCGCGTCCATCGGCCTGATGTACGGGCTGCGCTGCCTGCACCCGCCCGGCGGCGCAACCGCGCTGTTCGCGGTGCTGGGTGGTCCGCCCATCCTGGCGCTGGGCTACAACTATCTATTCGTGCCGGTACTGCTCAACGCCGTGGCCATGCTGATCGTCGCCGTGCTGTTCAATTACCCGTTCGTCTGGCGGCGCTACCCGCAAACGTGGTGGCGCGAGACCTTATCCGTGCAGGACGACACCAAAGAAAAATGCATGATTCCACACAGCGATCTGGTGTACGCGCTGTCGCAAATCGATACCTTTGTGGATGTGACTGAAGACGACTTGCAGCGTATCTACGCGCTGGCACTGAGACATCACCCCCTTCCGGGTAATACGCCGACCCAGTAGACCGACCCAGTAGATTTTAGCTTGGCAGGTTCAGTTCGGCCTCAGATAATCGTCATCGTCTATTGCCGCCACGCCTTCCATCCCGAGTCCGAACCACGCCAGTGCGTGCAGCAAAGCGATCTGATAAGTGTGGCAGACGTTCAACAGCTTCATGGTAGTCATCGTAATCTCCCTGTATGTGTGTATCGCGCCCGTACCCGTCGGCTGGCCTCCCACATGGGCTCCCAGCCGACGGGCAGGGACCTTACCCCCGATCAACCGAGATCAAAACGATCCAGATTCATCACTTTGTTCCATGCCGCCACGAAGTCGCGGACGAACTTCTCCTGCGCGTCCGGGCAGGCATAGACTTCTGCCAGCGCACGGAGTTGGGAGTTGGAACCGAAGACAAGATCGACGCGTGTGGCAGTCCATTTCTTTGCGCCGGTCTTGCGGTTGGTGCCTTCGAACACGTCTTCATCCTTCGACACCGGCTTCCACGCCGTGCCCATATCCAGCAAATTAACGAAGAAGTCGTTGGTGAGCGCCCCCGGTCGCTGAGTGAAGATACCGTGCGCGGACTGTCCGACATTCGCTCCCAGCGCACGCATTCCTCCGATCAGCACGGTCATTTCGGGCGCGGAAAGCATCAACAATTGCGCTTTATCGAGCAACAGTTCCTCGGCTGAAACGGTGAATTTCGCCTTCTGATAGTTGCAGAAACCATCGGCAACCGGTTCGAGCACGGCGAAGGATTCCACGTCGGTCTGCGCCTGCGAGGCATCCATACGGCCCGGCGTGAAGGGAACTGTGGCGGCGTGGCCCGCATTCTTCGCGGCCTGCTCAACGCCAGCGCAACCTGCCAGCACGATGAGATCAGCCAGCGAGACCTTTTTGCCGCCGCTGCTGAACTCGCGCTGAATGCCTTCGAGCTTGCCCAGCACCTTCGCCAGTTGCGCGGGCTGGTTGGCTTCCCAGTCCTTCTGCGGCGCGAGACGAATGCGCGCGCCGTTCGCACCGCCGCGCATGTCGGAACCGCGAAACGTGGATGCCGAAGCCCAGGCGGTCGAGACCAGTTCCGCAACCGACAGCCCGGACGCCAGAATCTTGGCCTTGAGGACGGCTGCATCTGCGCCATCGATCAAGGCATGATCGACGGCGGGGATGGGGTCTTGCCAGACGAGTTCTTCCTTCGGTACCTCAGCGCCGAGATAACGCGAACGCGGCCCCATGTCGCGGTGGGTCAGCTTGAACCAGGCGCGGGCGAAGGCGTCGGCAAATTCTGCCGGGTTCTGGTGGAAGCGCCGTGCAATCGGCTCGTAAATCGGGTCCATGCGCATCGCCATGTCGGCATCGGTCATGATGATCGGCACTTTTTTCGAGGCATCGTGCGCAGCCGGGGCCGTGTTGCTGTCGGTCGTCTGCTTTGGTGTCCACTGCCAGGCACCCGCCGGGCTCTTGGAGTTCACCCAGTCGTTGCCGAACAGTACATCCAGATAACTCATGTCCCACTTCGTCGGGGTCGGCGTCCACGAGCCTTCCAGGCCGCTGCCGATCTGATCGCCGCCCTTGCCCGTGCCATAGCTGCTTTTCCAGCCCATGCCCTGCTCGGCGAGTCCGGCGGCCTCGGGTGCCGCGCCGACCAGCGCCGCATCCCCTGCACCGTGGCATTTACCAAAGGTGTGCCCGCCGCAGGTGAGTGCAACGGTCTCTTCGTCGTTCATCGCCATTCGCGCGAAGGTCTCGCGCACCAAGCGACCGGATTCAAGCGTATCGGGTTGGCCGCCGGGGCCTTCCGGGTTGACATAAATCAGCCCCATCTGCACGGCGGCGAGCGGGTTCTCGAGATCGCGTTCGCCAGAAAAGCGCGCCTTGTCGTCCAGCCATTTTTTCTCGTTGCCCCAGTAGACATCGATCTCGGGCGCCCAGATGTCCTCGCGCCCGCCAGCGAAGCCGAAAGTCTTGAAGCCCATCGATTCCATCGCGACGTTACCGGTGAGAATGATGAGGTCGGCCCAGGAAATTTTGCTGCCGTACTTCTGCTTGACCGGCCACAGCAGCCTGCGCGCCTTGTCGAGGTTGACGTTGTCGGGCCAGCTATTCAATGGTGCAAAACGCTGATTGCCATGACCCGCGCCGCCACGACCATCGCCGGTACGGTAAGTGCCTGCGCTGTGCCAGGCCATGCGGATGAAGAACGGCCCATAGTGACCGTAGTCCGCTGGCCACCAGTCCTGCGAATCAGTCATCAATGCCTCAAGGTTCTTCTTCACCGCCGCGAGATCGAGGCTCTTGAATGCTTCGGCGTAGTTAAAGTCTTCGCCCATGGGGCTGGACTCGGAGGTATGCTGGCGCAGGACTTCCAGCGGAAGCTGGTTCGGCCACCAGTCCCGGTTCGCCGTACCACTCCCAACTTTATGAATAAACGGACATTTGCTATCTGACATGACATTCTCCTGTGATGGCTCGCTCCGAGGCGGAGTGATTGCATTAAAGACCTAACCAACCAATTTGTCTCATGAATAATCTAGAATGAATCAATTGATAAAATAGAACGTACGCCATGACCCTGCAAGAACTCAAATACCTGGTTGCACTGGCCGATCACGGCCACTTCGGCAAAGCCGCCGAAGCCTGTTTCATCACCCAGTCCACGCTCTCCACCCAGATCAAAAAACTGGAAGACTTTCTCGGCATCACGCTGTTTGACCGCAGCTTGAAGCGCGTCACGCCAACGCCCATCGGCAAAGAAATCCTGGCGGCTGCACGCAACATGGTTGAAGGTGCTGAACACATCCGTGAGCTGGCCAAGCACGCACAGAACCCGATGGCGCGCACCTTGCATCTCGGCGTGATTCCCACGCTGGGGCCGTATTATTTGCCGCACGCATTGACGCTGGTCCACAAGAAACACCCCGATCTGCGCCTGCTGCTGCGCGAAGAAATGACGCCCCAGATTCTGGAGCACCTGACCGACGGCAAACTTGATGCCGGGCTGTTGGCACTGCCCGTTACCGACGACAGCCTGCGCGTCGAGCCACTATTTTACGAGCCGTTTTTCGCCGCGTTACCGACGGGTCATCCACTCGCCAAACGTGAAGTGCTAAAAGTGTCGGACATCATGAACGAAAAACTGTTGCTGCTCGACGAAGGCCATTGCCTGCGTGATCAGGCACTCGATGTCTGCGGCACCGGCTCGCGCGGTCGGGAAGAAGTCCGCGCCACCAGCCTGGAAACCCTGCGCCAGATGGTAAGCATGGGGCTTGGGCTAACGCTGCTGCCTGCGCTGGCCGTGGATGCGGGGCCGCGTACCAGCAAAAAAACGGTGCAAATCCGCCCATTCAAATCGCCGCCGCCGGGGCGTACCATCGGCCTGGTATGGCGTAAACGTGCGCCCTTCCCCGAAACCTTTGAGCGACTGGCGCAAACACTGAAAAACACCTTGCCCAGCGAAGTGGCGCCTGCCTGAACATGTCCGACCTCAACGATCCCCGCGTCTTTTTCGCCGCCGAACGCACCCTCATGGCATGGAACCGCACCGGTCTCACTCTGATGGCGTTCGGTTTCGTGCTGGAACGCTTTGGCCTGTTTCTGCACATGCTGCGACAAGTGCCCAGCCATACAGGTCGCGGCTTCTCATTCTGGATCGGCGTTGCCTTCATAGCTCTGGCTTTGCTGGTCATCGGCTTTTCCATCATTCAGTTCAGGCGCGTACTGCGCACATTGAAGCCAATTGAAATTCCGGCGCGCTACTGCACCTGGTCAGGGATCGCCATGAACGTATCGGTCATACTGCTGGGGATGGCGTTACTGGTGTATCTGTTTTCTGAGTTGTAATTGGGGCGGATTTTATAGAACAATGGTTCTACCAATCACCCCGAACGTGCTTCGCGCCGACTCCCGACTGGATTGCTTCGTCGCCACGATTCTCGCAACGGCAGATCATGCCCCCCGAATCACCTCCAAAAATGCCGCTCCATACGTCTCCAGTTTCTTCTCCCCTACTCCTGGCAATTCGGCAAACGCCGCTAGGGTCTGCGGTCGAAACGCGGCCATTGCAGCCAGCGTGCTGTCGTGGAACACCACATAGGGCGGCACACCTTGCTGCTGCGCGAGTTCGCGGCGGCGGGCGCGCAAGGCCTCAAACAACGGGTCGTCGCTGACCGGAACCGCTGCTGCCACGCGGGTTTTCTTGCTGCGTTTGACGGGCGCGGTTTGTTTGGCCAGATGCAAAGCGCTTTCGCCGCGCAGTAGCGGGCGACAGGCAGGGGTGAGTTTGAGTCCTCCATAGTTTTCATGGTCGGCGATCAACAGGCCGCGTGCGACCAGTTGGCGAAACAGCGCGCGCCATTCGTTGGCATCGAACTCCTTGCCGATACCAAAGGTCGAGAGCGCGTTGTGGCCAAAGCCTTTGATCCGTTCGTTGTCCTTGCCGAGCAGCACGTCAATCAAATAGTTCACGCCGAAGCGCTGCCCGGTGCGGTGTGCGCATGACAGCGCTTTTTGCGCGGCGGTGGTGGCATCTACCGTTTGCGGCGGTTCCAGGCAGTTGTCGCAATTGCCGCAGGGCGCGATGGGCGCGTCGCCAAAGTAGCTGAGCAGGGATTGGCGGCGGCACGATGTCAGCTCGCAGTAACCCAGCATTGCATCAAGCTTGCGCGCTTCGACGCGCTTGTGCGCTTCATCGGCATCGGACTCGTCCAGCATGCGTTTGAGCAGAATCACATCGGACAGGCTGTAGCGCATCCATGCATCGCTGTGCGCACCATCGCGTCCGGCACGACCGGTTTCCTGGTAATACGCTTCCAGGCTTTTCGGCAGATTGAGATGCGCGACGAAGCGTACATCGGGCTTGTCGATGCCCATACCGAAGGCAATCGTCGCCACCACGATAATGCCGTCGTCGGCGAGAAACCGTTCTTGCGTGCGACGGCGCGCGTTAGCATCCATGCCTGCGTGATAGGCCAGCGCGGTCAGCCCCTGGGCGGTGAGCCATGCGGCGGTTTCGTCCACACGCTTGCGCGACAGGCAATACACGATCCCGGCCTGACCGCTGTGTTTATCCTGAATAAAGCGCAGCAGTTGTTCGCGCGCGCCGCTGGCATCCATGCGCACGTGATAACGGATATTGGGGCGGTCAAAACCGGTGACGAAATGGCGCGCCTCCTCCAGTTGCAAACGCTGCGCAATCTCGGCACGGGTCGGCGCGTCGGCGGTGGCGGTGAGCGCAATGCGGGGGATACTGGGAAAGCGTTCATGCAGCACGGACAACTGCACATACTCGGGACGGAAATCATGCCCCCACTGCGACACGCAATGCGCCTCATCAATCGCGAACAAGGCAATCTGCGCGCGCTCCAGTTGCGCCAAAAAACGCTCGGTCATCAGACGCTCCGGCGCAACGTAGAGCAGATCCAGTTCGCCCGCCGCCAGCGCCGTCTCGACCCGCCGCGCCTCATTCGCATCCAGCGACGAATTCAGATATTCCGCCCGCACTCCCAGTTGCCGCAGCGCGATGACCTGATCGTGCATCAGCGCTATCAGGGGTGACACAACAATACCGATGCCCTCACGCACCAGTGCGGGCAACTGATAACACAGCGACTTGCCGCCGCCGGTGGGCATGATCACCAGCGCATCGCCACCCTCAACCAGGTGGGTGACGATCTCTTCTTGATGAGGCCGGAAAGTGTCGTGCCCGAAGACGGTACGGAGAAGATGCGGTGCGGATTTCATCCCGCCATTCTAACGGGCGGATTTCAGCCGGTTACTTCGGTGGCGGTTGCGGTATCAATTATCTTGCCGTCTCAATTGTCTTCACGCATTTCATCCATGATGGCTACGATATCTTTCTCCCAGTTATCAAACTGGGCTTTCAGCGCCGGATCAGGGAAAAAATGCCGCAGTGTTTGAGGATGGCTCGCCACCAGAATGGATTGATTGCCTTCCGCAAAAATCGTGATATTGAGTGGCAGGAATGTCATCAACTCCGGATGCATGGCCGTCACCTGTTTCACTTCTTCGTATTTGCCGAAGTAAACAACGCGATACATGTCGCTTTTAAATTCGCGCCGCTCCAGGTTTTCATTCACTTGCTGCAAGCGCGTGATCTTGTAGCCGCGTGACGAAATGGCGTTTTGCAACAGGTTCATCGCTTCCGGAAAAGGTTTGTCCATACGCGCCATGAGCAACCCATCGGCAGCGGCAGGTGCGCCCAGAAGCAGCACCAACCCGGCTATTCCTGCCCATTTCATCAGCCGTTTCATAGCGTCGCCTCCTCAATGATGGCCGCATAACTTTGGCTCAGCTGCTCGCACATCTCATTCAGTTCTGAATTATTGAATAATCGACTCAACACCGCCGGATTAACCGACATCACTTGCACCTTGCCGTTTTTTTCAACAATGCTGATACGGCATGGCAAGAACATGCCCACGCGCGGATCAATAGCCAGCGCCTGATTGAGCAGGCTGACATTACAAAAATAGACGATGACCTGTTTCGGATTTTCGTTTGCCGGATCAGTCAGGCCATATTCCAGCGTCTGCACCCGGCCATAGAAGTAATTGTTATTGTTCACTGCCCGCTTGACGTTTTCAACAGTCGTGCTCAAGTCGTACGGTGAATCGCGAACGATCACCGGGCTTTCCATCTCCGGTGTGCTTTTTACCGGCGGCTGCACGTCAAAGCTGCGAACGTATTTGACGATATCGTTAATATCCTTTTCCCTCAGCCCCTGCTTGAGAAAAGAGACCATCGGCGTGCCTTTCCGCCCACGCATCAGCGTGGTTTTGATCATGTCATCGGTCGCCGCAGCCAGAAAGCCAGGGTTGTTCAATGCCGGTGCCATGATAGGCAAATCGCGCGGACGCGAATACGTGACGCCGGTGCCTTTGCTGCCTTCTCCATTGGCACCATGACAGGCGACACAATACTGCCCGAACAATTGCTTACCGTGTTTCAGGTCACCCTTAACTGGTTGCCTGGAATAGGTAACCGACGGCCCCTTGTTCCAGCTGCGCACATGGCTAACGATCGCATCGATCTCAGCACTGCTCAGGCTTGCGAACGCAGGCATCACCCGACCCGGCCTCCCGAGTCGTATGGTCGTGCGCAAATAATCGTCACTGATAGCGGCCTGAAACGAAGGCAGCGCCAGGGGTACGCCGATGCCGCCATTGCCGCTTACGCCATGGCATGAAGCGCAATTACGCCCGAACAGCTTCGCGCCATCTGGCGCGGCCATGACTGATGATGACCCGATGCTGGCAAGCAGATACAGTACAAATAAACGGAGCCACATGACATTTTTCCTAGTTTAATTACTTAGTATATTAACATGCTCTTATATATTAGATAACAGAAGGACTCCCTTAAAAAGTTCTTTATTTTAAAAAGTTCTTTATTCGATTCCCGCCTAACCCGCCACAACCAGAATAGTTTGCCCGAGACAACGTACCGTCTGGTTCGCGCGTATTTTCGCCGCCTTGCGGCTTTCGGGCTGATCGTCAACCGTGACTTCACCGTTGGCGACCAGAAGTTTGCCTTGCCCGCCACTATCTGCAATTCCAGTGAGTTTGAGCAAATCACACAGCGCGACGTATTCACCACGCAGCTTGAATTCCATGACGTTCCTTTGATTACACCCGACGAATGCGTGCAGTGTATCCCGCTACCGCCGACACTAACTGGCGTAATGGTATTCTGTCACACCCGGCGTATCGCTCCGCCAACGCCGCCCTGTGCCGCAAGCACACTCAACCATCCAAACCCGTATGAGCATGAATTCTCCCCTTCACAAGCCCGCACTAATTTTTGATACGCACCTGCATCAGTTTGAAAAAGAAGTGGTCGAGGCCTCGCACACGCAGCCTGTTTTGGTGGATTTCTGGGCCGACTGGTGTCCGCCGTGCCGCGCGTTGACGCCGGTGCTAGAGCGTTTGATCCCCAGCTACGGCGGTGCCATCCGCATGGCAAAAATTGAAGTGGATGAGGGCGACAACATGAAGCTGGCGGGGCGCTATACGATGCGCGGTTTTCCGACCGTATTGCTGTTTGTAAAAGGCGAAATGGTCGCGCGCTTTTCCAGCGCCAAGCCCGAGCATTGGGTGCGAGAATTTATCGCCGAACACACCGACATTGAATAAAACCGAGCGTAAACCCTAATGGAACTGACCCCCGCCTTACTACAACTCGCCACCCAGGCACTGGATCTGGTACTGGACTTCAAGTACCCGGCAGACAAGGTGCTGTCCACGTTTTTTCGCGAGAACAAAAAACTCGGATCACACGAGCGCAGCTTTATTGCGGAAGCCGTATTTGGCGTGTTGCGCCGCTATCGTTATTTATCGGTGGTGGTGCCCGCTGCCAATCCGCGCACACTGATCGTCGCCTGGCTCATCAAGGTGCGCGGCATGAGCGGAGCCGTGCTGGAAAACTTTGCCCGGTCAGAATTGATCACTCATATCCGCAATGCCAAAACCAGCGATTTGCCACTGGGCGTGGCGGCAGAACTCCCGGACTGGGTTGTCGAAAAATTGCAGGCCACGATGGACGACGCAGATATTCTGGCACTGGGTCGCGCCTTGCAGCAGCAGGCACCACTGGATGTGCGCGTGAATACGCACAAGGCCAGCCGCGACGTGGTGCTGGAACGCCTGCGCACAGAAGGCTACGGTGCCGAACCCACACCACATTCGCCCTGGGGCGTCCGGCTGCGCGACAACCCCGCCATCAATCGCCATCCGTTGTTTGTCGATGGCAGCATCGAAGTACAGGACGACGGCAGCCAGTTGCTGGCGCTCTTGACCGGCGCGCGGCGCGGCGAAATGGTGTGCGATTTTTGCGCCGGTGCGGGCGGCAAGACGCTGGCGATTGGCGCGATGATGGCCAATAGCGGACGACTGTACGCGTTTGACGTGGCAGAGAAACGCTTGGTCAACCTCAAGCCGCGCCTGGCGCGCTCGGGACTGTCGAACGTGATGCCGCAGTTGCTAAGCTCGGAAAACGACACGCGGGTAAAACGCCTAGCCGGAAAACTCGACCGGGTCATCGTTGATGCGCCGTGTTCAGGCTTCGGCACCCTGCGCCGCAATCCCGATCTCAAATTTCGCCAGTCGCCCGAAAGCGTGACCGAACTGACCAAAAAGCAGGCCGCAATCCTGCGCTCTGCAGCGCGTTTGCTCAAGCCTGGCGGACGGCTGGTGTATGCAACATGCAGCCTGCTGCCGGAAGAAAACGAGCAGATTGTGGAAGCTTTTTTGGCCGAAGGCGGGTTCACGCTATTGCCGGTCTGCGATTTGTTAGCGCAAGCCAAAATCGACATTCCGGATATGGGTGCTTATCTGAAACTCTCGCCTGCGCTGCACGACACCGATGGCTTTTTTGCTGCGGTGCTCATCAAAACCTGACCATGGCTGTGATTTTTCACCCGGAACAACTGGGCACGCTCTCCGGGCTGTTTCAGGCACGGGTGGCCAACACGCCGGACAAAGTCGCTTACCGCCAGTTTGATCCGGCCAGCGAGTCGTGGCAGGCGTTCACCTGGGCGCAGGTAGCTGCCGAAGTGGCGCGCTGGCAAGCCGCGCTGGCTAAAGAGGGTCTCACGCCCGGCGACCGCGTTGCGGTGATGCTGAAAAATTGCGTCGAATGGGTGATTTTCGATCAGGCGGCGTTGGGGCTGGGGCTGGTGACGGTGCCGCTGTATCTGGATGATCGCCCGGAAAACGCGGCCTACATTCTGGAGCACGCGGACGTAAAACTGCTGCTGCTTGAAGGCAAATTCCAGCATAAAAAACTGGCTGAAATGGGCAACGCCGTCCAGAACCTGCAACGCATCGTAAGCCTCTGCCCGCCTGACCAGAGCTTGGCTGATGGCCGTTTGGTGGTGGCGGCAGACTGGCTGGCGGCGGCGGTCGGTACTGCGCTCCCGCCACGCCGTCTGGATGCCGATCTGCTGGCGAGCATTATCTATACCTCCGGCACCACGGGGCGCGCCAAGGGCGTGATGCTGACGCACGCGAACATGTTGTGGAATGCCTGGTACGCGACGCAATGCGTGGCGCTCAACGGTCAGGATGTGTTTCTGTCGTTTTTGCCGCTATCGCATACGCTGGAAAGGACGGCAGGCTATTACTGGGCGATGCTGGTGGGCGCTGAAGTGGCCTTCGCACGCTCAGTTGCGCAACTGGCGCAAGACCTGGGCACGATACGTCCGACCGTGTTGATCTCGGTTCCGCGCATTTATGAACGCGTGTACGGGCGCATTCAGGATGGTCTGTCCAGAAAAAGTCCGCTCGCACGCAGGCTATTCGGCCTGGCAGTCAACATTGGCTGGCGACGGTTTGAACGCGCCCAACCCCATACCCGCACAGCGCGCGCAAGCTGGCATCCCGGTTTGTTGCTGTGGCCGCTGTTAAGCCGTCTGGTCGCGCGGCCAGTGAATGAAAAACTGGGAGGACGGCTGCGCTATGCGATTTCCGGCGGTGCCGCGTTATCGCCCGAGATTGCACGCGTATTCATCGGCCTGGGCGTGCCGGTCTATCAGGGTTATGGGCTGACCGAAACCAGTCCGGTAGTCTGCGTCAATCGTCCATCGTCCAATATTCCAGCCAGCATCGGTCCGGCACTACCGGGGGTCGAGGTCAAGATTGGCGAGCACGACGAACTGCTGACGCGCGGTCGCTGCGTCATGCGCGGCTACTGGAAAAACGAGGCCGCTACCCGTGCGGCTATCGACGCGGATGGCTGGCTGCACAGCGGCGACAAGGCCAGCGTGGATGCGCGCGGCCACTACACCATCGTCGGGCGAATCAAGGACATCATCGTCCTTTCCAACGGCGAGAAAGTGCCGCCATCTGATATGGAATCGGCCATTTTGCTCGACCCGCTGTTTGAACAGGTGATGATCGTTGGTGAAAGCAAGCCTTTTCTGGCGGCGCTGGTGGTGCTCGACGCCGGGCATTGGCCTGCGTTTGCCGCAGGCTTGCACGCTGATCCTGCCGCGCCTGCAAGCCTGCACAACCCGAAACTGCTGAAGGCGCTGCTGGCGCGGATGGCGGATCATCTCAAAGCCTTCCCCGGCTACGCACAAATCCGCCGTGTGTATCCGATGCTGACCCCGTGGACGGTTGAAGACGGCCTGCTCACCCCCACGCTGAAAATCAAACGCAATCAGGTCAGCAGCCAATATCGCGCAGCGATAGACACTCTGTATGCCGACCATGACCACTAAACTTGCCGCACGTCTCACACTCATCGACCCATGACAAAAACCGCGCTCCCGTTCGACAATCTCATCACCCGCCTGATTCAGGACAGCCACGACACCGCTTTAGTGTGGCAGCTTGGGCTGCTATTGCTGTGTATGGCCGCCGCCTGGCTGACGATGCATTTCATTCAGCCGTATCTGCGCGACAGCGACAATCCATGGGCAACCGGTCGCGCGGGCGTGCGCCGCGTCGGCTACCCTTTGATGATGCTGCTGGCAGTGTTGCTGTGCCGTGAGGTGGCCGAACGCTGGATCGGTGAAACGCATTTACTGGATGTCGCCGTGCCCCTGCTGCTCGCCCTGGTCGGGGTGCGTTTGCTGGTATTCGCGCTGCGCTACGTGTTCAAACCCAGTGAGGCGCAAAAAGCCTGGGAGCGCAGCGTTGTCTGGCTAATCTGGGGCGGGTTTGCGGCGCACATCACCGGCCTGTTGCCGCGCATCCATGCTGCACTGGAATCACTGTCGTTCGAGTCGGGCGAGCATCATTTTTCCTTGTGGCTGCTGTTGCAGGCGGCGGCGGTCATCGTGATTGCGGTGATTGCGTCGCTCGGGCTGGCACAGTTCATCGAGAACCGGCTGATGGGTTTTGCGCACATGAATCTGTCGCTGCGGATGGCGCTGACCAAGGCCACGCGCACGATTCTGCTGTTGCTGGCGGTGATGATTGCGCTGCCTGCGGTGGGCATCGATCTCACCGTGTTGTCGGTATTCGGCGGCGCGCTGGGCGTGGGTCTCGGCATCGGCCTGCAAAAAATCGCCAGCAACTATATTTCCGGCTTCATCATTCTGCTGGATCGCTCGGTGCGCATCGGCGACCTGATTACGGTCGACAGCAAATACGGCCAGGTCAGCCAGATCAACACGCGCTACACCCTGCTCAAAGCGCAGGACGGCACTGAAAGCATCGTGCCGAACGAAATGCTGATTACCCAAACCGTGGTCAACCATTCGCTGACCCAGCCCAACATCCGCATCGGTTTGCCGTTGCAAGTGGCTTATGAAACCGATCTGGATCAGGCCAAAACAATCATGCTGCAAGTCGCACTGGCGCATCCGAGAGTACTGCACAGCACACCAAGTGAAGCCCCATCAGTGCTACTCAAAAGCTTTACTGATAACGGTATTCTGCTAGAACTGGATGTATGGATCAGCGACCCGAGCGAGGGTCAGCAAAACCTGCGCTCTGATCTCAACTGGCAGTTGTGGCGGCGTTTCCGCGAGGCAGGCATCGATATGCCTTATCCGCAACGCGTGGTGCGTCTGATTCCAGACAAAAATGCGGAGTCTGATGTCCGGTAAAGCCTGCTGATCCACCCAAACAATCGCTGTAACGCAGCAAACACGCCATCCATCAGTTCATTAGTCTATTAGTGACCTATCTAAAGCTTGCCCTTTCAAATCCGTTATCAAATAATCGTGCTGTGACATTGATGTCATGCCTGCTGTCAGACAGAATCGTCAAACAGCCCGCCTGATATCAAGACGAGCATTGCGAACATCAATATAAACAGTGTCTTATATTTATGGCATGAAATGTGCATTTAATGCCATCCCGTGACAAATTGTCGCAGGATGGCAGCACAGACTGATGATCCGATGCTTGCTGAGGGGTTTGCCAGACTCACACACAATCAATACGAACACGCATTTGGAGACTGGTTATGTCGGTTGAAGTTGATGCACAGATTCGTGCAGATCACGATTTAGAAAATTCTAGCGTTTCAATTCTGGAGGGACCCCCACTTGTCTTCCCCGAGAATTACCCATTAACACTCAGCGCCGCCCTGCACAGCGCCGCCCACACCAAGAAACAAATTGTTTTTGTCGATGATCGCGGTGGCGAGAGCACGCTGTCCTACCGCGAATTACTAGATAAAGCCACCCTTTCGCTAGGCGGCCTTCAAAAGCTGGGCGCACTTCCTGGCAGCAAAGTCATTCTGCAACTTGATGGGCTAGAAGAATTTCTGGTTATCTTCTGGGCCTGCATTCTGGGCGGTATCGTCCCGGTACCCGTGCTTCCGTTCCGCAATGCAACGTCCAATGACAGCGGCTTCAAAAAACTCCAGGGAATCGCCTATCAGCTGAACGATCCCATTATTTTGATGAGCGACAGGAATGCCGACCTGATTCGTGGTGTGACCGGAGACAAAAACAGCAGCGCAGAATCCTTATCACTCAATGGTCACGTCGCAACCTATGGCGATATCAGCAACAGCCGTGTAGTAGGTGTCTTTCACCAGGCGCAGCCCGATGATCTGGCGTTCCTGCAATTCACGTCGGGCAGCACCAGCTTCCCGAAGGGCACACAAATCTCGCATGAAAATGTACTGGTCACCATTCATAGCCTGATGACATCCATGGGCGTGCGCGATACTTCGTGCCTGCTGAACTGGATGCCCTACTACCATGACATGGGCCTCATCGCCGGCCATCTGATGGCGGTGGTCAGCATGTGCCGGGTGGTCGCGATGAAGCCGTTTGCATTCGTGCGCCGCCCCATGCTCTGGCTCACGAAAATTCACGAATACCGGGTCAGTGTCACTTTCTCGCCCAACTTCGGACTCAGGCGGATTCTGGAAAAAGCAACGCCAGAGCTGCTTGCGCCGCTGGATCTGTCATGTCTGGATGTCATCCTGAACGGTGCCGAACCGATATCCGTTCAAACCTGCGACCGCTTTCTCGATCTGCTGAACACACATTGCGGCCTGCGCCGTGAATGCATGCTGGCGGGCTACGGTCTGGCCGAAGCCAGCCTCGCCGTCACGATTGCGCCGCGCGGTGAGCTATTCAGAAAACATTTCCTTAACCGTGATGCGCTGGGTTGCGGCTCACAAATTGAGCACGTGGCTGCCGATTCGCCGCGATCCAGCTGTTTTATCGACGAAGGTCCGGCTGTGACCGGCATGGATCTGCGTATCGTCAACGACGACGACCAGGTCATGCCGGTTGGTACCGTAGGGCATGTGCAGGTCAAAGGTCCGAGCGTAACGCGCGGCTACTTTGCCAATCCCGATGCGAACGAGGTGTCGTCATGCGGCGAATGGTTCAGAACCGGCGATCTCGGTTTCGTGCATGACGACCGCTTCGTCATCACGGGGCGGGTCAAGGACATTGTTTATGTCAACGGGCAGAATTATTACTCGCACGATTTCGAGCATGCCTGCGAAGACATCCAGGGTCTGGATAATCTGGTTGTCATTGGCTACCACGATCCCGATCAGGAAGAAGAAGTCATTCTGGCTTTTATCGCCTGCAACAAGCGTTTCACAGGCGCACGCGAAAAAACGGCCATTCTGCGCAAAGTGCAGATGCGCATTAACCAGTGTTTCGACGTAACGCCCACGTTGTTTGTGTTATTGAAATCCACAGGTGAAATCCCCAAAACCACCAGCGGCAAAGTCATTCGCCATAAATTACTGGAGAATTACCTCGAAGGGCAATTCTCCAGCCAATGCATTCAACTGGTTGAACTGCTCGAAATCGCGCCTGATCTAAGCTCGGATCAGGATTCCGGCAAGCACGTCACCATTTCCGAACTGAAACTGCTGATCCGCCACTTATGGTCGGAAGTGCTGGGGATTTCACAAAAAGCCATCGGCGACCATGACCCCTTCTTCTCGCTGGGCGGCACCTCGATCAAAGCGATCGAAGTCATCTCGCTGGCAGAAGAAACGATTGATTGCCCAATTACCCACGACATGTTCAGGGAACATGACACGATTCACCGGCTCGCCAACTATATTGCCCGTGAAAATATCACTATCCGCTGCAAGCTGAGCGATCTGGTCGAAGTCGCCCCGTATAAAAACCAGGCACTGGATGCGGAGCCAGATTGTGTAGACGAAATCGAACCTGCCGCGAACGAAGAGCCTGGCGCGCCCAAAGAGGATATTTGCGAGCATGACATTGCCATCATCGGCATGGGCTGTCTCTTCCCGCAGGCCGACAACATTGGCGAACTCTGGCAGTTGCTGATGGAGGGCCGCGACTGTGTCACCGAAATGCCGAATGACCGCTGCGACATCAGCCAATACTATGATCGGGAGGGCAAAGCGCCCAACACAACCGTCAGCAAGTGGGGCAGCTTCATTGACCACCATCACTTCGACGCAAAATTCTTCAGCCTGAACGAACATGAAGCGATCACCATGGATCCGCATCAGCGCGTGTTTCTCAAGGTGGCCTGGCAAGCGATTCAGGACAGCGGTCTGGTCGGGATCGAAGGCTCGCGGATGGGGGTGTTCGTCGGCGCGAGCGGCACCGGTTTCTATCAGCAGCGCGAATTTTCACGGCTCACGCCATCGACCTTGACCGGTTCGCTGGCCAATCTGGCTGCTGCGCGCGTATCCAATGCATTCAACCTGAAAGGGCCGTCGCTGTCGGTCGATACCGCGTGTTCATCGTCGCTGTTTTCCGTCGACATGGCCTGCAAGAGCATTCTGAACGGTGACTGCGACACCGCGCTGGCTGGCGGCGTGCAGGTGATGGAAAGCATCGTGATGTATCTGCTGTTCTCAAGCGCAGGCATCCTGTCTCCGGACGGCAAGTGTTATACCTTTTCCGACAAAGCTAACGGTTTTGTGCCTGGTGAGGGTGCGGGCGCAGTCGTGTTGAAGCGCTACAGTCAGGCCATTGCGGATGGTGACCGTGTGTATGCAGTCATCAAAGCAAGCGCATCGAATAACGATGGCGCTTCGCTGGGCATCATGGCACCTAATCCAGAAGGCCAGGAAACCGTCATTCGGGCCGCGCTGAAGCAAGCCGACATCAACCCGGCAGATATCGGCTACGTCGAGGCGCACGGTACCGGTACCAACATCGGCGATTTGATCGAAATTCGCAGTCTGGCACTGGCGTTTAATGAAAAAAATCCGGTAGAAAAACAAAGCTGTGCAATTGGATCAATCAAAACCAATTTCGGCCACCAACTGGCGGCAGCAGGCATTGCAAGCTTGATGAAAGCTGCGCTTGCGGTCTACCACAGCAAAATACCGGCTACGCTGAATTGCGAGAACGAGCGCAAAGAAATCAAGTTCGCCGACACACCGTTTTTTGTCTGTCACCAGGCGGTGTCCTGGCCCAAAACAGAATCCAGACGGCTGGCTTCGGTCAACTCATTCGGCTTCGGCGGCACCAATGTGCATGTCATCCTGCGCAATGCGTATCACGCAGAAACCAGGCATCAATTGCCGTCTGAGCCAGGCGAGCCCCAGGTGTATTGCCTCAGCGCAAAGAGCGAAGCTTCGCTGGATGCCTCGCGCATCGTCTTTGAGCGATTTGCCACACACTGCCCGCCCGAGACCAACGCCCGCGACATTGCGTATACCTATGGCGCACGCCGGGATCACTATCGGCAAAACCGGATCGCAATCGTTGCGAATTCGCTTGAAGATGCCGCACAGGTAGCGCGAGGCGGCAAGGTCGAGCACGCAGTCTTGATTGAGAAAAAAAGCATGTCCCGAACACGGCGGCGGATCGCATGGCTGTTTAGCGGACAGGGCTCGCAACACCCCGGGATGGGGAAAACGCTTTTCAACACCGAAACCGTATTCCGGGACATCATCAATGTGTGCGATGAAATCGCTCACCCACTACTGGGGACATCGCTGCGCGATCTGCTGGTGTCGTCCACCGAGCAGGATGAAATCAGTTCCACCGCCATCACGCAGCCCATTGTATTCACCATGGATTATGCGCTGGCAACGCTGTGGCAGAGCTGGGGCGTCAAACCGGATACCCTGCTTGGGCACAGCATCGGTGAATATGTCGCCGCCTGTCTGGGCGGCATGTTTTCGCTTGAGGATGCGCTCAAAACCGTGATTCGGCGTGGTGCCTTGATGGGTGCGCAGCCTGCGGGTGGCGGCATGACAGCGGTGCTGCAATCGCCCGATGACCTGCTCAAGAGCATCGCTCTGCTTGGGCTGCCGCTGGATATTGCGGCCTACAACGGGCCGCTCAGTACCGTGGTTTCCGGTGAACTTGTAGCACTCAAAGAGTTGCACATCTACCTCGACACGCAGGCAACTGCACACCAGTCACTGCAAGTTTCGCACGCATTCCATTCGCGGCATATGGAACCGGTTCTGGATGAATTCAAAAAATATCTGGCTGGGCTGAGCATGAAACCTGCTGCCGGTCAGATCATTTCCAATGTCAGCGGCGCGCTTTATCAAGGCAACGAATGCACGCCCGAATACTGGGCGAGCCACATCCGCCAACCCGTGCAATTCCATAAGGGCGTGCAGAATCTCGTGGCCGCCGGTTCGGAGATGCTGCTGGAGGTAGGTAACCACGCACATCTGACAGGCTTGGCGCGGCGCATTATCAATGGCAACAACACCGTTGTGTTATCGACTCTGCCAAAACATGTGTCGGATGCAACAGAGAGCCAGCATCTTGCTGTCACACTGGCCAGCCTGTATGCCAATGGCATTGATATTAAATGGGATCACTACTACAGCGGCCACGGTGATCGACGCGGAATCCACCAGGCACCAGTCAATAATGTGGCACGTCCCGAATTCGGCAAGGTAGGCACGGCGGGTGGGCGGATGATTTCGGTTCCGCACACCCCGCTGGAGCGCCGCAGCATGTTCCGGGTAGTCGAAAATCACGACTATCCGTTCCAGCATCTGTTCAAACGCATCGGCGAAGGCCAGTTCGAATATGTACCCGACCCGGATTCAGTCCTGTTCCGCGATCACGTTGTGTGCCGCACGCCCATGCTGTCGGGTGCCGGACAGTGCGATTTGATCAGTCATCTCCACGCACTTTCGTTTGCTCACGCACCCAAACATCTGCGCGGCCTGTCCTTCCATCAGCCGTGGCTGGGAAAATCAAACCTCACCGTTGCCTTCACCGGTAAGGATGAAAAAGACTTTGCGGTAACCGATGCGCGCGGCAACCTGATCCTGAAGGGACACTCGACCACCTTCACCCGCAGTGAAGTGCCGCCGTCCATCTCGGTGCAGGAGATAGAACAGCGACTGCCACATAGCTACTCACATGAAGCGGTGTACGACATATTCAGCCGGTGCGGCATTGAGTATGGTGCGTTCCACCGTCATATTGCTTCGCTTCGCGCATCACCCACCGAAGCATTGGCACGCCTCAGCCCCGTGAATGATGGGGTTGCACAAAAAACGCGCGGCTATTACCTGCACCCCGGCATTCTGGATTCCGCGTTCCAGGCCACGGCCGGTTTACTGATGGCCCGGATGGAAGGTTCGCAGGGCGAGGAAAGCTTCCCGACCATGGTGCCGATCGGTATTGAGTCGATCTGCGTCTATAAATTTGTCCAGGGTGGCGAGTATTTCTCGCACGTCACGCTTGACGACACATCCAGTGCCGACGTTAACAGCGACATCATCAATTGCAATATCAACCTGTAT
Source organism: Thiobacillaceae bacterium (assembly GCA_040080135.1). Classification (GTDB taxonomy): domain Bacteria; phylum Pseudomonadota; class Gammaproteobacteria; order Burkholderiales; family Thiobacillaceae; genus Thiobacillus. Next base: position 368,401 of record JBEBIZ010000001.1, read on the forward strand.
GACAACAGCGGCGCACCCTGCGCCCGCATCACCAAGCTGCAGCTCAAACGCATGCCCGGTGTAGCCAGGCCAAAAGCGGCGGCACCGCAGACCAATGCGATCCCCAAAGCTGCCCAGAATACCGATGCCGCCGAGTTTTTTCACGCGACATGGAAAGCGCAGCTTACAGTTCCCGCTGCGGTTCAGGACAGCAGTTCGCGATGGCTGGTATTTGGCTCGCGCGACGCGTCGGAGCAGCAATTCGCGCCCACACTGGCCGATGCTGGCGTGGACCTGCTGCTCGTGCCTTACGCGCACTACTGGAATGCCGATACTGCGGGCATCCAGACCATTCTTGAAAAGTCCGGTTCGGTAAACGGCATCGTGTTCCTTGGCGATTACGAACCCTCCGTCCCGGAGCGTGATGCGGCCGATGTGGAAACGATGCGTGTGCTGTTCAATCTGTTCAAGGCGATCAGCACGCACTCCCGCAAAAACAAGGACTTCCAGAGAATCCGTTTCATCCGGGCGACTCGTCATGCCTATCGGCTGGCAGGCAATGAATCCCGGTTTGATATTCGCAAGTCGCTTGCTACCGGATTCCTCCGTTCGGCGCGTCTCGAATTTCCCCTGATGGATGTGCGTCAGGTCGACCTGGGCGATCTGGATGCCGCGCAAACAGCCTACTACCTCCATCAGGAGTTGATATTTGATGGCAGCGAAGCAGCAGGCGGGCCTGAAGCCCTGTATTTCAACCAGAAACGCCACAGCCTGGCGGTAGAACCTTTGCCGCTCAGCATCAAACATGATCGCAACACCGTTTTCAATGCCGACAAGACGTTCTGGATTATTGGCGGCGTCAGCGGCGTGGGCCAGGTACTCGCACGCCACCTCGCAAGCAATTTCAAATGCAATCTGGTGCTAAGTGGCACCCGGAAATTGCCCGATCCGGAACAGTACGACAGCTACGTCGCCGCGAACAAGGACGCGATTGCATCAACCATCGAGTTTATTCGCGGCGTTGAGGCACTCGATTCCAGGGTGACGTACATCAGCACCGACGTGCGCAGCGCCGATTCTATGTGTGCCAGTCTGGCGGCGATTCACGCTGTGCATCCGAACCTGAACGGCATTTATTTCTCGGCATTGCAGCTCGATGACAAGATGATTCTGCAAAAGGAATGGGCCGGTTACCGGAACATGATCGACATGCGGGTCAACGGTGTCGATGAACTGATACGCCAGACCCAATCCGAAAAACTCGATTTCTTCGTGCTGTTCTCCTCGCTGGCCGGCATCACGGGCAACATCGGCCAGAGCGATTATTCGGCAAGCAATGTGTATATGGATACCGTTCCCTATGCACAAGCCAGCGATAACCCTTGCCGCTATATCACCGTTCAATGGGGACCGTGGGAGTTGGGGCAGCAAGTGTCCGAGTTTGTGCTCGAGCAAATGCAGCGCAACGGCTTCCTGCATGTTTCAGCGCAGTCCGGTATGGCTGCGCTGGAGAAAATCATCCTGAGCGGCGAGAAAAATGCCGCTTTCGTCCCGGGATCGTTTAACGCAGGCACTATTGCAGACAATCTGAACACCCTTCGTCAAGGCCTGAAGACAAAACCGAAAGCTAGTTCGACCGTACAACCGAAGCAGAAAGAGGAACACGTCATGAGCACAACCAACCCCAAAGCCGACACCCCATTGGGTGGCGGCCAGATTCAACTGCTCATGAGCGAGTTCGAAAAACAGCGCGAGATGCTGATGCGGCTGTATGAGAACCAGAATTCTCTGCTGTCCAGCGCGCTTTCCGGCGTATCCATGGATGCGCTTCCGCAGAACTTCGCTTCACGTCCTGCGCCCTCGCTGGTTCCGGCTGCCGCACCCGTTGCGTACGTGGCACCCGAACCTGTTTACAGCGCGCCAGAAGCAATACCGCCAGCTGCCGCCGTGTTCCAGCCAAGCGTGACTGCGCCGGTCACAGAAACCGCCCCGCAAGCACCCAGCCAAAACGAGCCGCCTGCGTCAATGGAGCGGCCAGCCAATCTGTTTGACTACGTCCGTTCATTAATGGCAAAAGCAGTCGAGATGCATGAGACGGATATCGATCCGGATCAGAACATCATGGAATTGGGAGCTGACTCGATGACCGCCATGTCCATGGTCAAGGAGCTGGAGACGTGCTACAAAATCGAGTTGCCCGCCACTCTGTTGTTTGAGTATTCAACCCTGAACGAACTTGTGGATTTCCTGAAAACAGAGATCGGCAATTGATTCCATCACGCCATTGAGGACACCCGTTATGTCGTCTCAAACCGAAGGGAATGCGGTGATCGAACTATTGCAGCATCTCGATGCTCAACGCGATAACGCTTTAACGCTGATCGAGCAACACAATCAGTTGCTGGCCTCGCTTCTGGGTCTGGGCAGCGCGCATTTAGGTGCCGGATCAAGCCATCCAGTACAGCCTGCTTATGCCGCGCCGTTTGCACCTGCAGTTGGAAGCTGCAAAAAAGGAAATGTCGTTTCGCTGTTTGATTACAAGAATCAGGCCGACAACGGCAGCGCTGCTGCGCAGACACCCGCCACGCCTTATCTCGTTTTCGACGAGAACGACGCCGCATCATTGGCTCAATGGGGAATAGTCGTGGAGGAATTGCTGGCGACTTACGGCGCGGATGATGCGCTTGCCATTAATCGCAAGCAGATGGCCAGTACGATTTTTCTGTCCTCGGCCCAAAACGGTATTTTTTATCACAAGAGCCATTCTGGCGTGCTGTTCGCTGTCTGTTTTGTCGGCGCGGATGAACACTATGCCTCGACCCTGAACGAACTCAAGGCCTATGCCGAAGCCAATGAACTCCAGATTAATTTGATGGCGCAGGAGGGACGGGTAAACGACCTGAAAGCCTGCGGGTTCACCACAACGCCGCTGGGTATCTGGCAGCGTATCGAACCGCTATCTGCTTTCACGCTTGACGGGCAGGCGATGCGGCGACTGCGTTACATGGTTTCCAAATACACAAAAAGCGGCGACTGCAAAACGCTGGAGTATGTGCCTGGAACAGTCCCGGACACGGACAAGGCAATATGCACAGTCATCGACCAATGGGTTGAGCTGAAAGGCAAAACGCCGCCCTTTGTCATCGACGTCAAAGAACAGATCATGCGCGGCGGCATGAGCCATGATCACCGTTTCTTCCTGACCTATCGCGACAGCGCAATTGATAATGTCATGGTGTTTTCGCGCGACAATATGAACAATGGCTATTTGATGGATCTCGAGTTTTACGCCAAGGATTTGCCGTTGGGCAGCACCGAGTTCGCCTTGAATGAAATTATTCAGTGCTTCCGAAAGGAAGGACGACAGCTCGTCAGTCTGGGACTCACCATGGGAACCGAACTGTTTGAACACGAAAACTGCTCAAAAGATGTATTTGTATTTTTCGATCAGCTCAAGAAAGCCAATTTCCTTAATGGCGACGCAAACGCCCAATACAAAAGTAAATACCGCCCTGTCACCGCCGTCATGCACCTTGCGCGACCCAATGGCTGTGGCAAGAAAAAACTGAACGACCTGATGCTCCTGCTGGGTTCCGCCTGATGACTGTGATGACCATGAAAACCGCAAAAATAGCCAGTGAGCTCACTGACCGCGAGCAACATCTGGAAGCATGCGGCTATAACGTCGTTAACATCCATCCATCGCTTGTCGACTCCGATCTGATGACGGACTCCTGGACAGAACTGGTATCACAAGAGATTGCGGATCGTATGCAATCATTGCGCGAGCAGGTGGATTACTCAGACCGGGCGACCCATGCTGCGGCATTGTTCCCGTTCAAACATTTCATCAATGTCTCGCAAGGCCGGGCTGCCGAAGCCTACTTCTGGCGCGCGGCCGGCAAAAAAGACAAGCAGGTCGTTCAGAATTTACTCTTCCCCACCACGCGACATCATCTTGTCCTGAACCGCATGGAGCCGGTCGAGCTTCCGGTCCGGCACGTCTTCAACCGCGACTCGGATGATCTTTTTCGTGGCAATCTGGACTGCGAACAACTCAAGACCCTGCTCGCTGGCAGCGATGCCGAAAAAATCGCCTACATCTACATCGAAGCGGAGAACAATGCCTCCGGCGGCTATCCGGTATCGATGGCGAACGTCAGGGAAATACGCGAGCTGATCGCCGGGCACACCATCCAGATGGTGCTCGATGCGACCCGCCTGATTGAGAACGCGGTTCTGATCCAGCGATTCGAGGCAGGCTACAGCAACACCTCGGTGCGCGAAATCGTGCGCGAGTTTTGCAGCTACTTTGATTCCATGACGTGTAGTCTGGCAAAAGATTTCGGTATCACCCGCGGTGGCCTGATGGGAACGAATGATGAACGCATGTTTTACCGGTTGAAGGATGTCGTCGCCACCTTCGGGCCCGGCATCAATGCCACAGACAAGGCCATGATCAATGCGGCCATGAAGGATATGGCTTTTATCGAGCAGGCGGTCAAACGCCGGGTGGATCAGGCTGCGCGACTCCATGCGGCACTCGTCAAGAGCGGGTTGCCCCTCGCCACACCGGCATCCGGACATTGCGTGGTGCTGAATGTCGCCGACTATATGGATGCGTCGAACTATACCAATGCGACGGTCGCGTTTACAGCTTGGGTCTATGAGCAATCTGGAGTACGGGGCGGCATGCACGTAACGGGCATGATGAAAGAATACGCGCAAGTCGGCCTGGTCAGATTTGCGATTCCGCTTTGCGTGCCCGATGAAAAAATCGACGCCTTGATCGATCCTTTTATCAAATCACTCAAAGAGATTGGCCGCATACCCGACATGCAGAAAACATCGAATATGCCCGGCATGTTTGGCATGATGCACGCGACCTACAAGCCCGTTTGACCAGCCACGCGCACCTGTTAAGACAACTAGAGTGCGAAGCGCACGTCTGGTTTGCGAATCCAGCGGCGGTTGTCGACCCGGATCAGTTGGCCACATGCGCATCCATCCTCTCACCCGAGGAAAAAGATCGCCATTCTCGGTTCAAGTTCGAAAAAGACCGTCATCTGTTTCTGGTAGCCCACGCAATGGTGCGCACGGTGCTGTCTTTTTATGTGGACGTTCATCCATCGGCCTGGCAGTTTACTTATACCCTGTATGGCCGTCCTGAAATAGCGATGTCTGGCATTAACGCACCGTTACGTTTCAACCTGACCCACACTGACGGGCTGGTGGCATGCTTGGTCACATTAAACTCGAATTGCGGCATCGACGCTGAAAAACTTCGCCTGCCGGGCAAGCCGCAAGGTATCGCAGAAAAAATGTTCGCTCCATCCGAGCAGCACGCCCTGAGTCAACTACAAGGCGAGGCCTATTTGAAGCGCTTTTTCACCTACTGGACGTTGCGCGAGGCCTATGGAAAAGCCATCGGCCTCGGGCTATCAAGTCCCATGAACCATTTTGATTTTGAAAGTGTTGATGGTGACGTATTCAATATCCGGTTTGATGCGCCGCCTGTCCTCCCCCCCCAGCATTGGCAATTCACAGTTCTAAAACCAAGCCCGGCGCATATTATGACAATAGCCCTCTGTCCTGATGAACCCGCAAGGAAAATTGCTGTTCAACAGTTCCATTTTTCATTGCCTCATCAAGCGCGGCAAGTGTCTGGGAACGATCCCCGCTCCGCAGCGATTTGATGTATGTTACCGGTGAAAATATTCCCTAATCCCCCTGGTGGCCTCATCCAAATGTCCTCGACGCCTGAAAAAATTACTCTGAATGGCGTGCCGGAAACGCTCTTGGTTCCACTCTTCTACCGCGCAAAAGAAACACAATCCGCAACCCCCTTGATCCGGGACACTAAAGCGGTCGAGATCATCAAGACGCTGGATTATGATTTTTCGCGTTGCAATAAATGGTCAACACAGGCTTGCGTAGTGGTGCGCACACGCCTGTTCCAGGACGCCATTCTGAAATTTTTAAATAACAACCCGCGTTCGGTGGTGATCAATCTGGCGGCAGGTCTCGATAACCGGTTTACTGAACTGGACAACGGTCAGGTGCGCTGGTTCGATCTGGATTTGCCTGAGGTCATTGACGTGCGCAAACGCTATATCATCGAGTCTGATCGCCGTACCTTCATCGCATCGGACGTGCTGGATTTTTCATGGATCGATCAGCTCGGCTTGACGGACAGCACTCTTCCCGTGCTGGTAGTGGCCGAAGGCCTTCTGCCTTATCTGCCCGAAGATAAAGCCAGGCAGTTGCTATCGACGCTGGCCGACCGGTTTCAGACATGCCAGATTGTGCTGGAAATTTTTGGCAGCTTTGTCGTCGGACGCGAGTGGTGCGTCAGCGAGTTCAAGCATATCAAACCCGTACCCAAATTCTATTGGTCACCGCGCGACCCGCGTTCTCTGGAAACCTGGGACAAGCGCTTTAAGACACTGGCGGTTGAGGATCTGTTTTCGCATTACCCCAAGCAGTGGCGTATGGCCTGGCACCTGTTCAAACGCTCCCCGGCCATTCGGAATTTACTCGGCAGCCGTGTTGTAACACTGGATCTCAACGCTGCCTGATGGCCTCGGTTTTGGGAGCAGATTGATGGCCGACGTGAAATGGGACTCGCAGCCGCTTGAGGCGTGGAGCAAGCTTCATGCGCAGGGGAAGACCATCGATCTGGATGGCAAGCAAACTCATTATCTGGAACGCGGTGAGGGTGAACCGCTCATTCTGCTCCACGGCTTTTTCTACGATTCTTTCATGTGGGCCAGCAATATCGATGCGCTGGCAAAGCATTTCCATGTCTATGCGCTCGATCTGTGGGGCTTTGGCTACAGCACCCGCACATTGATGGATTACAGCTATGCACTTTATACGAAGCAGGTGTTGGCGTTCATGGACCGGCTAGGAATAGCCAAAGCTTCGCTAATAGGGCAATCCATGGGCGGCGGGGTTGCGATCAAACTGGCGGTCGATCATTCTGATCGGGTCAACAAACTGGTTTTGGTCGATGCGGCTGGCATGCCAAACCAACTGCCGTTTTCAGGCAAACTGATCAAGGCGTTCCCTGCCGTAAGCCGCTTCATGTACGGGCTGAATACGGACGCAATCAGGAAGCAGGGGCTGGCCGATTATTTTGTTTTTGACAAGGCGATGCTCACACAGACTTATTTTGATGACGTCACCCGCTTTCACAAGATCAAGGGAACAACAGACGTCTTCGCCAGCATCCTGCAGCGCGACTTTTTTTACACCCTGCGCGGTGAGATTGAATGGCTTGGCCGCATCGGCAAGCGTGTTCTGATTGTCTGGGGCAAAGAAGACAAAGGCAATCCAGTCGAACTAGGCGCTGGTATGCATACATTACTTCCAGACTCGAAAATGGTGGTTATGGAAAATACCCGGCATGTGCCCAACTCAGAACAGCCCGAAGAGTTTAACCGCCACACCTTGAATTTTCTTTGCTCGACTCCCTGAATCAGGCTACACGTTAAAGGTGCGCTGGCAATGTTGAGACAACCAAAATAAACACCATTTCCGATATGTCGGCACCGTCGTGACAAGATGGCGATCCGGTCGAGGGTGTCTGCGCCAACTAATCATCAGCTCAATCTTATATTTTGCGATAAACCTCGGCGCCCTGTTTCACAAATTCAACCGCTTTCACTTCCATGCCTTTGGTCAATGCGTCGGCTTCAGTCAAGCCTTCTTTTGCTGCGTACTCACGCACATCCTGCGTGATTTTCATCGAACAGAAATGCGGGCCGCACATCGAGCAAAAATGCGCGACCTTGGCTGATTCCTTGGGCAGGGTTTCGTCGTGGAAAGACTTGGCCTTGTCCGGATCGAGGCCGAGGTTGAACTGGTCGTCCCAGCGGAACTCGAAGCGCGCCTTGGACAAAGCGTTATCGCGAATCTGCGCACCGGGATGCCCCTTGGCCAGATCCGCCGCATGGGCGGCAATCTTGTAAGTGATGATGCCGGTCTTCACGTCATCTTTATCCGGCAAGCCGAGGTGTTCCTTCGGCGTCACATAGCACAGCATCGCAGTGCCGTACCAGCCGATCATCGCCGCGCCGATGCCTGAAGTGATGTGGTCGTAGCCCGGTGCGATGTCGGTCGTGAGCGGCCCCAGCGTGTAGAACGGCGCTTCGTGGCACTGTTCGAGTTGCAGATCCATGTTCTCCTTGATGAGCTGCATCGGCACGTGGCCGGGGCCCTCGATCATCACCTGCACGTCGTGCTTCCACGCCACCTGCGTCAACTCGCCCAGAGTTTTCAATTCACCCAGTTGTGCGTCGTCGTTGGCATCGTAAATGCTGCCGGGGCGCAGGCCATCGCCTAATGAGAACGCGACATCGTAGGCTTTCATGATCTCGCAGATGTCTTCGAAATGCGTGTAGAGAAAGCTCTCCTTGTGATGCGCCAGGCACCACTTCGCCATAATCGAACCGCCTCGCGAAACAATCCCGGTCATACGGTTTGCAGTCAGCGGCACATAACGCAGCAACACACCCGCGTGGATGGTGAAGTAATCCACGCCCTGCTCGGCCTGTTCAATCAAGGTGTCGCGGAACATTTCCCAGGTCAGCTCCTCAGCCTTACCGTCAACTTTTTCCAGCGCCTGATAAATCGGCACGGTTCCAATGGGAACGGGCGAGTTGCGGATAATCCATTCGCGCGTTTCGTGAATGTTTTTGCCGGTGGACAAATCCATCACCGTGTCGCCGCCCCAGCGAATCGCCCAGGTCATTTTTTCAACTTCTTCCTGAATACTTGAACCCAGTGCCGAGTTGCCGATATTCGCGTTAATCTTGACCAGAAAATTGCGGCCAATAATCATCGGCTCGGATTCGGGATGGTTGATATTGTTAGGAATGATGGCGCGACCGCAGGCGATTTCTGCGCGCACAAACTCCGGCGTGATTTCTTCGCGCAAGGATGCGCCGAAACTCTGCCCGCGATGCTGGCGGTTCATCAGTGCGACAAGTTTTTCGCCCATCGGCCCGGTCTGGCGCAACGACTCCAGATAAGCGCTGCGATTATTGTTTTCGCGGATGGAAATAAACTCCATCTCCGGCGTAACAATGCCACGGCGGGCGTAATGCATCTGCGTGACATTCACGCCTGCGCGTGCCCGGCGCGGCGTGCGCGCCAGTTCCGGAAAACGCATTGCATCCAGCCCCGAATTGGCCGCCTGCTGGCGACCATATTCCGAACTCAGGTCGGCCAGCATCTCGGTATCACCGCGCGCGGCAATCCAGGGCGCGCGCAGCGCTGCCAAGCCGGTACGAATATCGATTTTGACCGCCGGGTCGGTATACGGACCGGAACAGTCGTAAACATAAATGGCCGGATTTTTCTCGCCACCAAAGCCACTCGCAGTATCCGACTGTGACACTTCGCGCATCGGCACGCGAATATCGGCCTGGCTGCCCAGGACATAAATTTTCTTAGAGTTTGGCAGCGGCTTCACCGCAAGCGCGTCGACGTGCGCTGTCGATGCCAAAAACGGGGTGGCCGACGGTTTCGGTTTCTTGGCGGTTTTCGTAGCGGGTGTGGCTGTGTTCATGATGCATTCCTTCTCAATAAAATACGTAGGAAGGAATACCGTGCTGCGCTGGCTATCCGCTTCCCTACGTCGGCATGACCCGAATCAGGTTCCAAGGGTGTGTCTCACTCCGTTTAGCTGGAGACCCCTAGCGATAAAGTTTGAAGCATGAGGATACACTAATGTGCGGAGTGCGGCCTTCCCCGGTGTTTATTGCGCCGGTTCAAGCCTGATTTCGGCATGCACGCCGCATGTTAGAATCCTCTAATAATCAACGGGCAGGACGGCAAGATGGACATCGAACAAGCGCGCTTCAATATGGTGGAACAGCAAATCCGTCCCTGGGACGTACTCGACCAGGGTGTGCTCAATCTGCTGCACGCAATCCACCGCGAAGACTTTGTGCCACCCGAACATGCCGCGCTGGCGTTTGTCGATATGGAAATCCCGCTCGATGCCGGTGAATCCATGTGGATGCCCAAACTGGAAGCCCGCGTGATACAGGAACTCGATATTCGCCCAGGGGACCGTGTGCTGGAAATCGGCACCGGTAGCGGCTACCTCGCAGCCTTAATGGCGCGACTGGCCGCAGAAGTGGTTTCGGTTGACATCGAACCCGGCTTCACTGCCGCCGCAAGCGAAAAACTCCATGCGCATGGCATCACCAATGTTCAGTTGCGCACAGGCGATGCCGCTCACGGTTGGCTGGATGAGGCCGGGTTTGACGTCATCGTACTGACTGGCTCGACCCCGCTTTTGGCCGACAGCTTCCGCCAGAGCCTGCGCGTCGGCGGGCGTTTATTTGCCATCGTGGGCGACGCGCCAGTGATGCAGGCGCAACTGATTACCTGTATCGCGCCCGGCGCGTATCGCAGCGTCACCTTGTTTGAGACCAGCGTCAAAGCCCTGGTCAATGCACCGCACCCGGCAGCGTTCGTGTTTTGATGAGACTCGCTTGATAAAAAATATCCGCCCAGCCGAATTGGCCGCCCACCTTCAAACCGGCGCAACGCCCACGCTGCTGGATGTGCGCGAGGAATGGGAATGGAACACCTGCCATCTTCCCGGCACGGTGCTGATTTCATTACGTGAGCTGCCCGGGCGTGTGGCCGAACTGGACAAAACCGTTGAAACTGTCGTCATTTGCCATCACGGCGTGCGCAGCCATCACGCAGCGCTCTACCTCAAGAGTTTGGGTTTTACTGACGTTATTAACCTGTCTGGCGGTATGGCGGCATGGGCCGATGAAGTTGACCCCGCGATGCCGCGTTACTAAACAACCGCATTACTGAGGATTTTTTGCATGCATACACTCGCCACTAAAATTTTGGCCACAGCACTTGCTGCGGCTTTGAGTCCCATGGCTTTCAGCGCCAACTTAAGCGACATCTATCACGATGCACTGGTGTATGACGCGCAATATGCCTCGGCGCGCGCAGCCTATCAGGCCGGTACGGAAAAGCTGCCGCAGGCGCGCGCGGGTCTGTTGCCTAATGTCAGCCTGACGGGAAACCTGAATCGCAACGACGTGAACTCGACCTTACCCGGCGGCGACTCCCGGTTTACCTCCAACGGTCTTGCCGCTTCTGCCACCCAGCCCCTGTTCCGGATGCAGAACTGGGTTCAGTTCGAGCAGGCGCAACTGCAGATGAATGTCTTTGAAAACCAGCTCAAGGTCGCAGAACAGGATTTGATCCTGCGCACCGCGCGCACTTACTTTGACGTGCTGCAAGCGCAGAACAACATCGCGTTTATCCAGTCGCAAAAAGCCGCCATTGCCGAACAACTTGCATCCTCCAAGCGCAATTTTGAAGTGGGCACGGCCACCGTCACCGACACGCACGAAGCACAAGCCCGTTACGACCTTGCCACCGCGCAGGAAATCGCCGCGATCAACGACCGCGAAGTCAAACTGCGTTCGCTGCAACGCCTGATTGGCAAACCGCCTGCCGCGCTGGCGGTACTGGCCGAACAAGCCGCCATGAAACTGCCTGAGCCGCGCTCGATTGACGACTGGGTGAGCCGCGCCGCCGAGAATAATCTGCAAGCCGGGATCCAGCGCAATCTCAAACTGATCGCAGACCAGGAAGTAGAAAAAAATCGCGCTGGCCATTACCCCACGCTGGATGCGGTTGCCAATTACAACATCAGCAACAATCAGAATTTTGGTTCGATTAAAGTCGATACGCGTACAGCCGTCATTGGTCTGCAACTCGCGGTGCCGATCTTTCAGGGCGGGCTCGTTAGCTCCAAAGTGCGCGAGGCGGTAGCCAATCAGGATAAGGCCCGGTTTGATCTGGACAATGCCCAGCGCGAAGCCAGCCTGCAGGCGAGCCAGGCTTATCTCAACGTTACCAACGGCGAAGCGCAGGTAAAAGCGCTGGAACAGGCGCGCACCTCGACCCAGGCGCAACTGGATTCGACCAAGCTCGGTCTGCAGGTCGGCGTGCGCACCAGTCTCGATGTGCTGAATGCGCAGCAGCAGGTGCTATCGGCGCAACGCGATCTGGCGGCGGCGCGCTATAACTTTCTCCTGTCCGGGCTGAACCTCAAGGCAGCAGCCGGCGCGCTCAACGCAGCGGATCTGGCGGAAATCGACGGTTATCTAACAGCGGCTCAATAAGATCGGCCACCCGCGCCGCTACCCCCCGGTGGCGCGCGGCAAAGGCCAAGCCTGCCTGACCTATCACCTTGCGCGCGGGCGTATCCACCAACAAGCGCAATGCGGCGGCGACCAATTCTTCTGCATTTTCAATCCGCTGCGCCGCGCCCATTTCGATTGCCGTCCGCGCGATGGTTTCAAAATTGAAGGTATGCGGCCCGATCAACACCGGACATCCCACGCTGCATGCCTCGATCAGATTTTGCCCGCCAAACGGCAGCAGACTGCCGCCTACAAACGTCACATCGCAGGCGGCGTAATAAGCAAACAACTCGCCCAGACTGTCGCCCAGCACCACGCGGACGTCCGCACCAAGAGGTTCGGACGGCGGCATCTTGCTGCGGCGCATCCATTTCAGCCCGCTCGCTTGCAACTTGGCCGCGACTTCATCAAAACGCTGCGGATGGCGCGGCACCAGTACCAGCAGCACATCGGATGGCGCGCTCGCGACAAAAGCCGACAGAATCATGTCCTCTTCGCCCGCACGCGTGCTCGCCGCAAGTAACACTAACCGCGATGCGCCCCAGGCTTTGCGCCACGCCTGGCCGGTTTCCATCTGTGCTGCGGACGCGGTGATATCGAATTTAAGACTGCCTGTGACCGTGACGTTGCGCGCGCCCAGTTGCTTCAGACGCGCAGCATCCGCCTCCGTCTGCGCCGCGATGGCGCGAAACGCGCCGAGGCTATCGCGCATCAACGCAGGCAGGCGCGCATAGCCGCGCGCCGAGCGTTCGGACAAACGCGCGTTGGCTAGCACCAGCGGCAATTTTGCACGCGCCGCCTCCCGAATCAGATTGGGCCATAACTCGGTTTCCATCAGCACGCCCACTCGTGGCTGCACGCGCGTGATGAAACGCCGCATCAACCTGGTGTAGTCATACGGCAGATAACAGACGCGGGCAAAGTCGCCGTACAGCGCCTTGGCCGTGGCGCGCCCGGTCACAGTCATGCACGTCAGCAGCACCGGCAAGTCAGGGTGGCGCACACGCAGCGCCGCGATCAACGGTGCGGCGGCGCGTGTTTCGCCGACCGACACCGCGTGTACCCACAAAGCACCCATTGGCAGCGAATCCGGCTGCTTTTCACGACAACAAGAAAACCGTTCAGACCAGTGCCGCCAGTAACCGCGCTCGCGGATCCCGCGCCACAACAGGCGCAGCGGAATCAGCGGCAACGCAGCCAGCAGCGCAGTGCGGTACAGCGTCCAGTCCAACAGGCGACGTAAATTTTGCATGGCGGCGATTTTATCGCGGCAGCGGGTCATTCACAGCGCAGGTGATAAAATCGTCCGATTATCAGGAGACACAATGAAAATCCTGCTCACCGGCGCGGCCGGTTTTATCGGCATGCACGTCGCACAAATTCTGCTCCGTCGCGGCGATGAAGTCGTCGGCATCGACAACCTCAACGATTACTACGACCCGGCACTCAAGCTTGCACGCCTTGAACAGCTCAAGCCGTATCCCAAATTCAGCTTTGTCAAAGGCGACATTGCCGACCGCATGGCGATGGAAGAACTGTTTGCCAAAGGCCATTTCCAGCGCGTCATCAACCTGGCCGCACAGCCCGGCGTGCGTTACTCGCTGAAAAACCCGCACGCCTACATCCAGACCAATCTGGTGGGCTTTGGCAATATCCTGGAAGGCTGCCGCCACAACGGTATTGAGCATCTGACTTACGCATCCAGCTCAAGTGTTTACGGTGCGAACACCAAAATGCCGTTTTCGGTGCACGACAACGTCGATCACCCGGTGAGCCTGTATGCCGCCAGCAAAAAAGCCAACGAGCTGATGGCGCATACCTACAGCCATCTGTACGGCCTGCCCACCACCGGCCTGCGCTATTTCACCGTGTACGGCCCGTGGGGTCGCCCGGACATGTCACCGTGGCTGTTCACTTCCGCCATACTCGAAGGCCGTCCGATCGACGTGTTCAACCACGGCAAAATGCAGCGCGACTTCACCTTTGTCGAAGACATCGCCGAAGGCACCGTGCGCGTGCTCGACCGCATCCCCGCCGCGAACCCGGCATTCGATCGCGCCCTGCCCGATCCCGCTTCCAGCTACGCGCCGTACAAGGTCTACAACATCGGCAACCACCAGCCCGTTGAATTGATGACCTTCATCAAAACCATCGAAGATGCAATTGGGCAGGAAGCCCAGAAAAACTATCTGCCGATGCAACCCGGCGATGTAGAAGCCACCTACGCCGACATTGAGGAACTGAAACGCGATGTGGGGTTTGAACCGAAAACCGAGTTGGCGACGGGCATTGCGCGCTGGACGGAGTGGTATCGGATGTACACGCGTACCTGAAAAACGAATTCATGCGCCTGACTGACCACCAAACTCAAATGATTCGCCAACTTGCCCGCCAGGTGGGGGGGGATCAATCCTGCGTGCGTGTGTTTGGCTCGCGCCTGGATGACACAGCACACGGAGGCGACATTGATCTGATGCTCGAACTACCCAAGCCCGTAGACAATCCCGCCCTCATGGCCGCGCAATTGGCCGCACTCGTGTCACGCGCCATGCTTGGCCGCAAAGTAGACGTACTACTCAGCGCGCCCAATCTCATGCGCCTGCCCATCCACGATATTGCATTTAACGAGGGGCACTTGCTATGACAATAGAACCCGCAATCGCATTGCGCCTGCAATTTTTAATTCGTGTTGTACGCAAAGAATGCCTGCACCTCGCCGCCACCGACCTGCGCCTGTTCGAAAACACATTTACCCTGGCGCAAGCAAAGCAGCTTGAAACAAACCCCGACCTTGCCGAGCGAGTGGAGGCCTTCGTCGGCAGATTTGGCCGCCTGCAAGACACGTTAGGCGACAAGCTACTACCCCTGCTTTTGACCGCCTTGGGCGAAAAGCCAGCCGCCGTGATTGACAACCTGGACCGGGCCGAACGCCTGGGTCTGATCGGCTCGACTGACGAATGGATGACCATACGCAACCTCAGAAACCAGATGGTTCACGAATATGTTGAAGATCCCGTCGTGCTCACCAGCGCACTGCAATCTGGCCATGCTTTTACATCGACACTCATTGCCGCAGCCGATACCATGATTGCCAAGGCCGAGCAGCGAGGCTGGGCTTGAAAAAACGAAGCGGACAATGTGTCCGCGCGCGTACCAAGAACCAAGCTTCATTTGAAGAGATTGATTACCTCAGAACAACCAACATGCGACTGCTTGAAACCCAACGACTAGCCATCAAAACCATCGTTGCCGATATTGTCGGTTCCGGGAGCCGGGTGTGGCTGTTTGCTTCCCGTGCATTGTGCTTAACTGATTGATAAACTATGCGCCTCACACAAGAAGAACGCACTGAAATCACCAGATCCATCGCAGGACGCGACCCGTTAGCGACCATCTATTTGTTTGGTTCTCGTGTTGACGATAGCGCGCGTGGTGGTGATCTCGACCTCCTAGTGCTTTCCAGGGAGATTGGCTTGTGGGATCGGCTTGATATCCTTGCAGACCTCCACAGTAAACTTGGGGAGCAAAAAATTGATCTCGTCGTATACCCCGATCTTTCCAAACCCTTTGCACGAATTGCAGCCAGAGAAGGCGTGTTGCTATGACCCATCCTGACAAAATTATTTTACTTGTTGAAGAATGTGAAAATCTGCAATCCGCATCGGCTCACCTGCAGTTTTCCATAGCAAGAACGCGCGAGCTGATCCAGCATGTCAAAGAAGAAGTCTCACCAGAAGAACTTGAGCGGCTTGAATCTCTTGCCAGCCGATTTGCACGTTTGGCGGACATGCTGATCCAGCGTGTAATGCGGCTTGTCGATGAAATTGAACTCACGCCATCGGGAAGTGTGCTCGACCGTATATATCGTGCAGAAAAGCGTGGTTGGATCGCTCGCGCCGATGTGCTTGTGCGCATCCGGGAACTGCGCAACCTGATCGCACACGAATATGCAGCAGACAAAATGGCCGAAATTTATGAGGCAGTCTTCATGCTCGCTCCTGAATTGGACAAGATCGCCAAGCAGGCTTCAGACTATTCCATGTCACTGATCAAACGCGTACAGGCACCCTGACATGAAGTGCCGTCATTGCAGATCGGAACTCAAGCTGCCTTTAGCGGACTCAGGAAGTGCGCCGTCCTCCAACGCCTACCTGTTGCAGTACGTCAAGGCACGCAGCATCTGTTTCAACACGGCGCGGCGGAAAAGCTTCTGGGCGAAAAGCCAGCCTGGGCATCTGCAACGGATGCGCGAATATCTTGTATGGGGTCAAGCCTGAACAATTTGAGCATAGTGAAAACAACAACGGAAGAGAACCATGCCTCTGCAAAGCCAAGAAGCTATACGATCATGGACAAGGGAAGTCGCCCCGATATGGATATAGCGCAGATACCAGGACAATTACTGCAGAATGAGCCGGATATTGCGTTTGCGGTATTGATTGGCAGCCAGGCCAGCCACACTGCCCGCCCCGGCAGCGATTGGGACATCGCCGTGCAATGGGTAGCACAACTTGACTGGATAACAGTATTGGGTAAAACGGAAACCCTGCGTAGAAAAATGGCTGAAGCAATGGGCGTAGCACTGGAAAAAATAGACCTGATCGAACTCCGGCACGCAAACCTCGCCATGCGTGCCGATGTCGCCGAAACCGGTTTACCTCTCAAAGGCGAAGAGACGCTCGAATGGGCTCGATTCCTGACACGCACCTGGCGCGAACTGGAAGACTTTTACTGGGAGAAAAGCCATGCGGCTTGATTTGTATCAAGCGGAAACCGCTCGCATAGCCGCAGAACAAGCTGCCCTGTTGACGCTGGCAAGAGAACTCATGGCACAACGCAGCTTGAGTCTATTAGAACAAGGCGGTGTATTGCATGCTTTACAAGTGCTGATCGAGAACGCCATTGGTAAAGCAAAGCAACTCCTCAAAGCCCATAATGAACCCGTGCCCGTATCGGCCTATGACACATTTTCTGCGCTGGCACGTTGCGGAGAAATTGATATGGTGACGCTTCCTGCCTGGAATGCCGTTATTGGATTGCGTAACCGCATTGTTCACGACTACATGAATATTGACATGACTAAAGTCATGCAGCTGGTCGCATCCCGGGATGATGGATTTATCACAGATTTTTTGCTTAAAGCAGTCGTGCCGCCGCCTGGGCAGCCTGAGCAAAACAAGAAATAACCGACATGCGTCTACTTGAAACCCAACGACTAGCCATCAAAACCATCGTTGCCGATATTGTCGGCCCCGGAAGCCGGGTATGGCTGTTTGGCTCGCGCGTGGACGACACCCGGCGTGGGGGAGACGTTGATTTATACGTGGAACCCTCTCAGGAAAATACACTTCTATCAACACTGCGCTGCAAGGTCGCGCTCGAAGACAGCCTCGACCTGCATGTTGACCTGATCGTAAAAGAAGCCGGGAAAGACAAGCCGATTTACCAGTTGGCAAAAACGCAAGGCGTTCAGCTATGACCGAACACTTGCGTTTGATCGCACGCCAGCTTGGGCATCTGCAAAGAATGCGCGAATACCTTGATTATTCAACGCAGCGAGTTCAACGCATTCTCCCTATCAGCAACTGGCGAGCACTAAGCCTGGAACAGCACGAAACACTTGCTGCATTCCGCGTTCGCTTTAGCGAATTTCAGGAGCACCTTGGCAAAACCATGCGTGCCGTTGCCATAGAAGAAGAGCTTGAAGTTGAGCGCTTTGGCTCGGTTCTCGCCTTTATGGAAAAATTGGGCATACTCGAATCTGCAGAACGCTGGAAAATCATTCGCGAATTGAGAAACGCGATCAATCACGAATACGAAGAAGATGCCGACCGCCTGACGCAGTTTTTTACGGAAACAGTCAAAGCCACACCGGAACTGTTTGAACACCACCAACGATTGCTGGATTTCTGCGCCAAAGCGTATGGAATCAAACCTGAAGACAGCACGGCAAGCTGATGACGTTCATCAAAACCATCGAAGACGCAGCTGGACAAGAAACCCAGAAAAACTATCTGCCGAAGCAACCCGGCGATGTGGAAGCCACCTACGCCGACATTGAGGAACTGAAACGCGATGTGGGGTTTGAACCGAAGACTGAACTTGCTACGGGGATTGCTCGATGGGCGGAGTGGTATCGGGCATATACGCGTACCTGAGAAATTACTTAAGTTGCGATAAATATACTTACGCACCTGTGCCGCATGGAATACATGCCTTTTAGACTGGTAGGCAAGAGATGAAAGCAGTAATTTTAGCTGGTGGCTTAGGCACCCGAATATCGGAAGAAACCCACCTCAAGCCCAAGCCGATGATCGAAATTGGCGGCAAACCTATCCTGTGGCACATCATGAAGCTGTATTCGGCTCATGGGGTTCACGATTTCGTGATTTGCTGCGGATACAAGGGCTACGTCATCAAGGAATACTTCGCCAACTACTTTTTACACATGTCAGATGTCACTTTCGACATGGAGCATAACAAGATGGAAGTCCATCAACGGAAGGCTGAACCATGGCGTGTGACGCTGGTAGATACCGGTGATGAGACGCTCACGGGTGGTCGTCTGAAAAGAATCGCTGATTACGTCAAGGACGAAGAGGCCTTCTGTTTCACCTATGGCGACGGGGTGTCGGATGTTGACATCTCGCGCGCGATGGCCTTCCACAAACAGCACGGCAAGTTGGCAACCGTTACCGCTGTTCAACCGCCTGGACGTTACGGCGCCTTGAAAATGGATGGCCTCAAAGTGGCCGGATTCACCGAGAAACCTCGTGGGGATGGCGGCCTCATCAACGGCGGCTTCTTTGTACTCTCGCCCAAATGCATCGACCTGATCGCAGGCGATCAGTCCAGCTGGGAGGCTGAGCCCTTAACGCAGCTTGCATCTGAAGGGCAACTGATGGCTTATGCACACAATGGCTTTTGGCAGCCCATGGACACCTTGCGTGACAAAACCCACCTTGAAGAGCTTTGGCAGACTGGAAAAGCGCCGTGGAAAGTGTGGCAATGAACCGGGAATTCTGGCGCGGCAAGCGGGTTTTTTTGACCGGACATACTGGTTTCAAGGGCAGCTGGCTGGCATTGTGGCTAACCGACATGGGAGCCGAAGTTCATGGCTATGCACTGGCACCGCCAACGGAACTCAATTTATTCGAGGTCGCAAACCTGCAAGCACGTTTGACTAACAGCACGATTGCCGACATCCGCGACGCAGCCGCACTCACGCAGGCTATGCAAGCCGCTCAACCCGACATTGTTTTACATCTGGCTGCGCAACCGCTGGTGCGTTATTCCTATGTTGCGCCAGTGGAGACTTATGCCGTCAACGTCATGGGTACAGTCAATCTGCTGGAAGCGGTGCGTCAGACACCCAGCGTGAAAGCCGTGGTTAACATCACTACCGACAAATGCTACGAAAACCGGGAATGGGTTTGGCCCTACCGTGAAAACGAAGCCATGGGCGGATTTGATCCCTACTCCAGCAGCAAGGCCTGTTCAGAATTGGTAACGGCAGCTTACCGCCGCTCCTTCCTTGAAGCCGCCGGCATCCATTTGGCCAGTGCACGCGCTGGCAATGTCATCGGCGGCGGCGACTGGGCTACCGACCGCCTTGTTCCTGATTTCCTGCGTGCGCTGGATGCAAGTCAAACCCTTACCATCCGCTCACCGCTAGCCACGCGCCCGTGGCAGCATGTGCTTGAGCCACTTTCGGGTTATCTCATACTGGCCGAAAAACTCTTTACTGAAGGCCAAGACTTTGCCGAAGCGTGGAACTTCGGCCCCGAAGAAATTGATGCCCGCCCGGTGAAATGGATCGTCGAGTATCTGTGCAGTCGGGTGCCCGATGCCACCTGGCAATGCGACGCGTCGCCGCAGCCGCATGAAGCCAACACCCTCAAGCTGGACAGTTCCAAGGCCAAGACCCAACTTGGCTGGCATCCCCGCTGGAATTTGCAAACCGCGTTGGGCATGACGCTGGCTTGGCATCAAGCCTGGAAACAAGGCTTGGACATGGCCGTCACTAGCGTGCGG
The DNA here is from genome assembly GCA_040080135.1 of Thiobacillaceae bacterium. Lineage (GTDB taxonomy): Bacteria > Pseudomonadota > Gammaproteobacteria > Burkholderiales > Thiobacillaceae > Thiobacillus. The sequence goes on from JBEBIZ010000001.1 coordinate 388,611, forward strand.
CAGATTCATGAATACGAGGCGGCGGCAAGACAGGCATGAGCACCCGTTTCGACATACTTGACACGCCACTTTCCGGGTTGAAAATTTTGCAGCGTAAGCCCGCTGGCGACAGCCGGGGTTATCTTGAGCGTTTGTTTTGCACCGAAGAATTACAGGCACTCGTTCCCGGCAGGCACATTGCCCAGATCAACCACACGTTAACTGCGAGCCGTGGCACCGTGCGTGGCATGCACTACCAATGCCCCCCACATGCCGAAATCAAATTCGTGAGTTGCCTGCGTGGCGAAGTCTTTGATGTTGCCGTGGACTTGCGCCATAATTCGCCGACTTTTTTACGCTGGCATGCTGAAGTGCTTAGCGCCGACAATCACAAAACCCTCGTTATCCCGAAAGGCTTTGCCCATGGGTTTCAAACCCTCACCGACAACTGCGAAATGCTCTATTTCCATACTGCCGCCTACCAACCCGGAGCCGAAGGCGGCTTGAATGCACAGGATTCCCGGCTTGCCATCCACTGGCCGTTGCCGGTTGCCGGGCTATCGCCGCGCGATGCTGCACAACCATTGCTGGATGCCGACTTCACTGGAGTAGCGCCATGAAGTGCCGTCACTGCGGATCGGAACTCAAGCTACCTCTGGTGGACTTGGGGAGTGCACCGCCCTCCAACGCCTATCTCACCGAACAGACCCTGCATGCGCCGGAAAAATGGTTCCCGCTCCGGGTATTGGTGTGCGAACACTGCTGGCTGGCGCAAACCGAGGATTTCGCCCAGGCAAACGAACTGTTCGATGCCGAGTATGCCTACTTCAGCGGCTTTTCCAGCAGTTGGCTCGCGCATTCCGAGCGCTACGTGGCAGACATGGTGGCGCGTTTCAATCTGACTGCAAACAGCCACGTCGTCGAAGTCGCCGCCAACGACGGCTACCTGTTGCAGTACGTCAAGGCACGCAACATTCCCTGCACCGGCGTGGAGCCGACTGCCAGCACCGCCGCAGCTGCGCGATCCAAGGGCATCGCGATTGTGGAAGATTTCTTTGGCGTGCATCTGGCAATGGAACTGGTCGCCCAGGGCAAGCAGGCCGATCTCACCGCCGCCAACAATGTGCTCGCGCATGTACCCGACATCAACGACTTCGTGGCTGGTTTTGCCGTGCTGCTGAAGCCGCTGGGCGTGGCGACCTTTGAATTTCCGCATCTGCTCAAGCTGATCGCGGAAAACCAGTTCGACACCATTTACCACGAACACTTTTCCTATTTGTCCCTGACCGCCGTCAGCAGCATCTTCAAAGCGAATGGCCTGACTGTATTCGACGTGGAAGAGCACCCGACCCACGGCGGCAGCCTGCGTGTGTTTGCGCAGCGCAGCGATACCGGCCAGCACGGGCGCAGCGTCCGCGTGGATGCCATGCTGCGGCACGAAGCGCAGATCGGCATGCTCAGCGCCGATTACTACGCTGGCTTCCAGGCCAGCGCCAACAAGCTGAAAGACGACTTCATCACCTTTCTAATCGAGGCCAAACGCCAGGGGAAAACCGTGGCCGCCTACGGCGCGGCAGCGAAAGGCAACACCCTGATGAATTACGCGGGTATCCGCCCCGACCTCATCTCGTTCGTGGTGGATCGCAATCCTGCCAAACAGGGAAAATATATGCCCGGAAGTCGTATTCCTATCATGGATGAAGCGTGTCTTAAAAATCTCAAGCCCAGCTACGTGGTGATCCTGCCCTGGAATTTGCATGAAGAAGTAACGGTGCAACTTGATTACATTCGAGATTGGGACGGGCAGTTTGTGCTTGCGGTGCCAAAGTTGAGAGTTGGATAACATCAACACCATGAACTCTTTGCCTCCCGTGAAGAAAATATTACTGACAGGCGCAGGCGGCTTTATCGGCAAACATTGCCTATCCATCCTTATCGATGCCGGATTTGAAGTCCATGCCTTGTCGCGCGGGAAGCGTGAATCCGAGCACGGCGTGCAGTGGCACGAAGTGGATCTATTTCAACACGGCGCTGCGGAAAAGCTCATGGCCGAAGCGCAGCCTACGCATCTGCTCCACATGGCCTGGTATGCAGAGCCCGGTCGTTATTGGACTGCACCGGAAAACTTTCAATGGGTGCGGGCGAGCCTCGCCTTGCTCCAGGCCTTTGCCGCGCAGGGCGGAAAACGCGTGGTCATGGCCGGAACGTGCGCCGAATACGATTGGCGCCACGGCTGGTGTTCAGAGGGTGTCACACCCTTGACGCCTGCGACGGTCTACGGAATCTGCAAACATTCGCTGCAAGCCATGCTCGCAGCGTACAGCCGGCAATATGGAATGAGCAGCGCATGGGGAAGGATCTTCTTTCTTTACGGTCCCCACGAACACCCATCACGACTGGTGTCATCGGTGATCCGCTCGCTGTTGCGCGGAGATCCCGCCTTGTGTTCCAGCGGCAAACAGGTGCGGGATTTCATGCACGTGGCCGATGTAGCCTCCGCCTTTGTCGCTCTGCTGGATTCGGAGGTGCAAGGGCCGGTCAACATAGCCTCCGGCGAGGCCGTGGCAATCAGGGATGTGGTCGAAAGAATCTCGGAAAAACTCGGCCATCCTGAGCTGTTGAGACTCGGTGCCCGCCCCACTCCGGCCGAAGAGCCACCGCTGCTGCTCGCTGATGTCCGCCGCCTGAATGGGGAGCTTGGATGGCAACCGACCATCAGTCTCGACAGTGGGCTGGATGAAACCATAGCTTGGTGGCGTACACAGCCGCACGCGGCGATCAGATAAGCCTTCTGCTGTGCCAAAACTCAAGTCCAACATCATATTTAACTTCCTGGGTAGCGCCTGGCTTGGAATACTGACGCTAGCGGTCACGCCGATTCAGGTGCACTTCCTCGGTGTCGAAGCATTCGGTTTTATCGGACTCATCACGATCCTGCAGGTGCTACTCGGCTCGCTTGACCTTGGCATCTCGGTGACGGTGACGAAGGTAGTGTCGTCCGACCATAGCAACCAGCGCAGTGCAAGCGCCAATTCCGTGAATACCGCCTCGAGCGTGTACTGGGTCATCGCGATCCTGATTGCTGTGCTGCTGTGGTTGAACTCAGCGAAGGTTGCTGCGTTTTGGTTGGGCCACACGCGTCTCGATCCGGCGACCGTCACGCTAGGCATACAGATCATTGCCGTTTACTTGGGTCTGCGCTGGCCGGTCGCTTTTTATACAGGTGTTATCGGTGGCCTGCAGCGCATGGATGCCCTGAACATGGTTAAGGCGGGCGTGCAGACACTACGCCTCATCGGCGGGGTTGTCGTTCTCTTCTTTTTACCCGACCTCGTCGCATTTCTCATATGGTTTGCGATCAGTGCGGCTGTGGAATTGCTGGCCTATGCGGCCCTTACGTATCGCCTCCTCCCAACGTTGCGGCTATGGCCCTATTTCTCGCTGGCCGCGTTCAAGAATATCTGGAAATATTCCGCCACCATGAATCTCATCGCGCTCACAGCGCTGGTACTGAGCCAAGCTGACCGTCTGGTCGTTACAAAATTCCTGAGTCTCGAAGCCTTGGGCTACTACTCGATAGCCTATAACGCTGCCATCGCCATCTCGCTCGTTCAAAGCGCTATCAATAGCGCTACTTTTCCGGCCTTCTCGCATTCGTTCAGCAGTGGTCAACACACAGACCTGCTGTCGCGCTACGGCAAGGCCAGCCAGCTCATGGGCTTCTTCGTGGCGCTTCCCTGCTTTGCCCTGGTTTTTTTTGGTCATGAAATTCTTCAACTCTGGATAAACGCGAGGGTCGCTGACCAAGCCGCTTTGACGATGGCATGGCTGGCGTTGGGCTTTTTCTTTAATGCAGTGGTGTCGAACGCGTACATGGCTGCAGTGGCCTGCGGCCAGCCCAACCTGCCGCTCAAAATCAACCTGCTGGCTCTGTTCTTGTATGTCCCGGCGCTTTACTGGCTGGTTCAGTTCTACGGCATTAGTGGGGCTGCTGCGGCTTACGCGGGCCTGAATGTCTACTACGTCTTAACGTTGGTACCGGCGGTCCAAGCGAGGGTCATGGAGCAGGGGGTGGGAATGTGGGTGCGCGCCAACTTGTTGCCTTTTGTGCTCGCGGGAGCCGGGGCGTTCGGAAGTACAAGAATTCTGGCGTCGGCCGTCCAGCCGGGTTGGCAGACGCTGGCTGTGCTGGCATTGGGCGTCGCGCTGTATGCGACAGTTGCCTGGTTTTTGCTATCTGACGCCCTGCGGACCGACCTGAATAGCATGATGAAACGTCTGACCCATCAATGACTCCGGGTGTGCGTAACCAAAGGCTTTCCCCTTGGTATTAAAAAACACGAGCAGTTACGATCATGAAGGTCGCACGCTGCGCCAAATTTTATATTGCCAAATGAATTTTTATAGTTGGCTAAATCAGCCCTGCGGGACGAGGTGTTTTTTACTGAAGAGACGCACAGCATTGGGCGTGACCATAGCAAAAACTCATCACCTTTATCGCTGAATACAAGAGAGTTTTCGGTAGGTATTGAAGAAGGTTCAGTACATCTTTTCAAGGCATTTCTTGCAGTAAGCTTTTCAGTAGGAACTCATTATGATGTCGATGACCCAAGATACCCAAGTGGCGCAAAGTCAGTTTCGGCCTTGCCCGCTTTGTGGCGGCAAGACTAGTGCGCTGTTTACAGCCACCGACGAAAACCACCGGGTTTCGCAAACGCCATTCGTTTATTTGAAGTGCATGGTATGCCAAGGCATCTTTCTAGATAAACCGCCAATAGATCTGGGGCGCTACTACCAGCGCGAATACTATGCGATTCCGCCCTTAGGGCAGCTTCAGAAAATTGCTGACAAGGATCGCAACAAGATCGATACGGTGCTTCGTTTTGCAACTTATGGTCGCCTGCTTGAAGTCGGTCCCGCTTTTGGTGTGTTTGCTTGGCAGGCCAAGCAGGCTGGTTTCGTCGTGGACGTGATTGAAATGGATTCACGCTGCTGCGAATACTTGCAAGGCACGCTGGGCGTCAACGTCACGCAAGGAAACAACCCACCTGCGGCCATGAAGACCTTGCCTCAGCATGAGGTAATCGCGATCTGGCATGTGCTGGAGCATTTGCCAGATCCGTTGACCTTCCTGCGAGCCGCTGTCGCCAACCTCAAGCCAGGTGGCGTGCTGGTAATTGCAATGCCCAACCCCGATGCATGGCAGTTCAAGATCATGGGTCGACGCTGGCCGCATCTCGATGCGCCGCGGCACTTGACGCTGATTCCCGAGGCGTGGATGACACGGCAGGCGGCGGAGTTTGGCCTGGAAACGGTGTATTTGACCAGCGACGACAGCGATGCCCGAAGCTGGAATCGCTTCGGCTGGCAGCGCCTGCTGATGAACCGGTTTAGCGGTAAGTTCATACAGCGCGTCATGTTCGTGCTGGGCTACGCAGTGAGCCTTATCATGGCTCCTTTCGATCGTAATGGCTTCAGCGGTAGCGCTTATACGATCGTTTTTAAAAAGAAACCTCCCCTATGAAATTCTCGGTCTTGCTCCCGACCCGCCACGGCGGTCCTTTTCTCGAAAACTGCATCCGCTCTATTCTTGAGCAGGATCATGATGATTTCGAGCTGGTCATCTCTGATAATGCCAACACCGATGCCACGCCAGACATCATCCGCGGATTCTCAGGTGACTCACGACTGAAGGTTATGCGCCAGACCACACCGATTTCCGTATCGGAAAACTGGACTGCCGCCCTTCAGGCATCCAGCGGCGACTACGTTCTGATGATGGGAGACGATGACTACCTGCTGCCTGCCGCCTTGCGACGGCTGGATGAGGCACTCGTGCGGCATGCCGAGCCAGACTGCATACTCTACAACGGCTACTCTTATGTCTCGCCCAATGCGATCTCCGACAATCCAGCCAGTTACTGGACGCCTGAGCATTACCATTACGGCTCCGATTTCGGTAAGGAATCTGTGCTTGAGCAAAGTCAGCGCCGGGGCATCGTGCGCGACATGTTCCGCTTTCGACAGCGCATCCCACTCAATATGCAGACTACGCTGTTCGCGCGTCGCGCCATTGAGAGGGAGTGTGGCAGTGTTTTTCATGCGCCGTTCCCCGACCATTATCTGCTCAATGCTCTGCTGATCGCCGCTGGCAAATGGGTCTACCTACCAGAGCGGTTGGTCGTCGTCGGTGTTTCGCCAAAATCCTTCGGCCACTATTTCTACAGTCAAACTGCCGGCGCTGGCCTCGCCTACCTAGGCATCAGCACCCACTTCCCGGGAGCATTGCCGGGTAGCGAATTGCTGAATGGTATGTATGTCTGGTTGCTCGATCTAAAGGCCCGTTATCCCGAGGAGTTGAAAGGTATTGAGATCGATCAGCGTGGTTATGTTCGGCGCCAGGTATATTCTTGGCTACTACAGCGCCGCTACGGTGGCATTAGCACAAGTGATCTCGCGTCACGCTTCGCAAGCCTATCCGTTGACAACTGGGCGCGCCTCTTGGCGACCGTTATTGATGGTGAAAGTTGGCTGCGTCTCGGGCGTCTGTTGCGGCTCAGGCGCAAGAGCCAAGCTGAAACGCTCTGGCATGGTCTGATTCCTCTCCCGGAAATTTCCGATATCCGGGAATTCGCGGAATGGCTGCAACGGCAAACGGGCAGCCACTGATGAACGGGGAAACCCCACGCATCGGTTACGTGCCCTACAGCAACACACTTGAGAGACCGGGCGACCGGCGCCGTTTCGTCGCCTATGCACATGCGCGCAATCTACCCTTTGAACTGGCACACCCGGAGGAGCGCTATGACCTGGTGGTTCTGAGCGAGGTGGCCGATATCAGCATCTGGTGTGACTACCCTCATGGCAAAGTGGTGTACGACCTTATCGACTCGTACCTCACCATCCCGCGCACTAACGTCAAGCAGTGGCTACGGGGCGCAGTATGGTATGCCCTCGGGCGGCATCGCCGACTGCGGCTCGACCATTGGGCGGCAATCCAGGACATGTGTCGTCGTGCAGACGCAGTGGTATGCACGACCAAGGAACAGCGGGAAGACATCCAGCGTTACTGTCCAAACGTACACATCGTTCTCGATGTACATAGCTCGGTTGTCCATGACGCGAAGGAAAACTACAGCTGCGGTGAAACCTTCAATTTGGTATGGGAAGGATTGCCGAGCAACATCACCCAACTGAAGCAGATTCGGGAGGTGCTGCGAGATATCAATAAGCACAGGCCTCTGGTACTCAACATTGTCACCGACCCGGATCAACCGCGTCTGCTTGGCCGCTTTGGTCGGGTGCAAAGTCTTGATCTGGCGCGTGAGGTGTTTGATTCAGTACGGCTTCATCCTTGGGATGAGGCTACGTGCTCAGAATTCATCCGGAATTGCGACCTTGCTGTGATTCCTATAGACCTTTCCGATCCGTTCGTTACCGGAAAGCCTGAAAACAAGCTATTGCTGTTGTGGCGCATAGGGATGCCGGTGGTGGTTTCCGCTACGCCAGCCTACCAGCGGGCGATGCGTGATGTAGGCCTGGAAAGCTTGGCATGCCGGGATCAGAGGGAATGGCTGACCGCGCTGGAACGCGTCATCGGGGACGAGTCCATGCGTCGAGAGGCAGGCACACGCGGGCGGGACTTTGCCGAAACGCATTTCAGTAAAGGGCTTATGCTGGCACGATGGGATGCGGTATTCGCCTCCCTCGGTTTCAATTTCGGCGCCGGGATAATCTCTTCATGTGTGGCCTAACCGGATACTGGAAAATCACCGGCCATACGGTCGATGCGGCGAGTGCGATTGTGGAAGCAATGGCTCGCCAAATCACCCATCGCGGCCCGGACGGTGCGGGGGCATGGGTAGATAAACAGGCGGGTGTGTCGTTGGCGCATCGCCGCCTGTCCATTCTCGATCTTTCCGCGGCGGGGCATCAGCCGATGCTGTCGGCATCGGGCCGCTTTGTGATCGTTTTCAACGGAGAGATTTATAACCATCTGGATTTGCGCGTAGCGCTGGCGGGTTGCGCCTGGCGCGGACACTCCGACACCGAAACGCTGCTGGCCGCATTCGAGCTTTGGGGCGTCGAGGCCGCGCTTAAAAAATGCGTGGGGATGTTTGCCATCGCGCTGTGGGATCGCGAGACGCGCACGCTATCGCTCGCCCGTGACCGCCTGGGCGAGAAGCCACTGTATTACGGCTGGCAGGGCGATGCTTTCCTGTTCGGATCGGAGCTCAGAGCGCTCAAGGCACACCCGGCGTTTTGCGCTGAAATCGACCGCGATGCGCTAACGCTATTGTTGCGTCACAACGCCATTCCTGCGCCCTACTCGATTTATCGGGGCATACACAAGCTGCCGCCCGGCAGCTTTCTGCAGCTTCACGCCGGGCAGAAAGATGCGCGGCCGGTTGCGTACTGGTCGGCGCGGTCCGTGGCCGAGGTAGGACAGCGCAAGCTATTCAGGGGCAGCGATGCGGAAGCCGTGTCCGAACTGGAAAGGCTGCTGGTTCAGGCGGTGGGCGGACAAATGGTGGCGGATGTGCCGCTCGGTGCGTTCCTCTCCGGCGGCATCGATTCCACGACCGTCGTGGCGCTGATGCAGGCGCACAGCGCGCGCCCAGTGAAAACCTTCACCATCGGTTTTAACGAAGCGGGCTATAACGAGGCCGAACACGCGCACGCGGTGGCGCGCCATCTGAGCACCGAACACACCGAGCTGTATGTCACCGCGCAGGACGCAATGGACGTGATCCCGAACCTGTCGGCCATCTATGACGAACCCTTCGCCGACTCGTCGCAGATTCCCACCTGCCTGGTTTCGCGTTTGGCGCGGCAGCACGTGACGGTCAGTCTGTCCGGTGACGGCGGAGACGAATTGTTCGGCGGCTATAACCGTTATTTCTGGGCGCGCAACTTGTGGCGCAAGCTGGGCTGGATGCCGCGTCCGCTGCGCGCGGCCTTGGCCGGCGTGCTGACCACGGTGCCGCCCTCCGCGTGGAATTCGAGCTTTCAGAAACTCGGACAATGGTTACCGCCCCGGCTGCGCTACGCCAATCCCGGCGACAAGCTGCACAAGCTGGCGGAGATTCTGGCGGTGCGCTCGCCCGAGGAAATCTACCTGGAACTGGTCTCGCACTGGAAAAACCCCGCGCTGCTCGTGCCTGGCGGCCATGAGCCCGTCACCTTGCTCACCGATCCCGGCGCGCAGGCTGTATTGCCTGATTTCGAGCACCGCATGATGTATCTGGATACCGTGACCTACCTGCCCGATGACATCCTGACCAAGGTGGATCGGGCCGCCATGGCGGTCAGCCTGGAAACCCGGGTGCCGCTCCTCGATCACCGCGTAGTTGAATTCGCCTGGACTTTACCGCTGCATATGAAAATCCGCCACGGTCAGGGCAAGTGGCTATTGCGCCAGGTGCTCGACCGTCACGTTCCAAAGTCGATCATGGAGCGCCCGAAAATGGGCTTTGGCGTACCGATAGACCATTGGCTGCGCGGCCCGCTCAAGCCGTGGGCGATGGCGCTGATCGAACCCGCGCGGCTGCTGAGCGAAGGCATATTCGACCCCGCGCCGATCCAGCAAAAATGGCTGGAACACCAATCGGGCGCACGCAATTGGTCGTATTACCTGTGGGACGTGCTGATGTTCCAGCAGTGGCAGGAGGCTGCGCAGTGAAGCTGCTGTTCGTCGTGACCGAAGACTGGTACTTCGTGTCGCATCGATTGCCCCTAGCGATGGCCGCGCAAGCTGCTGGGTTCGACGTGGTGGTAGCCACCCGAGAAGGTCACCAAACCGAGGCTATCCGCAATGCGGGAATTCGGCTGATCCCACTGAGTTTATCGCGACGGGGCGGCAACCCTCTGCGTGAAATCATGAGGCTATGGAAACTGTATCGCCAGGAAAAACCCGATCTCGTCCACCATGTGGCATTAAAACCGGTGATGTTCGGCGCGCTTGCGGCATGGCTGGCACGTGTCCCTGCGCAAGTGAATGCGGTAGCAGGACTGGGATGGTTATTCACTTCATCCAGTATTCTCGTGCGTTTGATTCGCCCGGTCTTGCTCTGGATACTGGTGCACCTGCTCGACCGTCAGCACAGTCTGACCATTGTGCAAAACCCGGAAGACCAGGCTCTACTCGAACACGCTGGCGTATCTGCGAGGCACTTGCGGCTGATACGTGGCGCGGGTGTGAACACTGGAGTTTTTTATCCGTCCGCCCCTCCACCCGAACCTGTCTGTATTGTGCTGGTAGCACGAATGTTGTGGGACAAGGGCGTGGGCGAATTCGTCGAGGCCGCACATCAATTAACCGACGCGGGTGTCAGCGCGCGCTTTGCTCTGGTTGGCGACCCCGACCCAGCCAACCCGGCGTCGGTGCCTGAGTCGACTTTGCGCAGTTGGCACGGACTACATGGCGTGGAATGGTGGGGAAGGCAGGAAGACATACCCACCGTATTGCATTCAGCACACATCGCATGTCTGCCGTCATATCGTGAAGGTTTGCCAAAATCACTACTAGAAGCAGCCGCTTGTGGCTTGCCGATCGTGACGACCGATGTGCCGGGTTGTCGCGAGGTCGTGCAGGATGGTGTGAATGGGATTTTGGTAACAGTACGAGATGTAGATACATTAGTTTCTGCGTTAGGGAAGTTGATTGGCGACAAGGAAATGCGACGCAGTATGGGTAAACAGTCGAGGTTACTGGCTGAAACGGAGTTTGAGCAAGAAGCTGTTATTGCACAAACGCTAGCGGTTTATAGCGAGGCGTGCGCATGAGAACGCTGGTCACTGGTGCAAGCGGATTTGTCGGTTCAGCTTTATGCGCCAGGTTGGATACTTCTGGATTTGAAGTGGTTCCTACCGTGCGGGGAAAGCCCGCTTCCGCGCATGAAATAGTAGTCGGCAATATCGATAACAAGACCGACTGGACAACAGCACTGGCCGGTTGCGAGGCTGTCGTGCATCTAGCTGCACGGGTTCATGTGATGGACGACACGGCACGTGATCCGCTCGCGCTTTATCGTCAAACCAACGCTGATGGCACGCTCAATCTTGCCCGTCAGGCGGCTCGGGCGGGGGTAAAGCGCCTTATTTTCGTGAGCTCGATCAAGGTCAATGGCGAGGGGCGCGATGCACCCTATAGTGAATCCGATGTACCCGCGCCCGAGGATGCGTATGCGATTTCCAAATGGGAGGCCGAGCAAGGTCTGGCCGACATCGCACAGCAAACGGGGTTAGAGGTTGTGGTGCTTCGACCACCGTTGGTGTATGGGCCGGGTGTAGGCGCTAACTTCTTGCGCCTGATGCAGACCGTGAATCGCGGCTGGCCGCTACCGTTAGGCGCAATCCACAATCGTCGCAGCTTGCTGTATCTGGGCAATTTCACGGATGCGATCCGGTTGTGCATCGAGCACCCGGCGGCGGCGGGGCAGACATTTTTATTTGATGATGGTCAACCTGTTTCCAGTCCGGACCTGATACGGGCAATCGCCCGTGCTTTGGGCCGTCCTGTACGCTTGCTGGCGGTGCCGGTGGGTGTGCTGAAGTTGGCGGGTACCTTACTGGGAAAACAGGCAGCGGTGGAACGGCTGACGGGTTCGCTATTCGTGGATAGCTCGGCAATTCGGTCACGTCTGGGCTGGGTGCCACCTTATACGATGCAGCAGGGGTTAGATGCAACGGTTGCTGATTGATGGTCTGATCGCACCCACCAAGCTTCCTGATTCCGGTTTAAAATCGCCACATTAGTCCCCGGCCAGTCCGAACAAAAAATGAGACTCACCGATACGCAAAGAACAATGATTCGCGAAGAAGTGCGGCAGCACTTTGGTGATGGTGCGCGCGTGCTGCTGTTTGGATCGAGGGTGCGCGATGAAACGCGCGGGGGTGATATCGACCTCTATCTTGAGGCTGAAGGTACTGCCGCAGAAACGCTGGCACGCGAGCTAAAGCTCTACGCGGCGCTACAACGACGCTTGGGTGAGCAGCGCATCGACATTGTGGTACACAGGCGAGACACGCCGATGCGTGCCATTGACTTGGCTGCGTGCCAAACCGGGATGCCGCTGTGAACGCAAACCCGGATCGTCTCTGGCAAATTTTGGGGATAGTTGCAAAGGAAGAAACTTACCTGAACGCCGTCATGCTGCGGCTCTTTCCCAAGCACGGCGACATTTCGCCCGCATGGTTAAAGGCTTTGCTTGACACACCTGAAGGTATAGACCGCATGGAATCCTTCGTTGGCAAGTTCTCGCGTATGCAGGATAGCATCGTCGACAAACTGTTGCCGCATTTTCTGCTGGCTGTGGGCGAAACACCAGGCACTGCGCTCGACAATCTGCGGCGTGCCGAACGGCTGGGCATCGTCGGCGATCCCGATCTGTGGCTGGCCATGCGCCGCCTGCGCAACCGTCTGATTCATGAATATGTCGATGATCTTGCAGAGTTGGCTGCCGCACTGGATATGGCGCACGCTGCAACACATGAACTGTGCAACGCCTTTCGCGGTATCAAAAACTACACCGAACACAATTTTCCTATTGACGGCAATACACTGTCCGACTCGCATTAAACGCATTTGCACCAGGCCGCTTCCCCGCTGGCGAAATCTGCTACTGTCCGATGCACCGCGCAGTAAAATCCTGAGCAGGGGGAACCCCGCCATGCCTCATGTCCACACCTATCGGCCCTTAGGCGAAAACGACTATCTGCGTCAGGAAGCCGCCGCCGATGTCAAACACAAACCCGCCAGCAAGCGACACAGGCGCATTGCGGGCAACGCGTTCACCACCCGAGCAACGTCACGCGCGATAAGCCGTGACTTTATGGCCAATATGAAGGCCACGAGCGCAATCCAGACTCAGGCACCACCGGTATTTATCATAGTAAAACAGGTAATATAATCCTATAATAGCAATGATGATAATCCGATCAATACTCCCCGCCCTGCTGGATGACCTCTCGCAGTTCCCCGCTGTGGCTTTGCTTGGCCCCCGGCAGGCAGGCAAAACCACTTTGGCGCTTGAGGTGGGCGAGCGGATGGGGGCGTTGTATCTGGATCTGGAGTCGGAGCGTGACCGCGCCAAGCTCAGCGAACCGGAGCTTTATCTGGAGGAACGATCTGATCGCCTGGTGATCCTCGATGAAGTACATCGCGCGCCCGGTTTGTTTCCGGTTCTGCGTGGTCTGATCGACCGCAATCGCCGCGATGGGCGATTGTCCGGGCAGTATCTGCTTTTGGGCTCGGCCTCCCTTGATTTGCTCAGACAATCGGGCGAAACGCTGGCCGGGCGGATCGCCTATCGGGAGCTGGCACCGTTTACGGCGCTGGAGACGCGGCAGGAAAACAGGGGTGATCTTTGGTTACGCGGGGGGTTTCCCTCCAGCCTGCTTGCATCTGACCCCGCGCGCAGCTCGCGCTGGCGACAGGATTTCATCCGCACTTACCTGGAGCGAGAAATCCCCAGCTTCGGTACACGCATCGCTGCAGAAACCCTGCGCCGCTTCTGGATCATGCTAGCCCATGCGCAGGGTGGTTTGCTCAATACGGCCCAGCTTGCGGGTAATCTGGGCATCGATGTCAAAACCGCGAACCGCTATCTGGATTTGCTGGTGGGTCTGTTTCTCGTCCGCCGTCTGTCACCCTGGCATGTCAACATCGGCAAGCGCATGGTCAAGGCATCTAAAATCTATGTGCGCGATAGTGGGCTCGTGCATGCCTTGCTGGGCATTCAGGATCAGGAAGCCTTGCTTGCGCATCCTGTGGTGGGCGCTAGCTGGGAAGGTTTTGTGATGGAAAACCTTGTCGTCAGCGCCGGGCATCAGGTTCAGAGTTATTTCTACCGTACCAGCGCCGGGGCAGAAATCGACCTGTTGCTGGTCTGGCCGGACGGCAGCTTATGGGCTGTGGAAATCAAGCGCAGTCTCACCCCTAAAGTGGAAAGAGGTTTTCATAGTGCTTGCACAGATTTGGCGCCGACAAAAAAATTCGTCGTTTACCCAGGGCAAGAATCTTATCCGCTGGCAAACGATATCGAGGCCATTCCCTTGGCGCAACTCGCGGCAAGGGTGGCGGAGCATGCTGGAGGATAATGCGTGCTCAGTTTGCAATAACAGGACGAGAAACGTGAACCGAAAAAACCTCTCCGCCCATGCCGCAAAAAATCATGCTGGCGGTAGATTGCCGACCCGCAGCTTACCGACTTGGGACTGATCGCACTAAACACCGTATGTCGCTTGCCTTCCAATTTCCACTTAATCTCTGGCTGATTCCACTATGCGCATTTTGCATCTGCTGGTTGACGCTTGCTGCCTTGATGCAACGCGCTGCGCGTCTGCCGATGGATCATCCCAATGATCGTTCGCTACACGTTACACCTACGCCCCGTTTCGGCGGAATCGGCATCATGGCGGGGGTTCTGGCAGCAACCTTGCTGATTCAGTCATCTGCGCTTCTGTATATCATCCTCGGTGCAGCGGCACTGGCGGCGATTTCCCTGCTGGACGACTTTAAAAACCTGCCCGTGTCATGGCGCTTTCTGGCGCATATCGTTGTTGCCATTGCTTGCCTACTCACGCTTCCCGGGCTGAATGTCGGCGGCCTGATCATCGCCACACTTGTCCTCGTCTGGATGACCAATCTCTACAACTTCATGGATGGCGCAGATGGGATGGCAGGCGGCATGGCGGTGATCGGATTTGGCGCACTGACCGTCGCCGCGTGGCTGGCGGGTGCGCCTGAATTAGCCTTGTTGTGTGCTGCGATTGCCGCCTCGACTTTGGCTTTTCTGCGTTTCAATTTTCCGCCCGCCCGACTTTTTATGGGCGATACGGGCTCCATTCCACTCGGTTTTCTTGCGGCGGCATTGGCAGTGTATGGTGTGTTGCACGGCTACTGGTCGATCCTGTTTCCGCTGATGGTTTTTTCGCCGTTCATTGTCGATGCCAGTGTAAGCCTGACCAAACGCGGCCTGCGTGGTGAAAAAATCTGGCACGCGCATCGTGATCATTATTATCAGCGGCTGGTTCGCATGGGCTGGAGCCATCGACAGCTCGCGCTTGCTGCATACACGCTGATGCTCGCCTGTGCATTTATTGGCATGACGCTGATCATGGCACCCGCCTTTGCATCACTTCTTGTCGCACTCTGGGGCATTGGTTTGACGCTGATCCTCTTAACCATAGACTGGCGCTGGTCCCATATAAACCATGAACTTTAGTTCACGCACGCTGGCCGTTATCCTGCACGATATTGCGGCCGCAGTTATCGCCTGGCTGGGCGCGTACTGGCTGCGGCTGAATCTTTCGATGACACCGGAATATCTCAACGCCGCATTCGCTACCCTGGTCTGGGTGGTGCCGCTGCAGGCACTGGTCTTCTGGCGCTTTGGCCTGTATCGCGGCATCTGGCGGTTTGCCAGCCTGCCCGACCTCAAGCGCATCATGCTGGCGGTGGGTTTGGCAGCGCTGATGATTCCGCTCGGGCTGTTTGTGTTCCGCATCAGCTCGGTGGTACCGCGCTCGGTGTTGATTCTTGATCCGCTGCTGCTCATTCTGTTGATGGGCGGCAGCCGCCTTGCCTATCGTGCATGGAAAGAACACCGGATGTCGGGGATGCTGCATCTGAACAGCAAGCCGGTGCTGGTCGCCGGTGCGGGTTCCGCCGCTGATTTTTTGTTGCGTGAGCTGGCGCGCAATCCTTCAGGCTTTCGCGTCGTCGGTTTGCTCGACGACAACGCCCACAAACAGGGCCGATTCATTCAGGGCATTCCTGTTCTGGGTACGCTGGACGAAACCACCAGCTGGGCCGAAAAAATGGACGTTGAAGACGTGATTCTGGCGCTGCCATCAGCGGCACACACTGTCCGCAAACGCATTACGCAGGCCTGCGCCGAAGCGCATCTCAACATGCTGACCGTGCCTTCACTCGAAGATCTGGTGACAGGTCGCGTATCTGTATCCAGCCTGCGCCGGATCGAGCTGGAAGATCTGCTCGGTCGCGATCCCATCACGCTGGATGAATCCGGCCTGCATCAACTGCTCACCGACCAGACCGTGTTGGTCACCGGCGCTGGCGGTTCAATTGGCTCAGAGTTATGCCGCCAGATTGCCCGTTTTGCACCCCGAAAACTGGTGCTGTTTGAACTTTCAGAATATGCGTTATATGCGATGGAGCAGGAGTTCTCGCAGCATTTCCCCTCGCTCGAAATCGTCCCGCTGATCGGCGACGTCAAAAACGCCAGCCGGGTCAACCAGATCATGGCCGAACATTGTCCGACAGTCGTCTTCCATGCCGCAGCTTATAAACATGTGCCCCTGATGGAAGATCACAACGCATGGGAGGCGATACGAAACAATGTACTCGGTACACAGACTGTCGCTGCCGCAGCGAAGGCTAACCATGTAGCCAAATTCGTCATGATTTCCACCGACAAGGCAGTCAATCCAACCAACGTCATGGGCGCGACCAAACGGCTGGCGGAAATGACCTGTCAGGCAATGCAGGAGGCTGACGGCACACGCTTTGTTTCGGTTCGCTTTGGTAACGTCCTTGGCTCATCCGGCAGCGTGATTCCAAAATTCCAGAAACAGATTGAAGCGGGTGGGCCGGTCACGGTGACGCATCCCGACATTACGCGGTTCTTCATGTCCATTCCCGAGGCGGCGCAGCTCGTACTGCAGGCGGGCTGGATGAGTGAGGGCGGCGAAATATTCGTGCTCGACATGGGCGAGCCGGTCAAGATCGGCGAATTGGCCAAACTGATGATTCGCTTGTCGGGCAGCGACGAAAACAGGATTCGCATCGAATACACTGGTCTGCGCCCAGGCGAAAAACTATACGAGGAGTTGCTGGCCGACAGCGAATCCACGCTTCCAACGCCCCATCCAAAACTCTATATAGCCCGCGCTCGTGCCGCCCATGCAGCCCAAATACAAAGTTGCCAGGAGTGGCTGATGTCAGCCGACGGTGTCGATGAAGCGCAAGTCAAATCGCGACTGCAGGAATGGGTACCCGAATACCAGCCGCAGTCCTCAATCCCATCTCGCGCCCAGTAAAATACATGAAATCCTTGTTACTTCCCACATCATGGGCACCCGCTATCCTCGCCTGGTCGTTTTTGCTGTTACTACCGTTCGGGCGGTCATCCGAATTGCCATTTTTGATCATGGCTATTCTCGGCGGCATGCTGATCTGGCGCCATGGCAAGCAGGCCACATGGCAAGGTGGTGCCAAAACGTTCAGCCTGTTATTTCTATGCATCTGGATTCCGATTGCGCTGTCAGTACCCGATTCGCTGTGGTTCAGCAAATCACTCAGTACTGCGCTCACCTATCCACGCATTTACTTTGCCGGCATCTACCTGATCTGGATGCTGCATGAAAACCTCGTCCAACAACGTCTGCTCAAACTGTCTGCCTGGCTCATGCTGTTCTGGGTAGGGGATGCCCTGATTCAGGTTGTTATAGGCTACGACCTGCTGGGCTATGCCTACCCTGAACGCCTGAACGGACTGTTTGGTACGCACGACTGGAAACTAGGCCTCACACTCGCCATGCTGTCACCCATCGCCTGGGAATATGTCTCGCATCACGGAGCAAAATGGCAGCTTGCTTTGGCATGGATCGGCACTGCAGCAGTCGTTCTACTCGCCAGCAATCGCGAAAGCTGGATCATGTTTGCTCTAGCCACGCTGCTATGGGGCTGGGTATACGCTCAGCGACTGGGATTTCACCCCGCAAAGCTACTGGCACCGCTCGCTTTAATCGCTGTAGTGTCCGGCATCGGTGCCTACCAGCACAACCCGAAGTTTGCCCAGCGTATGGATCAATCCATGGCTGCACTGGATTTCACTTATGCAGGGCTCGATAAAGCCAGTTCCTTCCGCGTACATGTATGGAGCAATGCCGTCGCCGTGTTAGAAGACCACCAGGTCAATGGTGCGGGCGTACGAGCATATCGTTATGCCTACGCACGCTATGCCGAGAAAAACGATCCATACGTCAATCCGGATGGCACCGGCATGATCTACGCACATCAGCTCTTGCTGGAAGTAGGATCGGAAACGGGTGGAATCGGATTGGCTGGATTGCTGGCGTTCTTCGTGATCTTTATCCGAACGGGCCGGGGGTTATCCACCCAGCCATTGGCTTGGGCCGCCTGGCTGGGTGCATTTGCATGGCTGTTTCCGCTCAACACCCACACCGCACTGTATTCAGCCTACTGGTCCCTGATGATTGGATGGCTGCTTGCGATTGCATCCGCCGGAAATCTGGCGACAGATACTTCGGATCAAAGTTTGATACTGCGCCCGCCGTCCACCGCCAGCACCTGACCTGTTATATACGGGGCATCGAGCACAAAGAACCGTACCGTGCGGGCAATGTCGTCCGCTTCACCCGCCGATTTCAAAATGGTGTGGGACACGATGCGTTGACGTGAGACCTCATCGAAATTGGGATCGCCCTCGGGCCACATGACCGGGCCCGGTGCCACTGCATTCACACGCACTTCCGGCCCCAATTCACGGGCCAGCGAACGGGTCAGTCCAACGACCCCTGCTTTTGCCACGCTGTACACGACGTAATTTTTCATCGGACGCTCGGCGTGAATGTCTGCAATATTGACTATGCAGCCGTGACGCTTTTTCAGTTCGGGCGCGGCGGCCTGCGCGATAAACAGCGGCGCGCGCAGATTGCTGCCCATCAGGTCTTCCCAGTCGTCGAGCCTGATCGAGCCGATGGGCGTGGGGTAAAAACTCGACGCATTATTGACCAGCACATCGAGCCCGCCAAAGATGGCCACGGTCTGCGTCACCAAGCTCGGCAACACCGCCACATCAAGCAAGTCTGCCTGGATCAGCGCGACGGAATCCGCCCGCACCGCATTCAATTCGTCCTGCAATGCGCGCGCTTCAAGCGCCGAGCTGCGATAGTGGATCATCAGATTTGCGCCGGCCGCATGCAATAGTCGCGCAGTGGCCGCGCCCACGCGTTTTGCACCACCAGTAATCAATACGACTTTGCCTTGCATCAGGGTTCGCCTCTATAGTCTCGCATTCCTGATTATCACCTTGCACACCTCATGTTGCCCAGCCCCAGCCCGGATGCCCTATCTCATAGCCAGCGCATCAGCCAGTTGATCCGTGCCGAACTCGATGCCCACCATGGCTGGATAAACTTTGCACGCTATATGGAACTGGCCTTGTATGCGCCAGGGCTCGGCTATTACGCCGCAGGTGCAGCCAAATTTGGAACAGCAGGCGACTTTGTAACCGCACCCGAACTCAGCCCGCTGTTTGGCCGCACGCTCGCGCATCAAGTCGCACAGGTGCTGGCGCACAGCGGCGGCGACATTCTGGAACTGGGCGCAGGCAGCGGCAAACTGGCGGTCGATGTTCTGCTCGAACTCGAACGCCTGGATGCACTGCCCGCGTCGTATTGCATACTCGAAATCAGCGCCGACCTGCACGCGCGCCAGCACGCCTGCATCGCTGCCCACGCGCCCCATCTGCTTGAACGCGTGCAATGGCTGACCGCCTTGCCTGTCGCTTTCAACGGCGTGATACTCGCCAACGAAGTGCTCGACGCGCTGCCGGTACATTGTGTCCAGTGGAAGGCACAGCAGTGTTTTGAGCGCGGCGTGGTATGGAATGGCGAGCGCCTCGACTGGGCATCGCGCGAACTCACCTCCGGCACCTTATGGCAAACCATGCACGCGCTTCCCGTCGGCAGCAGCGTTGCCAGTAGTGTTTACAGCAGCGAGATCAACCTTGCAGCCGCCGCCCTCCTCCGCGCGCTGGCCGAATCGCTTGCGTGCGGCGCGCTGATCTTCATCGACTACGGCTTCCCGCAGGCCGAGTACTACCACCCGCAGCGCCACATGGGCACCCTGCGCGCGCATTACCGCCATCACGCGCTCGACGACCCGTTCACTCTGCCCGGCCTGTGCGACCTCACCGCGCACGTCGATTTCAGCGCGGTTGCCGCCGCCGCAGTCGATGCAGGTTTGCAACTCTCAGGCTATACCAGCCAGGCCAATTTTTTAATCAATGTCGGCATCACGGGCTTGCTGATGCAGACCGACCCGACCGAGGCCGCCGCCTACCTGCCGCAGACCAATGCGGTGCAACGCCTGATTTCGCCCGCCGAAATGGGCGAGCTGTTCAAGGTTATCGCCTTCAATAAAAATCTGGCCATGCCGTGGGTGGGATTCTCGCGCGGTGATCGTACTCACACGCTGTAAGCGCGTCGAATCCGCCGCTCAAATAACGTCCGGCGGCAAATAGATTCAGGACGGTGCGACAACCTCGCCGAAGCGCAAGGTTACAGCCAAGCCAACACCGCCATCCGCGCGCAGCAGACCGTCGCCCAGCTCCAGTTGCGCATGTGACAGCGCGGCGATGCGGGCAACGATGGACAGCCCCAGCCCGCAACCTTCTCCCTCGATCTCGCCACGCACAAAACGTGCGCTCAACTGTGCGCGCAGAGCGGGCGCAACGCCGGGGCCATCGTCGGCGACGGTGATCGCGCAGCTTGAGCCCTGCCGCGCGAGACGCACTTCGATGCGCGCGCCTTCGCCCGCATAACGCAAGGCGTTATCCACCAGGTTGCGGACAGCGATCTGCAACCACGCCGCCGTCACCGCAATCGGGCACGCCGCAGCCGCATCGATGGCCAGCGTTTGCTGCTGGCGTTGCGCTTGCGGCAACAGCTCAGCGCACACGGCAGTAATGATTTCAGTCGGGTTCAGCGGCGGCGGCGCAGCACCCTGATTGGCTGGATCGACGCGCGCCAGTGTCAGCAATTGCTCGACCAGATGCGTCATCCGATCCACGCCCGCAATCACGTGCGCCAACGCGTGCTGCTGGCTGTCGGCGGTGTGCGCGCGCATCGCCACCTGTGCCTGCACTCTTAACGCCGCCAGCGGCGTGCGTAGTTCGTGTGCAGCATCGGCTGTGAAGCGGCGCTCATTGTCGAAGGCCTCGGTAACGCGCCGGATCAACGCATTGAGTGCGCTGCGCAGCGGTGCAATTTCGTTTGGCAGCGGCGCTGATTCGTCGAGCAGCACCAGTGATTGCGCGTCGAGCGTGCCCACCTGCTGCGCCAGCGCATCCACTGGCCGCAGCGAACGGCCCACGCCCCACCACACAGCGAGCGCCATCAACGGCAGCGCCAGCGCGGCGGGGATCAGCAGCGACTGGCCAATTCCGCGCGCCAAATCTTCGCGCGCGGCGTGCGCCTGCCCCACTACCACCCGATATTCCGCACGCGCATCCTGCACCGCATAAAAGCGCCAGCGCGCGCCTTGATGCGGGTGTTCGCTGAACCCGGGTGCGATGTCGGCATCAAATTCGCTATGCCCTGCCGACGTGACCAGACGCTGCATCTGACCGTGCTTGCCATGCCACACTTCGAATGCAATCGGTACGGGATCGGAGCCGCTGCGCTCGTGCAGTTCATGCACAAAATGCTCGATTTCACCGCCAGCCACAATCACCAGCAGGGTGTCGGCCACTTGCATCAACTGGGCATCAAGCAGCGCGTCCGCTTCGTGGTGCGCGCGCTGATACACCACCAGCGCAGACAGCAGCCCGATCACCATCACCGAACTGGTCAGCAGCCAGACCAGCCGTCGGCGCAGAGAATACGACTGTGGATGGCTCATGCTGTGGTCGCGCCTATTGTTGCGATGCGGCAGACGCGATGTAACCGACGCCGCGCACAGTGCGGATCAGTTCGTTGCCGAGCTTCTTCCGCAGGTGATGGATATGAACTTCGAGCGCGTTGCTATCAACCGCCTCATTCCAGGTGTAGAGCTGTTCTTCCAGCGTGCGCCGGGTCAGCACGCGCTCGGCGTTTTGCAGCAGCAGATGCAGCAGATCGAATTCGCGCGGGGTCAACTCGACCGGCTGGCCGCCACGTGTCACCGTGCGCGCTGCCGGGTTGAGTTCGACCTCGCCCAGCGAAAGCACCGGCTCCGGGCGACCGTGCGCACGCCGTACCAGCGCGCGCAGCCGGGCAGCAATTTCGTCCAAATCAAACGGCTTCAGCACATAATCGTCCGCGCCCAGATCAAGCCCGCGCACGCGGTCTTGCAGTTGATCGCGCGCGGTCAAAATCAGCACCGGCGTTGCGTCATGGCGCTCGCGCAGCCATTGCAACACCGACAAACCGTCGCGCTTGGGCAGCCCCAGATCGAGCACCACAGCGGCGAAACTTTCAGTGGACAATGCCGCCACCGCCGCCTCGCCGTCGCGCAACCAGTCAACGGCGAAGCCTGCCTGCGTCAGGCCCGCCTGCACGCCGTCGCCCAGCATCCGGTCATCTTCCACCAGCAATATGCGCATCGTTTTGCTTCATCCCTGGATGATTATTTCGGAATCCTGACGTCATGTTCGTTGAACACACCCTGCTCTGCCTGGCGATGACACGCCGCGCAATTCGCCGCCGATCCCACCGCTTTACGCGACCATACCGCGCGCGATACCTCATCGTGCTGGCGCACGAACCAGCGGGTTTCGGTGATGCGCAGCGGGGCGTCCTTTGCTTCTATGCGCCGCATCACCTTGTTGCCCATCCGGCTGTTGCCACTGTCGGCGGCGTGGGTTTCCAGAAAGCGCAGGATATCAGCCTGCGTGGCCGGATCAAGGCTGGCGTTTTCGCCGAAGTGCTGATCGAGCCCAGCCATCACGCGCCTCCAGGATGCGCGCGGCAGAAATGCAGGCGCATACGCGATATGGCAACTCGTACATTCCTGCTGCCATGCCTTGTGCGTCAGACGCGGCAGGGCATCGCCGTGCGCCTCGCCCGATGGCAGCGAAAACGCCAGCACGCTGACCATGCCGACCGTCATCAATACACCGACTCCACGCAATATAAAATTCATGATGTGCTCCTTATTTGATCTCGCTTGCTTGAATTTGCTTTATCCGAAATTGTCCATTAGACATTTGACTCGTGGATTTGTAGGGTGCGCCGTGCGCACCCTACGTCCTAATGGATTATCTCGGTTTGTTGAACCTGGCTCAGCCAGGCAATGAAATCGCCCTTTTCCTGCGCGCTGCATTCGCGTTGCAAAACATCCTGACAGTTGCGCCGAAACCATTTATCGACCTTGAGCGCATCGGTGAAGCGATCAGGATTCGCCGCAGTCGCCATCGGCTCGATGCGTTTTCCGACGCGGCTGCGTCCGGCTTGTTTTGGGTTGGCAGTGTGGCAACCAGCGCAGCTCACCGCCTGACCATTGCGCCCCGGATGTTCAGCGCGATACAGCACGGCGCCGCGCGTAGCAGACAAGGCCGACACCGGCACGCCCGCTTCCTGCGCATAACGCGCCATCAGGCTGGCGGGCGCATCGGCTGCACCCGCAATGATCGACACCATTCCCAGCACCGCCAGACCGCCGCAGAGGAGTCGCTTAATCATGATCCACCCCGCTTTGGGCGGCGTGATATTGCTTCCCCGTCACCATGCTCTGCGCCACGCGTTCGCCGCGCAACTGGTGAAACACCAGCGCCGCCAGATGCAGGCCGATAAAGCCGAGCATCAAAACAAATCCGGCCTCGTGCGGCCCGCCCAGCACATCCTCCAGCCAATCCGCGTTACCCAGCCAGGCGGCAAGCGGGCCGGTCTGAAACTCGCTGGCGGCAAGCCCCATCCCGGTCACCACCATCAGTGCCATGATGCCGTAGGCAAACAGATAGCCCAGGCTGGCAATCGCATCATGCCCTGCACGATGAGCTGCAGGCAGGCGACGCGTCTTGAGGCTGTCCTTCCACACGGCGGGATGCCACAGATCGCGCCAGCGTGCGCTGACCGGCCCCACCACGCCCCACAGCAGGCGCGCCAGCAAGCTCGCCGTCAGTACATAGCCGGTAATGATGTGAACATTCCACAGAATCTTTTCATAAGGATCGTGTTCAAACCAGTCGGCCAGCTGGCTGCTAGTGATGAGCGTGACAATCGCCAGCGCGATAGTCCAGTGCAGCGCCCGCAACAGCGGGTCAAATACACGATGCGGATGGGCGGATAAATGCGTCATGACAGTCTCCAGAAATGGATGATGCTAAAGACTGTACGTGCATCAGCTTAGGGAAACCTTAAGACTGAAGACATGCGTCAATCCAGAAAACCCGATTGAGCGTCTCAATCGGGTTCATCCAGACAATCCGTTGGATCAAATGATCCCCGACCTCTACCATCGCTCCTGTCTTGAATCACTTTGAATCGAATCCGACAGGAGCACACCATGCAGAACACGACATCCCCCACCATCCAGAACCTTGAAGCCGCTTTTGCGGGCGAGTCGATGGCGAATATCAAATACCGTTACTTTGCCAAACTCTGCCGCGCCGCTGGCGATGAAGAGACGGCGAAAGTGTTTGAGGCGACCGCCGACCAAGAGGTGCAACACGCGTTTGGCCATGCCGAATTGCTGTTTTCCGGCAAGGGCATGACGCCAGCCAAGTGCCTGCAATACGCGATTGAAGGCGAGACCTACGAATACACCGAGATGTATCCCAAGTTTCGCCACGAGGCGATGATCGAAGGCAATAACGCAGCTGTGGCCGAGATGGACGAGCAGATAGTGGAATCGAAAGAGCACGCCGAAATGTTCCGGGCTGTACTTGAAAAAGCAGGGAAACGTTTTGCCGCATTGGCGCGCGTGGAAGAAAAACATGCGAATCACTACGCCGAACAGCTTGCACGTGTGGCTGCCTGATAATCGTTTTAACTTTTTTAACACAAGGAGATCAGCATGAAAGTATGGCAATGCATTGTATGTGGCTGGGTATATGACGAAGACAAGGGCTGGCCCGCTGACGGTATCGCCCCCGGCACGCGCTGGGAGGATATTCCGGAGAGCTGGGCCTGCCCCGACTGCGGCGTGTCCAAAGCGGACTTCGAGATGGAAGTAATTCTCTGAATGGCTCCCATCCTGATTGTTGGCTCGGGTCTGGCGGCTTACACGCTGGCGAAAGAGTTTCGCCAGCGCGACGCCACCACACCGCTGATGCTGATTACCGCAGATGACGGCGCGTTTTACTCCAAGCCCAATCTGTCGAACGCACTCTCGACCGGCAAAACGGCTGCCGCTCTGGCTGCGGCCAGCGCTGAAAAAATGGCGGCGGACTTCAATCTCAAAGTGCTGCCCAATACGCGTGTCACAGCGCTCGATACAGGCACGCAACGAGTTCGCCTGAACAATATTAGCGCGGACAATGACGAAGTTCATTATCACAAACTGATCCTGGCGCTGGGTGCAGATCCCATCGCGCACGGCTTGAGCGGCGACGCAGCAAATGAGGTGCTGGCGGTCAATGACCTCAACGATTACGCTCGTTTTCGCAGTGTACTTGGCGCACAGGTGGTTGCAGGCCGTCGCCGCGTCACCGTGCTGGGGGGCGGCTTGATCGGCTGTGAATTTGCCAATGACCTGACGAACGCAGGCTACGCAGTCTCGGTTATCCATCTTGGCGACTGGCCACTGGAGCGACTGCTGCCAGCCGAGGCCGGAAAGCGGCTGGCAGACAGCTTCGCCGCATTGGGCGTGAACTGGCATTTTGGCCGCAGCGCCCAGCGCGTCCACCATGCAAACGATGGCCTGCACGTGATGCTGGACAACGGCGAAGTGATCGCCACTGATGTAGTGTTATCCGCGATTGGATTGCGTCCCCGCACACAATTGGCGCAAGCCGCGAGCATTCCGGTCAATCGCGGCATCGTGGTTGACCGCTACCTGGAAACTGGTGCGGCCAATGTGTTCGCACTCGGCGACTGTGCTGAAGTGGACGGTGCTAATCTGCCTTACGTGCAGCCGCTGATGATCCAGGCGCGCGCACTGGCCGCCACACTGGCGGGCGAAAAAACTGCTGTGGTTTATCCGCCGATGCCGGTCATGGTGAAAACGCCCGCGCACCCGGTCGCCGTATTGCCCCCCAAACCGGGCGCGACCGGCAGCTGGCAGATGGATTGCAGCGACACCGGTATTTGCGCGCTGCATCGGGATGCGTCTGGCCGCCTCCAGGGCTTTGCTCTGACCGGCACCGAAACCAGCCGCCGCCTTGCTCTGGTAAAAGAACTGGTACTCGTCTGAATCAACATCCACCCGTGCAAGCGCGCCTGAGTTGCGCGACAATGGCGTATGGATATTTTTCGCATCTTTCATCTGCAATGCGCGCGCCGTTTGCCCGCGTTGCCCGAATCGCATCCCTGCTCGCGCCTGCACGGCCATTCGTTTCGTGTCGAGTTAACCGTCAGCGGAGTGGTTGATCCGCGAACTGGCTGGGTATTGGATTTTGCCGATATCGAAGCCGCCTGGCAGACGATTCATGCCGCGCTCGATCATCGCTACCTGAACGACATCGTCGGCCTGGACAACCCCACCAGCGAGAACCTGGCGACCTGGTGCTGGGTCAAACTCCAGCCCTCGCTGCCCGGGCTTTCAAAAATCACCGTGATGGAATCTCACGACTCAGGCTGCATTTACTGCGGGTCTGACCGTCAGATCTGATGCGGCAACAGTCAAGGCCTGGCGCTCGGTCTTGACGCCTCGCACGTTACCTGTTTTTGCGCCTGAACCAACCGAGCCCAAACAAGCCCGTTCCGACAAGCAGCAGCATAGTCGCTCAGCACGCCCGAGAACACTTTCACGATCAGGGCGGTGGATTCGGCGATACCTTCGATAACCCCAACCATCAACGCGCTGGCACCCAGCACCGTGACCATGAAGAGCGGCAACAGGCTATGGATCATTTCCGAAGAAACATCCATCAGCAGACTGACGAAGCCCAACGCCCACACCCCGCGCGGCATCTGCCTTAATGTGTCGCTAGCGATCTGGTGCATCGTTCATCAAAGGCCAAACACTTTTCTGGCTCGCCTTTCTATTGACCGCTCAAGCGGCGGTTTCAGCAATCTGGTTGGCCCAGGACATGGCTTTGATTTCAGCCTTGGTCAGGTCGGACAACGACAGGTTGTCGGTTTGCGCTAGCAGTGAAAGTGTATGGCTCAGGTCGTGATGCTCGACGCTTTCAACCAGCTGGAGCAACACGCCCAAGTCACCTTCGCGCCGCAGCAAGGCTGCAGCGAGCCGTTCGCTCAGACTCAGTTCGCTGACAATATCGGCCAGCGATTTATCGATCAGGCTATCGATCAGGGACAGAATGCCAGCCATGAATGCCTCTTCGCAATAATCCGGATTACGCTGAAGTCTGGCGGCCAGCAGTTCCATCATTTTTCCGCGTGTGGCGGCCAGCAACAACAGCGGGCTGGGGTAGCTTGCGCCGCCTTGCAAGGTAAACAGCAACAATTGCAGCCAGCGCTGCAATTGTTTGCGGCCCAGCAATGTAATGGCTTGTGAAACCGAAGCGATATGGCGGTGGACACCGCTCGCCACCGAATTGACCAGCCGCATCAGGTTGTAAGTCAGATTGGGGTGCTGTTTGAAAATCTGCTCGATCTGCGACGTATCCGCATCGCGCAGCACCAGCCCCAGCAACTGGATGAGCGCGAGCTGGTTCGAGTCTGCGCGTTTGGTCGTAAGCACCTGCGGGCGCGCAAAGTAATAGCCCTGGAACAGATCGAATCCGAGCGACTGACAATAGGCGGCTTGTTCGGCGCTATCGACTTTTTCGGCCAGCAGTTTTACCGGCCATTGCCGCAGCTGTTCAACCACCAGCCGCAGTTCGTCGGCGCTGTGCAGCAATAAATCGACTTTGACGATATCGACCAGCGCCAGCAGCGGGCGGAAGGATTCGTCGAATACAAAGTCGTCCAGCGCCAGCGTGAAACCCTGTTGTTTGAGCGCACGACAACGCTCGATCACCGCATCGGTGACGCTGATGGTTTCGAGCAATTCCAGCACCACCTGCGCTTTGGGCAGCAATTCCACCATGTCGGAAAGCAGCATGTCGGCGCTGACGTTGATGAAGCCTAGTTGCTTGCCCAGCACGGTTTGCACGCCCATCTCGCTGAACGCGTGATGGATGACGCTGGCCGTCGCCTGCATGTCATCGGTGACGGTCGCGTCGGCGCTCTTGCCATCCCGAAACAGCAATTCATACGCGACGACGCGCTGGTCACGGTCGAGAATGGGTTGGCGACCGAGGAAAATATCCTTTATTGCCATGCTTCAGCGGTGTCTCTGATTAAATTGGGTGATGCGATCAGAATCGAAATGAGCTGGGGAATTGTCTATCGAACCGTCCCATTTAGCCAGCGCTATTGTGGGGAGATGATAGGCAGGGTAACCGGCACAAGAGTTAGCCTAAACGAGTCCGCGACACTCGAACCGAACCAGCGGCAACCGCTCCTTCACCCGTTCCAACCGCCGCCCCGTCTCGGCAACTATCGCAACCGAGCGCCTGGCTTTCAGCAGGTTGAACAAATGCTTCCCGGACTGCACAACGGGAAATCCAAACCGCGCCCGGCGACGGTTGGTTGCCATGGCCGCAAGTCCCAACCGCCGCGCAAGCAGCACATCGTCCGGCTGATAAAACTCCATGAACCGCCCCACCTGAAAAAACAGCACATCACCCGGAAAGCGGCACCGGTAATGGCGATATTGCTGCCAGGTATTGCGGATGGCTGATCTGATCTTGTCCTTGCGCGTCAGCTTGCCATCCTGCTCCATTGCAAAAAACCGGCTTAGAAACGGGTATCTGCGCCACAGGCTTTGCCGCAAATTAAAACTATCGGCCAACTTGAAATGCCCCCAATAAGCAGCCAGCACGGCAGCGAGTTCATCCAGCACCGCCGTATCGAATCGGTAACGCCGATAGCCCGCCCCTTCCGTCACCAGCAACTTCTCGAACGCCGCCAGACGCTCGTGCAAATGGTTCACCACCCGCCGCCGCACCAGCAGGTAATCGCGGCGCACGATGTAGCCGAGAAAATTCACCCCGTTTGAAACCGGTGCCAGCACTTGCCTCGGGTTCAGCTCCAAGCACAGCTCGTCGCGCAGCCAGCTTGCTATCCGCCCGCGCCATTCGACAAGCTGCTCAGGCGACTCCGCCAGCAGCACGAAGTCGTCGCAATAGCGCAGGTAATGGCGGCATTTCAGTTCGTGCTTCACAAACTGATCCAGCCCATTGAGATACACATTGGCGAAGAACTGGCTGTTGAGATTGCCGATGGGCTCCCCGCCAGCCAGCCAGTAGGGTGCAATAAGCGAAGCGCATTGCACCTTCAGCCATCAGAATGCCGGATCAATCCGGCGCCGCCACCCCGGCTTCGCTTCCACCCGCCCAGTCGCGCGGATAAACCCCTGCTTCAACCAGCCGATGAAACGTCGAATGCGGCCAGTCCGCAACGCGCTCAACCAGGCCATGCTTCAGCGGGTTGATATGCACGTAATCCATGTGCGCCTGAAAATCCGCCTCGTCGCGAATCAAATGCTCCCAATACCGCCGTTGCCAGATCCCCCGCTCGCCGCGTGCCGCGCGCACCTTCGACAGGCGCTCGTGACGGGGCAGTGATTTGGAAAACCCCATCTTGATCAAACGCCAGCGCGTTGCAAAATCCGCATCGCCCGGCGGCAATTCGATCACGCAATGAAGATGATCCGGCAACACCACCCAGCCATGAATTTTGAACGGATGGCGCAGCTTGACAAGGCGAACCGATTCACGCAGCGCAACAATATGCCGCGTCAGCCGGTCATTGCCATGCCGGTGGAGCAGATTGACGGTAAAGAAATAAGTGCCGCCTGGATGCCAGGCGCGACGGTAATCCGGCATGGCGGCAGTATCGCGGAGTCAAGCATGCGGCGCAATAACGATTGCGCCCTACCGGGTAATGGAAGTGCTCGGGAATGAAGGGGCAGGTAGGGTGCAATAAGCGAAGCGCATTGCACCGGAGCACACCCATGCGGCGCAATGCGCTTCGCTTATTGACGCCCTACCGGATACGCCTTACGCGCGTTGTTTGTAGATCGGCAGGTGTTCGTAGCGCGCCATCGCCCGGCTCCCCGCAGATCAAACCAGTGTAAAAAATTCCGACACGCCTACGGCGTGACCGGCAAACCCGACAAACCGCAGGGGGAACCTCCCCCTGCACCCCCTAAAAGGGCCGAATCACCCGAATGATCGAATCACCCACGCCGCCGCGCACGCCACCCGATCAGCCCTAACCCGGCCAGCATCAGCGCATACGTCTCTGCCTCCGGAACAGCGGCGACATCGCCGGGGCTCACAGCCAACGCATAGAAACTATTGGCCTTACTGTCGTAGTACTGGTAGCCGCTGCCGGTGTCGAAGCCCCACGCGACGGAGGGATTCGGCGCGTACTCCGTACCGGACCAATAGACGTAGGACTGGAAATTAGTGAAGGGGCCGACGTTGTCCAGGGTGCTATTCGGGTTGGCACCGCCTGCATACGCGCCGCTCACTGCACCGGTGGTCGTGTAGTAACTCTGGTTGCCCAGCGTGACAAAGTACAGGTGCGCCATTTCGCTGCTGGCAGTATCGACGTTGTAGCCGCAGTCGGTGCCGCTGTAAGTGCATTGAGCACCGAGCGCGCCGGTGTCGGTGGTGGTGGGCAGGCGCCAGTCGGCGTAGGTCTGGTTGGTGAGCGGGTTGTAAAAGCTGAGGTTGGCGGCCCAGGTGTTGGCGGCAGCCCAGGTCATGGCGCCATCAGTATCGTAGCCGCTGGTCTTGGCGTAGTTGGCGTTGCCCAGCCAGGTGATGTTGAGGTCGGTGTCGTAGTAGGCCTCGAAGGTGAGGGCGTTGCCGTCCATGTTGCGGCCTTGCAGGACGGCGTGGGCAGTACCTGAAACAAGGCTGGCAGCGATGAGACCAGTGGTGACCAGGGCGGTGCGATAGTTCATGTTGTTCTCCTCGGTTTTGGTGGTTGTCTGTTTCCGGATAAGCGTTCACGCTTGTCTGCCAAAGATGAATTCCCTTCGGCTTGGCCGGTCTGGAAAATCAAGCAAAATTCAATCCACAATAAATAAAAAACAGTCAACCTGTTGATTCATTAATAGTTTTAGGCAAGCAAGCAAGCAAGCAAGCAAAAATGTAAATTTTTTCGACAACCCCGGAGTTGAAAATTAAATTCTTCAACAAAAAATGTGGGATCCAATACCGCTCGAGCCCCATGGATGAGCTGGCTATTTTTTGACGTTTGTCTACCGCAGGCGCCTGCCGTTGGATGCCGCCACTTGGACACGCGCA
>JBEBIZ010000035.1:0-14587 GCA_040080135.1 Thiobacillaceae bacterium
GTCGGGGGTGGGGGTGCAGTCACATACCCTCAGCCAAACCATCGCCGCCGCCGCAAAGTACCTCAACACCCTGCGCGAAGCCTGGCTCAACCCGCCGGAGTGGGTGGACTGGGTTCGCACCCCGGAAGAAGAAACAGCCCATTTCCCGCTGCGCCCCGTCGCCAAACCCGGCCATGAAGCCGAGCTGAAAAAGCGCACGCTGACCAGCCTTTACAACACCCGCCCCGTCTGGCTGGACAACGCGCACCGCGAACTCGACGCGGCAGTGGCCGCCGCCTACGGCTGGGCCGACTACACGCCGGAGATGCCGGACGAGGCCATCCTCAAGCGCCTGCTGGCGCTGAATCTGGAACGTGCGGCCTGATTGAATTGCCATGATGCTGACTCACCCATTCAAAAACCTGACCTTCTGACCATGCCGTTCAACTTCGCTTCTACGCATCGCCTGCTGGCGGTTCTTTTTCTGGGCTTCGCTTCCGGTCTGCCGCTGGCGCTCACCGGCCAGGCGATGCAGGCCTGGCTGTCGGTCGCGGGGGTGGACATCGCGACGATCGGCTTTCTCGGACTGGTCGGCATTCCCTATACCTTCAAGTTTCTGTGGGCGCCGCTGATGGATCGCTTCGAGCTGCCGTGGCTCGGGCGGCGGCGCGGCTGGCTGGTGCTGACGCAACTCATGCTGGCAGGCGTGCTTTACTGGATGGCGGGCGTGTCACCCGCCGCGACGCCGCTGCTGTTCGCGGCCGCAGCGGTGGCGGTGGCGTTTTGTTCGGCGTCACAGGACGTGGTGATCGACGCGTATCGAACCGACGTGCTGTTGCCGCAGGAGCGCGGCCTGGGCTCGTCGCTGGCGGTGTTCGGCTATCGAATTGCGATGATTTTGTCCGGCGGCATCGCGCTGATCTGGGCTGACCAGTGGGGCAGCTGGGAACGCGTGTACCACGTCATGGCCGGGATTTTTGTTGCGGCAGCGATTGTGTCGCTGCTGACCTTGCCACGCGTACACGGCGCGCTGAAGCCGCCCGATTCCAGTCCGCTTAACGAACTCGCCGGGTTTGCGGCGCTGCTCGCGGGCGTGGTTGCGGGCGCATTCATCAGCCGCTGGGTATTGATCACGCTCGGCCTCGACCCCGACGACCCGAACAAATGGATACGCCTGGCGTTCGTGCTCGCGGGCGTTGCGTGCGCCTTGCCGCTCGGTGCGTGGGCCGCGCGCAAGGTTGGCTTCGAGACGCTAAACCGGTCGCTGTCGAGCTATTTTGCGCAGCCCGGTGCGTGGGCGTTTCTGCTGTTGATTGTGCTCTACAAATTCTCCGACGCGTTCGCGGGCAGCCTGACGACGGCCTTTCTCATCAAGGGCATGGCGTTCACGCAGGCCGAGGTCGGCATCGTCAACAAGATCATCGGCATCTGGCTGACCATCGCGGGCGCCCTGATTGCGGGGGCGCTGATGCTGCGCCTGTCGCTATACCGCGCGCTGATGATTTTTGGCGTGCTGCAAATGCTCGCCAATTTCGGCTTCTGGACGCTCGCAGTCTCGGGCAAGGGCGCGTGGGGCGGCTTCATATTGCCGCCGTTCGACTGGGGCTTCGTCGCACTCAATCAGCCGACCCTGATCGACAGCCTGCTGATGTTCGCCATCGCCGCCGAGAACATCACCAGCGGCATGGGCACGGCGGCCTTTGTCGCGCTTTTGATGAGCCTGTGCAACCACCGTTACAGCGCGACGCATTACGCCTTGCTGTCGGCGCTTGCGGCAGTCGGCCGCATCTACATCAGCCCGCTGGCGGGTGTCATGTCAGAGTCGATCGGCTGGCCCGCATTCTTTGTGCTGGCAGTCGCGGTCGGCCTGCCCGGCCTCTACATGGTGTGGCGCATGCGTCGGCAGATCACCGAGCTAAGCCAGGCGAGCGCGCCAGCATGATCGAGTTCTCGCTATTGTCCGCGCTCCTTGTCGGCCTGCTCGGCGGCGTGCACTGCATCGGTATGTGCGGCGGCATCGTCGCGGTGTTTTCCTTCCGCGCCGACGGCAGCGCGCCGCCATTCCATCTGCACCTGGCGTACAACGCGGGGCGCGTTTTTTCATACACGCTGTTTGGCGCGCTGGCGGGTGCTTTCGGTGGCGCCCTTCAAGTCGCGCATTTTCTGCCGGTTCAGAATCTGCTTTATGTACTGGCGCAGGTGGTGATGATTCTGCTCGGGCTCTATCTCGCGGGCTGGTCAAAAAGCGTGCTGGTGTTTGAGCGTGCTGGCGGTGTGATCTGGCGGCGCATCAAACCGCTGTTCCAGAAACTGATCCCGGTGACAACCGCACCCCGTGCCATCCTCGCGGGGATGGCGTGGGGCTGGCTGCCCTGCGGGCTGGTGTATTCCATCCTGATTTCAGCATTGGCAGCAGGTAGCGCCGCATCCGGCGCGGCGCTGATGCTGGCGTTTGGACTGGGCACGCTGCCCAATCTGCTCAGCATGGGCTTGTTTGCACGACAGATTCAACCCTTCATGCAGCACCTTTGGGTGCGCCGCGTGGCAGGGTTGATGGTGGCGGGGTTTGGCGTGTGGGGGTTATCGCGGCTGGTTCTGAGCCACTTTTAAGGCGCAAGAAAAAAGCCCGGATTTCCGGGCTTTTTTCTCTCACATCAACTGCGTGCTTACTTGAAAAACTGCTGGTTGAATTTGACCTCGCGCTTGGGGTCACCTTTCACTTCGACCGCGCTGTTAAACGTCAGCGTATCGGGCGGTGCTACGCGAAACTCGCCGAGGTAATACACCGCAGCGCCTTCCTTGATTTCCCGCATGGGAATCTGGCTTAACTGCTGCGTGAGGTTAGTCGCAAAGACCGAAATACTTGCAGGTGACGGCACCAGCACACCCATCTTGTTTTTCTTCAGTACCGCAATCGTCAGCAGGCCGCGTGTTTTGCTGCGCTCGATTTTGTAGGATCGCGCAACTTCGGGCAGGAGTTCGTCAGTGGTCAGGGCATTGTAGTGGACTTCAACATTGCCGAATTTCTCGGCTTTTTCTGCATAGGAAAAACTGGCGACTGAACACAACAACAAGGTGGCAATCAGGAATTTCATGGCATCTCCTTTAATTATAAAAACACAGCTTTGACTATAAGTTATTTCTTCACTGCTGCAAGCCACAATACGATGTCATCCAGTATCTGGCTGCTGGCCTGGCTAAAACCCAGCGCGGCACCCGGCGCATCGTAACTTGGCAAGGCAACATGCTGCTCAAACGATTTCCGGCCAATCAACGTCCGGCTTTTCAGGTCGATCAACTCGGCGCGCAGCACCACACGCACGCTGCCGGGCGAAGTTTCTGCGTCGTGATAAAACTCGGTCAATTCGGTGTCCAGCAACACGTCGCCACGCACCTGTCCGCCCGCAGTGGCAATGGTTGCAAACCCGCTCTGCGCATCCAGCCGCGCGCGCAACAAATCCGCAAAACGCTTGCCCGGGCGCTCGGTCCAGCGCGCATAG
The DNA here is from genome assembly GCA_040080135.1 of Thiobacillaceae bacterium. Taxonomy (GTDB): domain Bacteria; phylum Pseudomonadota; class Gammaproteobacteria; order Burkholderiales; family Thiobacillaceae; genus Thiobacillus. The sequence goes on from JBEBIZ010000035.1 coordinate 3,480, forward strand.
CGATACTGCTCGCGCGTGCCCGGCACACGGCTGTACACGAGACCATCGCCGTCATAAAACGCGGTGGTGGTGGTGTCCAGCACCAGGAGCGTGCGTGGATCGGTCGCCGCCGCTTTTTCTGCCGCTGCGCCCTTCACCTCATGCGTATCTTCCAGCACATAATTCACCAGGGTCGGCGCATATTTGTCATCACCAAAATTGACGCAGCCGCTTAAAGCGAATGCGGCTATCCACAGTAACTTTTTCATGGCTGTTTTTCTCCGGGGCCCGGTTGTTGTTTGCCCGACCCAAATATGGCCGCGCGCGGATTCGAGAGCCGTCGTCCTGCCGTGGTCAGTGCGTCCGCCCCCACGCGCACATCACGACTGATATTGGTCAACTCCAGCGAGCCCGTTTCCGACAGCTCCTGGATTTTTCCGGAAATCTGCGCCGATTCTTTTTGCAGTTTCTCCATTGCCAGGGTGGCTTCTTTCAGCGCCACCGAGGCATTCTGCCCCACGTTCTGGATGCTGGATTCCGAACGCGTCGCGGCTTGCGTAATGCTCGCTCCGGCAAAACGAAATTCGTCCGACGCGTCTTTAATACCTTGTAGCGCCTCCTGAATACCTTTTTTGTTAGCGGCCAGATTGCCTGACAACTCCTTCAGGTTGTTGATGGTTTGAACCAGCGCATGCTGATTATCATCAGACAACAGAGTATTCATGCGCGCCAACACTTGCGCGCCATTTTCGGCCAGCGTCGATACCGCATTGGCGACCTTGTCCAGATCGGAGCGCCCTTCGCTAATCACAGGGTAACGCTCACTCGGCACCGTCGCACTCAACATCGGACTGAGATTATCCAGGTTGGTAATTTCGATTGCGGCGAGGCCGGTTACCAGATTGCGTTTGACATAGGCATTGGCGCTAGTGCGAACTGGCACACCGGAATCGATTTTGACGCGTACGCTCACAGCCTCTTCTTTGCCCTCGGCAAAACGGTAGCTATCGACCACGCCGACTTTAATGCCACGCATTTTGACCGGGCTGCCGACTGCGAGTCCATCCATCGACTGTTGCCGAAAATAGACGGTGTAGGTTTGATAGGCGATCTGATCGGCGGCACCGGCGAGCCACACCAACGCGACCGCCAGCATCGCCAGCACCCCCAGCACCAGTGTTCCGACCAGGGTGTAACGACTTTCAGATTCCATTCAGCCCTCCTCCTGCACTCGCCCCGTTCGGGTCGAAAAATATTCGGTCAGCCACGGGTCATCGATACCACGCAGCCGATCGATCGAGCCTTCGCCCAGCACCCGTCCGTCGGACAGGACGATCACGCGATCGATGATTGAAAACAGTGTATCCAGATCATGCGTGACCAGAAAGACCGTCAGCCCCAGGCTGTCTGACAATAATCGGATCAAGCGGTCAAAGGCGCGGGCCGAAATGGGATCCAGCCCTGAAGTCGGCTCATCCAGAAACAACAGTTCAGGATCGAGCGCCAGGGCACGCGCCAAGGCCACGCGTTTGCGCATCCCGCCGGACAGCTCGCTGGGCTGTTTAGTGGCCACATCCGGCGGCAAGCCCACCAGCGCCAGTTTCAGGCGCGCCAGCCGCACGCATTCCGAAAGCGGTAGCTGCGTATGTTCGCGCAGCGGCGTAGCGATATTGTGCTCAACACTCATCGACGAGAAGAGCGCGCCATCCTGAAACAACACGCCAAAACGGGTGCGCAAACTGCCCAGGCGCGCAGGCTTGATCTGCCATACCGCTTCGCCCAACACCTTGATGCTGCCTGAGTCAGGCGGCGACAAGCCGATAATTTCACGCAGCAGAACTGATTTTCCGGTGCCGCTGCCGCCGATCAGCGCGATGACTTCGCCGCGTTGCACATTCAGGCTCACCCCGCGATGTATCGCTTTTCCACCCAACGTAGTGTTGACATCCTGAATCTCGATCACCGTGTCGCGCATCAGATTCCCAGGCGGACAAAAATGACGGCAAAAATCGCATTCAGCACAATCACGGCCACGATACTTTGCACCACCGTTGAAGTCGTATTCACCCCCACGCTCTGGGCATCGCGCTTGACTGCAAAACCCATGCGGCAGGCAATCAGCCCGATAAACAGGGCAAACACAGGGGCTTTGCCCAGCCCCACCAGAACAGTTTTCATATCCAGAATATTATCGAGACGGTCAAAAAACATCGCCGGAGAAATATCCAGCTGCTGCTCAGCCACCATCATGCCGCCCAGCACGCCCGCAATATCACCTAAAAAAACCAGCAGCGGCAGCGCAATCTGTAACGCAATCAAACGCGGCACCACCAGCACCGCGTAAGGCGATAAACCCAGCGTGGTAATGGCATCGATTTCTTCAGTGACTTTCATCGTGCCGAGTTGTGCGGTAATCGCCGCACCGGTTCGGCCAGCGACCAGAATCGCGAGGATGACCGGCGACAGCTCGCGGCAAATCGCCATTGCCACCCCGTCCACCACAAAGATATTGGCACCATATTTTTGCGCTTGCACACCCATAAGATAGGCAAACACAACGCCCAGTAAAAAAATCAACGCGATTGAAATCGGAATGGCATTGATGAAAATTGCCTGCGTCTGCGCGCCCAGTTCGCGCCAGCGGTAACGACCGGGATGACGCGTCAGGGTCGCGAGTTCAAACGTCAACTGGCCAACAAAATTCAGCAAGCCAAGCACATGCTGCCAAAACGTGAGCGCTCCGCGCCCAAGTACTGCGCGAATACTGGCAGGATGTCGGGTAGCATCCGCCTGCGTGACAGCAAAATGTTGCGCAACCAGACGCAAGATAGACAAATGCTGCGGCTTGAAATTACGAAACTCCAGCGACGGCGCGCCGCCAGATGCAGACAGCGGCTCGTCGCCTGCACGTAACACATCCAGTAACTTCCATGCGCCTGCGGTATCCAGCGCGGTCAGGCCACTGCCATCCAGCGCCGTAAAGTTGCCTGCCGGTCGCGCGGGTGGCCTCACCATGTCCGGGTTGTGAACGACCCAGTCGCCACTCGCCAGCACGGTCATCTGCGCATCATCCAGCGTGAGACCAGCACGGTTCAAAAGCTCAACCCCAATGGATTGTCCGGATTGATCCCCGGCATGAACGGCAAATGACGCTCGCCGTGGGTGACCTGATACACGCAGCCGACCCAGTTGCCGATAACAGCCTCAGCGGTGTCATGCCAGGTGTTATCCAACTGTGGCAATAGCAGCGATTCCGGGAAGGCGAGTGCTTCGCCCGCCTGTACACGATGCGCATATTCTTCCAGCAGCGCTTGCGCCTGACGATTGAAATAGCCCTGCGGGAACGGCGGCCATTCAGGCAATTTCCCCTGTGTGGCCAATTGCAGGTCGCGCTTGTATTCTTTTAACAGGGACACCGTGTCGTACTCGGGATGCCCCTGAAAAAACACGGTACGCAAGCCGTCGTGACTCACCGCCAGATGGACGCCTGCCACTTCCGATTCGACCAGAACATGTACGCCAGCCTGCTCGAATTGCGCACGCGAGACGTCGTTCCAGCGCGAATGCGGCACGTCAAAGCGCGTGTTCACATCCTTCACCAGCGGGTGCGTTTTGGCAACGACGCGATGCGGAAACACGCCCCATATTTTGTCGGCCTGCTTGATGCGCGCCTGCTGGTGGCGGAACTGCATTACGGCGTGGGTGGCAAGGCACGAACACAAAGTCGAGGTCACGTTGTCCCAGGCCCAGTCGATCACTTCGATCAGCGGTTGCCAGAATGGCTCGTCCGCGAGATTGGCGTGAGTAACGTTGGCACCGGTGATGATGAGCGCGTCGAGCCCCGCCGCGCGGAGCGAATCAAACGATTCGTAAAACTGCTCGATATGCGCACGCGCCGCCTCTCCGCGCGGCAAAGCTGGCAAAGTAAAAGGGTGGACATAAAACTGCGCAATCGGATTGGATTCGCCGACCAGCCGAAAAAACTGCCGCTCGGTTGCTTCCAGTGCCGCGTCCGGCATCATGTTCAACAGCCCTACATGTAGCTCGCGGATTTCCTGACTGGCCGCGCGCGAGGGGGTATGCACCACCATGCCATCCTGGCGCAGGCGGTCAAACGCGGGCAGGGCGTTATGCGCGACGAGCGGCATTCGCTCCTCCCGATTCCTTCCTGGCTATTGCGCTTTCCACCAAGGCCAAAAAATCGTGTTCGTTCTTGACCTGCGCAACTTCCTGCGAAGTCACGGTATAGCCGTGCGGCTCGGCGATGGCCTCGTAACGCGGAATACGCGAATGAAACAAGCGAGGGAAAACCCAGCGGGTGAAATCATTTGGCTCGACCTCGGCCACATAGTCCAGACTTTTTTCCTGCAAATACAGCGGCAGGTTTTCTGCCAGAAACGCCGGTCGATAATAGAGCGGTTTGGGGTCGGACTGGGCGCGGCGAATCAGCGTATCTTCCTCTTCGCGCGTGGTGGTCTGGATGTAGAGAATCAAGGTGTGCTCCGCCAGCAACTCCACCACGCCCGGCTCGTCCAGCTCGCACAGGCTGCCGCCGACGTCATTCACAAAATGCGGATAGCCATAAATCTCGCGGCCTTTGCGAATGAATTGCGGCACGTCTTTCATCGCCGCAATTTCGCCTTCGCGATACAAGGCCTGACGGCGGCTGAATTCTTCCAGCGACAGCCCACCCCATTCCGGCCCACCCAGCTTGCCGATAAACGACAGCACCGGTCCCAGGTCATGCACCTTGATGTTGTTCTTGATGTCGATCCAGTCGCGCCGCAGCAAATCGCGCAAAAACGGCGTCTGCATCGCTTGCTGTTTGATCAGATCCAGAATCGGCTCATCCAGATAACGCGTGCCGATGCGGTAGTCGCCCGAAAAATGAAACCAGTCATGCGCGCGCAACATGCTTGAGATATGGGTTTTCCCCACGCCAGACATGCCAAGCAAGGTAATGCGCTTGTGCTGCCATGCGCGAAAAGTGTCAGGGCTGAAATGCATGATTGCCAATAGAGTTTGAATCAAGCCGAAGAGTACCGAAAAGCCAGCCAATAAACAAAGTGCGGCAAAAAAATGGGCACCCGAAGGTGCCCAAAAACTTCCTCGGAGAAAGGAGAGAATTACATGTTGTAAGCGCGTTCGCCGTGGCTGGCGACGTCAAGACCTTCGCGTTCCTGCTCTTCAGATACGCGCAGACCCATGGTCATATCGATCAGCTTGAACACGATGAAGGCGACTACACCCGACCACACCAGCGCTGTCAGCACGGCTTGCGCCTGAATCCAGACCTGTGCGCCGATCTGGGTGTCGATGACCGTGTTGTTGACGTAATCAAGGATACCCGTGCCGCCCAACGACCAGGTGTTGAACACCCCGGTCAGCAGCGCGCCCAGAATGCCGCCTACAGCGTGAATGCCGAACACGTCGAGCGCGTCGTCCACACCCAGCATTTTTTTCAAACCGGTTACGCCCCACAGACAGACGATGCCTGCCAGTGCACCGATCGCCAGTGCGCCGCCGACACCCACCCAACCACAAGCCGGGGTGATGGCAACCAGCCCGGCAACCGCACCGGACGCTGCACCCAGCATGGAAGGCTTGCCTTTGTGAACCCATTCAGCCAGCGTCCAGGTCAGTGCGGCAGCAGCCGTGGCATTCAACGTATTGATGAATGCCAAAGTTGCGGTGCCGCCTGCTTCCAGCGCCGAGCCTGCATTGAACCCGAACCAGCCCACCCACAACATGGATGCACCGATCATGGTCATGGTCAGGCTGTGTGGCGTAAACGCCTCACGGCCATGGCCGATCCGCTTGCCGACCACATAAGCACCGACCAGTCCGGCGATACCGGCGTTGATATGCACCACGGTGCCGCCTGCAAAGTCGAGCGCACCTTTCTGGAACAGCCAGCCCGATGCTGCAACCGCATCCGCCGCTGCTTTCGCATCAGTAAACGCATCCGGACCAGGCCAGAACCAGACCATGTGCGCCATCGGAATGTAGGCGAAGGTAAACCACAGCACCGCAAACACCATCACCGCCGAAAACTTCATCCGCTCAGCAAACGCACCGACGGTAAGCGCGACAGTAATGGCGGCAAACGTGGCCTGGAAGGCGACAAAGGCAAACTCGGGGATCACCACACCTTTGCTAAAGGTTGCCGCGTTGGCAACGCTGCCGGTCACCGGGTCGAAGATACCTTTGAGGAAGAGCCGGTCAAAGCCGCCAAAAAACGCGTTGCCGGGGGTAAAGGCCAGCGAGTAGCCGTAAATCGCCCACAGCACGGTAATCAGCGCAAAAATCGCAAACACCTGCATCAGAATCGACAGCATGTTTTTGCTGCGCACCAGGCCACCGTAGAACAGCGCGAGGCCGGGTATCGACATCATGATGACAAGCAGCGTGGACACCAGCATCCAGGACGTATCGCCCTTGTTGGGTGCGGGTGCGGCGACCGCAGGTGCAGCAGCTTCGGCCGGGGCTGCGGCGGCGACTGGCGCAGCCTCAGGCATGGCGGCTGTTTCAACTGCGACAGGTGCAGCCGCCTCAGCCACGGGTGCGGCGGCTGGCACATCTTCGGCCTGCGTCAATCCCGGGGACAACAACGCCAACACCAAACCTAGCGAAGCGAAGGTCTTACTCGAAAATAGTTTCATCATGATCTCCTCACAGCGCCTCGGGCCCGGATTCGCCAGTGCGGATACGCACTACCTGCTCCAGGTTAAACACGAAAACCTTGCCATCGCCGATCTTGCCGGTGTTGGCCGCTTTTTCAATGGCTTCGATGACGCGCTCCAGCAACTCGGCCTTGATGCCCAGCTCAATTTTTACCTTGGGCAAAAAATCGACCACATATTCCGCGCCGCGATACAGCTCGGTATGGCCTTTTTGCCGACCAAATCCTTTTACTTCTGTCACCGTCAAACCCGTTACGCCGATGGCGGATAAAGCCTCGCGCACTTCGTCGAGTTTGAACGGCTTGATGATTGCCGTTACGAATTTCATGTTGTCTCCCAAAGGTGGACTAATCAGGGCGGCAAGCCACCCTGATTCAGGCGGGTTTAGAAAGTTTTGCCAATAGAAAGAATCCAGCGGTCATCAGCGAGATGCTTCGGATACGCAGGCACACCCGGTGAAATTTCATTCACGTCCGTTGCCACATATGCGACGCCCACATTGAATCCAAGAATCGGTTTGGTCACACCGATTTTCCAGTCGGAATAATCATAAACACTACTATTCTTGATGGCGGTATCACCGTAATGAAGCGCCAAGGTGACGTCATAAGGCAGCGGTACGGACGCATTAACTTCCAGATAACCCGTGCCATCGGTATCCCCGGTCACCAGAGGCGCACCAACCGTGTTGGCATTTAGGCCAAAATAGTCGGTCAGCGAATATGAATACTTAACATTGATCCATTTCCAGGTTACTCCCGCATATGCTTCCGTCGTGTTGATAGAATCGCTTCCGGTTGCTGTAGGCAGGCTGCCACTCGGGTAGTAATACTCCAGTAAGCCGACATTCAGCGCCACATCCGGCGTGACCGCCCAGTTGTATCCGCCGTAAACATCAATCTCGATATTAGCTCCGGCCAAGAAATTGGCATCAACGTTAGAGGCCCAAGTGCCCAGATAGAAACCACTTGAGTGCGCATAGTCAAAACCGCCTTGAATAGCAGGGGTGGCATCTGTTTGCGAAATACCACGGAACGCATAGTCGGTCACAAAGTTAAGATTACCCGTAACAGTATGTGGGCTAGCCTCCTCAGCCATTACTACGCCAGATACGCTAACCATTCCAGCCAACATCAATACATAAGCAAGTTTCTTCATACATTTCTCCATAAAATTGAAAGTCAAATTGTGCTGCACCGCACATAAAGCACAGTCCATGCCAATTAAATTACTTTTTTATATCAATTAGTTACATAAACGCCTTGCATTGCGCCCCTTAAATGGCGCGCTTCTTTGGTGCGTCCGCCCCTGTGTGTGCACCTTGCTTGTGCAGCATATCGGGCGTTCGCTTGTTACACTTCGTTCCACGTTTTCCAGGAGCTTGCATGAACCCGAAATCCCCCTTTCCTAACGCCCCCTTCATCAATGACATCGCCAGCAAACTCGGTGAGGTCTTACGGCAATCGCCCGCGAAAGAATTTGAAAGCAACATCAAGGCAAGTGTGACGTCCATGCTGACCAAGCTGGACATGGTGAGCCGCGAAGAGTTTGACGTGCAGACTGAAGTGCTGGCACGTACGCGTGAAAAACTGGCGCTACTGGAGGCTCGCCTGAGCCAATTGGAAAAACAGCCCGTCAGCGAATCGTAATAACAGATGGCTGTCGCTGTCGTAAAAAGCCGGGCGCTGTCCGGCATGAATGCGCCCGAGGTCGTGGTGGAAGCGCACCTCGCCAATGGTTTGCCTGCCTTTACGCTGGTTGGCTTGCCCGAAACGGAAGTCAAAGAGGCGCGTGATCGGGTGCGCGCCGCGATTCAAAATGCGCGTTTTGAATTCCCTGCGCGGCGCATCACCGTCAACCTCGCGCCCGCCGATTTACCCAAAGAATCGGGGCGCTTTGATTTACCGATTGCGCTGGCGATCCTCGCTGCTTCCGGCCAGATCCCCAAAGACAAATTTGCTTCGTGCGAATTTGCAGGCGAGCTGGCGCTGACCGGCGAACTGCGCCCGGTGCGCGGCGCGCTGGCAATGGCACTCGCCACGCGTGCTGCACAACGGCATTTGATTTTGCCCGCGCCTTCAGCTAGCGAAGCCCAGCTCGCGGCGGGCGCTGAAGTCTTTGCTGCGACCAGTTTGCTGGAGGTGTGCGCCTGGCTTTCTGGGCAAGGTACGCTGGCGACACCCGCGCCCGATGTATCTGCGCACGCGCCGGACTACCCGGATTTTTCCGAGGTCAAAGGCCAGGCCGCCGTCAAACGCGCGCTCGAAGTCGCGGCCGCAGGCGGACATTCAATCCTGATGAGCGGTCCGCCTGGCACCGGGAAATCCATGCTGGCAGCGCGTTTCCCTGGCATTCTCCCGGTGATGAACGAGGACGAGGCACTGGAGGCGGCGGCGGTGCAATCACTCAACACGGCATTTCGCACCGAAAACTGGAAGCGTCGTCCGTTTCGCAGCCCTCACCACACCGCGTCAGCGGTAGCGCTGGTCGGTGGCGGCGGCAATCCGCGTCCCGGCGAAATTTCGCTGGCGCATCACGGTGTGCTGTTTCTGGACGAGTTGCCCGAATTTTCGCGGCAGGTACTGGAAGTGCTGCGCGAGCCGCTGGAAACCGGCCACATCACCATCTCGCGCGCGGCGCGGCAAGCTGATTTCCCGGCGCGCTTTCAACTCGTCGCCGCGATGAACCCCTGCCCCTGCGGCTATCTTGGCCATCGCAACAACAAATGCCGCTGCACGCCGGATCAGGTTTCTCGTTATCGAGCCCGCATTTCGGGCCCGCTGCTGGATCGCATCGACATCCAGATCGAAGTGCCCGCCCTGCCCGAAAACGAGTTAACCCAAGCCGCCGCAGGCGAGGCCAGTGCCGTCATCCGCAGCCGGGTGCAATCCGCGCGCGACCTACAAATGGCGCGTCAGGGCAAACCCAATTCAACCCTGTCGACCAAGGAGATCGATCTGCATTGTGCAGCCGATTCCACTGGCGAAAGTCTGCTCAAGCAAGCCATCAGCCGCCTGAATCTGTCCGCCCGCGCCTATCACCGCGTACTCAAACTCGCGCGCAGTATTGCCGACTTGGCGGGCAGCGCCTCGGTTACCGCCCCCCATATCGCCGAAGCGATTCAATATCGGCGTCTCTCCGCCTGATTTTTAAATAAGCGCTAGATAACATGAATACTCAAACATCCAAAAACCCGGGGCAGGCACTCGAGGCATGGCGCGAGGAAATGAGTTCGGCCTGGCTCTATCGAATCGTTGCCCAATGCGAAACGGGCACACCGCGCGCAGCACTGTTTCTGGAACTTGCAGTGGCAGCGGAAGATCAGGCGAAAATGTGGATCGCGGAAATGCAAAAGCGCGGCGAACCGGCGCCGACGAGTTTCCACCCGGATCTGCGCACCCGCATGGTCGGTGCACTGACGCGACTCTTCAAGCCGCGCGCCATGCGCAGCATTCTGGCCGCGATGAAAGTACGCGGGATGGTGCTGTATGCATCGTCCAGCCTGCCGCATCAGATGCCGACCACAATCGACGATGTCGGCAAGCGGCATCAAAGTGGCACATCTGGCAACACCTTGCGCGCCGCCGTATTTGGCGTGAACGATGGCCTGGTGTCCAACGCCGCGCTGATTTACGGCATCGCCGGTGCCGCCGCCGATCCCAAGATCATCGTGCTGACAGGCGTGGCCGGATTGCTGGCCGGGGCGTTTTCGATGGCGGCGGGCGAATATGTGTCGGTGCGCTCGCTACGCGAAATGTTTGAATACCAGATTGGTCTGGAGCGCGACGAACTCGACCAATACCCACAAGAAGAGGCCGCCGAACTGGCACTGATTTACGTCGCAAAGGGCATGCAGCAGGAGGAAGCGCGGCGGGTGGCCGACACCCTGATGCAAGACCCGGAACGCGCATTGGATACGCTGGCGCGCGAAGAGCTGGGGTTGAACCCGGACGAACTAGGCTCGCCGTGGACAGCAGCCTTGTCATCGTTTATTGCGTTCACTGTCGGAGCGGCAATGCCTTTGCTGCCGTTCTTGTTCGGGTCAAACGGACAAACCTTGGCCTATTCCATTGCGCTCACAGGTTTGGGGCTGTTCGCAGTCGGTGCCACGCTCAGCTTGTTTACAGGCCGTCATGCCGTGCTAAGTGGCTTGCGGATGCTGGGCATTGGTGGTGCCGCCGGACTGGCAACGTACTCCATCGGCGCCTGGATGGGCGTCTCGCTCGGCTAGATTTTCCGGTTATTCCAATTCTCGATAGAAACAACGCTAATTATTTGACGTATAGCGTAGAGCGGATGAGGCCGCAGGCCGTTATCCGCAAGGGATACCGTCTCTGGCGCTGGATGCGCCAAAGACATATCCGCCGAATGTGATCGTCCCCCACCATGCGGCGGATAACGCTACGCTCATCCGCCCTCACAAAATCTCACTTTCTAATGAGAAGT
>JBEBIZ010000036.1:0-14073 GCA_040080135.1 Thiobacillaceae bacterium
GGCAACGTGGTGAATACAGCCATCATGCCCGCCCTGTTCGGTCAGCACCTGCTGTCCGAAACCGAAGACATTACGGACAACGCGGCTTGCGCATTCCTCGGTCTGGAGTGTAACGGCCACGTGGGCGCGCCCGGAGACACCATCGGTACGGTTGGCGATCCTCTGGATGGCGGCCTGGGTATCCCTTCTTCCACCCTGAACGAAGCGCATCACCTGAACGTCAAGCATCGTATTGATGCGGTCAACGGACACCACTATGTTTACCCCGGTGGCCTGATCAGCGCCAACTGGTTTGGTTGCGACATTACCGATCCGCTGCACATCAAACCTGTTCCCGGCACGACGCTTAGCGCGGTTAACCCCATGACCTGGTCGGGTGCTGCGCCTACCGATAACATCTGCGGCCTGGCAACCAGCTCGACCGCCCAGCATCACCAGTCCGGCGCGGACGACGTGACCGTGCTGCCTAACGGCAACCTGATCGCAACGCAGATGGGCTTTAAAGGCACCATCGACATGGACACCAATACCGTTCATGGCGCGCACACCTACATTCTCGGCCCCGGCGTATCTGGCGGCGTGAATGATCCCGCGAATTTCAGCAACAGCACGCTGCCCCCCACCTTGCAAACCCCAGGCGGCATGCTGGAGTTTGACTATCAGGGTCATGTGGTTGGCGAATATGCCGCCGGCATTCCCAAAGGCGCGGTGTATCCTTCCGGCGCCCTGGCAGGTCAGCGCATCGCTCCCGATCGTTTCCGTGCACGCTACTACCTGGGTGAAACTGCTCCGATCGACCTCGGTCCTGAGGCGCATCCCCACGGCTTCAGCATCCGTCCGGACCTGAACTCCACCAGCCCTTACTATGGCTTTTACCACGGTGGCGTGACCGACGGCAGCAAAATGGCTCAGGCCGGCACCAAGAAGGGCATCATGATGGTGTCGGACTATGCGGATCCGGTCAGCCTGGCGGTTTCGCAAGGCTACGATACGTTTGAAGACGTCGGCACCACCGTGCGTTTCTGGCACATGAACGATCTGGCTGGCGGCCCGTACGCTGTCTCCCAGATGCCGGACGGCCCCCGTGTTGAGTCGGGCGAAATGCACGAAGAGCCGGAAGGTCTGATGGCGATGGCGACAACCAACGTACATAAAGGCGCGTTTGTGGCCTCGATGTGCGGCGGCTCGATTTTCTATTCGCCTGACATCACCATCACCCAGCCCAAGTTCACCCAGGTCTATGACTTTGGTCCTTGCGTCGGCGCGTCGGTGTTCATCCTGACCAAGAACGATAACTTCCTGATTCTTCCCAAGGCAGGTATCGTAACGCCGGGTTCACAAGAGCCTAACGGTAACGGATTCTTCAACCGCGACACTCCTTACGGCGAACACAACCGTGAAATCGTGGTGCTGGATATCCGCAAGTTGATCGCCGCAGGCACTGGCTTCCAGTGTAATTCTGCTCCGGCCAGCAGGTGGAACAACACCGGACCGGCTCGTGCTGGCGACGGCAAACTGACGACGGTTGGCCCGAACCTTTCCAACCCGCCGCACCCCGAGACACACACGGTTTTCTGGCCAAACAACGGCAAGGCTGACTGCCCGACCGTGGCCTCACGTGTGAACCTGGATTCGCCGAATAACTTCTACACCAATGGCGGACCTCACTTCACCCTTCTGGACAGCAGCGAGAAATACGTTGCGACTGCCCAGTATTTCGTGAATGTGTCGCGTTATCCGGTGGGTGGTGTATGGGCGTTCTTTGATGGAAAAAACGCGGATGGCTCGAACGCTGCTAACGGTGGACACTGTGCTACACAGAATCCGTCCAGCATCGTTGCGGGTGTTCAGTGTATCGTTCCGTTTGATCCGTTCAAGGCCGCACAGCAGTTTGGTTCCTATGGTCTGCCGTACGACCAGGCAACGGTTGCAGCTTCGAACAATCTGGGCTTCAGCAAGGACTTCCTGCCAGGTACTGGTTCCACGGGTGACAACACTGTCTGCATGATGAAGTTTAACAAGCTGACTGGTGTGGCCGCGCTGGATCCTACCTTCTGGGATGTCACCACCCTGCTGCATCCGTTCGTCAAATTCGGCTGTATCGACTTTGACCGCAGCAACTGGGCGCATGGCGCAACGGGCAATGCATCGCCCCACGCTATGACCTTTATGGAAACCAACTGATAAGCTGTATACATAGTAAAAAGTTGGAGTAGATGAAGTGATGGGGCCGCCCTTGGGGGCGGCTCTTTTTTTTCCACAACCTGAACGATGCTTATCGAAATTGTTCATACTTGTTTTTGCGTAAAGCAGATTCTCTTGTTGAGACGAAACACGTATGCACAGTCCCCGGCAGATAGATTCTTAGCGCCGGTTGAAAAAGGCAGTAAAGTAGCGCGCTGGCTATAAAGTTCCAGCGTTTACAGTCGTCAAATATGCACCAGTCTGCCCATAATAATGATGCCTCAACCTTCATCCCGTTTTAGACTATTTGTCTTTGTGATCCTCGCGCTCGTCATCGGCGTGCTGGCGGGTCGCTATTGGCCAGGCAAGATCAGTACGGAGCAGGGTGCAGGCACGCAGGCTGCAACAGGACTTGATTCGCTAAGCCCGGTTTCGGCAACTCAAACCGGAGCAAAACACCGACACACGTTTGTTTGCCCCATGCATCCTGAAATTGTTCAGGATCACGAAGGGCAATGTCCGATCTGCGGTATGGATCTGGTTGCTGCCGACAGCGCGGATGAACACGAGGCGCACAACTCGGTGAGCATTTCGCCGGAGGTGACGAACAATCTGAGCGTGCATCTAGCCACTACCCAACGCCGCGACATGACGCGCAGCGCACGTTTGCCCGCGTATATCCAGGGTTTTACGCCGGGATTGACCCAAGTGATTCGCGGCCATCTGGCCGGAACGGTGGCGCGGATCCGACCCAAAGCAGGCAGTTGGGTGCACGCGGGCGATGTGTTGTTTGAGATACAGGTTCCCGGCGCGAAGCAGGTTCAAGAGGGACACCTTGAGGTTTTGAAACGGGGCGATGCCAAAGCGATTGATGAGTCGCGCATGCAGCTGCGTGAACTGGGTTTGACCGGTGACGACATCAAGATGCTGGAAGCCGAGCGCAAGCCGGTTGAGGGATTCAGCTATATCGCGCCGATGGACGGCCAAGTGACGAACATCACTCATCCTTCCGGCGACCAGGTCAAGCCGGGGGATGCCATACTGGTTTTGCAGGGTCGGGGGGAAACCTCTGTCGATGTGGATATTTTCCAGAGCGAAGCGTTGTGGCTCAAATCGGGCGACAAGGCGGAAATGCGGGTGCGCCAGTTGCCTAACCAGGTGTGGAAAGGCGAAGTGGCGATGGAAGGCATCCGCACCAACCCGGAGAAGCGGACTTACGGCCTGAGGCTGGTGTTCCCGATGAGCCAGGGTGTGCTGAGCAACGATATGTTCGGTGAAGTGATCGTTATCGGTGTACGCAAGCGCAATGCGCTGGCGATTCCGCGCGAAGCCCTGATTCGCACCGAAAACAAAAACCGCGTGATGGTGGCGCAAGACAATGGCCATTTCGCGCAGGTAGAAGTTCAGCCGGGCGTGGAGGATGGCGACTTCGTCGAGATTCTTTCCGGTCTGAAAGACGGTGACAGGGTGGTCGTGTCATCGCAGTTTCTGCTGGATTCGGAAAGCAGCATGCGCGCTGAAATTCACCGCATGACCGGCGAGGAAATCGCAGGTGCTGCCGCGAAACCGGCCGATAAAAAAATGTCCCGATCCGGCCCCATGGATCACGGATCGGCTCACACCCGCTAAACGTACTGCTGCCATGATTGCACGCATCATTGCCTGGTCTATCTATAACCGTGTCATGGTGCTGGTGCTCGCCCTGATGCTGGGCGGCTGGGGCGCGTATTCGGCGCGCACCTTGCCACTCGATGCGATTCCCGACCTGTCCGACGTGCAGGTCATCGTCAAGACCAGCTTCCCCGGCCAGGCGCCGCAGGTCATCGAGAACCAGATCACCTACCCATTGGCGACAGCCATGTTGAGCGTGCCGGGCGCGACCACGGTGCGCGGCTATTCTTTTTTTGGCGACTCCTATATCTACGTTATTTTCAAGGACGGTACCGATCCGTACTGGGCGCGCTCGCGCGTGCTGGAGTACCTGAGCCAGGTAAGCGGTCGCCTGCCACCGGGCGTGCAGCCCAAGCTGGGGCCGGATGCGACGGGTGTGGGTTGGGTGTATCAGTACGCGCTGGTTGATCGTACTGGCAAACACGATCTTGCCCAGCTGCGGAGCCTGCAGGACTGGTTTATGAAATATGAGCTGCAAACCGTGCCCGGCGTGGCCGAGGTGGCGACGGTGGGCGGTATGGTCAAGCAGTACCAGATCGTGCTCGATCCGACCCTGATGCGCTCGTTCGTCATTTCGCTGGACAAGATGAAGAAGTCGATTCAGGCAGAGAACCGCGATACCGGCGGCTCCTCGATCGAAATCGCCGAAGCGGAATACCGCATCTACAGCCATGGGTTAATCACCGGCGAAAAAGACATCCGCAACCTCCACTATCTCGACAAGCCGATCCGCTTCCGCCGCGCACCGGCTACGCTGGCCGAGCTGGCAGATATCCGGGTCGGTCCGCAAATGCGCGAGGGTGTGGCAGAACTGAACGGTCAGGGCGAAGCGGTGGGCGGCATTGTGGTGATGCGCGGTGGCGAGAATGCGCTGGTGACCATCGCCCGCATCAAGGAAAAACTCGCCACTATGGCCAAGGGTTTGCCGGAAGGGGTGGAGATCGTGCCGGTGTATGACCGGTCCAGCCTGATTTTGCGCGCGGTTGATAATCTGCGTGACCGGCTGGTGGAAGAATTCTTCGCTGTTACGCTGGTCTGTCTGATTTTCCTGCTGCACTTCCGCTCGTCGCTGGTGATTGTGGTGAGCCTGTGTGTCGGCATCCTCAGCGCCATTGCCATCATGCGGTTTCAGGGCATCAACGCCAACATCATGTCGCTGGGCGGCATTGCGATTGCCATTGGTGCGATGGTCGATGCCGCTATTGTGATGATCGAAAACGCGCACAAACATCTGGAACGTAACCCGGACATCAACCGGCTGGAAGCAATTCGGGCCGCGTCGGTTGAAGTCGGCGGGCCACTGTTTTTTTCGCTCATGATCATTACGCTGAGCTTTATTCCCGTGTTTACCCTGCAAGCGCAGGAGGGCCGCTTGTTCGGCCCGCTTGCCTACACCAAGACCTATGCCATGGCGGCGGCGGCGATGCTCTCCATCACCCTGGTACCCGCGCTGATGGCGTATTTTATTCGCGGAAAAATCCGCAGCGAAGCGCGTAACCCGATCAGTAGCGGTTTGATTCGCCTCTATCAACCCATCATCGGTTTTGCGCTGGATCATTTTGTGTTCACCCTGCTGCTGGTTGCCGCACTGGTGGCCTCAGCGGCGCTGCCGCTTTCAAAGCTGGGTTCGGAATTCATGCCCGATCTGGATGAAGGCGATTTGCTGTACATGCCCAGCACGCTGCCGGGCATTTCCATCGGCAAGGCCAAGCAATTATTGCAGCAGACCGACAAGCTGATTGCGACCGTCCCCGAAGTCGCCAGTGTGTTTGGCAAGGTGGGTCGAGCCGATACGGCGACCGACCCCGCGCCGCTGACCATGATGGAAACCACCATCCAGCTCAAGCCCAAATCGCAGTGGCGCACGGGCATGACTATGGACGGCATCAAGAAAGAACTGGATGAGCGCGTTCATTTGCCCGGCCTGACCAATGCCTGGCTGATGCCAATCCGGGCGCGGCTGGATATGCTCGCGACCGGCATCCGGACGCCGGTCGGGATCAAGATCGCCGGGCCGGATCTGAATGTGATCGAAGATATCGGCAAGCAGGTTGAGGCGGTGGTCGGTCAGGTTTCCGGCACCACTTCGGTGTTCTCGGAGCGGATCGGCAGCGCGCGCTATATCGACATCGCCATTGACCGCAATGCGGCGGCGCGTTACTGGGTCAGCGTAGATGAAATCCAGGATGTCATCAATACTGCGGTGGGCGGCATGAACGTCGCCGAAACCTATGAAGGCCGAGAACGCTATCCGATCAATCTTCGTTACCCCGTGGAATACCGGAACTCGGTCGATTCGCTGAAGTCACTTCCCATTGTGACGGATCGGGGGTATCAGGTGCAACTTGGCGATGTGGCCGACATCCGCATCAAGGACGGCCCGGAAATGATCCGCAGCGAAAATGCGCGACCGAATGGCTGGGTGTATGTGGATATTCGCGACCGCGATTTGGGTTCGTATGTGCATGAAGCCCAGCAGCGCGTGGCACAACAGGTAAAATTACCGCCCAGCTATACGCTGAGCTGGTCGGGTCAGTATGAATATTTGGAACGCGCGCAGCAACGTTTGATGTTGATCGGCCCGCTGGTCGGCTGCCTGATATTTTTATTGCTGTACCTGAATTTCCGCAATCTGGTTGAACCGTTGATGGTGATGCTGGCGCTGCCGCTGGCGCTGGTCGGCGGAGTCTGGTTATTGCAGTTGCTGCACTACAATTTTTCGGTTGCGGTCGGCGTGGGATTTATTGCACTGGCGGGTGTGGCCGCAGAGTTTGGCATTGTCATGCTGGTTTATCTGGATCAGGCGGTGGCGCAACATAAACCCGCCACGCGCGCCGCACTGCGCGAAGCCGTGCTGGAGGGCGCGGTGCAGCGAGTCCGGCCAAAAGCGATGACCGTTGCCGTTATTCTGGCAGGGCTGTTGCCCATGATGTTCGGGCAGGGCACCGGGTCTGAAGTCATGCGGCGCATTGCGGCCCCGATGCTGGGCGGCATGGTGACTGCGCCGCTGGTGTCGATGGTGGTGCTGCCGATTTGTTATTACCTTTGGAAACGGGCAAGTTTGCCCAAACAATAGCGTCAGAAAACGCAGTTTTTTATATCTAAGGAGATGTTTGCAATGAAGAAGCAATCGATGCTGGGTCTGTCCCTGATTCTGACTTTGTCCGCCATTCCAGCCTTGGCCGCAGGTGCGGCAACGGCTCCGGTTCCGGCAAAGGTTCCCACTGAAGGGCGACGTGAAATCCCCAAGGAAGCGCTCAAGATTGATGAGGGCACGGTGTTGATTCAGGCCGCGCGTGAAGGAAAAATCGACCTGATCGAAACGCTGATCAAGTCTGGCGACTTCAAGGTGGACAGTCCGGATGTTCGCAGCAACACGGCGCTCATGGGCGCGGCTGAGCAGGGGAAAGATCCGGCTGTGGTGGCGTTGCTCAATCTGGGCGCCGACATTGGCGCGCGCAACAACGAAGGTGAAACAGCCCTGATCAAGGCCGTTAAGGGCGGCCATCTGAGCACGGTCAGGCTATTGATTGATCGAGGCGCAAATATCAATACCCAGGATCGTGGTCAGATCATGCCGCTTGCCTGGGCAGCGACCATCGGCAACCTGGATATTGCCAAATTACTGGTCGAGCGCGGCGCACTGGTTGACGCCATTGATAACAGCAGTGCGACGGCGCTATTGAGTGCAGCTTCTGGCGGGCATACTGAAATGTGCAAATTCCTGCTGGAAAAAGGCTCAAAACTCAATGCGCTGGATGACTTCAAGAGCAACGCGGCGCTCTACGCGATTCAGAACAATCATCTCGACACGCTGGATTTCCTGGTTTCCAAAGGCGCGGATCTGAATGTCCGCAATTCGGATGGCTACACACCCTTGCTGGTTGCCATCCATAAGGAAAATCTGGATCTGATCAAGCGCCTCAAGAGCTACGGAGTAAATGTCAACGAGCCCACAACCTACGGCGCAACCGCCTTGATGGCGGCGGCGGGCGGCGGACGCATGGTCATATTCGATTATTTGCTTGAACAGGGTGCCAAGCTTGACAGCACTGATGAACTGGGCAAAACCGTCGTTCATTACGCCGCCGAAAAAGGCCAGAATGCGATGCTGAAACATCTGGGCGAGAAGGGTGCCAAGATGAGCGCGCAGGACAAGAACGGCTTTACTGCCTTGATGCTCGCCGCTGCCAACGGTTATGCGGGCACGGTCAAGCAGCTGATGGATTCGGGCGCGGACTTGTGGCAGCAGGAACGGGCTGGCCGCAATGGGCTGATCTTCGCCGCAGGCGAAGGCAAGGTTGATGTGGTCAAGACCATTCTGGACAAGGACAAGAGCAAGATTGATGCGGGGGATATCCAGGGTTATTCGGCGATGATCTTTGCCGTGATGCAGGGTCATGTGGACGCGGTTAAGGTTCTGCTGCAATATGGTTCGGATGTCGAGGCGAGAACCAAGGGCGGCGCGACCCCACTGATGTTTGCCTGCTGGCACAATCAGCCGCTGGCGGTGAAGGCACTGGTTGAAGCGGGTGCAAACGTGAATGCAACTGACCTGTTGGGTCGTACGCCGCTGATGTATGTTGCGTCCAAGGGGCAGGTGCCGACCATGAATTATTTGATGTCCAAGGGCGCTGACATGAATGCGCTGGACAAGGCGGGTAACTCGGTGCTGCATCTGACCATTTCCATGAATCAGGACAAGGCCGCGAAACTGCTGCGCGACAAGGGCGCGAAAGATATTCCTCTGTCGACCCCGGCGGCTGAAGGCGCCGCCAAGTCGGCTCCCAAAATGCCGGCTGGCAGCAAACGCGGCATGTAATCAATCCGTAATTGATGCGAGTGAAAATGATGGCTGACCAGGGGCAAGCATGAAGCTGAGTTCTGCAAGAACCACACGCGGTTTTACCTTGATCGAATTGCTGGTGGTGATCGTCATCATCGGCTTGCTGGTCGGGATTGTTGCGCCACGTTATTTTGCGCAGGTGGGCAAGTCCGAGGTCAAGACCGCACAGGCGCAGATCAATAGCCTGGAAAAATCACTCGATCAGTACCGGCTGGATGTGGGTCGTTATCCAACGACGGAACAGGGTATGGCCGCATTGAATACCCAGCCCGCCGGAGAAACGCGCTGGACGGGGCCGTACCTTAAAAAAGCCGTGCCCAATGATCCGTGGGGTCAACCCTACCAATACCATTCGCCGGGCGAGCATGGCGAGTTCGATCTGTATTCCTTCGGCAAGGATGGCAAGCAGGGTGGCGAAGGCGAGTCAGCGGATATCGTCAACTGGTAATGAGTATGCGTTATCAGGTCAAGGCGCTTGACCGGCAGCAGTCCGTGGTTTCCATGACACTGGATGCGCTGGATGCGGACGATGTCCGTAACCAGTTGATGGCGCAGGGGGCAACGCCGTTGAGCGTGAGACCGCAAGGTTTCAGACTTGGCGGCATCAGTCTGTCATCGCGTACACGGTTCTCCTTACCCCTGTTTTCTCAGGAGTTGATGGCCCTGCTTGATGCGGGCTTGAGTCTGGTTGAGGCAATCGAGACTTTGGCTGACAAGGCTGATCGCAGCGATGCGCGCAGCCTGCTGGAGCAGATCACGCACCACTTGTACGAAGGCAAGACTTTTTCGCAGGCCTTGCAGCCTTTTCCCGGCCAGTTTCCGCCGTTATATATCGCCACGATTCGCGCGGCGGAAAAAACCGGCGCGCTGTCCCAGGCCTTGAAACGCTATCTGGACTATCGTGAGCAGATGGACAAGGTGCGGCGCAAGATTGTCAGCGCATCAATCTACCCTGCGCTGCTGATGGTGGCGGGCGCGCTGGTGACGGCCTTCCTGTTAGGATTTGTGGTGCCGCGTTTTGCCCAGGTTTACGAAGACTCAGGTCGGGAAATGCCCTGGCTGTCTAAACTTTTGCTGGGTTGGGGCCGTTTACTGGCAGAACACGGTTGGTGGGTGCTCGCTGTGGTCGGACTGCTGGCGGTGGGCGCAGTGTATGTTTACCGTATGCCCGCTTTCAGCCGCCGCAGATCGGAGTTGCTGTGGCGTTTGCCGGTGGTGGGCGAGCGCTTCAGGCTCTACCAGTTGGCGCGGTTTTATCGCACTACAGGTATGCTGCTATCGGGCGGCATGCCGATATTAACCAGCCTGAACATGGCCAAGGATCTGTTGCCGGTCGCTCTGTCCCGTTTGCTGGAGCAGGCAGCGGAAGACATCCGCACCGGCAAGCCGATTTCCTGGGCGATGGACAGCCGGGGCTTGACGACACCCGTCGCGCTGCGGATGTTGCGGGTGGGAGAAAAAACCGGACACATGGATCAAATGATGGAACGTATCGCCGCTTTTTACGATGACGACATGGCGCGCTGGGTGGACTGGTTCACCAAGCTGTTCGAGCCGATCTTGATGGCTGTGATCGGTCTGGTCATCGGCGGGATCGTGGTGTTGATGTATATGCCGGTATTTGAGTTGGCGGGGACCTTGCAGTAATGCTGAGCGACACATTGCTTACACCGGAAATCCTCCACGCGGCGCAGGCAGAGGCAGGCCGCAGCGGTCGGCTGTTGCCCGAAATCCTGCAAGCGCGGCTGGAGCTGGAAGCGGAAGCGTTTGTCTCCGCCCTCGGCGCGCGCACGCATTACCCGGTGTTGAGCATGAGTCAGATCAACGCCATGACGCCTGCGTTTGAGTACCTTCCCTATTCCGAAGCCGCGCGCCGCCTGTGTCTGGAAGTCACGGATGCCGAAGGCCGTCGCTGGGCGGTGATTGCCAATCCGTATGACCGCGCCTTGCTCGACTGGCTGAACGACCGGCTGAGCGCGCCGCATTCGCTGGCGCTGGCGCACCACGCCGATATTGCCGCCTACCTTTCCCGGCACGAAGAAGGCATGCGCGCCATGGACAGCCTGGTGGCCGGTGCGGAGTCCAGCAGCAAGACGGCGCATCAGAACGAACATATTTCGCTGGCCGCCATTGCCGAAGACACCAGCCCGGTGGTGCGGCTGGTGCATTCCACGCTCTACGACGCGCTCAAAATCAGCGCCAGTGACATCCATCTCGAAACCGATAATCAAGGCCTGGTGGTGAAGTACCGCATCGACGGCGTGCTCGGCACAGTGGCGCGCGCCAATGGACAGGAAATGGCCGAACAGACCATTTCAAGAATCAAGGTGATGGCCGAACTCGACATCGCCGAGCGCCGCATTCCGCAGGATGGCCGTTTCCGCGTCACCATGGCGGGGCGTGAAGTTGATTTCCGCGTGTCCATCATGCCCAGCGTGCATGGCGAAGATGCCGTGCTGCGGATTCTGGACCGGCAGGCGCTGACCCAACAAATGACCAGCCTGAATCTGGAGCAGGTCGGGTTTGACGAGGCGACCCTGGTGCGCTTTCGCAAGCTCTGCCTGGAACCCTACGGCATGGTGCTGGTAACCGGCCCGACCGGTTCCGGCAAAACCACCACGCTGTATGCGGCGCTGACCGAGATCAACCATGGCCGCGACAAGATCATCACCATCGAAGACCCGGTGGAATACCAGTTGCCGGGCGTGCTGCAAATTCCCGTCAACGAGAAAAAGGGCCTGACCTTTGCGCGCGGCCTGCGCTCGATTTTGCGTCACGACCCGGACAAGATCATGGTGGGCGAGATTCGCGACACCGAGACCGCGCAAATTGCCGTGCAGTCCGCGCTCACCGGCCACCTGGTGTTGACGACGGTTCACGCCAACAACGTGTTCGATGTCATTGGCCGTTTCATGCAATTGGGTGTGGATGCCTATAGTTTTGTGTCGGCCTTGAACGGCATACTGGCGCAGCGGCTGGTGCGTATCAATTGTACCGAGTGCACTGCGCCCGTCACACCGGATGCGCAACTGGTTGCAGATTCCGGCATCAGTGCACTGGATGCGCCACACTATCATTTTATGGCTGGGGCGGGCTGCGGCCATTGCCGTGGAACCGGCTACCGTGGCCGCCATGCCATTGCCGAAATGCTCAATCTGAATGATGAAATCCGCGAACTGATTACCGCGCAAGCGCCGATCCGCCAGATCAAACAGGCGGCGCGCGCTAACGGCACACTGAGCCTGCGCGAAGCCGCCCTTGCCCTGGTGGCAAAGGGCGCAACCACATTAGAGGAGATCAACCGTGTCACGTTTGTGGCCTGATTTTCTGTTGGGCGTGCTCTCGCCACGGCATATTGCCTTGGCGAAAAAGCCCCTGCTTGGCCGCGCCACGGGCGCGCAGTTTTCGCGCGCCCTGGATGGTGATGAGGACGATCACACACTCGTGCTGCAAGCGTTTGAGCAGGGTTTGGCAAGCCTGCCCGCGAGTCGCTCAAAACTGAAGCTGGTTCTGGCGGGTTCGCTGGCGCGCTATGCGTTGACCATGCCGGTCACCACGTTGTTGTCGGTGGAAGAAGAATCTGCCCTGGCTCGGCAAACGTTTGTGCAGCGCTACGGTGATGCCAGTCAAAGCTGGACGGTGCGGTATCAGGCGCAGGGTTTGGGCGATGCTTTTCTCGCCAGCGCGGTAGACAATACCTTGGTGGATAAACTCAAGACGCTGTGCGAGACGTACAAGGTCGAGCTCGACAGTGTCGAGCCGCTACTGGCGACGGCATGGCGCAAGTCCCGCCGCCAATTGCCGCGCAAGGCGAGCTGGCTGGCCGTGACGGAGCCGGGGCGCGTCCATTTGCTGGCCTTGCATGACCGTGCCTGGCTGAGCCTTGCCAGTGCGCACACCCACGAAGACTGGGAGACCGTGCTCGCTACCCTGTTGCAGCGTGAAGCCGCTGTCCTGGATCGAAATGCTGATGAACCCGTGTGGCTGATGGGCGCAGCGTCGGGTATCAACCTGCCTGTGGCGCGACCCTGGCGCTGGCTCGCCACGCCAAGCGGCGATACGCCGTATCTTGATTTTGTCCTGGGCTGAACAGCATGAGCCACGCCGCCCTCGATTTCATCCATCAGGCCAACAAGCGTACCAGTCGCGCCTGGCTGCTGCTGGGCGGCGCGCTTTTGGCGACTTCGGTGGTTCATCATCAAAGTCTGTCTACCGAGCTGCGTGACGCGCAGCAGGAATGGGCCGCCCACAGCCAGAAAAAAACCCGGGTCGTGAGTAAGCCCAAAGCCACCGAATTGAATCCGACGAAGCAGGCGGCCATCAAGGGTTTGAGCATGAACTGGGCACCTTTATTTGATGCGGTGGAGGCATCAGCCACACCCAAAGTTGCGCTGCTGGCGATCGAACCCGATGCCAGCAAGCGCACGGTACGGCTCAATCTGGAAGCTAAAGATAAACAAGCCATGCAGGATTATGTCCGGGGGCTTGCCGCACAAACGGGTCTTGCGAATGTCAGTCTGCTGACGCAGGAAACCCAGCTTGAAAATCCCTTGTTGCCGATCCGTTTCAGCGTGGGGGCGACATGGCTGCAATGATGAGTCAATTGCAGTGGTCGCTGGTTCAGCGCATCCGGCGCTGGGGCTGGAGCCGCACGCTGGGCTTGGGTTTCGCCGCTCTGGCAGGGCTGGTGTACTGGATGGCGGAACAGGATTTGGCCTTGCCACTGGTTGAAGTGCAGAACCGCTTGGCTGTTGCGCAAAAAATGCAG
Source organism: Thiobacillaceae bacterium (assembly GCA_040080135.1). Lineage (GTDB taxonomy): Bacteria > Pseudomonadota > Gammaproteobacteria > Burkholderiales > Thiobacillaceae > Thiobacillus. The sequence goes on from JBEBIZ010000036.1 coordinate 13,470, forward strand.
CCAGCGCCTGTGTCGGTGGAACCGCAGGTGATGGCATTCAAGGATTTGCCGTCGGCCTCGCACGCGCTCACCAGCCTGGCCGAACTGCAAAATCTGATTGCCGGGCACGGGCTGGCGCTGAACAGCGGGCAATACAAAATGGAGGCAGACGCAGGTTTGGTGCGCTATCGGATGAATCTGCCGCTGAAGGGCACCTACCTGGCAGCGCGGGGGTTTTTGGCCGAAGCGCTGACGCAATACCCTAATCTTGCGCTCGACAATGTTCGTATCAGCCGTGAGGAAATCGGCAAAAGCGAAGTCGATACCGCCCTGCAACTCAGCCTTTACTTCAAGCCATGAGCAGCCGACTGCGCAATGTTTTCCTGTATGGGGCGCTGGCCGCCACGCTAGCGGCGGTGTGGTGGTCGCAGCGCTTGCCCGAAGAGGAAGACGCTGTGGTTGAAAATACCGAACGGGTGAGACCGGCCATTCGCTCCGATCAGCCTGCCTCGTCGGCGGCGAATGCGGGGCAGAAAAAACCGGTTCGTTTGGCGGAAGCCAAGCTCGATGCCTTTGCCCCACGGGACTGGACACCCCCGCCGCCCCCGCCGCCAAAGTACACTCC
>JBEBIZ010000052.1:0-3075 GCA_040080135.1 Thiobacillaceae bacterium
GGTACGTCGGCCTGCCGTTGGCAGTTGAGTTTGGCAAAAAAGTGACGACCATCGGCTATGACCTTTCCGTTGAAAAAATCGAGGCTTACCGCCAGTTTTTCGACCCGACCGGCGAAGTTTCAACAGCCGACCTGAAGGCCGCCAGCCAGTTGACGGTTACGACCGACCCCGCTGATCTTGCCCAAGCCGACTTTATCATCGTCGCCGTGCCGACCCCGGTCGATGCCGCGCATATCCCTGATTTCTCGCCCTTGGTCGGATCCAGCACCACGGTTGGCAAGCACATGAAAAAAGGTGCGACGGTCATCTACGAATCGACAGTCTACCCCGGCGCGACTGAAGAAGTGTGCATTCCGATTCTGGAAAAACAATCGGGCATGAAGTGGCTGCAGGACTTTCACGTCGGTTACTCGCCAGAACGTGTCAACCCCGGTGACAAGGAACGTACCATCACCAAGATTGTGAAAGTGGTGTCGGGCGACGATGCCGACACACTGGAAAAAGTCGCCGCGCTGTATTCGTCCGTGATTGTGGCGGGCGTACACAAAGCCAGCTCGATCAAGGTCGCCGAAGCGGCCAAGGTCATCGAAAACACCCAGCGCGATTTGAATATCGCGCTGATGAACGAGTTGTCGCTGATTTTCCACCGCCTCGGTATCGATACGCTGGAAGTGCTCAAAGCAGCGGGCACCAAATGGAATTTTCTGCCGTTCCGTCCCGGTCTGGTCGGCGGTCACTGCATCGGCGTCGATCCGTATTACCTGACGCACAAGGCTGACATGCTGGGCTATCACCCGCAGGTCATCCTCGCCGGCCGACGCATTAACGACGGCATGGGGGCGTATGTCGCGCAGGAAACCGTGAAGAAAATGATCGCCAACGGCGTGCAGGTCAAGGGTGCGAAGGTCAATGTGCTCGGCCTCACGTTCAAGGAAAACTGCCCGGATCTGCGCAACTCCAAAGTGGTTGATGTCATCCGCGAACTGCAATCCTTCGGCTGCGACGTGCATGTGCATGACCCGCTGGGCGAAGCGAAAGAAGCCGAGCATGAATACGGCCTCAGCCTCACTGCGTGGGACGCGCTGCCCGAGTGCGATGCGATCATCGCTGCGGTTTCGCATAGCGAATACCTGGAAAAAACCTTTGCTGATTTAACCGCCAAACTGAAACAAGGCGGCGCGTTCACGGATGTGAAGTCGGCCTATGATCCGGCTGTCGTCAAAGCCGCCGGCTTTGCGCTCTGGAGGTTGTGATGGGCGCATTTGAGGTACTCAAGGCGCAACTTCAGGCCGAACCCCAGACCTGGCTGGTGACAGGCGTTGCCGGGTTTATCGGCAGCAATTTGATTGAAGCGCTGTTGCAGCTGGATCAGCATGTGGTCGGGCTTGATAACTTCGCTACCGGCCACCAGAAAAACCTCGACCAGGTACAGGCCAGCGTAGGCGCCGAGCGCTGGGCGCGATTTACTTTCAGGCAGGGTGATATTCGCGATCCGGACACCTGTCAGGCCGCATGTGCCGGGGTAGACTACGTACTGCATCAGGCCGCGCTCGGTTCGGTGCCGCGCTCGCTCGAAGACCCGCTTGCGACGCATGCGGCCAACAACACCGGCTTCCTGAATATGCTGGTTGCTGCACGCGACGCCAGGGTCAAACGGTTTGTTTATGCGGCCTCCAGCTCCACGTATGGCGATCATCCGGGATTGCCCAAGGTCGAGGATGTGATTGGCAAACCCCTGTCGCCGTATGCCGTGACCAAGCTGGTGAACGAACTGTACGCCGATGTGTTTGGGCGCTGCTACGGCATGGAGTCGATCGGTCTACGCTACTTCAATATATTTGGCAGACGGCAGGATCCCGACGGTGCCTACGCGGCGGTCGTACCCAAGTGGGTGTCGAGCATGATTCACAACGAGCCTGTGTATATCAACGGCGACGGTGAAACCAGCCGCGATTTTTGCTACATCGACAACGTTATCCAGGCCAATCTGCTCGCGGCGACCAGCCAGCATGCGGACGCAGCCAATCAGGTTTACAACGTGGCTGTCGGCGACCGCACCAGCCTCAACCAGCTATTCGAAGCGATCCGCGTCAATCTCGCACCGCGCTTTCCGCATCTGGCCGATGCCCGTCCGGTGTATCGGGACTTTCGCGCGGGCGATGTGCGACATTCCCTGGCCGATATTTCCAAAGCCCGTACCCGATTAGGCTACGCGCCCACGCATCGCATCAGCGAAGGGCTGGCCGAAGCGATGGACTGGTATGTGAACGACTTGCGGTAAGTGAATGCGCTGGTGCTAGTCAACGAGCGCCAGCGTGTGATGCAGAACCAGGCTATCCAGCCGTTCCGGTTTGTGTATCCCGTACCCTTGTACGTAGTCCACACCCTGTTCCTTGAGCCAGTCACGCGCAGCTTCGCTGTCGACATACTCCGCAATCACCTTGAGTCCCAGCGCGTGCGCGACATCCACCATGGATGCGGTGAGCGCCTGATCGGTTTTGTCGGTGAGGATGTTGCGGATGTAAGTTCCGTCTATTTTCAGATAATCCAGCGGCAGGCTGCGCAGATAGCTATACGAGCTGTAGCCGCTGCCAAAATCGTCCAGCGCAATTCGGCATCCAAGATTGCGTAATTTGTGCAGGGATTGCACGGCAGCGTCGAGATTGCCGATCGCGGCGGTTTCGGTGACTTCGAAAATGAGTTTTTTCGTCAGGTGCGGGACATCGGCGAGTATCGCTACAATCGCATCGATATGCTCTGCTTTGGTCAGACTGCTGCCAGACAGGTTGACAGACAGACCGCTCAGTTTTTCCAGCCCGGTTACATTTTGGCCCATCCATTCGAGCGTTGATTTCAGCACCCAGGTGTCCAGACTGGAGATGCAGCCGGTCTGTTCGGCCATCACGACAAAGCTTTGGGTAGTGTGGCTGGGCACCAGATCTTCGCTCACCCCGAGCAAAATCTCGTAGTGCGAAAGTGCGCCTTCATCGCAGGCTGCAATTTTCTGGCAGCGTAAATACAGCGAGGAAAAAGGCAGGGGCTCAATCAGGTTGGCCGGTGATGGGATGTTGCTTA
>JBEBIZ010000003.1:0-167855 GCA_040080135.1 Thiobacillaceae bacterium
CAAGGAAACTAAATCGCTGCCATGCATGCGCTGTTTTTGCGGAAACTACTCCACAACCAATTGATCTGCAATGAATATTCGTGGGGAAACCTCAGGGCCCGACCCCAATTCCGCACCTGCCCATGACGTTACATGTGAATACGTGGCCGACCCGCTCACGAGAGCTTGCTGGCCGGTTGGCGCTCCGCGCGTTGCCAGCGTCAGCGATCGTATGCCGAATCGCCGTTGACTCGTTTAATGCGAACGCGCAGCCACCATTAGCGTCCGCTTCGGAGGATATTTCGTACACGACCAAGGCTCAGCTACGGTAGGAAACCGACGATAGGTGGCTGCTTTGCCTCGGATGTGTGAGTACGTCGGTGCTGGAAGCTGATGTTCAACTGTCCGATACTTGCCACCTTCGGCAACCGGCCACATTGCTGACGTAGAGCGGGAGGCACCCCAACGGCAGCAAAGGCTGAACGATCAGTCGGGCTGCCCGTCGGCCTTATGTGGAGCTGCACATAAGGCCGACGAGCTGAAGTTCGCGGACGGTTAGCGAACGGCGGGGCAACCCCAGATAACCGATTGTCATGACGTTGAAGGATGGGTGGCTCTTGAGCGAACAGGCTTTCGAGCCTGTTAAGCCGTCCCGGCCAAGTATTGACACTGCATTTGAAAATGGGCAACCTAAAGCTTGTTTTGTTGGCTCATGCAGCCCGATTGGCCTCCCGTAAGGAGCCGCTTTTTGCCGCAAGGCGCATATAAATGCCGTTCAGTTCCTGAAAACGGCGGGTCTTCGGATCTGGAATTTCATCGCAGTTCAACCACCCCATGGGGAGCCACGCTCCCTTTGGGGAAAGTGCTCCCTTTTTTTATTTTTTAAGGAGAGCATTATGTCTGAATCCAAATTTTACGATCTTCATGTCACCGGCCTTGGCTACCTGAACCGTGTTCGCATGGTCAAGCCCAACAAAGGTGAAACGTTTCTCGCCTGCTCCATTTCAGCTCTCCGTGGTGAGTGGAACAAGGATGGCTCGATCAAACCTGAGTCGACTAAATTCGATGTGCGGGTTTATGGTCAGGACGCTATCAAAGCGATCGAGGTACTCAAGCCGCATGGTGATGAGAAACGGAAAGTAATGATCCAGTTCAAGCTGGGTGACATCTACCCTGAAATGTTTGTCTACGAAAAAGACGTGGGCACACGCAAGAAGGGTGATACGGGAGTGATGATCAAGGGCCGCTTGCTCAAGATCACCAATGCATGGGTGGACGGTAATCCGGTTGTCCTGCCTGCAGGCTCTTCGCAACAGCAAGAGGCTGCAGCAGGCGGCCAGTAACGTCCAGCTTCACAAACCCGACCGGGGAGATTCACGCTCCCTTCCGGGTGTCGTGGACTCCCCGGTTTTCATTTTGAAAACTAGGAGTCCACGATGAAAGAAGCTTTTCTGAATGTTCTGTTCGATTTGCGCATCATGAGTTTGTGCGTGATGGTGTCACAAGTCATCGCCTTGGCGAGCACTCTGTCGAATTGATGGAGTCAAACTGAAAACCTCCTGCGTGGGGTTTTCACCAGAGGGCCAACCCTCCGGTGAAAACCTCGCAACCAACCAGGAGACATCCAAAGGAAACGCCCAGCCTCTGGGCGTTTACCCAAGCGGGCCATGCCCGTTTCGGTAAACCCCGTTTCTCGTTTGCTGAGTACAGCAGGATTGGCGCCCTAAGCGCTGGCTTTTAGTCCGGGCAGCCCCTCATACCGGATTGGGATTCCTCCGCAGTTTCCCAGGGGTTACATTGGCGACGGATGCATCCCCATCTGCTTGCCTCATCCCTGAGACGGACCGATAACCCGTCTTCCCTACACCCGCCAGAAGGCTTGCCCGAGACCAGGTTTCGGGCAAGCCTTCTGGGCATCGATCAGATCATGGGTTGTGACGGCCAGAACGGTCACGGCATTTGCGGTTTGCCGCATCCCAAAATTCGCGCCGAGCCCCTCAGTGCGGCGCGTCGCTTCCTATATGGAAGAGTTGAGCAGGGGTTCCATTACCAACCACATTGAATCATGACCAACCCATCCTGCCCCCGAGCGGGGTATCCAAGAGAACTGGCTATCTTGGTTAAGCCGTTCGGCAAAGTTTCACTGCTGGCTGTCAGTATCAGCCCGACCGATGCGCGTTATGCATCGCCTTTTAATGCCGTTCAGTTCCTGAAAACGGCGGGTCTTCTGACCTGGAATTCCATCGCAGTTCAATCACTCCATGGGGAGTCACGCTCCCTTTGGGGAATGTGCTCCCTTTTTTTCTGTTTCTTAAGGAGAGCATTATGTCTATTCGCATCAATGGAACGCTTGTAATCAAGGAAATCAAAGGTGCCAACGGCAAGTTCTGCGTCGGCGACCTGACCACCCCGATCGGAGAATTCAAGGTCAAGGAATCCATCCTCGATCAGTTCTCGGAAGGCCGATACGAGGGTGAGTTTCTCGTCGAGAACTTTTACCTCAGTTCGTATATTTGGCGCGGTAAATCGACCACAGACATCCGCGCAAAGGTAATGGAAATATTTCTGGACACGGTTGATGAGGGCAAGATTGAGGACGTGCCGACCGAACCCGATCCAATCGCCACAGAGCCCACAGCGGCAGCGAATCAAGCCGGTCCATCCGATATTCCTGTTCCAGCTGCGCTGGTTCAGGAGCATGAAAACCAGGATCCGGTTTTCCAGGAGTTGCTGGAATTGTTTGGGGCCGATCTTGCCGACCTTGTCTGGGTTAGCAAGGACGTGAAACTTGACCCCACTGTGGATCGAGCTGTCTTCCGCAGTCAGCGTGACCGTCTGAAGGAGATGGGCTACGTGTTCGATGCAAAAACCCAAGGATGGTCCAGGAAGGAAAAGTAATCATGAAATCGAGCATGCCTCCTCAGGCTGAGATTCTTGCCATCACAGTTGACGATTTCCGTACCCAACAGGCCGAGGATGTTGCCAACGATGTGTTCCTTCAGGCAGAGCAGATTCTGCGAAGTTTGGGGGATACGGGCGGTGGAAGAGCGTTGGCCAGGCTCATCAAGGCGTTGCACGGTGAAGGTGGGTTGAAATTCAATGACCTCCTGCCCCTGGACAGTGGGAACCGCTCGATCGCGTTGGCACTCATCAAGGAATTTCTGGATGAGTGCCGTTCACTTGATGAGTGGGAGTCACTGGCCGAATTGGCTGATCGTTGCGTATTTCATGGGATGTAGTGCCATGAAGCGGAGTTTCATGAAAGTTTGAGTCCGGTAAGTCCCTGAAACCGGAACGCCTCGCAAGAGGCCGGGATTTAATTTCATCAATCACCCCATGGGGAGTCACGCTCCCTTTGGGGAAAGTGCTCCCCTTACTTTTTATTAAGGAGAGCAATATGTTATTTGGCCTTGGCATTACCGTCACAGAAGCTGCTCGCCAGCTGGGCATCAAGGACCCAGATGGTTACGGGATTATCCTGGCGACGACAGACGTTGCGTATGTGGATGCAGCAGAAGCCTTCCAGGCGGAGTGTGGCGAACAGTGCCACCTTGAAAGGGAAGACTTCGAAGCTGCAATTGATAGGCAAATGAAAAATGGCCGACTTGCAATGGGCTTCCTGTTCATCGGAATGGCTAGGATCGATACCGGTACGAAAAAACCTGTTCCCGGTACTGAGGCCTATGGTGTCGTGTGTCTGCCCGGTCAATCCAGCTGGGTAAAAACGCAGGACGCACTCCCGGTTGAGCAACAGCAAGTGGTCGTGATCTCTGCGTCAGAGGCAATCTCGTTCGGGCGGATGATCGAAGGACGATTCTGCGAGTATCACCCTGACGTAGACCGCTTCGTTGACAGTGAAATGGAATGGGGCGGAACACGGGGTATCCAGCAATGGATGCCGATTGATCGGCCTCTGTCCTGATTCTTTTTAAAGCCCCCACCAGGGGGCTTTTCTCGAACGCGCGGGCTTATGCCGGCGTGCTGGAGAAAGGCTCCGGGCCTTTGAAGTGTTTCACTGCTGGCTGTCAGTTTCAGCCCGACCGATGCGCGTCACGCATCGCCTTATGAGTTCGGTCAGTCCCTGAGACCGGAACGCCTCGATGCTCCCACAAGGGCATGGAGGCCGGGATTCAATTCATCAACCCAGCGGGGCGTTTTCACTCCCTCTTGGGGAGTATGTCCCTTCATCGAAGGAGAAAGGTGTGTACGGTCAACTGGCAAGACAGTGGTGCAAATTGGAGCTACCGCTTCAAGTGCTTCAAAGTAATTCAGGCTTCTATATCGGCACGGCCGATGGGGATGGCCCTGTTTCAAAAGAGAGCGTTGAGTATTTTAAGACGCAAGCCGCTGCTCAACAGGCACTGCAGGATGGTGCCTGGACGCAGGACGTAATTCTTTAAGCAACTGCTGCTGCAGCGTTTCTCTGCTGGCTGTCAGTTTCAGCCCGACCGATGCGCGTCATGCATCGCCATATGAGTCCGGTCAGTCCCTGAGACCGGAATGCTTCTACGGAAGCCGGGATTCAATTTGCTATTTCAACCCAGCGGGGTGCAACCACCCCGCACTGGGTTCGGCTGCCTCCGCGTTTTTATTTAGGAGAGCAGCGCTATGAATTTCCGTACCCGCAAGGTATCCGAGATTGACGTGGATGGATTGACCGCCGAGTTGAGCTTCGAGCCTTCCTGCGTCATGAGCTACGTGGAACACAAGATCGAAAAACAGGGTGGCCTGATCGCAGTTGGCTACCTTGTTGACGATCAAGATGTCGAAAATCCCTTAGACGACTGTGACGGAATGGGTCATATCTATTCTTCGCACCGTCACTCTGGCCAGCACGCCAAGATGCAAGACGTACTTGGCCTGGACTCGGACTGGCAACGCGATCTATCCCTGCGAGTGGTCGAGCGCGAGGCGGAGTCTGCCTTGAAGGCGTTGGTCAGTACCAGGTTCCAGGTCGATCTGGTTGCGTTCATCCTTGAGTGCGCCAATAACAATGGAATGAGCCGCGATCAGGCGATTGAGTATTTCGCCGGGGACTTCACAGGCCAGCTTTCTTACCACCGGGAAACCTGGCTTACTGAAAAAGTGCGTGAGCAAGTCACTTGGGAGAGCCTGCTTGATGAGGCATGGCAATTAGCCAGACTGTCAGGGCAAGTGGGCGATCCCTACACCGTCATGCTCGATTGTTATGAGCATGGTGGCCAGGTTTGGTCGGTGACAGGCTCTGGACCGCAATGTCTGTTTGATACGGCTCGGGGTGCCGGTGTTTGGGTGCCCGATCAATGCCTTCGTGAAGAGCTGGACTCGATCAAGACCAATGAAGGCATTGATGTGGCGCGTTCCAAGACAGTCGAATTTGCGCGTCAGGCACTCGGGTCGTACAACGCCTGGCTGGCGGGTGAGTGTTACGGGGTGGCGGTCGATGTATTTTCGACCGAGGGTGATCGCCTGAAACAGATAGACGAGTCTGCGGTATGGGGCTATGTCGGCAGAGAATGGGCGGAAGAATCACTATCTGAGGAGGTCAGGGCAGTGCTTGGCAATGCTGTCCTGAAAGCTGCATGAACCCTATATCTGATATTCCTCTGTGGGCATTTGAATGGGCCGGGGCATTTCTTGGTCTGACTGGTGCTGCATTGCTCTCGCTCAATGTGAGAGCAAGCCGCTTCGGCTGGCTGCTGTTCCTGCTGTCCAATGGTGCCTGGATTGCGTATGGAATCAAGGTTGGCGCGCATGGACTGGTTGTTATGCAAATCGGCTTCACGCTCACAAGCCTGATGGGTGTTTATCGCTGGCTGGTGGCAGCAAAAATGTAGTTTCAAGTGAATTCCGCTCAATGCGGCTATCCGGGGGGTGCAATCCCCTCCGGGGGATTCCCCTCCTTTTTTTGATTGAAAAGGAGAAGGAAATGGATGCAAACAAGCACACGCAGTTCTATCTTGACCAACTCAAACCTTTGGTTGGCGGGGTCATAGAGGATGCCGTTCGTACTGACGGGGATGAGTTCGGCGACGAGTTTTTCGGACTAGCCATCAGATGCAAGGATGGCGAAGTCAGGCGTTTGATCATCCTTGCGGACGATGAAGGCAATGGCCCTGGCAGCTTCGAGATTGTTGAAGGAGAGAGCCATGGCTGAGCCTTCGGTTGCTACAGCGTTGCGCTGCGCACTGGCTGACCTTGAAGCCATCATGCCGGAATATGATCCAGAGCATGAGCACTCCGCCTGGGAGACCATTACCGAACTCCGGACATTGGTTGATTCTGAAGAACGTCTCCAAGCGGCAGATCGGTATGACCCGGCAACTCAGATTGTGATTGTCTGGTCGGTCGAAGATGTATTGGAAGTTCGTCCCGATCTGGCAGAAGAGCAGGCCATTCAGGTTCTACGCCTGGTCGACAAGCATCACGACGCGAGTATTGGCGTCAACTGGGAGACCCTGGAGAGCTTTGCGTCCGATCTTTTCGGTGAAGCACCGCCAGAGCCGGAATAGTTTTCCCCTTGCCCCTCCGGGGGCTTTTCTCGAACGCGCGGGCTGGTGCCGGCGTGTTGGAGAAAGGCCCCGGGCCTTTGAAGTGTCTCACTGCTGGCTGTCAGTTACAGCCCGACCGATGCGCGTCATGCATCGCCATATGAGTCCGGTCAGTCCCTGAGACCGGAACGCCTCGATGCTCCCACAAGGGCATGGAGGCCGGGATTCAATTCATCAACCCAGCGGGGTGCATCCACCCCGCAAGGGGTTCGGCTGCCTCCGCGTTTTTTTAGGAGAGCAACATGCATGGTGATGTTGAGACTTGCGCTGACCTATCCGCCGAGCAGCAGGCGGCCATGAAGAAATTTCTCGTTGAGTATGAATTGCCTTACGTACATTTGGTGCGTGTGGGCATCCAGGCCAAGAATGAGGAATCCGCGATTTCGATTGCCGATCAGGCTTTCACTGATTGCACGATTTGGGATAACACGCCCGAAATGCCCTTGCTGTACGACGACTATGAGGAAACCGGGGATTCTGGTGCCGTTCTGGAATTCAAGGTTGTTGGTGAATATCAGGAATGGCCTGAGTCTGAGGTGTGCGTCAAGATTATCGAGCGTGATGCGGCTGCCAAGCGTGCGTGCGAGCACCTGATCGCCGCGCATGAATGCAGTAACTCCGCATCTGTTCGCGAGGCACTCCTTCAGTCTGCGCTTGAGGAAGCGCATGCGGCAATGCCGCACCTCTCCGGTTCAACCAGTTCAAGCAATGGCACCGCTGGATCGGAAGCGAAATCAACGGTTGTGGCGTGGCTTGAAGGCGGAATCGTGCAATGGATGGCATCGGATCATCCCATGCGCTACCTGGTACTCGATGCCGATACGGATGGTAACGACAGTATGAATGTCACGATGGAAAACGGAAGCATTGCAGAGGTCATCCGGACTTCTTCCACAGTGCTTGCAGATCACCTTCCTGAGTGGGTGACGAAATTGGTGGATGAAGTCGAAGGCCAGTAGCAAAGCGGTAGATCAAATTTTCTTAACCCTGTCGGGGCATCCCCGTCAGGGGCTGTCTCCGGATTTTTTCTAGGAGATGCAAATGGAAATGATGAATGTGAAAACCTATGTGCTCTGTCGCGATGCGGGCGGATCGTCCAATTTTTTCGAGACGGATGTTTGCTTGCCCAGATCGTCGTATGACCTTGGCGAGCACTACGACGTCGCCATCAAGCGTGCGGAAGAGGCCGGCTACGAGACGCCGATGGAAGCCTTCGATGAGTTCGAGCCTGCCGGCAAGTCGCTTGCACGGCTTCAATCCATGCAGACTGTCGAGGCCATTGGGGGAAATGTTCCAACGGTCCTAGTATGGCTGGGCGAAGGCGGTGTCGAGGAGTTGATCGCGGATTTCCCGCTGCGCTACGTGGTTGTCTCAACCGATACTGAGTATGCGGACGATGACTGTTTGCATGAAATCAACACGGGCAATGAGATTCACGAAGCCCTTTGTCATACTGGGGTCGGCACCGTAAAGCAGCAAGAGGCCGGATTCGTTTGGAACCAGGTGCGACGGCTGGCTGAACCTGCTTTGTGGCAGCCAGTTGATTACAGTGATCTGGATACCCTGCCTGCGGATTTGAGTAATGCGCCGGGGATCAGCACACCAAACCAGGCCACGGCTCAGCCGAGAAGTTTGCAGGGCGCGATTGCAAAGCATCGCAGGCGTTGCCGGAAAGCGCTCGGGATGGATGAGGTGCTCAAATGAAGCACTATCTCATCACCTCAATCGGCGAAAACAAAGGTGCTCCGCGCGTGTGGCTTCAAGGTTCCAATCTGAATCATGTTGGATTCAAGCCCGGCACCCGATTCGACATCAAGCTGGACGACGCGAGACTGGTGCTCACTCGAACCGATCAAGGCATTCGTGTGGTCTCGCGGAAACGGCGAGGCGAAAGCGAGTATCCGGTCATCGACATCAATAGCAGGGAACTGCTGGAGATGTTCGAGGGAATGAGCGCGGTACGGGTGGTGATGCTGGAGGAGGAAATCCATATCCTTCCGCTTGCATCCGAGCTGCGTCGCCAGGAGAGAGTCGAGCGAACTGCCGCCAGGATGGGGCAGGGTGACCCGCTGAAAATCGGGTCGCTTTCCCATGGCGGCGGCATCATGTGCCATGCGATTCATGCGGGGCTATACCGCGAGGGTCTGGATTCGAGGCTGGTTTTTGCCAACGAGATCAGACCCGAGCTGCTCGATCATGCCAGGGAGGCCAATGACTGCTGGGAATCCGACACCGTAGGAATTGCGGCTCCCATGCAGGAACTGGCCTTTGATCGCTGGGCCATGGCCAAGCTTCCCGGCGTGGACATTCTTGAAGCCGGGATTCCGTGTTCTGGCGCCAGCCTCTCCGGACGCTCCAAGCGCAAGCTTGGCGTGCCTGAGGATCATCCCGAGGTAGGCCATCTGGCTGTTGCCTTTCTGGTGATCGTCGCAGCGGTCAACCCGTTGGTAGTGGTTCTGGAAAACGTGCCCCAGTATCGGGATACGGCCAGCGGCGCCATCATCCGATCGCAGTTGCGAGACCTTGGCTACGCAGTCCATGAAGTGGTGCTGTCCGGCGAGTCCTTCAATGCAGTCGAGGACCGCAAGCGCTATTGCATGGTGGCCGTGACCAATGGGGTGAGCTTTTCGATGAACGACCTGGTGGTACCGGAAAGGATCCCGGTCACTCTTGGAGATGCGCTGGATGAGGTCGACGACGACGACCCAAGGTGGTCGACCATGCCGGGTTTGAAAGCCAAGCAGGAACGCGACAAGGAGGCCGGCAAGGGATTCATGATGCAGGTGTTCGATGGTGGTTCTACCCGGATCGGAACAGTCACCAAGGGTTACGCCAAGGTGAGAAGCACCGACCCGAAGATCCGCCACCCGCGCGACCCTGACCTGCTCCGTCAGTTGACCGCAGGGGAGCACGCCCGGGTAAAGCAAATCCCCGAGCGTCTGATCGATGGGCTTTGCGAAACAACTGCTCATGAAGTTCTTGGCCAGTCGGTGATCTATGGGCCGTTCATGGCTATCGGTGCCTTGATTGCAAACGCGCTCAAGCGCTGGGCAATCGAGGGGCCAAGCGGTTGCCAACAAAGCGATGCAGCACTGATTGCTTGCGGTTAGTTTTTGCCCTCCCTCCGGGGGGGCTTTTCTCGAACACACGGGCTGCGGCCGGCGTGTTGGAGAAAGGCCCCGGGCCTTTGTGGTGTTTCACTGCTGGCTGTCAGTATCAGCTCGACCGATGCGCGTCAGGCATCGCCTTATGAGTCTGGTCAGTCCCTGAGACCGGAACGCCTCGATGCTCCCACAAGGGCATGGAGGCCGGGATTCAATTCATCAACCCAGCGGGGTGTATCCACCCCGCAAGGGGACGGCTGCCTCCGCGTTTTTCAGGAGAGCAGCAATGAGATGTATCAACGAACAACTGACCAAGGCAAACGATTGTTTGCGATTTGCGGCCGAGGATCTGCGTGGCGCACTGGCTGACGCCAACGCAGTGCAAGCACTTGTGCTGTTGCCGCTGATCGCCGACACGACCAGACTGGCGCAGCAGGTCAGCGCACTGATCGAAGCGATGGGGGCTTGCGAAAGTGAAGCGCAGCATAAGCTCGACTGGGACCTGATCGGGAAAGTGATGGCGAAGCACGGTATTTCGGGTGACATCGCACCACTCGAATCAGAAAGCGGGTTCATTGCCAGGCTTCTTGATGAAGCATGTTCCAGAACCTTGCGGGCTGAACATTCGATTGCAGAGGGGGACAGCTTGTTATCCATCGAAATGAAACGCCATGTCCTGCATCTCGACGACCTGGAAGAGGCTGTGTCCTTTTACGCAGATGATGTTGAACCTGGGCAAGGTGGCGTTCTTCAAGGAAAGCTGAGGGACTTTACCGGATGTACCCATGTGTCGTTGATTCGGAGTGACTGGATCACCGTGGCAGCCTGTCTGCGGTATGCAGACAATCACAGCGCGGCAGCATATATCGAGGAAATTATCGAAGCAGGCGCTGGCGATTAAGTGGGCTGAGCCAGGCTTGTAAAGGCTCTTGAAACGCGCATAATCTACACAGTTGCACCTGCTGGCTGTCAGTTTCAGCTCGACCGATGCGCGTCATGCATCGCCCTTGAATGCCGTTCAGTTCCTGAAAACGGCGGGTCTTTCGACCTGGAATTCCATCGCAGTTCAACCACCCCATGGGGAGTCACGACTCCCCTCCGGGAAAGTGCTCCCCTTTTTTCCAGGAGCACGCCATGCTTTACAAAATATCGGAACTCTCTGACCTGTATGCGGATGCTTGCATCCGGGACGAATCGGGTGAGTTGATGTTCCTCTCCCTGTACGGTCGGGACACTGCAATTCAGCAGCTTCTCGCCGCATTCACCCTGAAGGAAAGCTGCGGAGGCTTGTCTGGTTTTCGCCTCACGCCAGTCAATGACGGCGATGGCCGCTCGGTCGAGCAAGTCCATGTACGCAGTCCGGACCGGCTCACAAAATTCAGCGGACGATTACCCAGGGACAACCTCTTTGGGAACCTTGTCCATACTTGGATATACGATGCAGCTCTGCTAAAGCCTGACAGGTCTACCAAGACCGCGTGGTTCATGCTGGACGAGCCATTTACACCGCAAGCAAGGCCTCGATTGCTGCAGGGGATTTGGTCTTCGTACAAGACCCTCTCACCTGTGCCGTTGCTCGATAGCTGGAGGGACGTAGTCATACGGGCAACCCATGCCGAGTGCGTGAGTTTTCTGGAAGACAGCGACCATCCACCGATCGGAAAAGTAACGGCTGCCAAAGTCATGTTGACCGAATCATTTTCGGACGACGTGTCGAGAATGGTTCAGGCAGGCATGATCGGCCTGAATGGCGAGGAAGAGGCTTACCTCGAACAGGCTCGAAGCGCCAACGCCATGGCAGCTTAGCGTCAGCGATTTATCAACCCAGCGGGGTGCAACCACCCCGCAAGGGGATGGCTGCCTCCGCGATATATAAGGAGAGCAGCATGTTTTTAAAAACACTGGAAGTTACGGAGGTTGAGGAACAGTTCATTCTCCAAGGTCTGGATTTGCTTCTTGATTCCAAGCGAGAAGCATTCAGTCAGGCTGCTCGCGAGCAGCTTGCTTTCACGAAAGAGAATTTCGGTATTCCTCAGATATTGAACCTGCTTGGCAGGATCGACGGCTCCACGGAGTGGGACCAACTGAAAAGCGAGGTGTCGGCATGAGCCTCATCTTTCCGCGTTTGGCCCAGAACTTTATCAAGAACGGATATTTCCCGACGGACGAGGTGACGCTGGCCCGGATTCTCCAGGCGCTCGACATTGGTGGTGGGCAACTGCGTATTCTTGACCCGTGCTGCGGCGAAGGAACGGCATTGGCTGAAGTTAAGCACCACCTGGTTCAATGCGGAGCATCTGTCGTGGCCAACGGCATCGAGTTCGATGCGGAGCGCGCGTGGCATGCCAAGGGGATACTCGACACAGTCGCGCACAGTGATGTGAACGACGTGTTCGTGTCAGCCAGGAGTCAGGGTTTGCTGTTCCTGAATCCACCGTATGGCGATGTCGTATCGGACAAGGCGGCCACGGGAGATCGTTCCCGGGGTGATCGTCTTGAGAAGGTGTTCTATCGCAAGACGGTTGCCTGGATGCAGTTCGGCGGAGTCATGGTGCTCATCGTTCCGCACTACGTTCTGGACAAGGAGTTCTCCGGAATGATTGCCCGGCACTTCGAGCAGGTTCAGGTCTTCATGGCGCCGGAAACACGGTTCAAGCAGTGCGTCGTGTTTGGCGTCAAGCGTCGTGCAGACGGAGCGGATCCAGGCGTGCAGAGGGTGCTGGAGGCCTGTGGACGCGGGGAAGTGCCAGCCGTATTGCCGGAGTATTGGCAAGGTGAGCAGTACCTGGTGCCACAGATCAAGGAGGCCGAAGCACGCTTCACGTCAATTCGCATTGACGGTCCCCAGCTCCAGGCTGAGCTTGAGCGTGTTCGCAAGAATACGCTCTGGCCGATGTTCGGGACGCACTTTGTGCGTGCTGACGACACGCACCGCCGGCCCTTGCGCGCGCTTTCTGACTGGCATTTGGCGCTGGCGCTCGCAGCGGGGCAAATCTCGGGGGTGGTGGAGTCTGGCAATGGAAGGCGTCTCCTGATCAAAGGTGACACCTTCAAGGAGCGTGATCTCAAGACGACATTCGAGACCCGTGCTGATGGCTCCGTGTCAGAAATCCTGACCTATACGGACAAGTTTGTGCCAAGCATCACCGGCATCGACTTCACCCCGGGTCCGGGATTTGGGACAGTCGTTTCGATTCGTTGAATTTTTTCAAACCGCCTTGCGGGGAACATTCCCGCAAGGGGTGTTCCCCTCTTGGATTATTCAAGGAGGAACATCATGCGTTTATTTGAAGACAACATTCATATTGAAATACCCGGACGGCCGACTCCATCGGCCCGTTCTCCCGAGGCAGAGCCCAGTCTTGACGGAAAAGTGAACTCTGTCAGTCGTCGTGAGGCCGTTGAAGCATTCCTTCGTCTTCGACTGTTCATGCCAGAGAGACAGAAGCGAATCGTGGCCACATGCATGAATGGCGAAGAACGGCAGTATTTCTTCGACAAAATGGTCGAGATTACGGCCACTGTCGAAGGTATGCCGGTCACGTACCAGCAAGATGGCAAGGGCGACGAGGCCATTGCACACCTTCACTACTTTCTGGGTGATTGCCACTGGTACATCACCGAGAAGGACAGGGAAGGGGAGGTCGAGCAGGCTTTCGGATATGCCATCCTGCACGGCGACTTGATCAATGCCGAGTATGGATATATTCCGATCACAGAGCTTGTTGATACAGGTGTCGGCGCCGAGTTGGATTTCCACTTTAAGCCTACCCCCATGGCTCAGATCAAGCAGGCGCTGGAAGATCGGTATGGATGATTCATCGCTGGCAATGTTTTGAATCTTAACTGCCCCTCCGGGGGCTTTTCTCGAACGCGCGGGCTGAAGCCGGCGTGTTGGAGAAAGGCTTCGGGCCTTTGAAGTGTTTCACTGCTGGCTGTCAGTTTCAGCCCGACCGATGCGCGTCACGCATCGCCTTATGAGTCCGGTCAGTCCCTGAGGCCGGAACGCCTCGATGTTCCCACAAGGGCATGGAGGCCGGGATTTAATTCAATTCAACCCAGCGGGGTGCATCCACCCCGCAAGGGGACGGCTGCCTCCGCGTTTTTCAGGAGAGTCGTCATGGAAGCAGTCATCGAAGTATCGCAGCAGGAAGTCATTCCTTTGAGCGATTTCATTCACGAGTTCGGGGAAGGGCTACTGAGCGCGGTTCAGCAGCAGAATCCGCCAATCTACGATGGTGTGCCGAATTCCAGGCATGCCATCCTGATGGAAGCCTTGCTTCGCAAGCCTTTTCCGCCTCAGCAGGATGCTGTCCAGGCTGTAACGCGCCTTCTGGTCGACGAAGCCCAGCCCGCAGCGATCATCAACGCTGAAATGGGCACGGGTAAAACCATGATGGCGATTGCCGCCGCGGCAGTCATGCACGAGGAGGGCTATCGCCGCACATTGGTGATCGCGCCACCGCATCTTGTCTACAAGTGGCGGCGCGAAATCAAGGCGACGGTGCCTAATGCCCGGGTCTGGATTCTCAACGGCCCAGACACGTTGCGCAAACTCCTGCAATTACGGGAGTTGCGTGAGAAGCCGGTCGTTCCAGAGTTCTTTGTCATGGGACGTGTGCGCATGCGCATGGGATTCAACTGGAAGCCGGCCTACACCCATAAGCGGACTATCGTGGGTGAGGGCCAGGACAAGCAGGTGAGAGCCTATGCAGCCTGTCCGAAGTGTGGCGCTTTGCTGGTGGATGACGAGGGCAACCCCTTGCCAGCGGCCTTGGCTGAAAGCAGGCTTAATCAGACGCGGTCCTATTGCACCAATCAGCAGTCGGTGAAGCGGGTTGTGGATGGAGCGCTGTTGGAAGAGAGGCCGCCATGCGGAGAACGTCTTTGGACGCTGGTATCGAAACGTGGAAACACCCAATCCCGGCGTGAGCTGGTTATGGAGAGCCTGCGTCAGATACCTACCATCGGTTCAAAAACAGCCGACAGGTTGCTGGATCGGTTCGGCGAGGACATGCTGTCCGGGATGCTTGAAGACAACGTCTATGAGTTCATCAATCTGATGGACGACAAAGGCGATCTGTTCTTTACTGACCGGCAGGCGCGCAGAATGGAACGTGCAATGGCCAACACCGAGTTCTCCTTCGGGCAGGGCGGCTACCAGGCAACCGAGTTCATCAAGCGCTACCTTCCGCAGGGATACTTCGGCCTTCTCGTGGTGGATGAGGGGCACGAGTACAAGAACGAGGGATCCGCCCAAGGGCAGGCGATGGGGGTTCTTGCACGCAAGTGCCAGAAAACCCTGCTCCTGACCGGCACCCTGATGGGCGGCTATGCTGACGATCTGTTCTATCTCCTGCACCGGCTTAACCCGGGTTTGATGATCGAGGATGGTTTCGGCTACAACAACCGCAATTCGCTGGGACCTGCCGGCATGTCGTTCATGCGTGATCACGGCATCCTGAAGGACGTGTTCAAGGAGACTGAAAGTGAGTCGCATCGCACGGCGCGGGGCAAGAACATCACGCACCGCACCTCCAAGGGACCAGGATTCGGCCCGAAGGGCATCATGCGCTATGTGCTGCCACAGACGGTGTTCCTGAAGCTCAAGGATATAGGCGGCGATGTTCTGCCGCCTTACCGAGAGCATTTCACGGAAGTGCCGATGACGGAGGCGATGTCCGGGATTTACCGCGAGTTGAGTATGAGCTTGCGCGAAGATCTCCGAGAGGCGCTCAGGAAGGGCGACACCAGCTTGTTGGGCGTTGTCCTGAACGTGCTGCTTGCCTGGCCGGATACGTGTTTCCGTGACGAGCTGGTTCGCCATCCCCGATCGAAGCAGCAACTCGCTTTCGTGCCGGCGTTGATGAACGGCACGGAGGCAAGTCCGAAAGAGCTGAAACTGCTGCGCATTTGCAAAGCGGAGAAGGCGCGAGGCCGGAGGACTTTGGTGTACTCGACCTATACCGGCACTCGTGACACCACCACCCGACTGAAAAACTTTCTTGAAAAGGAAGGTTTCAAGACCGCGGTGTTGAGGGCAAGCGTCGATGCGTCAAAGCGGGAAGATTGGCTGTTCGATCAGGTTGACCGCGGTGTAGAGGTGATCATCACCAACCCTGAGCTGGTCAAAACCGGGCTCGACATGCTGGAATTCCCGACCATCGTGTTCATGCAAAGCGGTTACAACGTCTATACCCTGCAGCAAGCCTCCCGTCGTAGTTGGCGGATCGGCCAGAAGCAGGACGTGGATGTGTACTTTCTGGGCTATGCAGGATCTGCCCAGATGGGATGCCTGGAGCTTATGGCCAGAAAGATCGCTGTGTCTCAATCAACATCAGGTGACATGCCGGATTCCGGCCTGGACGTTCTGAACCAGTCGGGGGACAGCATTGAAGTCGCCCTGGCCAAGCAGTTGCTTGCTTGATCACGTACTGTAGCCACCCCTCGGGGTGGCTTTTTTTAACGTTAGTAGGAGTTCAGATTTGACCTGAGTAGAGGCAGTACAGATTTACTCTGTTCGATAGGCTCAAATCTGACCCATGCCGGTCAGCCGATATACTCTTCGAGTATGACTGATTGTCGGCCGAGGCGGCCGCTGGAGATTAAGCCGACTACTACCGCTATTGAGCGAGTATCAGACCCCGAGGAAAATGCAGAGACACAAGCTTGGTTGTTACAAGTTGTACTGCCTAATCCAAGTTTCCAGTTGCGCCACTTCACGCAGCAGCAAAGTGCCATCCTGATAGACATGTGAGATGACCGCTACTCCCTGCGCCCGCCCCAGCAGATGCAGGGCCAAAGCGGTAGCTTCGTTGTCAGCGCCCAAGGCACGGAACTGCTCGGCGAGCCAATCCCGGAATAGATCAAACAGCGCGCGTGCGGACTGCTGCAACTCCGGTCGGTCCTTGCCAAGTTCCGTGTTTAGCGTGCCGATGGGGCAACCGAATCGGGTCAGTGCTGCCTGACGCTCGGCGATCATGCGGACAAAATCAATGAGGCGGTCACGTGGGTTCGTATGGCGAGCCGTCCATTCAGCCAGCAGCGCGCCGAATTCCTCCAGATGCCGATCGATCACCGCCTTGAGGATGTCGTCCTTGGTCTTGAAGTAATAATTGATGTTGCCGCGATACACGCCGACGGCATTAACGATATCGGTGAACGAAGTGCCATCGTAGCCGTTTTCGTAGAACAGCGACTTTGCGCGTTCAACTATCTCGGCACGGGTTTTTTCGCCTTTGTTTAACATGAGACGGGTATGGAACGGTGAGTGCCAATGTTACGACGTCCGGGTGCGGTGTGGGGTGGTACCTAGCCAAGTGGGCGTGCCATTGGCATTGGATGCGTCTGCCGCTCCTTCATTTCCGCCATCTGGGTACGTACCGCCTCGCGCCAGGTATGCACAGGACGGAAGCCCAACAGGCGTTCGGCTTTGATGTTGTCCGCGCCAACTTCCTCCATCAGGTGAATGATGCTGCGCGTGACCAGCGGTTCCCACGGCACCAGTGGATCAAGCTTCTCCATCAACCAGGCGAAGGGATAAGCGACGGCAAAGGGCACGCCGAAATGGGGTTTGGGTAGACCGAATTCCTCATGCAAAAGGGAGATCACCTGCCTCACGGTTGGCACTTCTGGGCCAACAATATTGAAGCTTTCGTAATCGTCCAAGCCCTGTGCCATGACCGCAAGGGCAAACGCCTGGCCTATGTCGCGCCCGTCCGTAATGGGTAGGCTGGTTCGCCCGCCTGCCACCCAAGGCACTAGGTGGGTCTTCAATCTCGGCACCAGAATAGGCAGCAGCCCAAGCGCATAGCGCCGCCCCGCGAAAATGCCCAAGCGCAGATTGACCACCTGGAATTGGGGGCTGGCTTGCTCGCGCAGGGCCTCTTCAATGGCGACAACATTGCACAGATGCGGCCAGAAGGTACGGGCAACGCCACGACTCATTGGATCGGCGGACTGGAGCGGTGCAGCAGCACTGGTCGTGCTGGTGTTGACGAAGCGCTTGACCCCTGCGGCGCGTGCGGCCTTGATTAGCGCCAAGCCCGGCTCCAGAAGCAGATGCCGCGAGTTATCCGATTGTCCCCACATTGAAGTCCAGGCCGCCGCATGACAGATGACATCCACGCCTTTAACCACGGATTTCACATAATCCGGCTTACGCAGATCACCCACGCGCACTTCGCCGGTGAACGTCCTCGCCAGACGATCAGCATTGCGGCATGCTGCAATCACCCGCACATCATCGCGAAGTGCCAGAACCTCCAGAACATGACTCCCGACAAAGCCATTCGCACCCGTGACCAGAACCGTTTGTTGCATGACTCGCCCTTAATAAGATGATCGTCCTAATATAATTAGACAATTATCCTAATAAGTAAAGGGGGGTTGAATGCGCCGGGCACCTTGTATGAAGACTACCCGGGTTCGGTTGGCAGCTACACAAGAGACGGTGGCCATGCTTGGCCTGTCATTCTGATTCGGGTTGTGTCCTGTAGCAGTGGAAACAGAAAGCTGCTGTTCGATGAGATATCCTGACCTATGCCCGGTACCGAATCCATAGCAGAAGTAGTCGGCTAAATCTCCAGCGGCAGCTTTGGCCGAGGATGCGACGGTCGAAAATCCAGGCATGACAAGCAGGTCGTCGGCCAAAGCGGGAGTTCGACTCCGCTCAAAACACCGACAGTTCTGCGAGTCGAAGCAGTCCTTCTAGGTGTCTACTAAGCTGGGGCGATTCAATCCGATTCGGCGCGCAATGCCTGATAGCCGTCATGAAGCCAAACACCGAGTCCATGCGGGAATGGGGCTTTCCCCACAATCAAGAACAGGAGCCCGGTGAACAGGCTCTTTGAGGCATTGGCATGGTCGGCTGCCATCTGGAGGTCGGTTCCAGACGGGTGCGGGATTGGTTCTGGGTGCGTATGCCAAAACCCAAGGCAGTGAAGACCTTGCTCGAAAAGCCGCTCCCGTTCGGTCTCCGCGGCTCGCAGGTCGAAACCAACGCCTGTGATCGCGGACCACTGCGCTGGGAGCTTGGTCACCACTTCTACTACGACAACCTCTGCTGTAAGGTCACGGGCGTAGAGTTGGCCAACAACCTCACGTTTCAACCATCCGCGTTGCACGTGGCTCTTAAGCACGGCCAAACCATCCAAGGGTATCTCAAGGCTCCAAGCAGCCCCCGGCAACCGGAATCGAAGTCCTTGGTCAGCCATTGGGGTTCAGGACCTCCCTAAAGCCTCGCGATAGCGTCTTCGAGTCATGCTCGCTGCCATCTGCCGGGACAATCGCTCTGGGCTTTGCGCCCACATTGAGAGCCTCAAAGTAAGCCTTGGAGCGAACCCACGACCAAATCCCAGAATCGCCAGATACCCGATCGAGGACACTTAAAATTCGCTCGGCCGCAAAGCCCGCTGCTTGCCAGGTGTCAGCTACGCCATACGGGTGGAACCCAGCCCCGCACGCCGGAATTTCGTGCTTCGTTGATTCTGGCCACTCAGCAGCATTGACCAAGGCATCAGCTGGGTCCGACATAGGCCAGACATCGGATGCCCCCACAAGCACGACATGTGCGGCTGCGCAGAATGGCTCAAGCCAGGCATGCACGATAGGAGTTCCCTCGAAGGCGCTGTGCCGATACTGACTCAGTAGCGCTCGCACTGAGCTTTCACCTGTGCAATCGACCACCAAGTCGAACATACCGGGAGATACTCGGTCGCTAACCCAGGAACTGGCTAACGCTGGCACACCTTGAACAGATACCCCCGGGATTTCACGGGTCAGGCGGTCCGCAAGCTGCGTAGCCTTGCCCTGAAAAGCAGACGAGAGGCCGAGAACGTGCCTTGAGCAGTTTTCTGGCAAGAAAAGGTCGGGGTCGACGATGGTGATGTTGCCGATGCCCGCACGTGCCATCAATTCGATAATGGGACTTCCCAAGGAGCCGCAGCCAAGGACCAGAAGACGTTTGGCCTGCCGCTGGGCAAATGCACCCAAGCCATAACCCCGCGTCAAGCACCATTCGGCGTCCAAGCGAATCGTGGGAAGCGGCTCAATGACAAGTGGCAACAACCTATGAACAAGCGGGGGGGACAGTTGGTAAGCATAGGCAAACTGTCCTTTGACAAAAGCCACAAGGAAAGGCTGCCCAGACTTTCCGGCGTACTGCTGCAACCAAGAGCGGACGGAAACCGTATTCTCCGACAGTTGACCAACCAGCACGTCGAGTTCCTCGAAGTCCAGAGGCCAAACGCCCGGCCGCCAGTCCTGGGCTTCCAGCAGTGGGACGAACAATGCCTGCCCTCGAACCAGTTGCCCTGACGACAAACCGTGACGTCGCGCCAAGGTATGCGGATCAGTATCCCCGGGGCAACCCACTGCGGTTTTGAGCTTTTGACGGTCTTTGCCAACGTAGTAAACGGCGATAGTACCTTCCTCAACCTTTGCCAATCCTTGGATGGCTAAATACAAATGGCTAGGTGTTGGCCGGGCATCGCGGCGTGAAGCGGCTTTGTCGCAGAATCGAAGCCAGTATGACCAGCACTCCCGTCTGAGCTCGTCAATAATCCAGTCTTCATCGTCGCATTGTGTCAGGAAGTGCTGGAATGCGTTGAGCACCCGACCGATGGCTTGAACAGGGTCAGCGTAGTCCTCAGGAGAGGCTTCCACGCCCAAGCAGACCTTTCCGGTCTCTTCCACATGAGGAAGAACCAAGCAGTGGTCCTTGTGCAGATGGATTTGGGCCGGCGTCGCTGGGAAGTCACGAGGCAGCGAGAGACGCGCCGTATCATGCAGCAACCGTGGGTGGTGTACTTTGAACTCCCACGCCATCGGTTTAGACGACCCCGGTAACCCTTCTATTCGAGTTGCAAAGGGCACGCCTGCGTCAGTCAGCCACGCCTCAACAGCCTTTGCGGCGATGGCAAAAGGCTTGGCCATGCAGACCTGTTTCAAGCCAACGTGTTTTTCGAGCCCTGAGGACGCACACTCGTCGGGTTGGTCAGCGGCTGACCAGGGACGGCGGCGAGCAGGCCTTGCAGCGGGCCGGGCATCGATGCTCTCCAGGCATCCACGCCGTATTGACCAAACAAGCTCCGGATACGAGTCTCGCTTTTCTTGCTGTACTCCTCAGTGAACAACGCCTCGAGGTCGGTAGCCAACTGCTTATGCCAGGTCTTGAACTCGCGAGATCGAAGGCCGCCGTCGGAGTTCCAGCGGTCGGCGAAATTCTCCGTGGTCAGCATTGGGTTCGAAACGCGGTAGTTCCGCCCATCGTAGCCAATGCCTCCAGGCATGCGGTCCACCAGTTCCAGAAGGACTTCGATAGGCGAGGAATAGGCAGTCTGTTCGTGGGTCACCATCCGGTCATAGACGTGCCCAGCCAGCGTCACCAAGATGACTGAAATGGGCTTTGCGTCCTTCCGCTCATCGGAGTGGTTCCAGTAATAGTTGTCGCGATGCAGCTTCATGAGCTGAATGCCACGGCGAAGTATGTCGTCAATGCCAACGTGGGCATCAGGTATCGGGGTAACTTGGGTTTCCGCCTTGAGGACCATCTCTCGCAGCCCCCGATTGAACGAGAACCGCTTATTGGCAATTGTGCAGAACCATTCGGCGAACTCCTCCGGGTTAGAGGGACTCCATCGAGTATCCGGGTCACGAACCCGAAGATCTGTTGCTACGCCCAGGGACCGGCTACCAGGAAGAGCTGGTGTCACATCGAAGTAGAACGGCTCACCTGGATAGTTGAGGCGCCAGCAGCGCCGCTTTGCCTTTGGGTCACCGGCATCCTGGATGCCATGTAGCGCCAAGCCGAAGTCCTGAAAGAATTTTTCGGAGTCAGTGATGCCATGAACCTTTGGCCCGGTCAACTTCACAACAACATCCAGGTCGAAATTCTGGTTACCTCTAGGAGACACCGTTGTCTGGGTGCGCATGGAGCCTTGAACGAATACGTGCGCATCAGTATCAGACATTCCCAGCTTGGCCGCCACCTGGCGACCGAGGGCCTCGTACCGCCTTGTAGCGCGAGCGCGTTCCTCCGGTGACAGTTCCAGCTTCTGAAGCATCTCGACGATGAAGGTCTCCCACTGAACCCGCTCCTGCCGGGCTTGCATGGTCTCAAGAATTCGTTTTGCGAAGTTATTCGTTGTGCTCATGTCGATACACCTCCCTGGTTCAGAATCAAAGCGCTACTTGCTCACCACTAGGGCCAGAGACCGCAGTCGATGAGATTTCGATGGTTTGCTTAAATGCGCTGCCGACGCCCCGGTCGGTCTCGTAACAGACATAGATGGCCTGGTTGCGGGCCTGCATCTTCTGGCCAATACGGAAACAAGCAGAAGCCGGTGCTCCCACGAAAAGGTGGATGCGCTGAACATTCCATTGGTCCTGAAGAATCCGGATAGCTTCATCCAGCTTGGCGCCGAAGAGCTCAAGGTCCCTCGGGTGTCCAATGATGTCCGAACCAAATCGGTTTGCGGTGAGTTTGATGGTGGGCAATTTCAACTCGCCGCTCTCGAAGCATGACGTAGTCAGCCTATCGGGAGCAATGTCGAAGGTCAGCGACACCAGCAAGCAGGCCTCACACTCACTGGAGAAGTCCTTGAGAACATCAAGGCGATACTTGTCGGAGTTGGGCTCGGCTGCATCGGTGGGCCAGGCCCACTGGCCGCCCTGGCTACCCGCCACCCTGTCTCGATGGAACTGAAAGACTGAAACCCCAGCCGTATCACCAATGAGTCGGCCACCCAGTATCAAAATTGAGGTGCTGTGAACCGGGAACACAGCGAGGTGAGGTCTCGCATGGCCTCGTGCCGAGCCGTTCAAAAGGGCCTTCAGGCGGGGAATATCCGTGGAAAGAGACTCGAAAAGTGAACCCCAGTACGACGCCAAATGCGGGTTGTGTAGGGTGTAGCCGTTGAAGCAGAAATACTCAGGCATATCCCTGCTAGGTCGCAGGCCAGCGTTAAGCATGGCGTCTTCGACATTCCGCTTCGAGTAGTGATGAGGTTGCCCGGTGACGTTGCCGATGAGCATGATGGGCTCTGCTGGCGGGTACTGGAGGCCATCAAGCAGGCGCTTAACATTAGCAACGCTTCGGGCACGCATGGCACGAAGCTTCTCTGTTGTGTAAAAGGCAGGCGCAACCCGGTCGATTAGCCGATGGCACTTGTCGCAAAGCAACATAATGTTTTCTGCATCGTCAGCTAGCAGCGGAGACTGGACCACATCCCCACGCGGGCCATCTGCAGAGGAAGCGACAATGTGGGCAAGGTAGCTGTAGTTGGCATGCTCATCGGTCGCAAAATGGGATGAAAGGTCTTCGCCGCACCCATCAAATTGACAGCGCCAGCCCGATGTCATGAATACCTTCTGCGCGGTTTTTGCCTTCACCTCGCCAGTGCGCCCCTTGGAGGTGGTTGCCCCTACCACAGTGGCCTGCCAAGCCTGAACCACCTTTTTCGTTGCGGCTGTGACCGTCAGGGCGGACAGGTCGGCATCCTTGGGGTTAGCTACGCTGGTTTCTACCCATTTGACGACTCCGCGCCTGGAGGGAAAGGTCATGGCGTCCAAAGCTTTTTCACCTAGATCGCCGATAGCTTGAAACGCCCAAACCTCCGTGGAGGAGGCCCTGGAAAAAACACTGCAGGTGAACCGATTGACGACCAGAAGGGGTTCCTTTCCGGCAGCCAAGAGCACCTGAAGCAGGCTCGCCAACTCGTCGTCAGTGAGCCCGACGGGATACACGGTTGGCGACGGAGTGACTGCAGAGCCTGGCATGTAATATTCTTAAAATAGCTAAACGGATGACTTCATGCCCGTTTCTGCGTGAAGCGAACAGTATAGCTACTTGGCATTCAACACGGTCTGTGCATGCCTAGGAAACCAACGTGTTGAATCGCCCCCTCTGCTAGTTGCGCTCTATCCCCTTGCTCTCCTAGTCAGATTGCGACTGTTCTGTAGCGCATAACAGCCGTGGACCGGAGCACTCGGCAATGGCTGCTCAGGCCGATTACCAGACTCACACGGCGGACGTCGTAACGATTCGTACCTGGCCAATTATTTCCTGACAGAGCAACCCGAACTTGCCCTGTCTGTCAGATCAAGTCTGAATTTCTACAATTTATACAGTCAGCGTGGGAGATTCCATTGGAACAAGTGTCGGGTTTTCGGCTTGTCCAAGTATCTCTAGGGCACACCAATTATGCTCTGAACCCGCGCTCATGCCGTAAAGCCTGAGCCGCCGCCACCATATTGGACAGCGCGGCTTCGGTCTCGGGCCATCCGCGCGTTTTCAGTCCGCAGTCGGGATTGACCCACAGATTGGAAGGCGGGATGACCTGCGCGGCTTTTTCCAGCAAGCGGGTCATTTCCGCCTCGGACGGCACACGCGGGCTATGGATATCGTAGACGCCCGGACCAATTTCGTTGGGATAGTTGAAGTCGCCGAAGCCGCGCAACAGCTCCATATCCGAGCGGCTGGTCTCGATCGTGATGACGTCGGCGTCCATGGCCGCGATCGCGGGCAGGATGTCGTTGAATTCCGAATAGCACATGTGGGTATGGATCTGGGTGGCGTCAGCCACACCAGACGCGCTGATGCGGAACGCGCGGCTCGCCCAGTCTAAATAAGCCGGCCAATCCGCATTCCTGAGCGGAAGGCCCTCGCGGTAGGCAGGTTCGTCGATCTGGATGATGCCGATGCCGGCAGCTTCGAGGTCATTCACTTCGTCGCGGATCGCCAGCGCGATCTGCAGGGCAGTCGTCGAACGCGGCTGGTCGTCGCGCACGAAGGACCATTGCAGCATCGTCACCGGGCCGGTCAGCATGCCCTTCATCGGTCTGCCGGTCAGCGACTGCGCATAGTGCGCCCAGCCCACTGTCATCGGCTGTGGGCGCGACACATCACCGTAGATGATCGGCGGTTTCACGCAGCGGCTACCGTAGGACTGTACCCAGCCATTTTGCGAAAACGCGTAACCTTGCAATTGCTCGCCGAAGTACTCGACCATGTCATTGCGCTCGGCTTCGCCGTGCACCAGAACATCGAGCCCCAGGGCTTCCTGTTTTTCGACGGCATACTGAATTTCCCGCTGCATCGCAACGGTGTAATCGGCCTCGCTGATTTCACCTTTCTTGAAACGCGCGCGGGCACTGCGTATTTCAATGGTCTGCGGGAAAGAGCCGATGGTCGTAGTAGGGAAGGGGGGCAGCCTGAAACGCCCCCGCTGCGCAGTCTGGCGTACCGCGAACGGTTGATTGCGCGTGTCGTGCGTAGCGGTGAGCGTGGCCAGACGCTCGCCGACCGCCTCATCATGCACCCGGCCTGAGGTTCGTCGCGCGGCCAGCGCCCGTTCATTGGCGGCCAGTTCCACAGCCACTGCCTGACGGCCGGCATTGAATGCGGTTTTGAGAATGGTCAGTGCGGTGATTTTTTCGTCGGCGAACGCAAGCCAGCTTTTAAGCTCCGGATCGAGCCGTGTCTCGCCCGCCAGGCTCATCGGAACATGCAGCAGCGAACAGGATGGCGCAAGCCACAGCCGGTCGCCCAGGCGCTGATGCAGGCCATCCAGGCGTGCGTGCACCGCGGCAAGATCGGTCTTCCAGATATTGCGGCCGTCGATCACGCCCGCCGAAAGTACTTTGGTGATGGGCAGCCAGTCGATCACGTGCGCCAATTCGTCGCCGCCCCGCACGCAATCGACATGCACCCCAGCCACGGGCAGTTTCATTGCTACCAGCAGATTCTCGCGCAGTGGCCCGAAATAGCTGGCGAGCATCAGCCTCACGCCGGCGGTGTTCAGATGGTGATAGGCGCGCTCAAAAGCGGTGCGCCAGTCGGCGCTTAAATCCAGCGCCAGAATCGGTTCGTCGATCTGCACCCACTCCACGCCTTGTGCTTTCAGTCGCGCCAGGATCGTTCCATAGACCGGCAGCAGGCGGTCGAGCAGATCGAGGCGGTTGAAGCCTGCGGTCTTTTCCTTGGCCAGATGCAGGAAGGTGAGTGGGCCGATCAGCACGGGCTTGGCATTGAAGCCCGCTGTCTGCGCTTCGGCCACTTCGTCGAACAGCCATTCCGCGCCCAGCGAAAACTGCGTATCGGGCTTCAGCTCGGGGACGAGATAGTGGTAGTTGGTGTCGAACCATTTAGTCATTTCCATCGCATGGCATGCGGCATTGCCACGTGCCAGCTGGAAATACTCAGACAGGCTGATTTTGTCCCCGAATCCGAAGCGTGCCGGTGCGCAGCCCAGGAGCGCGATGTGGTTCAGCATCTGGTCGTAAAACGCGAAGTCACCCACGGTGACGAAATCCAGCCCAGCCGCATGTTGCCGTTGCCAGTTGGCCTGGCGGATACCGCTCGCCACCGCTTTCAGCGAGGCCTCATCGATTTCGCCGCGCCAGAAAGACTCCTGTGCAAATTTCAGTTCCCGGTTCGGTCCGATGCGTGGAACGCCCAATACGTGTGCCAGTGCCATGCGTGTTCTCCCAATGAATGATGGACGCCATGATGCCGGTGCCGGTAACATGAAACAAACGAATATTTCTCATCCAATACATGAGCCAATCTCATATCGAACTACGTCATCTGCGGCTGTTGCAGGCCGTCGCTGAATCGGGCGGACTGACTGCCGCCGCTGAGCGCCTGCATCTCACACAGTCGGCGGTGTCGCATCAACTGAAGGCACTAGAAGACTCGCTGGGATTGCCGCTGGTCGAGCGCACCGCGCGACCTCTTAGTCTTACAGCCGCCGGACGTCGGCTGCTGACGCTGGCACGCACGGCCCTGCCGCAGGTAAACGCGGCACTGCGCGATCTGGCCAAGCTGAAGGACGGCGACGCGGGTGAGTTGCGCATCGCGGTGGAGTGCCACACCTGTTATGACTGGCTGATGCCGGCGATGGACAGCTACCGCGACGTGTGGCCAGGGGTAGAACTCGATCTGCTGGGTGGCTTTCAGGCCGACCCGGTAGGTTTACTCCTGGACCAGCAGGCCGATCTGGTCATCACCTCGGAAAGCGCGCCGCGCGCAGGGGTGGTCTATGTGCCGCTATTCGGGTTCGAGATGCTGGCGCTGCTGCCGCCTGGCCATCCGCTCGCCTCAAAAAAATGGCTCGCGCCCGCTGACTTCGCCGACCACACGCTCATTACCTATCCGGTGCCGGAAGACCGTCTTGATTTGATCCGCTGCGTACTTGCTCCTGCTGGGGTGAAACCTCCGCGCCGCGAGGCGCAACTGACGGTCGCCATCCTTCAGCTCGTCGCCAGCCGCCGTGGGCTGGCCGCGCTGCCCGCGTGGGCGGTCGCGCAGTATCTGGAACGTGGCTACATCGTTGCCCGCCCCATTGGCAAACACGGTCTATGGGCGGAACTCTATGCGGCTGTGCGCGAAACCGATGCCGTGCGTGCGTTTGTCGCCGACTTCATTGACACCGTAAAACGCGACAGCTTTGCACGCCTGCCCGGTATACGCGCTGACCTCGCTGCCACGCAAGGTATTTGAAGTGGCAGTCAGGCCTGCCCGGCGCACCCAAGAGCAAGCCTGGCAAATAACCCTATGAAGTCAGCCAAGAGCTGCTCAGCGCAATCTCGTTGAGCGAAACAGGGTTCGATTTCCATCAGAATCATTTGATGATGCTCCGACATTGTTCCTGGGGTGGGACTTTGCGTGAAGCGTGACCAATCGTTTGGTAGCAACGAATGTGTAGATCTGAGTCGTGCCGATACAGGCATGTCCCAGCAGTTTCTGGACAACCCGCAAATCAGCGCCGGCATCTAGTAGGTGGGTGGCGAAAGCGTGCCGGATGCTGTGAGTGCTGAGAGGCCTGACGATGCTGTTGTTCTCGGCATGCTTTTTCACGACCAGTCGAAGGGTGCTTGTGTTTAACTTCTTGCCTCGTACCGAGAGGAAAACATAATTGCAGCGGGAATCTCGCCTGAATGCGGGTCTCGATCTGCTTAGATACAGATCAAGCCAGAACGAGGCTTCTTCGCCATACACAACAAGGCGCTCCTTGTTCCCTTTCCCACAAACGCGAATGACCCGGTTTCTGAAATCAATATCACCGATTTCGAGACCTGACAGCTCTGCGGCCCGTAAGCCGGTCGCATAGAGCAATTCGAGCAAGGCTTTGTCGCGCAGGCCCTGATGAGAATTGAGATCGGTAATATCGAGCAGCGTTGCAACCTCATCCTGAGTCGGGGTATTCGGTAGTTTTCGCGGGATTTTGATCTTGCCAAGCGGCACGGTCGGGTCTTGTGAAACCAACCCGGTGGACGTGAGATATCGGTAAAAGCGCCGCAGCGAAGCTGAATAGCGAGCGACGCTTCGAGGGCTGATCTTTCTCTCAAGCAGGCTTGCCAGCCATTCATCAATATCCAGGATCTGGGCCTGGAGTAGCGTCTTTTCGTTATGCCCCGACAGCCATGATGAGAAACCGATTAGATCGGCTCGGTAGGCAGCGATTGTTTTGTCTGCGAGTCCATGGCTAAGCCATAGATCATTGCAGAACTGCTCCATGTATGCGGGCAGGCATTTAGAGGGTGCGGAACCCATGTGTTTTTCGCCTTTCTTGTTTTAATCCCTTCGGCTCCGCAACTGCAAGGGGGTAATTATTCAGCTTATTATTTTCTCCGCCACTCCCATGGCGGGATTAGATTCAAGTCAGACCACAGCCTTCGCTTGTTCATTCATGAATCAAGTTCTGATCGCGCATAAATCTCGCGACCATCAACATAATAATCATTTTCGTTCTTTTTATAATGGCACGCCAGTCCCGGCTTGATGAGCTGGTTGGTATGAGACTTCGTGCCTTGTGACGTCCACCTTCAAGGGCCGTTGTCGCTTAAGCCAACGTTGAAGCATCTGCTGACTTGCCTTCCTGCTTGTTCGGTCATTCCTGGTCTTGCAGCTGTCCGAAATGTGTATATAGTTATCGGACAAGAAGCCAGTCATGCTCAATCCGACGCCAGTCATCAAATCGCAGGTGATGCAACGTATCAATCAGGCCCCGGCAGCCAAAGTGTGGACACCGGTGGATTTTCTCGACCTGGGTAGCCGCGACGCGGTGGATAAAACGCTCCAGCGCATGGTCGCCAGCAATGATCTGCGTCGCATCGACCGAGGACTGTACGGCCAGCCCCGGATGAACTCCCTCACCGGGCTGCCAACCGCCCCTGATTACCGCAGCGTGATCGATGCCGTCGGTCGCCGCGACCAGGTGCGCGTATTGATTGACGGGATGACCGCCGCCAACGATCTGGGCCTGACCAATGCGGTGCCGGGGCAGGTCATCGTGCATACTGATGGCCGGCTGCGTCGGATCCAGCTGGGCAAATTAACCCTCCAGTTCAAACTGACGGCGCCAAGCAAGCTCTACTGGGCTGGCCGTCCAGCCATGCGTGTGGTGCAAGCCCTGTACTGGCTGCGCGATGGTCTGAAGGATGGCGCTCAGGTCGATCAGGATGCGATTCAGGCCAAGCTCATTCGGCTACTGCAGGACTCCAGCCAGGGAAGCGCGATTCGTGATGATCTGCGATCCGGTTTACACACTGTGCCGTCGTGGATGCAACAGTGGGTTCGCGATCTGCTTGCCAGATCCGAGCAGGCAAGCACCAAGGCTTCACCGTGAACGCCGGCTTTCTTCGCATCATCGCCGCCTCTCCCGAAGACCGTCGTGGCCTGTTCCTGACGACCGCCAACAGGCTCGGCACGCCGATCCAGAATGTGGAGAAGGATTTCTGGGTGTCCTGGGTGCTGGACCTGCTGTTCAACGGCCGCGCCACCGGCGAGCCACGCCTGCTCTTCAAGGGCGGCACATCGCTGTCCAAGGCCTACGGGCTGATCTCCCGGTTTTCTGAAGATATCGATATCACGGTGTTCCGGGAGGATATCGGCCAGGACATCGAGGTGGGTGATCTGGAAGGACTCTCTGGCAAGTAGCAACGACTTCTCCTGAAGGCCACCAAGCAGGCCTGCCTGGGTTACATCCTGGGCTCACTAAAGGCTACCCGCGCCACAAATGGAATCCGGGTGTTCATGGAGGTGGGTGTCTGCTATGGCAACACCATCGTGCCGTACAATCATTTCACCCACAGCGTGGCGACTGGCTTTTCAGCTTTAGGGGAGGCACCACGCGATAAACATAAATTCCCAATCTGCGCCCCATGAAACTTATTAAAAATAGTGGTTCGGATCGTGTTGTCGATGAACTGAGGAAATGCCTAGTTGGGGGATCCACATTGGATGTGGCTTCGCCCGCTTTTTCCTTGTTTGCCTTCGGTGAAATCCGGGAGTTAGTGGTTGGGCTTACGGGTTGCCGCCTTGTCATACCCGCCATTGATCCAGCGGAATTGGCTTTCCTTGGTATTGCCGCCGATCGTCCCTTTCGCAACCGTCTTCAAGCGCGTTGGCTTGCAAAGCAGTGTGCGAACTGGATCGAGAGGGCAGTTGAAATCCGCCAGGCAGCCGGAGCCATTCCACAGGCCATGCTGATTGCCAGCAACCCCGATTCAGCACATCACTGTGTAATCACTGGCAATTGCACCTTTTCCACCGAAGGGCTTGGGATTACTCCGGGAAGCCCATTCAGCCTGATCCAGTCATCGGAAACCTCGCAGGAGTGCGCTACCCTTGCTTCCTGGTTCGCCGTGTTGTGGGATGGCCTGGCAGCAAAGCAGGATGCCAAGAATGCATTACTCGATAAGCTCAAGGCGTTTGTCGAGCCCAAAAAACCCGCTCTCATTTATTACCAGATTCTCTACCAGCTTTTCAAAGACCAGGGAGACGAGCTGGACGAAGAACGCATCGTCAAATCAGCCACCGGTATTAAGAACACCACCGTCTGGAAGAAACTCTACAAATTCCAGCGTGATGGCGTGGTCGGCGCCATCGATAAGCTTGAGCGCCATGGCGGGTGCATCATTGCCGACAGCGTGGGGCTGGGTAAAACCTTCGAAGCCCTCGCCATCATCAAATACTACGAACTACGCAATGACCGTGTTCTGGTGCTGGCACCCAAGCGTCTTCGCGAAAACTGGACGATCTATAAGACCAATGACAAACGAAATGTGTTGGCTACCGATCGATTCAACTACGACGTCCTCAATCACACCGATTTGTCCCGGGACAATGGCCAGTCAGGCGACATCGACCTTGCTCATGTCAATTGGGGAAACTACGACCTGGTGGTGATCGACGAGTCGCATAATTTCCGCAACAAGGCCACCCACAAGGATCGCGACACCCGTTATAGTCGGCTCATGCGTAACATCATCCAGTCCGGCGTAAAAACCCGGGTTCTGATGCTCTCAGCCACCCCGGTCAATAACCGCCTGTCCGACCTTAAAAACCAGATTGCTTTCGTGACCGAGGGTGACGATACCGCTCTGTCAGAGCAGGGCATCCCCAGCATCGAGGCCACCGTCCGCCAGGCACAGCTCCAGTTCAACCGCTGGCTCAACCTGGAGGAAACGGATCGCAAATCCTCCCGGCTGATGGATATGCTGGGGTTCGATTACTTCAAGTTGCTCGACCTTCTCACCATTGCCCGCTCACGCAAGCACATTGAGAAGTATTACGGTACCGACGAAACCGGCAAATTCCCGGAGCGTCTCAAGCCCATCAATATCAAGGCGGATGTGGACCT
Source organism: Thiobacillaceae bacterium (assembly GCA_040080135.1). Classification (GTDB taxonomy): domain Bacteria; phylum Pseudomonadota; class Gammaproteobacteria; order Burkholderiales; family Thiobacillaceae; genus Thiobacillus. Next base: position 31,261 of record JBEBIZ010000003.1, read on the forward strand.
TACTGGCACCTTCCCCGCCATCCGCGATGTCAACAATGAAATCCGCCGTCTCAACCTTTCTGTTTATGCCCCAATGCGCTACGTGCTGCCACATAAACAGGCGGCCTACGACGCCAAATACAGCACCCAGATTCGTGGCGGCGAAAGCTTTTTCCGCCAGGTAGACCGGGAAGAAAGCCTGATTCACCTGCTACGCGTGAACATCCTCAAGCGCATGGAAAGCTCCGTCGCTTCCTTTGCCCTGACTATTCAGCGCCAGCTTGCCGATGTGGAATCCATGATCGCTCGCATTGAAGCGCACGAAGAATCGGTGGAAGAGATATCCATCGACGACGTGGAAGTCGACGATCCCAACTACGAAACCTTGCTCATTGGCCGCAAGGTCAAAGTGTTGCTTCAAGACGTGGATCGCGTGCGCTGGCAGCAAGACCTTATTGAAGACCGCAATCGGCTGCACACCTTGCTTTCGGCAGCACGCCTGGTGGACGCCGCTCGCGATGCCAAGCTGGCCGCACTGAAAGAAGTCATCACCCGCAAGTGCAGCGAACCGCTCAACCCGGGCAATCGCAAAGTCATTCTGTTCACCGCCTTTGCCGACACCGCCGATTACCTCTACCGAGAATTGTCTGGCTGGGCGCAACAAGAATTAGGCCTGCACAGTGCCGTGGTAACTGGTACAGGTGGCAACAAGGCCACGCTGCCCGGCCTGCGCAAAGACTTGGCCAGCATCCTTTCCACCTTCGCGCCACGTGCCAAGGAACGGCCGGCGGAACTGGCCGACGACGGCGATCTGGACCTGCTCATTGCTACCGATTGCATCAGCGAGGGTCAGAACCTTCAGGACTGCGACGCCCTGATCAACTACGACATCCACTGGAACCCGGTGCGAATCATCCAACGTTTTGGCCGGATCGACCGTATCGGATCGCCCAACCAGCGCATCCAGCTCATCAACTTCTGGCCCAACATGGAATTGGAGGAGTACATCAACCTGGAACAGCGCGTCAGCGGCCGCATGGTCTTGCTCGATATCTCCGCCACCGGGGAGGAAAACCTTATCGAGCAGCAATCCGGCAACCCGATGAACGATCTGGAATACCGCCGCCAGCAACTCATCAAGATGCAGGAAACCGTCATCGACCTGGAAGACCTGTCCAGCGGCGTGTCCATCACCGACCTGACACTCTCCGATTACCGTATCGACCTGGCAGGCTTCCTCAAGGAGCATTCCGGCCAACTGGACAGTCTTCCCCTGGGCACCTTTGCCGTGACCACCACGCCGGAAGCAGCCATTGCGCCTGGCATCCTCTTCTGCCTGCGCGCCGAGGGCGACGCAGCCAACCGGGTCGCTGACCCCGGTTATCCACTGGCACCGTATTACCTGGTGCATATTGGCGACGACGGCGCAGTGCTATTGCCCTACACCCAGGCGAAACAGGCACTCGACACCTTGAAGCGCGTCTGCATGGGCCGCGACCTGCCGGATGCAGGTGCATATGCGCGCTTCGACAAAGCCACAAAGGACGGCCAGGACATGAGCCATGCGCAGTCACTGCTCGCCAAGGCCGTGGCGACTATCGTCGGCAAAAAAGAAGAACGGGCCGTCGCCAGTTTGTTTACTCCGGGCGGCACCCATGCGCAAAAGGGCGAGTTCGCCGGCAGCAACGATTTTGAAGTGGTCGCGTTTCTGGTGATCCTGCCTGAAGCAAGTGCATGAACACCGCCGATTTGATTGCCGCCCTCAATTTGCCCGACAGCGCACAGGTCGATCAGCGCGTGCCCAAGAAGTTGCTGGTGGAAAACGGTGCGCCCACCGCTGCCGACAAGCGCCTCATTAACGAAGGTATTGAAGAAATTCAATGGCTCTCAGCGCTCAAACCCACCACGATAGGTGTACCGGAATACCGCGACGAAGCACGGGAATACCTGGAAATCGCCGTGTTGGTCATCACCCTGCGCGCGGATGCCAAGGCCGGGCGGCTGGCTGAACTGGCCCATCGCGCCATACCGTACCCTGTGTTCCTGATGCTGGCGGGCGACGCCAGCCTGAGCCTCTCGCTCGCCCACAAACGCTGGGCGCAGAATGAGGCTGGCAAGGTGGTGCTCGATGGCGCAGCCGTCGAGGTCCATCTGACCAAGTCACAGGACGCCCAACCGATGCAAGGCTTCCTGACCGCCCTCGCGCTCGCCAACCAGCCACGCGCCCACTTGCTGGCCCTGTATCAAGGCTGGATGGATACCCTGATCGCCTATCAGGTGGCGGGTAAGACCGGGCAATTTGTTCTGGCCGATAGTCCCGAACAAACCGCCGCGCGCCGACAGGCTCTGCGCGATAGCCAGGAACTGGAAGTGAAAATTGTTAGCTTGCGTACCCAGGCCAATAGGGAAAAGCAGCTTGCGAGGCGCGTCGAGCTGAATCTTGAACTTCAGCGGCTCCAACATGAACTGGAGTCTGCCACCCAGAAGATGACCTTGTCGGGCTACTTGTCGAAGGCCAAAACAAGGAATTAAATACAAAATAAACTATTATTTTGTAAATACACTACAATAAATTAAATAATATTTAGTAGGAGGCACGTCATGCTGCTTGAATTCCGTGTCCGCAATTTTCGCTCCATCCGTGATGAGCAAGTCATCAGCATGGTCGCGTCCAAGGACAAGAAGATGGCCGATACCCACCTGGCCTCGACCGGGCTTAAGAACCCGTCCCACGTCGTGCGTAGCGCCGTCGTGTATGGCCCCAACGCTAGCGGTAAATCGACCCTGCTTCTGGCGCTGAATTTCATGCGTGGCGTGGTGGCAGAATCCGCCACCACCATGCAACTCGGCCAAACTTTCAACATCCAGCCATTTCGCCTGGACGCAGCCTGGGCAGCGCAACCCACCGAGTTTGAAGTCACCTTCATGCTGGGGGGGGTGCGTTATCAATACGGCTTCACCCTCACACCCGAACGCATCGTGGACGAATGGCTAATGGTGTATCGCACCGCCAAGCCGCAGCAGTGGTTCAGCCGGCATTTCGACGAGAAAACCCAAAGCTCGATCTACGAGTTCAGCTCGCATCTCACCGGCCCACGCAAGCTGTGGCAGGAAACCACTCGGCCCAACGCATTGTTCCTGTCCACCGCCGTGCAGCTCAACAGCGAACTCTTGGGACCGATATTCCGCTGGCTGGTGGAGCAACCCGTGTACTTTGGCGCGGGGCTGGTTCCGCCGCCGGACTTCACCACCGCGCTGCTCCAGACCGAGGCGGGTAAACGCGCGGTGAGCGACTTTCTCGCCTCGGCGGATATCAGCATTAGCGATGTTGTGAGCGTGCCGCGCCAAGGCATCCGCCAGAACATCATGTTTGGGCCGGAGGGCACTCAAGTCACCCGCGAAGAACATGAAATGCTCATGCCGCAATTCGTACACAAAACCGAGCACGGTTCCGCCAGCTTCGAGTTGCACGAAGAATCTCAGGGAACCCAGCGCCTGTATGCGATGGCCGCTCCCGTACTCGACGTGCTTCAACATGGCCGTCTTCTAGTCGTGGACGAACTCGACAGCAGCCTGCACCCCCTGCTGGTGCGTCGTCTGGTGCGCCTTTTCCACCAGCCGGAACACAACCCGCTGGGCGCGCAACTGCTCTTCACCACCCACGACACCTCGCTGCTCGACCGCACCTTGTTCCGGCGCGACCAAATCTGGTTCACCGAAAAAGACCGCGACCAGGCCACCCGCCTGTACCCGCTCACCGACTTCAGCCCGCGCGAGACCGAAGCCTGGGAACGCGGCTACCTGGTCGGGCGATATGGCGCCGTGCCGTTCTTCAGCGAATCCCCCCCCGCCAAGGCGGTGGACTGACAGGCCGCGGAGGGGAGCACATGGGAAAAGACAATCAACCCAAGGCCCGACAAGCGGCGGATTTGGCGCGAAAAAGCGGCAAGCGCGCGAGTTACGACCGCATCCTGATCGTCAGCGAAGGCAGCAAGACCGAGCCCCTGTATCTGGGAGAAATCCGCGCCGAATACCGCCTGCCCACAGCAAATGTGCAGGTGCATCCCAGCCAGTTCGGCACCACACCCTTGCAGGTGGTGGAATACGCAGAACACCTGTTTGTGAATGGCGACGAGGCCAGGGACATTCAGCCTCGCGCCTTTGAGCAGATCTATGCCGTGTTCGACCGCGACGACCACGACACCTACCACAACGCTCTTGCCAAGGCCGCCGCGCGACATGGCAAGCTGCGCAACGATCTCAACAAGTCCGTGAGCTTTACCGCCATCGCCTCCGTGCCCTGTTTCGAACTTTGGCTGCTGCTGCACTTCGAGGAGGTGCTCGCCCCGCTGCACCGTACCGAGGTTTACCAGCGGCTGCGCCCCTACCTGCCTGGCTACGACAAAGGTCAGCCAGGACACTACGCCAACACCAAATTGCATCTGGTCATCGCCACGCAACGCGCCGAGCATCTGGCCACGCTGGCCGACGCCTACGACAGCACAGCTCCCTACACTGATCTTCACCGCCTAGTGCGCCTGCTCACCACGCTCAAGCCCTGAATCCCGAGACCACCATGCAGAAAATAGAAGCCAACGACCCTGAAGCCAACTCCGCTGACATCGTGGCCGGCAACATCGACACGCTCAAAGCCCTGTTCCCCGAAGCCTTTACCGAGGGCAAGGTCGATTTCGAGGTGTTGAAGCAACTGCTGGGCGGCGCGGTGGAGGAGCGCGAGGAGAAATACGGCCTCAACTGGCACGGCAAACGTCGCGCGCGGCAACTGGCACTCACGCCCAGCACCGGCACCCTGCGTCCTTGCAAGGATGAAAGCGTGGACTGGGACACCACCCAGAACCTGATGATCGAGGGTGACAACCTGGAGGTGCTCAAGCTCCTGCAGAAAAGCTACGCCGGCAAGGTCAAGCTCATTTACATCGACCCGCCGTACAACACTGGCAAGGACTTCGTTTACCCAGACAATTTTCAGGACAGCATCAAGAACTATCTGGAACTGACCGGCCAGGTGGAGGGTGGGCAAAAGATCAGCAGCAATACCGAAGCCAGCGGGCGGTTTCATACTGACTGGCTAAATATGATGTATCCGAGGTTGCGACTTGCCCGTGCACTTCTCCGAAAGGATGGTGTGGTTTTCATTTCTATAGACGACCGCGAGCTGAATCACTTGCGGTCGATCTGCAACGAGATATTTGGTGAGGAAAATTTCGTCGCGACGGTTACCGTTGTCAATAACATGAAGGGGCGAAACGATAAGAAACACATAGCGGCGTGCCACGAATACGTGGTCGTGTACTCCGGACCGACGTTCGTCTCGAATGGCCTTCCTTTAACAGAAGAACAGCGCGCCGCTTTCAAGCTCACAGACGAAAAAGGGAACAAGTACGCGTTGCGCGATCTTCGCAAGCGCGGCGGGCCAGACCGGCGGGAAGACCGACCAAATATGTTTTTTCCGATCTACTGGGATGAAGCCTCGGGCCGCTGTTCACTAAAACGGTTGGCACAAACTGACGTCGAAATCCTCCCCATGCGTGGGGATGGTGCCGAAGGGCGTTGGCGCTGGGGAATCGAAAAGGTGGAAAACCACTTGGACTGGCTTCATCCAAAACGTTCTGAACGAAGCGGACGCCTGGATGTTGAACACCGCCTGTACCTCGACACCTCCATCGCCGTTAGCGACGAGCCTGACGAAGATGACGAGGATGATGAAGGCGCCATTGAGCGAACCTCGAAGCCAAAATCGGTATGGTTGGGTGGTGAGTTTTCGACCGATAGCGGCAAGCGTTCACTGAAGGAATTGATGCCTGGAGAATCCTTCGACTTCCCGAAATCAATCGACTTCCTTCGAACCTGCATTTTGCTTGGGGCTAGTGGAACGGAACTCGTGCTTGACCTATTCGCCGGTTCAGCCGTGACGGGGCAGGCTGTGATGCAGCAAAACGCGATTGACGGACAGTCACGACGCTATGTACTGGTGCAGTTGCCTGAGCCCCTTGATCCTGCGGAGAATAGCCAAAAAGCGGCAGCTGCAATTTGCGACAAGTTAGGCATGAAGCGCACCATCGCCGAACTGACCAAGGAGCGCCTGCGCCGTGCGGCGGCCAAGGTCAAAGCCGACAACCCGATGTTTTCCGGCGACACCGGCTTCCGCGTGTTCAAACTCGACCACTCCAACATCCGTGCTTGGAACCCCAACCCGGACAATCTGGAAGAGACCCTGTTCGCCCACCAAGACCACTTACTGGAGAGTCGCACCGAAGCCGACGTTCTTTATGAAGTGCTTCTCAAGCTCGGCCTCGACCTCTGTGTGCCCATCGAGCAACGCGCCATTTCCGGAAAAGACGTCTATGTGGTTGGCGGCGGTGTACTGATGGTTTGCCTCACGACTGACATCACCCGCGACCAAGTCGAACCGCTGGCGCAAGGGATCATCGCCTGGCACAAGGAGCTTGCCCCCGCCGGTGACACGACCTGTGTGTTCCGCGACAGCGCCTTCGCAGACGATGTGGCCAAGACCAATCTGGCCGCCATTCTGGAGCAGCACGGCATCCAGAACGTGCGCAGTCTATGAGGGCTTGGTGATGAAACTCCATTTCGAGCCTAACCTCGATTACCAACTGAAGGCCATCGAGGCCGTTTGTGACCTGTTCCGTGGGCAGGAGATATGCCGCACCGAATTTACAGTGACGATGAAGGCACCACCTGCCATTGCTGAAGACATGTTCCCCAGCACCGTGCCGCAGCAAATGACACTTGGCGTTGCCGAGTCCGACCTGGGTGTTGGCAACCGCTTGACCCTGTTGGATGACGAGCTGCACCAGAATCTGGCCGACATCCAACTGCGCGGCGGCCTGCCACCTTCCGGCACCCTGGCCTCTGGCGACTTCACCGTCGAGATGGAAACCGGCACGGGCAAAACCTACGTCTACCTGCGCACCATATTTGAACTCAATAAGCGCTACGGCTTCAGCAAGTTTGTCATCGTGGTGCCGTCGGTGGCGATCAAGGAGGGCGTCTACAAGACTTTGCAAATCACCGAGGATCACTTCAAGGGACTCTACGCAGGTGTGCCCTTTGACTACTTCCTCTACGACTCCAACAAGCTTGGGCAGGTGCGCAACTTCGCCACCAGCTCGAACATCCAGATCATGGTGGTGACGGTCGGGGCCATCAACAAGAAGGACGTCAACAACCTCTACAAAGACAGCGAAAAGACAGGCGGCGAAAAGCCCATCGACCTGATCAAGGCGACCCGACCCATCGTCATTGTCGATGAGCCTCAAAGCGTAGATGGTGGCTTGTCGGGTGCTGGCAAGATCGCGCTCGACGCGATGAACCCGCTGTGCACGTTACGATATTCTGCCACCCACGTGGACAAGCACCATATGGTGTTCCGCCTGGATGCTGTCGATGCCTACGAGCGCAAGCTGGTCAAGCAGATCGAAGTGGCGTCCGCAACTGTGCAGGATGCGCACAACAAGCCGTTTGTTCGGCTGGCATCGGTAGCTAACCGCCGTGGCACGATCAGCGCCAAAATCGAACTCGATGTGGCCACTGCCAGCGGGGTGAAGCGGCAGGAAGTGAGCGTGAGCGACGGGGATGACCTTGAACAGTCGGCGAAGCGGGCGATCTACGCTGATTTCCGTATTGGCGAGATCAACACCGCCAAAGGCGAGGAGTTTCTGGAGTTGCGCTATCCCGGTGGGGAGACCTACCTAGCCTTGGGTCAAGCGCATGGCGACGTCGATGCCTTGGCCGTGCAGCGCGAAATGATCCGCCGCACCATCAAGGAGCACCTGGACAAGGAAAAGCGTCTGCACCCCCTAGGCATCAAAGTGCTGTCGCTGTTCTTCATCGATGCGGTGGACAGGTACCGCCAGTACGACGCCGATGGCAATTCGGTGAAGGGTGACTACGCCCGCATCTTTGAAGAGGAATACCGCCGTGCGGCCAAATTGCCTGCGTATCAGAGCTTGTTTGCCGAAATTGATCTGACCAGTGCCGCCGAGGAAGTGCACAACGGCTACTTCTCCATCGACAAGAAAGGTGGCTGGACGGATACGGCTGAAAATAATGCCGGTAACCGTGAGAGCGCCGAGCGAGCCTACAACCTGATCATGAAGGAGAAAGAAAAGCTACTTGGTTTTGAGACGCCGCTCAAGTTCATCTTTTCCCACTCGGCGCTGAAAGAAGGCTGGGACAACCCCAATGTGTTCCAGATTTGCGCCCTGCGTGAAATGGGAACCGAACGTGAGCGTCGCCAGACCATCGGTCGAGGCCTGCGCCTGTGTGTCAATCAGCATGGTGAGCGGATACGCGGGTTTGAAGTAAACACTCTCACGGTGGTTGCCACCGAGAACTACGAAGAATTCGCCGAGAATTTGCAGAAGGAGATTGAGGCTGACACCGGCATTCGCTTTGGCATCGTGGAACAGCACCAATTTTCTGCCATCGCTGTGACGGGTGCTGATGGACAGGTGGTCCCGCTGGGCGTCGATCAGTCGAAAGCACTGTGGGAACACCTCAAGGCCGCTGGCCACATTGACGCCAAAGGCAAGGTGCAGGACTCGCTGAAGTCAGCGTTGAAGGACGGAACGCTGGCGCTGCCAGCGGAGTTTGAGACGCAACGTACTCAGATCGCCGAGGTGCTGCGCAAGGTGTCTGGCCGCCTGGAAATCAAGAACGCCGATGAGCGTAAGCAGGTGCCGGTGCGCAAGGCCATCTATCTCAGTACTGAGTTCAAGGCGCTGTGGGATCGGATCAAGCACCAAACCACGTACCGGGTGCAGTTTGACAACACCAAGCTGGTGGCGGACTGCATCGTGGCGTTGCAGAAAGCCCCTGCCATTGCAAAGGCCCGTCTGCAGTGGCGCAAGGCTGACATCGCCATCGGCAAGGCGGGCGTCGAGGCGACAGAAAAGGCGGGTGCGGCAACCGTCGTCCTGGACGAGACTGACATTGAGCTACCAGACTTGCTCACCGACTTGCAGGATCGCACCCAGCTCACCCGTCGCACAATTACGAGCATCCTGACCGGTAGCGGGCGGCTGGACGACTTCAAGCGCAATCCGCAGCAGTTCATTGAGCTCGCCGCCGAGACGATCAACCGTTGCAAGCGGCTGGCGCTGGTCGATGGCATCAAGTACCAGAAGCTGGGCGACGAACACTTCTACGCCCAGGAGTTGTTTGATCAGGAAGAGCTCACCGGCTACCTCAAGAATATGCTGATGGATACTACCAAGTCGATCTATGAGCACGTGGTGTACGACTCCACCACCGAGCGCGACTTTGCCGATGCGCTGGAGAAGAACGACGCCATCAAGCTGTATGCCAAACTGCCTGGCTGGTTCAAGGTGCGCACGCCCCTGGGCAGCTACAACCCAGACTGGGCGGTTCTGGTGGAGCAGGACGGCACGCAGCGCTTGTATTTCGTCGTTGAAACGAAGAGCAGTCTTTTCACCGATGATTTGCGCGACAAGGAAAGCGCCAAAATCGAATGTGGAAAGGCGCATTTTCAGGCACTGGCGGTTGGAGAGTCTCCGGCCCAATACGTCGTGGCGCGTTCTGTCGACGATGTCCTGTCGAGGGCGATGAAGACATGAACTGAAGCAGAGAATCGTGGCACATGGCTATCCAGCCATCTGCGCTTTGAGGTAAAGAAGTAGCTCACGCTTGTGGACGACGACAAAACGAAGGAGATTGGATGGCATCGCAAATCGAACGCATCTTGATTCTGGCCAAGACGTACCCGTCCCCCAGCGCTCAGCACGTTGAGACGTCGTGCGTCGCTGGTATAAATGAACACGGTGCGATGCGACGTTTATATCCGGTGCCATTCCGCCTGGTCGAGGAAGGTCAGAAGTTCAAGAAATGGCAGTGGATTGACGTGCGAGTCGAGAAGGCCCACAAGGATCATCGGCTTGAAAGCCACAAGCTCTACGTCGACACGATTACCTGCGGTGATGTGATCGACACAAAAAAACAGTGGGATGCCCGGTGGCCGTGGATCGAAAAGCTACCAACGTTCACGAGCTTCGATGAGCTCGAAGAGACCCGGATTGAATCGGGGCTGTCGCTGGCACTGATGCGACCGAAGCAGGTGTTGACGCTGGAAATCGTTGAGGCAAGGGCCGCCGAGTGGACGGACGAGGAGCGCGCGAAGTTACTGCGCGACGAGATGCAGGGGCAGCTTTTCAGCGACGCCGAGGTCAAGAAAATGACACAAACGCTGCGGAAGGTGCCATTCGACTTCTACTACCGATACACCTGCGATACGCCAGAGGGTGAGAAAGAGTTCAAGCACAAGATCGTCGATTGGGAGGCCGGCGTTTTGTTCTGGCACTGCCGCCAGAGTCACGGAGTAGATTGGAAGAAGCCGTTTCGGGCCAAACTCGAAGAGGATTTGACGGGAAAGGACTTGATGTTCCTGATGGGTAATCAGCACCGGTTTCAAGACCAGTGGCTGATCATCAGCTTGATCTACCCGCCTAAGCGAAGGCCAGCCGAAGTGACGCCACAGGGCTTGCTGTTTTAGCTGATGCCTTGATGTGCGTGACACGTGCACCGCAATAATCTTTGACCGCGTTCGCCACCATCGAGCGATGGCAGAAGTTCGAGTCGGCTTCGTAGCAAAGCAACGCGCAATTTGCCGACGCGGCCAGGACTGAGAGATCAGCGATGGCGTCGTCTTGCGTCTTGAGGTACTTCATGAACCCTTCGGTGTAGCGCTTCCAATTGCCATCTTCGCGATAGCGGTCGCGCACCGGCTTCGGGCATCCGAGGTTTACCATATGAACATACTCGCGACCTGAGAGGTTCAGTACGTTTGCAAGGGACTTCTTCGAGAAGCCGGGCTTGCGGGAAAGCGGTAGCTCTCGGACGTCGACAACTGTGTCAATGCCGTGCTCGGTGAGCAGCGACATGAACGCATCGATATCAAGTCCTTCGTAGCCTATGGTGAAAACAGTCATTAAGGTAGGCGCTCCAATGGTTCATTTTAACGGAGGTTCGCGTTGCTGACGAGCCAATTGACCGCACCGGTACCATGTCCACCGACGGCACCACCATCAGCACCGATTCTGACCAGGGGATCCCGCGATTCTGCGGTAAATGTGACCTGTCTTTCAGTCAGGTCGATGGTTTATTAGGATTAAGGGGGAGAAGTTCTATACAGGCTATGTTCCAGTTGAATGAATAATGTTTCGTCGTCCGTCGACGTGTAAATGCTGGTGGTTGCCACGCTGGCGTGTCCGAGCAGGCGCTGGATCATGTTGACCGGCATCGTCTCTGCGGAATGCGCGCCGCGCGTGTGTCTCAGCCAGTGCGTCGAGGCTTTCGCCATCTTTTTGGCATCGTCATGATGCCCCTGCGTGGCAAGCACCGCAGCCGCTTCCCTGAAGAACACCTTCAAGGCCTTGTACAGCGTCGTGGGATCCAGGGTGCCCGTATCCTGCCCAAGCCGCAGCCGGGCGATCAGGGGAATATCTCCAGGGTTGTCCAGAGGATCGGCATTCAGGCCCCGCCAGGCCAGGTAATCGCGTAATGCATCCATCACCATGCCGGGCATCGGGACTGCCCGCCATTTGCCACCCTTGCCGAGCACTTTCAGCATCCAGCGGATACCCAGGCCACGCTTGAGCGGGACCGAATAGAGTCTCCCCAAACGGGCATCCACCAGTTCGGTGAGCCGTAGCCCCGTGGCATAGGCGAAGGGGAGTATGAAGCGCAAGCGCCGGACGGATTCGTCCATAGGCTGGCGGTCCAGATACTCCATGAGAAATGCCCACTGGCTGCGTGTGAACGCGTGCGTCAGTTCCAAATCAGGCGCGGTGGCCACGTCCATCACCCGCTGTGGCGGCGGCACGCCGTCCCATGGATTGCTGTCGAGGTAACGCACTTTGGCAAGCCACTCGAACAGGGATTTGAGGATGGTGTGGGCCTGGATTTGGCTGCGCAGCGAGGCAGCTCCTTCGAATGGCCGCCAGTTGGCCGACCAGCGCGGTGTGCTGCGTTTTCCCATCCATTCCGCCTGGGGAAGGCGCCATGGCCATGCCGCAGGCAATGTGCGGCCGAGCCCGCCCAGCCAGTCCCGGTAAGCAATGGCATCCTCGATCGACAGCGACGACAGGGCGCATCCGCGCTCCATCACTGACCAGATCAGGAGGCGCTCTGCCTCACGGCGATAGGCGCGCTCGGTATGCGGATTCGACGCGCGCGCTTTCAGCCAGGCCTGGATCGCCTGATGGTCATTCTCAGCATTGATGCGGCTGCGGCCCAGGCATCGGTTCTCGCCAACCGAGCCATCCAGCTCCGCCGGCGTCGAGAACGACTCCAGCGGCATGATGGCGGTGGCCGAGGGCCGGGTCAGTGCGATCGGCGACAGCGACCGCAGCGGGGCGAGCCCCTGTGGCGCCATCACACCCAGACTGCCTTCGTGGGAGGCAAGCCAGGTTACGAGCCGGCGCGCCCCTTTTTCGCCGAGGCGTGGGACGGATACCCACCAGCGGTAGCCCTGGGTGCGGACGCGCTGATGCAGCGCCTCGATGGTGGGGACGCCGGCGAGGATAAGCCTGGCAGCAAGTCGATCCTCAAACCAGGCTGCAACCGGGTCTTGTGGCTGCGGATCGGTGGCGAGCAGTTCCTCCACCCACACCAGCGCCGCCAGTTGGCGCTCTACCAGACGGGCGTAGCGTCTCGCGCGGTGGTCGATGCTCTGCGGATAGGCCTCGACGTACATCGCGGTCAGTTCCTTCTCCGAATAGAAGTGATCGGGGTCGTGTGCTTCGCGGAAGGTTTCGAGCGAGGGGAGGGCGGTCGTCGACCGTACTGCCTCGGGCAGGGTGCCCAGCGGCAGGCGCAGCAGCCGGGCCAGCGCATGTCGGCCATGCCGGCGGGCAGCCATCGTCAGAGTTTGCTGGATCCAGGCCAGCGTGGAGCGCGCGATGCGCTGATCGAGGCCGGATTCGAGATACCGGTCCGCTGCGACCTTGAGGTCGAGGCCCTGCAGCCAGCCGCGGTAGAAGGCGAGGTGGTGACGCCCGATTTTGCGAGTGGATTCCATGGCTAACTGGCTGAAATCAAGAAGAAACAGGAAATATAGGTCATAGATCCCTGAGTTGAATCAGAAAAACAGCATTCTTGATAATTGACCTTATCATGAACTGCATATTTGTCCTTTGCTTGTTCTGGACGGAACGCGTCCCCCATATTGCTACTGTTGGCTTCTGACTGTTTGCCTAACAGACCACGAATGCTTGAACGCTGGTAGCATCAAATCTTCTCAACCAACCCAAGGGATGCTCATGAACAAGACTGAATTGATCGAAGCCACTGCAGCCGAAGCAGACATCAGTAAGGCCGCTGCCGGAAGGGCGCTGGATGCCATCCTCGGCGCCGTCGTCAAAGCGGTAGCGAAAGGTGACTCTGTGACCCTCATTGGGTTTGGCGCTTTCAAGTCTTCCAAGCGTGCTGCCCGTACCGGCCGCAATCCACAAACAGGCAAGGAACTGAAGATCGCTGCCACGACTGTGCCTCGCTTCACGGCTGGTGCTGGTTTCAAGGCCGCCGTTGCGGGTAAGAAAGTTGCAAAGAAGAAGTGATGTGACATGTACGGGCGTGGCGCTGTCAATGTAAGCCACGTCCGACACACACAAGAGTGGAGAAGACAGCAATGATGTCGGATTGTTTTACGTCGGCAGCATTTGGGTGACACCAAATGGTTTGCACTACTTCGCCGATGCGGGCAAGGTGATCTGGAAGCGGGTCTTCTGGTCGTCGGACGTCACGGTGATCGAGCCGCCATGCGCATCAACGATGGATTTGACGATGGCAAGCCCCAGTCCGGCGCCGTCTCCCTTGCGTTGTCGCGAAGGATCGACACGGTAGAAGCGGTCGAACAGTCTGGGGATGTGCTCGGCCGGGATTTCGGGGCCAGGGTTCTCTACAATAACGATGGCTTTATCGTCATGCCTTGCCAGCGAAACTCGAACAGTCTGGCCATGCGGGGTATGCCGAATGGCATTTGAAATGAGGTTGCTGAGCGCACGCCGCAGCATCAGCCGATCGCCAGGTGCTGTGGCCGATCCTGTCAGGGTCAGCGAAACGCCGCGCGCCTCCGCCCAAGCTTCAAAGTAATCAAACAGCCCCTGTGTTTCATTGGCCAGATTGACTTTATCCAGCCCTGGTCTGAGCAGGCCGTTGTCAGCTTGGGCAAGATAGAGCATGTCGCCGATCATCTGGGCCATGCGTTCGTACTCCTCCAGGCTGGAATACAGGACTTCCTTGTATTCGTCCTTGTCGCGCGCACTGGAAAGCGCCACCTGGGTCTGGGTCATGAGGTTGGAGATGGGCGTGCGCAGTTCGTGCGCGATATTGGATGAGAACTCGGAGAGTCGCCGGAAGGAATCGTCCAGGCGGGCCAGCATGGCATTAAAGGCGGCCGCGAGAGGCATGAGTTCGGCAGGCAAGCCTGTAGCCGGCAGGCGATCTGACAGGCGTTCGGCAGAAATGCTGGCCACCGTGCCGGTGACCTGGCGCAAGGGAAAAAGGCCCCATCGGGTAACGATCCAGCCCAGACCGGCTGTGGCGAAAGCGGCCAGGGTAATGGCAATGGCCAAGACTGTCCGGAACTTGCTCAGGAAGAGCTCATGGCTCTGGATATCCTGTGCGACGATCACGGTATAGGGCTTGTCACTGCCAGCGGTTATCGATACGGCCATGCCCCGGTAACTTATCCCAGCCTGCTTCCATTGTTGCAGGGTACCGGGCACACAACCTTGTGACTGGGTTTGGCAGCCCTGCAGCAGCGTGCGCGGGAAATCGGCACCTGTCGTAGCGAACCAGATACCTCCAGCCGCATCCGTCACCACCACCGCAAGACCAGGGTGCCCGACCAAGGCGTCATCCAGTTGCCGGGGCAGGAGATCCAACTGTTTCTGGCTAGAGGCGTGCTTGAATAAATTCTGGATGAGCTCCAGCTTGCCACTGAGTTCGTGGCGATCCCCCTCCTCAAAATGGGCCTCCACCACTTGCGTCAGGAAATAACCTGTCGTCAGTAGGACCAAGGAAGCCGCTACTGCGAAAAGCAGGCTGATCCGGGCAGTCAGAGACAGGGTTTTCATGGGGCCGCTTCTTCCGGGAAGGTTTCCAGCACGTAACCCATTCCCCGCACGGTGTGGATGAGCTTGGATTCAAAGCCTTCGTCGATCTTGGCCCGCAGCCGGCGCACCGCTACATCGATGACGTTGGTATCGGAGTCGAAATTCATGTCCCAGACCTGCGAGGCGATCAGGCTGCGCGGCAGCACCTCTCCCTTGCGACGCAGAAACAGTTCCAGCAAGGCGAACTCCTTCGCCGTGAGTTCGATCTTGCGTCCCGCCCGCATGGCCCGGCGCCGCAGCAGATCCAGTTCCAGGTCGGCAGTCTTGAGGACGGCGGGTTCCAGTCCGGCATGCCCGCGGCGCACCAGGCTGCGCACCCGGGCCAGCAGTTCGGCAAAGGCGAATGGTTTCACCAGATAATCGTCGGCGCCCAGTTCCAGCCCCTTGACCCGGTCCTCCACTTGGTCGCGAGCGGTCAGAAACAGCACCGGCATGTCGATGCCGGCCCGGCGCACGCCTTCGAGCACCTGCCAGCCATTGATGCCGGGCAGCATCACATCCAGGATCATCAGGTCGTAGTGCTCCGCCTTGGCGAGTTCCAGGCCATCCCAGCCGTCGCGCGCCAGGTCCGTGACGAAGCCGGCCTCACTGAGGCCCTGCTTCAGGTAAGCGCCCGTCTTGGGCTCGTCTTCGACGATCAGAACTTTCATGTCAGAACACCAGGGTGGATGGACGCATCCTGCCACAGCTCATCCCTGCGGAGACGTGCATTACAGATTTGTAATTCACCCGTCAGATTTATGTTGGGTGCGTCCCTTCAGGATGCAGTCAAAGGCACCATGGCCAAGGGTGGACCGGCGGCGTGGTGCGTAGCTTGAAGTGCAAATCGGATGTTCACGATATTGACCGAATCATGAAACAAGGAGCAGACATGAGAATCACAAGCATAGCGCCGATGGAGCTGCTTGCGTCGGGCAGCGCCTGCGATCACGTCCGATCAGTGGGCCGTCCCACATGAAACGTTCTTCGATGTCTCATTCTTCGCTTTCCTTGGCGGTGCCGGATTTGCCGCGCCGTCGATTCGTTCAGGGGCTTGCGGCGGGCGGTTTGCTGCTCGGTTTGCCGTCGCTTGCCTCGCGAGCTTGGGCTGCCGTCACCGATACCGTGACAGGTAGCGCCCCGGTCCTCAAGGGTACGGAATTCGACCTCACGATCGCGGAAACGCCGGTCAACTTCACCGGCCGCCCGCGCATGGCCACCACGATCAACGGTTCGATACCCGCACCGACGCTGCGCTGGCGGGAAGGCGATACCGTGACCATCCGCGTCACCAACCGGCTCGCCGAGGACACTTCCATCCATTGGCACGGCATCCTCCTGCCGTTCCAGATGGACGGCGTGCCCGGGATCAGCTTCAAGGGCATTCCGCCGGGAGAAACCTTTACCTACCGCTTCAAGGTGGCGCAGACCGGGACCTACTGGTACCACTCGCACTCCGGAATGCAGGAGCAGACCGGCATGTATGGCGCCATCGTCATCGAATCGGCGGAAGGCGAGGCGAAACGCGCCGACCGCGACTACATCGTGCAGCTGTCGGACTGGACCGACGAGGACCCGATGCGGGTCATGCACAAGCTCAAGATGCAAAGCGACTACTACAATTTCAACCAGCCCACGGCGGTCGATTTCCTCCGAGACGCAGCCAGGGACGGGCTCAGTGCCGCCGTCAACGACCGCAAAATGTGGAACGAGATGCGCATGAACCCGACCGACCTGGCGGACATTTCCGCATACACCTACACCTACCTCATGAACGGCAGCACCCCAGCCGGCAACTGGACGGGGCTGTTCCGTCCGGGCGAGAAGGTTCGGCTGCGCTTCATCAACTCCGGCGCGATGACGTTCTTCGATGTGCGTATTCCCGGACTCAAGATGACCGTGGTGCAGGCCGACGGCCAGGACGTCGAGCCGGTCACGGTGGACGAGATCCGCATCGGCGTGGCCGAGACCTACGACGTGATCGTCACGCCCAGGGACGATGCCTACACGATCTTTGCGCAGTCGATGGATCGCACCGGCTATGCACGCGGCACGCTTGCCGCGCGCGCCGGCATGACGGCGGCAGTTCCCGCGCTGGACAAACCCGAACCCCTCGACATGAGCGACATGATGGGCGACATGAGCGAGGCCGTGCGCGTGCGTCACGCCAGAACCGAGTATGGCCCGAGCACGGACATGCGCGTCGACACGCCGCGCATCAACCTCGACGATCCCGGTGTCGGCCTGCGCGACAACGGCCGCCGTGTGCTCACCTACGCCGATCTGCACACGATAGGCGGGCCGCTTGACAAACGCGGAGCCGGGCGCGAAATCGAACTGCATCTCACCGGCAACATGGAACGCTACACCTGGTCGATCGACGGAGTAGCGTTCGGCCGATCCACGCCGGTGCATTTCCGCCCCAACGAGCGGCTGCGCGTGGTCTTCGTCAACGACACAATGATGACTCATCCCATGCACCTGCATGGCATGTGGAGCGAACTGGAAAGCACCGACGGACGCTTTCAGGTGCGCAAGCACACCATCAGCGTGCAGCCGGCGCAGCGTGTCAGCTTCCTTGTCAGCGCCGACGCCCTCGGCCGTTGGGCCTGGCACTGCCACCTCCTCATGCACATGGATGCGGGCATGTTCCGCGAAGTGGTGGTGGCATGACGCGGCCCGAACGAACGACGGAGAACGAAAACATGACGAACAAACGGGTGGATTGGCTTGCAGCCGCGGTGCTGGCGCTCGGGCTGACTCCCGCCTGGGCGCAGGAGCCAGCCGGGGCGATGAAGTCGATGCCGGGCATGGACCAGGGCGGCCAGGCCGGTATGGCGCAAGACACCGGGCAGGATATGAGCAAGATAAATCAGGGTGGCGGCATGAACATGGGTTCCATGGACATGCAGGGCGGCTCCGCCCCGCCGGATGCGCGCGACCCGCATGCCTATTCGGGGGGCTATACGCTCGACTCGGGGGCCTATGCGCTTCCCGGGTCGCGGCAACTGCGCATGGCCGACGAACAAAACTTCGGCTCGCTGCTGGTCGATCGACTGGAGCGGCAGTACGCCAGCAAGGGCGACGCCACGGCTTACGACGCGCAGGCCTGGTTCGGCCGCGATTTCGATCGTCTGGTCGTCAAGGCCGAGGGCGACGTCGCCCAAGGCAAACTGCAGGATGCCCGGACCGAACTGCTATGGGGGCATGCCATCGCCACCTACTGGGACACACAACTGGGCGCGCGATACGACAGCGGCGTGGGGCCGGACCGCGGATGGCTGGCCTTCGGCGTCCAGGGCCTCGCGCCCTACTGGTTCGAAGTCGACGCGGCTGCCTATGTGGGGGATGAGGGTAGAACCGCGTTGCGTCTGGGCGCGGAGTACGAGTTGCTGTTTACGCAGAAACTCATTCTGCAACCCCGTATCGAAGTCAACCTGTACGGTAAAAGCGATGAGGCGCGGGGTATTGGCTCCGGGTTATCGGAAGTGCAAGCAGGTTTGCGTCTGCGGTATGAGTTCACGCGTCAATTCGCACCGTATGTCGGCGTTGAACGAGCCAGCAAGTTCGGCGAGACCGCCGACCTGGCTCGTTCCGAAGGTGAGGATGCCGGCGTGACGCAGTGGGTTGCCGGCGTGCGTTTCTGGTTCTGATGTACCCCCGGGCGTCTGGCGCAACGGGATTTTTTTGATTGTCCATTTGAACTTACTGGAGAAACTTGTATGAAAAAGACACTTTCAATCCTGATGCTGGGTGCGCTGCCGGCTATTGTGTGGGCGACAGGAAACCACGCCGACGGCCATGGCATGCAGGGCCAGCAGATGAGGATGCAAGGGCATGACATGTCTGGCATGCAGGATGACGCGCATGCGTCGCTGGCGGGCAAGCCCGGCGACCCGGCCAAGGTAAGCCGCACCGTCAAAGTCACCATGGACGACTCCATGCGGTATTCCCCGAACAAGATCGATGTCAAGGCCGGTGAAACCATCCGGTTCTTCGTCAGGAACACCGGCAAGATCCAGCACGAAATGGTGATCGCCTCCATGGATGAACTTAAGGAGCACGCCGAATTGATGCGCAAGATGCCCGGCATGGAGCATGCCGAGCCGAACATGATTACGCTGAAGTCCGGCCAGCACGGCGACATCGTCTGGCAGTTCGACAAGCCGGGGACCGTTGATTTTGCCTGTCTGATGCCCGGCCATATGGAGGCCGGCATGGTAGGTAAAGTGATGGTCGAGTGACGGCGGCAGTATCCTTCGGCGCCGCGTGTCACATTTCCCCCGCTGTGTCGGCTGGGCGATATCGTCGGGCACCTCAACAGGGCCAGCGCGTTCGATTTCGCCTGCATGATTCCGGGGCGCTGCAAAGCGCCAGGATAGTGGGGCGGATAGTGGCAAGCCCTGAACATCGGGGAGCCAATCCGGAGCGGCTGGCCTTAAGCCGGTCGATGCTTCAGAGCTTCCAGGTCGACCAAGCTACAACTAGTTTTCCGCGTTGCCAGGCAGTCGGTATCGCCCGGCTTGTGTTCGAACGAACACGGCCGTGCCTGGAGCATCTCCCAATCCTCTGGGGTGTAAGCATTGGGCGGCAGGTTCGGTGGGTAGTACACGCAGCCGAAGCAAAGCTCCTCAGCACTGTTTTCAAACATGGAGTGTCCTGTTTTCATCGGTTGAGAAAGGCCCGATGGCCTCTTTTTTCAAGCCACGACAGAGGCTTTTACGGGGCGGCAAGGCCGCTGGCAATGATCTCATGAGCCTTCCCAACGGCCAAGGTTCTCCATAGAGCGCGCCAATTACCGGACGAAGATGACGCAAATGTAATCCCCCTGTCAGGTTGGTGTGGCGAACCCCATTCCATAATGGCTCCATTCTTGGACAAATGGCCCTGTATGAAAAATCTTGTAGCCAGTCTTCTCATCGGCAGTCTTGCCCAAGCGTCCTGGGCTGCTCCGGCAGCCCAGGTGATTGATGTCTACAAAAGCCCGACTTGCGGGTGCTGCAACAAGTGGATCGATCACCTCAAGGCGAGTGGCTTTGCCGTCAGAAGCCACGACACCGGCAACGTGGCGCAGCACAAGTATCGCCTCGGCGTGCCGCCCGGTTACGGCTCCTGCCATACCGCGGAGGCCAGCGGCTACCTGGTCGAGGGCCACGTCCCGGCCGGGGAGATCAGGCGTCTGCTCAAGGAAAAACCGCGCGCCCGCGGGCTGGTGGTGCCGGCGATGCCGGCCGGCTCGCCCGGCATGGAAGCGGGCAGCCGCAAGGATCCCTACAAAGTTTTTCTCGTGAACCGGGACGGGTCCATCCGGACTTACGCCCAATATTGAAAGGACTGCATATGAAACCTATGCTGAACAGCCTGATCCTTGGATTGAGCTTGAGCTTGACCCTCGGATCGCCTGTCTGGGCCGATCCCCAGCCCGCGAGCCACGACGGAACCGCAGAGCACGCCGCCATGCTCACCCAAGGCGTGGTGAAGAAGGTGGACAAAGCCGCCGGCAAGATGACCATCAAGCACGGCCCGCTGGAGAATCTGGGCATGCCCGGCATGACCATGGTGTTTCGCGTCCAGGACGCCAGTTGGCTCGGCAAGGTAAAGCCCGGCGACAACATCCGTTTCCATGCCGACATGGTGAATGGCGTACTCACCGTGACCGAGCTCGAAGTCGTCAATCCCTAATTCTCATTTTCACCATGAAGGAGTTAACCATGAAACGCCACGCACTATTTGCCACCCTGATGCTTTCCGCCTTGGCTATGCAGCCCGTGCTCGCCGATGACGCACACCATCCCGATCAAAAAGCCGGCGCGGCAGCGCCCACCGCCGATCAGACGATCCAGAAGATGCAGGCCAACACCAAACGCATGCAAAGTCAGCTGGAGCAGATGGTCAAAGCCAACGACCCGAACCAGCGCCAGAAACTGATGCAGGAGTATATGCAGACCATGCATGAAAACATGATGGCTGGGGGAAACATGATGGGCTGTCCCATGATGGGCCAGGGAATGGGGATGGGAATGATGGGCGGCGCCGGCAAGATGGGTGGAGGCACGGGCATGTCACCGGACATGATGCAGCAGCGCATGGACATGATGGAGAGGCGCATGGACATGATGCAGATGAATATGGGGATGCCCCAGGGTAGCCCCGAGAAACCGGCCAAGTGAGCGAGGTCCGGAGCACCGGATGTGAGAGGTTGGGACATGCTTGGCTTTGAACATTACGGCATGGGGTGGGGGATGATCCTGGTCTGGCTCATCCCTATCCTGCTGATCGCCCTGGTCATCCGCAACGTCATCAGTGACCGGGATGGAAAACCCGAGCGCACGTCTCTGGACATCCTGGAAGCACGTTATGCGCGCGGTGAAATCGATCGGGATGAGTTTCTGAAACGGCGCGCCGATCTGACAGAGTAAAGCCGTGACTATCCGGTAATCCAATGATCGTCGCGAATGCTGCCCGGCCAAACAAAGGAGGAAGACCATGAAGTCTGTTTCGAACGTACTTTGGGCGCTGACTATTGCCATTGCCGCGGCGACCACCACACTTGCTGGGCATGCAGGTCCGTTGCCCATGCCCCCGAGCTTCACTGATGAGGTGGCGCCAGAGGCGGTGTTGCGCACCTACCCCCTCGGTGTCATCACCAAACAAGCCGCCTTCAGCCACCACGGTAAAGCCCTCCGTACTTCAATCCTGCCCAACGGCAAGGAAGGCTGGGTATACGAGGTGGGGGGCAAGCAAGCCCAAACCTACGAGCATCCAACAAAGGAAAAGCATACCGTCTACGAAACCGGGCCGGGCTATGGTGTGCGCATCTATACCCTGGAGTTCGACGATAAGGGTGTGGTCATCGACGTGCTTTACAACGAGCAAGGACGGCACGACGGACTCACAGCCCTGCAGGTGCAGCGCAAGGTTCGTGCCGAGGGCACTCTCAAGGGCGAGGACCACGGCGTGAAATGACAGAGGCCATGACGCTGCTCGTTGTGCTTGTCGCCGGTCAGCCCGAGACCGATCTCTGGCAGTCACCTCGCCTTAACGAAAGCAGGCTGAATCATGGACAAACTGAATCCCTGGCATGTCGGCGGTGCAGTGGCATTGACGGCGGCAATCATCAATCTGGTGTGTGTGGTAGCGGTCTATCTGTTCCCGGAAGGGACGGTCAACTTTGTGAACGCCTGGGTTCACGGGCTGGATCTGTCCATACTCAGGAGAGACAAGCCTTGGACCTTGGGTGGGCTTGCCTATGGCCTGTTCGGTGTAAGTCTGACTGGGTTTCTAAGCGGCGCACTGTTCGCCTGCTGCTACAACCTGGCGGGCAAATGTAAATGCCGGGGTTGCGGTTAACAGGCGAAATGGTTTTTAGGCGGAGGCGAATGACGCTAGCCAAGGAGACATCGATGAGTGTCACGGTCAAGGATCCGGTCTGCGGAATGAATGTCGCCCCGACGCAGTTCGAAACGATATTCGAGGGGATTCGCTACGCTTTCTGCTCGGAGCAATGCCGACAGCGCTTCGTCGCTAATCCCCACCTCTATATCGGAGTGCCCGGCGAGAAGTCGCCCAAGCAGAAGGGCGTGGAGCTGTTCAAGCGCAGACGCTTTCTACTTGATATGCCGCTCGCCCAGCAAGACGCCATGATCTTGTCCGAGGAGTTGGGCGCCATGATGGGGGTGAAGGCAATAGAGATTCAGGACGACAACACGGTGACCATCACCTACGACCTGCTCCAGGCAACGGCGGATCAGCTCGAAGCGAAGATGGTGGAGGTGGGGGTAAAGCTTGGCGAAGGCTGGGCGGAGCGATTGCGCCGCGGCTTCGTGCATTACATGGAGGAATGCGAGGTGGAAAACCTGGAAGTTCATTCGCGCCAGCCCATGAAACCGAGAGGCGATGAGTGATAGAAACCGCCCATGGTTATCTGCAAACGGGTCAGGCGACCTGCCACGACCCAAGCGGCGCGGCGATACCCTGTACCGGCAGCGGCCAGGACGGCGAATTCCGTCAGGGCCTTCCCTGGCCCGAACTGCGCTTCGAAGTCCGCGGCGAAATCATCCTTGACCGGCTCACGGGACTCTTATGGATGCGGAACGCTACCCCCGGTGAATTACCAATGACTTGGCGGGAGGCGCTGGCTTTCGTTACCGAAATGAACCGCGAACAGACGCTAGGCTTTTCCGACTGGCGGCTGCCCAACCGGCGCGAACTGCGCAGCCTGGTGAGCCACCAGACCCGCCGTCCCACGCTGCCCGAGGGGCACCCTTTCGTCAACGTGTTTACCAGCTGGTATTGGAGCGCCACCAGCGCCACCGGCACTCCCGCCCATGCCTGGTACGTGGACATGGACGGCGGGCGCATGTTCTACGGCGGCAAAGACCAGTCCTTTCTGGTCTGGCCGGTGCGGGGAGAAAGCCGCATGCTGCCGGCCACCGGCCAGACGCTATGCTACGACGACAAGGGCGCGATCATCCCGTGTACGGGAACGGGGCAGGACGGCGAATCCCGCACCGGTCTCCCTTGGCCCGCGCCACGATTTTGCGTGCAGGATGAGACAGCGGTCGATCGGCTCACCGGACTTGTCTGGCGATGCGCCGCGAGCCTTGCGCCGAAGGCGGGTGTGACATGGCATGAAGCTCTGGCAGCGGTGGCGCGCTTGAATGCGGAGAATGGCGCTGGCTGGCGATTGCCCAACATCAACGAGCTGGAATCACTGGTGGGCTGCGCCGCCGCCAATCCGGCCCTGCCGCCGGACCACCCATTTACCGAGGTACGGGATGTGTATTGGTCATCCACCACCAGTCTATACGAGCCAGACTGGGCGTGGGCGCTCTATCTGGACAAGGGCGCGGTGGGTGTGGGGCAGAAAAGCCAGGCGCGCTTTCACCTATGGCCGGTTCAGAAAAGCCATGCGTAGCACATGATTTGCGCGGAGGTTACAGCATGAAAACCGTGACGATCGAAGTGAAAGGGCTGGTGTCCGTGCTGAGTGCCCAGGGCGTCGAGAAGCAGCTATTGCGGCTTCCCGGGATACACAAGGCCGCGGTCAACTACGTTGCCAGCAGCGCCACCGTTGCCTATGACGAGCGCGCCACCGATCTCCAGGCCATCGAGGCCGGGGTGCGCGAGTGTGGTTACCACTGCGCAGGAGAACAACTGCCCAGGCACCTCTGCGCCCCCGAAGACCGCCTCATGCCGGGACAGGCGCGTGAAGCGCATCCAGGGCATGCAGTGCATGAGGCCCATGTCGAGCCGACCGCCAAGGCAGATGTCATGGCCCACGAAATGGGCCACGGCGCCGGCATGGATATGCAGGCGATGGTGCGCGACATGCGCAACCGCTTCCTCATCGCAGCCGTGTTCACTGTGCCGGTCTTCGTCTATTCCCCTATGGGCGGCATGTTCACGCCACCTGCGCCGCCGTTTGGCCTGCCTCTCAATCTATGGCTGTTCCTGCTTGCCAGCAGTGCGGTGATCTATCCGGTCTGGCCGTTCGTGGTCGCCGCCTGGCGTGCGCTCAAAAACGGTGTGCTCAACATGGCGGTGCTGGTGGTGATGTCGGTCGGCACCGGTTATCTGTTCAGCGTGGGCGCGACTTTCTTCTTCGCGGGCGTGCAGTTCTACGAAGCGGTAGCAGTGCTGCTGGTGTTCATTCTGCTCGGCCACTGGCTGGAGATGCGCGCGCGCGCCGGGGCCTCCGCGGCCATCCGCGCGCTGCTCGATCTCGCCCCGCCCATGGCCTCGGTGATCCGTGACGGGCGCGAGCTCGAATTGCCGACTGCCGAGGTGGCGGAGGGAGACACGGTCGTGATCCGCCCCGGCAACAAGATCCCGGTGGATGGCCAGGTGCTGGAGGGCGAGTCGCAGGTGGACGAATCCATGCTCACCGGCGAGTCCATGCCAGTCGGCAAGAAACCAGGCGACACGGTGATCGGCGCCACCATCAACAAGAGCGGCAGCTTCCGCTACCGCGCCACCAAGGTCGGCGCCGACACCGCGCTGGCGCAGATCGTCAAGCTGGTACAGGAAGCGCAGAACTCCAAAGCCCCGGCGCAACTGCTGGCCGATCGCGCCTCGCAGTGGCTGGTGCTGATCGCTGTGATCATCGGCCTGGCGACTTTTGCCGTCTGGTTCTGGTGGATCGGCCAGCCGCTGCTGTTCGCCCTCACGCTGACGATCACCGTTTTCGTCATCGCCTGCCCGGACGCGCTCGGGCTGGCCACGCCGATGGCGGTGATGGTCGGTACCGGCCTGGGCGCCATGAACGGCATCCTGTTCAAGAACGCCGCTGCGCTCGAGGATGCGACGCGGCTCGACATCGTCATCTTCGACAAGACCGGCACCCTCACTCTGGGCCAGCCCGAGGTGGTGGACGTGGCGGCTGCGCCGGATGTCAACGAAGACGCGCTGCTCGCGCTCGCCGCCGCTGTGGAACAAGGCTCCGAGCATCCGCTGGCGCAGGCGATTCTCAAGCGTGCAAGGGGGCTGGCGATGCCGCCGGCAACCGGCTTCACCAATATCGACGGCATGGGCGCCAGAGGAGAAGTCGAGGGGCGCACGGTGCTGCTGGGCAATCGCAAGCTGATGCAGGCCGAGAAAGTCGACTTGGGTGGACTCGTGTCCCGTGCCGACGCGATGCAAGGGGCAGGGCGGACGGTGGTGCATGTTGCGCATGGAGGCAAACTGGTCGGGCTCATTGCCATTGCCGATGCGCCGCGCGCCACCTCGGCGGCTACGGTGCAGAAACTGCGCGAACGCGGTGTCCAGGTGGCCATGCTCACAGGCGATAACCAGGCGACGGCCGAACGCATCGCGGCAGGGCTCGGCATCGATATCGTGCTCGCCGACGTGCTGCCTGGGCAGAAGGCAGATAAGGTAAAGGAACTGCAGGCACAGGGAAAGAAAGTCGGCATGGTTGGGGACGGCATCAACGATGCACCAGCGCTGACGCAAGCGGACGTGGGCTTCGCCATCGGCGCTGGCACCGACGTGGCGATGGAATCCGCCGACGTGGTGTTGATGAAGAGCGATCCGTTCGACGTGGTCGGCGCGATCGTGCTGTCACGCGCCACGCTGCGCAAGATGCACCAGAATCTGGTGTGGGCCGTGGCGTATAACGTGGTTGCCTTCCCGCTGGCCGCAGGGGTGTTCTATCCCTTCGTCATCAGTCCGGAGGTCGCGGCGCTTGCAATGTCCGGCAGCTCGGCGCTGGTGGCGATCAACGCGCTGCTGCTCAAACGCACCCGCCTCGAAGGCATTCGTGCACACGGACCGACGCAAGGCCCAACCGTATGAACGTGCCTGTGATCGCCGTCCGCGCGTCCGTCACGAGCTTGGCGCTGCCGCTTGTGGCGGTGTTCGTCGTCTCCATGGGGTTTGGCCTGGTGTTGCCGGTATTGCCCTTTGTGCTGGCGCTCGCGCTTGGTGAGGCAGTGTCGCGAGTAGCGATTTCCTGGCACACCGGCCTTTTGACAGGCACGTACATGCTGGCGCTGTTCCTGTTTGCGCCGTTTTGGGGTTACGTCTCTGATCGTGTGGGGCGGAGAACAGTCATCTTGATTGGGCTTGCCGGTTTCATCGGCGCAATGCTGTGGTTTGCGCTGGCCCGCGGCCTGGTATCCGTTTATGCTGCCCGTGCGTTTGCCGGCGTGTTCGCGGCAGCAGTGCTGCCGGCGGTGTTTGCCTGGGTAAGCGATGTGCGGTCACCACCCACGCTGGCAGGGGCATTCGCCTGGTTGAGCGCGGCGAGTGCGCTTGGCTTTCTGTTCGGCCCGACACTGAGCGGCTGGCTGGCGTCGATCGAGACCATTGCCAGCGCCAAGGCGTTGGCGCTACCTTTCTACACGGCTGCGGCCGTCGGGGGTGGGGTGTGGCTCGCAATCTATCTATGGCTTCCCGAAAGCCCGATACGGCGCGCGGCGGATGCTCCGCTCCAGCCGGATCAGTCGTCGCTGCTGGGACTGCTGGCGTTGTCACTGCTCGTGATGTTCGGTATTGGCAGCTTCGAGGTGGGTTTGGCATTGCAGGGCCAGCAGGTGTTGAACCTAGGGCCGCGCGAGATCGGCTGGATGTTTGCCGAGTGCAGCCTGGTCATGATACTGGTGCAGATTTTCGTGCTCGCGCCGCTGCTCAAGCGCTTCGGCCGCGGGCTGCTGGCACCGGCGTTTCTCGCGATGGCTGTCGGCATTGCGCTGCTGCCGTGGGCTGCGACCTATCCCATGTTGATAGTCGGGGTGGGGCTGGTCGCCGGCGCTTCGGGCGTGCTGATTCCGTCACTTGCTTATCTGGTGTCGCTCGCGGCCGGAACACGGCACGGCGTTGCACTCGGCAAGCAAACTGCTGCCGCGAGCCTGGGTCAGGCCGTCGGCTCGGCAGTTGCCGGCTGGCTGTTCGCCATATTGATTGGAGGCTCGTTCTGGGTTACCGCCGCGCTGCTTGCATTGGGCGCGGTCGCCGCGCTCCGCGTTGCGGAGGCTTTGAAGGTAGTGAGTAATGATCCTGGATAAACGGCCTATGTCTCAGATGCTGAATGTTTCGCCAGAGTCTGGCGAAACACTGAACCTGAATATGACAAAATTGTAATACTCCAGTTGGTTTTCTGTTGGGGCGGAACCTTCAAACTACTTCATCTTGTCTCTAATCAAAAAATTACCTGAAGCTCTGCCTCGGCTTTTGGTAAGGAAGTCATGGAATATCAGGGAAAGAGCGTATGAAACCACCAACAAGCTCGTTACGACTTCTATTGTTGGCTCTATTGTGGAGCTGGGGTACGGCGGTGCAAGCGCAGGAGCGGTTGCTGGGCACAAGTGTCGACACCCTCCTCGAATACGCCCGGATTCACAACCCCGAATACGCAGCGATGCGCATGGAGGCGGATGCCGCCGGCGAACGGGTGACGCCGTCAGGCGCCTTGCCCGACCCCAAGCTCCTTGTCGAACTGCGGGACATCACCCGGTTTGGCGAGCAGAGCCCGACACTTTCTCCCAGCCGCGTTGGGAGCACCCGCTATTTGCTGGCGCAGGAGATTCCCTGGTTCGGCAAGCGTGATCTGAAACGTGAGATTGCCGAACTCGACGCCGAGGGGGCCAAGGGGCAGGCCATGGGAAGCTGGGCGGAACTCTCGGCACGCATCAAGTCAGCCTACGCCCAGCTGTATTACGTGTACCGCAACGAACGCTATACCCGTGAAGTCCTTGACCTCATGGCGCGCCTGGAAAAAATTGCCCAAGTACGTTACGCAGGCGGCCTGTCGGCACAGCAGGACGTCATCAGGGCGCAGGTCGAGCAGACAAGCATGAGGGCCGAACTGATCGCCCTGGAGAACGAACGCCGGCTGCTGCTGGCGCGCATGAACGCATTGCTAGCCCGTCCGGCAAACGCGCCGCTCGCCGAGCCGGGGCAACTGCGCCCCGTTCCCGCCCCGGCACAACTCGATTATCCCGTGCTCGAGGAACGTGTCCGGGCGCGGAATCCGCTCCTCTTCACCGAGGGTGCGCGCATCAAGTCGGCCGAAAAAAGCCGCGATCTCGCCTACAAGAATCGCTACCCTGATTTCACCTTCGGGGTAGCCCCTATCCAGTATCAAAACTCGATCCAGGAATGGGATCTGATGATCGAACTCAACCTTCCCTTGCAGCAATCCGCACGCCGTGCCCAGGAACGCGAATCGGAATCCATGCTGTCCGCCGCCCTGGCACGCAGGGAGACCGCATCAAACCAGGTGCTCGCTAATCTCGCGGAAAGCCTTTCCGGAATCGAGGCCGCCCGCCGCACTGAAGTGCTGACCACAAGCAGCCTGCTGCCCCAGGCCGAACTCACCTTCCAGGCGGCGGTTGCCGGCTACGAAACTGGAAAAGTGGATTTCGCGACCCTGCTGGACGCGCAGCGCCAGATACTCCAAGCCAAGCTGGGCCGGCTCAAGGCCGAGCTCGAGGCGCAGGTTCGGCTGGCGGAAATCGAGCGACTCCTGGGAGAAGACCTATGAAGCGGGGCCTGAACTGGGCTATCGGCCTGATTGTCGCTGTGGTACTGACGGCGGGCGGTTACTGGCTGGGTACGCGTGGCGAGCGTGCAGGCGGGGCGGCACCGGCAAGCGAAGAAGCGAAGCAGGAACGCAGGCTGCTCTATTACCGCAATCCCATGGGCTTGCCCGACACCTCCCCGGCACCGAAAAAAGACCCAATGGGGATGGACTACGTCGCCGTTTATGAAGGCGAGGAGGACGCTGGTGGAACCAGCGCCGCCACCCAGATCAGGATTAGCCCCGACAAGGTCCAGAAACTGGGTGTCAGAACCGAAGCCGCCAGCCTGAGGACACTGGACCGGATCGTTCGCGCTGTCGGCCGCGTCGAGCCAGACGAGCGGCGCATCTATGCGATCTCACCCAAGTTCGAGGGGTATATCGAGCGCCTGCACGTCAACGTCACCGGCCAGGTGGTGAGTAAAGGCCAGCCGCTATTCGAAGTCTACAGTCCGGAACTGGTCTCGGCCCAGCGCGAATATGCGCTTGCCGCCCAAGGCGTACAGGCCATGAAGAATGCTGGCAGCGAGGCTCAGAACAGTATGCGGCAACTCGCCGAATCGAGCCTGATACGGCTGAAGAACTGGGACATCTCAGACGCGCAGGTGCAGGCATTGGCGAAGTCAGGCGAGACGAAACGCACGCTGACCTTCCGCTCGCCGGTCAGCGGTGTCGTGACCGGCAAGACTGCCCTGCAGGGCATGCGTTTCATGCCCGGAGAAACCCTGTATCAGGTCACCGACCTGTCTTCGGTCTGGATCGTGGCCGATGTATTCGAGCAGGACATCGGCCTTGTCCGACCCGGTGTCAAAGCCCGCGTGACGATCAACGCCTATCCCGACAAGGTCTTCGAGGGCACGATCACTTACGTGTACCCGACACTCAAGGCCGAGACCCGTACCGTACCGGTTCGCGTCGAGCTTACCAATCCGGGGTATCTACTCAAACCGGCGATGTTTGCCCAGATGGAACTGCCGGTCGGCAGCAAAGCGCGGGTGCTTACTGTTCCGGATTCAGCCGTGATCGACAGCGGCACCCGCCGCATCGTCCTGGTGCAAGCTCAGGAAGGCCGCTTCGAGCCGCGTGAGGTCAGGCTCGGCGCCCGCGGTGACAGTTATGTGGAAGTGCTGGACGGGGTTGAGGAAGGGGAACAGGTCGTGGTCGCGGCCAACTTCCTGATCGACGCCGAAAGCAACCTCAAGGCGGCCATCGGTGGCCTGGGCAGTCACGCCGGGCACGGCGGAGCGCCCAAGGCAGACACCGCTTTGCCCGCAACTTCGCCGCCTTCAGCAGGCAATCAGGCGGAAGGCACGGTGGACGCCGTGGACGCCCAGACAGGCATGGTGAGCATCAATCACGGCCCAGTGAAATCGCTGCAATGGCCTGCCATGACCATGGAATTCAAGGTCGCAAACGAGGCCTTGCTCAAGGGGGTCAAGCCTGGAGCGGCAGTGGCTTTTGAGTTTGTCGAACGCCAGCCGGGAGAATGGGTGATTACCCGCCTCCAACCGATGGCCGGCCAGGCTGCGCATTCCAATACGCGCGCCGGACAATGACGGGGTAGCCATGCTTGCCAAAATCATCGAATGGTCGGGCCGCAATCGTTTCCTCGTCCTGCTCGCCACCCTGTTCATCGTCATCGGCGGTATCTACGCTGTGGCAAAAACCCCGCTCGATGCCTTGCCCGATTTGTCCGACGTGCAGGTCATCGTCTACACCGAGTTCCCCGGCCAGGCGCCGCAGGTGGTCGAAGACCAGATCACCTATCCGCTCACCACGGCCATGCTCGCCGTACCCCGCTCCAAGGTAGTGCGGGGGTTTTCCTTCTTTGGCGCGTCCTTCGTTTATGTGATTTTCGAGGATGGCACCGACATCTACTGGGCCCGCTCACGGGTGCTGGAGTACCTCAACTTTACCTCCAGTCGTTTACCGAAGGGAGTGACGCCTACGCTGGGGCCGGACGCCACCGGCGTCGGCTGGGTGTATCAGTACGTCCTGCTGGCCAAGAACAAGACGCTGGCGGAACTGCGCACGATCCAGGACTGGTACGTACGCTACCAGCTGACCAAGGCGCAGGGCGTGGCCGAAGTCGCCTCCATCGGCGGCTTCGTCCAGACCTATCAGGTGACGGTCGACCCGGTGAAGCTGCGCGCCTACGGGATACCGCTGTCGAAGGTCTCGCAGGTCATCCGCGATTCCAACCGCGATGTCGGCGGGCGCGTCGTGGAAATGGCCGAAACCGAGTACATGGTGCGCGGCAAGGGCTATCTTCGAGGCAAGGGCGACCTCGAAATGCTAGTGGTGAAGAGTGACCAGGGTACGCCGGTGCTGATTCGCGACATCGCTCGGGTTGAGCTGGTGCCGGACGAACGGCGCGGCCTCACCGAACTCAACGGCGAGGGCGAGGTGGTGTCCGGCATTGCCATGGCGCGCTACGGCGCGAACGCACTGGAGGTCATCCGCAATCTCAAGGCCAAGGTGAGCGAAATCTCCGCCGGCCTGCCGCAAGGCGTGACGATCGAGTCGGTTTACGACCGCTCCGACCTGATTCTTCGCGCCATCAAGACGCTCAAAACCACGCTGGTCGAGGAAAGCATTATCGTCGCGCTGGTATGCGTGATCTTCCTGCTGCACGTGCGTTCGGCGCTGGTCGCCATCGTAATGCTGCCGGTCGGCGTGCTGATCGCCTTCATTGTCATGCGTCTCCTCGGCATGAACTCCAACCTGATGAGCCTCGGTGGCATCGCCATCGCGATCGGCGCCATGGTGGACGCGGCGATTGTCATGATCGAGAACGCCCACAAGCACCTGGAGCGTCTGAAGGAAGGCGAATCCCGCGCCGATGCCATGATCACTGCATGCAAGGAAGTGGGGCCGGCGCTGTTCTTCTCGCTGCTCATCATCACCGTCTCCTTCCTGCCGGTGTTCACGCTGGAAGCGCAGGAGGGCCGGCTGTTCGCCCCGCTCGCCTACACCAAAACCTTCGCCATGGCGGGCGCGGCGTTGCTGTCGGTGACGCTGGTGCCGGTGCTGATGCTGCTGTTCATCCGCGGAAAAATCATGCCGGAGGCGAGAAACCCGGTGAACCGATTCCTGATCTGGACCTATCGCCCCATCATCGCCAGGGTGATGCGCTGGAAGAAAATGACCCTTGTTGCAGCCCTGCTGGTGCTCATCGTTTCGATCTACCCGGCATCCCGGCTCGGCAGCGAGTTCATGCCGACGCTCAATGAAGGCACGCTGCTCTACATGCCGTCTTCACTTCCCGGCATGTCGATCACCAAGGCGGCTGAACTGCTGCAGACCCAGGACAAGATCATCAAGAGCTTCCCCGAGGTCGCATCGGTCTATGGCAAGGCGGGCCGCGCCAACACCGCGACCGACCCGGCGCCGGTCGAGATGTTCGAGACGGTGATCAACCTCAGGCCTGAATCAGAATGGCGCCCCGGCATGACGGTGGACAAGCTGATCGGTGAACTGGACAAGGCGTTGCAGTTTCCGGGCGTGGCGAACGCCTGGACCATGCCCATCAAGGCGCGTATCGACATGCTGTCCACAGGCATCCGCACGCCCATCGGCATCAAGGTCTTCGGCAGGGATCTGGACGGGATGGAAAAACTGGCCAAGGAAATCGAGGCCGTGGTGAAGACCGTGCCCGGCACCACCTCGGCCTTCGCCGAGCGCATCACCGGCGGCTATTACCTCAACATCGAACCGGATCGCGAGCAATTGGCCCGCTACGGCTTGGCGGTCGGCGACCTGCAGGAGGTGATCGGCACCGCGCTGGGCGGCGAGATGGTGACGACCACGGTGGAGGGGCGGGAACGCTTCGGCGTGCAGGTTCGGTATCCGCGCGAACTGCGCGCCAACCCCCAGCAGATCGCCCGGGAGGTGCTGGTGCCGACCATGGACGGGGCAATGATCCCGCTGGGCCAGGTCGCCCGAGTGGAAATCGCCAAGGGCACTCCGGGAATCCGCACCGAGAATGCACTGCTGTCTGCTTATATTTTCGTCGACATCCGCGACCGCGACATCGGCTCCTACGTGGCAGACGCTCGCAAGGCGGTCGCCGATCAGGTGAAATTTCCGCCCGGCTACTACATCGCCTGGAGCGGCCAGTTCGAATACATGGAACGCGCCATCGAAAAGATGAAAATTGTTATTCCGGTGACACTGCTGATCATCTTCCTGCTGCTCTATCTCAACTTCAGACGCCTGACCGAAACGCTGATTGTCATGCTGTCGGTACCCTTTGCCCTGGTGGGCGGGATATGGCTGATGTGGCTGCTGGGTTACAACCTGTCGGTGGCGGTGGCGGTCGGTTTCATTGCATTGGCTGGCGTCGCCGCCGAGACCGGTGTGGTGATGCTGATCTACCTCGACCGTGCCTGGGAAGACATGAAGGCCCAATGCCACGCGTCCCATCGCACGCCCAATACCGCCGATCTTTACGCGGCCGTGATGGAAGGCGCCGTCGAGCGCGTCCGCCCTAAGATGATGACGGTTGTCGCGATCATGGCCGGCCTGCTGCCCATCATGTGGGGGACGGGAACCGGTTCGGAAGTCATGAGCCGCATCGCCGCACCGATGGTGGGCGGGATGATTTCCTCGACGGTGCTGACCCTGGCCGTGATTCCGGCGATTTACGCGCTGGTAAAGGCGCGCGGGTTGGCGCGGATGGGATAAGATCGCCAAAAGTCGCGGGCTGACTTTTCTGGAATGCCGCTTATTGTGTTTTGTCGCCAACCGTTTCTTGTACCGGAAAACGATAGGCCAGCAATCTTAGTGCGTTCATCACTACGACCACCGTCGACCCTTCGTGGATCAGCACCGCCAGCCCGATCCCCGCCCAGCCGAACAGGGTGGCGGGAATCAGCAGCGCCACCACGCCCATCGACACCCACAGGTTCTGCCGGATGATGCGCCGCGATGCGCGGCTCAAGGCCACGGCAAACGGCAGCTTGGAGAGATCGTCGGCCATTAGCGCTACATCTGCGGTTTCCAGCGCCACATCCGTCCCCGCGCCGCCCATGGCGATGCCGACTGTGGCGCGTGCCATGGCCGGGGCATCGTTGACCCCGTCGCCGACCATCGCCACCTGGCCGTAGCGTTGCCCAAGTTCCTCCATCGCCTTGACCTTGTCTTCCGGCAACAGGCCCGCTTGCACTTCGTCCAGGCCCACCGCATCGGCGATGGCGCGACCCACGCGTTCGTTGTCTCCGGTGAGCATAATGGTCTTGCGAATACCGAGTTGGCGCAGGCGCTCCAGCACCTCGCGCGTTCCCTCGCGCGGCGTGTCGGCCAGACCCAGCACCCCCAGGAACTGCCCGTTCGCCTGAATCAGCATGATGGTTTTGCCCTCTGTCTGGAGGCGCTCTGCCTGCTGTTGAATTGCTTCCGGGATGACTTCACCGGCAAACAGCCTGGCGTTACCAATCGCCACTTTCTGTCCATCGAATTCGGCGCGCACGCCTTTTCCTGTCACGGACTCGGTCTCCCCGGCCTCGTTCCAGATCAAGCCACGCCCCTTTGCCTCTGCCACGACCGCCTGCGCAAGGGGATGGGCGCTGCGGCTTTCCACGGCGGCGGCAAGGGTCAGCAAACGTGACTCGTCTCCGCTGACGGCGACGACATCGGTCACCCTGGGCTTGCCGATGGTCAAGGTGCCGGTCTTGTCGAAGGCGATGGCGGTCAGCACGCCGAGATTTTCCAGGTGCGCGCCGCCCTTGATCAGCACGCCGCCGCGCGCGGCGCGGGCAATGCCGGACAGTACCGCCGACGGGGTGGCGATGGCGAGCGCGCAGGGCGAAGCCGCCACCAGCACCGCCATGGCGCGGTAAAAGGACTCGGCAAAAGGGAAACCGAATAGCGGCGGGAGCGCGATGAGCAAGCCTACGCCCACCAGCACCAAGGGCACAAAAACCCGCTCGAAACGGTCGGTGAAGCGCTGCGTAGGAGATTTCTGCGTCTGTGCCTCGGCCACCATCTCCACCATGCGAGACAAGGTGCTTTCACGCGCCAGCTTGATGACCTCGACGACCAGCGCGCCTTCGCCGTTGACCGTGCCGGCAAACACCTTGTCGCCCGGCTGCTTGTCCACCGGCATGGATTCGCCGGTAACCGGGGCCTGATCCACCGCCGAGTTGCCCGATGCGACCACGCCATCGGCGGGGATGCGCTGGCCAGGCTTGACGATCACCCGGTCACCACGCTGCAATTCCTCCACCCGTACCTCGATCTCCACGCCATCCCGCTGCACGATGGCGGTCTTGGGGGCCAGCTCCGCCAGCGCCTCAATGGCCTTGCGCGCGCGGTCCATGGCCATGTGTTCCAGCGCATGCCCCAGGCTGAACAGGAACAACAGCAGCGCACCTTCTACCCAGGCGCCGAGCGCTGCTGCCCCGGCCGCTGCAACGATCATCAGCGTGTCGATATCGAAGCGGCGGCTGCGCATACTCTGCCAGGCATCGCGCAGGGTGTAGAAGCCGCCTGCCGCGTAGGCGCCCAGCAACAGGCCGAGCGACAAGCTGGTCGGCTGGCCGGCGAGACCCGCCAGCCAGCCGACCAGCAACAGCAAGCCGGCAACGCCGCTGAAAATGAGCTCGCGATGCTCGGCGAACCAACCGGCCTCATGGCCTTTCTCCAGCACGGCATAACCGAGCGCCTGGATGCGCTGGACGATCGCCGCGCGCTTGATTTTTTCGCTGTCGAATTCCAGCCGCAGGCGTTCGGCCGCGTAGCTCACCGAAGCCTCCAGCACGCCGTCCATGCGTTGCAGGGCATGCTCGATCACGACGGCGCAGGTGGGGCAGTCCATGCCGTCGATGCGCAGGCTCTCGTGGCGGAAGCGGTTGCCGATCCTGGCGCCGGCCGCTTGCGCCAGTTCGCGCACCCGACCCACGCTGAAATGCTGGGGGTCGTAGTGCAGGCACAGGCGGGCGCTGCCGTCTTCATGGACCAGGTGTACTTTTTCCAGCCCTTCTGCATGCAGCAACGCGGTCAGCCGTCCCACGCAGGCGTCGCGCTCGTCGGGGATTTCCGGCAGGACCAGGGACAGGTCCAGCGTGCATTTTTCGGTCATGTGTTGTTTCTCCAGATTCTGCCGGTAAACCCTGATTAAAACGCCTGACGTTGATTCGCCCGCCAGGCTTTCACGCCGTTCTCGGCCCGAACAAGATGACGGATGCACCCAGCAGGCATATCGAGGTGCCGAGCAAGTCCCACCGGTCGGGGCGTACCCCTTCAGCCAGCCACAGCCAGACCAGCGATGCCGCGATATACACGCCGCCATAGGCGGCATAGGCCCTGCCAGCGGAAGCGGAATCGATCCGGGTGAGCAGCCAGGCGAAAATCATCAAACTCGCCACCCCGGGCAGCAGCCATCCCGCCGGCTTGCCCAGGCGCAGCCATGCCCAGAAAGCAAAGCAGCCAGCGATTTCCGCCAGCGCGGCCATGACATAGATGCCGGCAGATATCATGGCAGCCCTGTAATCGGGACCGCACTGACAACGTCGGTCACGAATATCCACCCTGGATCGGCTTGGCCGGTACGGGCGGTGCGCGCGATGATGTCCACCAGTTCGTCCACCTGGCCATCTTCGCAGATCAGTTCCAGCTTCGATTCGTGAATGACCGCCTCGGCCAGTTCGATGGAGTAGTGCTGCTCCCTTGCGTCCACCGCCTTCAGCAGGCTTTGCACCGGAATGACGGCAAGATTGCGGCAGCCGGCGTTCGCGTTGCATTGCCCCGAGTCCATGAGGGCGCGAATCACGTCGCCAATACGGTGGTTGTGGATATAAGCCTTGATTTCTTTCATTTAGATTCTCCTGTTTGGCTGATTGCGTGCGGCCCGGTCAGGCCGCACGCTGCTGGTCTATTACTTCGCTTGCTTGCGTTCTCGACGGTTCTCCACCCACTCGTACATCAACGGCAACAGCAGCAAAGTCAACGCCGTCGAGGTGAATAGTCCGCCCACCACCACTGTTGCCAGCGGCCGCTGAGTTTCAGCGCCGACGCCGCTGGACAGGAGCATGGGTACCAAGCCAAAGATGGCGATGGAGGCCGTCATCAATACCGGCCGTAATCGCAATGCGGCACCTTGCTTAACGGCTTCCCTTACCGACAAGCCCCGTTCGCGCTGGTCATTCAAAAAAGTCACCAGCACGATGCCGTTCAACATGGCAACACCGAACACCGCGATGAAACCAATCGCCGAAGGCACAGAAAGATACTGCCCAGTGATGAACAAACCGATCACGCCACCGATGGTGGCGAACGGCACGTTGGCGATGATCAGCGTGGCGTAGGTGAGCGAGTTGAACGCCGTATACAGCAGGATGAAGATCAGCCCGATGGTGAGCGGCACGATCAGCGCCAGCTTGGCCATGGCGCGCTGCTGGTTCTCGAAGGCGCCGCCCCACTCAATCCAGTAGCCGGCCGGCAGCTTCACCTGCTGTTTGATCCTTGCGCCGGCTTCCTTCACGAAGCTGTCCACGTCGCGCCCTTGCACATCCATCTGGATCACAGCGTAGCGTTGCAGCTGTTCGCGCCGGATGAAGGAATAACCTTCGTCCAACTCCACCGTGGCGACTCTGGAAAGGGGGATCAGCGCGCCGCTCTGGGTGCGGATCGGGATGTTGTTGATGGCTTCCACGCTGTTGCGGAAATCGGGCGCGAGCCACACCTGGATGTCGAAGCGCTTGACCCCGTCGATTAGCGTGCTCACCGCCTTGCCGCCGATGCCGGCCTGCACCAC
This sequence comes from Thiobacillaceae bacterium, assembly GCA_040080135.1. GTDB lineage: Bacteria > Pseudomonadota > Gammaproteobacteria > Burkholderiales > Thiobacillaceae > Thiobacillus. The sequence goes on from JBEBIZ010000003.1 coordinate 69,170, forward strand.
CTCAAGGATTTCGTCGGCGTTGATGCCGTAGCGCGCCGCCTCATCCCGGTTCACCTTGACCACCATCTGCGGCTTGCCTTTGTTCGCTTCCAGCGACAGATCCGCGACGCCCGGCACTTTCTCCAGAGCGGACTTGAGCTCACCGGACAGGCGGTCAAGAGTGGTCAGGTCTTCGCCGTAGAGCTTGAGCGCGAGCGTGGCACGCACCCCGGAAATCAACTCCTCGACGCGCATCTGGATCGGCTGGGTGGCCGAAACTACCGAGGTCGGCACGACCTGTTCCAGCTTATCCTGCATTTCCCTGGAGAGTTCGGGGAAGGAAATGGCTTGGGGCCACTGGTCACGAGGTTTGAGATTCACCAGGATTTCCATGTAGTTCACGTCCGCAGTTTCGCCCTTTTCCGCGCGCCCGATCATGGCCATGGACGAAGTGGTTTGGGGAAAGGTTTTCAGCGCGGCTTCGATGCGCTCGGAGATGCGGATGGATTCGTCGAGCGAAGTGGAAGGGATACTGGTCACCCGGAACATGATGCCGCCCTCCTGCAGGGTGGGCATGAACTCCTTGCCCAGAAAGGGAATCAGCGCGAGGGACGCCACCAACAACACCCCTGCACCGGAGAACACTTTTTTCTTGTTCTCCAGCGCCCGGTCGAGCAATGGCAGATAGCCCTTTTTCGCCCACCTGACGATGAAGGTGTCTTTCTCCTCCTTGGGCTTCAGGATCATCGCCGACATGACCGGCACCAGCGTCATGGTCAGCACCAGCGAACCCACCATCGCAAAGGTGATGGTGAGCGCCATCGGCTTGAACAGCTTGCCTTCCAGCCCGGTGAGGGAAAACAGCGGCAGGAACACCACGATGATGATCAGGATTGCGAACGCGGTCGGATTGATCACTTCCCGCGCCGCTTCCAGGATCACGTGCGTCTTGTTCACCGTCTTGCCGGCGTGGTGCGAGAGCAGGCGGAAGCTGTTCTCCACCATCACCACGGCGCCATCCACCATCATCCCGATCCCCACCGCCAAGCCCGCCAGCGACATCAGGTTGGCCGACAGACCCCACTGTTGCATCAGGATGAAGCTGATCAGCATGGCCAGCGGCAGGGCGATGATGACCACCACAGCAGAGCGGATCTCTCCCAGAAACAGGAACAGGATGATGACCACCAGGATGGAGCCTTCGACCAGCGCATTTTCCGCGGTCTGGACCGCCTTCTCCACCAGTTCCGTACGGTCGTACACCGTATTGATTGCAATGCCAGCCGGCAGCGCCTGCTCTACGGTTTTGAGCTTTGCCTTCACGGCGTCCACCACGTTGTTGGCGTTCTCGCCGATACGCTGCAACGCCATGCCCAGCACGACTTCCTTGCCGTCCTTGGTCACTGCGCCGGAGCGCAGCGAGGGCGCCTCTTTGACTTCAGCCACGTCGCGCACATAGACCGGCGTCCCCTCGCGGGTAGCCAGCACCACATTGCCGATATCCCGCACATTGCCGACCAGGCCGAGACCACGCACCAGATACTGCTCCTGCCCGATATCGAGATATTGCCCGCCGACCTGACGGTTGTTGGCGGTGAGGGTCTCCATCACGGTCTTGAAGCTCAGGCCATATTTGATCAGCTTTTGCGGATTGATCAGCACCTGGTATTGTTTTTCCTGTCCGCCCCAGGACGTCACGTCGTCCACACCCGGTGCGGTTCGCAGCACCAAGCGAACGTTCCAGTCCTGCAGGGTGCGCAGGTCCATTTCCGACAACTTCTTGTCGGCGGTTTCGATGGTGTACCAGAACACCTGTCCCAGACCCGAAGTATTCGGGCCCAAGCCGGGCTCGCCGTAACCTTGGGGAATACGGTCTTTCGCCTCGAGCAGCTTCTCGCCCACCAGTCGGCGAGCGAAATAAATGTCGACGTCGTCCTTGAAATAGACGCTCACGTAGGAGAGGCCGAACAGCGATACCGAGCGGATTTCCTCCACGCCGGCGAGTCCCGCCATGGCGGCTTCCACCGGAGAGGTCAAAAGTTTTTCCACATCCTCGGCGGCCAGACCCGGGGATTCCGTATAGATATTCACTTGCACCGGCGTCACGTCGGGGAAGGCATCCACCGGTACTTCGCGCCAAGCCTTCACACCCAGCAACACCACCAGCAGGAACGCTACCAGCACCAGCACCTTGTAGCGTAATGAGAGGTCAACGATATAGTTCAGCATGGCCGCCCCTTATTCCGCGCCGATTTGCGACTTGAGCAATCGGGCTTTTAGCGCGTAGGCGCCACTTACCACCACGCTCTCGCCCACAGCCACGCCGGATTTAAGCACGGCGTAACCTTGGGTACGTTCACCCACTTCTACGGCGCGCGGCTCAAACCCGCCGCTCTCGGCGACAAATACCGTCGGTTGCCCCTGTAACAGCAACACCGCCCCTTCCGGCACGATCAGTGCCTTGGTGCTTCCCCCAGAGCGGATCGCCACAGTCGCGAACATTTCCGGTTTCAGCCGACCGTCGGAATTCGGCACTTCCACACGCGCCTTGAGCGTGCGGGTTTCCTTGTCCATCGTGCTGCTGATGTAGGTGAGCCGCCCCTTGAACACTTCGCCCGGGTAGGCGGACACCGTGACGGCGGCCTGGGCACCGACCTTGACCTTGCCAAGATCTTTCTCGAACAAATCGCTTTCGATCCACAGGGTGGACAGATCGGCCACGGTAAACAGCGATGCGTCTGGTTGGGCAAGCTCCCCCAATACCGCCTTTTTCTCGATGACCGTGCCGGCAAACGGGGCAGTCAGCGCAAACACCGAACCGGACAGTTTCTCCGGGGCGACGCCCATCATGCGCAGCTTGTCGGCGGCGGCACGCAGACTTGCACGGGCCTTTTCATGCTCGGCGCGGGCGCGCAGATAATCCTTTTCCGGGATGATGTTCTCCGCTTGCAGCCGCTGGGCGCGATCGAAACCGGCCTGCGCCACCGCCGCCTCACTCGCCGCCTGAAGATAGCTGGAACGCGCTTCGCCCAGTTCGATGCTGTCGAGCGTGGCCAGTGCCTGGCCAGGCTTCACCCGGTCGCCCAGGCTGGCTGTCACCTTGACGATGCGGCCTGGCACCCGTGGTGCAACATGGGCGAGCCTGTCCTGGTTGGCCTGGATGGTGGCGGTGACCACGACCTGTTCGGCCTTTTCCTGAAGTTCCAGTTTCTGCACCTTGATGCCGGCTTGATGAATCTCCGCGTCACTCAGATCGAGCAGTTTCTCGGCGGCTTTTTCTCCTGGTTTTTCTGGCGGGGATTTCTGCGCGTTCTGGTTTGCGGGTTCCGTTTTTTGGGAGACGCCTTGCTCCGGTTCCGGTTTGTCGCCGCACCCCGCAAGCAGGGTTGCAGACAAGCTGCCGGCCAGAAGCAGCGAGGCCAGTCGTTTCAGACCAGGTTCTTGTTGGCTGTGTAAGTTTTTCATGTCATGAGTTCCTGAATTTTTGAATGTCTTGTTCAGCGCAGGTCGGGCGTGGACTGCCAGCCCGCCGCCGCTTCGAGCGCCACTTTGGTCAGGCGCAATTCGGTACGTGCGTCGAGCAGATCCCGCTGTCCATCCAGCACTTGTCGGTTGACCAGCAACAGCTGCAGCAGGCCAATCTCGCCTGCCCGGAATGAAATGGAGGAGAGGCGCTGGTTTTCCTGCAGGCTGGACAGCACCGAGTCCTGGAGCCGCTGCACCCGTGCCTTGAGGTTGGTGTATCGTTCCCACAAGGCGATGACCTGGCCGCGAACGTCGCGGTCCGTGGCCTCGCGCTCGATCTGGGTCTGGGTGAATTCCGTGGTCGCCCGCCCGATGCCGCCCGCGTTCTGGCGGAACAGCGGGAGCGGCAGGGAGACGCTCAAGCCGACAAGCTTTTCGCGGGCATCGGACGGTCCCTCCCGTCCGGCGCCAAGTCCTAGCGTGACATCCGGATAGCGCGCCGCACGCTCAAGATCGAGGCGGCTTTTCGCCGCCTGTTCCCGATGATCCAGCGCTCGGAGGGCAGGGCGGTCTGCTGCGGAATTCAGCAGGTCTTCCAGGGAGTAGGGGACGGCTGCCGGATCAAGAGCACCCTGCACCTGCGGCAGCTCATTAGGTGGCAGTTGCAGCGAGGCCGCCAGCTCCGCGCGGGCCTGGACGAGTTGCTCGCGCAGCAGCGCCACCTGGTTGCGCGCCCGTTCCGCGTCCACCCGTGCGAGGTTGCCGTCGAGCCGGCTATCTTCTCCCGCCGCAACCCGTTTGCCGACGGCTTGAGCGGCATCCTCGATGAGCTTGAGCGTCGCTTCCTCGGTCTGGATACGCGACTGGAGACTTAACACACGAACGAAGCGGCTCTCCACCTCGGCGCGCACCTGCCGCCGGGTTTCCGTGATCACCTGCCGGGTCGCGGCCAGCGATTGCTCGGCTGCGGCCCGCCGGTCACCTTGCTGGCCCGCGATTTCGAAAGTCTGGGCGATTCCCAGACCCCATTCCTGGTTCACTTGGGTGGAGGCCGATACCTGGGGAATCTCCCTCCGGATCCCTTCCACCGTAACCTGCGGGTTGTTCCACAACGGCGCGCGTGCATCCTGTAGCTCGCCTTCGGCTGCAGGGACGGCGGCCAGGGCCGCGCGCAGCGTCGGGTTGGCCTCCTCAGCGCGCTGCCAGGCACCTTCCAGGGTCAATGCCGTGGGGGCTGCAAACGCGACGGGGGACAATAAAAACCAGAATAGCGATGCCACGGCTGCACGGCACGCCGGCCGCAACCCGCTCCGGGTGCTGCGGCATAAAAATGAAAACTTCATGCTCATTCCTTTCCAGGCGAACACGACACCCAGCCGAAGGCTGGTGCGTCTTCGCAACACAAAAATCAATGCGTTTGGAAGCTAGGAGATGAGTCGCGGCGGCCGGAAAAGGCCTTCGTGCGCAGGTTCAGGAATGAACCGGGAGATGTGGGGGGAGTAGCTTTCGACGGGCTTCGAGGACAAGCTTGATGCCTGGCCGAACAGCCCGAGGAAATGGCCCGCTTCGTGACACCAATGGTTACATGCCGCCTTGGCTTTAGGTGACTCTCCATGGCCATGGCCCGCTTGCAGGGGTGGCTGTACTAGCTCCCCCGCCGGGACGGTTTCCTGCCCGGCAAAAAGCGCATCGGCCACCGCGTCGCGGTTGAACGTCCAGCCACCCGCATTGATCAGTAAGGTGACCAGCAGGAAATACAGGAGTCGGCGTGCGGCTGCGGGATGCATGTTGCTATCTTACCTGCTCACGTTCTTCGTGTGGCTGTTTTCTTGACTGTCCATCGTGCCGTAGGGGAATAGGTTGGCACGCTTATGGCATGCTCGTTTTTGGCAAGTGACGCGAGATCCGGGTGAGCTAGGGCACCAACCCTTCAACACCCGGACCGCTCAAGGCGCCCCGACTTAATCCCAGTCCCACATTCCGGGGCCCATCATCATATCGTGGTCATAGCCGCGCCACATTCCGGGACCTGAGCCTTGGTCGTACCCGCGCTGCATGCCCTTCATCTTTTCCCGCTGTTCCTTGGTCAGAACGGCGTTCATCCGTTTCTGCGCGTCGGCCCTGGCGTTGAACACCTGACGTTCGAGGTCGGTGGTTTTCCGGTACGCCTGGTCGAGCGCGGAGGGGTTCGCGCCGGAGGAATACATGTCCTGCAGCTTTCGTTTTTCCTCGAAAATCTGCTGCATCAGGGGCGCTTCTTTTTTGGCGAGATCGTCGCGAATCCTGTCGATCTTTTCAGCCTGTTCCTTCGTCAGGTCGGGGCCTCCGGAATGGGGGCCTCCATATCCATAGCCCCCCATCATCCCGGGTCCCATCATTCCAGGACCCATGCCGTAGCCGCCCATCATTCCCGGTCCCATCATCCCGGGGCCCATCATCATGCCGCACCCATAGCCCTGGCAAGGGTAATAGCCTTGCTGCGCAAAAGCCGCAGGCGCCGCGAGCGAAAGGCTTGCCAGTCCAGCCAACAGTAACTTTTTCATGCTGTTTCTCCTTCGGTGATCCAATAATACGTAACGCCCACGCACGCGGGGGCACCTAACCACGCTTCAAGTCGTCGCGTTTCTTGAGAAACTCCTCGCGATCGATTTCTCCCCGAGCATATCGTTCCTCCAAGACGGCCAGCGCATCGGGCTTTCTTTCGTCATCCGGAGTATTCGAGCGGCGACTGCCCATCAGGTACTTCACCGCCGCGAGCATCAGCAATAGCGGAATCAACCAGAAAAATGCCATCCCCAGCCACCCCAACCAATGCCAGCCCATGCCGTAGCCTTCATAATTCATCCACATCCTGCGCCCCTTCGGTATAGGTGCTAAGCAAATTCACGCCAGCCTCGATGAAACCGCCATCGTGCTGCGTCTCACCTATTTAGCGGCATTCGTCTGCATATATCCGGTGATTGCTTTCAACTCCTCTGGAGTCGGCGCGGCAATTCCCGTGCTGCTGTTTTGCCTCATCCATTGCATGCGCGCATTCATGCGACCTACCACCGGCGACCACCCGGGCGCACTGTGCAAAGCAGGAGTGGGAAGGCCGTGGCATTGCGTACAGTACTGATTGACCAGCCGCGCCCCTGCCGATTGAGGTTCCGGCAACTGCGCCGGATCTACGCCGCGCGGCATTTCTCCTCCCATCATCATGCCTTCCGTCATGCCACCCCATCGGCCACCGCACATGCCTTGCCAGCGGCCACCGCACATGCCTTGCGCGAGTTTCTGCCCAGCAGCGCCACCCTTCTGAAAAGTCTGCATCTCGAATGGATTTCCATCAGCCTGGGCCACCTGAACAGTGGACAGACAAACTGCAACCGCTGCGCCGGCAGCCACGTTTGAAACAGTTTTGCTTTTTCCCATGATTCACTTCCCTTCAATACAGATTGAAAGATAGACTTCCTTGGCAGAAATCCTACAAAGCCCGCATTACCCTATCCAGCTTGTGCCGCACCTCACTGGCCAACGCAGAGATTTCGGGTTTGTTCACCAGTTCCAGCACCGCATTCGGGTCCATGAATTCCACGTGAACCACACCAGCATCATCCTGCCGTACCACCACGTTGCAGGGCAGGAGCAAACCGATGGACGGTTCGCTTTCCAGGGCGCGGTGCGCCAAGGGCGGATTGCACGCGCCCAGGATCCGGTAGGGCGGCATGTCCTGGTTGAGTTTCTTCTTCATTGCGCCCGCGACGTCGATATCGGCGAGTATTCCGAAGCCCTCGCCCTGAAGTGCTTGGGTTACATGCTCAATCGCGTCGTCGAATGGCATTTCGACGGTTTTTCCGAAGCCATACCTGGTCATTTTTGATTCCTTTCGTTAAATGAAAATAAAGCGCGTTAGGCACGCAACATGCGCAACCCGCTCGCGATCACCACAAACTCGCTGACCTCGTGGGCCAGAACAGCGACCGGCAAGCTGAAATAGCCGCTCACCGCGCCCACGATCAGGCTGCCGATCACCACTGCTGAAAGCGCGAGATTCTGCTGGATCACCCGCCATGTGCGGCGACTGAATGCAACCAGATAGGGCAGCCGCGACAGGTTGTCACTCATCAGGGCCACGTCCGCAGTTTCCAGGGCCACATCGGTGCCCGCCGCGCCCATGGCGATGCCAACATGGGCCGCCGCTAATGCCGGCGCGTCATTCACCCCGTCGCCCACCATCATCACCTTGCCGTAACGTGCCTCCAGTTCCGCGACCTTGCGGGTTTTGTCTTCCGGGGAAAGCTCTGCGTACACCTCGTCGATGCCCACTTGTCTGGCAATCGCCTCCGCGGCGAGCGGGTTGTCGCCGGTCAGCATGACCACCCGTTCGATGCCGACGCGCTTGAGTTCGGCTATCGCCTGGGCCGCCTCGGGCCTGAGCGGATCAGCAATCGCGATTAACCCATGGACGGCTTGAGCGGTGCCCACCAGAACGACGGTCTTGCCGTCCCGCTGTAAAGCTTCGATACGGGGCGTCAGGGTGGAGACGGAAGTCCCCAGATCCATGAAAAGCTTGGGGTTGCCGACAAAGTGCTCGACGCCATCGACCTGTCCTCTGGCGCCAGCTCCGGTAACGGACTGAAACTCCGTAGCCGGGTTGACCGAAATGCCTCCGTCCTTGGCACGTTCCAGGACGGCCTGCGCCAGGGGATGCTGCGAGCGCGACTCGATAGCGGCAGCCGCCACCAGTACTTCGCGTTCGGTGTGTCCCGCCAGGGGGACCACATCCGTGACCTGTGGTCGGCCCAAGGTGAGCGTCCCGGTCTTGTCCAGCGCCACTACCCGAACCTTGGCGAGGTTCTCGAGATGCACGCCTCCCTTGATCAACAGGCCGTTGCGTCCTGCGGTGCCGATGGCGGCGACCAGCGTGATCGGGATGGAGATCACCAGCGCGCACGGCGCCGCCGCGACGATGAATACGGTGGCCCGCGTAACCCAGTCCTCCCAGGACAGTCCAAACAGCGGCGGTACCAGGCCGATCAGGATGCCGACTCCCAATACAGCCGGGCTGTAACGTTTGCCGAAGCGCTCAATGAAGCGTTGACTGCGTCCCTTGCTCGCCTGCGCCGCTTCCACAAGATGGATGATGCGCGACAGGGTGTTGTCGGAGAATGCCTTGGTGGCGTGTACTGTGAGCGCGCCTTCGCCATTGATGGTGGCGGCGAACACCTTGCCTCCCGGCGTTTTCTCGACCGGCACGGATTCGCCTGTGACCGGGGCCTGGTTCACGCTGGAATGCCCGTCGATCACCTCGCCGTCCGTCGCGACCGATTCGCCCGGCAAAACAATGAAGGTGTCGCCCACCCGGATCTGCTCCACCGGAATTCTCGTTTCCTGGTCGCCGCGACGCACTAGCGCAGTTTTCGGCGCCAAATCCATGAGGGCACGAATCGCATGACGGGCGCGCTCGGCGGTATAACCTTCCGCCGCTTCGGAAATTGAATAGAGGAAGACCAGCATGGCGGCTTCCGCCCATTGGCCCATGACTCCGGCAACGATCGCGGCGGTGGACATGAGCAACTCGATACCGATTTCCCGTTCCTTGATCAGCTCCTCTAGTGCCTCACGACCGAAGTAATAGCCACCGATCAGTACGGCCACAACATAGATAACGGTTTGAAGTTGGGGTGACAATCCTGCGTAACCGCCCACGAAACCGGCGACGAGCAGCAATCCCGAAAAAGCTGACGTAACGACCTTGGCATTCCGCCAGGGGCGCGGCAGGGGGGCCGATGCATCGACTGTGCATGTGGTACAGCCCATCACTCGCCCTCCACCGCATAAAGCGAAGCAGTCTGGATGCCGATGCGGCAACGCCCATCTTCTCTCAAGCAGATTCTGTTGTGGAAGTTTTGAAGGTCGCGAGCAAATAGACCTTCGCTGTCCGGCAGGGCACGCAACAGGTCGTAAGCGATATCTAGGTAATCTACGCCGCGCACGAGTCGGTGATAAACCCAACGTCCGTCCTTCTCAGCAGCCAACAACCCGGCCTGCCGCAGCACCTTAACGTGGCGTGACAGCTTGTACTGGGGTTCCAACAGGCTGTCCACTAACTCGCAAAGACACGCTTCCTCGCCGGTCTCGGCCAGAAGCCGGATGATCCGAATCCTAATAGGGTCGGCGAGAGCCTGAAAGACTACCTGCGGTTCGACTTGAATAATATGCATAGATGCACAATAACGCATCTATGCAATAACGCCAATAAATTTCCTCATACATTTCGCGATTTATCCTGAGCAAAAGCCCAACGCTTACCCCCCATGTTTTAGATGTGGGTTTGCCCGACGATGAACCCTACCGGCATGGAATGATTGCGCAGTAACCGGAACCAAATCCTTGCGCTCAAGAGCCCCATTTGTCAGATCGAGTGACTGTCTGGGGTTAAAGCTGTTGCTGGCTGATTGTTGGGTGTGGGTCGAGGTGTGATTTAACGCTCGCGAGATTGCAACTTCCAGCCATCCGTCAGCGTATGCATGAATGCGACGATGTCATCCACTTCTTGATCGTTGAGTTTGAGATTACCCAGTTCGTCAGTATTGATGTTCTCGCCCACCTCGGGCAGGGGCCAGCAGTTTTGCATCAATGCGCTGGCTTCATCGGTGAATGGGTTTTTGCATACGGTTTTGATGTCGCGCGTGTTGTAGAAGTCCACGACATTGCGCAGGCTCTTAAAATAGCCGTTGTGCAAATAGGGTGCAGTGAGCGCGACATTGCGTAGCGTGGGTACTTTGAATTTCCCATCTTCAGAAGCCAGCTTGGTGAATGCGCCCAATCCGCGGTCAACAAAAGTGCGTCCGTCTGGATTGAATTTCGTGGCCTGCTGATAAAAGCGGTTGTGCGGATTTCGCCCTACTCCGAGATTGTCGTAGCTGAAGTCGGTGAACAGTGGTGGTGTGCCATCTGCGGCGGGCCGGCTGGGGTGGCAGGCTGCGCAGTTGCCCTTTTTTTCGTCTTCGAAAGCGCGCATGCCACGCAACTCTTGGCTGGTCAGCCGTGCCTTGCCGGCCAGATAGGCGTCGTACTTGGAGGTGAAGCGATTGAGCTGCGGGCGTCGCTCAAATGCGGCAATGGCGTCGGCGATCTTGTCATAAGCGCTATCCACATCGTCCAGAGCTTCAGGGCCATACACCTGGCGGAACATTTCCGCGTAAGCAGATGTACGCACCTTTTCCACCACAGTAGCCGCATCTGGATTGTTCATTTCAAGCGGATTGAGGAAAGGCCCTTTGGCCTGCTCTTCGAGCGTCGCTGCGCGACCATCCATAAACTGGCCACCAAGATGCAAGCCTTCGGTTTGGTCAAAATGGAAGTGTGGGCTGAACGCTGCATACATCGCGGTGGGGCTGTTGCGTGCAGCAAAATGTCCGTTGACCGCTCCTTCAGAAGTGGGGATTGCTTGGTCTGGGTCGCTGAAGGCACGACTCGAATCATGACAGCTGGAGCAGGACTGGCCGGCGGGCGACGACAGCTTGGGATCGAAAAACATTGCTTCTCCCAGCTTTTCCTTGGGCGGCAAGATATCTATTGATGACGGTGGTGGCAACAGTTCGGAGACGGCGACGCCGCACCCACTCATCAGCAAGGCTCCGATGAGCAATTTTTTGATTTGCATGGCGAGTGTTGAATTATTTGGTCCGAAACAATTTGCTGTTTTTGGTAATACGCAGGCGATAGTGCTCGCCGTTATGACTGATCTGAGTTTCCTGATTGCCATGGCATAAAAATCCGTTTGGGTAATGCCCAGCGGAAAAGTCCGTTGCACGGGATCGGCCGAAGAAAAGATAGAGGGGGGCTGCGTGTGCATGTTGTCGTCGCCGGATTCAGGTTGATTGGGGTTAATCGCCACTCTTTATTGTCGATAATGATAACCATTCCCATTATCTAGTCAAGCGGTATCCTTGAACTAGATCTTTCCCCGAAGCCAAAAACTGCCAGCACGGCCACTCAGGAAGATATTCACTCCCATGCCGATCACAGTTCCAGGCTGGTGGTTCACCACCAGGGGAACTGGCGGAGCGGCGCGCGCCAGTTCCACAACGATTCATACAGCGCGCTCACTAAGACTGCCGAAATAGTTAGCCTGTCCAAGCAGACCAAGGCAGCGGGCACGGCGATCAAGAGCTTGCTTAGCACCTACGGTGAAGAGCAGCACGCTTTGCTAACGACCTCGGAAACCAGCGTGCTTAAAAGTGTGCTTTCCGGATATGCAGATGACAGATGCGATCTTGCTGCTGTGCCACATGGGCGACGCAGTTAACTACGAACTCCTCAAGGTTGCCCGCACAAAACCGAGCGGCACGGACTGGGCCTTTGATTTCATGTCGGACGTTCGCGACATGCAGCGAGCCGCTATCGATGGGGCCGAAACGCGCGTTAGGAATGCAATGCTGAAAGATGGCTGCACCGCACCGGCCGCCGCTACCGCGCTGCGAACCAGTTTCGAGGAAAGCAGGGCAGAACTGCTTGCCCGACAAGAGAGTTTGGTCAAGCATGCCGTGACCTGCATGACGGCTGCAATGATGGAACGGTCGAAATAGTGCCAGCATATGCTATCTGCGAATAGCATATGTAAAGCGAATCCTATGCACTGATGCAATACATCTCCATTGCACCTCCTGGTGTAGGAAAGAGTTGTTTGCTATGCATGTAGACTGCTGGTACGGATTGGCGATCTTCATGATCGCGGTCTGGATCTTTGGATAAGCGGTAGTACCTGGGCGGAGATCATCCCCGCCCAGTTGAGAAACTGAGACCATGAGACTTGATGATGTCCGACACGGACAATAAGGAAGCCACGACGCTTTCCCGGCAGCATGTTGCGGCCTACCTGCAACACCTCGCGGCCGAGAGGCGGCTTTCTCCGAACACGCTTGAAAGTTACCAGAGGGACCTTCTTTTTTTGCTCCAGGCGACTGAAGAAAGCGGGAAAGCACTGGCTGACGTAGTGGCCTCCGATGTGCGGGACGCGATCGTCAAGCTCAGGAAAAAAAGCCTATCGCCGGCGAGCGTGGCCAGACATATATCAAGCTGGCGAGGATTCTATTCATACGCCATCCAGAGATTCGGGTACCTGAACAACCCGTGTGTCGGGCAAAAAGGTCCGAAGGTAAAGCGGGCCCTTCCCAGGACGCTTTCACCCGATAGTTGCGCCCAGCTCCTCGATGGTAAGAAGGAACAGGATATTGATTCGAATGTCTTGCTGGTACGTGACCACGCCATGTTCGAGCTGCTTTATTCATCGGGCTTGCGGGTGTCCGAACTAACGGGCATGGACTTCATCGACATTGATCTGAAAGCAGGGGAGGCACGGGTTACCGGCAAGGGCAGCAAAACGCGCGTGGTACCGGTAGGCAGGCAAGCATGCAAAGCGATCAAGACCTGGTTGAGCTGGCGCCAGGCACTCCTAGGTGGTTCCGATACTCCGGCATTGTTCCTCAGTAGCTGGGGGAGACGCCTTTCGGTGCGCAGCGTACAGAAGCGTCTTGATCAGTGGGTTTCGCTGTCCGGGCTGGGGCAATCGGTACACCCGCACATGCTCCGCCACGCTTTTGCCAGTCATATGCTTCAATCGTCAGGTGATCTCCGGGCGGTCCAGGAGATGCTTGGCCACGCCAACATCACCACCACCCAGATCTATACCCACTTGGACTGGCAACACTTGGCGAAGGTGTATGACTCGGCTCACCCCAGGGCCAAACGCGGGAAACCAGCGGGCGGCACCGAGAACACATAGCCATATAGCCATTCGCCACCGCAATTGCAAAAATGAACTAAAGTAGTAACATTACTACATAATGTTTGCTTTGAGGTGACATCATGTCCATCACGACCCTATCGAGCCGCGAGTTTAACCAGGACGCCAGCCGGGCCAAGAAGGCTGCAAAGCATGGTCCAGTATTCATCACGGATCGCGGCAAACCTGCACATGTGCTGCTGTGCATTGAGGAGTATCAGCGGATAACGGGTGGCCATCAGAAGATTGCCGATCTGCTGGCGATGCCGGGTATCGAAGACGTTGAATTCGAGATTCCGCAACTGCGGGATCTCGCTCGGCCCGCGGAACTCTCCTGATGTTCCTCCTCGATACCAATGTGGTATCGGAACTGCGCAAAATTCGCCTTGGTAAGGCCGACGCGCACGTTGCCAGATGGGCCGATAGCGTCGAAGCCATCGAACTGTATCTGTCAGTGATCACGATCCAGGAATTGGAGATCGGTGTGTTGCTTGCAGAGCGGCGGGACGCGGCGCAAGGTGGAGTTTTCCGGGCATGGCTGAACAGCCACGTCATGCCGGCTTTCTCCGGTCGTATCTTGCCCATCGATACGGCGGTTGCGCTGTGTAGTGCGAGGCTTCATGTACCAGACCCACGTCCAGTCAGGGATTGCCTGATAGCCGCGACGGCGCTGGTACATGGCATGACCGTCGTAACACGGAACGTGTCCGACTTTGAGTCAACTGGCGTTCCGGTTTTGAATCCGTGGACCATTACCGCCTATGAGGCGAATGATGGTGAACTGACCGAGAAACGGATGACCGAGATTCGGAAGGCAGTCCCTCAAGGGAAAGCGCGCCGGGTCAGAACCCGACTGACTGACGAGAGAAAAAAGTAGTTTGTGAAAGTAGATAAGATCGTAACCGTGACTTTTCTCGCTTCTGTGTGTGCAAAGGCATCAGAAGCCACGACAACTCATGCCGCAATGCATCCGCGAGCAGAGATAATGCGGTAGATGGGGGAGGGCGGTAAGCCTTCCTGAGTGACATCGCCAGGAGAACGGTAATAAGGAGAAGAATATGAAAACTCAAACCCGCCGAATTCTGTTACCGCTTGCGGGCGCGGCGCTGGGCATGCTTGCCGGTGCCGGTTTTGGCATTGACAAAGGCATCGCTGCAAGTGCGGCCTTCTTCGGCTTTGTAGGCTTCGGCCTGGGCTACGCTCTGCATGACTTCAACTGGAAACGCAACCGCAAAACCGCCTTGGCTCTGCTGCTGGCCTTCCTGACGCCGATCATCGGATTTTCCTGGTTGATGGCTCCCCAGGTATTCGGCCTGGCTGGCATTACGCCCGCCAGCCTGGCGCAAGTTGCTGTGATCGCGCTGACTGTCGGACCGGCCATCGGCGGTCTGCTCGCGCTCGTCGCCTATGCTGCTGCAAATGCCTTAGGTCTGATCGATGAGGCGCGGGACTGGCCTGCTGACGGGGCGATGGAGGAGGAGGAAATTTATCCAAATGGCATATCTAGTGTGGGTGGCCCATATGGTTATGGATACTCCATAAATGGATTCCCCATTTATGACGATGACTGAAGGATTCATCGCCCAGCCCTATTCTTTCGTTTCTTCCTTTGCCCCATCAGGCCGGTAGCCGACCTTTTCCTGGAACTGCTCCAGGGTAGGTTTTGCTCCTGGCACCTTGAGTCCCGCGATTTCATTCGGAAGCGCTTGCTGCAGCGAGAGCTTCATGTCGTCGGTGGCGGCGTCCTCCGCCGTATTCATTAGCTTGTTGTGGGTCGCCACACTAGGCGATTGGGGCGCGGCATCGCCTGCCTCTCCCTGGTAGCGCAACTCTCCTGATTCCTGCTTCGCCTCGTGGTAGTCCATCGCCTTTTGATGCTTTACTTCGCCTTGGTCGTGATAGTCCTGGGCATTGCCCGGCAGATCGCTGTTCGAGTTGGCAGCTGCGGATCCAGCGCCGACAGGCGCGCCTGAATTTGGCACATCCCTGAGATGGCCTGCATGCAGGACTCGTATCTGGTTTGCCAAAGCCGGATCGTCCATCATAGCTTGTGCCAGCGCCTGGACTTCCTCTGGGGTTGCACGTACCGCTGTGCCATCCTGGTATGCGGATGGCAATTGGCCGCCCTGATCGTATCCCATGGTCTTCAGGCCATTGAGCGCCGCCTGGTCGCGTTGTCCGGGTGGCGCGGCTTCGACAGCTTCGACCAATGCCAACGCGGCATTCGTATTTCCCGGAACTTTGAGCGGATCGTAACTGACGCCCACTCCGCGGGATGAGCCCTGATTGGCCTGTTGGGTGAGGTCTTCCGCCTGGCGGAATTCCGCTTGCGCCTGGTCCAGGTGCGTGCGCCGGCTGCTTAATGTCGCACCTGTAGTTTGGCTGTCCGCATCCTGACCAAGCACCGAGTGGCGGAAATCGCGGTCTTTCTCCAGCCGATCGAAGAATGCCTGCCTCGCATCTGCATTGCCCAGTACCGCACTTTTCTCGCCAGTGCGGCTTTGCTTCTGGATCCCGGCCGCATATTCCTGCGCAATATCAATTCCACCTTTTAGGCTGCCTGTGACTGCCGCTTTCCCGCTTCTCGAATCCCGCGACTGGATAACCCCCCCGTCGCCGGAAGCCGGATCCTTGATGGTTGCCGGTGTCACGGTCTGGTTGCCACCAAGAGCAATATCGCCACCGGCATTAGCCCGTACCGAACCTTTCTGCGAAGCTTGATTCTTGGTCGTATAACTGGCGTCGCTCCCTGATTCTTCTCCTGAACTTGCTGAGGTACCAAGTGATCCCGTGAAATCTCCTCCAGAGCTCGATCTGCCGCCAAAGCCACTCTGGTTGGTAGTGGCGAGCGACGACAGGTGGGCACGGGCTTTTGACAGGATGGTTTCTTCTGCCTTCCCTGCAGCGATGGTATGGGCTTGCCCGGCCGATGTATGTTTCCCTGCTTGCTGGAGCAGACCGGCGCTCTGACCTGCTGTGACAGAAGCCCCCACCCTCAGAGCATTCATAGGTTGCGCTGCGGTAGATGTTCCATTTCCATAGGACGACATCACCGTACCATCCGCTCCGACAGCTTGCTCGATCGCGGCACCATGCCTGTTCATCGGCGCGGTATTCCACTGATCCGCGCTTCTATTGTTCGCGCTCCAGTTCCCCATGGTGACATTGCCCCATTGGGTGTTGCCAGCGCTGATATTCCCGGTACCGACCTGCGCGCCGGCGGTCTGAGCGGAAGAATTTGCCGGGCTCATGACGCCTGATATGACGCTGGTGAAAGATGCCGCGCTGACATTGGTCAGCATGTAGGCGATGACCGGTACCGAGAGCGTGAGAATGCCTGCAACACCCTGATCTGAAATCATGGAGTGCATCAACGCCTGATGGCTTGCGTAGGAGAGAGGATTCATCCCGTCGACGGCAGCCTTGGCACCGAGCGTCGCGTACCAGCTCGTGAAGAAATTCAGCGCTGCGTAAACCGGCGCCCAGAGGTTAATCCATAACAAGGCCATCAGATAGGTTCTGAGAACCAGGCCACCCTTTGATCCAGCCACAATGATCAGAAGCATGACGATTGGAAACAGCGCCAGAATCACGATATGGATGGCGTTTCGGATCAGGGGCATGGACGACTCGGCGATCTTGGCCATGGTCCGATAACTGCTGTTTGCGCTGGCAGATGCCATCGCCGTCGATAGTGCCACCTGCGCCGATGTCGTATCACCGATCATCTGTGGCACAAAAACCGTCGAGTCCGCGATCAGGTTGATCATCGCCACCTGCTTGATGGATTCCTGCGCGGTTTGACTCACCCCGAAAATGAAGTTGTCCACGGCAGGTAATTGAGCGGCCACCAGTGCGGAGGCAGCCGCAGAGGTAGGCGAGCTCGGGTTGAGCATCCTGCCCAGGCGGGGCAGTATGTCATTTGAAACATGCGGGTTGATCTGGGCATCAATGTAAGACCAGGCCAGATCACAGCCGACGATCTTATAGACGCCTGCCGCGTTGTCATAAACCTGAACCAGCAGCCCGGGGTTCATCTGGGGGGCGATGTCTGCCCAGATGTCGCCAGACTTCATGATCTGATCGAAAAAAGGTCCATTGTTGTTCAGTTCCGGGTAAACACAATCCTTGGTCAAGTTGGTCAGGGAGCTGACCAGATTGGGATCGTAGAACCGCACACTCTGTCTATCCTTGATGGCACGCGATCCGAACATGAAGCCGGTCTTCTCAAAGGAAATATCGCCAGGAAGCGCAAAAACCGTTTCGCTGACTTTGGTAAGCCAATAGCCGATGTGGCTTTCCGCACTGGCGAAAACCGCGAGCCCCAGAGGGACGTTGGCCACTGTATACGTACCGGAACCACCAGCCACGTCGACCACAACCACGTCTTTCTTGGGCAAGAAGAGGCCTACATACCAGATGGCCAGCATTAGCATGTAAATCGCCGCATCCTCGCCGCGTGCCTTCACGAAAGTCGTGGCGAAAGCAACGAACAGCCCGAATATCGCGAAGACTTTCATCAAGCCGGTGTAGTCGCTCATCGAGGTGAGCATCGCTACAGCGTCGAGCACGTACTTGATCTGTTGGGCGTCCCAATATGCGTAGATCGTATCCATGCCTGATCAGCGGCTGCCGAATTCGATATTGGAGGTCAGGCGCGGACCAAGGCTGGTGTACATCTGACGCTGGAAGTCCATCATCATCGCCACATTGCCCATCTTCCTGGCGATGTCTTCCTGCTTGAGGCCATAGATCTTGATGGCCGTGCTCTTGATTTCGGCCAATTTTCCCTGGAAGTCGTCTATCGCCTTGACATCGGCCTTGACCGAAACTGTTTTGGTCTTGTTGAGCGCGTCATCGACTTCGCGGCTGATGTCCTGCATTTGGCGAAAGGCGATTTCAGTAGCGATCGTTTCCGAGAACCCATCAATAATGCGATCTGCAACAATAGTCGAGCCACGGCCGCTGTGGATGGACTGGGCGATCATCTGATAAATCGGCGTGCTGGTCATGGCGATCACCTGAAGCGCTTTCGGATCCGTCAGCGCTGTTCTGGTGACAATGGCATCCTTCAACTTATTCAGTTGCTCATACACGATTGCCGTCATTCCCACGGTTGTACGGGGTGTCCCTTCGTCCGTTGCCGAAGCATAGGGAAGGCAATCGGAGCCGGATGGGCACTCACGGATCCTCATGGTATGCGTGCCGGACAACGGCCCTAAAAAATCCTCCCACGTGATGGTTGGCTTGAAGTATTCCGTGGTGAAGCCGCTGGCGATGTCGCTGCTGTTCCTGAGGAAGGTGATAGTCCCAAAGAGCGAAATGTACAGTTCGATTTCTTCATTGGAATACCCGCCCGCGCGTTCAAGGGCGTCGTAAACGAGGTTGAAATCCGATTTCAGTACCGGTTTCCCCGCGCTGTCCAGGCATAGCGCGGCATTCACGGTGCATGCCGCGTCATAGGCGGCCTTCGTATTCGCCGGACTGGTTTGGGTATCTTCCTTGGCATTGAAGAACGATCCATAAGATCCGGTGAGTGCCGATCCGAAGACCTGGGCACGCTGCTCCATATCCATGTTCCTGGTATCCGGAGTGGTTCCGACATACTGTTTGATCCCCTGGCAACTGCCGATCTGGAACTGGTTGAGCTGATTCATCGTCTTCGACAGATCGGTCAGCAGCCCGTCGATCTCGGGAGCCATGGTTTTGAGGGCAAGCTGGAAGAAATAGCCAACGGCGTTCTGCCCGATGTTGCGCAACGCGTTTACGAACGCATCCATGTTGACGAAGCCATAGGCTCCGAGCCAGGCGTCGATCCCGCCACAGCCAGCCTTATAGCCTGGTGGGGAGAAACTGAATAGATTGGTGGCGCGCTGCGGCGCGCGGTAAGAAAAGCCTCCCAGCGCCATCGTCGTTTGTCCCTGCGACTCGTACACTGCGGAAGGGGTGACATTCATCGCCGCCCCTGCGGTATTGAAGTAGTCATTCATCCAGTCAGATCCGGCCGCGATCGAAGTCGTGGCAGGAACGGCCAGTCCCAGGCTCAGGGCTAGCATGAGCGTGACGGGCTTCAAACTAATGCTGATTTTCATGATGGACTCCTTGTTCAGAACTCTTGGCCGGGTTGCGTGCGGGTCAACACGCGGATCCGCTCGACAATTTCATCAATCGCAAGCGCTCCGGTTCCGACTGGGATGGCCTGCCGGGTTTCCCGTTGCACCAGAAACAGCGCAGGCACAGTCTGGATACCCTGGCCATTGCTCACGGTCATGGAGATGCCGTTATCGCGCCTGGCGTCAGGAAACTGGGGGAGGGTTCCACCGTCCAGGCTGACCCCCATCACGGGTAATCCATAGATATTCTCCAGCAAGCGCAACACAGGCGCTTGCTGGTGGCAATATGGGCAGTCCGATCTGAAAAAGAACATCAACCCATAGTCACGTGACAACTCGGCCAGGGTTTGTTGCTGGGCATCTCGTCGCATGTCCTTCTTGTTGAGCTGGGCATAATTCGCCGTCGGTGAGCGATTGTTGTAGTCCACGGAAGGCGTAGCCCAAACCACACGGCGCGCGATGTCCGCAAAGACCGAACTCTTGTCCATCACGTAAGTCTGCGCTTCCAGGTAAGTGAGCACGTTGGCCTGGGTGGGCTGCATGATGGCCAGGTCTTTCAGCCTTGCCAGCTCTTTCTTCAGTTCCTCCATCGTGACCATGTCCTTGATGGACTTGGGCTTGGCATCGACTTTTTTTTCCTTGTTTGCCGGAGGAACGTCCGGCGGATACCAGTTGAACCCGCGCTCGGGGTTGTGCCACGGCGTATCGTCCCACCAGCCTTTATTGGTTATGGGTGTATCGCTGAAAGCAGTTGCCGTCTGGCACAGCAACAAGGCCGCGAAAGCAAGCCGTGTAAAGAGTCGCTTCATTGCGCCACTCCCATGCCGACAGGTGAAACCTGTGGCGGCTGACCGTCCCGGCACAGATTGAGTTCGTAATACATCTGGAACGGCTCCATCGTGCCCTTCACCGTTTTCATCCTGTGTGACGGAATGGCCAGCAAAAGTCTTAGCCGCTTGCAACCAGGCCTAATCACTTGCAAGGTTGAAACGGAGACTCTAACCCGCGAATTAGCCGGAGCCATGGTTTCATTTTTAAGTTGCTGGGCCATTGCGCCGATGAGCCACGCATCGGCCGTTCCGTCACGCGAGTCAATTGCGGACAGCAACAGACCTCGTACATTGGCGGTTTCCTGGAGGGTGGGGGCTGCAATCGCTCCAGCACTGGCGCCGAAAAGAGGTAACAGCAACATGGCGACAAGTCGGCTCATATTCCGGACGCCTGATAAAGCTTGTGGAGCAGATTGGACAATCTGAATTCGGCCAGTGGCAGGACAGCCTTGCTTTGCCCTGGCGAGCCGTTTCCGGGAGCAATCTGCTCAGCCAATGCCACCCCGGATATCAGGAGTAGCGGCAAAACTGGAATCGCTAGTAATGCTTTCATGATTTCCCTTTCATCCATGCTCTAAGGAATGGCGAAGTAGCTGTTGATCTGGGTGGTGGCGCGGCCAATCGCTTGATCTGAGAGTTTGACGTTCGCTTTTACATCTGCGACCACTTCGGAGAAGTCGATCAAGCTGAAGTCGATCATTTGAAGCTCGGCAGCGGTCAGTCCGCCGCAGTCTGGCGTTTTCGGATCTCCCCATGATTTGCTGAGTTGCGTGTGGCCAGCAACCGCGATCAAACGGGCGATTCTGGAGTTGTAGCAGCAGTAGGATTGCTTCGACACTGCGCATGCCCCAAGCACTTTTGTGGAGCAATAGGATCCGACATGAACGCAAAGATTTTGCCCGCGCTTCATTGCGAGCACTTGTTCGTCCTGTTCGCAGGACATGAGCTCCACGATGACGTAGACAACGATGGCAATTGCGAATGACACAGGGTCGAATGCGATAAAAAAAGTACCCGAATCACCCACCAAAACAGTCGCTCCGGCAGCTGGTGCACCATACCCAACGGTCAGGCCAAAGTAACTTAGGGAAGGACTAAAAGCCGATGAAGACCCACTCCCTCCAAGAAGTGACTCCAATCCGTTAACCAGGAAATTCGGTGCGTCCGATTGGAACAGCGAGTCATAGACAGCAGTAGACCCCAGATATTTGACCGATTCCGTCCCAAAACTCTTCACCAGACTCGCGCCCATGCTGGTCATCATGTTGCTGTTGGTCTGATTACTCCCCTGAGTGTTGTTCTTGCAGCAGTTGAAAATCCCAAGCTTTATTCTGCAATCGCTGGCCTTGCCATTAAACAGTGTCAGCATATTGGGATCCAGGTAGTTGCCCGCCTGACGCAGTACTTCCATCCCCGTCATCGCCATCGCAAAATCCCCATCCGCGGTATAGCCCGCATCAAAGCAGGTGCCGTCTACGCAATAAGTCTGCGCGCCGCAATCCGTGATGATCCTGGACTCGCCATCTGCCACTTTGCATTGATACGATTGCTCGTACAGAGAACATTTGGCTGGATTACCGTCCACGTTCTCCACGCAGACTGATCCAATCTGGGCACACCCCTGATCAACCAGGGGGCCACACTCATCCACGTAATTTTGGGAAATGCAGTCGTACTTGCTTTCGTATTTCCAGCAACTGCGTGTCACCGGCCAGCCGCTGATCATGCGTGTTTCCGGACCCTCGATACAGGTACGGACTTTATTTGAACAAGTCCCATCACCCGCAAGTAACTGCACGGGGAACGAATAGAGCGCGACCATCAAGAACCAGAGGACCATCTGCGTCATGGCAGACGTGCCTCCAGCGCCGAGCACTGGTTATCCCAGAAGTCCTCCTCAGCGTGGTACTGAGGGGTTTTCATCGGCGGGGTGGTCAAATCCGCAACGATGTCCGGGTAATAGCTATCGTCCCAGTTGTACTGATTGATGAGGCGCAGGTTGAAAGTGCAGGTTTCCGCGCTGAGATCGCAGGCACTTGGCTTCAACTCAACCATGCACCCTCTGCGGTAATAGCTCCCGAACAACACGTTGTTCGGGGTCAGCTCCGGATGCATGCTGGAGATCGGGCCATTAATAGAGATGGGGTCGCAGTACGTATTTCCAGCATCATCGCTGTAGCAGCCACCACCGGTCTGGTAGTAACTGATACTGCCCTTGGCCAGGATTTTAGGTGTTGCCTCTACACTGATTACTGCAAGGTGTTGGAATGGCACATATTCCGGATAACACCAACCATTGAAATTTCCCGTCACCCTCAGCTTTGATGGGTTGGCATCGCAGACCAGTTGGATCGTGTCGCCTTTGTAAGTGCTGTATGAGTAGAGAACTGCACCGGGGGTGCAGAATTTTGTCGTTACGGTGACCGACAGCACTTCTTCGCAGACCTCTTCGCCTGCGGCGAGGTACTGTTGACACGTCTCGGTCTGATACTTGTCTGGATCCTTGACAGTCTTGTCGGCGCACCCCGAATACGCACCGCTGACAATCAGTGATCCGAGGTAAGTCTCTGGGTCACCTACCACCATATCTCGCTTGACGGCCAATGGGTCGGTTGCGGAGCTAAGGGGGAACATCACGTTCTTCTTGCCGGGGTCGTGCATCAACATCCTGACGCCTTCGCACTTCCCATGGGTGTGCGGGTCAGGATCCGCCGTTCCAGCAGTAGAGGTGCAGTTCGTTACACCAGCGGAGGCTGGCGCAGTCAAGCTACCCTGACCTCCCATGAAGTACCCGGATGCGGGATCAGTAGCCGTATAGTTCGGCACCCCGCCGCTCGCCGTGGTGGTATTGATGTTGTTCTTGGCTGCTCCGACATTATCGGTGCCGAAGGCACTGCCGTCGTTGAAGGCATCAGTTGCACTCATGTCGGCACAGGCAACATGGGAGGTTAGCCACAATGGCAGCAGCAAAAGCTTCGCGGCAATCCTCACGGACGCCCCTCCAGCATCGCCAGCCGTGATCGTGCCTCTTTCGCGAGCGATCCGCTGCCATCGGCCCAGCGCTCCAGCACGTAATCCAGGCTGACATCGCCGGTCGCACGCAGGCTCTGGCTGCATTCGTTTTTCAGTTCGTTCAGACAGGCCTCACCCTGCTGCCCGGTCGCCAGGACAAACGTGGGGGCCTGAACAACCTTGTATGCCCGGAATAATTCTGGATGGATGATTATGGAAGCTCCCGTCTCGGCAATCGGTTTCAACGCTTCCATGGCACGCGTCCAGTTACCCTTGGCCAACCCACCCTCGACCCCACGCAACACGAGCACGGCACGCGTTAGGGCAGCTTGCCTTGCCAGGTTCAGCAACGCCTTGTCAGGCATACCCAGTGTGACGAAGATCATGAGATTTTCGTCTTCTGGTTTGTGCGCCTTCTGGTTGTAGCGGGCCGCAATCTGGCCGATGTCCACGCCGGAGGATGGAACCTTGATATTAGGGAAGGCGCGTAACGAGCCGTGCTTCGCTGTCTGGCTGGCCGCATCGAGCGCCTGTCCCGACTTTTGCCGCGCCGCTGCGTCATCGCCATATCCCTTGATCTCTGGCAGGGCAGGGAGCTTATCAGCCGCATAGCCAGTCGACTCCAGGACACAGAACAAGGCAAGCAGCAGCAATTTCGTCACCGTTTTCTTCATGGCCACTTAGTAAAATCCAAAGGCACCCTGGCAACAGTCACGCTTGCGGAAGAGCATGTAGGAGAAATCTTCACCCTTGTAGGGAAACTCCTTCCCCGATCCGGACGTGACCGTTGTTCGCCCCATGGGTGAACAACACCTGCCATTTTCTTTTTTGGTGTTGGGAATGGGATAGACCATTTGGGTCTTGTAGGCGCGCTTATCCATCAGCGGGATGGGGTAGTAGCCACACTGTCCAGCGGACCCGTGCGCACCCCAGATAAGCAGTTCGCGATGCATCTTGTTGGTCATGCGCTGGGCAATCAGGGTCGATGCCTGCACAGCCCCCACGTGGTTGCCCACCCAACCATCAAGCGGATACATGGAGCCCTGGCAGCCTGCACACCAGAACAGCTCGTTCAGAGGAAAGCCCGCGGTGGCTGCCGCGCAGTCAGCGGCGCAAGCGGCCTGAGCAAGTGGATTGGCGAACAGCACTGCATCTGGATTGAGGATGAAAGTTAGCTCGGAATCCGCCCACAGTGGATCCAGCTCAGTGAAATACACCAGGTCGAAGACACCCTGTTCCAGACACGGGTTGTCTACGATAACTTCCAGCCAGAATATCAGTGGGCTCATGTACCAATGAGCTTGATAGAACGATTTACCGCCCTGTGTTTGCACATGCGCTGGCGCTGCTACACCGGGATCGATACTGACACCACCGAGGGACGGAAAGCAGTAGGGCGTACGAACCGCTTCGACCAGCCGTGCCGGCTCGTAGAAACTGACGCTCACGCCAACCTTGGGTGGGTTCTGGCATGCGCACAATGCGTTGCTGACGCCGCTATCAAAATCCTCCTGCCCCATGTCCATGATCGTCGCGTTTCCCACCTTCATCGGAAACACACACGACCAGCAAATATCCGTAATCGGATTCATGAACTTTCCGGTGCAGGCAGCCGTACCTGCCCATGCACATGGCAATGCCGCCAAGACAAGCACCAGAACAGCAAGAACGCGGCGGAGCAGCCAGGCCATCTTCATTCCACTTCCAGCTCGTCGATACGTAGCCGTTTCCGTGAGGGATCTTGCGATACCAGCGCCGGCACTTGCGTGATTCCGAAGCGGCGAACCAGGTGTCCGCTCTGGTCAAAATACACCTGTCGTTTCCATTGGCGAGTGAGTTTCAGGGGTTCGCCCGCTACAAGAATCGGTTTCACCGCACCGTTAAAGCGCTTGAGAATCTCGACGGCTTTCTTCACCTGCTTCGGGTCGCTCTGGTCGAAAAAAAGCAGGTGATTGGACAGCGGTACATAATCGAGCGGGTTCACCACGTCCCCGGCGCGTGCGATGATCTGTCCATCGGGTGCGGTAATGTCTCTTGGCACACGCCACGACGGGTCGAAGTAGAAGGTTCGCGCCTGACGCGTCTTGATGACTCCCTTCACTGCGTCTGGCCGCTCGATGCTTTGCTTCGAGCGCTCGATGGCCTCTTTCTTGAGTTGACCCATGCGGCCGTCTTTTTCCATGGATTTAAGCCTGGCCTGTATCTCCTCCAGCATGTCCGGCTCGGTGATCGGATAGGACGGCCCCAAGGCATCCTGGGACGATGCCGGATAGGCGGAGGCTGGAAAGGTAAGCAACCCGTACAGCAACATGGCAAAGACCTTTCCCTTCATGGTCAGAACAGGGGAATGGCCCGTCCCGAAACACGTTCAAGTGGCACCCAGCCGGTCAGTGCAAACCGCGAGTCCAGCGAGTCCTTGTGGGGTGCGTAAACGTAGAAGTGATTGGCGGGTATTACGCCGGTTGGGCCAAGCGCCAGCGGCTCACCTTTTCGTGTGCGCGGTTTGGCAGTGCTCATGTATTCACCGTTGATGTAAAAATCTCGCCCCTCGGCAGTAACGGTGTCGCCAGGCATGCCACGAACCTGTTTGAGAAATGACAGCCCTGCCTTGTACGGACCACCACCCGCCCAACGCCAGGCAATATAGTCGCCTCGCCGGATATTCAGGTCTCCCTTGACCACGATAAAAACCTTGTACGGAAGACTCTCCGTAACCGTGATGGCGAGCGTGAAAAAGGCATTAAAAAGTAGGATGCTGCCAAGCAGACCGCCCCATATCAGCCAGTGACGACGGAGATGGGGAATCATTTCCGCATGCCAGTAAACCAGCCACCGGCTCAACAGATTGGTCGGACTCATAGTGACAACAGACTTCGTCATGGCTTCACTCCGCTTTCCATGGCATCAGTACGCGACGACATGCCGAGCAGCGATTTCAATCGCGGCGTCAAGTCTTTAGCAGGGCCTGCGATCACCGCCGACTTAACCACGATGGTGCAGCCACATTCTTTCTGCAGTACGCCCACCGCCTGTTCGATCTCCGGACCGATTCGACTGACCAATTGAAAAGCGGCTTGGCGATCCTCGTCGCGAACATTCGGACGTGAAAGCAGCGAAGTGAATTCGGCTTCCTTGACTTTCACGACGCTGGCGATGTCGACCACAGCGAATCCCGCAGCTGGCTTGACCAGCCAGAAGTGGTAGGCCGCAAGTGATGCAGTTGTGACGAGCACGGCCACCAACAAGGAAATCCCGATTACCGGAACGTAATCGCAATCGGGTTGTGCCGCGTCTTGGGCCACCGAATGCGGGATATCACTGGATTTGACATCGATCATTGCAGCCTCGCTCATTTCGCTGCCTCCCGGTCCTGCAACACTGCATCGACCGCTTCGGCCATGGACATTCCCAGCTCACGCTTCTGACGCACCGCAGAAAAGTCACGTGCGTTGGCCGATCCCATCAACTGCGAGAACTTGTCGAGCAACAGCATCCCGACCCCATAACCGGCCTGGCCACAGGAAATAAAAACTTCCGAATAGCTCCCCTGTTCGGTACGCAGGCTGCTGACGAGATGAGCCATGTGCGGTGTGAAGGCCAGCTTTTCTTCAAGCTTGGCGATGGATTCCTGTTTCTGACGCAGCATGAACAGCCAGTCGGCATTTTCCAGCGCAGCTTGGGAAGCTGCACTGCGGTAGTAGTCGTTGACACCCTGCGTCCCCGTCAGAAACGCGCCGCCATATTTCCGCGCACGGCGGTAACCCGCCTCGATGAAGTCACCCGTCTGGCCGCCCGTGAGCAAATCCCATGCTTCGTCCAGAATTACAATCTTGGGCTGTTCGCGCGGCGCTAAGTACATTTCCTGGGTGATGCGGTACATCAGGATGAAGAGGGCAACGGCCTGCAGGTCTTTCTTCGACTTCAATTCTTCCAGCTCCAGAACCACCAGATTGGAATTGAAATTGACCGTGTGCTGGCCTTCAAAGTAATGGCCGTAGCTGCCCAGCGAGGTGTAGGAAGTCAGCTGCACCGCCAGATCGCGGATGCGCGGATCGCAGGCCTCTTCCTCGCCATGCTCAAGCGTGCCGCCATCGTGACAAGCGAGCTTCAGCTTCTCCGCCAGCAGGTCGATACTCGATCGCGGCCCGCGCTCTTCCCAAAGGCCTCGAATCGCCAGTTCGAGCTGGGACAGCTCGTAATCTGACAGTCGGCGTCCAGGGGAGATCATCTGGGCGATCAACGGCTTCAACATCTCCATGTCTTCGTCGATGTCGTTCACCATGGTGAACGGATTGAGGACGACATTCGCTTCCTTGGTGAACTCGATGTATTGACCGCCGAGCGCATGGCACAGCTTCTCGTAGGAACGGCCCACGTCAATAATCCAGACCTTCGCCCCCATCGCCAGATAGCGTTCGGCAAGCTCGTTCAGGAATGCGGATTTGCCAGACCCGGACGTGCCCACCACGCAACCGTTGTAGTTGCCAGACGGGTTGTCGAACAGATTCACGCCTATGGTCTGGCCATTACGCCCAGTGAAGGTCAGCACCGGAGCCCCGACACCGCGCCATTCGCCCAGAACAGGCGACAAATTGGCCGCGTTGGCGGTCGTTTTGGTGGAAAACCGCTGCGCGATCTTGATGTCGCGTTGCAGGGTGGGCCCGAGTGCCATCGGCAGCGAGGACATCAGCGCCTGGGTCTGCATATAGGTGTCAGGACTCAGTGCGAAGCCCAGGCTGCGCCAGATGGCTCTGGCCGCCTCGTCCGCTTCGGCTACGGCATCCGGACTAGGGAAAAGCAGCACCTGATGGTACAGACGCAATGCACCTCCCCCCTCGTCGTAGGCGTTCTGCAACAATTTCCAGTCCGCCGCCCGCTTGCTCACGTCCGGTAGCGCTTTCCCCATCGGACTTTCAGAAACCTGAATAGCCCGAGCCGTTTTCATCTGCGTCAGATTCTTGTGCTCGTCGTAATTCAGAATCTGCGCCCCCATGGTGATGAGGAAGGGGCAGGGGTAGCCCATGGATCCCTTATTGGCGTCTCCCAGCATGCTGGCGACCTGATGCAGGTCGAACTGCTTCGGATAACCTTGCGCCGAATGCGCGCGGACACAGACCGCATCCCCGTTTGGAGAGCGCAGGGTGATACCGAGCCTGCCTACCGAGGCCACGGTGTCACGGGTAATCATCTGGTAGCGCAATGCCTGTCCGTCGTCATAGCAGACCGGATCGGCTGAATGTTGTGCGGGACTCAACATGGTGCGTACCCAGGCCATGAGATCCTCCGCCCCCCAGACCCGCTCGAACTGGTAATACGTCTTGAGTTTGGATACCTGGGCATCGCGCAAGGCGATGATGCGTTCCAGCGTGCGGTATTCCACTTCCTTCACTGGCATCGTGACAGACAGCAGCACCCGGTAGCGTCGCATCACGCTCGGGCGCGAGCTGACGGGCGGAACGAGGGATGCCTTACGGTAATGGGCAGAACGCTCGGCTGTCATGCGCGCGATCAATGACCGCTGGGCGTCATCCTGTAGCAATTCGGGGCGCACCACCTTCTTAAAATTGTTCAGGAAGGCATCAATGTCCGGGCTTCCCCACAACTGAACCTGCACCCCGGCTCCGGCTGGCATGTCCCGGTAAATTTCCTGAATCAGGCGCGCCATGTCGTCTGTAGCGCCTGTCTGCGGGTTCATTTCGATGGCGTAGCCAATCGCCTCGATGCTGCCTTCTGCCTCGCCCTCAATGGCGAATAATTTCTCGGTCTCCCAATACCCTGTCCATGGCATGAGATCAGAGAAGCGGTTGTAGTCCTGCCGCGTGGTGAAATGGTTCTCGTCCGCCACCGGGGATGGCGTCGCCAGTTCGTCCTCGCGCGTCAGCCACGATTTGAGCGAAACGAATGGTTGCGACAGCGCGGACATCATGGATTGCCGCCCCCCTTACCCGATACGCCGGGCATCACGTCCGCTGCCTCCGGACGTTCCTCTTCTGGCTTTTCCTTACCCCTGAGCGGGAACACCGGCTTGTACGCGTCACGAATCTGCTGCTGGTTGGTTTCGATCAACCACTTGCCCTGGTGGACCACGGTGTAGAGATAGTGCTGATCATGCAGATCACCGTCCGTATCCTCCCAAGGTGCGATCCATACACGCAGGACCAACGGCGGCATGCGAATCGGATCGCCGCTGTTCGGCGTCGCCAGGTCGCGCGGGGAGAAATAGTCAGGAGGCGGCACCGTCGCGTCATCCTTTGAATCCTTGCTGCCAGCATCCTGAGAAGGTTTATCCTGGGATTTCGGTTGTTGCTGTCCCGGCAAGGCCTCGGCCAGTGAGTTCGCGTAAATGCCAGAAACCGATGTGCAGATCACCCCATCGGGGGCCTTGCAAGCCAGTTCCGATTTAGAGCCAGAGAGTCCGGAGAATGAAGAACAGCCCGCAGCCAGCAAGGTCACGGCGGCGAGCGACAAATACCCGATTTTCATTGTGTACCTCCCTGCACATTGGCCGCGGCAGGTTTTTTCACGGCATCAAGCCAGGTGGAAATCCGCGCGGCAGCCGCAGCCCCCGGCATGGTTCGGCCATCACCGGCCACCAGGAATGGCGTACCGTTGATTCCCAACTTCTCAGCCAGAGGCAGCACCGCTTGATGCGGCGCCTCACAGCCCTTGGTCTTTTTGGGAACCTTGCCCTCAAGCATCAGCGCGGACCAGGCGGCCGAGCGATCCTTGCTGCACCAGACCGCATCGGCCTTCGCGCGCGAATCAGGATGAATCTGCTCCAGTGGCATAAGGAAGATGTAGATCGTCACGTCATCCACTTTCGCCAGCTCCTGCTCCAGCTTCTTGCAGTACGGACAGTCCGGATCCGAGAAAACGGCAAGCGCCCGCCGACCCTGGCCATGCACGCTCTTGATCGCGTGTTGCAGCGGGAGCGAGGCGAAATCGACAGCAGGTGACGTCGGCTGCGCAGCCTCGGCTCCGGAGGTGATGTCCTCCTGCTTCTCCATGTCGAACATGCGCCCGAAAATGAAATACCGACCCGACTCTTCCACGAATGCGACATTGCGGCCCATCACGACTTCGTAGATGCCCGGCAGCGGGGTGGTGGAAATCTTTCCGAAGCGTGTCTTCGGGTACATCAGCCGCAGATTGCGCTGCACTGCGACCAGATCGTTTCCCCGCGTCAAACCACCAGGAACAATTACAGCAGCGTCTACAGCGTCACCTTTTGACCTTGTCGTCTCCTCAAGTTTGGTGGCATCACGTTGCACATCCTGAGCCAGCACAAATCCCGGCATGCAGGACAAAAACAAAAGTTGGGTAAGCAGGGCTTTCATTCTGGTTTGGGGACTCATGTTCATTTCCGTCTCTCGACACTTGCGCCGCGCGTCAGCACCACGTCGACCACGCGACCACCATCTACCTCAATAATCGGGAACAACTGTTCGGCCAGCTTGATGTAATACTTTGCGAGCGTATCCATCGCATTGCCCACACCTTTCGCAAGGCCGTACTGCGCTATTTCCCCGGTGTTCACCGTACTGGTAGAGCCCAACGGGGAGACCGAGGTTGTTGTAAATGACTGTGAGAATGCGTCGCCAATACCGGAGCCAATCCCTGCAAGGAAGGCATTTGCCAGCACTTGACCCTGCTTGGTCACCAGCCTTCCGCGCATGCCGGCCTTTCCATCTTCGCCCGCGACGTATCCCTTAACTGACACGTCTACTGCACCGCCTTTCTGGTCGATGCAAGACATGCGATCCGTTCTCACATAGGCACGCTCAGAAGATAAATCGCCATAGCCATTGGCCGTAACCACGCAATCTTTCATGTCGGCCAAGTAGCGATTGGGTAACTGCGCCGGATCAAGTACCCGCATTAACATCGGATGTGGATTGTTTTGTGCCTGTCCACCCGTCGGCGCATCCAGACCTGCCAGTAACACCACGCGCATGAATGTCCCGGCAGGAAGATAGTTCTCAGCCGATGCCTTCTCTTCGTTGTCTGATGCGGGTGTCGTGCCGGCTGCTTGTGGCTGCACCTGCGATGCGGCAGGCGCAGCCACCGTTGAATCGGAAACTTCGAGCGTGAACGCGCGCTTCACCACGGGCTGCATCGGCGCATTCGGATCCATGCCAGGCTGTGACAACTGTCCAGGCCTTCCAGGAGGCGGTGGGGGAGGGGGCGGCAATGCCGCCGACCCCATGGGTTGCAGCGGGCGTAAATTGCCGCCGGGCTGAATTACCACTGCCGGGGGAGGCATCGGCACTTCGTTGATTCCCGCTCCGGCGGTGCCTTGCATGGCTCCGCCACTCCTTTGCGGGCTATTCACCATGTTCTGCTTGATCGCAGCAATTTCCTTGTTCAGCGCCTCGATCTTTGATGCTTCGTTCGCCCGCCAAACATCCTTGTCGTTCAGTTGCTGTCCCGGAACAGCCAGGTTGAGGCTGACCTGTTCCGGTTTGTCCACGGGAGCCAGATCGGTTTTATTGCTCCCGGAGTCGGCGAACCATGCCGCAGCCAAGGCCACCCCGACAATCACGGCGCCGACGCCGCCCGCCATCATGAGTTGCTTCCTGCGGGCGGGCGAAGCCTTGAGGGTAGGTATGATTTTCGCCATTACCGCACCCCCTCGTTCCGTTTCACCACAAAGACCTGGGTGCTGCGACCCGGCTCAACGGTCAAGTCGCGCACCGACACAGCCAGCACGCCTTTTTTGTAGAATTCCTGTTCGGCGACCCGAACCGGGGCGTCGCTGACGTTGAACAGGCGATACTGTTCACCCACCAGTGAATGTCCGGTCAGAACATGCTCCAGCGCAAAACGCGAGCCTTTCCAGAGGCGGATTTCCTCCCAGGTCTTCTTCTCCTCCAGGCCTTCCGGCAAACCTTCACCTGCCAATGCCTGAATCATTTTCTTGATCGCCTGCTGGTAACTGGCGGCACGTTCAATCTCGCCAGGCTTGGCTGCAACAGAAGCAGGGGAAGCCGTTTCCTTGATCACGATGGTTTCCCCTGGAATGTCCTGGGGCTGCAACACCAGCGTGTAGGTTTTCCCGCTTTGACTGAACACAAACACTCCGAACGGATCCTTCACCAATGGCTGGATCAAGGCCTGCCCGGTGGTGGCGTCCGCGCTGCCAGTGAGCATTCCGTCGTCGGCGGACTTGACCAGGCGAACCCGGCCTCCCTCGATCGAGATGCGATTCAAGTCTCTCAGACTCACCTTGACGAACAGGGTCTTGCCCTCGACGCCTTCCACTACCTGCATAGCGTGAGAGGACGGCGCGGCAACTAAGCAAAACAGGCTAAGGAGCAGTGATTTCTTCAAACGGTCGGGCAGCATTCTTACCTTCTCTCATACCGGTCAGCAGCACACGGCCGCCGCGTTGGCCAAACTCAAATACGTAGGTTTTGTTCACCTGTGATGTTCTGCTGTCTCCCAGATAGGTGTTGAGCACACCCTGAACAGCGATGCGTTGCTTTGCCTCGTCCGGCATGACCATCGCGATCGCCATGAAGGTGCTGGCGTTATCCGCCTTGATCTTTTGGGCATAAGCGCCGGCTTCGATTTCCAACTTCCCGTAGAAGCGGGGGTCGATATAGGACTTGAGTGTGCGGTGATTAAAGTCCACGTTCTGTGGCGTCACATCGAAGTAGAGTTGGGCCAGAAACACGCCCATCTCGATCAGATATTCTTTGGAAACCTTGTCATCCTCGACCCAGAATGTTGTGTGGATCGTCGGTGGAACCAATGTTTCGCGGTGTGTATCGCCTCTCGACAGGAAGGCGATCAACATCAAGAGCAATGCGAGCTGTGACAGGGCGAACATCATCACAGCCCATCTGCGCACCCCGAGAGTGACGGCCACCTGGCCGCTCAGTTTGTCAATTCGCATCAGCCAATGAACTCTCGTATGCTCGAAGGTGGTGTTGCCTTCATTCCCAGATTGACGGGTAGATGCCAATACAGCAGGTGCATGCCATAAGCTCGGTGCTGGCCGAATTTGGCTTTACGGTAAAGCCAGGCCATCACCAAGCCGAACACCGTGAAGCTCACAAGCCAGCCTGTAATCAGACCGAATACAAAGAAGGACATGAACAGCATGGCCACGTCGAAATCCCACCACATGAACTTGGGCGGGTCGTCCAGGCGGGTCGGAATCGTTGGCGAATCTTGATTGGCCATGCTGTTCAGTCCAGTGATGCTTCGCTTAGATCACTGCGGCGAACATACCGTTGATGATCGTCGGCCCAAGGCCGAACACGATGGCGAACACAATGCCGATCAGCGCCGGCATGGCGGTGGACTTGGCGAAGCCGACGAGCGCACCTGTCACAAACGCGGCGATCGCCAGCGCTTTTCCCAGATAGCCTTCGGCCCATCCCACCAACATGTCGAACAGGGCTTGGAATTCTGTACCGGTCACACCGCCGCCGGCGGTGGTGGCCCATGCTGAGCTGACCATCAGCGCAGAGAGAAGCCCGCCGACAACGACTTGTTTTTTGCTGAACATATTCATGAAACTCATTTGATTCTCCTTGAGCGTATGGATTGAAAGATTGGTCTCATGGTCCAGGTATCTCAGCAGTCTCAAGGTCTCGCATCACGATGTGGCGCACCATATCCAGCATGGCTTGCCTCGCTGTCCCATCGTGCAAACAGTATTCAATGGCGGCTGTGGCCAGCCGCCTTTCCAAGTACAGGTTCCTGTTGGGAAGGGCTCGTCCAAGCTCTTGCAGCTTGAGTTTGGTTTCCTCGCGCACGAGGACAGCCTTGTATCCCGGTTCAGTATTGTTTTTTGTCATTCCCAATCCCTATTCGTAAATGCTGATCACCGCACGTCTTGCGCCAGGGTTCGTGCTGGGCGGATGCTCTATGCAGCATCGCGAATCGACTTTGATGTTTTGAGTCGGGATTCCGTTGGCGCGCATAAAAACCGCGACCGCCATCCCGCGCTTGTAAGCCAGGGTTTCGTTAAATCGCTTCTTGCCTACCTGATCAGTGCTGCCAAGAATCAGAAAACGTCCCGCGTCACGATGCCGTTCAAGAAAGGCCTTGAGCTTGGCTTTCTCGGTCTGACTGAGCCGAGCCGATGCCAACGTAAATCGAACTGAAGTAGAGGAAGTTACGGCGACCGGTTTATCAGCGCTATCCGATTCCCTTGAGTGCATGGGAACGGGTACAGGCAGGTCAAGCACCTTCGCTGTCCTTACAGGGCAATCGCCTTCATGACACATGACATAAACGCTAACGGAGTCGGGCTGCGTCACCAGCCAGTCGGCACCCATCGACGAACCTGCCCAGACCAGGGCAAGCAACGTGAACATGCGTTTCATGAGGATTTCCTCATTGCCCGGTAGACTTTCCAGGCATAGCCATTTCGTGCGCGGCGGCACGCATCGCTTTTAAGTCGCGTGCATGCCGCGTTGTACGCACCGACCGCTTCCCACGAAGTGCCATATCGTGTGAAGTTATTCGCCAGCACCCAGGCACCCAGCTTGACGCTGGTACAGGCATCGTAGAGGTGAGCCTCGGTGTATCCGAGCGACTTGATCGGGTTCCTCTGCAGCCACCGGGTATTGATCTGCATCAGCCCAATGTCCTGAGATTGCGTACTCGCTGTGTGAGTGCTATTAACCGCATGCGGTCTCATATTCGACTCAACTTGAGCCACTGCCTTCAGCAATAGTGGTGAGACCCCGTACATCGCCCCCGCCTCATCAAAACAGAAGGCGTGGGCTTGGGAATAAAAAAGGGCCGTCAGGAGAACAACCCAAGGGGAGGAGAGGGAATCCATGGGACGAATGCTAGGGATGCGCTCATCCCGCTTCCAGCGGAAATCAAAAGAATGTTTTTTTGATTGATTGCTGAAAATAAAATCAGAAATGGATAAAATGATCGGTTGCCCAAAAAACAGAAGCCCAATAAGGGCGAAGGGACTTACCCGAAAGGGCTTGTTCGCTTGAATAGACGCGAACACAAAGGAATACGGGGGCTTAAGGGAAATGGCTTACTGGTTAAGGGCTAAAAATCGCTGGGTAAAGAGCGCCCACCAGCTTGCGTCCTAGCGGAAATCACCAAAAACTCTTTCAAGAGTAGAAGCTCAGACTTTGAGCTGACAAAAAATGAAAGTTCGGGTCGCTCCTGTTAGTCAAAAATCTGCCAGTCTGCGACGCGCTACTGCATGATTTCGTAGCATTCCCCTTCGGCCTCGAATGCCTGACTTCGTCATATGCGAGCGGCTTGTTAATGGGGTTGTCGGGAATGGACATTGAGCCCAGCAAGGGCTTGCGCCACATACAATTATTTGTATAATTAAGCCAATGATAGATACCAAGCCTGTCGAGTTCCGGGGCAGCGCCCTTGATGATCTGCGCGCCTTTCCCGTCTCGGCGCGGCGCGAGGCTGGACACCAAATCGACCTGGTACAGCAAGGTGGTGAACCCGATGACTGGAAACCGATTACAACGGTAGGCCAGGGCGTGCGGGAAATCCGGATTCGGGACGAAGTCGGCGCGTACCGGGTGATCTATGTCGCCAAGTTTGCCGATGCCGTCTATGTGCTGCACTGCTTTCAGAAAAAAACGCAGAAAACCAGCAAGGCAGATATCGACTTGGCAGCGAAACGCTACCGGGATTTGTTGAAGGAGATAGAACAATGAGCAATAAACGATTTTCCAGCGTGTGGGATGCCATCGAGGACACCCCCGAGGAAGCGGAAAACATGAAGCTCCGCTCGGTCTTGATGATGGCCTTGAAAAATCATATCGCCCGCGTCGGCATGAGCCAGTCGCAAGCTGCCAAGCTGTTCGGTGTGACGCAGCCGCGCGTCTCTGATCTCATGCGCGGCAAAATCGACTTGTTTGCCCTGGATGCCTTGGTCAACATGGCGACAGCCGCAGGCCTGCACGTCGAAATGCGTGTGCTGGAAGCTGCATAGGGCAAGTTGCAACGTTTGCCGGGCTTTATTTTCCGGTTCCACAATGAACCCTGCATGGACAAATTGGCTTCGTCTGCCTGGGCCGGTTGTCGGCCATGAAAAGACACTGACTAGGCGGGGAAAAGCGTTACTGGGCGGCAGGTGTAGGTCAGAAAGCTGCCGGTCTTAGGGTTGGCATGAACGGCAAGTCATCGGCCTTTGCGGCCGGTGGCGTCGCCTCAACTGAATGACCGGTGTCGCGCAGGTTGCCGACGTTTAGGGGTACGCCGCCTGAATGGCCGCTTTCGTCAGCAGCGAAGGACCGCAGCCGACGCTGAACTGACGGACGGGGCTTGCTCATCGAACGGCCGTTGATGCAGTGGAAGCGGTCTATTCAAAATCTCATCAAACTTCTCGTCGCTATTTGAGCGTCTTAAACAGTGCATAATCCATCAGCCACTGGTCTCTTTTTCATAACGTAATATAGAGACCGGGCACCGACAAAACAATTTAAAAATCATCAAGATAAATCGCCATGACAGCCGTCTCTATATTAATAAATGTCCGGACCCATGGGTCTCTTGATTAACTGTTAGGCGATATG
This sequence comes from Thiobacillaceae bacterium, assembly GCA_040080135.1. Lineage (GTDB taxonomy): Bacteria > Pseudomonadota > Gammaproteobacteria > Burkholderiales > Thiobacillaceae > Thiobacillus. The sequence continues at coordinate 105,867 of JBEBIZ010000003.1, forward strand.
GCACGCCTTTGATGCCAGCATTGAGGAGAGCAAAAATGAAAGGTTTAATTTTTATCACATCACTAGTGTCTATTGCTTGTTCGGGCGCAACTTTTGCGGCCAATTGCACCAGATCGGGAAACACGTCCTACTGCGACGATGGAACGTCATACACGCAGTCAGGAAACACAACTTATGGCTCTGATGGAACTTCATACACCCGTTCAGGTAACACCACTTACGGGTCAGATGGAAGTACCTCTACCCGCTCAGGAAATACCACTTACCATTCTGACGGCACAACTTCCACACGTTCAGGCAACACCACTTACAACTCTGATGGAACAAATTGCACTCGTTCTGGCAATACGGTTTATTGCAATTAATGTGCAAAATTTATCGCCTAACACTGCGGTCAAGCGGGACGCGCTAAAGTGCGCCCCTGACCTTCGTTAGCCGTTATAAAAGAGGCACACGACCAAATCCGCGCAGTCCGCCATATGCCAACCGCTCCTGAAGATCAGCAAATCTCGCAACTCGCTCGTGGAGCTGCTCTGGCGCTCGCCAATGCAGAGGATCTCTTTCGCGAGGCCTCGGTACTTTTTGCCTGTAAGGCCTATAGCCGCGCCCTGTTCTTGCATCAGATCTCGATGGAAGAATGCGGCAAGATCGAAATCCTTGGCGGGTGGGCAAGCGGCCAACTGATGGGACTCCCCTTAAATATCAAGAAAGTCGCATCCGCCCTTGCGAGCCACAAGGCCAAGAACTTCGCCAATGCCTACATGCTCCCGGTCAGCGAAGCCGAGCGAAGCGCATGGCGAGTGGCCAATTGGCAGACCGCCATTGATACCTTCGACGAGCAACAGGCCGAGTTTCACAACCAATCAAACGAGAAGAAGAACGCAGCGCTCTACGTGGACTTCGAAGAAGGAATCTTTCGTGCACCAACTGAGCGGATAACCGAAGACATGTGTCACGAGATTGCCGCCAGGAACTCCGAGTTCCTAGAACTCGTGCGCCCGAAAGTAAGCATGCTCGGCCGCTGGGCTGAAAACCAGGAAGGCGCTCGATCAACGCTGATCGAGTTTCAAGCGCGCATGGAAGAACTGCACGGGAAGTACCCCTCCGAGCCACAAAAGGCATTGGATCTGGTATTCGAAGAGATGCTCGCCAAAGCGATAGAACAACGTGCCCTTAAGTGAGCGTCGCCGCGAAATGACGCCTAACTCAAACGTTGAGCGGCTGCTTAGGATCTGCGAATTCAACCGGTGGATGCAACGGATTGAATTCGCACGACCTAAGCTGCCGTCGCTCTGGATTTGCCGGGGTGGAGAAAAATGGACTCCACTTTCGCATTTATTCTGAGCCTAAAATTCAGCTTCAGATAATCCATACGTTTGCATATTTCCGTTCTGGACTTTGTACAGTGTCATGGTGATGTTGCTGAACTGTGTGCCCTCGTGAGTCGGTGTTTCCTCAAGGTCAAATGCCTCGGAGCGAGATAAACCACCATTGTTGAGGTTGCGATAGCGAATATCATAGCTTCCTGCTGTGACCTTGTTCAAAGTGAATTGGCCAAAAGCAGGAATGAAAAATACCCGTACCGGGAAAGCATTGGGGCCATCCAGAGAGACCAGTTTTACGAAAACATCAGAATCGTTTTGGCTGTTGTCAACCGTTACAGTTGAAAGGCCATTCGCATGAGTTCGAGGGAAAATGGGAATATAGCCAGCGGAATCTGGCCAAGGCTGGTCGTTTGGTGCTGCACTCGGCCTCACATATTTCGGTTGTTCAAATACCGGCGTTGCTTGGTATGGTTTCGGTCCGGGTGGCGGTGTGCTTGGCTTATCAGTTGCCCAGGCCCAAACCATTAGACCCGCGAACCCGTATAGAACCCAATTTCGGAAAACGTGGGAAACAGCCCCAATGACTGCTGTCTGTGTTGGCCGTGGTGATGGCTCAGGCTGGCTGCTTACATTGGTCTCTCGCGCAGCCATCCGTTCTTGCAATGCCACCCATTGATCATGCTCCTGACGTTTATCAGGATCAGACAACACTTCGTATGAAGTGTTGATGAGTGCCATGATTCGCGCCGCATCAACATTGCCGGGATTTCGATCCGGATGGAATTTCTGAGAAAGCGTCTTATAGGCTGCACGAATGACCTCAGGCGGTGCGTTACGAGCAACCTTGAGATTGTCGTAATGTGTGTAAACCTGTGACATACGGAATGAACCTAACGTTTGGGGTGGTTGGGAGCGCCAAGCGGGTCTGTAAATCGAACTGTGTCACCGCCTTTGGCAAACTGGCGGCAAACCGCCCAAGGAGCAGACGCATGAATCATAAACCCGAAACGCTGGATGCATTACTCAAGGACTGCAAGACGCCTGCCGACGTTGGCAGCCTGTACTCCTAGCTCTTGCAGCGCATGATCAATCGCGGTCTATCCGTCCAGGCAGATTATCATGAGGCCTCGCAAGTAATGGCCTCCGGGCTGATGACGTTCAATGCCATCGAGATACAGATCACCCAGCCTCCTGAACTCGAGAAGCAAGTCCGGCTCCTCCCAAGGTCGAGCACGTATGATTCGCTATCTCGATACGCGGTCGCGCTGGCTCGCACCTGTTTGCGCGCTTGCTCTTGTAGTGCCCATTATTTCGGATGGGCTCGCCGGTTCATCCAGTGCTGTCGAATGGCTGGTCGATCTGGCCAGTCACTGGCAATGGCTGTATCTCGCGGGATTGGTATTCGCTTGTGCGATTGCAATCCTCAACGACCGTCGCCGGGCGCTGTGGTTGCTAGCGCTGCCGCTTTTCTGGTTGACAGCCGCTAAGCCGGCACCGGATGTTGGGCATAAAAATATTCCCGGCGCCAGCGTACTGGCTGTAGCCACTTTCAATGTGCATATGGGAAACCATGACACTACGACCCTGGCTCGATGGCTTGCTGAGACAAAACCCGATGTGCTGGTTTTGCATGAGGTTTCGCCAGAATATGCCAAGGGACTCGATGCAATAACTGACTATCCATTTCGGTATCTCGTGCCTCGCAACGACCCTTTTGGGATGGCTGTCCTGTCACGCTTTCCTTTGGCGCAAGCACAAACCGTCGAGGACGGAGATGGTCTTCAACATATCGAAACCCAACTTGACTGGAACGGGCAGCCGATCAGGTTGACGGCTTGGCATCCCATGCCTCCGATTTCGCAATATGACCACACCAAACGCAATCACCAATTGCAGGCCTTGGCGAAAGCAGCCAAAGCGAGCGGACAACCCGCTATTGTCGCGGGCGACTTGAATGCCACACCATGGTCGAATGCGTTCAGCAAACTTGATCAGGCAGGTCTTCGTCGTGCGAGTGGGTTGGCTCCAACTTGGCCTGCTGTTGGTTATGGTTGGATTGGCATCCCGATCGACCATGTACTGGTAACCCAGCAATGGTCGTTTGTGAAGCGGGAAGTTGGCCCCAACCTAGGCTCCGATCACTTGCCTGTCTTAGTACGAATTACGCTTCGTAAGAATGAATAGCGTGGAACTCAATCAATGTCCGAACTTCGGCGCAGGCGGTCGCTCGACAAATATGCCTTGACCGTCTGTTGTGGGACGGGTTCTGCCGTCCAAACTGAGGAAAGCGGTCATTCAGGAGCGAGAGGGAAGCCAACGACTGGTCTTGCGAGTACAGCGGACGCGGTCAATCAAAAGGTCGATGTCGCCTTTGGCCGAGGAGCAGAAGTCCACGGCCAACTTGCGAACGGCGGCTCCACCACAGATAACTGACCTTGATGGCACCGAAGGCCGAAACAGCCCGGGTTGATTTGAGACCATAAAATACTAAAAAATCGACACATGCCGTAGGGCCATATCTTCTACGATTCAAGCGCCCCCCATAAAAAACGCTTACCACAAAACAAAAAACACTTCAGCAATCAATCAAAAGAACTTTGTTTGCATTAACTGCTGCATAGCCAAGGCCGAGTCCATAGCATCACGGGCATTTTCACTCCTTGCGCAAAGAGTGCCCGTGACCTCCATAGAAGAACCCAACAACCAGGATCATCCTGACACGCTCTTCGCACACATTGCGGCACGATTCGATCAAATCGAACTGTCCCACTGGACGGCCGTTGTGCTTGAATGGCTTGCCCGTTATGACGGGATCGGTCGATGCTATTTTGAAAACGAAGAGGAATCCCCAGCCCATGAGGTGCTTCACTGCATCTCCGAACTGGAGCTTGGGACTACAGACGACGAAGTAGCCCATGCGCTATCTCATCTTAAATTCCTTACTTGGCGTGTCCGCCATCCCGAAACCGCGGAGCGTTGGGATCCGCTCTCAATATTCCTCAGTGATTTCATCGGCGTGGGCTTATCGCCCAATTGCTGGAAATGGGAAGGCGCTTTCCCGTCTTCATCCGTAATTGCCTCATGGCTCATCGAACAGCTCCCACACCGCTGATGTCCGGTGATTGGCTGCTCATTGCCGCTGGAGCCTTGGGAGTAGGCGGCGTATGGGTTGTTTGGCGTTTTGCCCGTCAAACCGACCACGCGGCGCCCGACCATTCAACGCCATCCGGTAGCGATTCTAGGGTAGCCAACCATATCAAGGTTCTCCCTGGCAAAGCCGTCCTGGATCAACTCAACCTTCAAGCCTTGGTCGACGGATGTCGTGACCGCATGGGATTCGACTACACCCTGTTCCATCAAGACTGCATGCCCGTCATCGAGCGGGCTGCGGAATGGACTCAACTGCTACCCGCCTCCGAATCGCACCATCACGCGCAGCCCGGCGGCCTCATGACCCATATGATGGAGTCGGCAGCACACGCGCTACGCTTCCGGCAAGGCTATCTGCTTCCGGTCGGAGCAGCCCCCGAGGAAATCCCGGCTCGCAAGCACCGCTGGACTTACGCGGTGTTCCTTGCCGCGCTACTGCATGACATTGGAAGGCCTATGGCCGATATCAACGTCCAAGTTCTCCGATCGAGAAAACCTTGTGGCAAGTGGCAGCCTCTTGCTGGATCGATGCTGGATCAGGGGTTGACGCATTACACGTTGAATTTCGAGATCACGCGGGATTACGACCTGCACAAGAAACTGCCTATCGTGCTGTTCCAGCGGCTTGTCCCTTCCCATGTTCTCGCTTGGCTTGCCGATGACGTACAGCTCATGGGCGATTTGACGAGCTACCTTTCGGGGGATGATCAAGACAAGGGAGTGCTGCGAGAAATCGTCACACGCGCCGACTCCGAGTCAGTCAAGAACAACCTGATGCAGGGACCGCGCACCCGCTTTGCTTCCGCCCGGTCGGTGCCTCTGATCGAGCGCCTAATGCAAGCCTTGCGCCTGATGCTGGAAGAGGGGCGACTGAGCCTGAATAGGGCGGGCTCCCATGGTTGGGTTTACGATGGAAAAATCTGGTTTGTGTCCAAGCGGCTGGCCGACGAGGTACGCCAGTTCCTGACTGAACGCGAAAGCGGGGAGGGCATACCTGGCAAGGATAAGAACGATCGCCTTTTCGATACCTGGCAAGAGTACGGTGCCTTGATCCCCACCAGTGAGAACCGTGCTGTGTGGCAGGTCATGGTCAGTCTCGATGAAGGGTGGGAACAAAAGCTGACCGTGCTGTGCTTCTCACTCGACAAACTGTTCCAGTCCCCGGTTCTTTACCCGGAAATCATGAGAGGCAAGATCATTGCCGGAAAACAGGATGCCTCATACATCCAGCCGCTCGATTCGGAATCTGAGCCATATATTGGTTCCATGAGTGATTCTGGCATTCAGCCAGCCACCAACCCATTAGAGGATCCGGCCAACCAGCTGTCGCTCGTCATACCGCAGCCCGATCCCACCTCCTCGCCGAGCACCGAAGAGCAGCCGAGGCGGGCCAGCACGGCTCTCCCGCCCATTCGCCCGCCGGCACAGCCCAGAGCGGCGGCTCTATCTGATCCGGAGGGCGCGGCTGAGAAAGCAGGCTTTCTCGATGAAGATGACACCGCGATCAAACATTCACCGAAACCCAAGCCCCCTGCTGCAGCAGCATTGAAGCCGGTTGCGCCGGCAGGGCAGACAGCGGCCAGGCCCAAGCCTGGCTCGAAAAAAAAGGAACCCTCTGGTGCAGCCACGCGGTTCATGCGCTGGGTTCAGGAAGGCCTCTCGGAAGGCAGCATGCCGTACAACCGCGCGGACGCCATGATTCACTTCGTTGACGAAGGAATGATGCTGGTTTCCCCAGTGATCTTTCGCAAATTCGCCGAACTGTTCGGGGAGGAGGGCGATGGCACGCCATCGGATCGAGCGGGGAGCAAGCTGGGGACCGGCATCCAGCGCCAGGTTACCAATGCTGGCTGGAATCTGGTTACCGGAGAGAAGAAGAGCAACATCCAGCGTTACATGGTGATCGGCGCCGATGGCGAGGGGAAGAAACTGATCTCTGGCGTGGTCATACTGGATCCTGTTCGATTCGTGAATCCACTTCCGCCGAATAATCCCTGCATTGTCAGGTTCGACAAACCCATCGAACACGTCTGACATGAGCTATCCCATCGAAAATCTATTCAGGCCCGCGGTCGAATACGTGCCGGCCTTTGCCTCGTTGTCCGGTGCCATTCTCCTGATGAGCGCTCACGAGTGGTTTTTCCTGCCAAAGGAGCTGATCGTGACAGCCGCTGCCGGCATGGTCCTGCATGCCGGCGTGCGACTGAGACAGGGTATTCGGGTATCCCGATTTCAGCGCAACCTTACTAGGCTGCCTAAGTACGTCATTCCTACCAGCGAAATTCCCGTATCGAAAAGCCGCCTTTTCCTCGGCCTTGGGTTCAAATGGGATCAACGCCATACCCAGCGCCTGGCGCTGGCGCGCGATCCCAAGAATCGTCGCTACATCACTCAATCCGGCCTGTATACCTGGGCGCGTCGCTTCGAATTCCGCCACGAAGGACGCGGCGGCACCTCGGGCTGGATGGCGCGACAGACCAGGAAGGAAGCCTGGTGGAATCCGGTTACGCCATTGCCGCCTGTCGGCGGCGATCCGATCATTCACGGCCTGGAGCCGGACGAAACGGAAATCAGCATGGATCTGGTCGAGCGGCCCGGTCACATGGTTGTGCTGGGCACCACACGGGTCGGCAAATCACGCCTCGCCGAGGTGCTCATCACACAGGACATTCGGCGAGGCGACGTGGTGATCGTATTCGACCCCAAGGGAGATGCCGGTCTGATGACCCGCTGCTACATCGAGGCGGCCATGGCCGGGCGCGAGTTCTTCATGTTTCACTTGGGCTACCCCGACCAGTCTGCACGTTATAACCCGATTGGAAATTTTGCCCGAACCACCGAGGTCAGCACCCGTATCGCTGGTCAGCTCCCGGGCGAAGGACAGTCTGCCGCGTTCAAGGAATTTGTCTGGCGCTTCGTGAACGTGATCGCACGCGCGCGCACCACCCTCGGTTACCGCCCGGATTACCGCATGATTTATGAGGATGCGGTCAATATCGATGCCTTGGCGCTGGAATACTTACGCTTCTGGCTTGACCGGGAACAGCCCGGCTGGAATGAGGCGGTTGATGCCATCGAGATGGATAAAACCCAGATTCAGCAAGCAATGAAATCGGGGCGGACAATGGATGCCATGAAAATCCTGCTGTTCGTCCGCGAAAATAATCTGCATGACCCGATCGCGGACGGCCTGGCATCCATCCTGTCGAACGACCGCAGCTATTTCGAGAAACTGGTGTCCAGTCTCTATCCCTTGCTGGAAAAACTTACCACCGGCAAAACCGCGCAGATACTGTCTCCGCAGTACGACGACCCGACTGATCCAAGACCGATCTTTGACTGGATGAGCGTCATCGAACGCGGCGCGGTGGTCTATGTCGGGCTCGATTCGCTCTCTGATTACGAAGTGGCTGGCGCAGTGGGCAACGCCATGTTCGCCGACCTGACCTCGATCGCCGGCCAGACCTACAAATTTGAGCAGGGCTACGGGCTATCCACGGCCATCCCCAAGCGCAAACTGTCCATCCATGCGGACGAGTTCAACGAGCTGATCGGCGACGAATTCATACCGCTGCTGAACAAGGCCGGGGGTGCGGGATTCCAAGTTGCGGTCTATACCCAGACCTGGGCCGACGTGGAGGCCCGCATTGGCAACAAGGCGAAGGCATCCCAGATTGGCGGCAACCTCAATACCCTGATCATGCTACGGGTCAAGAACAAGGAAACCGCCGAAATTCTCACCGACCAGCTCCCTGATGTGCAACTGGTCACCTCGATTCAGGCCAGTGCTGCCACGGACAGTTCAGATGATCGTGAGGTGTTGTCTTTCACCACACGGAACGAAGATCGGATCAGTACCCAGGAAGCCCCCATGTTGTCGCCTGCTGATCTGGTGCAGTTGCCCAAGGGGCAGGCTTTTGCGCTTATCGAAGGCGGCCAGCTCTACAAAATTAGACTCCCCCTGTTCGACCCCGACGAAGCGCACCCCATTCCCGCATCGTTGGAAGACATTGCCGCGAGCATGCGTCAGAAATACGACACGCACGGCACCGAGACGGAAAATCTGGTCGTTGAAGGGAAGGGCAGTGGCTTCTAGGAATTCCGGTCTCTATGACAGCAATGTGGCAGTCGCCTTTCTGTGGCCATTGAAATGGCTTTTTGGGACGCTCTTGCTATATGTCATGCTTGGCCTGATCGCCCTCACCGCGGCTTTCCTGTTTGCCAAATATCAATGGCTGGATCCTGTGCAAGCTGCCGACGCTTTGTTCCAGTCGGAAACCGCACGCGTCAAAGAGCTTGTACGGCCAGGAAGCCACACTGCAGGCCTTTCCACGCTGACCGAGCAGACCCAACAGTGGACTTACTGGCTTTTTTTCAAGGCGACATCACTCCATGAAGCCACCTATGCCTATTTCTCCGGGTATCCGGTCAACGAGGTTGACCGGATGTACCTCAGCCAGTTCGTTGCGCGCAATGCACGGGAAATCTACCTGGCTATGAACGTGATTCAGGTCTACGGAATCAGGATTGGCTTCGTACTGGCTGCGACCCCTTTGTTTTTCCTGTTGTATGTCTTGGCTGGCTTAGACGGCCTGACCGAGCGTTATATCCGCCGCGCGTGCGCAGGACGCGAATCGGCGGATCTTCACAAAATTGGGCGCCTCGCGAAGTTGATGTTCTTCGCGTCCGGGGTCACGCTATATCTTTGCCTGCCGGTCGCAATGAGTCCGTTCTGGATCATTGCGCCGCTGGCGCTGGTTTTTACCGTGGCTACACGGGTTCAGTGGCAGTTTTACAAGAAGTATTTTTAAGTGAGAACCAGCTCCCAAACCCGCCACCTGTGCGAGATGGGTTTGGGTGGCGCCAGATGGGCGCTTACCATTTATTCCATTACAGGTATAATGCATATATGGCAACTCAAGACAAATCGCTCATCTGGGTCGGAGGATGCAAAAAAGACTTGATGGCCCTTCCTGCCGATGTGCGGAAGTTCTTCGGTCACGCCCTAGACTTCGCGCAGCGCGGCGACCAGCACGACGCGGCGAAGGTGATGAAGGGATTCGGCGGGGCCGGCGTCCTGGAAGTGGTCGAAAACGACATCGGCGGCACGTACCGCGCTGTCTATACCGTCAAGTTCGAGGAGACCGTGTTCGTCCTGCATTGCTTCCAGAAGAAGAGCAAGAGCGGGATCGCCACACCGAAAGAGGACATGGACATCATCCGCGCCAGGCTGAAGGTAGCCGAGGTGCTTGCGAAGGAGCTACGAAATGGCAAAACGAATCATTGATGGCATTGAGGTAGAAACTGGCTCTGGGAATGTCTTTGCCGATCTCGGTCTACCCGACGCCGAAAAACTCAAAATCAAATCCGGTTTGGTGATTGAGATCACCAAAGCCGTGCGCAAACTCGGGCTCACCCAAGATGAGGCGGCTCGTCGCATGGGCATCACACAGCCGAAGGTGTCCGGCATGCTGCGCGGCGATTTCTCCAACCTGTCCGAACGCAAGCTGATGGACTGTTTGAATCGGTTGGGCTACGACATCGAAATCAAGGTGAAGCCAGCCGCTGAACCTCTCGGACATTTGGTGCTTGCTGTCGCTTGACCGCTGTACTGCGATCACCAGTAAAAGCTGTGGTACTTGCCGAGTGATTTGAGTTTGAGTTCGTATGTACGCGGAGATATTGACAAATTGAAGGAATTTAGGTTTGATGGAGGCCTAGTAGGGTCAGGGATGTGGCCAGACGAGTCTACTTGAGCAGCGCGAACGCCCCTTTGGGGCTTTATCAAGACCCGTTAATATGCACATAATGTATATTATGTAAAATTTATGCTGTCGTAAGGAAGTTCGTCATAAGTTTGCAGCGTATCCATCCGCAAAATTCTAACGCCCTATCTGCTATCGCCCGCGTGTTCCGGGTTTGGCGGAAAACAAGGCAGCTTGTGGCCGGGGTTTGTGCGCGGCAGACGCACCACTACGCGTCGCCGATGCGGGTTGAGCCGTTCGGGCGGCGGCGGGTTTACTGCCTGGCTGCGCCCGGCCAGAAGCGTTGCGGCCATTAGGCTGGCCGTTGCGCCCGCCTTCCTGGTTAGCGCGACCCTGGCCGCTGCGTCCACCTGGCTGGCCACCTCGTCCATGCGGCGGACGTGGGGGACGTTCATCCGACATCAACTCGGATTTAAGCGGCGGCACAAAGCCTTCGATTTCCACGCGGACGATGGAGCGTTTGATGAGTCTTTCAATATCCTTTAAATAGCTCATTTCTTCGCTATCTACCAGGGACAGTGCCGCGCCGGTGCTGCCTGCGCGCCCGGTACGACCGATACGGTGGACATAATCTTCAGCCACGTTGGGCAATTCAAAGTTCACCACTTGCGGCAGTTGATCGATGTCAATACCGCGTGCCGCAATATCGGTAGCAACAAGCACACCAATGCTGCCGTCCTTGAACTGTGCCAGCGCCTTGGTGCGTGCGCCCTGGCTTTTATTGCCGTGAATTGCAGCGGCGGTGATGCCGTCCTTGATGAGCTTTTCAGCCAGTTTATTGGCACCGTGCTTGGTGCGGGTAAACACCAAAACCTGCTTCCAGTCATGCCGTTTAATCAAGTGACTCAAGAGATCGCGTTTGTGCGCCTGCGGCACCAGATGCATCGATTGATCGACCAGTTCGGACGCAGTATTGCGGCGCGCGACTTCAATGCAGCCGGGCTTATGCAACAGACTATTGGCCAGCGTTTTAATCTCGTCGGAGAACGTTGCCGAGAACAGCAGGGTCTGGCGCTGTTTCGGCACCACAGCGAGGACTTTCTTGATGTCGCGGATAAATCCCATGTCCAGCATGCGGTCGGCTTCGTCCAGTACCAGAATTTCAACACCGGACAAATCCACGGTTTTTTGTCCGAGGTGGTCGAGCAGACGCCCCGGAGTAGAAACCAGAATGTCCACACGCGAACGCAACATTTTGAGTTGCGGGTTGATGTTGACGCCGCCGAACATCACCATCGATTTCAGCGCGAGGTATTTGCCGTAGGTTTTGACGGATTCTTCTACCTGTGCAGCGAGTTCGCGTGTTGGTACCAGGATCAGGCAGCGCGGCCGACCCGGCTTGGGTGATTGCACTTCACGTGTCAACAAATGATGCAGGATCGGCAGGGTGAATCCGGCTGTTTTGCCGGTTCCGGTTTGCGCTGCGGCTAGCAGGTCACCGCCAGCCAGTACCTGCGGAATGGCCTGTGCCTGGATCGGTGTGGGCGTGGTGTAACCTGCATCGGCAATCGCACGCAATAGCGGTTCGGCCAGCCCAAGGCTGGTAAAGAGAATTTCGGTAGTCATATTTTTTCCTGCGACGGCCTGTCGTTATACAAAATGACGACACCAATCGAGGCAGACGAAAAGAGGATCAAAAAGATCGGGAGAAGGAGCCGCATACCGATTGGTCGGGTATGCGGGAGTGCGCACTATACCAGCCATGCGCTTGCGTGTCAGTGTAAGCCTGACTTGTGTGTCCGACAATCCCTGTTTCGAGGGTATCATGTGACCCGGAAACGAACGTAAACAAGCTTATGAACACCATCAAACGTAACAAAGTTGTCTATATCACCTACGCCATTCTCAACAACAACGATGCCGTGGTGGAGCAGCACGATGTGCCTGTCGCCTACCTGCATGGCGGGCGTGGCGGCCTGCTGCCCGGCATCGAAGCGGCGCTCGAAGGGCACAAAATCGGCGAGCGGGTCGAACTCCAGTTGCCCCCCGAAGATGCCTATGGCGTGCGTGATGAGAGCCTGGTATTCACCGATGATATCGACAATGTGCCGCCACAATATCGGCGCATCGGCGCCGAAGTTCAATTTCAGAATGAAGCGGGCGAAACAAAAGCGTTCTATGTCACCAGCATCGAAAACGGAAAACTCACTGTAGACGGCAACCCCACACTCGCCGGGCAAAGCGTGCGGTGTTTGGTTAATGTGATCGAAATACGCGATGCAAACGCAGAAGAAATCCGCACCGGCCTGCCTGCGGATGTACCGCAAACCAGCTTGCATTGAACCGCAAGCATCGAATCGTTTGCATCAAAGTGGTGCCAGCCATAAAAAAAGCCGGGATAACCCGGCTTTTTTTATTTGTTAAACAGTTTACTTGGGGCAGCTGGCCGTATCCGTACCCGGAACTTCGCCAGTCAATTTCAGGAAGGCTTCAAACGGTCCCATGACGGTCATGGCTTCCACTTTCGGGCCCTGGAACTTCAGCTTGCCAAACATCATGGCTTTCATCGGGCCGTATTCACCCGCACCCATTTCAATCCAGTGTTCGGTCTTGCCGTGCATCAGGTAATCGACAGCCAGATCAAGCTTGGTCTGAACTGCGCCGCCGTACACGCACATTGCTTTGCCGTCTTTAAGCGCAATACGCATTTCCGACTGGTAGGCGTCGCCGCAATTGGTGCGGTACAGGTGAATGACTTTATGGCCGTGGCCTGCATCATTTTTTACCCACTTGTCGGCCAGGCCTGAGGTCAATGTTGCGTTTTTATTCCAGGCATCACAGGCACCAGCCGCCCACTCATTGGAGAACAGGACACTGGCATTGGCAGCAGAAGCGCCGACCATCAGGCCAGCAGCAATCATCAAGGATACAAATTTCATTATTACTCCTCCAAATTTAAGTGTGTTAACGAAGAAAAAGCTTCGTGGGTGGAAAATACCCAGTGTTGGTCAGCTTGTCAATTTCTCAACGTACTGACTTCACGCCGGATAGAGTGCTGAAAACCGCTTGGAGTTCAGCGTAAAAATAGTCATTAATGTTTGTTTACCTTGCTGGCATTTGCACTTTTACCCTGAGTAGGCTGGGGATAATAGTGCAAATAGCGTGTTCCCGCACTTTAAGGTTGTGTCGCACCTTCTACGCGATTGGCCGGAATCGGGTACAAAGCATCCTCAACCAAACGAATCCGGGCAGCGTAATTAAGTTGCTCCGTCTTGTTACCCAAGGCTTCCGCTCGCGCTTCCAGAAGTTTCAGATACACCAAAAGTGGCTGCCGCCAGCCCTGGCTGGATGCGGTTTCATCGGCTAGCAACAAGATCGCATCGTCGGCTTGACGGCGCTGCACCACGAGACTCGACGCAAGCAAGCGCGAAAGCGGATCAATAATAGCGCTTATTTTTGCATTCAGCGCAGCTGGTTCGGCTCGCACCAGGTTCGCGTAGTGCGCGGGCAGTCTGGCCGGATCGAGCGTGCGCCAGTCCAAGGTGATGAATTGATAATACGCACGGTCGTCGGCGCTGGTTTCGATTTTTGCCAGCTCGGCGTATTCATGGCAATCATCATCCAGCAAGCTGGCGCGGCGCGTGGCGCAACGCACCAGCCACAGGCGTGCGGTTTCACTGACACGCCCTGCCCCACCCGTCGCCGCAATCGCTTGCTGAAAATAGCGTTCAGCCAGGGTGTTCTCGCCCAGCAAGGCATATTTTTTATAACGCTCGATCAGATCGGCTGAATCCGATTTCCAGTCGGGCGGAGGTGGCCCGCCACTGCCACACGCAGTCAACAGCGTCAGCGCCAACGCGGCGAATAAAAGTCTCATGGCAGTTTGACCCCGGTATCGCGGGCGAACGGCCATTTTTTGTTGAGCTCGTTGACCAGGCTATTGGTTTTTCGCACCGCATCGTCTATTTCGGTACGCAGCTTGCCTAGATCCTGCGTGCCGTCACGCACATTGGCCGAAATATCCACCGCATTCTTCATCACCGCATCCGCTTTTTTCAGGCTGGATTGCGCATCGTTCAGCATCAATCGTACTTGCGCCAGTGATTCGCGGGTGTGTTCCGCAACGCCATTTTTGGCAAACAGCCATTCATCGGTCTTGGCGCTCATGCCATCGACCTTGAGCGCGATACCGTCAAGTTTGGTGATCAGTGCACGCGTTTTATCCAGCGAGTCGGTCACGGCGCGCGCTTTCTCCGGGCTGCCCAGCACGCCTTCCAGCACGCCGTATTTCCCGGTCATGCGACCGGTAATAGTTTGGGCATTCGCCAGGGTGGCATTGATCTCGCCGTCGCGCCGCGTGAGATGTTCGACATTGGCAAGAATCGCTTTGACGCGCTCGACCAGCACCGGAATTTCTTTGCTGATGTCCGACGTCACCAACAGCATGGTTGAATTATCCGGCAAGGCAAGCGCATTCAAGTGCGGTGAATCCACCCGGATTTTTGCGCCGCCGACAATGGGTTTGTCGAGGGTGAAGGTGCTGTCCACTTTAAGCCATTTGGCATGGCGCGCCGGGATTTCGGCGCGGATGACAATGCCGCCGCCGTCATTTAAACCGAGCGCCGCAACCTGTCCGATTTCAATCCCGGAAAAGCTGATCGGCACGCCGGGCGCTACGCCGTCCGCCGTGCTGGCGGCTAGTTGCAACTGAAACGGGCGATCAAAAAAGCCGCGCGCATGCAGCAGGTAAACCAGAAACGCCGCACCCAGTACCAATGCGCTGAGTGCAAACAGTCCGACTTTGAAGTGGAGTTTATTCATGCGGGTTCAGGCTGTGATGCAAGGTCAGCGGGATACAAAGCTCGGTTCCAGGTGTAGTCATACATTTCCCAGCGCTTGTCAGACGCCATGCGTGCAGCCAGTTGCTGGATAAACAGCGGATAGGCGACATCGTAAAGCATGGCGCCGGGGCGGTCGATCACCAGTCGCGTGCGTTGCAGAATCAGGGCGCGGGCGAGCTTGGTGACAAAGCGCTGCGGCACCGTCATATCCGGGTCGCGCAAGCTGGCGATATTGCCGTGGCCAAGCTGATCGAGCAAGGCCATCGCCTGCTGGCCGGATTCCGCCGCGCTGAAATGGCGCTGATAGAGCGGAATCAAGGCGATATTATCGAGTGCCGACAGATTGGCGCGCAGCGGCAGATCAAGCGACACGCGCGCAACCGAATGATCGTCCAGCGCTGCGATTGAAGCCTGCATCGCATCACTGTCGGCAAACAGATTTAAATATATTGCAGCGCTAATGACACCACCTCAATCGCGACAATGGCGAAGAAGACTCGCATCATACCGCGCAGCACCGAGACCGGAACCATGAACAGCTTCTTCGGTGTTTCCAGTCCTGCGGTGACCGGAATGAGTGTGACCGCCAGACCGAACAAAATGCACTTGACGAAGAAGCCGACGACCACCGCGCCATTGAAAATCTTGGCGATGGTTTGGGTGAAGGGGTCAAATCCCGCCGCATTCAGCCCATATATCGACCCATAGGCCAGGCACAAGGTCAGCACGCTGGCCAGGCCAGCCAAGGTCAGCACTGAAATCACGCCGCCGATCAAACGTGGCAGAAACTCAAACTGCATCGGCGGAACCTGACAATGCGCCAGCGCATCCAGTTCGTTGTTCACCTGCATCAGTGCGATCTCGGTATTGATCGCACTGCCTGAACGCAGGGCGATAAACAGTGCGGTAAGGAACGGCAGCAGTTCAAGAATCAACACGCGGATGGTCATTTCCGTCGCAAATCCTGTCAACCCAAAATCACGCGCAGTGCTGAGGATGATGCTGATCAGCAGCCATGAAATCACCAGCGCATAGCTTAAAAAAACCGGCAGAATTTGTACTGCCGTGAAATAAACCTGCTTGATGACGACATCGTAAGTCGCGCGGTTCCAGGTCGCCGGATGCGTCAAAAAGCGCAGCGCGCTGGCAAGAAATGCAAACATGCCATACGCAACAGTGAACCAGTTGGTGATTTTGGCGCCCAAGGACTCAATCGAGATCACAAGATAATTCATTAAGTAATGTTAATCCGAAACATGGCGCTTGCGTTACGCGCATTCCAGCCATACAGTTTGCGCACATCCAGACAGGAGACAGACATGAAACACACATCATTACGCTGCATGATCCTCAGCATGCTGCTGACAGGGGCTTCTGTACATGCCGCCTCCGGCACCCTGCTGCGCGACGAAAGCCTGCGCACGCAAGCTTCCGCGACGGCAGCCGTGTCTGCCCAAGCAAGCAAGGGCACCGCAGTTGACATTCTCACCCGGCAGGGTGGCTGGCTCCAGGTTAAAACGTCAAAATCACAGGGCTGGGTCCGATTGTTGTCCGTGCGTACCGGGAGTGGCGGCGCAGGTGGTGCGGGTCTGGGCGACGTGCTTGGCGCGGCGACCAACCAGTCCAATCCGAGCCGCGTGGTGGCCGTTGCGGGCGTTCGCGGCCTCAACGAAGAAGAACTGAAAACGGCAAAATTCAGCCCGGAAGAATTGGCACGACTGGAGAGCAGTGCGGTAACACGCGAGCAGGCCAGCGCCAACGCCAACCGTGTGGGTCT
Source organism: Thiobacillaceae bacterium (assembly GCA_040080135.1). Classification (GTDB taxonomy): domain Bacteria; phylum Pseudomonadota; class Gammaproteobacteria; order Burkholderiales; family Thiobacillaceae; genus Thiobacillus. Next base: position 122,665 of record JBEBIZ010000003.1, read on the forward strand.
CGTCGTGACGAATGTGCCTTCGCTCCCTAAATCACAAACCAGAACCGAACCCACAAAATCATCCTGGGGAGACAACTAATATGAAACTGAAATTATTGGTCGCAGCCATTTCACTTGTGTCTTTCAGCGGAATGGCGGGAGGATTCGATCTGGGAAAAATCCTTCAGGATCAGCTGAAAAAAAGCCAGTCAAAATCCGCACCCGCTCAGCCCACCGACAGCGCCACCTCGCCGCAAACCTCAACGCCACAAAACGACAAAGGGGCTGAGGCGCAAGCGCTCAGTTTCGGTTTGTTCGGAAAATACTCGACCGAGGATGAAATCCATATTGGCAAGCAAATCGCCGGTAATCTGCTGGGCGCAGTGCCGATGGTGCGTGACGAGGCCTTGCAGCGCTACGTCAATCTGGTAGGCAACTGGGTCGCCGCACAAAGCGGTCGTACTGACATTCCGTGGCGCTTCGGCGTGCTGGACACCGAAGACATCAATGCGTTTGCTGCACCCGGCGGCTATGTTTTTGTCACCAAAGGGCTGTACCGTCAACTCGCTAATGAAGCTGAGCTTGCTGGCGTGCTGGGACACGAAATTGCACACATCACCAAAAAACATCACCTCAAGGTGTTGAAGAAATCCAGCCTCATCAGCGCGCTGGGGCAAGCCGCCAGCAAGCAGGCCAAGAGCAGCGATCAAGTGGTGCAGAACCTGATCGGCAATGGTGCGGAAATCATGGCGCGCGGGCTCGACAAAGACGCCGAATTCGAGGCGGATCGGGAAGGCGTCGTGTTTGCCGCACGCGCGGGTTACGACCCCTGGGGCTTGCCCGCAGTACTGCAGGATCTGGCGGCATTGCCCGCCAAGGATGGCCGCACCAGCCTCCTGTTCAAAACGCATCCGCAACCGGCTGACCGTTTAAGCAAACTGGGCGATGCGATCGGTGATCGCTTTGACAAGTTAAGCGGCAAGGAACTGGGCGACCGTTTCTATCGCATCCGTTAACAAGCGCACCACGTATCCCGGGTGAATCGTCCACAAAACACCACCTTGGCTCAAGCCGCGCTGTCTGCGGTTTTTGTCGTCCTGATGGCGCTGCATACGGCCAGTGTGTTTCGGATCGCCGCGATTGATCGGGTGGAATCCTGGTTCTACGATGCCTGGCTGAAACAGACTGCCCAGCCCGGCGTAGACGACCGCGTCACGATTCTCGACATCGACGAAAAAAGCCTTCAGGAAATGGGCCGCTGGCCGTGGGGGCGCGACAAAATGGTCACGCTGCTGGATCGCCTATTCGACCAATATCAGGTGGCGGCGGTGGGATTCGACGTGGTGTTTGCCGAACCGGATACCAGCTCCGGACTCAATACGCTGACCCATCTGGCGCAAACCGAATTTGCAGGCAACCAGGATTTCACCGCAGCCGTCGCGCGCCTGAAACCGCAACTGGATTTTGATGCCCGCTTCGCCAAAGCACTCGCAGCACGCCCCGTTACCCTGGGCTATTACTTCATCCCGTCTGGCATGACCGCGATCCGCACCGGTGTACTGCCCGCGCCGGTATTGCCGCGCACCGCCTTCGGCGACGTTGCACCAAAGCTTGCCGAACCAACCGGCTACGGTGCAAACCTGCCGCAGTTTCAACACGCCGCACAAGCCGCCGGTTTCTTCAACATGCAGGCGGACGACGACGGTACCGCGCGACGCATGAACATGGTGACGCCGTTCGAATCCGGTTATCACCTGTCCCTGTCAGCCTCCACGTTACGGCTGGCGTTTGGCGGCGACACGCCGCGAGCCGGATCGACGCCCCGCCATTTTCTCGGGCGCGTCTACCGTGAGCCTTGGATCGAGGTGGGTGGCTTAAAGCTTCCGCTCAACCGCGACGGCACGGTGTACGTGCCTTATCGCGCAGGCGCGCCCTTCCCCTACGTGTCCGCCGCAGACGTGCTGAAAGGCCGCGCCAAAATGAGCCAGCTGGAAAACCGCATCCTCCTTGTCGGCTCTACCGCCCCCGGTCTTGCCGACCTGCGCGTCACGCCCTTTTCCAGCACCTTCCCCGGCGTTGAAATCCACGCCCACCTGATCGCTGGCATGCTCGACGGCAACACGCGCACTATGCCTGCCTGGGCCGATGACGCGCGCCTGCTCGCCGTGCTGCTACTGGGCAGTTTGATTGCATGGGTCGTGATTCGCTTTGGCCCCACCATCGGACTGCTTGCCAGCCTCGCCGCCCTGCTCGCGCTCACCGGTGCGTATGCCCTGGCGTGGAGTCATCTATGGGTCGTCCCGATGGCCGCGCCCTTGCTTACCGTGCTGGGGCTGTATCTGCTGAATGCGGCATATGGCTTTTTTACCGCCTCCGCTGCACGCCATCAAATCACCAAGCTTTTCGGCCAGTACGTGCCACCCGAACTGGCGGCGGAGATGAGCGCCAACCCTGCGCACTACACCATGGCCGCGCAATCGCGCGAAATGAGCGTGCTGTTTTCGGACATTCGCGGCTTTACTGATTTTTCCGAGAAGCTGTCGCCTGCCGAGCTGGCCGACGTGCTCAATGCCTACCTCAACACCATGACCCACATCGTGCAAAAGAATCGCGGCACCATCGACAAATACATCGGCGACGCGATCATGGCGTTCTGGAACGCCCCGGTCGATCTGGCCGACCACGCCACGCGTGCGGTGCGGACCGCGCTTGAGATGCAGGACGCGCTACCCCAACTCAACGAAGAATTCGCCAGGCGCGGATGGCCGCACGTCAAGATCGGCGTCGGCGTGAACACCGGGCGCATGAGCGTAGGCAATATGGGTTCGGAATTTCGCATGTCCTACACCGTCATGGGCGACGCCGTAAACCTCGGCTCGCGGCTCGAAGGCATCACCAAGCAATACGGTATCGGCATCCTCGTGACTGAGCCAACGGTACGCGCCGACCCCGAACATGCCTTCATGAAAATCGATGATGTGCGCGTCAAGGGCAAGGAAGTCCCCGTGGCGATTTATGAGGCACTTGGCCTGAAGTCCAGCCTCCCCGCAGACGTGCTCGAAAATGCACAGGCGTTTGAAGGTGCGTTCGCAGCGTACCAAAAACAGGACTGGACTGAAGCCGAGCGCCAGTTGCGCGCGCTCAACGCACGCGCGCCGCGTGTGCTATACGATATTTACCTTGAACGCATCGCACATTTCCAGAGCAATCCACCACCCAAAGACTGGGACGGCGTGTTTGTCTACACTACCAAATAGCGCAAATAGCGGCCTCACACATCATGAAAATTACCGTACTCGGTTGCAGCGGCGGAATCGGCAGCGGACGCCACACCACCTGCCTGCTGGTGGATGACGACGTACTGATCGACGCTGGTACCGGCATCACCACGCTCAGCCTTGAACAACTCGCGCGCATCGACCACATCTTCATCACCCACAGCCATCTCGATCATGTCCTGGGTTTGCCCCTGCTGCTCGATGCCATCGGCGAGCAGCGTCACCAGCCGGTCATCGTGCATGCTCTGCCCGAGGTGTTGGAAATTTTGTCCGAGCATCTATTCAACTGGAAATTGTGGCCGGATTTCCGCGTCATCCCTGACGAGTCTTCGCCCTGGTTACGCTTCGAAGCGCTGCCTTTCGGTGCAGGCATCAGTCTCGGCAAGCGCCGTTTCAGCCCCGTCCCCGCCAATCATGTTGTGCCCGCGTGCGGCATCCACATCGCGGTTGCGGGCGGTAGTTTTGTTTTCAGCGGCGACACCACCCGCAGCGAAGCGCTGATCCATGCGCTCAATTCGATTCCCGACCTGCGCCACCTGATTATCGAAACCTCATTCGAGAACGCGCTCAAAGACATCGCCATTGCCTCCAAACACCACTGGCCAGCGTCGCTGACGCAAGAACTCGCTCAACTCAAAGTCCGGCCTCAGGTGTGGATCACCCACCTCAAACCCGGTAACGAAAACGCCATCATGCAAGAACTGCAAACTGCCGCGCCCGACTGGAATTTGCAGGCCGTACAGCAGGGTCAGATCATCGAGATATGAGAGTCATCGCTGGTCTCATTTCGTTACACTCGTTTTCCGCATCAAATCCGACAGGAGCGCGAGCTGCTCCTTCTGGATTGCCAGCAGTTCGCTCCACTGACCCTCTCTCAACAAATCCACTTTTTCGTGCAGCAACATGATTTCGAGTTCGGCCTTCAGATTGACTTCATAATCATGCTCCGCATTGAGCCGGTCTTTTTCTTCCTGCCGATTTTGCGACATCAAAATGATCGGCGCCTGAATGGCGGCCAGCATGGAGAGAAACAGATTGAGAAGAATATACGGGTAAGGATCAAAGCTCTTGTCGTACCGAACCAGCACGTAGGAATTCAAACCAACCCAGACCACCAGAACGACGGCGAAGAGAATGATGAACGTCCAGGAGCCCCCAAAAGTCGCAACCGCATCGGCTGCACGCTGACCCAGTGTTACGTTTTCATCAAACTCCTTCGCCGTGTTTCGTGCAATGTGCTTGCGTCCGGCAATATGCCGCGCCACTTTTTTGGTGCGCTCGTCCAATGAGTCATAGGGCATGCCCAGCAGTTTCTCTGCAACGTCCTCAGGTTTTCTCATCATGTCTCGCAGTCATCAAATGTTTATGGAAGCGCCGTGTGGCATCCGGCATCAAATCAGTTTGCCCAGCACATAGCCAATCACAATGCCGATAATCAGGGCGATGGTCAGCCCGCGATAGGTCAGAACATCCCTGGAATAGCCGCGCCGGATCGCAACAAACGACACCAGATACCCCACCGCATTCAGCAGCCAGATCAAGCCGATCGACAGCACTTTCACAATCAGCGGGCCAATAATGGGCACCAGCGCAATCACTCCCAACAGCCACGCAAACGCGTGCGACAGCACCCCCACCACGATCACGCCGCCTGCGATAACCCGGCTGTCCACGTTAAAGTGATAGGCGAGCCCGACCAAAGCGCAGATCAGCATCCATAGCGGCACCATCAGCCTCCAGTTACGCCACCAGACCGGGGCGGACAGCATCGTGTCATCAGGCGGTGCGGACGCCTCGGTGGGTGCCGGATTGGATGATGATATGGATTTATCTGAAGAATTCATAAGTTATTACGCGTTGAAATAAAAACTACCCCCGCCTCACTTCAATCACGTTTTGCACATGTTGCAGCCGCACCAGCAATTTCGATAACTGTTGCAATTCCTTGATGCGCACGGTGATCTGCATGGTGGCGTATTCGCCGCGCGATTCGGTATTGACGCGCAGCACGTCGAGCTTGTCTTTGGCGATGACGTCGGAAATGTCGCGCAGCAGACCCTGGCGGTCGAAGGCTTTGAGGCGGATGTCAACTTCGAACGCGGCACCCGCCTCGGTCACCCATTCGGCGGGCAGGATGCGGGCGGGGTTGCTGCGTTTGAGCGCGGCACAATCGGCGCGGTGGATGGTCACGCCGCGCCCCACGGTGGTGTAGGCCAGCAGAGCGTCGGGGGGCTGGGGTTTGCAGCAGCGCGCCATCGTCAGCGGCACGTCGCCCAGGCCGGGGATGGATACCGGGTTGGCGGATGATTTGGGGCGGACCTTCGGCTTGACGGTGGGCGCGAGCGCAGGGGCGGTCTTGCCCGGCTCGTGCAAGGCATTGATCAGGTCGCGCTGGCCGACATCGCCGCGGCCCAGTGCCGCCAGAAACTCATCGACCTTGTTGAACTTGAGCCGTTGCGCCAGTTTGTCCTGATTGATGTCGCTCAAACCCAGTCGCTTGAGTTCTTTTTCCAGCAGGGTTTTGCCGAGGCCGGTCTGCTCGCCGACATCACGCTGGCGAAACCAGGCGCGCACTTTGGAACGCGCGCGATGCGTGGCGAGATAGCCAAGTGCGGGATTGAGCCAGTCGCGGCTGGGTGCGCCTTCCTTGACCGTGACGATTTCGACGCGCTGGCCGTTTTCCAGTGGCGTGCTCAAGCTCACCATCGCGCCGTTGATTTTGGCTCCCCGGCAACGGTGTCCCAGATCGGTGTGCAGCGCATAGGCGAAGTCCACCGGGGTTGCGCCGCGATCCAGCGCGATGACGCGGCCTTGCGGGGTCAGCACATACACCTGGTCGTGAAATAGTTCAGTCTTGAACTGTTCGGTGAACTCGCTGCTGTCGGCGACATCGTCTTTCCATTCCAGAATACGTCGCAGCCAGGCGATTTTTTCTTCGTACTGCGGCGTCTGTTTGCCGCCTTCCTTGTAGCGCCAGTGCGCCGCAACGCCAAGTTCGGCATGGCCATGCATATCGAAGGTGCGAATCTGAACTTCCAGCGCATGGTCATTGGGGCCAATGACAGCCGTGTGCAGCGAGCGATAGTCGTTGCCTTTGGGCTGGGCGATGTAATCGTCGAACTCGCTCGGGATGGGTTGCCACAGGTTATGCACCAGACCGAGTACGGTGTAGCAATCGATTTCGTTTTTGACCAGCACGCGCACCGCGCGGATATCGTACAGCTGCTCGAACGGCAAATGCTTGCGGCGCATTTTGTTGACGATGCTGGCGATGTGTTTGGGGCGGCCCGTGACTTCGCCCTGGATGCCGTGTAGCGCCATTTCAGATTCAAGCAGCGCGATGATATCCTTGATATAGGTTTCGCGGTCTGCGCGCTTTTCGTCGAGCTGCGTCGCAATGGTTTTGTAGGTGTCCGGTTCGAGATAGCGAAACGCCCAGTCTTCCATTTCCCATTTGATCTGCCATACGCCGAGCCGGTTTGCGAGCGGCGAAAACAGCTCGCGCGCCTGTTGTCCCAGCGCCCGTCGTGTGGGCTCGTCCGAGCTTGATGCGCAACGCAGGGCATGCGTACGTTCGGCCAGTTTAATCAACACCACGCGGATGTCTTCAACCATCGCCAGCACCATTTGCCGCAGCGCTTCGAGATGCGCGTGTGGCTCGATACTCTTGTCGGTGGAACTGGTCGCCAGGGTTTCGATGCGCGCCATCGCCGCTACGCCTTGCGCAAGTTTTGCAGCGCTGCCAAATTGTTCGAGTACTGTTGGCGCATCGTCCAGGCAGTCGAACAACAGTGCAGCCGCAACCGCATCTGCGCCCACCCGCAATTCAGCGACGATCAGCGCGGTGCCCACACTGTGCGCGAATACCGGCGTTGCGCCGAGCTGCTGAAACGCATAGTCCAGCGCACGCCAGGGCGCATCGCTTTCCGCCACCGGCAGCAGCCGCGACAAGGCCTGCCGCGCGCCCTCAAGGTCGGTGGCGGCATAGCAGCGCGGGCGTACGGGTTCAGTCGAGTTCATGGGAAGCAGCATCAAGTTCAAAACGGCCAGGTTCAAACCGGTATTGCCAGTAATGGCGGTGGTTTGGTCGGTATTGTGACGTGTGAATGCCATCACGGCCAAAATCCAGCCGAATCATCCCGTCACGATCACTGCGAAAAACAGACGCGCCCATGGCCCGATAGCGCTCGACCACCTGCGGTTTGGGGTGGCCAAAACGATTGCGATAGCCCATGTTGAAAATCACCTGGGCGGGATGCACTTGCGCAATAAATTCCGGGGTCGATGAGGTGAGGCTGCCGTGATGACCGGCAACCAGCACGCTGGCTGGCAATTTTCCCGGCGCGCTGGACAGCAATTCCTGTTCGGTCAACTTCTCGCCGTCACCCGTGATTAACAGGCTCTGTTCGGGCACACTCACTTTCAGCACGCAACTGTAGTTGTTGTCTTTGCGATCCGGTTCAAGATAGGCATCAGCAGGCGGATTGAGTATCTCGAAGTCCACCCCATCCCAACGCCAGCGCTGCCCGCGCACGCAATACTGCGGCATGGGCGCATTGGCCAGCAGCGGACTCGACACAGGCAGGCCATGCAGCAGCCAGCCAACGGACTCATCGCGCAGAACCGATGTCATGCCGCCCGTGTGATCGTTGTCGTTGTGCGAGACGATCATGCCGGACAAGCGAGCCATGCCCGTCGCGCGCAGATACGGCACGACGATGCGCTCGCCCGCGTCGCTGTCGGTGTAGGCCGGGCCGGTATCGTAAAGCAGGCTGTGTGCGGCGGTACGAATCAGAATCGCGGTACCCTGCCCGACATCGATCACCTCGGCGCGGAAGCTGTCGGGAGCGATGGCATCGCGCGGCGGAAACAGCAACGGCAACCACAGAAACACGCCCAGCCAGCGTAGCGGAAATCCGCGCGGCAACAGCAGCCACAATGTGCCCGCCAGCGCGAGCAAGACCGCCAGCATCGACGGTGCGGGAAGCGTCCACACTGCAAAATCCTGCGTGGCGAGCCAGTCCAAACCTTCACCCAGCATCGCCATGATCTGCTCTGCCCAAACCAGACAAAACGGCAACGCGACACCGAGCAAGGCCAGCGGCGTGACCAGCCAGCTCACCACCGGAATGGCGACCGCGTTAGCGAGCGGCGACACCAGCGAGACTTGCTGGAACAGCAACAGCAAAGCAGGCGCCAACGCGAGCGTCACCGCCGTCTGCACGCTGACCCAGGCGGATAGTTTTGAGCCTTCGCCAACACGGCCCACCGTGACCCACAGAATCACCGCCATCGCGCCGAACGACAACCAGAAACCAGGTGCGAGCACTGCCCACGGATCGAGCAGCAATACGCCGAACAAGGCCCAGGCCAGCGCGACCGTGGGGCGCGTTTCGCGCTGACTCCAGTACGCCAGCACCAGCACCGCCAGCATATACAAGGTACGCTGCGCAGGCGCCTGATACCCGGCCAGCAGCACATACACCAGTGCTGCCGCCAACGCTGCTGCGAGGCCGATCTTGCGCGCCGGAATACGCTCGGCAAGCCGGGGGCGGCGGCGCCACAGCGCGGCGAGCATCCAGCCGGCCAGCGCTGCAATCATCGTCACATGCAGGCCGGAAATGCTGATGAGGTGGTTAACACCGGTACGGGTAAACGCGCGCCATTGCGCGGAAGGAATCGCCGACTGATCGCCGATCACCAGTGCGGTGATGACATTGACGTAAGGCCGTCCGGCAAGCGTCTGGAGGATGCGCTGACGGATCAAATCGCGCGTCGCCGCCAGCCAGGCGGCGGGCGAATGCGCCAGACTCGCCACGCGCTGCGGCGGATGCTTGTCACGCACATAGCCCACGGCGCCGATGCCGCGTTCCAGCATCCAGGCTTCCAGATCAAAGCCGTGCGGATTGGATGTGCCATGCGGCTTGTTCAGCCGCACCGTCATGCGCCATTGCTCGCCCGCGTGGATGCGTGCAACAGGATTAGGTGAGCCATGCTCAGCTGATCCATTCCCAAGCGAGCCGCGCGGCCAATACCACGCCAGTTGCAACAGCGACGGGATGTGCGCATCGGCAGTCAGCACCGAATCGACCTGGAGCAAAAAACGTTCGCCGCGCGCGTTAGGCTGCGGCAAATCCACCACCGTTCCGAGCACTTCAATCTCCACCCCTTGCCAGTGTTCGGGCAGCCGCTCGGCAAGCCGCGCATCTGCCCGCCACGCCGCCCAGGCAAAACCCAGCGCCGCGCACAGCACAGCGACACCAAGACGACGCAGGGTTTCAGGAATAAAACGGGCGTAAGACGGCAGCCATAAAATGGCCGACAACAAAGGCAGCAACCATAACCAGCGAAACGGCGGCAAATCAGCCTGCTGTTGCAGCAGGACTATCCCCAGGCAAAACGCAACGAGGTACAACCGCATTACGTTTGCCTGGCGTTAAATCGAGTGATCCGGATCAAGCGTGCGGATGAAACGCAAAGCCCTTGTCGTGCACAAACACCAGCTTGCAGGCCTCGATATATTGGGCATCGTGAATACGGCCCGCCTTGATATAGCCGGTTTCACCCCGACCCAGAAATACCCGCTCGCCATCGGGCACCAGCTTGCCCGATTCCTGGATAAAAAACTGGATCGACATCCGGCCCTCGACCACCACCGTCATATCGTCGCCAGGATGAGAATGCGGCGGCTCCGACGTCCCCGCCTGCCATTGTTCCAACATCACCTCCACCCCGTTTGGGTTGGTGGGGAACGTGGTTCTGACTGTGAAGCCGGGGGTATCGGGGACAGTATCGTGGTTGCGCCAGATTGCGCTGGTGGCTGAGGTTACGGTGTTGGTTGAGGGCATGGAATGCTCCGGCGGGACGATTGTATTGGGGATCATTTTAACCGGGCACGGATGATGGGGATTATCTGGGCATTATTGACGCTTGGGTTAGCCGGGCTACCCCCGGCCAGCCCAACTCAGCCAATGCCAAGATCGCGGACAACTACGCAAAACTGTACTCCACCCCCAACGCCTTCCAATGCCCCGCCTCCTCTTCCAGCGCTTTTTGCGTCAAAGGCCGCCTTGCAAGCCATCCATCCGGAAATTGCAAACGGTATTGCTTCGCCGTGTGCTCAACCTGGATACCGGTAAGGCGCGGTTCAGCGCGGCTGCGGCACAGGATGACGGCCTGGCGCAAAAGCCAGATCAGATACGTATCGCGCGCTGCGTCGGCCGCGTGTGCTACGGCGGCCACATCGGGAATCTTGTTGAGGGCGCCGCGTTGGGCACGAACCAGCAGGGCGAGGCTGGCCTGGTCGGAGCGCGAGAAGCCGGGCATGTCGGCATTTTCCAGGATGTAGCCCGAATGCCGGTGATAGCCGCTATGCGAAATGGACAAGCCGATTTCGTGCAGGTGTGAGGCCCAGTTCAGATGACGTAATGCCAGTTCGTTTTGCCCTGCTTCGCACTTGCCGACGCTGTCGTCAAGTGCGCCCAGCAGTTTGTGCGCAACACGCGCGACACGTGTAGCCTGCGTCGCGTCCACATGGTAGCGGCGCATGAATTCATCCACAGTGACATCACGCATATCCTGTTTGTGGGTGCGCCCGAGCAGGTCGTACAGCACGCCTTCGCGCATGGCGGTTTCGGCGACTTGCATCTGCTCGATGCCCAGTTCGGCAAATATGCCCGCCATGATTGCAAACCCGCCAGCGGCAACCGGGCGACGATCCGCACGCAGTCCCGCCAGACTGATGCGGTCTACGTGCCCGGCTTTAATCATCTCGTTGCGCAGCGTGTTCAGCCCGTCGGCGGTGATGCCCTGGGCGCTGAAACCGTTTAGTTCCAGCAGGTCGCGCAGCGCACGTGCGGTGCCGCTGGAGCCGATGGCATGATGCCAGTTTGCTGCATTGAATTCGCTGGCGATACGCTCGACCTCGACCCGCGCCGCCAGCTCGGCGGCTTTCATCGAGGCTTTGCTGATGACGCCGTTGGGAAAGAAGTGCTGCGAGAAATTGACGCATCCCATGTGCAGGCTTTCGCGCTGCATCGGTTTTAATTCTTTTCCGACAATAAATTCGGTCGAGCCGCCGCCGATGTCGACGACCAGCCGGGGCAGGCTGGAATGGGGCAAACCGTGCGCAACGCCCAGATAAATCAGGCGCGCTTCTTCGCGTCCGGCGACGACTTCGATGCGGTGCCCCAACGCGGCTTCTGCCGCCTGCAAAAATGCGGGCGCGTTTTTAGCGACGCGCAAAGCCGATGTGCCGACGCAGCGCACCGCACCCGGCGGCAAACCGCGCAGGCGTTCGCCAAAGCGGTGCAGACAGGCCAGCGCGCGCTGCTGGGTGGTTTCGTCGAGCAATTTGTCTTCAGACAGGCCGCCTGCCAGACGCACGGTTTCCTTCAGCGCATCGAGCGGATAAAGCTGGTCGCCTTCGATGCGCGCCACTTCCAGGCGAAAGGAGTTGGAGCCGAGATCGACTGCGGCCAGCGTGTCGTAAGCGGTCATACCGCTTTTCCAGGAAAACAGAGTGGCGCTGTCATGCGGACTTGCCAAAAAACAGGTAGGCCATGCCGATAGCGGCGAGAATGCCAGCCACATCGGCGATCAGGCCGCACGCAACGGCATGACGTACGCGCTTGACGCCGACCGCACCAAAGTACACGGCGAGCACATAAAACGTGGTCTCGGTGCTGCCCTGGACAATCGACGCGAGCCGCCCGGCAAATGAGTCTGCACCGTGAGTCTGCATGGTGTCGATCATCATCGCGCGCGCGCCGCTACCGGAAAAAGGTTTCATCAAAGCGGTGGGCAAGCCATCCACCCAGCGCGCGTCAAATCCAAATGCAAGCACGCTGCTGCGCAGCCCTTGCATCACGGCTTCCAGCGCGCCGCTGGCGCGGAATACGCCTATCGCAACCAGCATGGCCACCAGATACGGGATGATGGTGACCGCCGTCTGAAATCCCTCTTTGGCACCTTCGATAAAGGCTTCGTAGGCGTTGATGCGGCGCACGATGCTTGCCACCAGAAAGCTGACGATCAAACCCAGCAACAGCACATTGCTGACGATGGCGGATTGCCGCGTCATGCTCACCGCATCGAGGCTGCTGAAGTACGCGACCAGCGCGGCAATCAGCGCCGTCGCGCCGCCCAGATAGGCCATGGTGACGCGATTCCACAAGTTCAGGCGCTGATAAAAGCCGGTGGCAAACAGGCCCACCAGCGTGCCGATGTAAGTAGTAATCAGGAGCGGCACAAATACATCGGTCGGATCAGCGGCGCCGAGCTGGGCGCGAAAGGTGAAGATGGTCACGGGCAAGAGCGTGACCGAAGCGGTGTTGATGACCAGAAACAGGATCTGCGCATCGCTCGCGGTATCCGGGGTGGGGTTCAGCGTCTGCAATTCCTTCATTGCCTTGATGCCCAGGGGCGTGGCGGCGTTATCAAGACCCAGCATATTGGCTGCCATGTTCATCGTCATCGCGCCGAGTGCGGGATGATGCGCGGGCACGTCGGGAAACAGGCGTTTGAAGAGCGGCGCCAGGCCACGCGTGAGCAGATCGAGCATGCCTGCGCGTTCGCCGATTTTCATCACGCCCAGCCACAGCGTCATCACGCCGGTTAAACCCAGGGCGATTTCAAATGCGGATTTACTGCTGTCAAATAGCGCCTTCATCAACAGGGAAAATATTTCAGCATCGCCAAGCACCAGCAACTTGAACAAGGCGATCAGGAAAGCGACCAGAAAAAAACCGACCCACAAGATGTTAAGCATCACCCCGCCCAGCCTGCGATGACCAGCAATATTCCCACTACCAACCAGATCGTGAGTCCGCGCCACACCATGCTGACCGCGCTATCAATATGGTCGGCCTCGGGCATCTGGTTCAGCCCCAACTCCGGGCGGTCATTGAATTCACTGCCTACGGCCAGCGGCAGGCCGAGGCGAACGCCCATCGCACCTGCTCCCGCTGCCAGCACAATGCCTGATTCCTGATCGGGCCACGAAGCGGCCTGCGTCCGCCAGCAATACATCGCGTCTTCAAAATCACCGGCAATCGCATAGGTCAGTGCGATCAGGCGGGACGGCACCCAGTTGATGACATGAAATGCCGTCCGCGCAAACTCACCGAATACACCGTGCGCCCAGCGTCGTCCCACAATCGAAGTGGCGCGATACAGTACCGCGCCCACCGGCCCGAAAGCCGAGAGCAGCGCAAACCAGAACAGCACACCAAACATCTGGCGCTGGCTGGCTGAAAATATCTGTTCGATCGTGACACGGGCGATTTCGTCTGGCGTCGTGCCCGCATTGTCAGCACTCGCATGGCGCCCCCACCACGCAGCGAGACGACTGCGTGCCTGTTCGGTTTCGCCTGCACGCAGCAGGCGCGCAATCGCTTCGGCATCGTCACTGAAATATTTGAATCCCATCGTGAAATAAAGCACGGCGACATTCCATGCCCATCCCAGCATCGGGCTGATGCCAGTCAGTATTGTGGTGACCAGCCATACGCCAAGCAGGAGCGGCAGCACCGCCGCACACCAGGCCAACACGCCGTGATTGTATTCACCGCCATTCAGTTTTAACTCCAGCCAGTGGATTGCGTCGGCATACGCGCGGTAATGCGGCAGCGGCTGCCGCAACGGGCGGATGTGTTCGAGTGCGACAGCGGCAAGGATGGAAAAAAAGGCCATCAGTGGTTCATCTCCAATGTGAACGTACCCGTTTCGCCGACCTTGTCGCCGGGATGGAAAATTTCTACTGTGGGCATTTTGATGTCGCCAGCCTGATTCGCGCCGTCCTGATTCGAGAGCCCGGCCTGGGATTGCAGGTAGTCGTTCATTGCCTGATAGGCTTTTGAGGGTGCCAGCAAAATGGCCGCGCGTACTTTGGCGGCCAACACCGGGCGGCGCGCGATCATGCCCTCTTTCAGTCCTTCCGGCACGGCGGCTGACAATGCCAGCGTATAACCGACCTGGGCGCGGATTTTTCCACTCGCATTGCGTGGATCGGTCAGCAGAACAATCAGGGTATCGCCTTCGATGACGCGCGATTTTGCAAACGCCTCCAACACGATTTTTTGCGTCTTGCGCATCGCGCTGATGGGTCCTTCGTATTCCAGATAAGCGTAGCGATACGGGCCAGCCTCCGTTTGAATCATGTGCGCAGAATTAAATCCGCCCCACCACCCATATACCAGCGTGATCGGCAAAACGAACGCCAGCAAAAACGCTGGCCACTGATTTTTGAACATCGCTATCCTTCGAAAACACAGGCACGAAGATAGCACAGACCAGAGGCTATGGCGTTTTCAGAAACAGCACAATGCAGCCTTTATAATGACAGGCAACGCAGCCCGGAGTCAGCCATGTTTATCCATTTTCTATTCTTTTGTCTTGCCCTGTCCACCGGGCTTTCCCACGCTGACGAGTCTCCTGTGACCGTACCGATGAAGGCTGCACGTGTGGGGCCGCACAGCTACTTTGTGCAGGGTCTTCCAGGCGCGGCATCAAGCGAGAATCAGGGCTTTATGTCCAATGCCGGATTTGTTGTCACGCGTGACGGCGTTGTCGTATTTGATGCGCTGGCCTCTCCTCCCCTGGCAAAAAAACTGGTCGGACTGATCCGGCAGATCACTAAACAGCCGATCAAACGCGTAATCGTCAGCCACTATCATGCGGATCATTATTATGGTTTGCAGGTATTCAAGGATTTGGGCGCTGAAATATGGGCACACAAGAATGCGCAAGGCGTGACCCATGGCGAAGGTGCCGCATTGCGTTTTCAGCAACGTAAGGAAGCACTGTTTCCGTGGGTAGATGACGATACCCGGCTGATCGATCCGGATCATTATCTGGAGGGTGACAGCGAGTTTACGATGGGCGGCATGCATTTTGCGCTGCGCTATGTGGGTCCTGCGCATTCGGACGAGGATATGGCGATGCTGGTGAAGGAGGACGGCGTGCTCTATGCCGGCGACCTGGTATTTCGCGGACGCGTGCCCTTTGTCGGCGATGCAGACAGCCGTGCCTGGATCGCCGCGCTCGACATCTTGCTCGCGATGAACGCAAAGGTGTTGGTGCCGGGTCATGGTGCGATGTCGGTCAAGCCTCGCGACGATCTGGTGTTTACGCGCGATTACCTGAACTATTTGCGCAGCAGCATGGGCCAGGCCGCAAGCGATCTGATCCCGTTTGATGAAGCCTACGAAAAAACCGACTGGTCAAAATACCGCACCATGCCCGCCTTCAACGAAGCCAACCGGATCAATGCCTACAACCAGTATTTGCGGCTTGAGCAGGAAGGCAGCAAATAGGCATTGATTGTTACAGCAACACCATGACACCACCTAAAGGAATACGTATGAGCATGACTCCTCACGAACTCGTCGCCGAAGCACAGGCTCAAATCAAGGCCGTTGATCTCAACAGCGCAGCGCAGCATGTTGCAGCATGCGGTCTGATAATCGACGTGCGCGAACCGGGCGAATTCGATGCGGGCCGTTTGCCCGGTGCGATCAATCTTCCGCGCGGCGTACTTGAATTCAAAATTGGTGACAATCCCGCACTGACGAACAAAGACACCAGCATCCTGCTCTACTGTAAAACCGGTGGCCGTGCTGCTTTAGCGGCACTTAATCTGCAACGCATGGGTTACGCTCATGTGCAATCAATGACAGGCGGTTACGATGCGTGGATAGCCGCAGGTCAAAAAACAGTGACGGATACGACGCAATATAACTAGGCAACCCTGAGGTTCGGCCATGGGTTGCCACGCCATTATCTGCGAATAAACAGCCTCTGGACTTGGTGCTTTACCGCAATCCCACTTTCCCCGGAATTTTCGGCGTACCCACATTCACATCCCCGCACTGCGCACGATGTCGCAGCGCGTGATCCATCAGCACAATCGCCAGCATGGCCTCGGCAATCGGCGTGGCGCGGATGCCGACACAGGGGTCGTGACGGCCATGCGTAACGACTTCGATAGGTTCGCCCTGCTTGTTGATCGAGCGCCCCGGCAGACGGATACTGGAGGTGGGTTTGATCGCGATGGAAGCGACGATGTCCTGCCCGGTGGAAATCCCGCCCAGCACGCCGCCGGCGTGATTGGACAGAAAACCTGCTGGCGTCAGTTCGTCGCGATGTTCGGTGCCCTTTTGCGCCACTACAGCAAAGCCGTCACCGATTTCCACGCCCTTGACCGCATTGATGCTCATCAATGCGTGCGCCAGGTCAGCATCAAGCCGGTCATACACCGGCTCGCCCAACCCCACCGGAATGTTCTCAGCTACGACCGTAATACGCGCGCCGACGGAGTCGCCGGATTTGCGCAGCTCGTCCATATAGGTTTCCAGCTCGGCGACCTTGCTTGAATCGGGTGAAAAAAAAGCGTTGGCGTTAACGTTATCCCAGCTTACAAATGGAATAACGAGCGGCCCCAGTTGTGCCATGTAGCCGCGTATCAGCGTGCCGTATTGCTGGTGCAGCCACTTCTTGGCAATCGCGCCCGCCGCCACCCGCACTGCGGTTTCGCGCGCGCTGGAACGACCCCCACCGCGCGGATCGCGGACGCCGTATTTGTGCCAGTAGGTATAGTCGGCGTGACCGGGGCGAAAAGTTTCGGCGATGTTGCCGTAGTCTTTGCTGCGCTGATCTTCATTACGAATTAACAGCGCAATCGGCGTGCCGGTAGTTTTGCCTTCATACACGCCGGACAGGATTTCCACGGTATCTGATTCGCGCCGTTGCGTCACATGCCGCGAAGTGCCGGGTTTGCGCCGATCCAGTTCAAGTTGAATATCTGCTGCGGTCAAATCCAGACCGGGAGGACAGCCGTCAACCACGCAACCGATTGCGGGGCCGTGCGATTCGCCAAAAGAGCTGATACTGAAGAGTGTGCCGAGTGTGCTGCCAGACATGGACGTAGAAGAGTTTGAAGAGCTACAATCGACCGAAGTCTAGCACAGCCGCCTTGTAGTCTTAACCCTATGCCGCTTCGTTCTATCACCCTGTGGGTCGCGTTCACCGCCGTGACGCTTGCGGTCTCGCCGCCGCTTCATGCCGATGTTTTCACCAGCGATGCCGTTATCACCGACCCTGCTCCAGAGCACTTTTCAGTGTGCTTCGATCATGGCTGCGCAGCGGTCAAAATTGTCGGCATGAGCCCGGCACAATGGCGAGCCATCAAAGCGATTTTCAAGCGCCTGCCGCGCACCCCCGAGCTGGAGCGCGAACGCATCCGCAAAGCCGTTGCGCTGTTTGAGGAAATTGCAGGAAAGTTGGCAGGAACCAGTCAGGACAAAGGCGGCGATCTGGTTGGCCTCGGTCTGCCGGGACAAATGGATTGCATTGATGAGGCCACCAACACCAGCCTGTATCTGACGCTGCTAAAGAATAGCGGCCTGATTAAATTTCATGAAGTGGAAGACCGCGCAACGCGGGGATTTCTGATCAACGGCTGGCCGCACAATACCGCTGTGATTACCGATACTGTGAGCGGGGAGCGTTATGCAGTCGATTCCTGGTTTCTCGACAACGGCGAGATGCCGTTTATTGTGCCGCTAGATGCCTGGCGATCAGGTTGGAAGCCTGAGGATTCTGAAAGATCAAATCCAAACGTAATCAGCGGAAATCGCTAGCAGCAGTCCGGTCAATCACGACGGGGTCGGTACGCAAACAGGGGCAGGTTTCGGCGCGCTGGATCAACAGGGCAGTATGCCATTCACGGAGTTCCAGTAAAGCCATTTTGTCCGACCGCGCTTGCGCATCTTTGACTTTGTTCAGATAAATACTGCACTCAGACGGTGTCATGAGCATCATGCTATAGCCGCCACGACAGGTCTCTCTGTCATCGGCGTGGGCTGCGGCACCCGCGACCATCAAAATAATGCCTGCGACAAAACGACTGACTGATTTCATGGCGCTCCCTCTGATTAGTATGTGCATTCTGGTATGACGCTGTACAAAGCCATGATAAACGTGCCCTTCAGACACGATGGAATGACTCCAAACGCGACGGATTATACCCATGGAGACTTTTGTTACGCATCAGTAAAACAACAAATAAGCCAGGCAGTCTTATTTTTACAACAGGCTTGCCCACAGGTCATGCTCATCCGCCTCTTCAACCTGTACCTTCAGCCGCGTTCCCGGCGCAAGATCAAATACCCCTTCCAGATACACCACGCCGTCGATTTCGGGTGCATCAGCATGGCTGCGTGCAATGGTGCCTATCTCGTCGGTCTCGTCCACGATGACTTCGATTTTCCGGCCTATTTTTGTCTGCAGCCGGGCGGCTGAGATTTCGGCCTGAACCTCCATGAAGCGTTCGAGGCGTTTAGCTTTCAGTTCTTCTGGCACCGCGTCGGGCAAACCGTTGGCCACCGCGCCTTCGACTGGCGAATATTTGAAACAGCCGACACGATCGAGTTGCGCCACCTTGAGAAACGCCAGCAGCTCCTCGAATTCGGCTTCAGTCTCGCCCGGAAAACCAACGATAAAGGTCGAGCGCAAAGTGAGATCGGGGCAGGCCTTACGCCAGGCCATAATCCGGTCGAGCGTTTTTTCTACCGCGCCAGGACGTTTCATCAGCTTGAGAATCCGGGGGCTGGCGTGCTGAAACGGAATATCCAGATACGGCAGAATGATGCCGTCGCTCATGAGCGGAATCACCTCATCGACGCTCGGATACGGGTACACATAATGCAGCCGTACCCATGCATCCAGACTGCCGAGTGCGGCGGCGAGTTCGGTCATGCGCGTTTTGAGCGGGCGGCCATTCCAGAAACC
This sequence comes from Thiobacillaceae bacterium, assembly GCA_040080135.1. GTDB lineage: Bacteria > Pseudomonadota > Gammaproteobacteria > Burkholderiales > Thiobacillaceae > Thiobacillus. Next base: position 141,711 of record JBEBIZ010000003.1, read on the forward strand.
AGAACGGTATTTCACGTCCACGCCATATGCGCTGGTGTCTTGCGATACGACTAACAATTCTTTGAGGCCCGCACTGACCAGCGCTTCGGCTTCATTCATCACCTCGCCAATTGGGCGGCTGACCAGATCGCCGCGCATCGACGGGATAATGCAAAAGGTGCAACGATGATTGCAGCCTTCGGAAATTTTCAGATACGCGTAATGACGCGGCGTGAGCTTAATCCCACCTGGCGGAATCAAGTCTTCAAACGGATCATGCGGTTTAGGCAAGGCGTGATGCACCGCCTGCATCACTTCATCCAGCGCGTGCGGCCCGGACACAGCCAGCACCTTGGGATGCGCTGCGCGGATCACATCACCCTTGGCACCGAGGCAGCCGGTGACAATCACTTTGCCGTTTTCCGCCAGCGCTTCGCCGATGGCTTCCAGCGATTCCTCCACCGCAGAATCGATAAAGCCACACGTATTGACCACCACCACATCCGCATCGTTATAGGTGCCGACGATGCCGTAGCCCTCTGCGCGCAACTGCGTAAGAATGCGTTCGGAATCGACCGTGGCCTTCGGGCAGCCGAGCGAAACAAATCCGACGGTGGGGATGCGAGTGGTTTTGGTTACCATAGGGGCATGTATATCATTGCAATTGGCTGGGCGTATGTCATTTTAATGATGGCGGTCACGTCCAGCAGTCTTATCAAGGGGCTGATGGTGGCGCTTTTTCTGGGCGTGCTGCCGCTGTGGCTGTTCATTTATGTGGCTGGCGCTTCGCGCCGCCGTTCAATGGCCGACCAGCCGACCGACGCCCCACACCGTAAAAATACCGAGTCCGATCAGGATTAACTGTTGCAACGTCGCCGCGAGTTCAGGTCGTTTGTGCAAGCCCGGAATCAGGTCGGACAGCGCAACATAGATCATGCTGGCACCCGCCACCCCCAACAATACCGGTGCCCAGCCCTGCGTCTTGCTCAGCAAATAATAGCCCAGCAACGCGCCCACCACGGTGGCAAACGCCGACAGCACATTCAGCAGCAAGGCCTGGGTGCGGGTATAACCGGAATGCAGCAGAATCAAAAAGTCACCGATTTCCTGCGGGATTTCGTGCGCAACAATCGCGAGCGAGGTCACTACGCCCAAACGAAAATCAGTCAAGAAGGCGCCTGCGATAATCAGGCCATCGACAAAATTATGGAAAGTGTCGCCTATCGTGATCATCAGGCCGGAACGGCCATGGTCGTGATCCTGGCTGTGGCTATGCCCACCATGCACCTCGCATATATCGTCGTGACAATGCCGCCACAACACCAGTTTTTCCAGCAGAAAAAACAGCAGAATGCCGCCGAGCAAGGCCTGCGCAACGGTTTCGATGTCGCCGCCCATATGCACCGCTTCGGGCAATACTTCGAGCAGAGCTGCGCCGAGCAAAGCGCCAATCGCGTAACTCACCCACAACGGAATCCATGCCGGACGCGCTGAAAACGAAATCGCAGCGGCTAGCAGCAGGCTCAACAGACTGCCTGCGGTGGTTGCGATCAGGATAGCGGTAAGGGTGGACATGGCAAGCGACAGCGCGCAGCGACAAAGGCGGCGATTATACGCGCAGCGGCTTTATTCGATCCAGATCAGCGATGCCATGCGCCCGGTTTGGCCGTCACGCCGATACGAGTAAAACCGCGCCGCATCGGTATAAGTACACAAGCCCCCGCCATACACCGTAGTGACGCCGCTGGCATTCATGCGGATTCGCGCCAGCGTGTAAATATCGGCCAGCCATTTTTCGTGGGATGCTAATGGATCAATGCCGTGTTGCGGAGCGCGGACAAACGCGTGGACGGCCTCGGGGTGGGACTGGATAAAAGTGGTGCGCACTTCGGCACCCACTTCAAACGCACCGGGACCAATCGCTGCGCCCATCCATGCCATCACCTCGCCGGGGGCTACGTTCATCGCAGCGAGTGTGGCTTCGAGCACGCCTGCGGCCAGGCCGCGCCAGCCCGCGTGCGCGGCGGCCACCACGCTGCCATCGCGCGAACAAAACAGCACGGGCAAACAGTCCGCCGTGAGCACCGCGCAGACTGTGCCAGGTTGGCGACTAAAGCTGGCATCGGCATCGGGTACGCCACTTGCCATATTGGCTTCGATTACGCCTGTGCCATGAGTTTGATTGAGCCACACAGGCTCGGACGGCAGCATCTGGCGCAGCAGAGCGCGGTTCGCGGCCACCGCAGCCGGGTCATCCTGAACATGGCTGCCCAGATTGAAACTCGCGTATGTCGCCGCGCTCACGCCGCCAGCGCGCGTGGTCATCAGGCTTTTAATCTGCGGTGGTGCGGGCCAGTCGGGCAAAATCAGCCGCCCCATGGAATACCATCGCGCAAGGCCTGCAGCAGCGAGGCAAAATCAGGCGGCAGTTTCGTACTCCAGCTCATCTCTTTTTTGGTAACGGGATGAATCAAGCCGAGACGTTCTGCATGCAGTGCCTGGCGTGGGAAAGGGATTTTGGAATGGCCGCGACGGCTGGATGCATACACGGTTTCGCCCACCAGCGGATGGCCGATATGCTGCATGTGAACCCGGATCTGGTGGGTGCGTCCGGTTTCCAGGCGGCAGCGCAACAGCGCCAAACCTGGAAAGCGCTCGACCACGTCGTAATGGGTAATCGCCATTTTGCCCATCGAATGCACCGTGCGCTTGACCCGGTTATGCGGATCGCGCGCGAGCGGCGCGTCCACCGTGCCCGCGCGATCCATCTCGCCATACACCAGTGCCAGATATTCGCGCTTGACCGTACGCGCCTGCAACTGCCGCACCAGATCGGTCTGTGCAATGATGGTTTTAGCCACCACCATCAAGCCCGAGGTGTCTTTATCCAGCCGATGCACGATTCCGGCACGCGGCACTTCTGCGACTTGCGGCACCCGGTACAGCAGCGCGTTCAGCAAAGTGCCGCGCGGATTGCCGCTGCCGGGATGCACCACCAGCCCGACCGGTTTGTCGATCACCATCAGGTCGTCGTCTTCATACACCACCATCAACGGGATCGCCTCGGGCGTATCCGGCGTCGCGTTCAATTCCGGTTCAGGCTTGACCATCACGCTTTCGCCGCCGAACACCTTCATCCGGGTGGTGGCAAATTCGCCATCCACCGCAATCTTGCGCGCGCGAATCCAGTTCTGGATACGGTTGCGTGAAAACTCGGGCAATAACTTGGACAAAGCCTGATCCAGCCGTAGCCCCGCCTGCGTATCGGGAATCACGACCTCGCGCTTATCCGGGTCGGGATTTCCCTTATAATCAGGCAAACCTTCCTTGTCTTTTCCCATGTCAATACTCTCTATTTTCCAATTCGGTCCGACCGTTCGCGCCTCGGGCGCGTCCGTACTGCTTGCCACAATCCTGGCCACCACGATGCTGGTTACGGGCTGCGGCATCCTACCTGAAGTCAAGGATGAAACCGCAGGCTGGTCTGCGCAGAAACTCTACACCGACGCCAAAGACAACCTGAACGAGGGTAATTACGAACGCGCGATCAAAATGTTCGAAACGCTGGAAGCGCGCTACCCCTATGGCCGCTACGCGCAACAGGCCCAACTCGAAACCGCGTATGCCTACTACAAGGACAACGAACCCATCTCGGCCATTGCAGCCTGCGATCGCTTCATTAAATTACACCCCAACCACACTAACGTCGATTACGCCTACTATCTTAAGGGCCTGGCCAATTTTAATGAAGATTTAGGTCTGCTCGGCAAACTGGTCGACCAGGATTTGAGTGAGCGCGACCCCAAAGCCGCACGCGAAGCGTTCCAGTCGCTAAAAGAGCTGGCCACCCGCTTCCCCGACAGCAAATACACCCCCGACTCCACCGCGCGGATGAAATACCTGGTGAATGCCCTGGCCGGTAATGAAGTCCACGTCGCCAAGCATTACCTCAAGCGCCAAGCCTACGTCGCCGCCGCCAACCGCGCCAAAGAAGTGCTGAAAACCTACCCCGAAGCGCCCGCCACCGAAGAAGCCCTGGCGATCATGGTGGTCTCTTACGACAAGCTGAAACTGACCGATCTGCGCGACGATGCCCAGCGCGTCATCAACCTCAACTTCCCCAAAAGCAAATACGCTCAGGGCGTAAATCTGGAAGAAAAAGCCTGGTATAAGTTCTGGTAGCCCCTGCTGCACCAGTCAAGTAAAGCTTGTCCCCACGTAATTGGCATAAGTGATCATGTAGTCACTTTTAAAGTTTCGCCATGCGCTCCTGCATGTTGCGCGTGGCGCGCGATCCAGGAACACAGGAGGGACTACGTTTACTTTCTGTGTTTGGAAAACACCTGAGCCATAGTATGCGTGAGCAGCACCGGCGCGGTGGATAGCCCGCCCAAGAAGAGGTTTCTATTGATTGCGTTTGCAAGAAAGAGTGCGAAATATCGCCCTCTTTCTTGCCCCATTCAATCCAGTTAGTCCGCCTGTGCCATCGCCTTCTCGAAACCGAACACGCCGTCCCGTGAGTCAATCCGGATGACATCCTTGGGCGCGAAGTGGCCGGACAGGATTTCTTTTGCCAAGGCGTTTTCGAGTTCGCTCTGGATGGCGCGCTTGAGTGGCCGTGCGCCGTAGACTGGGTCGAAGCCAGCCTTGGCGATTTCGGCCAGCGCGGCTTCGCTGATCTCCAGCCCCATCTCCATCTGCGCCAGACGTTTTTCCAGCGCTTGCAACTGGATGCGCGCGATGCTGGCGATGTTTTTTTCGTCGAGCGCGTGGAACACGACAACTTCGTCGATGCGGTTGATGAACTCGGGGCGGAAATAGGATTTCACTTCGCCCAGCACGGCGAGCTTAATCACCTGATAGTCGTCGCCGCTCATGGTCTGAATCATCTGGCTGCCGAGGTTGGAGGTCATCACGATCACGGTATTGCGGAAATCCACAGTGCGCCCCTGACCGTCGGTCAGCCGACCGTCGTCCAGCACTTGCAGCAGCACGTTGAACACATCCGGGTGCGCTTTTTCCACCTCGTCCATCAGGATGACGGAATAGGGTTTGCGGCGCACAGCTTCGGTCAGGTAGCCGCCTTCTTCATACCCCACATACCCCGGCGGCGCACCGATCAGGCGGGCAACCGAGTGCTTCTCCATGAACTCGCTCATGTCGATGCGGATCATGTGATCGGCGGAATCGAACATGTATTCGGCCAGGGTTTTGCACAGTTCGGTCTTGCCGACGCCAGTGGGCCCGAGGAATAAAAATGAACCCAATGGCCGGTTCGGGTCGGACAGCCCGGCGCGCGAACGACGAATCGCATCCGACACCACTCGAATCGCTTCATCCTGCCCCACCACCCGCTGGTGCAGTTTTTCTTCCATATGCAGCAGCTTGTCGCGTTCGCCCTGCATCATTTTCGATACCGGAATCCCGGTCGCGCGCGACACCACTTCGGCAATTTCTTCTGCGCCCACTTCGGTGCGCAGCAGTTTGAATGCGGGTTTGGCCGTATCGCTGGTCTCGGCATGTTTCAACTGCGCCTCCAAGGCGGGCAGCGTGCCGTATTGAATTTCGGCGACCTTGTCGAGCAAACCTCGCCGTTGCAGATCAACCATCTGCGCGCGTAGTTTGTCGATTTCTTCCTTGATGTGGGCGCTGCCCTGAACCTGGGCTTTTTCGGCCTTCCACACTTCTTCCAGGTCGGTGTATTCGCGTTGCAGCGCGAGCAATTCATCTTCGATCAGTTGCAGGCGTTTTTTGGACGCCTCGTCCTTTTCGCGTTTGACGGCCTCGCGCTCGATCTTCAACTGAATCATGCGCCGCTCAAGCTTGTCCATCACTTCGGGTTTGGAGTCGATTTCCATCTTGACCCGCGCCGCCGCCTCGTCGATCAAATCGATCGCCTTGTCCGGCAAAAACCGATCGGTGATGTAACGATGGCTCAGCTCTGCCGCCGCCACAATCGCGGGGTCGGTGATGTTGACGCCGTGGTGCAACTCGTAGCGCTCTTGCAGGCCACGCAGAATGGCGATGGTTGATTCGACGCTGGGTTCGTCCACCAGCACTTTCTGAAAGCGGCGCTCCAGCGCGGCATCTTTCTCGACATACTTGCGATACTCATCGAGCGTAGTCGCGCCGATCAAATGCAGTTCGCCGCGCGCCAGGGCAGGCTTCAGCATATTGCCTGCATCCATCGCGCCCTCGGCCTTGCCCGCGCCAACCAGGGTGTGCAGTTCGTCCAGAAACAGGATGTAGCGACCCGGATCCATCGCCAGCTCTTTCAGCACGGCTTTGAGCCGTTCTTCGAATTCGCCGCGATATTTTGCACCTGCCAGGAGCGCAGCGAGGTCGAGCACCAGCACTTTTTTGCCCTTCAGCGTCTCCGGCACTTCGTCATTCACAATCCGCTGCGCCAGGCCTTCGACGATGGCGGTTTTGCCAACGCCCGGCTCGCCGATCAACACGGGATTGTTCTTGGTACGGCGTTGCAGAATCTGGATCGAGCGCCGGATTTCATCATCGCGCCCGATCACTGGGTCGAGCTTGCCTGCGCGGGCGCGCTCGGTCAGGTCGAGGGTATATTTCTTAAGCGCTTCGCGCTGCCCTTCGGCCTCGGACGACTGCACGCCCTCGCCGCCGCGCACCGATTGAATCGCCGCTTCCAGCGCCGGTTTGGACGCGCCGTGCTGTTTCAGCAAGCGCCCGGCCTCGCCCTTGTCATCCAGCGCAGCCAACAGATAGAACTCCGAGGCGATGAACGCATCGCCTCGCTTCATCGCTTCTTTTTCAGTGAGATTGAGCAGATTATTCAGGTCGCGCGACATCGTGACCTCGCCGCCCTGCCCTTCGACTTTGGGCAAACGGGACAGCGCCTCGGTCAGCGCCGCCTTCAGCGCCGGAACCTGAACGCCTGCGCGTGCCAGCAACGACGCCGACCCGCCATCCTCCTGTTGCATCAGCGCAAGCAAAAGATGCTGCGGTTCGATGTAGGCGTTGTCCGCCCCCAGCGCAAGACTTTGCGCGTCAGAAATGGCCTGCTGAAACTTGGTGGTGAGTTTTTCAAAGCGCATAGTGTTCCCCGTGCTTAAGGTATATTGGATAACACTTACATTGCGCTGTTTTTACCTATTTCAAGCCATGAACGAATTGATTGCCGAACAAGTTTCATCCGACGTTGCCCGCGCGCTGGCCGAGGACATGGGCAGCGGCGACCTGACCGCCCGGCTTTTACCCGCCGCACAAACCGCCCACGCCCGCGTGCTCACTCGCGAAAATGCCGTGATCGCAGGTCGTCCCTGGTTTGATGCCTGTTTTAGGGCACTCGATCCGGCGTGCAGGATCACCTGGCATGTCAATGAAGGCGATCAGGTGCTGGCCAATATGCTGCTGGTTGAAATCACTGGCCAGACTCGCGCGCTGCTGAGCGCCGAGCGACCCGCGCTCAATTTCCTGCAAACCCTGTCTGCGGTTGCCAGTGCCACCCGAGTCTACGTCGACGCGATTCGCGGCACCCACACGGCGATCCTCGATACCCGAAAAACCTTGCCGGGTTTGCGCGTAGCCGAGAAATACGCAGTACGCACCGGCGGCGGACAAAACCAGCGCATGGGCTTGTTTGACGGCATCCTGATCAAGGAAAACCACATCGCTGCGGCGGGTGGCATTGCGCAAGCCTTAGACGCTGCCTACCAACTGGCGGACGATAAAGTCAGCGTGCAGATCGAGGTGGAGAATCTGGATGAACTCGAACAGGCGCTGGCGGCAGGCGCGCCGCTGATTCTGCTGGATAACTTTGGCCTGCCCGAAATGCGGCGTGCGGTGCAGATCACGCATGGCCGGGCCCTGCTCGAAGCCTCCGGCAACATTACGCTGGACAATATTCGGGACGTTGCTGATACGGGCGTGGAGCGCATCTCCATCGGTGCGCTGACCAAACACGTGCGCGCGGTAGATTTATCGATGCGGCTGGAATGTGAATCCAGCCAGAAAAACTGACAGGCTGCTAGTCCAGCCAGCGCACCAGATAAAACAGCTTGAAGCCTTCGGACGAACGGGAAGGTCCGCTGGCAATGGCGGCGTAAAAACCCTTGTCCAGATCGGCCCGGCTGCGCGCCTCGTCTTCATCCCCCACCACTTGCACGCAGTTTTCAGGGAAGCGCTTGCGGTTACGTTTGCCGGATGGCGAATAAATCACCACCGCCGAGGTGCCGACCACCCCCGCTTCCACATCTGTAAATAGCCCGGTGGACGGGAGCATCGTGCTTAGTGCGGTTTCTTCGGAATGCTGCTGATTTTGACGACATGCGCATTCGGCGTTTCGTCGGAGTAATGCGGGCGCTCGTTGCGATTCAAGCGCTGCATATTGGCCAATTCTGCCTCGCGGCTGGAAATCACCACCAGGCAATCCTTGATGCTGAGAATCGTGGCCTCGCCCAGCGGGCTGGCATTGCCGTCGCGCGGCGCGGTATCGCGCACGATGAAACTAAGCGTTTTACGCATCATGCGCATGATGCGCTGCTCTTCGGAAAGGTCTTGATCGGTATCCATATCACGCTCCTGCTGTTAGGCGGTCATTGTCGGGGTTGGCCAGGATTCAGTCAACGCAAGACCCTGTTAGCAAGGCTGATAAGCGATTTACGCCGGGATGTGTAATGCCGCCTGCATCGCGTGTTCCGATACCGGGTAGGTAAAAACAGCATGGATGGGAAACAGTTCCAGTAGCTTGCCGATATGGGGTTCTTCACGCGGGTGCATGAACACAATCATCTTCGCCTGGGGCGCAAAGAATTGCAGAGATCGCAGGGTGACATCCAGATTGGAAACGTTTGCGCCAGCATAATTGTTGCCGTAGCCGTAAATGAATTCTCCTACAAAAAAATCCGGCGACTGTTTCTGCAACGCCCGGTGCAGATTGCGAGCACTGTTGAAACGCTCTGCCGCAATACCCAGTTTCTGATACAAGGCACTGAAATCAGGGTGGAAGGGAGATTCGATCAGGGAAAAAAGTGTTTGCATGCTACTTGAACAATTGCCGGTCAATCCAGACATCCCAATTGATATGGGCGTCGTCAAACTGGATGGCCTTCATAATGGTGAGCGATACGCGCATAGACAGGTTGTAGAAATACCCAGTTGTATTCAACTGAAATTGCAATCCATTCATGGGTACAGTTGCCTGGAACTCGTGTTGTGGAACTTCAATTTAAAGCAAGTCATCCAGCGTCCCAAGCGCTCAAATGGCCTCGAGGTCTTTCGTCATCACATTCCCAATCTGCATATTTAAAAAAGCAATGTTCAAAACTCAAACCCATCCAGCCGCAGCGTCACCGTCTCACCCGATTCAGTTTCAGCCACCAACCATTCCGCGCCGTCGCGGGTAGTCACATCGCGCGGCAACAGTCGCCGATGACCGACGCAATCACCCACTGTCACGTTCAAGTCCAGCCATTGCCGCTTGAGCGCGGCCAACTCCAGCCGGTCGTGCTGGGCGCAGGAGATGGGCTGATAATCACGGCTCAATGCAGTTTTACGCCCGACTGCGCGACGGGGTTGAGGATGTTCGCCATGACCACGCCGAGCTTGCCGGCGAGGCGATCTGCCAGACCTTCGTGTGGGGTGAAATCGACAATCTCTTCCGCTTTGATGACATCACGGGCGACCGATTCAACAGTGCCAAAGCCGTCGGCCAGACCCAGCTCGATGCTCTTGGCACCACTCCACACCAGGCCGCTGAAGGTGTCGGACGTTTCTTTCAGGCGTTTGCCGCGTCCCTGACGCACCACCTGAATAAATTGTCCGTGAATTTCTTCGAGCATTTGATGAGCGTAGGCTGCCTGTTTGGGATCAGCCGGAGAAAACGGATCGAGAAACCCTTTGTTGGCACCGGCAGTAATCAGGCGACGCTCGACACCGAGTTTGTCCATGGTTTTGGTGAAGCCGAAACCATCCATCAACACGCCGATGGAGCCGACCAGGCTGGCTTTATCGACGTAGATTTTGTCTGCTGCAACCGCGATGTAATAGCCGCCGGAAGCGCAGATGTCATCGACCACTACATAGAACGGAATGGTGGGATGGAGCGCACGCTGACGGCGGATTTCGTCGTTGATCTGCCCCGCTTGCACCGGACTGCCGCCGGGGCTGTTGATGCGCATGATGACGCCCTTGGTGTTCTTGTTGTCGAATGCGTCTTTCAGGCCGCTAATCATCATGTCTGCGTTCGCTTTATCCGACGCGATCTCGCCCTGCAAATCAATCAGCGCGGTGTGTTTGCCCATCTTGTTGACATCGTTGTGATCGAACCAGCCAGAAATCATGAACAGCACAAAGAACAGGTAGAGAAACCCCAGTGCCTTGAAAAAAATGCCCCAGCGTCGTGTGCGGCGCTGTTCCTGTACGGCAGACAGGGCCAGTTTTTCGAGAACATCGCGTTCCCAGTTCGGTGTGGAGTCAGTCATGATTGCTTTCAGGCTCGGTCAGATAAAATTGGGTCAGATAAATATTGCCGTTGTGTTCATTCACCGGCAGCGGAATCAGCCCGCGTCCAGCGCAGCGACCGCTGATGCAGCGACCGCTTACAGGATCGTAGAGTGCGCCGTGAGTCGAGCAAATCAAGTATAACCGGGTGTCATCGAAGAATTCGCCTTCTTGCCAGTCGAGTTCGACCGGCACATGGCCGCACTGATTCAGGAAGGCGCGTGGCGCACCTTTAAAGCGAATGACGAATGCATTTTGCTTGAGCCCGGTGCGATCGATTTCAAAACGCACGCCCGTACCCTGCTCCTGCACGGCGTCGGCAGCGCAAATCAGGCGTTCGCTGTCAGCCATGCATGCACCTCGTGAAAACTGTCGATCAACGCCAGGGGCGAATGCGGCAGCAGGTCTGCGGGCTCATGCGCGCCATAGGTTACGCCCAGACTTGCCACGCCTGCATTCGACGCCATCAGCAAATCGTGGCTGGTGTCGCCGATCACCAGCGTGCGCGCCGGATCAGCACCGAGTTCGTCGATGATTTCGAGCACCATCGCCGGGTGCGGTTTGGAATGGGTTTGGTCGGCGGTGCGTGTGGTCAAAAACACGTCGCCAAGGCCGCTGGTTTCAAACGCGCGCTCTAAACCCACACGGCTTTTGCCGGTTGCGACCGCAAGCTGAAAACTCATGGCATGCAGATCACGGATGCCTGCATCAACGCCGTCAAACAAGGGGATGGCGTGATCGCGTCCAAGATAATGATGGCGATAGCGCTCGACCAGGCGCGGGTAATGATCCTCCGGCAAATCCGGAAGCAAAGTTTGCAAAGCCTGGATCAGCCCCAGTCCGATAATCTGACGCGAAGCGCGATCACCCGGAACCGGGATCGTCAGGTCCTCGCAGGCGCGCTGGATCGAATCAACAATGACCCCGGCGGAATCCATCAGGGTTCCATCCCAGTCAAAAATAAGAAGATCAAATTGGCGGGATGTTTTAATCATGGCGCATTCAAATAATCCACAAAAACCTGTAAATCCGCTGGCAACGGGGCTTCAATTTGCAGGGGTTCGCCGCTAATCGGGTGCGTGAATACCAGTTTGGCTGCATGCAGAAACATTCGCTTCAAGCCGTGCGCCACCAGGCGTTTATTCAACGCAAAGTCGCCATATTTGTCGTCCCCTACAATTGGAAATCCGAGATGCGAGGCATGAACCCGTATCTGATGGGTGCGCCCGGTTTTCAGTTCCACTTCCAGCAGGGTGAACGCCGGCCAGGTCTGAAGGCGCCGGAAAATGGTATGCGCAGTCTGGCCGTCGTCGCGCACGGTGACGCGCTTCTCGCCATTGTCATCCACCCGTTTGTGCAGGGGCAGTTTCACATGCTGCACTGGGTTGGGCCAAAGCCCAGCCACCAGGGTGAAGTAACGCTTTTCGATTTTACCGGCGCGCATTGCTTCGTGCATACCGACCAGCGCGCGACGCTTGAGTGCAATCAGCAACACACCCGAAGTTTCGCGGTCCAGCCGGTGCACCAGTTCCATGTAACGGCATTCCGGCAGTTCGAGCCGCATTTGCTCGATGACCCCGCGCGAAATGCCGCTTCCGCCATGGACGGCCATCCCGGCGGGCTTGTTCAGCGCAATCAGGGCATCGTCGCGATAAATGATGCGCGGAACCAGCTTATTCACGCCCGGCGGAAGCTTCAGCACGGGCTTTTCTGCGGGTGTCGCCACCCGCACCGGCGGAATCCGCACTTCGTCGCCCACCTGCAAACGGTAGCTGACCGCGACGCGACCGCCATTGATTCGCACCTCGCCACCGCGTACGAGCTTGTAAATACGGCTTTTCGGCACCCCTTTCAGGCGGCTCATCAGGAAATTATCCAGACGCTGGTTTTCCTGCTCGTCATCAACCTTGAGTCGATGCACCGAATTTTTGCCTAAGTCATTCATTTTCAATATACTAGTTGCGGATTGGTGCGAGTGTTTTCGCCCATTCACGAATTCCAAGCCGGTTACAACGCTCACCGGTTTGTCGCCTGCCCGGCTCGATTGACTCCGCCCACCTCAGTGGCCGTTGATTCTCCTGTCGCAGCTTGGCGACGAAGCAGCGATGTTAACAATGACGCGCCCTAAAGCATACGAATAAAACAGTCTCGCCGACCTTTGATTCATTTTTGATAGAAGTCAGCGGCGGGAAGATGAAACAGTCCGCGCCCACACATTGTGGCGCTGGGCTTTTCCCCAGGAACAGGAATCTTCTCCATGTCTTTTCACCTACCCTTCGTGATCGCATGAATCGTCTGACCTAACAGGCACCGGTTTCCGTTCCCGTATGCAAGCGCGCGGGAGACAAACATGAAGCGCATGCTATTTAACGCAACCCAGGCGGAAGAACTCCGGGTTGCCATCGTCGAAGGCCAAAAGCTGGTTGACCTTGATATCGAGTCCGCCAGTAAAGAACAACGCAAGGGCAATATCTACAAGGGTATCGTCACCCGGGTCGAACCCAGTCTCGAAGCCGCCTTTATCGACTATGGCTGCGAACGCCACGGCTTTTTACCGTTCAAGGAAATTTCCCGCGCCTGCCTGCCCGGCAATGGCCGACCACAAGACGCGCTGAAAGAAGGCCAGGAATTGCTGGTGCAAGTCGAAAAAGACGAGCGCGGCAACAAGGGCGCAGCGCTCACCACTTACATTTCGCTTGCAGGACGCTATGTCGTCCTGATGCCGACCAACCCGCGCGGCGGCGGTGTATCGCGCCGCATCGAAGGCGAAGACCGCAACGAACTGCGCGACGCGCTGGCCTCACTTGAAATCCCAGAAGGCATGAGCCTGATCGCCCGCACCGCTGGCATCGGCCACGTTGCCGAAGAATTTCAATGGGATCTCGATTATCTGCTGCGCATCTGGCAGGCGATTGAATCTGCTGCCGCCGGGATCAAGGGCACAGACCTGATCTACCTCGAATCCAATCTGATTACGCGCGCCATCCGTGACCATTTTTCCCCGGATATCGGCGAGATTCTGATCGATACCGAAGACGTCTATGAGCAGGCTTACCAGTTCATGGCAAACGTCATGCCGGACAACGTCAGCAAGGTCAAACTGTACCGTGACGATGTCCCGCTGTTTTCACGTTTCCAGATCGAACATCAGATCGAGTCCGCGTATTCGCGTCAGGTCAACCTGCCGTCCGGCGGCGCAATCGTGATCGACCACACCGAAGCGCTGGTGTCAGTAGACGTCAACTCCGCACGCGCCACTAAAGGCAGCGACGTTGAGCAGACGGCCTACAACACCAACCTCGAAGCCGCCGAAGAAGTCGCGCGCCAGATGCGCTTGCGCGACCTGGGTGGCCTGATCGTGATCGATTTCATCGACATGGAAGAGCCCAAACATCAGCGTGAAGTGGAAAACCGTTTGCGCGATGCCTTGCATCACGATCGCGCACGCGTGCAAACCAGCAAGATTTCGCGCTTCGGCCTGCTCGAAATGTCGCGTCAGCGTTTGCAGCCTTCACTCGGCGAAACCAGCTACAACCCCTGCCCGCGCTGCCACGGCACGGGCCACATTCGCGGCACCGAGTCCTCCGCATTGCACATCCTGCGCATCCTGCAGGAAGAGGCGATGAAGGAAAACACCGGCGCACTGCATGTGCAGTTGCCGGTCGATGTCGCAACCTTCCTGCTGAACGAAAAGCGCGTCGATATTCATACGCTCGAAACGCGGCTCAAGGTCACCGTGATGTTGATTCCCAACATCCACCTGGAAACGCCCAATTACAGCATCGCACGTCTGCGTCACGATGAACTGAACCGCGCTGATGCTGCCGAGCCAAGCTACAAAATGGCGACCATGCCGGAAACTGACGAGGACAGCCCAATGGGGGCCGCCGCCGCCCAGCCCGCACCGCGTCTGGAAGCTGCCGTCAAATCCATCGCGCCCGCTCAACGCGCGCCGACCCCATCCCCTGCCGCACTGGTACCGCCGCAAAGCGGCATGTTTGATCGTATTTTCGGCTGGTTCAAAAAGAGCCTCGCCGATGAACCCGCTACAAACGTACCCGCTGCAAACGTACCCGCTGCAACAGAAACCAGGACGCGCGAACGTTCCACCACGCGTCCCGAGCGTACGCGTGACCGTAAACCATCATCTACTACGCGCCGCACTGAAGGGCGCAACGAGCCGCGCGACACCAAAGAGCCGCGTGAATCGCGAGCACCACGTGCCGACCGCACTAATGATCGTAACGGTGAAGCCGCCAAACCCGCTCGCGCACCGCGTCCGCCGCGACAACCGCGTGCAGACAAGCCGCTTGAAAATGAAGCGCGCCCGGCGCTCGATGCCGCTGACAGTGCCACCCCCAACGAAGCACGCGAGCCCCGCGAACCACGTAACCGTCGCGGTCGCGGTGGTCGCGGTCGCAACCGCGAAGATCGTCCGCAACAGGAGGCATCAAACGCCGTATCGTCAGTCGATACTGCACAGGCTGATGCGGCACCGGTCAATATAGCAACGCCGCAAACCAGCGCCGCACCCCAGCAATTCGGTGCTGTCGTTGAATCTGCGCCAGCTAGCCGAACACCAGCGCCCGCTCAGGCCACCGCTATCCAAACGATGCCTGCCACGGCGAGCCAGCAATCGCTCGCGCTGGAAACCCGACCATCCCATGCCGGGAATACCCCACAAGCCGTTCTGGCTGCCAGTCAAAATAGCGATAAGCGCCTGCAGCAAGTCGAAACGCAAGGCACCAGCATCAGTCAGGATGCAGACTCGCCGCGCGGCGACCGCACCCGTCGTCGCCGTCGCCCTGCCACCTCTACGTCGGTGACTGAACCAGCATTACAGCAGGTAGAAACGGCGTTTACCCCAGCGCTGGGGATAAGCAATGAATCCGCCAGTCCGGTTCCCCACCCCACCCGTCGTCGGCAACGGCCACCGGCGGCTGTCGTCAACGAGCCATTGGTTCAGGTCGAAACCGGCAATCCGCAGTAAGCGCAGCCAATAAAGGCAACGCCCAATAAAAACGAGCCGCAAATGCGGCTCGTTTTTATTGGGCAGTAGCCCGGATTAGATCAATCAGACCACGTATTCTTCAATCGCTTCCGGACACATGCTGCTCATTGCCTGAACTCCGCCTGCCACCGAAAAACAGCGATTGTAGTTGATAGACCGCAACAACTGGACGGCATGTTGACTGCGTTTCCCAGATCGGCAAACACACAGGACGATCTTGTCACCTTGAAAATGATGTCGATTGATTGCGCCGATAAATGAAATAATATCGTTCGCATCTGGCGAGTCGGAATCCAGCATCTCCTGTTCTTCTTCGGAGAGTGCGTGCCCAAGCGCCTGCTGGAGGTTGAATAGGGGAATACTCTCGGCACACCGCAAACAGCCGCTCAACGCCAGTTCGAAGGGTTGCCGGACGTCAATCATCGTAGCCAGGCCAAGTCCGATCAACTCTAACGCGGTCTCCGGAGTCATCTCGGTGGGAAGTGGAATCGGCATATTCATATTCATTATTCCAGGTAAATAAATTCATTTAGGGGCAAGGCGTGTGAATGGTACACCTCAACTGGCCTGCCATGAGCGAGTCCATCAATCCTGAAGCCTGGATTGGCCGCCTCTCGCTCCCGGATATCCGCATCCGCCCTCGGCGTATTCTTGCATAGGGCGGGGGACTGATTATTAAACAGTCAGTTCAAGGTGCAGCAGAGCCCGCCTGCACTGCCTGAACGGGTTCCCCCAGTGTAGGCGCGATTGCATTGCCCCAGTTTCCTCCCAATGCCTGGATCAGCGCGACGCTGGCGGTCAGCCGCTGGCCGCTGTTTTGCAGAGCGCTGTTGCGTGCACCGTAGAGCGCGGCCTGGGCGCTAAGCACATTCAGATACGGCACGGTTCCCGCCTTGTATTGATTGCTGATCAAACGCAACGATTGATCAGCGGCGGTCACGGCTTGCTGTTGCAGTTCAGCCTGCTGCGCATAAATCGACAGCGCTGCGAGTTGGTCCTCGACTTGCTGAAACGCGAGCAAACTCGCCTGCCGGTACTGTGCAACAGTTTGCTCATACGCAGCTTCGCTTTGCGCGACCTGGGCGTGGCGCACGCCACCGTCGAACAGGGTTTGCGCGAGCGCAGGGCCTATCGACCAGAACAGGTTCGGTGCGGACAACAAATTGGCAATGCTGGAACCACGATAACCGCCAGCGGCGGAGAGCGTCAGCGCGGGAAAATACGCCGACTCGGCGACGCCGATCTGCGCGTTGGTGGCGGCAACGCTACGCTCGGCAGCGGCGAGGTCGGGGCGGCGCAAGAGTAGTTGCGACGGCAGGCCTGCCGGAATGACTTGCGGCTCGGGCAGGCCCGGCATGGGCGGCAGGCTGAAGTTGGCGGCAGGCTCTCCGACCAGCACGGCGATAGCGTGTTCGAGCTGCGCGCGTTGCACCCCAAAGCCCGACAACTGCACACGTGCGGCGGCGAGCTGGGTTTGCGCCTGCGCCACGTCAGCCTGGGTCGCGACGCCAGCAGCGTAGCGGTTCTGTGTCATTTGCAGCGATTTTTCATAGGCAGCGACGGTGTCCGCAGCGAGCGCGGTCTGGCTGTCGAGTTGCCGGATCGTGAAATAGTTTTGCGCCAACGTGGTTTGCAGGCTAAGTTGCGCGGCGATCAGGTTTGCCTGGCTGGCTTCGGCGCTGGCACTGCTCGATTCGACCTGGCGCCCGACGCGCCCCCACAGGTCGGGTGCCCAGCTCGCAGTCAGCCCCAGGCTATAGCTATTCGCCACCTTCGGACTTTTGACGTTGTTGTTCTGCGTACCCGAATCGGCGCGGCTCGCCGCCACGTTCGCGCCGAGCACGGGATATTCGGCAGCGCGCGCCGATTGCGTCAGTGCCAGCGCCTGCTGATACGCGTAATACGACGCGCGCAGGCTCTGATTGGCGCTGGCGACGCGCGGCTCAAGTTCATTCAAAGTGGCGTCGTCGAACACCGTCCACCACGCGCCCGGCACTGCCGCCCGAGTCGGAACGGTAGCAACCCAACCCGGATTTCCATGAGACAAGGCAGGCTCCTTAAACGCAGCGGGTGTCGTCAAACTCGGGCGCTGATAATCGGGGCCCAACGTGCAGCCCGCCAAAAGCGCGAGCAAGCCGAGGGTAAACGGGGTACGGGTTATGAGCATGATTTCAGGCCTGTAATGCGCTTTGGCGACGCGCCCAGCGGCGGCGACCCCAGTGGCGCAGTTTATCGAGTTCTAGATAGATCACCGGCGTAGTGTAGAGCGTGAGCAACTGGCTCACGATCAGCCCACCCGCGATCGCGATGCCAAGCGGCTGGCGCAGCTCGGCACCGTTGCCGGTAATGAGCGCCAGCGGTAGCGCGGTGAACAGCGCCGCCAGCGTCGTCATCAGGATCGGGCGCAGGCGCAGCAGACACGCCTGGTGGATCGCGGTGCGCGGATCAACGCCGTGGTCGCGCTCGGCCTGTAACGCGAAATCGACCATCAGGATCGCGTTCTTCTTGACGATGCCGATGAGCAGAAACACGCCGATCAACGCGATGATCGAAAAATCGATTTTAAACAGCATCAGCGCGAGCACAGCGCCGATGCCCGCCGACGGCAGCGTCGACAGTATCGTGAGCGGATGGATCGTGCTTTCGTACAGGATGCCGAGCACGATGTAGATCACCAGGATCGCGGTGACGATGAACAGCGGCTGGTTGCTGAGCGTGTCCTGGAACAGCTTGGCCGTGCCCTGAAAACCACCCTGGATCGTCCCCGGCAGACCGATCCGCGCGGTCGCGATGGCGATCTTATCCTGCGCCTGACCGAGCGAAATTTTCGGATCGAGATTGAAGGAGATGGTCGAGGCCGCGAACAGGCCCTGATGGTTGACCGACAGCGGTGTGCTGCCCATCTCGACATGCGCCAGCGCGGTCAGCGGCACGCGCTGGCCGGTCGCGGTGATCAGATAAACTTCTTTGAGCGAATCGGGACCTTGCAGATAGTTGGGAGCCGCTTCCATCACCACGCGATACTGGTTGAGCGGTGCATAGATGGTCGAAACCAGACGCTGGCCGAAGGCATTGTTCAGCGCCTGGTCGATAGCACTGACTGGAATATTGTAACGTGCAGCCGCGTCGCGGTCGATCACCAGATTGACCTGCAAGCCTTTGCTCTGCTGGTCGGTGTTGACGTCGGACAGACCCGGAATCGCGCGGATCGCTTCGAGCACGCGCGGCTCCCACTCGCGCAAGGCCGCCAGGTCGCCCGATTGCAGCGTGTATTGATAGAGCGCAGCAGCAGGCCGGCCACCGGCGCGAATATCCTGCACCGACGAAAAAAACACCTGCACGCCGGGTACTGCGCCGAGCTTCTTGCGCAGACCGGCAATGACCGCCATTGCATCGGCGCGCTGCCCGCTCGGCTTCAGGCTGGCAAAAATAAAGCCGCTGTTCTTGCTGCCGCCACCGGTGAACGCGACGACGTTTTCGACCGCCGGATCGCGCCGCACGATGGCGACGATACGCGTCACCTTCTGCGCCATCGCCTGAAATGAAATTGCCTGATCAGCCTTGATGCTGCCGGTCATGAAGCCAGTGTCCTGTGTTGGGAACAAGCCCTTTGGCACAATCTGGTACAGATAAACGTTGAGCGCGATCGTGCCGAAAAACACCAGCAGCATGAAGCGGTAATGTGCAAGCGCCCAGCCGAGGCTACGGTCATAGCCCTGCAACAGACGCGCATATTGACGCTCGGCAAACGCCGATACGCACCCCGGCTGATACGAGACATCGCGTGGACGCAGCCAGCGCGACGCGAGCATCGGCGTGACGCTCAACGACACCAGCAGCGAAATGAAGATCGCCACCGATAGCGTCGCGGCGAATTCGCGGAACAGCCGCCCGATGATGCCGCCCATCAGCAGCACCGGCAAAAACACCGCGACCAGAGACAGACTCATCGACAACACAGTAAAGCCCATTTCGCGCGCGCCACGCAGGGCGGCCTGCATCGGCGCCGTGTCCTCCTCGACGTGGCGCATGATGTTTTCCAGTACCACTACCGCGTCGTCAACGACGAAGCCGGTCGCGACAATCAGCGCCATTAGCGACAGATTGTCGAGGCTGTAATCCAGCAGATACATCACCGCAAACGTGCCGATCAGCGAAATCGGCACGGCAATCACCGGGATCAGCGTCGCACGCCAGTCGCGCAAAAAAACAAACACCACCAGCGCCACCAGCAGCACCGACAGCAACAGCGTAATTTCGGAATCGTGCAGCGAGGCGCGGATGGTGACAGTGCGATCCGACATGATTTGCACCTTGATCGCCTGCGGAATCGAGGCTTCGAGCACAGGCAACGCAGCTTTGATCGCCTCGACCGCTTCGATGATGTTGGCGCCGGGCTGGCGCGAAATAATCAGTTGCACGGATGGCTCGCCGTTGGCCAGTCCCATGTTGTAGGCGTTCTGCAGACCTTCGCTGACCTCGGCCACCTGTTCTAGCCGCACCGGCACGCCGTCCGGATTGGCGACGATCAACCGCCGGTATTGCGCCGGCGTGGTGAGCTGGTCGTTGGACAGCACCTGCCAGCGGTGCTGCGCGTCTTCGAGCGCGCCCTTGGGCGCGTTGACATTTCCCGTCGCAATCGCCTGGCGCACCTGGTCTGTGGAGAGCCCCATCTGGTTGAGCTGCGCCAGATCGAACCGTACGCGCACCGCAGGCAGTGCCGCGCCGCCGACGTTGACCTGGCCGACGCCGGGCAATTGCGAAATTTTTTGTGCGAGTATGGTCGACGCCGCGTCGTACATCTGCGCGCGCGACAGGCTCTTCGACGTCAGGGACAGGATCATGATCGGCGCGTCGGCCGGGTTGACCTTGCGGTAGGTCGGATTGCCGGTCATACCGCTCGGCAACGATGGGCGCGCGGCATTCAGTGCGGCCTGCACCTCGCGCGCCGCGCCGTTGATGTCCTTCGACAGCTCGAACTGGATCGTGATATTGGACGAGCCGAGCGAACTCGACGAGCTCATTTCGGAAATCCCCGCGATCCGCCCCAGCGCGCGTTCCAGCGGCGTCGCCACGGTCGCTGCCATCACGTCGGGACTCGCGCCCGGCAGGCTGGCCTGCACGCTGATCGTCGGAAAATCGACCTGCGGCAGCGGCGCGACCGGCAACAGCCCGAACGCGATCGCGCCCGCGAGCATGATCGCCAGCGCCAGCAGCGTGGTGCCGACCGGGCGGCGGATGAAGGCTGCTGAAAAATTCATATGGGGAAACTCATGTCGCCGCTGTGCCCTCCGCCGCACTGCGATTAAAACGGCCTTTCCAGCGCCGCGCCATATCGTCGAATGCGAGATAAATCACCGGCGTGGTGAACAGCGTCAGCAGTTGCGACAGCAGCAGGCCGCCGACCAGCGTGATCCCCAGCGGCTGGCGCAATTCCGCGCCCATGCCGCCGCCGACGATCAATGGCACCGCGCCAAACAGCGCGGCAAAGGTCGTCATCAGGATCGGGCGCAGACGCAATTGCGCCGCCTGCACGATGGCCTCACGCGGCGACAATCCCTGGTTGCGCTCGGCATCGAGCGCGAAGTCGACCATCATGATCGCGTTCTTCTGCACGATGCCGATCAGGAGAATGATGCCGATGATCGCGATCATGGTGAGCGGGTTGCCGGAGAGCATCAAAGCCAAAAGTGCGCCGATGCCCGCCGACGGCAGCGTCGACAAGATCGTCACCGGATGGATGAAGCTTTCGTACAGCACGCCGAGCACGATGTACATCGTCGCGACCGCCGCCAGCAGCAGCCACAACTGGTTGGACAGCGCCGCCTCGAACGCCGCCGCCGCGCCCTGCATTTGCAGCGGGATCGACAACGGCATGTTGAGTTCGGTCTGCGCCTTGCGGACCGCATCGACGGCTTGACCGATCGAGACGCCGGTCGCCAGATCAAACGAAATCATCGCCGCCGGAAACTGCCCGAGGTGATTAATCTCGAGCGTGCCACGCTTCTGGCTGATGTGCGCAACCGCCGACAGCGGCACGCTCTGCCCGGTACTCCCCACCAGGTACAGGCTGTTGAAACTTTCCAGCCCAAGGCGATCCTGCGGCGACACCTGCAGAACCACACGATACTGCGCCGATTGCGTGAAGATGGTGGAAATCAGGCGTTGCCCGAACGCGCTGTACAAGCTGCTGTCGATGGTGGCCGCGCTGATGCCCAGGCGCGACGCGGCATCGCGGTCGATATCGACATACGCGACCAGACCGTCGTCCTGCAGATTGCTAGAGACGCGGGTGAACTGCGGCAAGGTGGCGAGCTTGTCGACCAGCGCGCGGCTCCAGGTCGAGAGGTCGCCGGTATTGGTGGCGGTGATGCTGAACTGATAGGGGCTGCGGCTCAACAGATTGTCGATGGTCAAATCCTGCACCGGCTGCAAATACAGGCTCATCCCGTCTACTGAACCGGCGCGCTGCTGCAGCCGCGCGATGATGGGTCCGACGCGGTCGCTGCGTTGCGCCAGCGGCTTCAGACTGATCAGCATGCGCCCGCTGTTCAAGGTGGCATTGCTGCCGTCGACGCCGATGAAGGACGAAATGCTCGCCACCGCCGGGTCCCTGAGCAGCGTCTGCGCCAGCGCCTGCTGTCTGCCCGCCATCGCCGCAAACGAACTGCTTTGCGGCGCCACGGTGATGGCCTGAATCAGCCCGGTGTCTTCGGGCGGGAAAAAGCCTTTGGGGATGAGGATGTAGAGCAGCACGGTCAGTACCAGCGTACCTGTCGCCGCCAGCAGGGTCAGGCGCGAATGCTTCAGCACCCAGGCGAGGCCGCGCCCGTACGCCGCGATCATGCGCTCGAACCAGACCTGGCTTTTTCGCATCAAACGGCTTTGCTGTTCGTCGGGAACATGGCGCAGCAAGCGCGCGCTGAGCATGGGCGTGAAGCTCAGTGACACCGCCGCCGAAATCAGGATCGCGACCGCGAGCGTAATGGCGAATTCGCGGAATAGTCGCCCCACCACGTCGCCCATGAAGAGCAGCGGAATCAGTACCGCGATCAAGGAAAATGTCAGCGAGATAATGGTGAAGCCGATCTGCTTCGCGCCCTTCAGCGCCGCCTGCAACGGCGGCTCACCCTGCTCGATATAGCGCGCAATGTTTTCGATCATGACGATGGCGTCGTCGACGACAAAACCAGTGGCGATGGTCAGCGCCATCAGCGTCAGGTTGTTGATCGAAAACCCGGCCAGGTACATCACGCCAAAGGTGCCGATCAGCGACAGCGGCACCGCCAGCGCCGGGATGAAAGTCGCGCGCGCGTTGCGCAGGAACACGAAAATCACCAGCACCACCAGCACCACCGACAGCAGCAGCTCGAAGCGCACGTCGGCAATCGCCGCACGGATGGTCACGGTGCGATCTGACAAGACCGTGAGATCGGCCGCGCCCGGCAGGCTTGTTTGCAGGTCGGGCAGGAGCTTGTGGATGCTGTCAACCACCGCGATCACGTTGGCGCCGGGCTGGCGCTGGACGTTGATGACGATGCCCGGCTGCTGATTGACCCAGGCGGCGAGCGCCGTGTTTTCCGCGCCCTGCGCGACCGTGGCGACATCGCCCAGCCGCACCGGCGCGCCGTTCCGATACGCGATGATGACGTCGCGATACGCCTGTGCCGACTGTAGCTGGTCGTTGGCATCGATTGTCAGCGAACGTTGTGCGCCGTCAAAGCTGCCTTTCGGCATGTTGACGTTGGCGGCGCTAATCGCGGTCTGGATGTTGGCGAGACTCAGACCACGCGCCGCCAGCAGGCGTGCGTTGACCTGCACCCGCACTGCCGGTTTCTGTCCGCCCGACAGCGTCACCAGCCCCACCCCGGACACCTGCGACAGTTTCTGCGCCAGACGCGTGTCGGCGATGTCCTGCAATTGCGTCAATGGCAGCGTTGCCGAGGTCAGACCGAGCGTGATCACTGGCGCGTCGGCCGAGTTGACCTTGGCATAGATCGGCGGCGATGGCAGATCGGTCGGCAGGAAAGTCGAAGCCGCGTTGATCGCCGCCTGCACTTCCTGCTCGGCCACGTCGAGTTTCAGTTTCAGGTCGAAGCGCAGGGTGATGGTCGATGCGCCGCCCGAACTGCTCGACCACATTTGCGAAAGTCCCGGCATCTGCCCGAGCTGACGCTCCAGTGGTGCGGTGATCGACGAGGTCATCACATCGGGACTCGCGCCGGGATAAAGCGTAGTGACCTGGATCGTCGGGTAATCGACCTCGGGCAGCGCCGATTGCGGTAGCAGGCTATAGCCGACAAACCCGGCCAGCATCACCGCCACCATCAACAGCGTGGTGGCGACGGGACGCAGGATAAACAGCCGCGACGGGCTGGACTGATCGGCCTCGTCGAGGCCAGACTCAGGCGGGTTCTCCTCGCTCATTCGCCCTGCCCCTGCGGACGCTTGCCTCCAGGATGGCGCTTGTGCTGACCCGCTCCCTCCGCGCCCGACAGCGGCATCACGATACGGACCTTGCCCCCGTCGCGCAGGCGATCCAGGCCGTCGGTCACAACGCGCTCGCCCAGCCGGAGTCCGCTCGTCACGACGATGGTCGCAGCATCGCTGATGCCAGTCTTGATCGCACGCAAGGCAATCTTGTCGGTGGCATCGACGACATAGACATAACTGCCGGGCGCACCGGTCGCGACCGCCGCCGTCGGCACAACCAGCGCATTGTTCAAGGTATCGACGTGCAAGCGGACGTTGACGAACTGATTCGGGAAGAGCGTCATGCCGGGATTGGCAAACTCGGCCTTGAGGTTGACCGTGCCGGTGGCGGTATTGATCTGGTTATCGACCGCGACCAGCTTGCCGTCGGCAAGCCTGGTGGTGCGCAACTGATCCCACGCTTCGACCGGCAGCACCGCACCGGTGCGCAAACGCGCGAGCACGTCGGGCAGGCGCGCCTGCGCCACGGCAAACGTCACCGCCACCGGCTGCACCTGCGCGAGCGTGACGATAGGCGTGGTGCCGGATGACGCACCGCCAAGCGCGCTATTGCCGCCGCCGATGGCGCCGCTGGCACCGACCATATTGCCCGCATCGACCTGGCGCAAACCGGCGATGCCCGAGGTCGGCGCTGTGATGCGCGTCCAGCTCAGTTGCAGTTGCGCGTTGTCGAGCGCGGCTTTGTCGACCGCAACGACGGCCTTGAACTGCGCCACGCTGGCGCGCTGATTATCGACCTGCTGCACGGCTATCGAGTCCTGCGCCAGCAGGATGACATAGCGCGCCAGGTCTGCCTCGGCACCCGCCAGTTGCGCCTGGTCGCGCGCCAGTTGCGCCTGCGCCTGCTGCACCTGGATGCGGAAGGGGCGCGGGTCTATCGTCGCCAGCAGCGCGCCCGCCTTGACCGCCTGGCCTTCGCGAAAATTCACGCTTTGCAGCAGTCCTGCGACGCGCGGCATCACGTTGACGTAGTTGCGCGGTGTCACCGTTCCCAACGCATCCAGCCACACCGGCACGGACTGCTTCCGCACGCTTGCCACCGTCACCGGCGCGGGGCCATTGGCTCCAGATTTTCCCATGCGCGGCTGGGTCTGCGCATAAGCCGGGTGTAACTGATACAGCCCCAGTCCAATCGCGATTGCACCCAGCAAGCCGATAACCATCAAGCCGGACGGGCTGCGCAAAGTGTTGCGGAAGGGACGGGATTGAGCCGGAGATGACATTGGAGAATCTGCTTTCATGACAGGTGAGAGACAAGACAAAGTCTATCGTTGAATGTGAACCCACCAAGGTTTTTAAATTGGTTCATGTGACATCCTCACCAGGTGCCAATAACGCGCACAGGCAGGAGCCGGATTATCCATTACTTGCCGCGCGACATCACCACACTGTGTAAACCATTACAAAGCCAGTCGCCACCATTCCAGTCAGGGCAATGGCAAAGAGAATATCCACCAGCTTTCCCAGCTTTGCCACCAAGGCGATTTTTCTGGTTCGCAATGCAAAGAAAATGACATAAGTGCATAGCAGAAAAAGCAGCGCCGAAACCGCCAGCATATCGTCCACAATCGAACCGATATACGAAGACCGACCCACGGTATAAAACAGGCTGAGCCCCGTGACACACAGACCCGCCATCGTACCGGACAGCGTCAGCAAATGCAGTAGCTCTTCGCGAATCTTCCAGTCTGCGATTGATCTGACGTACGCATTGTCCGGCTTCATTTTGGCTGTAATTGCTGTTTTCATAGGGATCGGGTTAGCTTGGAATCCTGTTCGGGCTTGCCGGATTTTCAGGCCGGCATCCGTACACGGACTGGCTGGTATCCCTGCTGACCTGATGCTTTGTAATTGTTGATCCAGTTCATAAAGTGAATGGTGGCTCGCTCGCCACGGCAGTCTTGTCAGATTCTCGTGTGGCCGGATCAATAAGCAATTTAAACAGGCGGTTATTGAGACGGCCCGCGCCCTCAATCGAAGGCGAGGATGTCTGTACGCTTGCCACTTTGTTCAAACTATTTAATGGCCGTCTCAATAACATGCCACTTCACTATTCAGTAAGCAGCACCGGTCGCTCGGTAACCTGCTCTTCGGCCTGCTGCTGCAAAGCCCACATCTGAGCGTATACGCCGTTACGCGCCAGCAAGTCCGGATGACGACCGCGCTCGACAATGCGTCCACCTTCCATCACC
>JBEBIZ010000053.1:0-2937 GCA_040080135.1 Thiobacillaceae bacterium
GTGCGCCTTCATCGCAGGCTGCAATTTTCTGGCAGCGTAAATACAGCGAGGAAAAAGGCAGGGGCTCAATCAGGTTGGCCGGTGATGGGATGTTGCTTAACCGGGTTAAATCAAGTCCGGCGGATTTGCGCATCGGGGCGCAGGTCTGATTGGCGCGGAGCAGCGTGTTCGATGGTGTGGGCGGCGATTCTTTTTCTGCCAGCGGCACGACGGCACCATGCATTTTCCATTCCGGGTGCAGGCTTTCCATATCGGTCTTGAGCCGGGTGAGTCGACTTGCCAGTTGATCCGGGCTCTGTGGTGAAAACACCATTAGAAATGACACGTCGCTGAGCCGGCCGCAATGCTCTCCGCTTTCCAGCGCTTCCAGCAGCATTTCTCCGGTACGTTTCTGGATGACAGCCAATTCGTCCCCGGGTAGGGAAGACAGGCTGGGTCGCATGGTGGGGATTTCAATCAAGGCGCAGAAGGAAGGGGGCTCGGTCACCGGATGCGCTAGACGCCGCTCCAGCTCATCCATCAAGGCGCTGCGCTTCAGGCATCCGCTGGCAGGGTCTTGCCAAGTATAAGTGTGAACGGCATCCAGACTGGCGGTGAGCGTCGCGTCGGCAATACGCGCCAGAAAAGTGTCGTTATAGCTTTGCGTTTCTTCGATCCGTCCGCTGCTCAACGCTTGCAGGAAATGTTCAACTGGCATTTTCAGCAGCGTGGTGGCGGACCGGTCAAGCAGCACCCAGTGGGCATCGTGCCTGCCCAGCACTTCATAGGGAATCGTTTCCTCGCCCTCTTTGACGACACACCAGCCAGAATTGATGGGTGTGTGGTCAGTGTCCAGCGCACCCAGTTTCAGCATGTGCATTGCTCGCCGTGATTGCCGGTCGGCGTGCAGTTGCGTGTTGATCTTTACCAGCAAATGATTAACTTGCTCCAGCGCGGTATCCGCATCGTCTTGCCCCAGCAGCCACTGCATGGAAAGACTGACGGCCTGATGCAGCGCCGGGTCGAGAAACTGACCGCGGTTATCGGCACCCTGATGCAGGGCATCCAGCGCATTGACGAGTCGCCAGGCAGGATGGTTGGGCTGGGCCTGATAGGTGAGGCCGTTAAGCGTGTATTCCAGAAGCAGCCCCTGTGCCTGCAACATCAGCACGCGAACCTGGGAGGTCTGGGACAGCTTTTCCGATACTGACTCGACAACCGGCTGTTGCCGCATCAAAGCATAGAGTCCCTGCAAAGCGGTGTTATCCAGGTCGGTCAGACCGCCCAATACCTGCCCGACTGCACTCGTGGCGGGCGCGTCCGGTGCAAGGGATGCCAGATTGCCGTGAGGGAAACCGGTGCCTGCGGGCTCCGCGTTGGCGGGTAGAAAGCGCTCAAAAATACGGTCGCGCGCCAGCAGGCCGGGGATCAGCCGACTGGCTGAAAAATTAGCATCCGATTGAGGAAAAGCGGACACAGGTACACGCTCATTCAGTTCGCCAAGGTTTTCTGTAAGCCTGTTTAGCAAGGCAGCCAGTTCGTTTATCTGTACCGCAGCTGTGCCGGCCTCACTGGCGGGTGTGCCCGATGCAGACAGGTTCAGCCACTGTTCCAGATTAGCGATGCGCTGCGGAAGATGATCGGATTCGGTCGGTACGTCCCCGACGATGCCGAGCAAATCTTGATAGAGTGCGAGCGCATGATTCTGAAATGCCTGCCCCATGACTTCATAGCAGAGGGCGCGTCCGTTCGGGTCGGGTTTGATGGACGCAATCAACTCGGCCAGGACGTTTAATATGGCATCGGGATGATAGGGATGAGCCACCTGTTTGCAGGCGGCTTTTAGCAGGCTGCTGTAATGACGGTTAAATTCTTCGGGCAGCGGACTGGTCGCCTCGTTTATCTGTTGAGCGATTGTGGTGCGGCGTATCCAGTCGTCTACCTTGCCCATATCGTCCGGATCTGCTGGCTCAATCGGTACGCTATCCGAATGGCGTGCAATCAGTTCCGGATACATTGGGTAAGCTTGGGTGAACTTCCGGGTCAGTTCCGGGCGCAGCGCGTTGAGCGCGGTGTGCAGCCGGGTGAACTCGGCGAGTTGATTTAGATCTGCCTGCTGATCGGTGCTGTTTTGAATCTGTTCTGGCAACAGCAGGTAAAAGTCTTCCACCACTGCCTTCATGCCGTCCATGAAGCGTGAATGGCACGCTTGTTGCGCCTGGAGGATCGACAGATGGATCGCCCGGGACGGCATACTGCCTCTGTTGACAGACTGCAAGGCGGCCAGAACGGTGGCCGAAGCACCACGGAGGGAGAGTAATACGCGCCGATCCTGTGCGTGGACAATCAAACCCTCGCAGGAATAATGCTGAGCCTGTAAATCAAAATCCAGTTGGGCGGTCAAGCCAACAGCTTGACCCGGGAACAGGCTGGCTTGAAAGTCGAAAGCCAGCCCCTGACCCGAAAGGCTGGCGATACTTCCAAAGCAGGGCGCGAGTCCTTCCACCTGAATCACGGCAGGTAGTGACAAGGTGCGCGGCGCGAATTCATTTTCTTTAGACACTGGCGTGATTCAACGGGTGAGTACCTGGGGTTTTATAAAGGAAAACCTATCGAGACAACTGAAGTATCGGCAGCCAAACCATAAAGCTAAGGGGGAAGAACGGGGGATTACGGGCTGTATTCCCGCTTTTGATCGGCGCGGGCTTGCGTTTCAATACAGCCTACCCTTTCCACATCCGGAGGCAGGATGGAAGATCTACCCGATAATCTGGCGGGCTGGCTTGCGTATTTAAGCCGGGCCGACATCCCTGTGCTCAGGCAGACCGCGCGTGAGATCGAACGTCTGCACGGTACTGCGAATGCCGGGCACCTCAATGCGCACAGCCTCGCTGACGCAGTGGACAACGATCCGCTGATGACGGTGAAGTTGCTGCGATACATGCAGACACACAAGCA
>JBEBIZ010000054.1:0-2853 GCA_040080135.1 Thiobacillaceae bacterium
GAATGCCGGGCACCTCAATGCGCACAGCCTCGCTGACGCAGTGGACAACGATCCGCTGATGACGGTGAAGTTGCTGCGATACATGCAGACACACAAGCATAAAAGCCAACAGCACGAGTTGGTGGAGAACGAGCAGGCCATCCTGATGCTGGGTTTTGACACTTTCTTTGCGCGAGTCGGTACTGGAACCACGTGCGACGCGCTCCTGAAGGCGCATCCCGAAGCGCTGGTGCAGTTACTGGGCAGCGTGCGGCGTGCCCAGCGTGCGGCGCACTATGCGTATGAATGGGCGATGCGGCTGCACGATATGCATATGGAAGAAGTGCGGGTGACGGCTTTGCTGTCGCATTATTCCGAAATGTTCATGTGGTGTTTCAATCCGCAGGTCATGCAGGACATCCGCAAAATGCAGGAAGCGGATAAAACCCTGCGCAGCGCTGACGTGCAAAAACAGATGCTGGGATTTACCGGTCGGGAGTTGCAGGCTGCGCTGAATACCAAATGGCATATGCCGAAATTGTTGCTGGCGCTGGCCGATGTGGAGCAGGCCGAGAATCCACGCGTCAGGAATGTCCTGCTTGCGGTTGATCTTGCACGACATTCCGCTCATGGTTGGGATGATGCCGCGCTACCGGATGATTACGACAAAATAGCCGAACTGCTACGGCTCGACGTCGGTCAGGTTATCAAACTTGTTCAGCACGCGAGTTGATGCCATCTGCATCCCGTGAATGCCACCAGAAAAAAGCCCCGCACTACGGCTATCTGACGCTTATCGACCCGGAGGAGTCACTCGAGAATCTCAAGCCACCGGCTGCTTGGCGGCGCATTGCGGACGCTGGCATCCAGCGGGGGTACATCATGAGCTTGGGAAGGGGTTTAGACGATCCCCGCGAGACGGTTCGTTACGGTGCGGAGTCTACCGTGTCGAGATCGTCGCTGTCGATACTTCTTGCCGTGCTGGGGACAGAAATGGCCAGCGGCCTGGATACAGGTAAAATCAAGCGTTGATTATTGTGGAGGGCACACCATGCAATCAGTCAAGGAAATGGCGCGGGAGTTGATCGAGCATTTGCCGGATACGGCGACTTTCGACGATCTCATGTACGAATTTTATGTGCGGCAAAAAATCGAGACCGGATTGAAAGCCGTAAACGAGGGGCGCACCATCTCCCACGACGAGGCAAAGAAGCGGCTGCTCAGCGATGCGGATTGAATGGTCTGAACCCGCCATGCTGGACATGGCGGCATTGCGAAGTTATATCGCAGAGGATTCCCCCTTCCGCGCCAAGCTTTTCTTACAGCGGCTTTTTGAACACGTCGATCACCTCGAATCCTTCCCGGCACTGGGTAAGAAAGTCCCCGAAACCGATATGCCGGATATCCGTGAACTCGTGTTTCAGGGGTATCGCATCATTTACCGCTTGGCACCACAACGGATCGACATCCTGACGGTACTGCATGGCAGCCGGGATCTGAGCAACCTGGAAAACCGGCCTTGGGAAGCGTAGGCGTGTTGATGGACGCAGCCTATTCCACCATGAGTTTTGATGCGGGTCAGCATGTGCGGCGTCGCGCTCGACCTGCGCGAGGAAGCAAAAGGCAAGACCGGGTACTGGCTGTGCTTGCCAGGCCCCTCCGGTCTCCGGTCGCGTTCATTTTTATTGTGTGCCTGGCCCCTTAGATTTTGGTTGTGTTCAGGGAGTGGTGATCCCTTTGCGGCGACTTGCATCAACGGGTGAATCCGCCGCCATGAGCAGCCGGTCATCTTGCTTGGATCGAACGTCTCAAGTTCGGCCATTCCGGTCACCCGCACACAGCTACTGACAGCCCTCGAATGTCTGCTTTTAGAACTCGCTTCGAACTAGATTTGCTGGCCAGTTTGGGATGGTCAGGGTGTCACTGCGACCGTCGGGTTTATTGATTCATCACGGGCGGTCATCGAGTCCGGAAACCGTGGTCTGTCCTATGTTGTTTAATCACCCATCTGAATGAACTCATCTTGCAACCAAATGCGCTTCCAAGCTTCACGAAGGGGGATGCGATTGTAGCGATCTGGAAAGTGCTCATGGAGCAGGCGGCTCACCTCAGGGAAAAACTTCGGATTCATACCGGGGAAAACGTGATGTTCTGTATGGTAAGAAAAGTTGTCGTGTAACCAGTCCATCCAATTCGGCACTATCACTGAAGTACTGCCGACCAGTGGATCGGAAAACTCACAAAGTGGATTGAGGTGGTGATTAGTGAAAATGTAAGTCATCACCACTGATGATGTTACAAGCAGTGCAATCGGACTGGCCCACACATAGCGCCCCCAATCCTGCCCAACGATAAACCAAATGCCTGTCTGCAAAAGACCGATGAATCCAATCCCGGCCAAAAGCTGTGAATATTGTCGGGCACTGTATTTTGGTTTGCTGGTTACGATTGGGAGCTTCGCCGCGCCAGGCATCAAGGCCGAAACAGAATGGCGAACGATATATGTGACAAAGTGAAAAAGAACGAGCGGGTTGTATTTCAAGGTGCTTCGACTTGGCAAAAAGAGGCGGGCGTAGAAAGTTGTTGAAGTAGAGCGCTCTTTTTCCACAAAAAGGCGATCAGTGTCTTTCATGGTATTCGTTTCAGCGTGGTGAGTCTGGTTATGCAACCGCTGCCAAAGAATGACGGGGACACCATTCAACCCCCATAGCAAAAACTCTAACAAGGCACGTCCATATCTATGCCGAATTATGGCGTTATGGCTATTGATCCGGTCAGCTTTATCCGTGAATCAAGCGGCATATTTCACACGCGCATCTTGGAAGAACTTTTGCACCCGGTCGGGTGATTTCTCAAGCGACTGCATGTGCTCGA
>JBEBIZ010000004.1:0-161905 GCA_040080135.1 Thiobacillaceae bacterium
ACTTCTCTCGTCTGCTTCCTTGCGTCGTCTTTTTCCATGCGCAATGTGACTCATATCTCGCCTTAAAGTTCACGGATAATTCGTGCCGAATCTATAGCTAGACCTGACCCCGGTTCTGCGGTTCCGTGTCGTGTCATGGGTGTTGCGCTGCATTATCTTGGACGCGACCGCGAAGCCGCAGAAAAACTCGGACGCAGCCTTGCTGCAAACAATGGTGAAGCCAGTCTATATACCGCCTTCTGGCAGCATATCGTCGCCAAGCGCTCAGGTACGGTACCGTCCGCACTCGAAACTCAGTTGAATGCTGTAACAGGGCGTGAATGGCCGTATCCGGTTGCTGAAATGCTGTTGGGACGTATCAGCCCGGATAAACTTCTGGAAGCTGCAGTGACGGAGGACAAAGGCGTACAGCGCGACCAATTGTGTGAGGCGTTTTTTATATCGGGCAGAAATACTTATGGGAGGGTCAGGCTATACAGGCTCGAACATCGTTTGAAAAAAGTGTAGCGCAGGATGCCGTCCCGTTTTCAGAATACGGTTATGCGCTGCATGAACTGGGTCGAACCAAAGCGCCGCACCTAGAAAAATCCTGGTGGAATTTCTGATTTTTCAGGCGCGCAATTCACTGAGGGGGAGCACGGTTATCAAACCTCTTTAGATTGTTCACTACCCGAAAAACGACTTCACCTTATCCAGAAAGGATTGCGCGCGCGGGTTGTTGTTGCGACCGGGGCTCAGGGACTCGAGCTCGCGCAGCAATTCGCGCTGGCGTTCGGACAGGTTCACCGGGGTTTCCACAATCATGTGGCACATCAGGTCGCCTGCCGTGCTGCTGCGCACGCCCTTGATGCCCTTTCCGCGCAGGCGGAAGGCTTGTCCGGATTGCGTCTCCGGCGGAATTTTGATCTTGGCATGACCGTCCAGGGTGGGGATTTCGACTTCGCCGCCCAGTGCTGCGGTGGCAAAACTGATGGGCATTTCGCAATGCAGATCGCCGCCTTCGCGTTTGAATACGGTGTGCTCTTTCAGATGAATAACGACATACAGATCGCCGCTGGGCCCGCCGTTGACACCTGCTTCGCCTTCTCCAGCCAGACGGATGCGGTCGCCGTTATCAACCCCGACCGGGATTTTGACCGACAGGGTTTTGTGTTTCTTGACCCGGCCTTCGCCATGACAGGTACCGCATGGATTGGCGATCATTTTGCCGCTGCCGCCACAACGCGGGCAGGTCTGCTGTACCGAGAAAAACCCTTGCTGAATACGTACCTGGCCGTGACCGCCGCAGGTGGTGCAGGTGCTGGGTTCGGTACCGGCTTTGGCGCCGCTGCCGTGGCAGGTTTCGCACTCTTCCAGTGACGGTATGCGGATTTTGGTTTCGGTGCCGCGCGCGGCTTCTTCCAGCGTGATTTCGAGGTTGTAGCGCATGTCTGCGCCGCGATAGACGCGGTCCCGACGCTGACCGCCGCCACCGCCGAAAATGTCGCCGAAGATATCGCCAAAGGCATCGGAGAACCCGCCGCCGCCAAATCCACCAGCCCCTTGCTGGTCAACACCGGCATGGCCGAACTGGTCGTAGGCTGAACGTTTTTCTGAATCGCTCAACACTTCGTAGGCGAGTTTGGCTTCCTTGAATTGCTCTTCCGATCCCTTGTTGTCGGGATTGCGGTCGGGGTGATGCTTCATGGCCAGCTTGCGGTAGGCTTTTTTGATTTCTTCGTCCGAGGCGTTTTTGGATACGCCGAGGACTTCGTAGTAGTCGCGTTTGGACATGGTATTCAGGTATGAATGATTCGGAATATTAGGGTGGAAAACGGCCGGGATTCAGAAATGGAAAAGCCGCGCATGGCGCGACTCTTCCTTGTTTCCGGACCAGAAGTCGTGATCCCTTACTTGTCTTTCACCTCTTCAAATTCGGCATCGACCACATTGTCGTCGGCACCTGCGCTGCCGCCACTTGTACCAGCACCGGCTTCAGCACCGGGTTGCGGCTGTTGTGACGCGTACATCTGCTCGGACAACTTGTGCGCAGCGGTCGACAGGGTTTCGGTCTTGGCCGTGATGGTGTCGCGGTCGCCTTCGCGTACCACGTCTTCCAGGTCCTTGATCGCGGCTTCGATTGCGGTTTTGTCTTCAGCCGACACTTTGTCGCCAAATTCGACCAGCGATTTCCGGGTTGAGTGCACCAGGTTGTCCGCCACGTTGCGTGCCGTTGCCAGCTCAAACGCCTTGTGATCTTCGGCCGCATTCGCTTCGGCGTCTTTCACCATGCGCTGGATTTCCTCTTCGCTCAAACCGGAACTGGCCTGGATGCGAATCGTGTTTTCCTTGCCGGTGGCTTTGTCCTTGGCCGACACATGCAGAATACCGTTGGCATCGATGTCGAACGTGACTTCGATCTGCGGCATGCCGCGCGGTGCGGGCGGAATGTCACTGAGGTTGAACTGGCCCAGGCTCTTGTTGCCCGAGGCCATTTCGCGCTCACCTTGCAGTACGTGCACGGTCACAGCGTTCTGGTTGTCGTCCGCGGTCGAAAACACCTGGCTCGCCTTGGTCGGGATGGTGGTGTTTTTCGGGATGAGTTTGGTCATCACGCTACCCAGGGTTTCGATACCCAGGGAGAGCGGGGTCACGTCCAGCAACAGCACGTCCTTGACTTCGCCTTGCAACACGCCGCCCTGAATCGCAGCGCCGACCGCAACAGCTTCGTCCGGATTGACATCGCGACGCGGCTCCTTGCCGAAGAAGTTCTTCACGGCTTCTGCCACTTTGGGCATACGTGTCTGGCCACCGACCAGAATCACATCGTCAACCTGCGCTGCGGTCAAGCCGGCGTCTTTCAGTGCAATTTTGCACGGCTCGATGGTGCGCGTGATGAGGGCATCCACCATGCTTTCAAACTTGGCGCGGGTGATCTTGACTGCCAGATGCTTGGGGCCAGAGGCGTCAGCGGTGATGTAAGGCAGATTGACTTCGGTCTGCTGCGCAGACGACAGTTCGATCTTGGCTTTTTCAGCCGCTTCTTTCAGGCGTTGCAAAGCCAGCACGTCTTTCTTCAGGTCAACGCCTTGCTCTTTCTTGAATTCGTCAGTGATGTAGTCGATCAGCACCTGGTCGAAGTCTTCGCCGCCGAGGAAGGTGTCGCCATTGGTCGAGAGCACTTCAAACTGGTGCTCGCCGTCCATCTCGGCGATTTCGATGATCGACACGTCAAAGGTGCCGCCGCCCAGGTCATACACCGCGATCTTGCGGTCGCCTTCCTTCTTGTCCATGCCAAACGCCAGCGCTGCCGCAGTCGGCTCGTTGATGATGCGCTTGACATCCAGGCCAGCGATGCGGCCTGCGTCCTTGGTGGCCTGGCGCTGGCTGTCGTTGAAGTAGGCCGGTACGGTAATGACCGCCTCGGTCACCGGCTCGCCCAGATAATCCTCAGCGGTTTTCTTCATCTTGCGCAGGGTTTCGGCAGAGACTTGTTGTGCAGCCATTTTCTGGTCGCGGACTTCCACCCAGGCGTCGCCGTTATCGGCCTTGACGATTTTGTACGGCATCAGGCCAATATCTTTTTGCACCATCGGCTCTTCAAAGCGACGGCCAATCAGACGCTTGATCGCGTACAGGGTATTTTTCGGATTGGTGACGGCCTGGCGCTTGGCCGGTGCACCGACCAGAATTTCGCCGTCTTCGGCATACGCCACAACCGACGGTGTCGTACGCGCGCCTTCCGAGTTTTCGATCACTTTCGGCTTGCCGTTTTCCATCACCGCCACACATGAGTTGGTGGTGCCGAGGTCAATTCCAATAATGCGTCCCATGATGTTTTCCTTCTGAATGAATGTTGAACTGAGATTAATGTGGGGGAGGGAATGCCAATTTCAATATGTGCGAATCAATCCTTGCTTTTGGCAACCATTACCAGGGCCGGGCGTATCGTGCGGTCATGCAGGCGATAGCCTTTTTGCAGCACGTTCACGACTGTATTGGCAGGTTTATCCGAATCGAGCATGCCGATTGCCTGATGCAGGTGCGGGTCGAATTTCTCGCCCATCGGGTTGATTTCGGCCAGATTGAATTTGCCAAAGACCGATGCCAGCTGCTTCAGGGTCAGATCAACGCCGTCTTTCATGTTCTCAACCGTGGCGGTTTCCACCATCAGCGCGGCTTCGAGGCTGTCCTTGACTGCCAGCATTTCATTGGCGAAGTTCTCGACCGCAAACTTGCGTGCGTTCTCGATATCGGTCTGCGCGCGGCGGCGCATGTTTTCGGTTTCGGCTTTTGCGCGCAACCAGGCATCGTGATGCTCAGCAGCGGCCAGCTCGGCGGTTTTCAGCATGTCTTCCATGCTGGGCATGGTTTCTATGGTGTTGCTGTTGTCTTGCGTGGTGTCCGGTGTCGGATTTGAATCGTCCTGCATATATGCTCCCAAATAGTCCTCGGGCGTATCTGGGGATGAAAATGACGGGTTCAATACCCCAAACTCAAATTTTCTGCATGCACGTCAGAGAACAGGCATACACGACGCAAACACCGCGCTCATTTGCCTGTGGTCAGGGCTTCCGGTATGATTCGCCCGCTTCGGAGAGGTGGATGAGTGGTTTAAGTCGCACGCCTGGAAAGCGTGTTTAGGTTAATTCCTAACGCGGGTTCGAATCCCGCCTTCTCCGCCAGATTATGATTGACCATGAGCACTTGATTCCTTCTGCGCAGCCTGACCCCAAGCCGGTTCACGGATGATGGGCACCAAAATTCCACAGATGGCCTTCCGGGCCACAGCAATTGACTCCGTGTTAGCTTAATTCTCGCCTTTAATATCTTGATGGCGCTTGCCACACGCGCCTCGTTGCGCCTGATTGCCTCGATGATTCGGGCGACACCGGCTGCTGTGTTCAAAGGCTGACCATGGGCTTGAAGCCGCCCCAGAACATGCGCTTGCCGTCGAAGGGCATGTCCTTGCCGCTCATCATCGATGCCAGGCGCGGGTCGGCCATGACGCGGGCATTGATGCGGTCGCGCGCTCGGCGGTTGGGATACACAATCCATGAAAACACCACGGTTTCGTTGGCCTTGAGTTTCACGCTCTGTGGAAACGAGGTGAGCTTGCCGGGTTTGACATCGTCGGCGACGCATTCGTGAACTTCGAGCGCGCCGTGCTCAATCCAGATTTTTCCGGCTTTGCGCGCCATGCGGCGATAAGCCGCGAGATTGGCGATGGGAACAGGTAAAACATAGCCGTCGATGTAAGACATGGTGTTCTCCTTATGAGATTAGCAATCGGGTGATGCGTGAAGCAGGGCAGTGATTTTCATGACGGTAGCCATGTTTCGCGTGGTGGCGGCCTTGCCGGGTTTGCCGAGCAGCGCCTCGGCGGCTTTGCTTTCCAGGATTCCGTCTGCGCACCACAGATATAGCGCGTGCGCGCCAAGATGCAAGTGCTCCGGTGGATGGACAAGTGCGGACAGTGTGGTAAGCGCTGCTAGCGATTGGGCGTCGGAAGTGAAAGCGACGAGTAAGTGCGAAGGGTTGGCGGCGATATCCGCAAGGGCATTGCCGGATTCGATCGCCGCCATCTCGTTGGCCGATTTAACGGTGACGGCTGCATCTACGCCCAGCTTATCGAGCAGCGCCGCGTGGATACGGGTCGCGTGCGCCGTGGTCGAACGACCGGCGCTTTTGAAAACGGCGTTGCCACTGTTAAGTAGCGTTTGCACCTGGTCGTACCCGAGCGCGGTGAGAAGTGCGCGGAAATCAGCCATCGGCACGCGCTTTGCGCGACCCACGTTAACGCCTTTGAGCAGAGCAACGAAGCGTGGCATTTTCTCTCAAGCCGTGTGCTTCAGGATTCGGCAAGGATTTTAAGCTGAGCGAGCCCCACTTCGAAATCACCACCGATCATCTTGTCCATATTCATGAACACGCCGATCAGTCTGGAGATAAACGGGCTTGGGCCAGACAGCGCCCAGGTAACGTGGGTCGATTTCCCTTCTGGCACCAGGCTGAACTCCGCGAGGTTGTGCGCCTGAAACGGCGCGATGAAATCGAGCCGGATGCGGATACGGCTGGGTGGCATCGCTTCGATAATTTCCATCCGTCCCTCGCCGACAGCCTTGTTGCCTTTCCAGGCGTAGGCTGCGCCGACGCCGCTATCCGCTCCGCTCAGGGTACGTTGCATGGCCGGGTCTTTTTTAGCGTACGGCGACCAGTCGTGCCAGCGATGCAGGTCGGTGATCAGCGGATAAATTTTTTCTGGCGGCGCTGCGATGTCCACGCTGCGTTCAACGCGGAAGCTGTCGGGGCGGGTCGCCGCGTAAACGAGTACGGCAGCGATGGCTACAACAAGGAGGATGAGGATGGTTTTGAGCATGAAATTCTCCCGAAAAAGTGGCTAATCTTTACTGACGACAAACGGTGCGACGCGAAATTGACACGCCGCGCGGCTAAATTTCAGCTGCCCATGTCAGAGTGCTCGCCCGTCGTAGTGATCGACAGGCCGGGCGGCAAAATCGATATTTTCCGGGCAGCTTCCTGTGTTGAGCATAAGGTGTCTCCTATCGTTTCCGGAAACCGCACTTTACCCCCGCATTGGGGACGGCGCGAGGCCTCGGATATCGCGAAATTCAGAAAAGAAAGCTGCCGTGTTTTAGCCGCGCTCCGCAATAAAACGCGCGATGAATGCCCCCTCATAGCCCGCTGGCAGCGGAATGCTGACACGATGGCCACTGCCCGGTGCGACATTGACCGGGGTGCTGTCCTTGCCTTGCATGCGGGCAATCGTCAGTTCCAGATTGCCCTTGGGGTGGATGAGTTCGATGCGGTCTCCGACCGAAAACTTGTTCTTCACGTCGATGTCAGCCCAGCCTTCTGCGTCATACGCGATGACATCGCCGACATACAGGCTGCGGTCTGATTCGGAATGGCTCTTCAGGTAGTTCTGGTATTCGCGATCCGGGTGGCGTTCGTAGAAACCGCCGGTATAGCCCCGGTTGGCCAGACCATCAAGCTCGCGCAGTAAAGCCGGATCGAGCGGACGACCGGCGACGGCATCGTCGATGGCCTGGCGATAGCTTTGGCAGGTGCGCGCCACATAGTAAGGCGACTTGGTGCGGCCTTCGATCTTGAGTGAGTCGATGCCGATTTCGGTCAGCCGCTGCACGTGTTCGATGGCGCGCAGGTCTTTCGAGTTGAGGATGTAAGTGCCGTGCTCGTCTTCTTCGATGGGCAGGTAGCTGCCGGGGCGTTCACGTTCTTCCAGCAAATACACGTCGCCATCCGGGGCTACTTTGGCAGGGAGGGTGTTGTACTCCCAGCGGCAGGAGTTGGTGCACGCGCCCTGGTTGGGGTCGCGGTGGTTGAAGTAGCCCGAGAGCAGGCAGCGGCCGGAATAGGCGATGCACAGCGCGCCATGCACGAAGACTTCAAGTTCCATGTCCGGGCATTCCTGGCGAATCTCGGCGACCTGATCGAGCGAGAGTTCACGCGAAAGAATGACGCGCTTGATGCCGAGTTTTTTCCAGAACCGCACTGCGGCGTAATTGACGGTATTGGCCTGTACCGACAGGTGAATCGGCATGTCAGGCCAGGTTTCGCGAACCATGTCGATCAGACCCGGGTCGGCCATGATCAGCGCGTCCGGTTTGAGCTCGATGACCGGTGCCATGTCGGCCAGGTAGGTTTTCAGCTTGCTGTTGTGCGGGGAAATGTTGCTGACGACATAGAACAGCTTGCCCCGGCTGTGCGCGTATTCGATGCCGACCCCCAGCGCAACTTCGTCACGGAAGCTGTTGTTGCGCACGCGCAGGCTGTAGCGCGGCTGGCCGGCATACACCGCATCGGCGCCGAAGGCGAGCGCCGTTTCCAGCATGGTTTGCGAGCCGGCGGGTGCCAGTAACTCGGGTGGGCGTATCGCGGAATGTTTCAAGTGGAATTACCGGGTTTTGTGGAAGAACAACATCAATAAATGCTCGTGGATTTTTGAAGGGTGATTTTCCACCCACGCCCATTTTACCGATGTGGCGGCGAATGGTCGCCGCGCCGAAGCGGTAGTCCGGCGAGATTTTCTTCAAGGTCAGGTTTCAATTCATGTCCATGCCACGGAAGCGTTCGATCGCAGGGGACGGTGCGAAATCCTCTGGTTTGTATGATCGATTATAATTTCGCCTTCGGATCGGGGTGTTCCAAAAGACTTTGCCTTGGATAACCCATTGCGCTTTGATTTTCTCTTTTCACCCCATCAGACCATCACGAGTCCTTGCAATGCCAAAATATGCCTATCACGGCAGACTGTCCGTGGTTGTTCCTGTCAAGAACGAACAAGACAATGTCGAGCCGCTGGTGCGCGAGATTGCTGCCGCCTTGTCGGGCAATACCGAGTTTGAAATCATTTATATCAACGACGGCAGTACCGATGGCACGGCGGCGGTACTGGATGCGCTGAAGTGTGAGTTTTCGATGCTGCGGGTGATTCGCCATCGCGCCTCGTGCGGGCAGAGCCAGGCGGTCACAAGCGGGGTGCGTGCGGCGCGTTACGAATGGATCGCGACGCTGGATGGTGATGGACAGAATGATCCTGCCGATATTCCGGCTTTGCTTGAAAAGCTGTCCGACCCGTCTCAAGCCGCCAATCTGGAGTTGCTGGCGGGCTGGCGGGCGCGGCGTAACGATACGTTTTTGCGGCGGCTGTCGTCCCGAATTGCGAACGGGGTACGCTCGCGCATGTTGCGTGACAACACGCCGGATACCGGCTGCGGCCTGAAAGTGTTTGCGTGCGAGACTTTTCTACGCTTGCCCAACTTTGATCACATCCACCGTTTTTTGCCTGCGCTGGTGATACGCGGCGGCGGCGCGGTGCTGTCGGTGCCGGTCAACCACCGTTCGCGTGAACGCGGCACGTCCAAATACGGCGTTCATAACCGCTTGTGGGTGGGAATTGTCGATCTGTTCGGCGTAGCCTGGTTGCAGCGTCGGGTGCGTTTGCCCGTGATCGAAGCCGACTCCGATGTGTGAGTATTTGAATGAACGCCAAGGTCGCCTTTAAAGGCCTTGCGCTGATTCTGAGTCTTGCCCTGCTGGGTTATCTGTTCAAGACCAGCGATCTGGGCGACAGCATCAACGAAACCTGGATCGATGCCCACGTCAGACGTCACGGCGTGCAGGGTGTGCTGCTGTTTCTGATGATGGGTGCCATTTTTACCGGCATTGGTTTGCCGCGCCAGATCATCGCTTTTCTTGGCGGCTATGCGTTCAATATTGTGCTGGGGACGTTTCTGGGAACGCTCGCCGCGCTGCTCGGATGTGCGCTGACGTTTACCTATGCACGCCTGTTCGGCAAAAGCCTGCTGCGCGCCCGCCTGGGTGAACGGGCACGGCGTTTTGATGCCTTTATTCACGACCATCCTTTCTCGATGACTTTGCTGATCCGGCTGTTGCCCGTGGGCAGCAATGTGTTGACTAATCTGGCGGCGGGAATTTCGAGCATTCGCCCGCGTGCATTTTTTGCGGGATCTTTTCTCGGCTACCTGCCGCAGTCGCTGGTCTTTGCGCTGGTGGGCAGCGGTGTACACATTGCTCCAGGACTGAAGCTGGGTGGGGCGATCGCATTATTCTTTGTGTCCGGCGCGCTGGGCGCGTATCTGTATCGCCGTCATCGCCACGGGCTAAGTCTGGATGCCGAGGTGGACGTGGCGCTCGGAGAATCTGAACAGACATGAGTTTCCAGTCAATATCTGCAAGCCGTAATGATCGCGTCATGCTGCCGTTGGCCTTGCTGCTGCTGGCTTTGCTGACTGCGGTCGCACTGTTTGCGCGACCGCTCACGCCGATTGACGAAACCCGCTATGTCAGCGTGGCGTGGGAGATGTGGCTGCGCGGCGATTTTCTGGTGCCGTTTAAAAACGGGGAGCCGTATAGTCACAAGCCACCCTTGATGATGTGGATGTTTCAGGCAGGCTGGTTTATTTTTGGCGTGAATGAATGGTGGCCGCGTCTGGTGTCACCGCTGTTTTCTGCCGGTGGATTGCTGCTGACGATGGGGTTGGCGAAACGACTGTGGCCGAGGCATTCAGGTGTGGGCGGACAGGCGGTGCTGATTCTGGTCAGCAGCCTGTTGTGGACGGTTTTTTCCACTTCGGCCATGTTCGACGTGATGCTTGCATTTTTTGTGCTGCTCGGGATGCATGGCACCCTGCTGGCCGCCGATGGAAAACGGCGCGGACTTGCCTGGCTTGGTCTGGCGATTGGCCTGGGCGTGTTGGCCAAAGGGCCGGTCATTCTGTTGCAGCTTCTGCCGGTTGCGGTGCTGGCGCCCTGGTGGAATCCTGGCCTGCGCTGGACGCGCTGGTATGCGGGGCTGCTGGCTGCCGTGCTGCTAGGCGCGGCGATTGCATTGGCCTGGGCGATTCCGGCGGGCATCGCGGGCGGCGCGGAATACCGTAATGCGATTTTTTGGGGGCAGACTGCCAATCGCATGGTTGAGTCGTTTGCGCACAGGCGCCCGCTCTGGTGGTATGTGCCGCTGCTTCCGGTCTTGTTGTTCCCCTGGTTTCTCTGGCCGGGCTTGTGGCGAGCTGTCGGGCACTATGCTCGGCAAAATCTGGATCGAGGTGGCCGTTTTTGTCTTGCGTGGATGCTGCCGGTATTCGTTGCATTCTCGTTTATCAGCGGCAAGCAGGTGCATTATCTGGTGCCGCTATTTCCGGCGTTTGCCTTGTTTGTTGCGCGTGCGATGGGCAATGGTTCAGAGGACGGTGTGCGCCCGGGTGGAGTGTGGTTGCCGGCTATTCTGGTCGCTACCGCTGGCGTGATTTTGCTGATGCTGTCGCAAGGGTTGGTAGCGCTGCCGCACGATGAGTTTCCACAATTGCCGTCAATCTGGCCGGGCGCGTTTATGCTGCTGGCTGGAGTCACGGCGCTCGTCCTGGGTCGGCGGTGTGCCCAGCCGCTGATACTTATGGGTTTGATCGGGGCTGCGTTTTCGGCCTTGATGCAGCTTGCGATCGCGCGTCCGCTGTATGCGTCGTACGATGTACGCCCAATGGCTCATGCCATACGTGAGGTGCAGGATGGTGGCCATGTGGTTGCCCATATTGGCAAATACCACGACCAGTATCAGTTCTTTGGCCGCCTGCAGCAGCCCTTGGTGGAATTACAGGGGGACACGCCGAAAGCCTGGCTGGCGAATCATCCCGCAGCCTATGCGGTGGTGTATGTCAAAGACACGAGCGGCCTGCAAGGCACGCCCACCATCGTGACACAGCGTTATCGTGGCGAGGTGGCGGCGTTGCTTGATGCACAAACGGCGTTACGTTTGCTGGCAACCCCGGTTGCGCTCGATACCCAATAGGACTGGCATCCCTGGTTAGGGATGATGGTGATTATTGGGTATCGGCATCTTTGTGAGGCAACACAACCTCACGCGAAGGCGAGATCGTCGAAATGGCGTGTTTGAATACCATCTGCGCGGCTTGATCCTGACCCTTGAGCAACACCACAAACTGGTCGAAAGACTCGATTCGTCCCATCAGCTTGATGCCGTTTACCAGAAAGACCGAAACGGGTATCCGTTCCTTGCGCAGGGTGTTGAGAAAGATGTCTTGCAAGTGATTGTATTCTTTGGAAGCCATGTGATTCCCCTTTAAGTGGGGGGCTTGCGCCCCCAGTAATATTATTCGACTTTTGCCGCTTCGCGTAAGGCGCCTACTGCATCACGAACACGCTTTTGCTGAAGCTGTTTTTGCACGTCAGCTTTAACTTCAGACAGGGGCGGAATTCTTAGCGGGCGCACGTCTTCAAGCTTGATGATATGGTAGCCGAACTGGGTCTTGACCGCTGTTTTGGTGACTTCACCCTTTTTGAGGCCAACCATGGCCTCCGAAAACTCCTTAACAAACGCACCGGAATCAGACCAGTTCAGATCGCCGCCGTTTTTGGCTGAGCCAGGATCCTGCGAGTATTTTTTGGCGAGGTCTTCAAATTTAGCTTTTTTGCCCAGATCCGCAATCAGTTTTTTTGCTTCGGCTTCGGTTTTTACCAAAATATGCCGTGCATGGTATTCATTAGCGCTGGCCGACGCTTTGGCTTTGTCGTATTCGGTTTGCATTTCTGCTTCGGTCACAGGATGGGACTTGATGTAGTCCTCCAGATAGACCTTCGACAGGGCATTCTTGCGTTGAATATCGAGCACAGCTGCTATGCGCGGGTCTTTGTCCAGGCCTTTGTCGATGGCGGCGCGGGAGAGTATTTCAGCATTGACCAGGGTGTCGCGCACGCGTGAGGCGAGCTGCTCATTATCGGGTTGACCTTGGGCGAGCAGTTCGCGTTTGAGTATCTCACCGTAGACGACCGGGATTTCCTTGCCGTTGACGATAGCAATGGGCTTGCTGGTCTCTTGTGCGGCAGGCGCAGCAGCGGGTTTTGCATCGGCAGGTTTTGCCTCTTCGGCGTAAGCCATTGGTGCGAAGGCAAGCAGGATCAGGGAGGTGAGGAGGGTCTTACGCATGGTTATGTCCTTGTTAAAGTTCTTCGGGGGTTAAAGCGGTGATAGAAAGTGCGTGAATCTCGTGCTGCATCAGTTCGCCCATTGCAGCATAAATCAGCCGATGTCGTGCGAGTGTCGATAAAGTCCGAAACTGGGCTGAGACCAGCGTCAGGTTGAAATGCCCGCCACCAGAAGCGGCACCAGCGTGCCCGGCATGTTGTGCGCTTTCGTCCTCGAGCACGATGTTTTCAGGTTCCAGCGTGGCCAGCCGTTGGCGAATCAGGTCAGCTGTATTGATGTGAACGGCGTTCATGCGGGCAGCACCTTTTTGAATGGTTTGACGCTGACAGATGCATAGACTTGCGCGGCAACGTAAGGATCGGCATCTGCCCAGATTTGCGCAGT
The DNA here is from genome assembly GCA_040080135.1 of Thiobacillaceae bacterium. Classification (GTDB taxonomy): domain Bacteria; phylum Pseudomonadota; class Gammaproteobacteria; order Burkholderiales; family Thiobacillaceae; genus Thiobacillus. The sequence goes on from JBEBIZ010000004.1 coordinate 12,872, forward strand.
AGCGAGCGAGTCGAACTCGGCCACGATCAGGCTGCCGGTAAAGCCTGCGGCACCGGGATCATTGCCGTCAATCGCAGGAAAAGGTCCGGCCAGGAGCAAGCGCCCTTCGTTTTGCAACGCATGCAAGCGTTCCAGATGGGCGGGGCGGCTGGTGAGCCGTTTGTCTAAACTGTCAGGCACATCCTGCCCGACGATGGTGTACAGCATTATTAGTTTTCTTTCTTGTCCGCGTTATCCAGATACCGGGTGAGCATCATGCCCTGAGCAATCACAAATACCAGCATCAGTCCCATGCTGCCGAACAGCTTGAAATTAACCCAGTCATCCGTCGAATAGTTGAAGGCGACCCACAGGTTTACAAGCCCCATGACTGCAAAAAATCCGCCCCAACTCAGGTTGAGTCGACTCCATGCAGCCTCGGGAAGTTCCATCTGTTCATTCATCAACCCGCGAATAATGTTGCGGCCAAACAGCGCAGCGCCAAAAATTGACCCTGCAAAAATCCAGTACAGCACAGTGGGTTTCCACTTGATAAAGCTTTCGTCATGTAGCCACAGGGTCGCGCCGCCAAAGACCAGAATAATGCCCAAGCTTACCCACAGCATCGTTTCAACCTGATGGCCGCGCAACTTCACCCAGGCGATCTGGCCGAAGCTGGCAATGATGGCAACGAAGGTCGCAAGATAAATGCCGGGTTTTTCATGCGTGCCGGTTGGCTGCGGCAGCCCTACACTTTGCAAGAGGTGGCGGGTGCCTTCAGCATTGGCATCGCCCAGTTTATAGGCAATAAAAAAAATGATGACGGGAAAGAGGTCAAACAAAAACTTTTTCATTCGCGGTGCGGCACTGCCGCCTGACAATTCATAGCCCGCTTATTTTGCTATGATTCTCCCTTCAGACCAAGCGCTTTCAAGCGTCGGCATTAATGTTGAACATCGACTTGCATTGTCATTCCCATATTTCAGATGGCGTGCTGCCCCCAGCCGGGGTGGTGGCGCGCGCGGCTGCCAATGGCGTGGATGTGTTCGCGCTGACCGATCACGACGATGTGGCAGGATTGGCTGAAGCGCAGGCCGCTGCGGATGACGCAGGCATCACTTTCATCCCCGGCGTCGAAATCTCAGTCACCTGGAGCGGCCAGACGGTGCATATCGTCGGTTTGCGGATCGATCCGTTGAACCCGCTGCTGTCAGTCGGCCTGAGCGATATCCGGGTCGGACGCACAGCGCGCGCGCAGCGTATGGCGGATGATCTGGATAAAGCGGGCATCACCGGCGCATTCGAGGGTGCCCGCGCCTATGCCGCCAACAAGCAGATTATCGGTCGCGTACATTTCGCCCGCTGGCTGGTCGAACAGGGACATGCACCCGATATACGCACTGCGTTCAAGCGTTTTCTGACGCCAGGCAATCCGGGCTATGTCGAACATGAATGGACTACGCTGGTGAATGCCGTGAGCTGGATTCGAGCCAGTGGCGGCATGGCGGTGCTGGCGCATCCGGGACGCTACGCATTTAATGCGCGCCAGCTGCATATCCTGCTGGATACCTTTCGTGCCTTGGGCGGGGAGGGCATCGAAGTGGTGACCGGCAGCCACCATCCCTCTGAATACGGAAAATTTGCTGACCTGGCGCGCGCGTTCGGACTCAAGGCTTCGTGCGGTGCAGATTTCCACGCACCCGGCGAAGGCATCGACATTGGCCGCTTGCCCGCACTGCCGCATTATTGCAAACCGGTTTGGTTGGATTGGCCGGAAATCGAACAGTTACAGGCTGAAAATTAACTGCCATGTCGCAATTCTTTAATATCCATATCGACAATCCGCAGCTTCGTCTGATTCAGCAAGCCGTACAGATTTTGAAACAGGGCGGAGTGATTGTGTACCCCACCGATTCCTGCTACGCGCTGGGTTGCCAGATCGGTAACAGGGACGCTGCGACGCGTTTGCTACAAGTGCGCGGGCTGGATGTCGGGCACGATCTGACACTGGTGTGTCGCGATTTGTCCGAGCTGGGCCGCTATGCCCAAGTCGATAACACGCAATTTCGCATCCTCAAGGCGCACACGCCTGGACCCTATACCTTTGTCTTGCGCGGCACCCGCGAAGTACCCAAGCGGCTGCTGCATAAAAAAAACGACACCATCGGTCTGCGCGTACCGGAGCACAGCGTCGTCCAGGCGCTGCTGGAAGAGCTGGGCGAGCCGATTTTGTCTTCTACCTTGCTGCTGCCAGGCGAAGACGTTCCGATGACCGAACCCTGGGAAATCCGCGAGCGCCTGGAACACCAAGTTGATCTGGTGATAGACAGCGGCGCGTGCGGACTGACCCCGACCACCATCGTCGATCTGACCACCGATACCCCCGTCGTGCTGCGTTATGGCAAAGGCGACACGAGCGATTTCGAGACATAACCTCAATGGAACTGAGTCTGATTCAAAAAATCGCCGTGTTTGCCTTGCCAGTGATTTTTGCAATCACTCTGCACGAGGCTGCACACGGCTACGTCGCCCGTTTTTTTGGCGACATGACAGCGGCGATGCAAGGCCGCATTACGCTCAACCCGTTAAAGCATATCGATCCGGTCGGCACGATTCTGGTGCCGCTGGTGATTTTATTAACCAGCAAACTCTTGGGCGGCGGCGCGATCCTGTTTGGCTGGGCCAAGCCTGTCCCGGTCAATTTCGGCAAACTGCGCCACCCGAAAAAAGACATGCTGTGGGTTGCCGCCGCCGGCCCCGGGATCAATTTCCTGATGGCCGTATTCTGGGCGCTCATCATTCAAATCGGGTTTGCGCTCGGCAACGGGTTTTCAACGCCGATGATGCTGATGGGTGCAGCAGGCGTATTCATCAATATCATTTTGATGGCGCTGAATCTGCTCCCGCTGCCGCCGCTTGATGGCGGTCGCATCGCCGTCAGCTTGCTGCCGCACAAAGCCGCTTACCAGTTTTCCAAAATCGAGCCTTATGGTTTTTTTATTCTGCTTGGCCTGATGTTTACCGGCGTGTTGAGCATGGTTCTATGGCCCTTGATCAGCGTTTTTATCGGCTTGACCGCGTTCGTAACCGGCCTTGATGCCACGCAATTGATCGGCCTGATCCAGGTCGTGCTGTCCTGATTTCCCTATTCCAATCCTGATCCCCTTCTATGTATTCTGACCGCGTACTTTCTGGCATGCGCCCCACCGGGCGCTTGCATCTTGGCCACTATCACGGCGTTCTCAAAAACTGGCTGCGCTTGCAGAATGAATACCAGTGCCTGTTTTTTGTGGCCGACTGGCACGCGCTCACCACCCACTATGACACCCCGCAAGTCATCGACGAAAACGTCCGCGACATGGTGGTGGACTGGTTAGCCGCCGGAGTCGATCCGGCGCAGGCCACGCTGTTTGTGCAGTCGCGCGTGATCGAACATGCCGAGCTGCACTTGTTGCTGTCGATGATGACGCCCCTGGGCTGGCTCGAACGCGTACCCACTTATAAGGACCAGCAGGAAAAACTCAGCGAAAAGGATTTATCCACCTACGGTTTTCTGGGCTATCCGCTGCTGCAAAGCGCCGATATCCTGATCTATCGTGCGAACCTCGTTCCGGTGGGCGAAGATCAGGTGCCGCATATCGAATTCACGCGTGAAATCTGTCGCCGCTTTAATCATCTATATGGTCGTGAAGTCGGCTTTGAAGAAAAAGCCCAGGCTGCGGTCAAAAAACTGGGATCGAAAAAGGCGCGCGTGTACGAAGAATGCCGCACTGCCTATCAGCAACAGGGGGATGGCGAGGCGCTGGAATCCGCCCAGGCCATGCTGAACGATGCGCAGAACCTGTCCCTGAACGACCGCGAACGCCTGTTTGGCTATCTTGAGGGTTCCGGCAAAATGATCCTGGCCGAACCCGAAGCCTTGTTGACCGCAGCGTCAAAGATGCCCGGACTCGACGGCCAGAAAATGTCCAAGTCTTACAACAACACCATCGCCTTGCGCGAAGACCCCGAGCAGGTCACCAAAAAAATCCGCACCATGCCGACCGACCCGGCGCGGGTACGCCGTACCGATCCCGGCAATCCCAACAATTGCCCGGTATGGCAATTCCACATGGTGTATTCAGACGATGCCACGCGCCAGTGGGTCACCCACGGCTGCACCAGCGCAGGCATCGGCTGCATCGAATGCAAACAGCCCGTGATCGATGCCGTACTGCGCGAACTCGCCCCGATCCGCGAACGCGCCCAGTATTTTGAAGACAACCCCGACCAGGTCCGCAACATCATTGCCGACGGTTGTGAAAAGGCGCAGGAACTGGCGCGCGACACCATGCGCGATGTGCGTGAGGCGATGGGACTGACGTTCGGGTAGGAAAGCTAGTGGGCTTGTCGCGGCCAATTTGGCGCTGCGTCAACCGCTTTACAAGATGATCAACAAGGTAAATAACAACAGTCAACATGACCATCTGATGGTGCTTTGATGGTGAAAACTGCCACCGTGGCGGACGCTAAATCGCATCTATCCGCCTTGCTCGCCGAGGTTGACTCAGGCTCTGCATAACCATCGACTAAGCCGCTAACGCGGCAAGTCGTTGGTAAGCTTCGGGAATTCGGGGATGTTGGGGTCGCCTTTTCTTTGGTTAGCTTTCTTTTGGCGAAACAAAAGAAGGTGACTTGCCGCTGGGCAACCTCCGGCCAGCCAAACCTCAATCATGCAAAAGTCTTAAACATTCCACTTAGCCAAGAAACCGCTTAGGTTTCCACCGCCGCAACAACAGCGCATTCGTCACCACTGAAACCGAACTCATCGCCATCGCCGCCCCGGCAATCACAGGGTTCAGCATGCCCGCTGCCGCCAGCGGAATCCCCAGCACATTGTAGATAAACGCGAAGAACAGGTTCTGGCGAATTTTGCGCAGGCCTGCACGAGATAGCTCTATCGCGTCTGGCAGGGTGGAGAGTTCGTTGCGCATCAGGGTGATGTCGGCGGTTTCGATGGCGATATCCGAGCCGTCGCCGAGTGCGAAGCTGACATCGGCTGCGGCCAGCGCGGGGGCGTCATTGATGCCGTCACCGGCCATGCCGACGATTTCCCCATCTGCTTTCAAGGTGCGGATCAGGGCTTCCTTATCTGCGGGCAATAATTGCGCGCGCCAATCGTTTATGCCTGCAGCGCGTGCAATACTTTCGGCGGTGCCGGGCTGGTCGCCTGTGGCCATGATGATTTTCAGCCCAAGTGCTTTGAGCCGGGCGATGGCCGTTGTCGCGTCGGGCCGAATGGGGTCGTCAATGACGAGATAACCCAGCAGTTTTCTGGTTTGCGCGACGACAATCAGCGTGCCTTGCGTGTCGATCTGCAGGGCGATGCCGGCAGCGGTGCGGACGTAGTCGGGTGAGCCGAGCCAGGTATCTACGCCATTCAGTTGTGCTTTGATGCCGTGTCCGGGTGTGGCGATAAAGCCGGTCACGGGCGAAGCATCTATGTTGAGCGCCCGTGCATGTTCCAGCACGGCGCGGGCGAGCGGATGTTCGGACGCGGCTTCGAGGCTGGCGGCAGTGTGTAGCAGTTCGGCTTCACTCACGCCAGGTGCAGGCACAACTGCCGTGACGACCGGCTTGCCCGCAGTGATGGTGCCGGTTTTATCCAGCACCAGTATTTGCAGACGACCGGCGTTTTCCAGTGCGGCCGCCGAGCGGGGCAAGATGCCGAGTTGCGCGCCGCGCCCGGTGGCAACCATGACCGCTGTGGGTGTTGCCAACCCGAGTGCGCAGGGGCAGGCGATGACCAGCACGGCAACGGCGTTGATCAGTGCCTGTGCGGCATCACCCGCAAACAGCCACCAGGCCAGAAACGTCAGCACCGCAATGCTGACGACAACGGGGACAAAGATACCCGCGATGCGGTCGGCCAGACGTTGAATCGGCGCTTTGCTGCCTTGTGCGGCTTCGACCAGACGCACGATTTCGGCCAGCTGGGTATGGCTGCCGACACCGGTGGCGGTCAGTTTCAGCATGCCGTTCTGGTTTTGCGTGCCGGCATAAGCGCGGCTGCCAGTCTGCTTGACGACGGGCAAGGGTTCGCCGGTAAGCATGGCTTCGTCGACATTGGATTGGCCGTCAATGACTTCGCCGTCGACCGGCAGGCGCTCGCCCGGGCGCACAATGACGATGTCGCCAGGGATGAGGCTGGCAATGTCAATTTCCTGCGTTTCGCCGTCGCGTTCTACCCGTGCAGTTTTGGGTGCAAGCTGGATCAGGGATTCAATCGCCGCCGAGGTTTTACCCTTGGCACTGGCTTCCAGTACTTTGCCGAGGAGCACCAGCGTGATGACCGCAGCGCTTGCTTCGAAATAGACGTGCTGGTGTGTCAGACCCACCAAGGTGACGAACGTCGAGAGTCCCCATGCCATGCTGGTGCCGAGCGACACCAGTACATCCATGTTGGCTCCGCCACCGCGCAGTGCATTGAACGCGCCCTGGTAGAAACGCCGCCCCACCCAGAATTGCACGGGCGTGGCGAGCAGGAATTGCAGCCAGCGCGGCAGCGGTTCGGCATGGTTTCCGGAGAGAAACATCCCGCCCATCTGCAACAGTAGCGGCAAGGTCAGCGCGGCAGACAGAAAGAATAATCTGCGCTCACGTTGATAGTGCGCGGCGCGGCGTGCTTTTTCGGCATCGCGCCCAGCATTGACACGTTCGATTGCGTGATAACCCGAGCGGGTGACGGCATCGATCAGTGTCGAGCTATTTACCATTCCCGGCGTGTAATTCACACGTGCGGTTTCGGTTGCCAGATTGACCGTGGCCGATACGCCGGGAAGCTGGTTAAGCACCTTCTCGATGCGCGCCACGCAGGATGCGCAGGTCATGCCTTCGATGGTGAATTCTGCGGTTTGCGGCGTGACATCAAAGCCGGTTTTCTTTACCGCCTCCAATATCTGCGCGGCACTCGTTTGGGACGCGGCAAACTGGACGTGGGCTTTTTCGCCCGCGAAGTTGACGCCCGCTTCCACCCCGGGCAACTTGTTCAGCTGTTTTTCCAGTCGGGCCGCACACGCCGCGCACGTCATGCCGGATATAGGGAGGTCGAGAGTTTGAGAAGTGTTCATGAGCCTGTAAAATAGCGGCCTGTTGTAATACGTATGACAGTCTCCGGCAAAGTCGTTTAATCCGGCAATAAAATTTTTTAAGTTTCCCCCACTTCCGGCATGGCTTACCCTAGCCAGGTTAAGCATTCTGGTTTAACCCTCTCAATATATTCAAGGATTTATCTATGCGTCTCATTCTTCTCGGCGGACCCGGTGCAGGCAAAGGCACTCAAGCGAATTACATCAAGGAAAAATACGGCATTCCCCAGATTTCAACGGGCGACATGCTGCGCGCGCACGTCAAGGCCGGGTCGGAGCTGGGCATCAAGGCCAAGGCAATCATGGATGCGGGTGGTCTGGTGTCCGACGACATCATCATCGGTATGGTTCAAGCGCGCCTGAAAGATGACGACTGCAAGAATGGTTATCTGTTTGATGGTTTCCCGCGCACGATTCCGCAGGCTGAGGCAATGAAAGCCGCAGGCGTACCGATTGACTACGTGGTCGAAATCGACGTGGCTGACGAAGAAATCATCAAGCGCATGTCGGGTCGCCGCGTACACGTTGCTTCGGGCCGTACCTATCACGTTGTATTCAATGCGCCCAAGGTGGCGGGTAAGGATGACGTGACCGGTGAAGATCTGATTCAGCGTGATGACGACCATGAAGACACGGTTAAAAAGCGTCTGGACATTTATCACGCACAGACCGAGCCGCTGGTGAAGTATTACGGCGACTGGGCTGCACGCGGCGAAGCGGGCGCACCCAAGTACGTCAAAGTGGCTGGCGTCGGTAAAGTGGACGGCATTCGCGATTCGATTTTTGCCGCACTCGGTTAATCCTGACTATCACACCATGTCGCAAAAAATGCCCGCCATGACCGACACCGAACGCTGGGTTGTGACACAGGCGGTGAAGGAACGGTTTGGCAAGGACGTGCCAATCGAAGATGTGGAAACCGAGATTCGTCTGCATCTCGATCATCGCGAACTGACGCTGTGCCCCAGTTTTTACTGGATCGAGCGCGGGTGTCATTTTGTGTTGTCGAAGACGGGCGAGTCGCGCTACCGCAGCATGTTTTTCTACCGCATCCGCGACCGCTTTGCGACCGGGCGCGAAGAATATGACGATATTGGCGACTGCGTAACCACGCTAATGAAAATGCAGGCGGACGAAGAGGCCAAGCGTTTGGCCGCAGCGCCTGCCAGCGGCAATAGTTGAATTTTTTGAAGCCAGTCTGACTGGCTTCTTCATTTTGATTTTTTGGAGACTCGCACTATGGCAAAGAAGAATGCCTTTTACGCACAATCCGGCGGCGTGACCGCCGTCATTAACGCCTCGGCCTGCGGCGTGATTGAAACCGCACGCAAGCACAAGGATGTGATCGGCAAGGTTTACGCCGGCCGCAACGGCATCATCGGCGCGCTGACCGAAGACCTGATCGACACCACCAAAGAATCGGCCGAATCGATCGCTGCACTGCGCACCACCCCGTCGGGCGCATTTGGTTCGTGCCGCTTCAAGCTTAAATCGCTGGAAGCCAACAAACGCGAATACGCGCGCCTGATCGAGGTGTTCAAGGCGCACAACATCGGTTACTTCTTCTACAACGGCGGCGGCGATTCGGCCGACACCTGCTTCAAGATCAGCCAGTTGTCCGAAGCCATGGGCTACCCGATTCAGGCCATCCACGTCCCCAAAACTGTCGACAACGATCTGCCGATTACCGATTGCTGCCCGGGTTTTGGCTCGGTTGCAAAATACATCGCTGTCTCCACACTGGAAGCATCGTTCGACGTGAAGTCGATGGCCAAAACGTCCACCAAAGTGTTTGTGATCGAGGTCATGGGACGTCACGCAGGCTGGATTGCGGCTGCGGGCGGTCTGGTTGAAGACCACGGCATTCCGGTCGTCATCCTGTTCCCCGAAATCGAGTTCGACCAGAAGAAATTCCTGGCGCGCGTCGACAAGCTGGTGAAAGAGCACGGCTTCTGCACCGTGGTCGTATCTGAAGGCTGCCATTACCCTGATGGTACTTTCCTGGCTGAACAGGGCACGCGTGACGCGTTTGGTCATGCGCAACTCGGTGGCGCTGCACCGGTCGTGGCCAACATGATCAAGGATGCATTGGGTCACAAATTCCACTGGGCCGTGGCCGATTACCTGCAACGTGCTGCACGCCATATCGCCTCCAAAACCGATGTGAAGCAGGCGTATGAACTGGGCAAGAAGGCCGTCGAGCTGGCGGTTAAAGGCCACAACTCGGTGATGCCGACAGTGGAGCGCATTTCCGACGTGCCCTACAAATACAGGATTGGCGTGGCCGATCTGAAGGATGTTGCCAACGTCGAGAAATTCATGCCGCGTGATTTCATTACGAAAGATGGCTTTGGTATTACGCCCAAGTGCAAACGTTACCTGACCCCGCTGATTCAGGGCGAAGACTATCCGAAGTACAAGGACGGTCTGCCGGTGTACGTCACACTGAAAAATGTGGCTGTCGAGAAGAAATTGAAAAAATTCGACTTGAAAAAATGACGCTCGACCGCGCTAAACAACTGTTGAAAGTGCAGGCTGACTTTGGCAGTTTTTATAACGGCAACTCGGCCAAGCTTATCCTCTCGGAAGTGCAGAGAGAGCATGGGCAGGCTGCGGTTGACGAGTGCATCCGCGAAATGCGGCTCGATGAAGTATTCGGATTCGAGCCCGGCACACGCTTCGAAGGCGGGCTGGCAATGGGCAAGGAGTTGTAAATAGGAACGGTGGCGAAAGCTGCCGTTTTTTTTGTTTGTTGAGGAGATAAAAAATGAATGCTGGTTTGCAATTTGCCCTCGCAGCAGCGGTGCTCGCACTGCTCTACGGGATCGTATCGATCAAATGGATTCTGGGTTTGCCCACCGGCAATGACCGCATGCGCGAAATCGCGGCGGCGGTGCAGGAGGGTGCATCGGCCTACCTGAACCGTCAATACACCACCATCGGCATCGTCGGCGTGATTTTGCTGGTGGCGATTTTTGTTGCGCTGGGCTGGCAGACTGCGGTCGGATTTGCGCTGGGTGCGTTTCTTTCGGGTCTGACGGGCTATATCGGCATGAACGTTTCGGTGCGCGCCAACGTGCGTACCGCTGAAGCGGCCAATAACGGCCTCAATGCGGCCCTGAACGTGGCGTTCAAAGGCGGCGCGATTACCGGCATGCTGGTTGTCGGTCTGGGCCTTTTGGGGGTGGCCGGTTATTACTCATTTCTTACCCTGTCGATGGGCGAGAGCACGACCGAGGCCACGCATGCGCTGGTCGGTCTGGCGTTTGGCGGTTCGCTGATTTCCATCTTCGCCCGTCTCGGCGGCGGCATTTTCACCAAGGGCGCTGACGTTGGCGCCGACCTGGTGGGCAAAGTTGAAGCGGGGATTCCGGAAGATGACCCGCGCAACCCGGCGGTGATCGCAGACAACGTCGGCGACAACGTGGGCGACTGCGCAGGCATGGCGGCCGACCTGTTCGAAACCTATGCGGTGACGATTATCGCCACCATGCTGCTGGGCGGACTGCTGATCAGCGACTCACCCAATGCAGTGATTTATCCGCTGGTGCTGGGTGGTTTTTCCATCATCGCATCTATCATTGGCACCTTCTTCGTCAAGGCGCGTGATGGCGGCAAGATCATGAACGCGCTCTACCGCGGCCTGATCGTCTCGGGCGTGCTCGCGGCCATCGCGTTTTACCCCATCACCACCATGATGCTGGGCGAGGGCGTGATGATCGGCGGCGCACTGGTGACCTCGATGAACCTGTATCTGGCCGCCTTGATTGGCCTGGGTCTGACCGCCGCCATGGTGGTGATCACCGAGTACTACACCGCGACCGAATACGGCCCGGTTCGCCACATTGCGCAGGCCTCCACCACCGGTCACGGCACCAACGTGATTGCCGGTCTGGGCGTGTCGATGAAATCCACCGCAGCACCTGTCATGGCGGTGTGCCTCGCAATCTGGAGCGCCTATGCGCTGGCGGGTCTGTACGGGATCGCCATTGCGGCCACGTCCATGCTGTCGATGGCGGGCATCATCGTTGCGCTCGACGCCTACGGCCCCATCACCGATAACGCGGGCGGAATCGCAGAAATGGCCGGCCTGCCGGACAACATCCGCAATATCACCGACCCGCTCGACGCGGTGGGCAACACCACCAAGGCCGTCACCAAAGGCTACGCGATTGGCTCGGCCGGTCTGGCTGCGCTGGTGCTGTTTGCCGACTACACCCATGCGCTGTCCGCGCATCAGCCCGGCCTGACCTTCGACCTGTCGAACCACATGGTCATCATCGGCCTGTTCATCGGCGGCATGGTGCCGTATCTGTTTGGCGCCATGGGCATGGAAGCCGTTGGTCGTGCTGCGGGTTCGGTGGTGGTAGAAGTGCGCCGCCAGTTCAAGGAGATTCCCGGCATCATGGAAGGCACGGCCAAGCCCGAATACGGCACTTGCGTTGACATGCTGACCAAGGCCGCGATCAAGGAAATGATCCTGCCGTCGCTGCTGCCGGTCGCGGTGCCCGTGATCGTCGGCTTGACGCTCGGCGCGCAGGCGCTCGGCGGCGTGCTAGTCGGCACCATCGTCACCGGCATCTTTGTCGCCATCTCCATGACCACCGGCGGCGGTGCATGGGATAACGCCAAGAAATACATCGAAGAAGGCAACTTCGGCGGCAAAGGCTCCGACGCGCATAAAGCGGCGGTCACCGGCGACACCGTAGGCGATCCGTACAAAGATACGGCAGGCCCGGCAGTCAATCCACTGATCAAGATCATCAACATCGTCGCACTGCTGATCGTGCCGATTCTGCCGATGGCCAGTTAAGCGTTTGGCATTAATGTGAAATCGCCATGCGGCTTTGGTCGCATGGCGATTTTTTTTGAGTTACTTCCCAGCAGATTTATTATGTTCCCCGGAGGAAGCGCACATGAAACCACGCATCACTGTTATTACGATCGGCATCGATGATCTGGAAAAGTCCCGTAGCTTCTACCAGAACGGCCTTGGGTTCAAGACCGAGGCATTATCGGACAGGAATTCGAGTATGACGCGGTGGTTTTTTTTGATCTGAAAGCCGGGCTCAAACTTGCACTCTGACCACGCACAAGTCTTGCTCGTGATTCTGGCCTCGCGCTGGGTCAGCCGAGTCCTACAGGGTTGTCACTTGGGCATAACGTATCGTCCAGAGCTGAGATCGATGCGGTCATGGACCAAGCCAGGAACGCTGGGCGATCATCGTAAAACCCGCGCAGGACACTTTCTGGGGCGGTTACGCAGGCTATTTTCAGGATTCCGATCAGCATCTTTGGGAGGGCGTATGGAATCCGCAGTGGGACATCGGGGAGTGAGGGGGCGGATGTGTTTGGTGAAGATTAAAAACTGTGGTCTGAGCTTGCCCCTGTTGTCGGTCTTAATTTGGATTCAGTTGGCGCAGTTTCTGAAGAGCCGGAATGGCTGTTTCCTGGGTTGTTTCTCTAAAGCTGAAAAGAATCTCATTGAAATGGGGTTTGCCCAAGCTGAGTTCGATGAAACGAGTCGTATCAGAATCCATATATAGATTCACGTATGCGTTTTGATCTGCAGGCCAGGTCCCTCTTAACAAGGCTACTTCCACAAGACCCGGCTCTACCACGACGCGGAAATAGCCCATCAAGATCAAAGGTGAGATTTCTTCGTAATTGTTGATTCGGATTTTCGGTCCAACCCAAGGACCTAAAGCAAAAGCAAAATAGTCGGTACGGTAGATATAAAGTACGGCTTTCCCTGTGGGTGGAGCAACAAGGCCGGTGAAACCGGGTGGGCTGCCCGCACAACCCGTCAATAGGGCTGCAGCCATAACAAGGAATAACCGACGTTGCTTCATGTGTGCTTTCGCTGATAATGATGCTGACTAATGAGGTAGTTGCAAAACCCGCCATCCTCACTGAATTATTGCTGTAAGGAGCTGGGGTGGGCGCCGCCATTACTGGCAAGATGCGAGTTATCAAGACAAACATCGGACACCCGGAATGAATGTTACGCAACGCGCTGGATTACTGCAACGCTGGTCTGTCGTACAGACAGCATTAATCCCGAGCCTGGGTCGTGAAACCGAAGTGCTGACGCCCAGGCTGATGAAGCTGATCCACACCCTCGAATGGGCGCGCATTGAAGCGTTTGTGCCTGCCTGGCACGGCGTGGGATGCCCGCCTGCGGATCGTAACGCGCGTAAGGCGTACCCGGTAGGCGTCAATAAGCGAAGCGCATTGCGCCGTATGTTTCCCCCCGCGAACCCGGTGCAATGCCCTTCGGTTATTGCACCCTACCCAATCATTCCCGGGCACTTTCATTACCCGGTAGGTACGCAATCGCAAACTCCCGGCGGGCAGGGCGCGCTTCACGCGTCGCGCTATCTACGTCGCAGTGTGGCTGGACAGATGCATGTCCCTGACGAAAGTCGGGGGGTCAGGTCAAGCGTCAAGGTTAACGGTTGCTGCTTCGGGATAGAGATCGGGAAAGAGAAACTGGAGGGCGCTCAGCGGAAAGGCGATGCGAACAGGCGCCACATGGCTGTCGGCAGTGACGAGCCCAAGTTCGCCCAGCTTTGAGAGCAGCGAACGGGCGGTTCGATCCTTGAGGCCTGTCATCTGCTGGAATTCTCCGCGTGGGGTTGGTCCGGCCAGAAACAGATGATAGAGCGGGAGCGCGGCTTCCATACGGACCGGCTTGTCCTGGGACGAAAGGAATGAAATCAGGGCATGGATACGCGTCTTCATGCCATCCATATCCAGCATTTTTTCCATGAATTCGACTTGATCCTCGCAAACCTCAATGAACCAGGCGCACCAGGCCCAAAGCGCCTTTTCGCTTAGATTGCCTCGCCCATCGAGGTCGCCTTGTCGCGGGCCGTCTGCGGCTTCGATCAGCGCGTAATAGCGATCCCGTTTCCGGGCGAGGCCGCGACTCACCGACCAGAGGCCGGCGCTGACTGGAAACAACGCGCAGTGGGTCTGTAACCGGGAGGCTCTGCCATTTCCATCTGAAAAGGGATGAACCCAAGCCACCCGCTGATGCGCGGCCGCTATCGTGAACAGCCTGTCTTCGATCGGGCAGGGACGCCCATATACCTCGTCCAGCCGGGCAAGAAAACGGGGGACAAATTCGCCGGGCGGCGGTTCGTGCCTGCCGACGGCGACCTGTTCGATCCGAATCTGCCCAGGTTGCACAACTCGGCCATCCTCGGTTGTTCTGTCTGCGTCTGATAGTCGGCTATAGAGCGCAGCATGCGCACGCCGAAGAAACGCGCTGGACAGAATCTGCGGCAGTTCGGTGGCGCCTTCCTGTTCTAGCTCGCGTTCTGCCTCAATGTGAGCGAGTGCCAGGCGTTGTAGTTTTGCTGTTTCCGGCGTGTCTGAAAAATCTTGCCGCAGCGCTCGCTTGATGTTCGCCGGGTGCGTGCTCTGGCCTTCGATGCGGTTAGAGTAGTAGGAATTCATCTCGCGCACCAACTCTCTCACGCTGGCGATTGTGCTAGCGTGCGCGGCTCCCGTCAGGCGATGGGATCGCTCGACGATGCTTGCACTTCTGCCGCGAAGCTCTTCCAGCCGGTTTTGTGGCAACAACGGTTCTATCTGATGGGGTTGCGTGTACTGTGCAATGATCGTAGGGCTTACCATAAGAATCTCCGATACGCTTGATTATTGCCGGTTAATATATCGGTTATAATTCACATAACTATAGGAAAATAATAACAAAATATACTTGTCAGTGCTACTTAAAATGCCGGTTTATTTGCCGGACATTGTGCCGGTTTTGTGGAGGGTCGGCAAGCGTGAAGTGAGGTGGTCTTGGGTCATCTGCGTAATCACCCCCTATAAAAGCAAAACGCCCCGAATCGGGGCGTTTTGTTGTGTTGCCGGATTTAGGCTTAAGCCGCTTGACGATTCTTCTTGCGCTCGTTTTCTGTCAGGAAGCGTTTGCGCAGTCGAATCGACTTGGGTGTGACTTCGACCAGTTCGTCGTCGGCGATGAATTCGACGGCGTATTCCAGCGACATCTGGATCGGGGTGATGAGACGCACGGCTTCGTCGGTGCCGGAGGAGCGCACGTTGGTGAGCTGCTTGCCCTTGATCGGGTTGACCACCAGATCGTTGTCGCGGCTGTGGATGCCGATGATGATGCCTTCGTACAGGGGATCGCCGGGGGAGACGAACATGCGGCCGCGATCCTGCAATTTCCACAGAGCATAGGCGACGGCTTCGCCATCGTCTTGCGAGATCAGCACGCCGTTGCGGCGCTCGGGCATGTCGGCAGCCATCGGGCCATATTCGTCAAATACATGCGAGAGGATGCCGGTGCCTCGGGTCATGGTCATGAAGTCGCCCTGAAAGCCGATCAGGCCGCGCGCGGGAACGCGGTATTCGATGCGCACACGTCCCTGACCGTCCGGCACCATGTCCTTGAGGTCGCCACGACGACGACCGAGTTCTTCCATCACGCCGCCCTGGTGTTCGGCCTCGACGTCCACGGTCAGCATTTCGTAAGGCTCGCATTTCACACCGTCGATTTCCTTGATCAGTACGCGCGGGCGCGATACGGCAAGCTCGAAGCCTTCGCGGCGCATGTTCTCGACCAGAATCGTGAGATGCAATTCGCCGCGTCCGGAGACCAGGAATACGTCCGAGTCTTCGGTGTCTTCGACGCGCAGTGCGACGTTGACTTGCAGTTCTTTTTGCAGGCGGTCGCGGATCTGGCGGGTGGTGACGAATTTGCCTTCGCGTCCGGCCAGCGGCGATGAATTGACCTGGAAGTTCATGGTCAGGGTGGGCTCATCCACCCCTTTCCATGGCAAGGCTTCGGGCGTGGCGGGGTCACAGATGGTGACGCCAATCCCGATCTGTTCGATACCGGTAATGGCGACAATGTCGCCTGCTTGGGCCGATTCAACCTGAACCCGTTCGAGGCCTTTGTAACCCAGCACCTGATTGATCTTGCCGGGTACCGGCTTGCCGTCCTGGCCGATGGTGACGATGTTCTGGCCCGATTTGACGCGGCCACGCATGATGCGACCGAGGCCGATGCGACCGACGAAAGTGGAGTAGTCGAGCGCGACAATCTGGAACTGCAGCGGGCCATCGGCATCGCCGTTGGCGGGCGGAACGTGCTTCAGCACGGTGTCAAACAGGGGCACCATGGTATCGCAGGGCTGCGCCAGATCCAGCGTGGCCCAACCGTTCAGGCCGGATGCGTAAATGATCGGGAAGTCGAGCTGCTCGTCGGTGGCACCGAGCTTGTCCATCAGGTCGAAGGTTTCGTTTACGACCCAGTCCGGACGTGAGCCGGGACGGTCCACCTTGTTGATGACGACGATGGGCTTGAGGCCTAATGCCAGCGCCTTGCGCGTGACGAAACGCGTTTGCGGCATCGGGCCTTCGACGGCATCGACCAGCAGCAGCACGCCGTCAACCATCGATAGCACGCGTTCGACTTCACCGCCGAAGTCGGCGTGGCCGGGGGTGTCGACGATGTTGATGCGGATGCCTTCGTAATCGACTGCGGTGTTCTTGGCGAGAATGGTAATCCCGCGCTCGCGTTCGAGGTCGTTGGAGTCCATGACGCGTTCAGCCACTTGCTGGTTGTCGCGGAAGGTGCCGGATTGGCGCAGGAGCTGGTCAACCAGCGTGGTTTTGCCATGGTCGACGTGAGCGATGATGGCGATGTTGCGGATAGGGCGGGACATGGTGCAGGCCGGGTTACGGGAAACCCGGCATTATAACAGGAAGCGATGTCTCCTTCTGTATTGATGCACGGATAGGGTGACAGGGCGCTACAAGCCGTTGTCACCCGGACATGATTCAGTCGCGGCGGCGATCATCATGATGATCGTTATGACGGTCGCCATAGTGATGGCCACGATCATGACGATGTTTTCTGTGTCTGCGATGGCCGCGATCATTGTCGTATTCGTGCTCATGTACGACGACAACTTCTCTGACTTGCGGCTGGCTGGGGGGTGGAGACGACTTCTTGCCGCCAACCGCCGCACCTGCCGCGCCACCAATGGCACCGCCCACGATGGAACCGTCGCGGCCGCCCATTGCCGAGCCGACCGCCGCGCCTGCCGCTGCGCCCACACCGGCACCTACAACAGCGCCGGTATCAATTTTTGCGGCTTGCGCTGAACTGACAACACCTGCTACAAGAAGCATGGTTAAAAATTTATGCACGGGCAACTCCTGGAGTGTGAAAACGGAATGGACTATAGCGGATAAATTTTGTTCGCCTGAAGTTTATGGCTTGCCGGTCTGTCCGAGTAGCGGATGCAGCGTCAGGCGCTTATCGATTTCGTGGATAACAGCCTGATAACGCGCGCTGCCGACGCCGCCAAAACGGCGTGAAAACTCGGCAGCGGGCATGAACTCGGGCAGATCTGAAAAATCCGGCATCAGGTCGGCATCGCTCGCTGCGTGCGCCAGTTTTTGCTGGGTGGCTTTGGCTGCTGCACCAATCAGGCGTTCGCCAAGGCGCGCGGCGGCGCGGTCGGCAGCAAGGTCGGTAAAACTGAATCCGGAGCCGCGTCGCGCATCGTCTTCTTCTTTGGCCAGCCCCAGGGCATTGGCCAACCGGCTGCCGCCGTTAGCAGAGAGCGCAGCGGCAATCAGGTAATGCTGGGAGAAGTCGGTTCGACCGTGCAGACTCGGCAACACTGGGGGTTCACGGCGTATCGTCCGGCCTTTGTCCTGCAACAGCTTGGGCAAACTCACGCCACTTACATACGCCGCCAGGGCGGTGATGGCAGCGCGATTTTCGCTAACGGCATCGCCGCCGCGTGTGTCGGCCAAGGCAAACAGGGGCTGCACCAAACGGTGCAGGGGGAACGGCGCGCCTTGCGGCAGGGGTTTGAGTAGCCGTCGGATGGATTCGGCATACACCAGCAGGCGTTCGCGTTCTTCGTCGGAAATCAGCAGCGCTGCGCCCTTTCGTTGAAGCTGTGTCAGCAGTTGCGGCTGCCACGCATAATCCAGCGTGACGCGGTCTTCATAGAAATCGATACGGCGGATGCTGTTGGTGATCGCGGCGTAAGCCTGATCGCGCGACAAAAGCCAATGCGCAAGATGTCCTGCGCCGCGCGCGAGGATGCCGGGCAGCGGGATGTCTCCGAGCTGTACGTGGGAGATTTCAAGCTGGCCGGCGCTGGACAACAGCTCAATCGAAATATTCAGATAGTTGCCAAACGGCGTGTGCGGCAGTTTCAGGCTTGCGCCGATAATGGCGCTTTCGGGATAGATTTCAGCTTCCATCCCGCTGACGGGTTTAAGTGCAACAGCGTAGTTCAGCAGGCGGTTCAGTTCGTCGGTGGCGAGACTGAGGCTTTGCATGGCACCAGGCGCACCCAGGCGCGGATCGTGTTTTTCGAACAAGGCTTGCGCCCAAACAATATCGCGACGGCTGAAGGCGGGCGGTTGCTCGACATCGGCGGACTCGTCAATCAGCAGCCATGGCAGAACCAGCCCGGTGACAAGCAGCAATACGAACACAAGCAGGAGGCGTTTCATGTTTCCTGGTTGCGCATGAAATCGGCGGTTTTAAAGAACGCAGCGGTTAATTCTTGCTGAATCGCAGCATCCAGTCCCACGTCTTGCATGGCGCGGATCATGCAACCCATCCACTGGTCGCGTTCGGATTCGCCGATGGCAAACGGCAGGTGACGGCGGCGTAAAAAAGGCTGGCCAATGCGGTCGGTGTACAGCGGCGGGCCACCCGTCCAGCCAGAT
Organism: Thiobacillaceae bacterium; assembly: GCA_040080135.1. Classification (GTDB taxonomy): domain Bacteria; phylum Pseudomonadota; class Gammaproteobacteria; order Burkholderiales; family Thiobacillaceae; genus Thiobacillus. The sequence goes on from JBEBIZ010000004.1 coordinate 31,720, forward strand.
AAAAACCAGTGGAGTTTGTCGCGCGTTTCTGCAAGATCCGCCGGGTGCAGTTTGCGGATCGCGTAATAGTCAGGGTCTTCATCCATCAAGTCATAAAAACGATCAACCAGTTTGCGAATGACCGCATCGCCGCCGCAGCGTTCGTAGTGGGTCTGCATGCTCAGGCTTTCACCGGCTGAACTCGTGCGGCGGCTTGCTTTGCGCGGCTGCGTGCTTCGTCGGTGCTGGCGGCGGTCGCCAGCGCTACGCCCATGCGGCGGCGCGTGAAGGCGACAGGTTTGCCGAACAGGCGGATGTCGCTACCCGGAATCTGCAAGGCGTCGGCGACACCATCAAATGCAATTCCGGCTTCATCCATTCCGCCATAAATGACGGCAGATGCGCCGTGTTCGCGCAGGGAGGTATCGACGGGCAGGCCGAGAATTGCGCGTGCATGAAGCTCGAATTCATTCTGGCGTTGGGTGCATAGGGTGACCATGCCGGTGTCGTGCGGGCGGGGACTGACTTCAGAAAACCAGACATCATCACCGCGAACAAACAATTCCACACCGAACAGGCCGCGCCCCCCCAGATTGTCTGTGACCTGTGCGGCAATCTCGCGAGCACGTTCGAGAGCAACGGGACTCATGACCTGTGGTTGCCACGACTCGACGTAATCGCCCTTGACCTGTACGTGGCCGATGGGTTCGCAGAAATGGGTATCGATCTCGCTATTTGCGCTCACGGCACGAACGGTCAGCAGCGTTATTTCGTATTCAAATTCGATCAGGCCTTCAACGATAACCCGACCGGTATCCACGCGCCCGCCGCTTGCGGCGTATTCCCACGCTGCGCGTAACTGGTCGGCGTGTTCCACGCGCGACTGGCCTTTGCCCGAGGACGACATGACGGGCTTGATGATGCACGGAAAGCCCACTTTTTGCGCACCCGCAATGAGCTCATCAAGGCTGTCGCAGAATTCATAAGGGGAGGTGGGCAGACCCAGGGTTTCCGCTGCCAGACGGCGAATGCCTTCGCGATTCATGGTGAGATTGACCGCGCGGGCAGAGGGAATCACTACAGCCAATTTGTCGGCCTCGATCTCCAGCAAGGCTTCGGTCGCGATGGCTTCGATCTCGGGCACGATGAAGTGCGGTTTTTCCTGTTCGATCAGCGCGCGCAAGGCAGACGCGTCTCGCATGTCGATGACGTGGGCGCGGTGTGCAACCTGCTGCCCCGGTGCATTGGGGTAGCGATCAACAGCGATCACTTCAACCCCCATACGTTGCAGGGCAATGATCACTTCCTTGCCAAGTTCGCCCGCGCCGAGCAGCATCACGCGCGTGGCAGAAGAGGAGAGTGGGGTGCCTAGACGCATGGAAAAAAGCCCGGTTTCGAAAGTCGTATTTTACAAGTGTTTTTCAAAGGGACGGGTTCGCCGATGTACGGCGTGGAATCTACGCCTGCTGCAAACGGCTCCAGTCGAAAAGTGACCCTGGATCGGTCTTGCGGCCCGGTGCAATGTCGGAATGTCCGGTGACAGCCTCGATCGGGTAACGATGCTTGAGTGCGGAAACCAGTGGAATCAGCGTGGCATATTGCGCGTCGGCAAACGCCTGGTCATCGCTGCCTTCCAGCTCGATACCGATGGAAAAATCATTGCAGCATTCACGTCCGTTCCAGACAGATGCGCCTGCATGCCACGCCCGCTTGCCGCACGGCACGAACTGAATCAGTTGTCCGTCGCGCCGGATAAAGAAGTGCGACGATACGCGCATCCCGCGTATTCCTTCGTAATAGGGATGCGCATCCCAATCGAGCTGGTTGGTGAACAGCCTGATGACCGCATCGCCATCGAACACGCCGGGTGGCAGTGAAATGTTGTGGATGACAAGCAGCCGGATCGATTCGTCAGCTGGCCGCGCATCGCAGTTGGGCGACGCGATGTGAGTGGTGTGATCCAGCCAGCCTTGTGCGTCCAGTGTAGTCGGGTTCATGGTTCCTCCTGAGCCGGGGCGGCAATCAGATTGCGTACGGCATTCTGCACAGCGGTTGCCTGCGCTTCGGCTTGCAGCTCGGCATGAAAGTGTCCGTCGCGATACAGATACAGGGTGGGTAAGTGAAAAATGCCAAAATAGCGTGCGATGCCGGTGGCCGTGCCGACATCGATTTCAAAAAAATGTGCAATCTGGCCGCTCAGTGCAGAAGGCAGAAGATGCTTCCAGATACGGCATGCACCGCAGTGTGCGTTGCTGAAAAGAACGATGCATGTGCCGTGTGTGACGGCAAGCCGCGCATGGTAATCGCCTTCGCGTAACGCTTCAAAAACGGGATGGGGGTGTTCTGCTTTACACATGGGCGTTAAGTTAGCGGTAAGCGGCGGGCGCGGCAAGCCTGATAAAATGCCGCGATCAAATTTGAGGGTGGTGTGATGTTGTTATTACAAATGCTGGGTTATCTGATTCTGATCCTGGTGGCAGCCGAGATCTTCGTCAATGCGCTGGAACATCTGGGCGAAAAGCTCGGTATTTCTGAAGGCGTAACCGGTTCGCTGTTTGCCGCTGTCGGCACCGCCTTGCCCGAAACACTGGTACCCTTACTGGCCATTTTTGGCGGCACGGGTAACGTGCATACCAACGAAGAGATTGGCGTGGGCGCCATTCTGGGTGCGCCCCTGATGCTTTCCACCTTGACTTTTTTTCTGATGAGTCTGGCTGCACTCAAAAAGCGCGGTATGAACGGACACTTCAATCCGGAAAAGACGGGCCTGAAACGTGACCTGGATTTCTTCCTGGGTGCGTTCGCCCTGTCGCTGATTGCGATGTTTGTACCGCATACCGAAAGCTGGATACGGGTTTCGCTGGCCTTTGTCATGGTGATGATTTACTTTTTATACGTGTTGCTGACCTTGCGCGCGTCGAGCAAACTAGTTGCCGATGGTCACGCTACCGAAGCAGAGTCCCCCATGTTCCTGAACCGTTTGGGGCTTCCCAAAAACATGGCAATCATTCTGCTGCAACTGGGGCTGGGGCTGGTCATGCTGGTCATCGGTGCCAAGGGATTTATCCACGGCGTTGAGCTGGCTGCGCCTATCCTCGGCATCACCGCACTGATGCTATCCCTGATGATTGTACCCATCGCGACTGAGCTGCCGGAAAAGGTCAATTCTATTTTGTGGATACGCAAGCGCAAGGACACACTGGCCTTTGGCAACATTACCGGTGCGATGGTGTTTCAGGGCACGTTGCTACCCGCGATTGGAATAGCGCTTACGCCGTGGGCACCGCAAAAAGAAGTGCTGTCTGGCGTGGTGATCACGTTGATCGCAGCATTCTGGGTGCGTTGGGTGTTACTGCATGGCGGCTTGCGTGTATGGCATTTATGGTTGAACGGCGCGCTGTATGCGACGTATCTGGCTATTGCTTTAAGCTGATTGCGTATTTCAGGACAAGCTGTGCGAGCCCGGTTTTGTTATTGACCTGACACTTGTTGAAGATGTGAGCGATATGGTTCCGCACTGTGCTTTCGGCCAGATTGAGAGTCTGGGAAATGTCACGATAATTCTCGCCCCGAGCGTATCGCACTGCGATGTCCATCTGTCGTTTTCCCAAGCCATCCAGTACGCATGACGGACGGATCACGATGCGAACCATATCGCCAAGCGGGCTGGCCGTAACCACCACTGAGCGGCCTTGAAAAGCTTTTTGCCGTGTGATTGCCGGTAACAAGGCTTTGGGTAGTGTCATCCCCCGCCAGTCCGGCCATTCTTGCTGGATCAATTCATAAAAGCCCGGTTCGACTTCAATCAGCGCCCCGCGAGAATTGCACAAGGCGATGGCATGAGATTGGAGGTGAATACTTGTGCCGGAGCGACGCATGTAAGTAATGCGGCAGATGCGGTGCGCCTCTGCCAGATGCGGAACCAATGATTGCACCCCGCTTCTTTCCGCCTCGGTAAAGGGTTTTTTCGGCGATTTACGCCACAGGGACAACACGCCGATTAGTCCTGATGCAGGCTCCAGCCAACAGGTTGAGAGCACTTGTTGCACCCCCCATTTCTTAGCGAAGGGATAGACCCGCGATGCTTCGAAATCTGTTCGGCTGGAAAGGTCGGTCAGCTTGATCGTCTTGCCCGGTTGTGCGCGTACCGCATCCGCCAAAAAATCATATTGCTGATAATCGCGCAGATATTCCTCGATCATGGCTTGGGGTTGCCGATCCAGATGCACATCCACAATCGCCTCAGGCGGCTCACCTCCACGCGCCCACATGGCGGAATCAAAAGCGATCCATTCCGATACCGTATCGAGTGCCGCTTTCTGGAAATGCACCAGCGGCCAGTCGATGGCGCCGCGATACAGCGTGCGAATGATTTCGTTATGTTCCGACATGTTTCAGCCTCCCACAGGTGTCCAGTATTAATGATTCGGGCAGACTTGGGCAACTACAGGATTAGCGGGCTGGCTAACCGGAGATGTTGAATGGCGTGACCATCGGAGCGGCTCATTGTTGCCGCTAATACAAATGTATTAGCGAAAGGGCTGATAGCGGCGCAGTTTGCAACTTTTCCGAGTTTAAACATTAAAAAACAATGACTTATTTTTTTTCGGTTTTTTTTGCAATTGGCCAGGAGTTGCGCAGCGTGTAGTTGTATAACCTATTGAAAATTAATGATTATATTGATATGGCATGAGGCGTGCTTTGTAGGTCATAGATAACCGTGATAGCGATATGCGTGGGAGTTCGATTAGCCTCAGTTCACCTGAGCGGCGTAATTCAGCGTTCCACATCAATACGGAGTTATTGACTTTTAACTGGAGGTACGTATGAAACTGACTCGATTGTTTACAGGCGCAGCGCTACTAGCGTTGAGCAGCGCTGCGAGCGCATATAGCGTGTTCCCCATCGATGGCACGCAGTCGCTGAAATGGGGCAGCAATACCAATGGCACACCGGGTGGCGTGATTAGCTGGAGCTTTATTCCCGTTGGCACTTCGGGCAGCGCTTATTGCGGGTCTGCGTGCCCGGGTGTCAGCGTTGGAAACCTGAATATCGAAAACTCGCCCGGGACCGGTTATACCTCGACATCGTTGACCAGTCTGGAGAGTTATATCGATGCAGCGTTTGCCAAGTGGTCGGCGGTTTCGAACATCTCTTTCGTGAAACTGGGTACACCCGATAGCGGTGTGGCGATCAATGATCCAGCTGCGGTGCCGAATGCGACTGGGAATATCCGTATCGGTGTGTTTAGTTTTTCGGGCGGTGGCGGCGCCGTGGGTTTTGCACCCCCGCCGAATGGCGGCACGGGCGCAGGCGATATCCTGTTCGATGCGAATTCATTTTATGCTTTCCAGCCCGGCGTTGACGGCAATGCTTTCCCGGGCACTTCTACTGCACCCAACGATTTCGAGAGCTTGCTGCTGCATGAAATGGGACATGCGCTCGGGCTGGCACACCCTGTTTACGACGGGACTTGCCCGGTTATGCAAGTTGATTCTGCCTGTCTCTTCAAGATCAATCGCCAGCTAGACGCTGATGATATAGCCGGTGCGCAATTCCTCTATGGCGCGCCTGTCCCTGAACCCGAGATTTATGCAATGCTGTTTGCGGGTTTGGGATTGGTGGCTTGGGTTGCACGTAGACGCAACGCGTAATCGTCTGCGGTGGATTCATATTTCAGTTGCACAGAGGCCGGGTCATTCCCGGCCTCTGTGCATTTGGGAGTCGCGCTATTCGATGCCCAACCGTTCCAGCCGGTAGCGCAGGCTGCGAAAGGTGACGCCGAGAATTTTGGCCGCCGCAGTTTTGTTAAAGCGCGCCTGGGTTAGTGCTTCGACGATGGCGGCGCGCTCGACCTGGTCGAGATGATCCTGCAAGGGGAATTTTCCGTTTCCGGTGTCTGGGGTGCTGTCGCTGCTGGCCGGGGCGAGGCTGAGGTCTGCGGCGTGAATTTCACGGCCATCGCACATGGCCAGTGCGCGCTCCAGGGTGTTTTCCAGTTCGCGCACATTGCCAGGAAAAGCATAGGCGCGTAGCGCCTGTTCAGCTTCACGTGTCAGTTGCACTTGGCCGCCGCCCAGGTGTGCGAGCAGGGCGCGTGCGATGGTCGGGATGTCTTCTGGACGTTCGCGCAGGCTGGGCATATTGAGGTCAATGACATTAAGCCGGTAGTACAGATCCTGACGAAAACGTCCTGCTTCAACCAGCGCGCCCAGGTGCTGATGTGTGGCGCTGATGATGCGCACATCGACTGCCTCTTCTGCGGTTGCACCGACTTTTCGGACCTTTTTTTCCTGTAGTACACGCAGGAGTTTGACCTGCATCGACAAAGGCAAATCAGCGACTTCGTCGAGGAACAGCGTGCCGCCGTTAGCGGCCTGGAAGAAGCCTTCTCGGTCGTTGTCTGCGCCGGTGAAAGCGCCTTTACGATAGCCGAAAAATTCGCTTTCCATCAATGTCTCAGGAATGGCGCCGCAGTTCACTGCGATGAAGGCACCATCGCCGCGCGGGCTGAGCCGATGCACCAGTCGTGCGGCCAGTTCCTTGCCGCTGCCGGACTCGCCGCTGACGTGTACCGGTGCCTGGGTGCGGGCGAGCTTTTCGATGCGCGCGCGCACCTCCTGCATGGGTGCCGATTCGCCAATTAGTTCGTGCGTGGCGCGCGGCGATGGCGACGCAACTTTGAGCGCGGATTTGACGAGCGCGCGCAATTGATCCAGCGACACGGGCTTAGCCAGATAATCAAATGCCCCCGCCTTGAGTGCTGCAACTGCATTGCCCGCGCTGCCAAAAGCCGTGATGACAGCCACCGGAGGCGCAGGTTGCCGCGCATTGACCAGCTGCACCACGTCCAGGCCTTCGCCGTCGGGCAGGCGCATATCGGTCAGGCATAAATCGTAGCGGGTGTGCTCAAGTCGCTGTCTGGCTTCGGCGACACTGCCTGCGCGATCGGTGTCCAGCCCGAGTTTGACCAGCGCCAGTTCCATCAAATCCAGCAAGTCAGGCTCATCGTCCACCAGCAGAATGCGTAGACGGTTAGGTGTTGTTTTCAGCATGGTGCCAGCCTTGCGCTGAGACGAAAACAGGCGCCAGGCGTATTGGCGCGCCATTCCAGCGTGCCGCCATTGGCTTCGGCCAGTTCGCGTGCCAAAAATAAGCCGAGTCCGGTGCCTTGTGCGTCGGTGGTAAAAAACGGCTCGAACAGCTTGCCTTGATGCTCGGGTGCCACGCCCGGGCCATCGTCGGATATGTCGAAATACATTCGTCGCGTATCCGCTGTCGTGCTTAGCCGAACGCTGCCCGTGTGCTGTTGACAATGACGCCAGGCATTGCGCAGCAGGTTCCACAGAATCTGGCGTAAATGTTCGCGGTCAAAACACAGTGCCTGCGTGGTTTTCATGTCTACAATGGCGGCGTTTTGCGGGATTTCTTCAATCTGGCATAACTCCGCCAATAGTGGTGATAACTCGTTTTCCAAGCTGATGTTTTCCGGACGGGTGCGATCGCGCCGGTTGAGTGTCAGCACGTCGCTGACCAGATGATCCAGCCGCAGGGTATTGCTCTCGATAATCTGCGTCAGTCGCGCAGACGTGCCCTCGGGATTTTCTTCGCGTAGCAGTTGTGCCGCCTGCTGGATCGCCGCCAGCGGGTTACGGATTTCATGTGCGATATTGGCGGTTAGTCGACCCAGTGCGGCCAGTTTGATCTGCTGGGCAGCGTGTTCGGCGCGGCTCATGTCCTCCAGCACCAGCACGGTTTCCCCCGAGGTTTCAGCCAGCGGAATAAAGCGTATGCGCAGGCGGTGGCCGCCCAGCAATAAAGGCTGTGGCGCACGCGCAGGTTGAGCGCGCCATTGGGCAAAAGCTTCGGCCACGGTCGGGCAGTAGTCCGCAAGCAAGGTGTTTTCAGGCATCCCGGCATTCAGGATTACAGCGTCAGACGTTCGCATATTGGGCGGACTTGATGAAACATCCAGTAGCACGCGTGCGCGCGGGCTGATGTGGCGAAGCGTGCCAGCGGCATCCACCGCGAGAATGCCGTCGGACGAATTCTCGATGACCAGTGCGTTGATGCGCGCCAATCGCGCCAATTCGTCAGCCTGGCGTGCGGCCAGGTGTTCGGACGACAGCGCGCGCCGCGTGAGCGCATGCGCCAGAATGGCCGCCGCGAAATAGCCGACACACAACAGGCCTGTCTGGGGGAAATCCGCCAGGCTGGCGTGGCCACCCAATGTCGTTTGCACTTGTTGCAACAGCACTGCCAGCGAAGCCAGCGCTGCGTACAACAACACCAGGCGGCTTTTTCCGGCCAGCCCGCCGGAGGCGACCGACACCACCATCAGCAAGCCCAGCCCGCTACTCATCCCCGGATTGGAGGCCATCATGGCCGTCAGAAATACGATGTCCGTCAGGACGTGAGCTGTTAGTTGCAATTGGAAACCTGGCCAGCGTGCGCGTACGCCAAGTACAAAGAACGCTGCGCTGATCAGGTAGGCGGCAGCTTCGGCGCGAAAGGCTTCCGGAGACGTTTGTGCGGATGACACGGCACTAAAATTGATCAGACCCAGCATCAACAGCGCTGCCGCCAGCGCCAGTCGGTAAAGATTGAAATAATCCAGACTGCGCCAATGCGACGCGTAATACCCCGGCGAAAAAATGGCGCGCGCCGGGGTTGTCATCTCGGAAACCACAATCCACCCGGCGGTGTACAACTCTGGGTCATGTCGATTTACGCCCCTGCGCCTGATGTTCGGAGCAACAAAACATTTCACCACCGGAATAGATCGCTTCGCTGCGCGGCACATTCACGCCGCACTGTACGCAGCGCACCATGTCTTCAACGCTTGAGGCGGGGCGGGGTTTGGATAGATCGAGCTTGCGTTGATAACTGCGGAGAAAGGTGTAAACCCCCCAACCAATGGCGAACAGCAACAGGATTTTTATCAGCATGGTGTTTTCGGTTGAACCGGCAGATGTACGCGATGCGGTACATCATACCGGGCTTGCCGGAAACGCTCAAAGCGTGAACCTGCCTGGCGGGTGTGCCGACCGGTCGTTTCAGAAGGGGATCGGGTGTGTTGAGCCACCCTGGGAAAAAGTCCTAACGATGGGTACGTTGATGCGCAAGCCGGAACCGTGCGCTCAGGTGACGCTGAAGCATCATCATGGCAAGACCGGTGAGCAGAATGATCCAGCTTTGCCCCTCGGGTACGGTAGCGGGCCCGGAACGGATGGCGGTACGAATATCCAGGCCTACAAATTTTTTCTCGATGAACGCCAGTTTGGGGCCGACATCGGTTAACAGAGTTGTGGCCTCCAGTGTGTTGGTGAGGATCAGATCAAGCGTTTGCACGCCAGACCAAATTGGAAAATCCAGATTGATCCCGGCCAGTGCGCTCCAGTCATGGTTAATCCCGTCGCGGTTGTTTAACGCGCTTGTGGCGATGATGGAATCGGTCGCCAGCAGGGTATGTGCGCTATCAGTGACATTCAGGGTGCCGCCTACGCCTGCTGAGCTATGGGCTGCACGAAGTTTGTAGTCGCCCGCCTCGCTCAGATCAATACCGGTAAAACGATAACCGCCATGCGCCATGATTTGCACATTGATGGTTGCGCTCGCAGTGTTTGTGCCTGCGCCGTTAAGTGACTGCGCTTTAAAAACAGTAGGGGTGAAAAACAGGGTGCTCCCAACCAGGCTGGGTTGACCATAATTACTCACCAAAGCATCGTCAAACGCCACGTCAAAAAACGCACCCGATAATGTGATGGGGGTGGCCTGTGCCTGCGCTGCCCCCAGACACAGGAGCGAACCGCACAGCAGCTTACGTAGAGACATTCCCATTTTTATTTCCTGTATTTTTCAATTGCTTATTAGTTGCCCGTGCTTTTAGGAACGGCGAACAAGTTGATAGTAGTTAAGCAATTTTCTTGCCATGTTGGTAATGCGCTGTTTATTAAAAGCTAATGTTTTTCTGAAGGGTGGGTGTGTAAGAAACACCGACAAAACAAAGGCTTGTTGGGCAGTTTTGGTACTGAGTGAGTCAGGCTAACAGCCCAAACCAAAAAAAGCCCCTGCACTTGTATCACAGGGGCTTTGGGTAATGGCGCGCTCCACAAAGCGCGCCAAATATTGCCTTTAATTTATCTGATATTTATCCGATGCGGTTTTGCCGACGGCGCAACTGAAATCCGACTAGCCCCAAACCGGTCATCATCATCGCCCAATTATGGGCTTCAGGTACGGGGGTTGTGACGATGCTGAGTGACACCCCGACGAATTTCTTTTCTATGAAGGCAAGCTTGGGGCCAATGTCAGAAGAGTCAGTGTAAGCATTAAGGATGTTTTCCAGCGTTAGGTTAATCGTTTGCACAGAAGCAAAGCTCGCCAGATTGAGTGCTGCGGTCGCATTCCAGTCGTGGTTAAGGCCATCGATAATATTGAGTGGCGCAGTGGCGATGATGTTGTTAGTCAAGTGTGATGATAGTGGCGACGGGTTTGCCACATCGAATGCGCGAATCTCCCCGGTGACAGTTACGAAGCTGTTCGCACCTGACAATGTGTAGTCACCCGATTCCCCTAAGTTGACTGAACTAAAATCCATTCCAGCATGTGGGGTGATGCGAAGATTTAAAGTCGAGCTTACTATTGGCCCATAGCCAATCCCATTTAGCGATTGGGTTTTGAAGTTGGTGGGGGTGAAAAACAGCGTATCTCCAGCAATCGTGGGTAAACCGAATAGCCCCATAAGCGTGTCGTCATAAGTGACGTCGATGGTCGTGCCATACAGGGTTTGCTGCGCAGCATGAGCCGGAGCAACACCCATGCACATCACACAAGTGCTTAACAGTGCGGCAGACAGTGAATTTCTGATTTTCATTCTTAAATCTCCTCCAGCCTGTCGAATTCGGCTGATTTCTTAAAACATGACGCGAGCGAAGCGTCAGGATAATACACGCAAAGCTTGTCCATACAGATAAGCAATAAGCCTGCCATCAATGTTAAGGCCTTGTTTTTATGAGGGCTCATGCACGGGTACACCCTTAGGTAGTAAAGTTTTCCGACATGTTTTCAGGTGCAACCGGGCTTGGGCGGCATTGTGTGCTCATAAGACGCTGTTTTAATTCAGTTATTTAGTTATCCGGGGTGTAAAGAAGTCCGGCAATGACGAAATTGGGAGGGTTTGCTTGTCGTGGTTTCAGCGCGACATCTGGATTGATGACGCGAAAATTAACCACAGAGGCGTATTGCGCCGGTTTTGTGGGCGTGGTTCAAGGCTGTTATTCTCCTGCGCTTGCTTGATTCTCAGGATGTTTCATTATGGCGCAGTATGTTTACTCCCTTAACCGCGTTGGCAAAATCGTGCCTCCGAAGCGGCAGATTCTGAAAGACATTTCACTGTCGTTTTTCCCCGGTGCAAAAATTGGCTTGCTGGGATTGAACGGTTCAGGAAAATCCACGCTGATCAAAATCATGGCTGGGGTCGATACTGACATCGAAGGCGAAGCCGTGCCGATGGCGAATTTGCGCATCGGTTATCTGGCGCAGGAACCGCAGTTGGATCCCGATCACACGGTGCGGCAGGCGGTGGAAGCCGGAATGAAGGAGATTGTCGAGGCGAAGCACAGGCTGGAAGCGGTCTATGCTGCGTATGCCGAGCCGGATGCGGATTTTGATGCGCTGGCAGAAGAGCAGGCACGCTGCGAGGCGATTATTGCCACGGCGGGTGCAGACTCGGACACGCAGATGGAAATCGCGGCGGATGCTTTGCGCTTGCCGCCGTGGGACGCGCTGGTGGGCACGCTGTCGGGCGGCGAAAAACGGCGCGTGGCCTTGTGCCAGTTGCTGCTGTCCAACCCCGATATGTTGCTGCTGGACGAGCCGACCAATCACCTCGATGCGGAATCGGTGGACTGGCTGGAACAGTTCCTGGTGCGCTATCCCGGCACGGTGGTGGCGGTGACGCACGACCGTTATTTTCTGGACAACGCGGCTGAGTGGATTCTGGAGCTGGATCGTGGCCACGGCATTCCGTGGAAGGGTAATTACTCAAGCTGGTTGGAGCAGAAAGAGGCGCGGCTGGAAACCGAATCGAAGCAGGAATCCGGACGGCTCAAAACCATCAAGCAGGAGCTGGAATGGGTGCGCCAAAATCCCAAGGCGCGTCAGGCAAAATCCAAGGCGCGGATTGCGCGATTTGAAGAGCTGAACTCGGTCGAATACCAGAAGCGCAATGAAACCCAGGAAATTTTCATCCCGGTGGGCGAGCGCCTGGGCGACAAGGTGATTGAATTCAATGGCGTGACCAAGAGTTTTGGCGACCGACTGCTGATCGACAACCTGAGTTTTACCGTCCCGCCCGGCGCGATTGTCGGCATCATCGGCCCCAATGGCGCGGGCAAATCGACCTTCTTCAAAATGATTACGGGCAAAGAGCAGCCGGACAGTGGCGAAATCGTGATTGGCTCGACCGTCAAAATGGCGTATGTCGATCAAAGCCGCGATGTCTTGTCGGCGAACAAAACCGTGTTCGACGAGATTGCGGAAGGCCGCGATATTCTGACGGTAGGGCGCTATGAAACGCCTTCGCGCGCCTATATTGGCCGCTTCAATTTCAAAGGCGGCGACCAGCAGAAAATCGTCGGCAATTTATCGGGTGGCGAACGCGGGCGCTTGCATCTGGCCAAGACCCTGATCGCGGGTGGCAATGTGTTGCTGCTGGATGAGCCGTCAAACGATCTGGATGTGGAAACCCTGCGCGCACTCGAAGACGCGTTGCTCGAATTTGCTGGTTGCGTGATGGTGATCTCGCACGACCGCTGGTTTCTCGATCGCATCGCCACGCATATTCTGGCGTTTGAAGGCGACTCGCAGGTGGTGTTCTTCCCTGGCAACTATCAGGAATACGAAGCGGACAAGAAAAAACGTCTGGGTGAGGAAGGCGCGAAGCCCAAACGCATCCGCTACAAACCGATTAGCCGTTGAGCCGTTGAATCAGGCTTGCCAGCGCAACTGGCTCGCTCATGCGTGAGCCCTGTGCAAACGGTATACCCATATCCTTGAGCTTCGACTCGGAGTCCTGGCTTTCGACAAAGCCTGCAATGGTGCTGATGTCGAGGAAAGTGCTGGTTTCCAGAATGGAGCGGACGATGGCCTCGTCGATGACGCTGGCGGAAAGCTCGCGCACCAGCGAACGGTCGATTTTCAGATAATCGAGTTTGAGACTTTTGAGTGCAGTGTAAGAACTGTTGCCAAGGCCGAATTCGTCGAGCATGAATTTGCAGCCGAGACGTTGTAGCTGGCGGATAAAGTGCTGCGCCTGGGAATGGCCGTCCGCCGCCGCGATTTCGCTGATCGAAAAAATAATTTTGTGAGCGGGCACATCGCCGCGCCCGAGCTCGGCCAGCAGAAAATTCAGGAACAGGGGATTGACGATGGATTGCCCGGACAGCTTGATGGCAAATCCGCCGATCATCTCCAGGCTGTCGGGGTGTTCCTGCATCCAGAGAACCACCTGCTTGAAAACCCAGCGATCGATTTCGGTGATGCGCTGCAAACGTTCGGCCACGCTTAACAGATCGTCAGTGTTGATTGGCTGGTCAGAGTCGGTTTGAGTGGCGGCAACGGGGTGCAGCAGGATTTCGTAATGCACCGGATCGCGCGTGCTGCTCTGAAGATCAAGGACAGCCTGGCAATTCAGTTCAAGGCGGTTTTCCGCCAGAATGCGCGTGAGTTCATGCGCCCATTCCGCCAGCGCAAAGACGGGTTTGGCGCGATCCGAATCGCTGTTCTGGTAGAGCACAACGGCGGCTTGCCCGGACTCGCGAGCGGCGGTGGACGCGGCATTGGCATTGTCATAAGCGCGCTCGGGATCCAGCCCGTTGCTGGCCCATACCAATCCGATGTGGGCGTTGGCGTGAATATCGTGGCCGTCGATGGATGGCTTGAAACGGTTCAAGGCGTTCAGCAGTTTGGTTGATGCGAGTTTGGCCGATAGCGCGTCCGGCATGGCCGCCCAGTAAGCTATGGACTGCTCGCCTGCCCGTGCCAGCAGACTGCCGGCAGGAAGTTGATCCTGCACCAGCTGCGCGGCTTCGCGCATGAAGGCATTGCGCGTGTCGGCACTGGGGGGTTTGCCGTCCGTGTCTTGTGTTTCAATCTGAATGATGCCGATCACATAGCCCGTGTCGAGTTCGGTATTTTTGTTGCGCACCCAGTCGCGGCGGATGGAGCGGAAGAACGCGTGGCGATTGGACAGCCCGGTGACAGGATCATGCGATGCCTGCCACATCAAATCGCGCTGCATTTTCTGGATCATCGCGCTGTACGAGCGATCCATCAGCGGCAGTTCCATATCCTCGGTCCACTGGGCTTCGTTTTTTTCCAGCGATTGCAGCAAATCCTGTTGTTTGATGTCGAGTTTTTTGATGCCGCGATAGGTCGCAAACACATAGACTGGCGGCTTGTTGCCCACCCACACCAGATTAAGCGGTGCATCCAGGCTGGGAAATTGCATCCAGTCGCCCACTCTGAGCCGTTCCAGCAGGCTGTCTTGTCCGGGGCTTAAAACCTCGGGCGGGGTGTCGCGCAGCTTGGCCGATACCGTGGTGTATTCGTGTTGACTCTCGTCCTGGTCGAAGAGCGCGTGCGCGAGCTGATCGAGCATCCGGTCCTGCGCAAATTTATCGGCGCACACATGGGTGAGTGTGGTGTCGATATATTGCAGCAGTGTTTGTGCGTCGCCAGGCGCAGGCAGTTCGCTGCGTGCCTGATTCAGCCATAGCGACAATTGCTCAAGCGCCTGCCATGCGGCGAGGACTTCGGGACTGTTTTCGCCGTGGCGCAATTCGGCCATCAAGAGCACATTGCGCCAGCCGCCGTTAATGAGTTCGATGACGATGGTCGGGACTTCGCGCTCACCCATGCGGCGTAACAGTTCGGCGACTACGCCGAGTTTGGTCAACTCCGCACGCTGGCGGCCTTCGCAGATTTCCTGCAGGCGTGCGATCCGTGCAGTGCGTTCGGCCAGCAGCGGTTTGACGACGCGCTCGAGCTGCGTGCGTGCTTCTTCAAAAATGCCGGGGTTTTTTTCGGCCTCGGCGTTGATGCGGTCCGTCCAGCGGCTCATCAGCCGCAGCAGGCGCGTGTCGGCGATTTTTCCTTCGTCCCCCGCAATCATGCTGATACGGTCGAGGGTGTTGAGTACTCGGTGCGCGGGATGCGAGGGTGAGGCGAGAAACGCGGGGTCGGATACGGCCAGTTTGACCAGGCTCGCTTCCAGTTGGCCGAAAAACGGGCGGATGCCTTCATTGACTGATTTTTCAGCGTGCAAGGTGTCGAACAGCGCGCCAAACATATCCACCGAACGCCGCATTTCCGGGTTCATATTCTGTGGCAGAGAACCTGCGGCGGAGAGACGCTGAAGGACGGGCGAGGCCGCATAATTTTGGCGGGTCAAAGGCGGAGTTGAGAACGGATGGTTTGATCTGCCCTGCGCTGGTGCGCCCGCCCCACCTTGCGAAGCGGTCGCACCAGCTTCCCCTTGTGATGCGGCCAGGCCGGGCGTTGCTTGATAGCTTGCAGCTTCGCCGGATTGACCCCGGAAAAAATCCATCAATGAACCGGTCAGACGACCCAACGCACCCTTTTGTGGAGCGGAAGCCGATGCGGCTGAACCTGCATTGGGCGTTGAAGCGGAGGGCGCAGCGCTGCCTGCGTGGGGTGAGTTGGCATGAGCGTCCTGCTGCGTCGAGGTGTGACCCGCCAGTTCAGACTCTGACACAGGCAGCAACGCGAGCAGTTCTGCGTAGAGGGGCGCAAGCTGCTCCAGTAACACCTCGCGCAGCGTTGCGTAAGCAACGGTACGCGCTTTAGCCATTAACGGCATGTCTTGAATGGCACTGCGGTAAGCGTGACAAATCAGTGATGGCCCGAATGGATTACTGGTGTGATCAAAGGGGAGGGCAAACAGTTGGCTGATACGTGGCTGGATATCGGCGAGTTGTTCCTGAAAATGTTCTTCCAGCCGGGTGACTTCGGATGAAGTACTGAGCCAGTCCTCGAAATCCCCCTCGTCCACGAGTGAGAGACCGTCGGGTGCTGCGGGCTTCAAGCTTGAAGTTTGCAGAGGTTGATTCAATCCTCCGAGCACCCCCCGAAGCAGTTTTGCCTGCACGGCGCTCGCTTGTGTTTTGAATTCAATCGGGGCATTCAGCAGCCCGGTATGCTCGGCAATGCTAACCGCATGAATTGCGGCAGAGGTCAGCTTGTCGCCGATCATGCGCGACAAAAGATTATGGGATTGCATCAGGGTTTCGTGCAGCAGGGTCGTACAGACTTCACGCAAATCTTTGCTGCTGGCGGTGACTGCCGATGCGCCCATCTGCTGGCGATGGCTCGCCATACGCAGTTTTTGCAAGGCCCGCAGGGCGTCCACTGGTTGCTTGGAAAAAGCCACCCCGACACCCGATGAGCTTGGTCTCAGGAGTCGCGCCGGGATGCGAAAGATTGGCTGCGATGATACCGAGTCGGGATTGGATAACGCGGGGCTGAAAGTAATAACAGCGTCGGCACCGTCAAGTGCTGCAACCTCCGGATTGCTGTCGGTCTGGGTAAACCTCAGGGACAGTCCGCCCAGACAAAAGTCGCGTATTTCACAGGGTATGTCGGGCTGTCCAGTTCGGACAATCAGAGCCGCCTGGGTAACACTGAAGCGCATGTCTCGTCTGAGCTCTTGCCCGGAAGCGTCGTGATCGATGGTGCTCATTTTTCTCGCCCTGAAAACAGTAACTTGATTATACCTACCCGGCTTGCAGTGGACGGAAGGGGTTTGGAGCAGATGGTTAGTGCTATCAGGCTGGCTTTGGTAAGATGAGCGGTATGAGCACGTTGACTACGGATCTGTTATCAAACTTTATTCTGCGCCAGATACGGCGGGGGTGAAGTGGTTCGAGCAGCGCGCAGCTTGATCTTTGACCGCCAGAACACTGGCGGTTTTTATTTAGGCTGACCTCGTACGCAGGCTGGATGTTATATGGCACCCGCCCCGGCCACCCCCTGGGGACAACAGGAGATGAACGAATGAGTACCCGCACCGACGACACCCGCATAGAACAGAGCGGTGAACTGTTCACCCCCGCGCAGCTGATGCAGGATTTGCCCGTTGACGAGCAGGTACTGGAGGTGGTGGCGCGGGGTCGTGCACGGATCCACGATGTGTTGCGCGGCGCGGACGACCGGATGTTTGTGATTATCGGCCCGTGCTCGATCCATGATCCGGTCGCCGCGCTTGACTATGCGCGCAGGCTGAAACCGCTGGCCGACGAATTGGCGCACGATCTGGTGGTGGTGATGCGGGTGTATTTCGAGAAGCCGCGTACCACGGTGGGCTGGAAGGGGCTCATCAACGACCCGCATCTGAATGAAAGCTTCGACATCAATGCCGGCCTGCGTCTGGCGCGTAAATTATTGCTGGAGATCAACGAGATTGGCCTGCCATGCGCGACTGAGTTTCTCGACCTGATTTCGCCGCAATACATTGCCGATCTGGTGGCATGGGGCGCGATTGGCGCGCGCACCACCGAATCGCAATCGCATCGCCAGCTCGCTTCCGGTCTGTCTTGTCCGGTCGGATTCAAGAACGGCACCGATGGCAATTTGCGCATCGCGGTGGATGCAATCAAGGCAGCGGAATCGCGCCACCATTTTATTTCCATTACCAAAGCCGGGCATGTCGGCGTGTTTTCCACCTCGGGCAACGAAGACACCCACGTCATCCTGCGTGGCGGCAAAGCGCCTAATTATGATGCACAGCATGTTGAAGCTGCGTGCAGCGAGCTAGCACTGGCCGGCTTGCGTCCGCAGGTCATGGTGGACTTTTCGCACGCCAACTCGAGCAAACAATATCAGCGCCAGATCGACGTGGCACAGAATGTGGCTGCACAAGTGGCGGCGGGCGACAGCCGCATCATCGGTGCCATGGTCGAGAGCCATCTCAACCCTGGGCGGCAAGATTTAGTAGAAGGCCAACCGCTGGCGTATGCCACATCCATCACCGATGCCTGCATCGGCTGGGACGACACCGAGCCGCTGCTGCACACACTGGCCGATGCGGTCAGGAAACGTCGCCTAGCCTCGCCTGCGGACGAAGAATAAGCGGATCGTTTTCAATGCCGACTGGCGTGAACTGCGATAGAATCCTGAGCGGCGGGTCTCCCCGCATGGCTAAGTTGTGAATCGGGTCAGGTCCGGAAGGAAGCAGCCACAGCAACGGATGCCAGTGCCGGGGGTAAGGCTCGCCATTCCAGGCGTCTTTCAGGCGAATACTGCGTTGTTGAGCCTTATCGTGCTTTAGTACTGTCTGCGGCTCGCCGCCTTGTCTTCGCCTGAAAGACGCCTGGAATGGTTCCTGCCACTTTTCACAAATATGACTGATCTTTTCGGCGATTCCGCAACTCCCGCATTGGCTCTGGCACGCAAGTGGCGGCCACGTGTGTTTGCTGATCTCAAGGGTCAGGAGCATGTCGTCCAGGCCTTGTCCAACGCGTTGACGCAAGGCCGTCTGCATCACGCCTATCTGCTGACCGGTACGCGTGGGGTGGGCAAGACCACGCTGGCGCGGATTCTTGCCAAATGCCTGAACTGCGAAACCGGCGTGACCGCGACGCCGTGCGGCGAGTGTTCGGCGTGTACGCAGATTGATGCCGGGCGCTTCATCGACTTGCTGGAGCTGGATGCGGCGTCGAATACCGGCGTGGACAATATGCGCGAAGTGCTCGACAACGCGCAGTACGCGCCGACGGTCGGACGCTACAAAATCTACATCATTGACGAAGTCCACATGCTGTCCAAATCCGCGTTCAACTCGATGTTGAAAACGCTGGAAGAGCCGCCTGCGCACGTCAAGTTTGTTCTCGCCACCACCGACCCGCAGAAAATTCCGGTGACGGTGTTGTCGCGCTGTCTGCAATTCAATCTCAAACCCATGCCGCCGTCGGTGATCGCTGCGCATCTGGACGAAGTGCTGACGCAGGAAAATGTGGCCTCCGAACCCGCCGCACTGCAGCAGATTGCACGCGCCGCCGCAGGCAGTATGCGCGATGCGCTGTCGCTCACCGATCAGGCGATTGCGTATGGCGGCGGTCGTGTCGAAGCCGCTGCGGTGGACGCGATGCTCGGCACGGTGCGGCGCGATTATCTGTTTGATTTGTTGATCGCGCTGGCCGGGCAAGATGGCGACGCGCTACTGAATCAGGCGCGCGCACTGGCCGAACGCGGCATTGCGCTGGATGCCGCCTTGCAGGATATGGGGAGTCTGCTTACCCAGCTGGCACTCTTGCATAGCGCGCCCGGCGCGATCCCGGCAGATACGCCCGACCTGCCTCAGATGCAGCAGCTTGCAGCCAGCATCAACGCAGAAACCGTGCAGCTCTATTACCAGATTGCGCTGAATGGCCGCCGCGACTTGCCGTATGCGCCGGACGAACTGTCGGGCTTTTGCATGACGCTGTTGAGAATGCTGGCGTTTGCGCCGGGTGCGGCACCGCAGGCTGTAAAGGCAGCGCCTGCGCAGCCCATGCAGACTGCAACGCCCGCGCCTGTTGTCGCCGCCAAACCCGCAGCCGCTCAAGCCACCGCTCCTCAAGCCACAATCGCTGTGCCGGCGGCGTATCCCGCCACCCCCACGCCACTCCCTTTGAGCGTGACCGAGTCGGCACCGCCCAGCGCGTGGGACTGGCTTCAGATCGTGGCTGATCTCAAGCTCGGCGGCATGGCTAAAATGCTGGCCGATCATTGTGAGCTGGTGTCGCATGACAGCGGCCAGGTTTTACTGCGGGTCAGCGAGGCTGACAAACATTTGCTCGACCGCGCCTATCAGGACAAATTAATTGCCACATTGCGCGAGCGGCATGGTGCGGGTCTGCACGTTAAATTTGAAATTGGCGTGGCGGCGGTGCAAACCCCGCAACAGGTTCGCAGCCGTGAGCGCGATGCGCGGCAGGCCGAAGCGGTCGCGGCAATCGAGTCCGATCCATTTATCCGTGAACTGGTGGAGCACTTCGACGCGAAAGTGGTCGAGTCCACAATCAAACCTACAGGAGAGTCAGCATGATGAAGGGCGGCATTGGCAACATGATGAAGCAGGTGCAACAAGTGCAGGAAAACATGGCCAAGATGCAGGCCAAACTGGCCGATATCGAAGTCGAAGGCGCGAGTGGTGCCGGGCTGGTGAAAGTCACCATGAGCTGCAAATACGATGTGCGCCGCGTGGCGATTGACCCCAGCCTGCTGGCCGACGACAAGGACATGCTGGAAGATCTGGTGGCGGCGGCGGTGAACGACGCAGTGCGCAAAGTTGAAGCGATGGTCGCTGACAAAATGGGCAGCGTGACGGCGGGCTTGCCGATCCCGCCGGGGATGAAGCTGCCGTTCTGATGCACCCGTCGGCGCTGGAAAATCTGATTGCGGCACTGCGTGTGCTGCCGGGTGTCGGCCCCAAATCAGCCGGGCGCATGGCGTACCACTTATTGCAGCGCGACCGCAGCGGCGCCGAACGTCTGGCGGGTGCGCTGAGTCATGCGCTCACGCACCTGCACCATTGTCGTCTGTGTAATAACTTTTCCGAAGCCGAAGTGTGCGACATTTGCCTGCACCCGCGACGTGACAAGCAGCAACTAGCGGTAGTGGAAATGCCTGCTGACCTGAACATGATGGAAGCCACGCAAAGTTATAACGGCCTGTATTTTGTGCTGATGGGCAGATTGAGTCCGCTCGACGGCATCGGGCCGCGCGAGATTCACCTTGATCGTTTAATCAGCCGCGCACTCGACGGCGTAGTGGAAGAAGTGCTGCTCGCGACCAACTTTACCCCGGAGGGCGAAGCCACCGCGCATACCATCGGCGAACTGCTGAAAGCCCGCGGGCTCAAGGTCAGCCGCCTCGCGCGTGGCGTGCCGGTGGGGGGTGAACTGGAATACGTGGACAGCGGAACGCTGGCGCAAGCCGTGCGCGACCGGCGTGCCGTATGAAATCAATATAAAAGAATACCCGGAATCAGGAGGAACCATGGAACTCACCGCACTCACCGCACTGTCCCCGCTCGATGGCCGCTACGGCACCAAAACCGCCGCGCTACGTGATTTTTTCAGCGAATACGCGCTGATCAAATACCGCGTGATTGTCGAAATCGAATGGCTGAAAGCCTTGTCGAACGACCCTGCAATTGCCGAGGTGCCCGTCTTCTCGCACGATGCTGTCAGCCTACTGGACAGCATTGCCGACCACTTTTCGGTTGCCGATGCCGAACGGGTCAAGGCCATCGAAGCGACCACCAATCACGACGTCAAAGCGGTCGAATATTTCCTCAAGGAGCGCACCCAAGGCAATGCTGAAATTGCCGCCGTCTCCGAATTCATCCATTTCGCCTGCACCTCAGAAGACATCAATAATCTTTCGCACGGCCTGATGCTGAAAGGCGCGCGCGATGCCGTGCTGTTGCCGGCGCTGGAAAAAATCATCACCCGCCTGACCGATCTGGCGCACGAATTTTCCGAGCTTCCAATGCTCTCGCGCACCCACGGCCAGCCCGCAACGCCCACCACCGTCGGCAAGGAAATCGCCAACGTCGTCTATCGCCTGCGCCGCAGCTACATCAGCATGGGCGACATCGATCTGCTGGGCAAAATCAACGGCGCGGTCGGCAACTACAACGCGCACCTGGCTGCTTACCCCGACGTGGACTGGGAAAATTTCGCGCGCAATTTTGTGGGCGAACTGGGCCTGACCTTCAACCCCTACACCATCCAGATCGAGCCGCACGACGCGATGGCCGAACTGTATGACGCCATCGCCCGCGCCAACACCATTCTCATCGACTTCAATCGCGACATCTGGGGCTACATCTCCGCTGGTTATTTCAAGCAGAAGGTCAAGGCGGGCGAAGTCGGTTCATCCACCATGCCGCACAAAGTCAACCCGATTGATTTCGAGAACTCCGAGGGCAATCTGGGCCTGGCCAATGCCCTGCTGCGTCATCTGGCTGAGAAGCTCCCCATTTCGCGCTGGCAGCGCGACCTCACCGACTCCACCGTGCTTAGAAACATGGGCGTGGGCTTTGGCTACAGCCTGCTGGCTTACGAATCCTGCCTGCGCGGCCTGGGTAAGCTCGAAGCCAACCCTTCAGCGCTTGCCGCCGATCTGGAAGCCAATTGGGAAGTGCTGGCCGAACCGATCCAGACCGTGATGCGGCGCTATGGCGTGGCCAATCCGTATGAACAGCTCAAAGAACTGACGCGCGGAAAAGGCGGCATCACGCGCCAAACCCTGCATGATTTTATTGAAGCGCTGGCGATTCCAGCGGCGGAGAAGCTGCGTTTACAGCAGATGACGCCCGCCAGCTACATCGGGCAGGCAGCTGCATTGGCAATGCAGATATAACCGGCGTTGTTTATTGCGGGTCGGGTTTCAGGCCGACCCGCAATAAAGTTAACCACGCTGCCTGAACAGTAAAACTCATTTCTTGATCATCAGTTTTTCTACCCAGCCTTCGCCCTCATTGCCCTGTACCGACATGAAGCCGTTTTTCTCTTCGCCGGTATAAATGACTTCTTCACCTTTGGCCAGGCTGGCAACCACCCTGGATGTTTTATTCGGTTGCGCATACATCTTGAGGCCACCGATTTTCCCCATCACCGCATCGCCCTTGTCGAAGGCCTGCCCGGCTTGTGTCGGCTTGCCGGATTGCTGTTTGAGATTAATGTCCTGTCGTGCCAGTTGTGGATTGTTGCGGATAGAACGCACGATATTGTTCCAGTTGTCCATATAACTGGCGGCAATGACCTTGCCTTCCGGCGTGCTGGTATACGCGCCCAGGGCGCCCACCGCGCCGCCGCCTGCCGCCAGGCCGCCAATACTCCAGTCCGTTTTTTCTGCGCTGCCCTGCGCCGCAGCAACTTGCAGAGACGAGCGCGAATCCGCAAGAATCATGCTGGTCTGGGCGGATTTGAACTTGAGTCCCGCCGCAACCAGGCCTGCTACCGCACCAAAGATGCCAAACCCGCCCAGCGCACCGCCGACGCCGCCCGAGTCCTTGCTCGAAAACACCGCATCCGGCGTCAGTACATAATCGGCGGTCACCATCTGACCCTTGCCCATGTTCGAGCCCCCGCGCAACTGCCCAGATTCGGCCAACTGGCGCTCCTGCATGATATTGGCCATGGCGCGGCCACGTTCCACCAGCACAAAGCAATTAGACTGCTGAATCATCAGGCGGATGAGCCCGGTAGGCGAGGGCAGACCGTATTGCAACAAATGCGAAATCACCGCATCTTGCGCCTCAGCCACCGCCAGCGTGCCGTAGGGCTTGTCGCATTTCTCCAGCTCGCTGGCTTCGTTTTTTGCACCGTCCGGCCCGGCAGAACCCGAAGGCTGGCCTTCCTCCTGCTTCTTGTCGCCGCCCAGCTTGAAATCAAAAAAACCGGCATAAACCGGATTGACTGCCTGAGTCAAAAACAAACCCGTCATCAGCATACGCAGCGTGGCTTTCATGATCTTCCCCTTGATTGAATTGTGAAATGATTATAGCGAATCCAGACAAGCGTCAAAATACTTCCTGCGTATGCTGGCCTTGCCAGATAAGTCCCCCGCGTCCACAATTGACGCATGGATAATCAACGGTTTTCACAGCAGCAGCAGGATTTCCTGCTAGCGGCATCGCGTTTGCAGGAAGCAGTGGCGCAAACGGGTGGCAGCATTCTGCGCGATGCTACGATTCAGCGATTTGAATTCACGTTTGAGATTGCATGGAAAAGCTTGCAGCGTTATCTCCAGCATCAAGGTCTGGAGGCCACCGGCCCGCGTCAGACACTCAAGCAGGCCTTTGTGGCGGGTCTCATCGCCACACCTGAAGATGCCGATGTCTGGCTGGCCATGCTGGATGACCGAAACCTCACCACCCACACCTACCGCGAAAGCCTGGCTGAAACCATTGCCGTGCATATTCGTGAACACTACGCCCGACATCTTCAGGCCATGGCCGCGCAGCTTGCCAAATTGACACTGGACTGAACTGTGCTGCAATTACGCGAAACCGACCGTCGCGCACTGCAAGTGGCGCTAAACCGTTTTCCTGAAGTGCGTCGCGCCTGGATATTTGGTTCTCGGGCAAAGGGTCGTGCAGCACGCGCCTCCGATATTGACCTGGCGATCGAGGCGCCCACGCTCACACCCATGCGCTGGCATGAGCTGAATGACGTGCTCGAACAGGCGCCGATTATCTACAAACTGGATGTCGTTCATCTGGACACCTTGCAAGACAAGGCGCTCATGCAGGCTATTTTGAACAACCGCCAGTCGCTCTGATCCGCGTGATTTCAGCGCGTGACATGCACAGAAAGGAGCGAAAGGAATATGAACAAGCGACTTATTGATCCGGCACGATTTATTTATGAAACCGTAGAGTGCGCCATGCGCACCGACAGGCTGAATGGTGCGCATGGCGCACCCTACGACTTGATGTTCCTTATCAATCGCTGATGAAGCTGTGGCTGGCCGAAAAGCTGGACGAAGCCGAGAAGCGGTCACCCTCCGCAAAACGCCTGGCGGCACGCTGAGCTATCCGCGTGGGCACTTGTGCCCTCTGGATATAAACCGGGATGTCCATTGGAGAAAATAAGCGCATATGGGGACGTAGGTCGGGAACACCTTCCCGACATTGACGCACCGGCTTTAAAAATCCTGGTCGTGAGGATTGGAAACCGTCGCGAGGTGTACCGCTAGATTTTTGGTTGACCGTTGAAACCCGCAATGGCGAAGGTCACGCCAGCTTTGAGCAAAAAAAGCATCGCGTTTTTCAAGTCCGAAGCCGCAAAGCATCACACACAGTATCAGCGCATGATTCGTCGGCTTCTTGACGCTTACGTTGATTCCCAATCCCCAGCACCGCATCCAAGCGGGATGCGCTAAAAGCGGCGCGTTCCTTAGCTCCAATCAAGCCGCAGCCAGCTCGCTGGTCAGTTCAGGATGGCGCGCGATCAACCGCAGCAGGCATAGCACGCCGCCGGGCGGCGCAAAACGCCCCTGCTCCCAGTCGCGCAAGGTTGCCACCGGCGTGGCAATGCACTCGGCAAACGCGGCTTGCGACAACCCGGTTTTAGCCCGGGCCGTGCGTACCAGAATCTGTTCCGGCGTGGTCACGCGCCCCGCGCCCGCCTCAGCCTCAGCCAGTGCTTGGCGTAAATCGGGCAGCGCAGCGCCTGCGTCGGCCTCAATGGCTCTGGCAATTTTTTCAATATCCATATCACATCGCCTTTTCAATATCGCCAGGCGTTACGTTAGCGCGGTCAGCCTTGGCGTACAGCATCACCAAAACCACCACGCCTTGCCCAGTCAGGTTGAAATAAATCACGCGCACACCACCGCTTTTGCCGGCGCCTGCCCGTCCCCAGCGCACCTTGCGCGCCCCGTCCGCACCGGATATCACATCGCCTGCAGTTGGGTTGGCCGCAATCCAGTCTATGAATTCAAACCGTTCGGCCTCAGTCCAGACCCTGTCGGCCTGCTTTTGGAATGTCGAGGTTTCGATCACAGTGCGCATGAGTCGAATTATGCGGGAATCCCGTATATCGTCAAGCGTTTTTTAGGATGGATTGGGGGCTACTTGATGTCCACCCCTGTGTTGTAAACAGGCTGCCAGCCCCGTTGTTGCACTCAAACAACAAAACAACATATCGTAGTCAAATAAACAACGGTTTTACTTGTTCGGGCGGATGGTGTCTGGATAATGACACCTGTCCCTCAAGTATCAAGGACAGCTCTGCAGAGCTTTAACCCGCCAATTTTTGGCGACATTTATCTTTCAAGGAGAAAGTAATGAAAAAAAGTCTGATCGCTCTGGCCGTTGCCGGTGCATTTTCCGCCCCCGCTTTTGCTGCTAGCAGCAACGTTGACATCTACGGAATCATGTCGTTCTCGGTTGATTACATCAACACGCATGAGGCAACCGGCGACGCAAAAGACATCGTGACCGCTCGCGATAACGTTTCCCGTATTGGTTTCAAAGGTTCAGAAGATTTGGGTGGCGGTCTGGCTGCTATCTGGCAGGTTGAATCCCAGCTGACTACTTCTTCAGGCACCAATAATCTGGCTAGCCGCAACACCTACGTGGGTCTGAAGTCCGACTCCATGGGTACCGTGGTTCTGGGTCGCTATGACACCCCTTACAAAATCTCGACTGCCAAACTGGATCCGTTTGTAGATCAGTTGGGTGACTACAATGCCATCATCGGCGCGGCTGGTACCACAACGGCCAGCAAACTGTTCGACGTCCGTGCTGATAACACCATTGCTTACATGACCCCTAGCTTCAACGGCCTGATGGGCGCGGTTGCTTTCATTGAAACCAAAAACGTTGAGGCTTCTGGTCTGGATAACCAGCAAGCATGGAGTGCTGCTGCCATGTATGACAATGGCCCTTACTACGGCAGCCTGGCGTATGAGAAGCATGAAAATATTGCTCTGGGTTCTTCTGCAACCAAGAGCAACGATGCCTGGAAACTGGGCGTAGGCGTGACTGTGGCTGACATCAAGCTGGGTCTGGTGTATGAAAACATGAAGAACAGTGCTGCTCTTAGCGCAACGGATCGTAAGGCCTGGCTGATCAACGCCGCTTACCCCATGGGTAACATGCTGCTCAAGGCTGAATACGGCAAGGCTGACAACAGCAATGCAGCCAGCAATGACGGCGCCAAAATGTTCGCACTGGGCGCTGACTACAGCCTGAGCAAGCGCACCATGGTATATGGTCAGTATGCATCGCTGAATAACGATAATGCAGGCCAATACGGCTTGACTCCTTATGCAGCTACCGGCGGTGTTGGCAAAGACGTGAATGGCTTGTCCATTGGCGTGAAGCACTCCTTCTAATCCCTCGCTGGCGCAAGCCAGTTGAGATTGGAAAATCAAACGGGCTCCTTCGGGAGCCCGTTTTTTATTCTGGATTCGATCCATGTTCATTATCGCTGCATGAAACCTTGTAAGACTTAATAAATGTTACTACAATAACCCCGTGCTGATTGAATTTGACCCGGAAAAAGATGCCGTAAATATCGCTAAACATGGCGTGTCCCTATCCGGGGCGGCTCGGTTTGATTGGGAAAATGCGCTGATCTGGGAAGACCGTCGGCGTGATTATGGCGAGTTGCGTCAAGTGGCGCTGACAGAATGGAATGGGCGTTTGTATACCGTGGTGTTTGTGGATCGTGGCGATGTGCGGCGTATTATCAGTTTGCGCAAAGCCAATCTTCGGGAGTTTGACCGTTATGAAACAGAAACTGATTCGACCGACTGAAACTGAGGATGCGGCTATCACGGCGGCTGCGCTCACAGACGCTGATAATTTGCCATTGACTGAAGCTGATCTGGCACAGTTCAAACGCGCGCCCGGTCGCCCGTTTGGACGTAAAAAAGTGTCTACCACGGTGCGCTTCGATGCGGATGTGCTCGAAGCCATGAAGGCGACGGGAAGGGGTTGGCAAACACGCATTAACGATGTGGTACGCGAGTGGGTAAAGTCACATCCGGGAAGTTAACGGGGGGATGGTTCTAAAAGACAAGCTTGCCGTTAAAACAGTCGTGCATCATTTTGAAGTGATATAGGAGGTCGATATGCACACAGTCTATTTTGATGAGGACGATATTCTGGTTATCCGGCTGTCCGACAAACCCATCGTGCGCGAGGTGTCGCAAGACTGGAATACGCATGTCAGCTATGCCGAAGACGGCAGCACAGTTGAGTTGGTGTTGCTTGATGCGCGTGCCAATGGCGCTTATCCTTTTGAAATCAGGCACGAACGGGCGGCATGAAGTTTACGCATATTTTTTGTCCATGCGGCTCACCGTTGAACATGCGCGGGAGCGCACGGATATTCCTCAATTCTCTTTCGAACAAATCGCGGCTTGAACAGGTCGGCCTCTAAATCGCCCCGCCTTCGGGTGGGTTTGAAGGATGTTCATCGCGAAGCGTTCGCCGCTGCGGTTAATACGCATTTGGGCAAGCAGCGTGTTTCGATCATGCTGGATGCTTCAATCATTGCGTTTTTCAAGGCTCGCGCGGGGGAGCGCGGTTACCAGACACTCATCAATCAGGCGCTCCACCAGGCGATGACGGGGGAACTGATTGAAACTACGCTGCGCCGCGTGATCCGCGAAGAGCTGCATCCGGCGTAATGCATAAATTCGAAAACTGCATAGCCAAAGTTAAGGGCTGTGAGGTTTGTGGATCGTGGCGATGTGCGGGAGAAAGTTGCAAACTGGTATTATTGATAAGCAGGACTTACACTGGGCTGAAAGCAACAGGGGGTAACATGAATTACTCGAAACGAATTACGCTAGACCCATCGGTCTGCCACGGCAAGCCCTGTATCCGCAGCTTGAGATATCCCGTCGAAAGCCTGCTGGAATTGATGGCAGGCGGGATGACAATGGAACAGATTTTGGCTGATTACGAGGATCTGGAGCGCGATGACATTCTTGCCGCGTTGTCGTATGCGGCACGGTTGGCGCATGTCAAGCGAATGGAACGTTTTGCTGCATGAGGTTTCTTGTTGATGCGCAACTACCCAAGCGGTTTTGCGTTTGGTTGACCGAAGCAGGGTATGAAAGCGTGCATACACTTGACCTCCCCCAAAAAAACAGGACAACAGATAACGAAATTCTCGACGTGGCCGAGAAGGAGCGGCGGATTGTTGTGACCAAGGATGATGATTTTGTGCAGTCTTTTTTGATCACGGGACGCCCAGCAAAGTTATTGCTGATTTCGACAGGGAACATCGCAAATGACAAACTTGAAACGATTGTACGCAGCCAAATTCCTGCAATGGTTCGGGCATTTGAGTCAGCATCCTTTGTCGAATTGGGACGAGAGTCGCTTACGATCCATGAATAACTAAAAACGGGCTCCTTCGGGAGTCAGTTTTTCTATCGCCTAAGATTTTTCTGCTTCAATCGGAAAACCGATATACGTGTATGGATCGGTTTGTCCAACTGGTGGTTCAGGTTTTTCCCACCCAGCCCGCAGTACCTTTCTGGATGAATTCAATCGAATAGCCGTCCGGGTCTTCGATGAAGGCGATGACGGTGCTGCCGTGTGACATCGGTCCGGCCGGTCGCAGCACTTTTCCGCCTTTGGCTGCGGCGGCTTCGCAGGCAGCGGCGGCATCATCAACTTCAATCGCAATATGGCCGTAGCCGTTACCGCGCTCGTAGTTTGCCACGCCCCAGTTGTAAGTGAGTTCGATCACGCTGGCCTTATCTTCGGTGTCATAGCCAACGAAAGCGAGGGTGAACTTGCCGTCCGGGTAATCCTTGCGGCGTAGCAGCGTCATGCCAAGCACCTGGGTGTAGAAGTCGATGGAGCGGTCAAGGTCGCCGACACGTAACATGGTATGAAGAATTCGCATGAGTTATATTTCCTATCTATTTGATACAAATTAACTATTAACTATATTCTGGTGGCGATGTTTGTACCGTGAGCGCGGCGGGCTTCTGGATTTATGCTTCCTGACAGTTGATTGAGCTGCTTTTAAGTCTGCTTCGTTTGTCCTTTTTCGATGAGCAAGCTGTCTCGAATCAATCAAACAACGCTAAAAACTCGGAGGGTGTTATCACTGGAATCAGACTCAGTTTGAAATCACGCGGGTTACGCGTGACGAAATAATTGGCCTGGCATTGTGCTGCTGTAACTGCCTGTACAGCATCTTCAAAATCGCGCCAGCCTAGCGTGAGCGCCTGTTGCAGAATCTGATTGTCCACAGGCTCAACGTGGAGTAATGCGGTGAGGTCAATCAAAACTGCGGGGGTCTTTTGCTGCCCCAGATGCTTGGCGAGCAGGTAATGCAGGGTGGTGAGCGTGTGTGCGGCGATATGTCCGGTGGCTTTGCCCTGTTCGATGTGAGCCAGCAATCGCGCTGAATCATTGAACCAGGGCTCGCGTTGCGCGAGCACGTCTAGCACGACATTGATGTCGATAAAGAGCTTCACAGCCCGTATTTGTTGTCGAGATGCTTTTTATATTCGCCAATATCGGTCTGCGGCGGTAATACGCCAACCAGACGGCTTAGCCTGGGCGGCAAACTTAACCTGGAATCATCGGGCAGGTTGGCCAGGTATTGCGTCAACAGGCGTGAAAGGCTGGTTCCGTGTGCGGCGACATAACGCTTGGCTTTTTTGACTGTGGTCTCGTCAATACTGAGCGTGAGCTTGTTTGTGGGCATGGCAAACCTCATTGATACGTGTCGATTGGAAATCAATATACGTGCTCCAACCGGTTTTGCCAAGCTATTGATCCGGCCTGATTGAACCGTTGCTGAATGCGCGTGCCAATGGTGCTTATTATTTTGAAATCAGGTACGAACGGTCGGACGGCATGAATGGTTGTGATGTGTGCTGATGGTGAGGCGGTTATTTCGCGCAAAACAGGCTGTTTTTTACTTTCCACTCCTCAATGCTAATATGAGCTTCAAAGTATACGAAGAGGATTTTCCATGGATTCAGATCTGTTAGAGCGGATTACCATCGAAGCCGGAAAGTGCGGTGGTCGTCCATGCATTAGAGGAATGCGAATCCGTGTGAACGATATTCTGCAAATGCTGGGTGAGGGTATCAGTATGGAGGCGATTCTGTCCGACTTTCCTGATCTTGAGCGGGAAGATATCCTGGCCTGTCTGCAATTTGCCGCGCGCAGAACCGATATAGTCCGGCTGGCGGCGTGAAATTTTGGGTTGATGCGCAGTTGCCGCCCAAGCTTGCAGCATGGCTTGCGGCTGAATTTGAGGTTGAAGCCGTGTCTTTACGAGATCTGGGTCTAAGGGATGCGGAGGATGCAGAAATATTTGAGAAAGCCAAGCTGTTGATCCGGCCTGATTGATCCGTGAATCTGTTCGTGTTGAGCCTGTCGAAGCACTGTAGCCATGAGCCTTCGACAAGCTCAGGCCGAACAGGTATCGCGTTTATTCCATGCGGGTCAATAACCCGGACAAATGCAAAATAATCCTGCGTATGAACCGGCCACTTGATCTGTTTTTCCTTCGCGTCCTTCGCGGATCAAACCGTTTTTAAATTCAAACGCGAAACAGACTCTCGCTCATTTTACGCAGGCTTGTACGTCGGGCGAGCGCGTCCGGGCACAGCACCGCGACTTGCGCCCAGAACGCGGGTGAATGGTCGAGGTGGACGAGATGGGCGAGTTCGTGCGCGGCGACATAATCGATGAGCGTCAACGGCGCTTGCACCAGCCGCCAGTTGAGCCGGATATGGCCGCTGCGAGTGCAGCTTCCCCATTGGGTTTGCGCATCGGACAGGGCAAAGCGGGTGGGTGTGCGACGCTGGTGGCGGGCGATACGCGCGAGACGCCAGGCGAGCAGTTTGCCAGCCTTTTGGTATAGCCAGTCGCGCACGAGCGTGTCGCGATTATGGTTAAGCGGGCATTCCACGCGCAGGGTATGACCGGCGCGGCGCAGGTTGATAAACAGTGAGGGATAAAACTCAATCGACAGTCGTTTCCCTAAAAACATCAATTCATTAGGAACTGTTTCTGCGGTTGATTCTGCGTGGATTTGCATTTTCGCCCAGGCGTGACGCAGCCACGTTTTCTGCTGTTGGACATAGTGTGCGATTTCGGCGCGGGGCGTCCAGTTGGGCGCGTGGATGCGCACGTGCCTGGGGGTGACAGTCATGCCCAGCGTGCGGCGACGTGATGAGCGACGCAATTCGAACGGAACCGCTGTGTCGCCCAGATCGAGAAAGCCGTTATTGAGTCGCGGCAGCACGGGGCAGGGTGGCCATTTCGGCCTCTATCCAGGCTTCGGTTTCGCGGGTGATGTCGGCGGCGCTTTTGCCGCTGCTGCTGATCACCGGGCCGATGCTGACGGTGATGGTGCCGGGGCGTTTGATGAACGCGTCCTTGGGCCAGACCTCGCCCGCGTTGTGCGCAACGGGCACGACTGGCGCGCCCGTTTCGGCAGCGAGCCAGCTGCCGCCGATGCCGTAACGGCCTTTTTCGCCCACCGCGACGCGCGTACCTTCAGGAAACACCAGCACCCAGAATCCCTGCGCCAGTTTGGCCTTGCCCTGGGCAACAATCTGTTTCAATGCTTCGCGCCCGGCTGAACGATTGATTGCAATCGGGCTCAGCATGCGGAAGGCCCAGCCGAAGAAGGGTACATTCAGCAGCTCCTGCTTGATGACGGCGGCGACCGGCGGAAACAGGAACAGGAAGGCCACGGTTTCCCATGCCGATTGATGTTTGGACAGAATCACCGCAGGCGTTGAAGGCAAATGCTCGCGTCCGCGAACGACGTACCGAATGCCCAGAATCCAGCGCGCCAGCCAGATGACGCAGTGGTTATAGCCGGTCACCATGCGATAGCGGGTGAATGGCGAAAACGGGAAACTGGCAAACGCCACCAGGGCAAACAGGATCGTGAGCGCTGTCTGCAATATCGCAAACAGCGTTGAACGAAGCAGATTCATGAAGGCAATGCGAGCAGGTCGTTTACCGCTTCAGCCAGATTTTCGAATATCGGGGTGTTTTTGGGCAGACCGCCCGCCGCAATGGTGCGCAGGCCTTTGCCGCTTTTGACGAGGATGGGCTTTGCGCCCACGTTCGCCGCCGCCTCCAGGTCGCGCGTGGAATCGCCGATGACAGGCACATCCTTGAGCTCGATGGCATAGCGGACCGCAATTTCCAGCAACATGCCGGTACGCGGTTTGCGGCATTTGCATTCCATTTCCAGCGAATGCGGGCAGTAAAACACGGCCTCGATCCGCCCGCCCGCAGCCATCACCGCCTTGTGCATTTTGGCGTGAATCGCATTCAGCGTTGCCATCTCGAACAGTCCGCGTGTCAGGCCGGACTGATTGGTCGCGACCACCACGCGCCAGCCTTCGCGCGTCAGTCGCGCAATCGCCTCAAGACTACCGGGAATGGGTTTCCATTCGTCCGGATGCTTGATGAACTGGTCGGAGTCGAAGTTGATGACACCGTCGCGGTCGAGAATGATGAGCTTCATGGTCGGAAGTTTACGCCGCCAGACGGGATAAGTCCGCCACCCGGTTCATGGTCTGATGCAACTGGTTCAGCAGCGCCAGGCGGTTGGCCTTGAGCGCGGGATCGTCGGCGTTGACCATGACGTGGTCGAAGAAGGCATCAACCGGGGTCTTCAATGCCGCCAATAGTTGGAGCGATTCCGTGTAATTGCCTGTTTCAAACTCGGCATCGGCCTTGGGTTTGATGAGCCCCAATGCGTCAAACAGGGCTTTTTCTGCGGGCTCATTCAACAGTGCAGCATTGATCCCGGTCGGGACAGTTCCTTCCACCTTCTTGAGAATATTGCCTACCCGTTTGTTGGCGGCCGCAAGGCTCGCAGATTCGCTGAGTCGGGCAAACGACTTGACCGCATTGAGTTGTTTTGGAACGACTGAAATTCGCGTGGGACGCATGCACAACACCGACTCAACTTCATTGGCCGTAAAACCCTGTTCGCGGAGCATGCCACCGAGGCGTTCAAACATGAATGTTTCCACATCGGTCTGGACATCGCCCAGCATCCCTTTCGGAAATGCGGAAAATGCCATGTTCACCAAATCGGATAAACCCAAGGATAAAGCCTTCTCAATCAGGATGCGCAGCACGCCCAGCGCATGGCGGCGCAACGCAAACGGATCCTTGTCGCCGGTTGGAACCTGGCCGATACCAAACATGCCGGCTAGCGTTTCCAGCTTGTCTGCCAGCGCCACGCATACGCCGACATCACTGCGCGGAAGTTCATCGCCCGAAAAACGCGGCTTGTAATGATCTTCAATCGCTTCGGCAACCCGTGTGTCTTCGCCATCGTGTTCAGCGTAATAACGGCCCATGATGCCTTGCAGCTCCGGAAACTCACCTACCATGTCGGTCAGCAGGTCGGCTTTGGCCAGGAGCGCAGCACGGTCTGCATGCATGGCCAGTTCCTCGCTGCCCAACTGCTTGCCAATTGCGCGGGCAATCGCCATGACACGTTCACTGCGTTCGCCCTGCGTACCGAGCTTGTTGTGATACACAACCTTTGCCAGTCCGGGTACAAGCGCCTCCAGTGGTTTCTTGCGATCCTGATCAAAGAAGAACTTTGCATCCGCCAGACGCGGACGCACCACACGCTCATTGCCCTGAATGACGGCAGACGCATCGGCGGGTGAAATATTGGAGACGATCAAAAACTGGTTGGTCAGTTTTCCGTTTTTATCCAGCAACGGGAAATATTTCTGGTTTGCCTTCATGGTGAGAATCAGACATTCCTGGGGCACTTCAAGGAAAGTTTCATCGAATTTACCAGTCAGGACATTGGGGCGTTCGACCAGTGCGGTGACTTCATCCAGCAGCGCAACGTCCTCAATCGGCTTCAGGCTAAGCGGTGTAGCGGCGACCTGTAACTGGCGGACGATCTCGGCGCGGCGTTCGGTAAAACTCGCGATCACTGCGCCGTCTTCGCTTAATTGTCGGGCATAGCTGTCGGCGTTCTGAATCACGACCGGATTTGTTCGTGCTTCAAAACGATGGCCTTGTGTATTGCGCCCAGCCTGCAAGCCGAGCACGGACACCGCTACGATGTCCTCGCCATGCAGTGCAACCAGACCGTGAACCGGACGCACGAAGTTGACGGTGGTCCAGCCATCAGCCAGTTGATAGGTCATGACCTTGGGGATTGGCAGTTTCGCCATCGCCATTTCCAGCGCGCGTTGCAGGCCGTCGACCAGCGTGGTACCTGCGGCGATGCTGTCGTAGTACAGGGTTTCGTTTTTGCCTTCTCCTGCGCGGCGCAGCTGGCTTGCGGCAGATTCATCTGCGCCGAGTGCAGCTAGCCGCTTCAAGAGTGCGGGCGTGGGTTTGCCATCCGAATCGAGGCCGACACTGAAGGGCATCAGTTTGGTTGATACCGGTTTGTCGGGCGCACCACTCAGCACACCGACCACATGCACTGCAAGACGGCGGGGCGAGGCGAAGTGGGTGACGACGGCGTTGGCATCGGCCAGCCCCTGTGCGGCCAGGCTTTCGGCGAGCGTAGCAGAGAAGGCTTCACCCAGTTTTTTCAATGCCTTGGGCGGGAGCTCTTCGACAAATAATTCAACCAGCAAACTGGCCGTCGTGATTGATTCGGTACTCATGCGGCCGCCTTTTTCGCAATGTCTGCGAGGACTTCATCTGCCCATGCCTTGGGCGCCATCGGAAAACCCAGTCGCGCCCGCGAATCGAGGTAACTCTTGGCTACCGCGCGCGCCAGGTTACGGATGCGTCCGATGTAGGCTGCGCGTTCGGTCACCGAAATCGCACCGCGCGCGTCGAGCAGATTGAAACTGTGAGCGGCTTTCAGTACCTGTTCATAGGCCGGTAACGCGAGCTGCGCTGCAATCAGTTCCTGTGCCGTCCTCTCGTGCGCGCTGAAAGCCGTCAAAAGAAAATCGACATCGCTATGTTCGAAGTTGTAGGTGGATTGCTCGACTTCGTTCTGGTGATAGACGTCGCCATAGCTCAGGCCGTCCACCCAGGTCAGGTCGTACACGCTTTCCACGCCTTGCAGATACATGGCAAGCCGTTCCAGACCATAGGTGATTTCTCCGGTGATGGGTTTGCAGTCGATGCCGCCCACCTGCTGGAAATAGGTGAATTGCGTCACTTCCATGCCGTTCAGCCAGACCTCCCAGCCCAGTCCCCATGCGCCGAGCGTGGGGTTTTCCCAGTCGTCTTCAACAAAGCGCACATCGTTTTGCTTGAGGTCGAAACCGAGCGCTTCCAGCGAGCCCAGATACAGTTCCAGGATGTCGGCAGGGGCCGGTTTCAACACGACCTGAAACTGGTAGTAGTGCTGCAGGCGGTTGGGATTGTCACCGTAACGACCGTCCTTGGGCCGACGCGAGGGCTGAACGTAAGCCGCTTTCCACGGCTCGGGCCCGAGTGCACGCAAGAAAGTTGCCGTGTGCGAGGTGCCCGCGCCGACTTCCATGTCGATAGGCTGCAACAGTGCGCAACCGTGCTCGCCCCAGTAACGTTGCAGGGTAAGGATGATGTCTTGGAAGGCAGGTTTCACAGACGGCGCGTAGAGTTTGATTGAGGCCGCATTTTACCTTGGCTCGGCGGGCTGTGCCTCAGTTGCGCTACCGAATCAGCGGAATTTAGCGGATGCCGGGGAATGCAGTTCTGATCCATTCGAGCAGTTGTTTGCCGCCAGCCAGGTGCGCGAGCTGTTCGGGAAAGAGCAGAAAACCTACCAGCGCGGTCATCAGACACACCAGAATCAGAGTGCCAAAAATGCTTTCCGGACGGAGTACGCCCCAGTAGCGGCTGATCAAAAACAGCGTGTCTTTTTTGTGTTCGGACATGGACAGCCAGCGCCGCACAATCCGCACCGCCAGATAGGCCGCATAGCCGCCCGCGAGGGAGGCGAAGACAATGCGGAACAGGGAAAACAAATCCATCCCGCTTTCCAGATAGTGGTGATACCACCATGAAACAAAACCGAGCGAAACCGAGGCAAAGATGGCGATGGCGATATTGATGAACAGCCGCCGCCGTTCGCGTGCGAGGTCGCGCTGGCGTTCGATAAAAAAGCTGTCGATCTCGGATTTGAAATATTCGACTTTTTCCTGCACCAGACTCGAAATTTCGTCCTTGGCACGCATGATGCGCAAATCCATCAGCGTGCCGAGTCTGTCGCCAGCGTAGTCGACCAGTTCGCGCACGTCGTCCTTGGTAAACTGGCGCTGCGCGTGCAGCTCGTCGGAAATTTTATCGAGCTTGGCATCGATTTCATGGCCGGCTTCCTGAATCACATCTTTCAGCTCGGTGCCCGCTTGCGAGACACCGACCTTGACCACGTCCGACAATCGTTCTCCTGCGCGGTCGATCGCATCGCGCGAGACTTCGGCGAGACTGTCGCGTGCGTGGTCGATGGTTTTTCCGAATAGCGCCATGGATCGGTTTGGACTCAGCGTTCGCGCCCTCTCCCGCTGGTGGGGGAGGGCTGGGGTGGGGGCGATTTTTTGCCAATGCGGGCTTCTTCACCCGCAACCAGTTTCAGGATGTTGCTCTTGTGACGATAGAACAGAAGGATGCTCATCGCCAGCGCAATCCAGGCGGCCTGCCCTGGCCCGACGATCAGCGCAGTGAACAGCGGTGCCAGCGCGGCGGCACTGAGCGCCGCCAATGACGAAATGCGGAACACGCCTGCGACAGCCAGCCAGGTGGCGATACACGCCAGCCCGACGCCGAGACTGAATCCCAGCAATACGCCGATGGCGGTGGCAACGCCTTTGCCGCCCTTGAATCCGAAGAAAACCGGGAACAGATGGCCGATGAATGCGGCGAATCCGCACCAGTACGCAATCGTTTCGGGCAGTCCGGCTGGCGGTGCGAAATGGCTGGCCAGCCATACAGCCGCCCAGCCCTTGAGTGCGTCGCCCAGCAAGGTGAGCACGGCAGCCGACTTGCGCCCGCTGCGCAATACATTGGTAGCGCCAGGATTGCCGGAGCCGTAGTCACGCGGATCGTCCAGTCCCATGAGGCGGCTGACAATGACCGCAAACGACAACGACCCCAGCAAATAGGCGATAGTAATAAACAATGCAATTAAGAGCGGTGATGGCATAGACATTCAGTAAAATGGCGAGTTTTGGCTGGTGCGACGGATTATGGATATTTTATTTCTGCGGGACTTCCGTCTCAAACTCATTATCGGCATATACGAGTGGGAACGCAAAGTCCCGCAACCGGTGCGGCTCGATCTGGAAATCGGGCTGCCCGACAGCAAAGCCGCTGCCACGGACGACGTGCATGACACCATCGACTACGGCGCGGTGGCCAAGCGGGTAAAGGATTATCTGCACCATGCACCGCAGCCGATTACGCTGGTGGAATCGGTGGCCGAGCATGTGGCCAATATTGTGCTGCATGAATTTGGCTCACCTTGGGTCAAGGTCTCGGTGACCAAGTTTGCCATCGTGCCAGGCATCAAGGAACTCGGAATATGCATTGAGCGCGGCACGCGTCTGTGAGTCCTGAACAGCTTGCCGCAATGGCGGTGATTCTGATCGCAGCGTATTTCATTCGTGGCATTACAGGCTTTGGCTCGGGTTTGATCGCAGTGCCGTTGCTGGCGCTGCTTCTGCCACTGACGTTTGTTGTGCCAATGATATTGCTGCTCGATTTTACAGCGTCCGTCGTCATTGGCAGTTTCAACCGACAGCGGGTGCGCTGGCGCGAAGTGCTCGTGCTGATTCCGTTTGGTGTGATCGGTGTGCTGGCCGGGACGCATCTGCTGGTGAATATGCCGCAGATGCCGATGCTGATTGCCTTGGCTGTATTCGTATTATTGTTTGCGTTAAAAAGTCTGTTCAACATTCAGGGCAATAAACCTGTTTCACAACTATGGGCTGTGCCCGCCGCGTTGACGGGAGGAACCGTTGGTGCCCTGTTCGGAACCGGCGGCCCGCCCTATGTCATTTATCTTGCGCATCGTATTCACGACAAGAGTGATTTACGGGCGACGCTCTCTGCGTTGTTTCTGACCGAAGGGATTACGCGCATCCTCAGTTTTATGGCGGCGGGGCTTCTGATGTCACGGCAGGTGTGGATTGCGTATGTCGTTGCGCTGCCGGTTGTGTTGGGGAGCTTGTACCTGGGGAGTCGCATGCATCTGGGTTTGACGGCAGCCCATATGGCGCGTCTGGTGGGCGGGTTGTTGCTGGCGTCGAGCGCGTCACTCCTGTTCAAGGCGCTGCATTAAAGACAGATCAATCATACCGCCCCAATCGGAATCAGACCGAAACAGAGGCGGCACTATCCGGGATTTATAAGGCCATCAAGGTACGCGCTTGATGCTGATGGTTGCGACTGGATTGCGCCAGTCATGATCGGAGGCAGGCAGATCGCCGATCCCATGGATACCCGCGTGAATATGCACGAAGCCTTCGCCGCTTTCGGCCGGAGACAAACCTTCGCCGCCACACATCGGTCCCGGTATGTGCATGCACAACTCATCGTTGGCCTCGCTGCCTGCGTCGTACGCGGGCGCCTCATAGTTCACGGTTTGCCCCAGGAACGGGCCATAGACGCCGTTCAGCGAGACAAAACCGTCATTGGTGGGAAGCAGCATGGCCGCCAGGCTGAATCTTGAATCCCACTCCCCGTTTACCCGCACGGTGACCGATTGCCCGGGCCCAAGCAACCCGCTGCTGGTTTGCACATCACGCACCCTGGAATTTCCTTTCAACAATGCCTTCAAGGGTGCGGTGTCGCCGCCTTCAGCAAGCGCCGACAGTTCCGGGCTTGCCGGGCTGCCCAGGGTAAACAGGCTGACGGCGGGTTTGTGGGTGGTGACCAGGAAAGGGGTGAAGGTGATGCCGCGTGTGATATTGGTAATGGTGACATCAAAGTTGACTGCGCTTGCCGCACTGCTTGCCAGCGCCAGCCCAAGCATGATTGCGGATGTTGATTTTGTCATGATTAAATCCTTGGTGAATGTTGAGGGAACGCCTGGCAAGCGCCTTAATGTATTGCGTTGTTCAAGGGTGGAGCCAAGCATTGATAGATTCGTAACGAATGGGGTATTGGTTACATCCCGGCACAACTTATTTCCTACGCCAGAATTTCCGCCGCCTGACATTTCCAGCCAGCCTGATACATGCCGATTTGGTGTAGGGTTACAGGCTGCGACACAATCTGCATCGGTCTGTCTTGAGCATGTAACCCTACGCTGTCATGAAACGAATAACAGATAAGGCGCGGATGGATGCGACCGAGGAGCAGCTCAGGCAATTGCTGATACGCGGGCTCGACGGTGAGGCGCCTGCCTATCACGCGTTTCTCATGGCGCTGAGCGGGCACTTGCGCGCCTATTTCAGGAAACGTCTGACCCGTTTACCGGATGAAGTGGAGGATCTCGTGCAGGAAGCTTTGCTGGCCATACACAACAAGCGCCAGACCTATGACACCGGCCAGCCGCTGACAGCCTGGGTGCATGCCATTGCGAAATACAAGCTGGTCGATCTGCTGCGTCGGCGCACTTGCCACGATTTACTCAACGATCCATTGGATGAGGAAGCGGATTTTTTGGCTTCCGCAGACAGCGAGGCCGCCGAAGCACGCAGGGATTTAGCCAAACTTCTCGATCAGCTTCCCGACCGTCAGCGCCTGCCAATCATTCATACCAAGCTGGAGGGTTTGTCGGTGGCAGAAACCGCGCAACTCACAGGCATGTCAGCGTCTGCGGTCAAGGTTGCGGTTCATCGCGGCCTGAGGGCGCTTGCGGCATTGATTCGAGGTGATTCATGAAAACAGGTGATCTGGTCACGTTGCTGGCAACCGGTGAGAGCGCCGTTGACCGGCATACTGCTGCGCGTCGTTATGGGGTTGCCATCGGCGTAGGTGTGGTGACAGCGGCACTGTTGATGCTTGGCCTGCTCGGCGTAAGGCATGATCTGGCCGAGGCGGTTTTGCTGCCGATGTTCTGGGTCAAGATTGCTTACGTCGCCAGCCTGGCTGTAGCGAGCCTGCTGGCGGTTTTACGTTTGTCCCATCCGGGAAGGCGTCTGGATTGGGCGCCGTTCGCACTCGTCGTTCCGATACTGGTCATGTGTATTCTGGCGGCCAGCGTGCTGACTGATGCGCCGCCGCCAATGCGATTGACATTGCTGCTTGGGGCAACCTGGTCTAAGTGCTTCCCGCTCATCGCCATGCTGTCTATCCCGATATTTATCGCCACCCTATGGGTCATGCAGGGACTCGGGCCGACACGCCTGCGGCTTGCAGGCGCGGCGGCGGGCTTGTTGTCCGGCGCCATCGGGGCACTGGTCTACAGCCTGCATTGTCCGGAAATGGCAGCGCCGTTTATCGCCTCCTGGTATCTGGCCGGCATGCTGATTCCTGCCGCGATTGGTGCTTTGCTTGGGCAACGCATACTGCGCTGGTAAGTACATTTCATCGTTTATCCGCGCGGATGGTGTGCGGCGTGCAGTTGCTTCAACCGTTCGCGCGCGACGTGGGTGTAAATCTGGGTGGTGGCGATGTCGGCGTGGCCGAGCAGCATTTGCACCACGCGCAAGTCCGCGCCGTGATTGAGCAAGTGAGTGGCGAAGGCGTGACGCAGCGTGTGTGGCGAGAGCGGGCGGATGAGTCCGGCGGCGCGCGCGCGGCGCTTGATCAGATACCAGAAAGCCTGACGCGTCATGCCGCCGCCGCGCGCGGTGACGAAGACCTCGTCGCAGGCATTTCGCGCCATCAAGGCCGGACGCGCGTCGTGCAGATAGCGCGCTGTCCAGTTGACCGCTTCTTCTCCCAACGGCACCAGCCGTTCCTTGTTGCCTTTGCCGGTGACGCGCACCACGCCATCGTTGAGGCTGATTGCCATCAGCTTCAGGCTGATCAATTCCGACACGCGCAGACCGGTGGCGTACAGGATTTCCAGCATGGCCTTGTCACGCAGCCCGACAGCGGTATGCGTATCGTGAATATCGAGCAGGCTCTCCACTTCGGATTCAGTCAGCGTTTTGGGCAGGGCGCGCGGCAGCTTGGGGCTATCTAGATTGAGGGTAGGGTCGAGGGCGATCAGGTTTTCGCGCAGCAGATAACGGTAAAAACGCTTGAGCGACGAGGTATAGCGCGCTGCGCTGCGGGCGTGAGTCTGGTGGGCGAAGCGGTAGGCCAGATAAGCTTCGATTTCGCCCGGCGCAATTTCGATCAGGGGATGGCTGCAAGTCTGGGCAAGCCAGGTGCCAAATATTTTCAGAT
The DNA here is from genome assembly GCA_040080135.1 of Thiobacillaceae bacterium. Lineage (GTDB taxonomy): Bacteria > Pseudomonadota > Gammaproteobacteria > Burkholderiales > Thiobacillaceae > Thiobacillus. The sequence goes on from JBEBIZ010000004.1 coordinate 73,505, forward strand.
CGCGGCGATACGCAGCCAGCGTCAGGTCGGATAAACCATCTTCCAGCCACAGATGGTCGCAGAAGCGGTCAATCAGCGCGGTGTTCATATGCCACGTTCATTGCGCTGTGTTCATTGCGCGGTGTTCATGCGCAAGCAGCCAGGTCTTGATGCCGAGTGCTGCCCCGCTGGACGCGTGCATAAAGCCGCCCAATCCGCTGGCGGACACGACGCGGTGGCAGGGGATAAGGATCGGCAAGGGATTTGCGCCGCAGGCCTGCCCCAACGCACGCGGCGCAGTTTTCAATTGTTTGGCGAGCGCGCCATACGTGGTGGTCTGGCCTGCAGGGATGGCAAGCAGGGCATGCCAGACGCGAAGCTGGAACGGCGTGCCGCTGGGGACAAACAACAGATCGAATTCGTGCGCGGGATCGCGCGCGTAATGCGCGAGTTCATGTGCCAAGTGCTGCGCGCGGTGATCGGGATGGAGGGTGAGCGGGTGATGCCTGGGCAGAAAATCCAGCCGCGTCAACACGTCGCCGGTAAAGCGGATGCCGAGATGGCAGGGCGCAAAATTCAGAACGGCATCGTAGGTTTGCATGAGGGAATTCTAGCCCTAAAAATCCATTAAAAACGCCCTCACGAGGAGGGCGTTTTTTGCACAACAGATCAAGCGGCTTAAACGGCAGCGGGTGCTGCCGGGCCTTTGGCCTTGCGTGCGGGCAGTTTTTCCTTGATGCGCGCCGACTTGCCGGAACGCTCACGCAGGTAATACAGCTTGGCGCGGCGGACATCACCACGACGCTTGACTTCAATCGCTGCGACCAGCGGCGAATGGGTCTGGAAAGTACGCTCCACGCCTTCGCCCGCAGAAATCTTGCGCACGGTGAAGGCAGAGTTCAGTCCGCGATTGCGCTTGGCAATGACGACGCCTTCGTATGCCTGCAAACGCTCGCGCGTGCCTTCCTTCACCTTGACCTGCACGACGATGGTGTCGCCGGGTGCAAAGTCGGGGAGGGTTTTACCCATGCGGGCGATTTCTTCTTTTTCCAGCTGTTCAATGATATTCATGATGTTTTCCTTAACACCGGGTGTCATAGGTTTGTCCGTTTTGTGTTTGGACAGACGTAACACCGTTCAACATAATCCCGTCAGATCAATTTCATCTTCAAGGCGCTTTATTCCCGATGCTGCTATTACCCAGCATCGAGTAAATCCTGTTCCTGCGGCGACATCCCGCGTTGTTTCAGCATATCCGGTCGATGCTTCCGGGTTAGCTTGAGGCTCTGTTGCAACCGCCATTGGGCAATTGCAGCATGGTTACCGCCTTTCAACACGTCCGGTACTGCCTCGCCCTGCCACACCTCAGGCCGCGTGTAATGCGGACAATCCAGCAAACCCGCAGCAAACGATTCTTCAACAGCCGAGTCGGCATCGTTCAGTGCGCCGGGCAGTTGCCGGATGATCGCATCCATCAAAGCCAGTGCCGGAAGTTCGCCGCCGGACAGCACAAAATCACCCAGCGAAATCTCTTCGTCTACCCGACGGCGCAACAGGCGCTCGTCGATGCCTTCGTACCGCCCACACAGCAAAACCAGTGCTTGATTCTGATTCAGTGTGGCGTCTTTCAATTCCATTACCCGCTGATGATTGAGCGGTCGTCCGCGAGGGGAAAAATGCACCACCCACGGCGTTAATTCTTCTTTTTCCAGTTCGGCCCGAATTGCGTTGATCGCGCGATCCAGCGGCTCGGCCTGCATCAGCATCCCGGGACCGCCGCCATAGGGCCGGTCGTCCACCGTGCGGTGCGGATCGTCGGTGAAATCGCGCGGATTCCATGCGCGAAACCGAAACAGACCGCGATCCAGCGCCCGCCGGGTAATGCCGTGATCCAGAATGGCGTCAAACATTTCCGGAAAGAGACTGATGACATCAAAACGGATGCCGCTCACCTCAGTAATCCTCGCCCCAGTCCACCTCGATCTTGCCTGCCGCGATATCGACCGTGCCGACAAAGGCCGCGATGAAGGGGATCAGATGTTCCTTGCTTCCCTTCACCACCAGCACGTCATGCGCACCGGTTTCCATCAGACTGTCTACGCGCCCCAGCTCGATCCCTTGCTGGTTGACTGCCACCAGACCAATCAAATCGGCCCAGTAAAACTCGCCTTCAGCGGGCGCTTGCAATGCCTCGCGCGGCACCGACACTTCCAGACCGCGCAAGGCAAATGCCTGATCGCGATCATTCACACCTTGAAGTTTGGCAACCAGCGTATTGCTGTGATCCTGGCTTTCGGTTACGACGTAATCGCGCTGCTGCTCGTCGCGTCCGATACGCCAGGAGTCAAACTCCAGCAATGCACCGGGATCGTCGCTGAAAGTCTGAACCTTGACCCAACCTTTGATCCCGAATGGGGCGGCGATACGCCCCATCACCACCCAGTCCTTAAGCAGCGCCCCAGCCCTTAGGCAGCAGGCTTGGCGGCCTGCTGCTTGACCAGACGGGCAACCGTGTCAGACAACTGTGCGCCGGTACCGATCCAGTAGCCGATGCGTTCCTGATTCAGGCGTAAGCCTTCGGAACCTTCAGCTGCGGTAGGGTTGTAAAAACCCACGCGCTCGATAAAGCGACCATCGCGCCGACAGCGTGAATCGGCAACCACGACGTTGTAGAAAGGACGGTTTTTTGAACCACCGCGAGCAAGACGAATAACGACCATAAGACTAGACCTGTTTGGGTAAACGAAGAAAACCGCGAATTATACCTAAAAATCAAGGTTTAGCCAGCCTGCCTTCAGGTTCTGTCCGCCGCAACCCAGCAGAACAGGTTTGGTGCGCCGGTAAATATATAATCACTCGCTGACATCGATTGGCGTTGCGCATTCAAATTGATTGATTCAGGCAGAGATGCCCGGAATTTTCGGGGCAAGAACACACGGGGTAGTGAATGGTTTACAAGGATATTTTGACGCTGTTGCTTGAGCGGCAGGACTTGCCGCATGACTTGATGCTGACCGCGATGCGCGCGTTGATGGGCGGCGATTACACGCCAGAACAGATCGCCGGGTTTCTGGTGGCGCTGCGGATGAAGGGCGAGAGCATTGCTGAAATCGCCGCTGCCGCCGAAGTCATGCGCGAACTGTCGACCAAGGTGCCGCTGGCGGGGCTGCCGCATCTGGTGGACACCTGCGGCACCGGCGGCGACGGGACGCATACTTTTAACATTTCGACGGCTGCGGCGTTTGTTGCGGCGGCCTGTGGCGCGCAGGTCGCCAAACACGGCGGGCGTTCGGTCTCGTCCACCTCGGGCAGTGCCGACGTGCTGGAGGCGCTGGGGGTCAACGTCAATTTGTCGCCGGATCGGGTCGCGGCGGCGGTCAGGGAGACCGGCGTGGGTTTCATGTTCGCGCCCAATCATCATGCGGCGATGAAACATGCAGCGCCGGTGCGGCGTGCATTGGGTGTGCGTACCCTGTTCAATATGCTGGGGCCCTTGACCAATCCGGCGGGGGCGCCGAATCAGGTGCTGGGCGTGTTCAACGCCGAACTGACGTGCAAACTTGCTCAGGTTTTGCAGCGCCTGGGCAGCCGCCATGTGCTGGTGGTGTATGCGGAGGAGGGGCTGGACGAAATCAGCCTCGCGTCGCCCACGCACGTTGCGGAACTCAAAGATGGCCATGTGTCCGAATACGAACTCGAACCGGGGCTGTTTGATTTGCCACAAGTCGCGGCCAGTGAATTGACCGTTCATGGCGTTGACGAGGCGCGCGGCATGTTGCTGGCGGCACTGGAAAACCGCCATCCTGCGGCCAGCGCGATTGTCGCCTTGAATGCGGGTGCGGCTATTTACGTGTCCGGACGCGCCGCCAGCCTGGCCGACGGCGTGTTGCAGGCGAAGCAGGCGATTGCGTCGGGTGCGGCGCGCGCCAAGCTCGAAGATTACGTCCGGGTGAGCCAGTCATGAGTGATATTCTGAACCGGATATTGGCGACCAAGCAGGACGAGGTTGCCGCAGCGCGCATCCACACTTCTCTGGCCGAGATCAAGGCACAGGCGCTGGATAGCGAACCGGCGCGGGATTTTACCGCTGCGATCCGCGCCAAAATTGCGGCCAGGCAGCCCGCCGTGATTGCCGAAATCAAAAAAGCCAGCCCGTCCAAAGGCGTGATCCGCGCCGACTTCAAGCCGGCAGCGATTGCCGCGAGTTATGCGCGCGGCGGTGCTGCTTGCCTGTCAGTATTGACCGACCGCGATTACTTTCAGGGCGCGCCAGAATATCTGCAAGCTGCCCGTGCCGCGTGCAGCCTGCCCGTGTTGCGCAAGGATTTTATGATCGATCTATACCAGGTGTACGAGGCGCGTGCGATGGGGGCAGACTGCATTCTGCTGATCGTGGCGGCACTCAGTTTGGCGCGGATGCAGGAACTGGAAGCATTGGCGCACGAGCTAGGCATGGCGGTGCTGGTGGAGTCGCACAATGCCGAAGAGCTTGCTGCTGCGCTGCAACTGGAAACGCCGCTGATGGGCATCAATAACCGCAATCTGCGCAGTTTTGAAGTGAGCTTGCAAACCACGCTGGATTTATTGCCCGCGATTCAGAACCGTATTCCAATTACTGAATCAGGCATTCTTGCGCCAGCCGATGTGGCGTTGATGCGCAGCAACGGCGTCAATGCGTTTTTGGTGGGCGAGGCCTTTATGCGGGCAGCGGACCCCGGCGCGGAACTGGCGCGGCTATTTAGTTAGCGCGTATTTGCGCTTGATCCGGGGTAGCAAAATCAGGCGGCAAAACTTGCCAGTTCGGTCTCGATTTCTGCTGTGTCCATGCTTTCAAATTCTTCGCGGCCAAACAGGTTGATTGCGCCAGCCATTTCGCTCCAGCCGTAGCCGTTGCTGCGGGCAGACAGCCGCTTATCGCCTTGTGGCGCACGCGGGACAAGGTGGAGTGCGTGTTTGCTGTAGAGCAGGTTGTAAGGCTGGTTTTGCTGGTGCAGTTGGTCTAGCCGCGCCCAGGCTTGGTGTGGGTTATCGAAACGCCAGCAGGGTAAGGGATAAGCCAGGTTTCCGCCGTTGTGCGCAAACAGCGGGTCTTGCACGGGCAGCCGCGCGGGCTGCACAAAACTCTGGAAGTGCAGGTGGTTAACTGAGGCTCCCGCGCCCGTGCTGTTGTAGGCCAGATTAAACCCCGCTATTGGCGTCCGTACGCAGACATCCCAGGCCCAGTCGTGCAGTTCAGGGGTGAGCATTTGTGCAAGCTGGCGTTCGGGTTCTGGCAGCAGCAGGCCATGCAGACGGGCGAAGGGGAATTTGTTGTAGAGCAGGCGGACGGGCTTGTTGTTCAGCGTGCCTTGCCAGAGGTTTTCTTTGGCTAAAAAGGCTTTGTTGAAATGGAATCCTGTTGGGTCAAACGGGCGCGACAGGCGGTCAAACTTTTGGCCGCTGATGCGCGGCGGACGCAGGGCGCGAATGGGGTTGAACGATAACTGCCAGGGCCCGGCGTTGCGGGATTGCCCGGTTTGCAGGTGCTCAAAGCCGATCATCTGCAATTTAAGAAAAACCATCACATCGTCGTCTGGCTCATGCAGGTTCAGATTGTGCCGCAGCGTGTGGGTCATCGCGGCGGAGAGCGCGCTGTGACGGGCCGCTAATGGCGCGGACAACTGTGTCCATAGCGCTGTGTCGTAGGCCGCGTTGGCCAACACCAGAATGTACACGCCCAAACTCTGATGCTGTTCCAGCATGACAGCCAGGCCATCCGAAAACTGCTGTTCCATCTGGCTGGATGAGGCAAACAGGGGTGGGAGATTATTCATTTCTGGTTTTTTAGGGGCTCGTTTAACGCCTCTTCAAAGTATTGCAATAACCGCTGCGGCAGCCAGTCGATACTGCCTGGAAACGGTGCGCCCGGAAAGGCAACATGGCCACCGGTTTCAGGTTGCTCTAGCGTCACTGCATCGGATACCTCCCGCGTCGTCGGCAGCGCGGAGGCGGGCATGAACGGATCGTTTTTTGCATTCAGCACCAGTGTCGGCACGCGAATGGATTTGAGCCCAGGTTTGGAGGACACCTTGAGCCAGTAATCTTCCGCATCGATAAATCCGTGCAGGCGGGCGGTGACCAGCGTGTCGTATTCGCGGAAAGTCGTCGCGTTGCGAATGCTTTCTTCATCCAGCAGACCGGGGAAGCGGTCGGCTTTGCGCAAGGCCTTGGCGCGCAGTGTGGTCAGAAAACGCGCCGTGTAAACATAACGGTTGAAACCGCTGTCGAGGGCGTTGCCAGCTGCGGTCATATCCAGCGGCGCGGAAACACCCGCCGCGCGCGCGACCAGTTCGCGCGCTGCCTCGCCTTGTTCACCCAGCCACTTCAGCAAGGCATTGCCGCCGAGCGATACGCCGACGGCATACAGTGGCTGATTCGGAAACCGGGCTTTGACATGGCGCAGGATGCGCGCGATTTCTTCGCTGTCGCCTGCGAAGTACGCGCGCGGGAGGCGGTTATCCTCACCCGAACAACCGCGAAAATGTGCAACCACGCCGTTCCAGCCGCGAGCTTCTACGGCGTGCATCAGATCGCGCGCGTAAAAACTGGACGAACTGCCTTCCAGCCCGTGAAACAGTACGACCACGGGAGCGGTTTTTCTGCTGTCAACGCCATCCCCGCCAACCCAGTCCAGATCGAGAAAATCCCCGTCCGGCAGCTCCCAGCGTTCGCGCCGGTAATTCACCGGCGGCGGCTTGATGAACAGGCTGGTGTAAATAGTTTGCAGATCGCCACCGGGCAGCCAGACGGGGGCAGCGTACGGTTCGAGTGCGGCGGGTTTAAGTGTGAGGGGTTCAGGCACGGAGGGTTCAGCAGCGAATGCGGGCATGGCAGCCATCATGGCCGTGAACAACAGACTGAAGCAAGTGTGTCGCATTAGCGGCGAGTGTGCTGCCCGGCAGCGGCTGGCAGCGTCGTTACAAAATCCAGGCAGCGCTTCACCCAGTCAGCCAGGTCATCATCCGATTCAAAACCCGTCGGTGCAACATAGACAAACCCCTTCATCGGCCTGCCGGTAAAGTCCATCTTGCTTGCGTGCGGTTTCTTCAGTGCGGCTTCATAGTGATCTGCTCCAACCCGCGCCATCAGCGTGTCGTTCACCACCCCGCAGCACATATGGCCCGACACCATGAAGGCAATGCCGCCGAACATTTTCTTTTCGATGACATCCTTGCGGATGGAGAAAGCTTCGCGCAAACGTTCGGCGACACCTTCGTCATAAGCCATGATGTTTCCTTAACAAGAAGGGCGGATGAGCGCAGCGTTATCCGCAAGGGATACCGTCTTTGGCGCTGGATGCGCCAGAGACATATCCGCCGCATGGGTAAATCACCCCACCAACTGCCCCAGCACAAACGGCAAGATCCCACCCTGGTTGTAGTAATCGACTTCGATTGGCGTGTCGATGCGCAGGGTCAGTGGCACGTCCTGCGAGCTGCCGTCGGCGCGATGGATCACGAGCGTGACATCCTGCTGCGGGGTCACGCCGCTTTCGATACCCTTCAGGTCAAACGTTTCATCGCCGGTAATACCCAGACTGGCTGCATCTACGCCCGCCTTGAACTGGCAAGGCAGCACGCCCATACCCGCCAGGTTGGCGCGGTGGATGCGCTCGAAGCTTTTGGCGACGACCGCGCGGATGCCTTGCAGGCGCGTGCCTTTGGCCGCCCAGTCGCGGCTGGAGCCGGTGCCGTATTCTTCACCGGCAAACACCACTAGGGGTGTGCCTTCTTTTTCGTATTGCATGGCGGCGTCGTAAATCGCCATCTGCGTGTTGTCCGGCACATGGCGCGTGATGCCGCCTTCGCTGCCCGGAATCATCTGGTTTTTGATCCGCACGTTGGCGAAGGTGCCGCGCATCATGATTTCGTGGTTGCCGCGCCGTGCGCCATAGCTGTTGAAGTCGGCCTGCTTCACGCCATGCTCGATCAGATAACTGCCAGCAGGGGTGCTGGCCTTGATCGAACCGGCGGGGCTGATGTGGTCGGTGGTCACAGAATCGCCGAACACGGCCAGCGCGCGCGCGCCGCTGATATTGCCTTTTTTCGACGCGGCCATCTGGAAGAAAGGCGGCGGCTGGATGTAAGTAGACGCGGCATCCCATTGATAGGTCGCGCCGCTGGTTGCCTGGACTTGTCCCCACAGCGGCGAGACGTTATTCAAATCCTGATACAGCGCGCGGTAGCTGGCCGGGTCCATCGCGGCGGGCAGGGCGGCGTTGACTTCATCCAGGCTCGGCCACAGTTCTTTGAGATACACCGGCTGGCCGTCGGAACCTGTGCTCAGCGGTTCGGTAGTGAGGTCGATATCCATTCGACCAGCAATCGCGTAGGCGACGACCAGCGGCGGCGACATCAGGAAATTGGCTTTGACCGCAGCATGCACCCGCGCCTCGAAATTGCGGTTGCCGGACAAGACCGAAGCGACGATCAAATCCTGATCGGCAATGGCGGTTTCGATCTCGGGCGCGAGCGGCCCGGAGTTGCCGATACACGTTGTGCAGCCGTAGCCCACGAGTTTGAAACCAACGGCATCGAGCGAGTCTTGTAGGCCGGTTTTGTTGAGATATTCCGTCACCACGCGCGAGCCGGGCGCGAGCGAAGTCTTGACCCAGGGCTGCGCTTTCAAACCGCGTGCCACGGCCTTTTTCGCCAGAATGCCTGCGGCCAACATCACGCCGGGATTCGAGGTGTTGGTACATGAGGTGATCGCCGCAATCACCACATCGCCGTTGCCGACCGCAGCGGTTTTTTGCGTGAGCAGTGCTGCGGGTTTGGCAAAGCCGCCGTCCGCCAGCGATGCCGCAAACAGCGATTTGAACTTGGCCGCTGCATGGTTTAGCTCGATGCGATCCTGTGGGCGCTTCGGCCCGGCGATGGACGGCACCACGCTGCCCAGATCGAGTTCGATCACGCTGGAGTAATCGCACTGACCGGCTTGGGGAATGCCAAACAAGCCTTGCGCATGGTAGTAATTGCGAATGGTGGCGACGTGCGCTTCGCTGCGACCGGTGGCGAGAAAATACTGGCAGGTCGCTTCGTCTACAGCGAAGAAGCCCATGGTCGCGCCGTACTCGGGCGCCATGTTGGCAATCGTCGCGCGGTCGGTGACGGGTAGGGCGGCCGCGCCTTCGCCAAAGAACTCGACAAACTTGCCGACGACTTTTGCGCTGCGCAGGATTTCGGTCACGGTCAGCACTACGTCGGTCGCAGTCACGCCCTCGGTGATGCTGCCTTTGAGGTGTACGCCGACCACATCCGGCGTCAGAAAATACACCGGCTGGCCGAGCATCGCGGCTTCGGCTTCAATGCCGCCCACGCCCCAGCCGACCACGCCCACGCCGTTAATCATGGTGGTGTGCGAGTCGGTGCCGACCAGCGTGTCGGGGTAAACCACGCCGTCCTTTTCCATCACGCCACGCGCCAGAAATTCCAGATTGACCTGGTGCACGATGCCCACGCCGGGCGGCACGACCTTGAAGGTGTCAAACGCCTGCATGCCCCATTTCAGAAACTGGTAGCGCTCGCGGTTGCGCGCAAATTCGATTTCCATATTGCGCGTCAGCGCGTCGGGGGTGTTCGCCACATCGACCTGCACCGAGTGATCGACCACCATATCCACCGGCACCAGCGGCTCGATGATTTTTGGATCGCGACCCGCACGCACGGCGGCATCGCGCATTGCGGCGAGGTCGGCCAGCAGCGGCACGCCGGTAAAGTCCTGCAAGATCACCCGCGACACCACAAACGGAATTTCATCCACGCGCGTGCCGGTGGGCTGCCAGTTGGCAAGCTGTTTGACGTGCGCCTCGGTTGTCAGTTTGCCGTCGCAGTTGCGCAGCACTGATTCCAGCACGATACGAATCGAGACGGGCAAACGCGCAATCGGCGCACCGGTTGCCGCCGCGAGTTTATTCAGCGAAAAAAAACGGGCGGTGCCCGTGCCAGTAGTAAAGCTGTCGAGCGTATTGAATGCGTCGGTCATGATGTGCGCTTGGGGAAAATGGCTGGGAACCGTTATTCTATCGCAGTCCGTCACTTATATTTTGCCCATCAATCATGTCCGATCTGAAGAAAAAAGCCCTCGATTACCACCGCCTGCCGCGCCCTGGCAAGCTCTCGGTTGAATCCTCCAAACCCTGCGCCACGCAACAGGATCTGGCGCTGGCGTATACGCCCGGCGTCGCCCAGCCCGTGCTGGAAATCGCCAAAAATCCCAAGACCGCCTACGACTACACCAACAAAGGCAACCTCGTCGCCGTGATTACCGACGGCACCGCGATTCTGGGTCTGGGCAATCTTGGCCCGCTCGCATCCAAACCGGTGATGGAAGGCAAAGCCGTGCTGTTCAAACAGTTCGCCGGGATCGACGTATTCGACTTGGAGGTTGCGGCCAAATCGGTCAAGGAATTCATCCGCGTGGTCGAAGCTGTCGCCCCCACTTTTGGCGGCATCAATCTGGAAGACATCGCCGCGCCGCATTGCTTTGAGATCGAAGCGGCGCTGCGCAAGTCGCTCGACATTCCGGTGTTTCACGACGACCAGCACGGCACCGCCGTCATCATCTGCGCGGGCTTAATCAATGCGCTGCATGTGCAGGGCAAACAACTGGCCGATGCAAAAATCACCTGCTTGGGCGCAGGCGCAGCGGGCATCGCCTCGATGAATTTGCTCATTGCCATGGGCGCGAAAAAAGCCAACATCACCTTCGTCGATTCAAAAGGCGTGATCCACAAAGGCCGCACCGACCTCAACAAATACAAAAAGCCCTTCGCCAAAACCACCGCGCTGCGCACCCTCGCAGATGCGATGCGTGGCGCGGATGTTTTCGTCGGCGTATCGGGCGGCAATCTGGTCAGCCCCGCCATGGTCAAAAGCATGGCCGCCAAACCGGTCGTCTTCGCGCTGGCGAACCCCACCCCCGAAATCCTGCCGGAAAAAGCCCGCGCCGCGCGCAGCGACCTCATCATGGCCACCGGTCGATCCGATTACCCGAACCAGGTCAACAACGTCCTCGGCTTCCCGTTTATCTTCCGGGGCACACTCGACGCGCGCGCCAAACAGATCACCCAGCCCATGCTCATCGCCGCCGTCCACGCCCTGGCCGAACTCGCGCGCGAGCCCGTGCCCGCCTCCGTGCTCAAAGCCTACAAACTGAAAAAACTCGCCTTCGGCGTGGATTACATCCTGCCCAAACCGTTTGATCCAAGGCTGTTGGAGCGTGTGCCGAAGGCGGTGGCGAAGGCGGCAAAAAAATGAGTTGGGTTCATTGTTCAAGTGTGGGCAAAAAATTTTTATACCGCACTCATGAGGATGGAAACCGTCAGGTTTCGGAGCGGAAGTTCAGCTTGAGGAGCGCGACCGTCCGTTGATCGGTGCAAAAACGGACACCACGATTCACTCGTGGTCGTCTTCCGCTTACGGCCTTGAGCTTTATAGGCCGATGCATTTGGGTAATGGTTTAAAGATACAGAGGTCAGCGAGCATTGGACTCTGCGTTACCGCTACGCCGCTTCCTCATGCTACCGAGACGCCCGGACAATTCCCCGGACGGGACTTTAACCCGCTAGATTTGCTACTGTTGCTGCGAACGTTCGGGGTTTGCATCAGCACATTTTCTTCCAATCATGCCGCTTGCTCCATTGGTGTGATGTCCTGATTGATGCGTGAGCCATGCTCGGCAAGGACGATTTTCATGTCGTAATCTGATTGCAGCCCCAGCCAAAACTCCGCGCTGGTGCCGAAGTAACGTGCTAGTCGCAGGGCAGTGTCGGCGCTGATCGCGCGGCGTTCGCGCGCGATGTCGTTGATACGCGGCGCGGGCACGCGCAAGGCGAGGGCGAGGGCGTTGGCGGAAAGCCCTAACGGAATAATGAATTCTTCGCGCAGGATTTCACCCGGGTGAATCGGACGCATTCCATTGGTGATAGTCATCGTGACCTCCATTCAGTGGTAATCGACAATTTCGACATCAAAGGCATGGCCGTCTTCAAAACGGAAACAAACGCGCCATTGATCGTTGATGCGAATGCTCCAGGTTCCCTTGCGGTTGCCTTTTAGTTTTTCCAGTCTGTTTTGCGGGGGGATGCGTAAGTCCTCGACACCCACGGCACGATGCAGCATCTGTAATTTTCGTTCCGCTACTGTTCTGATGTTCACAAAGCGTGGCGGTGATTTTCCTGCGAACAAGGTTTGCGTGTCGGCACTTTTAAACGACTGGATCATACGGTCAAAATATAACGCGTCGCGTTAAATGTCAAGCGGGCAATTTGCGCGGCTTAATCCAATGACAACCGCTCGTGGCCGAACGACTCAGCAATGTACGGTGACAAAACCTGGGTCTGCATTCTGGCGGTATGCACCAAAGGCGTCGCGTCGCTTATTTTTCATGCCGCCCCCGCTTTTGCTGGTTTCCATTTACAAACGCAAATTGCTCGGTTATGGTAAGGATGTAATGCAATCCTTACTGGAAGGAATACCGTGCTTGCCGTTGCGAAAATCACCGCCAAAGGCCAAACCACTATCCCGCAGGATATTCGGGTCGCGCTGAAAGTCGCTCCCGGCGATTTGATCGCCTGGGAAATTTCTGATGATGGCACTGCGCGCGTGCGGCGGGTGCAGGCGTTGGACATCGAGTATTTACGGGCACTTGAAGGAACGCTATCCGAGTGGGCAGGCGCGGCGGACGAGGAAGCTTATCGTGGGCTTTGAGCGTTTTAGCGTGGTGCGGGTGCCGTTTCCTTTTACTGATCGTGACGCGACCAAAAACCGCCCGGCACTGGTGTTGTCGGATGCGGCCACGTTCAACACGCCCGCCGGGCATACAGTGATGGCAATGATTACTTCACTGGATACTCCCGCCTGGCCGCTCGATTGTCCATTGCAGGATTTGACCGCCGCCGGTTTGCCTGCGCCCTCCAAGTTACGCTTCAAACTCTTTACGCTGGATAACCGCCTGGTACGCGGCGAGTTGGGGAAACTGTCCAAGGCAGACGAGGCTAAGGTAATGAAAGGCATGCAAACCCTGCTGAAGTTCAGGGCATAGCCGTTTTGCACTCGGTGTTATTCCATTTCTAAATCAATAATCTCTTTGTCGGCTTCGCCTTGCCGTGCTACTTGCACTGTCTGCGGCTCGCCTTCGCGACCTTATTGATTTAGAAATGGAATGACTTGAAACCCGCCGCTTCGCCCTTATCTAATCACACCCATTCAATTACCGGAGAGCTAGCCGTGTCCACCACCGCCAATAAAGAAACCCTGGGCTTTCAGGCCGAGGTCAAGCAGCTGATGCAGCTGATGATTCATTCTTTGTATTCCAACAAGGATATTTTTCTGCGCGAGCTGATTTCCAATGCGTCGGATGCGGCGGACAAGCTGCGGTTTGAGGCCCTGTCCGACCCGGCGCTGTTCGAGAATGACAGTGAGCTGAAAATCCGCGTGGCGTTTGACCGCGAGGCGCGCACGCTGACGATCAGCGACAATGGCATTGGCATGAACCGGCAGGAGGTGATCGAGCATATCGGTACGATTGCCAAATCGGGTACGCGTGAATTTTTTTCGCAGTTGTCTGGCGACCAGAAAAAAGATGCGGCGCTGATTGGCCAGTTTGGGGTGGGGTTTTATTCCGCTTTCATCGTGGCCGAGCGGGTGACGCTGACCACGCGGCGCGCCGGGTTGACGACCGAGCATGGCGTGCGCTGGGAGTCCGAAGGGGCAGGCGAGTACACGCTGGAAACGGTGAACCGTTCGGCGCGCGGTACCGAGATTGTGCTGCACCTGCGCGAGGGCGAGGACGAGTTTTTATCCGACTGGAAAATCAAGTCGGTCATCCGTACCTATTCCGACCACATCACGCTGCCGATCCTGATGAAAAAATCGGAATGGAAAGACGGTGTCGAAGTGCCAACGGACGAGGATGACACGGTTAATCGTGCGTCGGCCTTGTGGACGCGCCCCAAGAAGGACATCAGCGACGAGGAATACCAGGCGTTCTATACCCATGTCGCGCACGATGCCGAAGCGCCGCTGGCGTGGTCGCACAATCGGGTCGAGGGCAAGCAGGAATACCTGTCCTTGCTGTATGTGCCGTCGCACGCGCCGTTTGATTTGTACGACCGCGAGCATCGCCATGGCATCAAGCTGTACGTGCGGCGCGTGTTTATCATGGACGACGCAGAGCAACTGATGCCGCAATATCTGCGCTTTGTGCGCGGGGTGATTGATTCGTCCGATCTGCCGCTGAATGTGTCGCGCGAAATCCTCCAGCACAGCCGCGACATCGACAGCATCCGCGCCGGTTCAGTGAAAAAAGTGTTGGGTCTGCTGGAAGGTCTGGCCGAAAACGAGCCGGAAAAGTATGCGGGATTCTGGCAGGCGTTTGGCCGTGTGTTGAAAGAAGGGCCGGGCGAGGACTTTGCCAACAAGGATCGCATCGCGGGCTTGCTGCGCTTTGCTTCTACCCAGGCCGATAGCGCCGCGCAGATTGTTGCGCTGAAGGATTATGTGAGCCGGATGAAAGACGGCCAGAGCGCGATTTATTTTATTTCCGCCGACAGTTTTGCTGCGGCAAAACACAGCCCGCATCTGGAAGTCTTCCGCAAGAAGGGCATCGAAGTGCTGCTGCTGTCGGATCGCGTAGATGAATGGCTGACGAGCAATCTCAGCGAGTTTGACGGCAAGCCGCTGCGCTCGGTCGCCAAGGGTGGACTCGATCTTGGCGCACTCGAAGACGAAACTGAAAAGGCCGCGCAGCAGGAGGCAGAAGATGCGTTCAAACCGCTGACCGACAAAATTCAGGCAACGCTCGGTGAACGCGTCAAGGGCGTGCGCGTCACGCATCGCCTGACCGATTCGCCAGCGTGCCTCGTCACCGGCGAAGGCGATATGAGTGCGAATCTGGAACGTCTGTTGAAAGCCGCTGGACAGTCCGCGCCGACCGTCAAGCCGACGCTGGAAATCAACCCGCAGCATGTGCTGGTGACACGGCTTAATCTCGAATCGGATGAGGCGCGCTTTGCCAATTGGGCTAATTTGCTGTTCGAGCAAGCGCTATTGGCCGAGGGTGGCCAGCTTGAAGATCCGGCGAGTTTTGTGCGGCGCTTGAATGGCCTGCTGGCGATGTTGCCGGCTTAATTCGGTCAGCGGGACGTAAGTAGTTTTACTTACGTCGCTTCGCGCTCAGTCAGGCCAATGCTGCCACAATCCGTGCCAGGGCTTTTTCCAGGTTGGCCTGTGAGGTGGCGAACGACAGGCGGATATAGCCTTCAGCGCCAAATGCCGAGCCGGGGACGACGGCAACGTCGGCAGACTCCAGCAGATATTCGGAAAAGGCGATGTCGGTTGGCGCGTCGATGATGTCGCGCGCCAGCAAATTCATGATGGCGGGACGGACATCGGGGAACGCATAGAACGCACCGCCGCTGTCCACGCATTTGAATCCCGGAATTTTGTTCAGGCCATCGACGATAAAACGGTGGCGCTGTTTGAACGCATCGAGCATGGGGATGATGCAGGCCTGATCGCCGTTGAGCGCGGCTTCGGCAGCGACTTGCGAGATCGAGGTCGGGTTGGAGGTGGATTGCGACTGCACGTTGGTCATCGCGCGCATGATCGCTTCCGGCCCGGCAGCGTAGCCGATGCGCCAGCCGGTCATCGAGTAGGCTTTGGATACGCCGTTCAGTACCAGTGTGCGGTCGTACAAATCCGGGCAGACGTTGAGGATGTTGACGAAAGGCACATCGTCCAGACGGATGTGTTCGTACATGTCGTCGCTGGCGATCAGCACCTGCGGATGCTGGCGCAACACTTCGCCCAGCGCGGCCAGTTCGGCGCCGGTATACACCGCGCCGGTCGGGTTGGACGGGCTGTTGATGACGACCAGTTTGGTCTTGGTCGTGATTGCCACTTGCAGTTGCGCCGGGGTGATCTTGAAGCCCTGATCGATCCCCGCTTCGATGATGACCGGTTTGCCGTCGGCCAGAATCACAATGTCGGGATACGATACCCAGTAGGGCGCAGGGATGATGACTTCGTCGCCCGCGTTAATCACTGCTTGAACCAGATTGAAAAAGCTTTGCTTGCCGCCGCACGACACCAGGATTTGTTTCGGCGTGTAGGTCAGGCCGTTGTCGCGCTTGAATTTGGCGATGATGGCCTGTTTGAGGCTGGGGGTGCCGTCCACCGCAGTGTATTTGGTGAAGCCCGCGTTGATCGCGGCGATGGCCGCGTCCTTGATGTGCTGCGGGGTGTCGAAATCGGGTTCACCCGCGCCGAGGCCGATGATGTCGCGGCCGGTTGCTTTGAGTGCAGCAGCGCGGGCGGTGACGGCAAGTGTCGGGGAGGGTTTGATGGCTTGTACGCGGGTCGAGAGATTCACAGTTGTCCTTACACGCACCCGCAGCTCGGGTGCTACTATCAGCTAATTTTGCTGCGCGATTTTACCTGTGTTCCTCACCTTCCCCAATAGTCCGTTCCGTCTGTTCCAGCCGTTTGAGCCTGCTGGCGACCAGCCGCAGGCGATTGCCAGGCTGATCGAAGGCATCGAAGACGGGCTGGCATACCAGACTTTGCTCGGCGTAACCGGCTCGGGCAAGACCTTCACCATGGCCAACGTCATCGCCCAGCTGGGGCGGCCTGCACTCATCATGGCGCCGAATAAAACGCTGGCGGCGCAGCTGTATTCGGAGATGCGCGAGTTTTTTCCGGAAAACGCGGTCGAGTATTTCGTCTCGTACTACGACTATTACCAGCCGGAGGCCTACGTCCCGTCGCGCGACATGTTCATCGAAAAAGATTCGAGCATCAACGAGCATATCGAGCAGATGCGGCTGTCGGCGACCAAGTCCTTGCTGGAGCGGCGCGACACCATCATCGTCTGCACCGTGTCGGCGATTTACGGTATCGGCGATCCGTCGGATTATCACAGCATGATTCTGCTGCTGCGCGAGAATGAGAAGACGACGCAACGCGAGGTGATTACGCGGCTGACGCAGATGCAGTACGACCGCAACGACATCGAATTCAAGCGCGGCGTGTTTCGCGTGCGTGGCGACGTGATCGACATCTTTCCGGCGGAGCATGCCGAGACGGCGATTCGCATCGAGCTGTTCGATGATGTGGTCGAGGCGCTGCATCTATTCGATCCGCTGACCGGGCAGATTCTCTCCAGGGTGTCGCGTTTTACCGTGTTCCCGTCCAGCCATTACGTCACGCCGCGCGAGACGACCCTGCGCGCAGTCGAACTGATCAAGGTCGAGCTGCGCGAGCGGCTGGAATGGTATTACGCCAACGGCAAACTGGTCGAAGCGCAGCGCCTGGAACAGCGCACGCGCTTCGATCTGGAAATGATGGTCGAGCTGGGTTTCTGCAAGGGCATTGAAAATTACTCGCGTTATCTGTCCGGGCGCAACGCAGGCGACCCACCGCCGACGCTGATCGACTATCTGGCGCGCGACGCGCTGATGATTATCGACGAGTCGCACGTCACCGTGACCCAGGTCGGCGGCATGTACAAGGGCGACCGCTCGCGCAAGGAAAACCTGGTCGATTACGGATTTCGGCTGCCGTCTGCGCTGGATAACCGTCCGCTCAAGTTCGAAGAGTTCGAGCGCCTGATGCCGCAGACCGTGTTTGTATCAGCCACGCCCGCCAAATACGAAGCCGAACACGCGGGGCAAGTGGTCGAGCAATTGGTGCGCCCGACCGGACTGGTCGATCCGATGATCGAAGTGCGCCCGGTGACGACGCAGGTCGATGACCTGATGTCGGAGGCGCGCAAACGCATTGCGCTGGGTGAGCGCGTGCTGGTCACCACGCTGACCAAACGCATGTCCGAAGATCTGACCGATTATCTGGCCGAACACGGCATCAAGGTACGCTACCTGCATTCGGATATTGACACCGTTGAGCGTGTCGAAATTTTGCGCGATCTGCGTCTTGGCGTATTCGATGTGCTGGTCGGCATCAACTTGCTGCGCGAAGGGCTGGATATTCCCGAGGTATCGCTGGTGGCGATTCTGGATGCGGACAAGGAAGGCTTCTTGCGCAGCGAGCGTTCGCTGATCCAGACCATCGGCCGCGCCGCGCGTCACTTGAATGGCCGGGCGATTCTGTATGCGGATAAAATCACCGAGTCGATGCGCCGTGCCATCGACGAAACCGAACGGCGGCGCAACAAGCAGCTCGCGTTCAACGCCGCCAACGGCATCACCCCGCGCGGTGTGCAAAAGCGCATCAAGGACATGATCGACGGCGTGTACAACACCGATACTGCGCGGCAGGAGCTCAAGGCCGCGCAAACCGTGGCTGCGTACAAAATCATGGATGAAAAATCATTGACCAAACAGGTCAAGCGGCTGGAAAAAGACATGCTGGATGCAGCTAAAAACCTGGAATTCGAAAAAGCGGCGGAACTTCGTGACCAGTTAAGGGAACTCAAGCAGGTGTTATTCATGATTGATTCAAGAGCTTGAATCAATCATGAATAACTGCCGGGATTTAATTGTTATTGATCCGGAACGATCAGGGATGTTATGAGATGGAGTATTTTTTGCGACTGCTGCGTGACAAATATTGTGCATTCCGGATCAATAAGGGGCGTGATGGAACATGACTAAAGTTTTATTTGTCTGCATGGGGAATATTTGCCGCTCGCCGATGGCGGAGGGTATGTTTCGTCATGCCATCAAGGCTGCCGGGCTGGACAAGCAGGTGCATATTGATTCGGCGGGTACGCACGATTTTCATGAGGGTTCGGCACCAGACGCGCGTGCCCAGCAGGCAAGCCGCAATCGTGGCGTGGATATCAGCGGCCTGCGTGGGCGACAGGTGACTGACAGGGATTTTGCCGAATACGATTACATCCTGGTGATGGATGGTTCGAATCACAAGAATCTGATCAGCCGCGCGCCGGTGCAGCATCAACACAAAATTCGGCGCCTGCTGTCATTCAGTCGCAAGTACCCTAACCTCGATGTGCCAGATCCTTATTACGGCGGCACGCAGGGATTCGAAGAAAATCTGGACATGATCCAGGATGCGGTGCAAAACCTGATCCGCGAGATCGGCGGCCAGGGCGGGCAGGCGATACGCGTCAAATAGCAACACCGGCTTTGTTACAAGCAGGCTGGCAGCGTCAGCGCCTGAATCGCTTCGCCGTCCTTGTTCTGCACGAAGGCCGCCAGGCCGGAATCCTGCGGCTTCCAGCCGGGCTTGAGATTGAAGACCAGGTTTTTCTGGAATTGCCCGCCTGAAGGAATCGAAAACGGTCCGAGCAATTGACGCACTACAAAATCATGATGCAGGGTGCGCTGGGCGTTTTCGCCTGCACTGATATGCGATACAAGATTGTTTTCGTATAAAGCAACATAGACTTGGTGGTGCTCGCCGGGCTGGGCAATCCGGGCATCAATCCGGGTAAGCCATCGACGCGGGTCAGCGCGGTTCAAATTCAACTCAAGTGATGCCTGTGCAGGCGAGGCCGCACGGGGCAGGCCGTTGCTCCCGGCACGATAGGCATTGCCATTCAACATGAACTGAGGGGTGTAGACCCAGCCGGGGCGGCCATTGCGTTCGCGCTGGCGCTGCGAAAACGCGGCCTGGGCAAAGGGATCGATCCAGCCCAGCTTATCCCAGTAATCGACATGAAACGCGAGTGGGACGACGTCGCGGGTGCCGATATTTTTGCCGGGCAGGCTGGATAGCCACTGGTCTGCGGGCGGGCAGGAACTGCATCCCTCGGAGGTGTACAGTTCAAACAGAGCTGCGCGTGTGGTGCCGCTGCTGATATTGCATTCGGTTGCTGCGGTCGCCGACTGCACACACAGGGCAAGCAACAGAATGGCAGGCGGGGCACGTCTTGCGGTAGTCGTTTTTTCGGTGAATGTCATGATGGCGGTTTTATGGACTAGGGTTTATCCTGCTTGGTCGCAGATTTTTGGTTTGGCTTACAAGCGTGCAGCGTGCGATTTGCCAATATGTCTTGACTGTAAAATTTGATGAATCATCCGGTTTGTCGGCAGCAATGTCGAATAATCCCTACCCGCCCTATCTTGGAGGCACATCGCGCGATGCGATGCTGAACATGCAGGCATGACTGACATCAAATTAACTACGGTAATGACTATGAAAATTGCATTTCTGGAGGATGACGCGCCATTCGCGGCAATTATTATTGACTGGCTGGAACAGGCAGGCCATGACGTGACCTGGTTTCGTACCGGTCGCGAATGTATCCGGGCGCTGACTGACGAACGCTTTGATCTGTGTCTGTTCGACTGGATGCTGCCGGACATGACGGGGCCGGACGTGATGGCCAATCTCAAACTCAAGGGCACGATGCCGCCGGTGGTGTTCATGACCGGGCGCGATGCCGAGGAAGACGTGGTGCAGGTGATTCAGGCGGGTGCCGATGATTTCATCGTCAAACCCCCCAGCCGCAGCGTGTTGATTGCACGCATCCATGCGGTGGCGCGACGCTGCTCCGCGCAGCTTCGGCCCGAGCCGGTACAGGATTTTGGTACGGTCAAAGTGGACTTCGGTCAACGTCGTTTTGAGTTGAATGGTGCAGCGGTCAGGCTGACCGAAAAGGAAACCGAACTGGCGCTGTATTTTTTTGGCCGGGTTGGCATGTTGTTGCCGCGCGGCCACCTGATTCAAGTGGTGTGGGGTTCAAGCCCGGATATCGATACCCGCACGGTGGACGTACACGTCAGCCATTTGCGCGGTAAATTAGGCTTGGTTCCAGAGCAGGGCTGGCGCTTGTCATCCGTGTATCGACAAGGTTACCGGCTGGAGCGCGCGGAATCTGCATGAATCACGCCGTCCGATTCGTTCCTGCGTTATTCCTGATCGTTTCAGTGGCGGCCATGAGCGCGGTGAGCCCGGCGCCACCAGGCGGGAAAGTCAATCAATACAATGGAGCCGAGCCGGAATGGCGTTATACCGTTCGTCCCGGCGATACGCTGATCGGATTGTCGCGGCAATATCTGACGCGCCCGGATGAATGGCCGCGTTTACAAAAACTCAATCACATCACTCAAACTCTGCGTCTGCACCCAGGTGAAGCCTTGCGCGTGCCGCTATCGATGTTGCGCCAGATGCCAGCGCCGGCAAACGTGACAGCGGTGGCAGGGAGCGTCAATCTGACGACGCAAGCGGGCGTCACGCGGGCGCTGCAGGTGGGCGACAAGCTCCCGGCGGGATCCCGCCTGAGCGCGGCGATCAACAGCAGCGCCAGTCTGCGTTTTGCCGACGGCTCGGTGCTGGTATTGCAGCCTGCTTCGACGCTCCAGCTGGATACCGTGAGCGTTTATGCGGGCGGCGGCATGGTCGATACCCGGCTGCGCCTGCAGGAAGGGCGCGCAGACATCACTGCCAATCCGCAACATCGTGGCGGCAACCGGTTGCAGGTCACGACCCCCTCCGCTGTGGCTGCCGTGCGCGGAACGCGCTTTCGGGTAGGCGCAGCCGAAGGCATCACGCGGCAGGAAACGCTGGAAGGCCAGGTGGGCCTCGCGGCAGCCGGGAGCGAAGTGGCGGTCAGCGGCGGCATGGGTACGGTCGCCGAGGCAGGCCAGCCGCCGCGCCCGCCCGTGGTACTGCTGCCAGCGGCGGACGTGAGCGCGCTGCCGTCGCGCGTCGAGCGTCTGCCGATGCGCGTCGAATTGCCGGTGATGCCGGGCGCAGCAGGGTGGGTGGGACAGATTTCACCCGACACAACATTCGACCGGGTGTTGCTCGAAAAATCAGCCAAAACCCCGCGTCTTGTTTTTGCCGACTTGCCCGATGGCCACTACGTGTTGCGCGTGCGCGCCGAAGACGGCGCGGGCTTGCAAGGGCGCGACGCCCTGCATGCATTCGAACTGGATGCGCGCCCCTTTGCGCCGCTGTTGTTAAGCCCAGCGCAGGCAGCGGTGGTGCGAAGCGCGCTGCCGGAATTGCGCTGGAGCGAAGTGAGCGCGGAGGGCGGTGCCGCGATCAGCCGTTATCAGATCGAACTCGCGCGCGACGCGGGGTTTGGCGACACCGTGCTGCGTGAGACGCTTGCGCAAACCGCGTTGAAGCCGTCAACAGAACTCGTGCCGGGGGATTATTACTGGCGGGTGGCCAGCGTTGACGGCAATGATCGCGGGCCGTTTTCCGATACTGTCAAATTCACCTACAAGCCCGCGCCGGGCGCACCCGATCTGGCGCAGTCGGCGCTACAGTTCGACCGCGACCAGATGCAAACCAATCTGCCGCCGCCCGCAGACGGTTTGCACTACGACGCTGAGCTGGCCGCTGACCCGGCGCGTAAAGAAGTCCTGTGGCACGGCGAGAGTGCGGACGGAAAATTGAAAATGCCGCGTCCCGAATCCGGTAAACGCTACCTGTCCGCACGCATGGTTGAGACCGACGGCACCGCAGGCCCCTTTGCCACGCAGGCCATCGACGTGCCGCGTGCGATGCGCTGGGAATGGCTGCTGTTGCTGCTGCCACTGCTGGCGTTGTAAGGCGGGGCTTGCCGGGCTACCCTGTGACGAATGAAACTTCGTCCGCTCACTGATCGATTTTCGACTGCACTGATTTTGCTGGCGACCGCGCTCTTGATGAGCGTGAGCGGCGGACTCGGCCGTATGGATCATGTGCTCTATGACCTGGGTCAAAAGCTGCATGCGCGCCCGGCGCCGTCCGATCTGGTGATTGTGGCCATCGATGAAGACAGCCTGGCCAAACTCGGGCGCTGGCCGTGGTCGCGCCGCTTGCATGCTGCGCTGATCGACCGGCTCAAAAAAGACGGCGCGCGGGTGATCGGTCTGGATCTGATTTTTGCCGAACCGGATACCGCCGACCAACCGGCCGATGCTGTACTTTCAGATGCGATCAAACAGGCGGGTAACGTGGTGTTGCCGGTGCTGCTCGAAAGCAGCCGGGTCAACGGCCAGTTGCTCGAAACTTTGCCGCTGCCGCAATTTGTCGAGCACGCTGCGGGTTTGGGGCGAGTCCACGTGGAGCTGGACGAAGACGGCATCGCACGCAGCGTGTTTTTGTGGGAAGGCGTTGGCACGCCGGCCTGGCCGAATTTTTCGCAGGCTGTGCTGCAAGCCGCCGCTTCCCTGCCGTCGCAATTATCCGCAACGCCTCCCCGGCTGGACGTTGCCCAGCCCTTTGCACTGGTGCGTGAAGATCAGCGCCGGATCAGTTTTCTCGGGCCGCCGGGTCACGTTCAGAGTCTGTCGTATGCCCAGGTATTAACCGGAGAATTTCCCGCCGGACTATTCAAAAATAAAATTGTTCTGGTCGGCGCGACCGCTGCCGGCATGGGCGACCTTTTGCCCACGCCGGTATCCGGTTTGCGCCAGCCGATGCCAGGGGTCGAATTTCATGCCAATGTGCTGGACTCGATGCGCAGCAATCGTCTGATTAGCACCGCTCCTCAATGGAGCGTGTTGCTGGTGGGCGCGCTTCTGGCCTTGGCGCCGATGCTGTGGTTGCCGCGTTTGTCACCGCTGCTTGGCCTGCTGGCGAGCGGGTTGTGGTTTGTGGTGGTGGCCGCAGTGGCAATGGTTTTGCCGCTGGCAACCGCTGTTTGGCTGCCGCCTTCCGCTGCCTTGTTCGCCATTCTGATTGCGTACCCGGTATGGAGCTGGCGCCGCCTGGAATCCGCCGGTCGCTTTCTGGATCACGAACTGAAGCGGATGCGTCAGGAACTGCACCAAGTGGGTTCGAATGCGGCCAATGATCGCGCGCGGCAATCAAGCGACCCGTTCCAGTCGCGGATTATGCAGGTGCAGGCTGCATCAGCGCGCTTGCGGCATTTGCAGGCAGAGCGCAGCGAAACGCTGGCGTTTATTTCGCACGATATTCGCGCACCGCTGGCGGCGGCCATGATGCAGATCGATGAGCAGGGTGATGCCAGCGGACGCTTGCGCGCGCCGCTCACGCGTGCCTTGAATCTGGCCGAGGATTTTTTGAACACCTCGCGTGCAGACATGGCGGACAGCGCGCGTTTTCAGGAAGTGGAACTGGTCGCTGTCCTGCATCAGGCGGCGGATGACGCGTATGCCGCCGCGCGTGAGAAACCCGTGCGCCTGTTGCGTGTGCTGCCAGACGAGCCGCTGTGGATACAGGGCGACTTTGGCCTGCTGCACCGCGCCGTGCTGAATCTGCTGCTCAATGCCGTGAAATATGCGCCGCCGGATTCGGTCGTGAAGTTGCAATGGGCACAGGTCGGCCATCAGGTTACGGTGAGCGTCAGCGACCAGGGTGCGGGTATTTCTACGGCGCAACAATCCAGACTGTTTCAGCGCTTTAGTCGCGTCGAGGTGGACGCATCCGCACCCGGCGGCACCGGGCTGGGTTTGTATTTTGTGCGCGCCGTGGCCGAAAAACATGGCGGCACCGTTTCTGTTGCAAGCCCTGCCGAAGGCGGCACCTGCTTCAGCCTGCGCTTGCCATTGATACCTGGCTGAGCATCAATTTGTTTTGAGGGAGCGCGTATGGAATTGATTCTGTGGCGACATGCCGATGCGGAAGACAGCAGCCCGGACATGGCACGAATCTTGACCCAAAAAGGGCGTACCCAGGCCGCCCGCATGGCGGACTGGCTGAACCCGCGATTGCCGCCGGAGGTGCGGGTGTTGATGAGTCCGGCGATGCGCACGATGCAGACCGCGCAGGCGCTGGGTCGCGAATGTGAGGTCGCCGCCGCGCTTGCGCCTGGCGCCTCAGCGGATGCCGTGATCGATGCTGCAGGCTGGCCCGGAGGGGAGGGCTGCGTGGTGGTGGTGGGGCATCAACCGACGCTGGGGCGCATCGCTACGCGCTTGCTGACCGGGCGAGACGGCGACATCGGATTTCGCAAAGGCGGCATCTGGTGGTTTCAGAACCGGATACGTCAAGGCGAAGTTCAGGTGGTGTTGAAGGTGGCGGTGAGCCCGGACTGGTTATAATCACGAGAACTCCCGTAAGTATTCCCGTGGTGCGATTGGCCGCCGCCGGAATGCAATAAGCGGAGATCACTCGAGGATATTCGCAATGTCTAAAAACCGGCTGGAGGACACGCTTTGGGCAAGGTCCTGACTGGCTTGTTTGAAGTGTTTACTTCAGCCACACCGTTGCGACGAATGGTGTTGGTGCTATTGCTGGTGCTGCCGGTTGCGGCTCTGGTAGCGGCCTGGCTGTGGCTGAACCAGCCGCCGTATCAAGTGCTCTACGCCAAACTTCCGGATCGGGCCGGGCTGTCTGATCGATCGGGCGGCGAAGTGATGGCCGCCCTCGAGCAAATGAATATCCCCTATCGCTTGTCAGATGCCAATGGCGCGATTGAAGTGCCAGCGGATCAGGTGTATTCCGCGCGCTTCAAACTGGCGGCGCGCGGCCTGCCCAAACCCGATACCCAGACGCCAGATGCGACAGACGGCGTCGCGACTTTTGGCCAGTCGCAATTTCAGGAACAGTTGCGTTATCAGCATGCGCTCGAAGCCGAACTGGTTCGCTCGATTGAAACGCTGCAATCGGTGGCGAGTGCACGCGTGCATCTGGCCTTGCCGAAAGCTTCGCCGTTTTTGCGCGAGCCGCCGCCCGTGACCGCAGCGGTGCTGGTGCAGTTAAGGTCTTCGCCGACGAATGAACCGGGCCTGGCGCTCGAACAAATCGGTGCGATCCAGCGCATGGTGGCGGCCAGCGTACCGCGCTTGAAGCCTGCTGATGTCAGCGTGCTGGATCAGCAAGGACGCTTGCTGGGCGTAGTCGCCAATGATCCTGCAGCGAGCCGGAGCAAGCTCGAAGTTGATCTGGCGCGGCGTGTGATCGATGGGCTGTCGCCATTATTCGGTGCTGACAGAGTCAAGGTGCAAATCACCGCAACGCTGTTGCCGCAAGGCCGCATACGCCGGATCGACGCGGCGGTGATTCTGGCGCTGGACGCAAGCCTGCAACAAATCAGCCAGGCAAACACGCTGGCGCAGCAGGCGCTGGGGCTGGATGCGCGACGCGGTGATCGGCTCAGCGTCTTTGCTTTGCCGCCGACCGTTGTACCTCACTCAATCCCGAAAGCATCGCCTGCGGTTCAAACCGCGATTCCTGAGGTGCAAACCCCGCTGTGGTGGATGCTGGCAGCAGGCATCGCCATCGCACTGTTGGTGTGGCTGGGTCTGCGCGGCCGCCGCCGCCCGCCCGCCGCTGAAAACACGCTGAGCGAGAGCGAAACATTCGACGGATTATTGCAGTCGTCGCGCAGCCAAACCCTGGATAACCCGCGCGTGACAGCGGATGTGATTCGACTGTGGATGCGCGCATGAGTCAGTCAGGCATGGAAAAATGTGCGGTGCTGCTGCTGGCGCTGGGCGAAGACGCGACGGCGGCGGTGTTCAAATATTTAAGCCCGCTGGAAGTGAGCCAGCTTGGCGCGGCCATGCGCGAAATCAGGGTATTGCCGCGCGAACGGGTACGCGAAGTGTTGCAAGGATTCCGCGAAGAATCCGCGCTGCAAACCGGTTTTGCTACCGACTCCGAGCGCTTTCTGGATGATGCGCTGGGGCGTGCGCTGGGGCCGGATCGGGCGCAATCAATGATGCGGCGGCTGGGTGGACGCATAGCAGAAAGTCTGAAGCAACTGGCGTGGAAAGAACCTGCTGAGGTCGTGGCCTTGTTGCAAACCGAACTGCCGCAACTGGTGGCGATTGTCTTGTCGCAATTGCCACGTGACGGCGCCGCAGCGGTGCTGGAATTGTTGCCCGAGAAACTGCGCAGTGAAACGGTGTTGAGCATGGCGCAGACGGATGCGCCGCCACCGGAGGTTTTACAGGACATCGAAGCGTGGGTGGCCGAGCGCCTGAATGCGGAAGACAGCGCAGCGGCGGTCGCGAATGAAACGACGGCAGCACGGATGCTGGCGGGAATGAGCCGGGGCAGTGCGGAAGCGGTGTTGCATGCGGTTGACCAGCAGGATGCGCCGCTGGCGGCACGGTTGCGCGCCCATAACCTGAACTTTGACGATTTACTGCGTGTGCCCCTGGCCGAGCGAAAAATATTCCTGCGAAATATTTCTGCGCGCACCTTGCTGCATGCGCTCAAAGGTGCGAATCGGAACATGCTGAACTGTGTGGGCGAAACCATGAGCAAAACTGCCGCGCAACGTTTGAGCGATGACTTGGATACGCTGGGCGGATTGCCGGTGGCCGACATTCAGACAGCGCAGGATGAGGCGGCGGCAATCCTGCAGCGCCTGGCGGCAGAAGGTGCGCTGTCTGTATCCGGACAAGACACTGTAGAAGCGGAGACCGCATGAGCCGACCTGAATTACCGGACGAGCAGGCCTCGGCTTTGGCGCACTGGGAAGTCACCGAGCTGGTAATGGTGTCGGGCGAGTCGGATGTCCAAAAAGACAACACGACCGAGCTGGCAGACGCGCGTGAACAGGCCATCGCCGCCGGGCGCGAAGCAGGCTTGCAAGCCGGGCGGGCGGAAATTGCGGCGGAAGGAGCGCGGCTGAAAGAGCTGGCCGACAGTTACGCCAACGCGCTGGACAAGCTGGATTTCCGGCTGGCGGACATGGTGCTGGAACTGGCGCTCGACGTGGCGCGTCAGGTTGTCGCAGGTGAACTCGCCGTGCATCCGGAACGGATTCTGGATGTGGTCAAACTGGCGCTGAACCAGATGGCCGAATCCACCCGCGAAGCGCGCCTGCTGCTGAATCCGGAAGACGCGGCGCTGATCCGCCCGCACCTTGAGCAGATACTGGACAAGAACCGTTTGCGCATGGTCGAGGACGTTCGCATCGCGCGCGGCGGTTGCCTGATCGAAACCACGCAGGGCGATCTCGATGCGACTTTGCAGGCGCGTTGGCGCAATGTCGTGCAGGTGCTCGGCTCAAACAAAGGCTGGATCGAATGATCGACCGCACGGTGCGCCTGCGCGAATATCTGGCCGACTGCCGCCGCGCGGTTGAACGGGCGACGCCGATTGCGGCCACCGGACGGCTGACGCGGGTGTCTGGCCTGGTGATGGAAGCGGTGGGCTTGCGCCTGCCGGTGGGCAGCCAATGTCAGGTGCAGATTCCCGGCGGGCAGGGCGTGGATGCTGAGGTGGCGGGGTTTTCCGGTGAGCGTTTGTTCATCATGCCGGCCACCGATATTTACGGCGTGATGCCGGGCGCGCGCGTGGTGCCGGACAACCCGATGGCGGCGCAACCACCTGCACTGGGCACGCGTTATATTCTGCGCCGCCGTGCGCAGGACCGGGTGCGGCAGGTGCCGGTGGGCGAACAGTTGCTGGGGCGCGTGCTCGATGGTGCTGGTCGAACGCTGGACGGGCTCGGCCCGCTGTCGCTGGCAAAGCGGGTGCCGCTCTACAGCCGCCCGATCAATCCGCTCGAACGCGCACCGATCCGGCAGACGCTGGATGTGGGGGTGCGCAGCATCAACGGCCTGCTGACGGTAGGGCGCGGACAACGCCTGGGCCTGTTTGCGGGCAGCGGGGTGGGCAAGAGTATTTTGCTTGGCATGATGGCGCGTTATACCGAGGCGGATGTGGTGGTGGTCGGTTTGATCGGCGAACGCGGACGCGAAGTCAAAGAGTTTATCGAACGCATCCTCGGCACTGAAGGCATGGCGCGTGCGGTAGTGGTAGCAGCACCCGCCGATCATCCTCCGCTGATGCGGCTGAATGGCGCGGCGTATGCGATGGCGATTGCCGAATATTTTCGCGATCAGGGCAAGCATGTATTGCTCATCATGGACTCGCTCACGCGCTATGCCATGGCGCAGCGCGAGGTGGCGCTGGCCATCGGCGAACCACCGGCCACCAAGGGCTATCCGCCTTCGGTGTTTGCCAAGCTGCCGCAACTGGCGGAGCGCGCCGGTAATGGTAAGGGCGGCGGCGGATCGATCACGGCATTTTTTACCGTGCTGATGGAAGGCGACGATCAGCAGGATCCGATTGCCGATGCGGCGCGCGCGATTCTGGACGGCCATGTTGTGATGACGCGCGACCTGGCCGATGCCGGGCACTATCCGGCGATTGATATCGAAGCGTCGATCAGCCGCGCCCAGCCGGATTTGCTGGATGAAGCCGAGCTCGAAACCATCCGCCGCTTTCGCTATCTGTATTCGCGCTATATGCGCAGCCGCGATTTGCTTGCGGTCGGCGCGTATGTGCCGGGTGCGGACGTGGTGCTCGACGAAGCGGTCAAGCGTTACCCCGCGATGCAGAATTATCTGCTGCAGGGCCGCAACGATCGGGTGGGAATGCAACAGGCGCGTGCTGAACTCATGGGCGTGCTGGGCTGACTGAACAATGAAAAAAGGATTCTCGCTGCAACTGATTTTGAACCTGGCGTTGCGCCAGGCGGATGCCTTGTCGCGCGAAGTTAAACGCAGTCATGGCGAGTGGCTGCTGGCACGCGGGCAGCGCGTGCAACTGCTGGCACTGCGCGACCAGCATATCCACGAACTGGCGGGCGAATTGCGCCCCGGGATGATTGCGACCGATTTGTCTTTGCGCACGCAGCGTATGCAGCGACAACAAGCCGAATTACAGCAGTGGACGCTGCGTATCGACACGAGCCATCAGGCCTGGCAACTGAAACTCGCCGAGTGGATGCAGTTGCAAGATCGGGTGAAAGCACTGCGCGTGCTGGAGCAGCGTTACGTGGATGCCCTGGGGATCCAGGCGCGGCGAGTCGAGCAGCGGCAGCACGACGAACTGGCGCAAAACTCCCGTTTCTGGCACCAGGATCAGGCGAGTGAAGAAACAAACAGCGAGGCATTCATATGATGCAGTTGGCTCAACTCAGTCCAGAAGAACAGGATTTTCTGTGCATGCCCGCAGCGTCTGACGAAGTGTTTTCATCTGCGTTGGCCATGCGGCTTGCGGCAGTGTTGGGCGCGCGTATGAATCAGCGCGTACAGGTGGAAATTGCAGACGGGTCTGTCGATACAGATGTCGGTCAGCCGAATCGACCCTACCTCCATTGGGACAACATTCTGGAAACGATGTGGCTATGCGGCAGGCTGGGTGGCAACCGCAGTCACGACCGCTATCAATCCTCGGCGATGAGCGCGCGCCTCAAACGCACGCTGGCGCTGGCGCTGGCTGAAGTATGGCTTTCGCACAGTCATATTTGTCTGCCAGCAGCAGTGTCGTTGCGTGTTCAAACCGCCGATCAGCATGCCGGGCTGGACGTGCATTTTCCCGCAACGCGACCCGCCATGAATCACTGGGCCAGACAGACCATTCATCATGTTGAATAAGGCAATTTTTGTCGGCGGTTCGTTCGCTTATCCGGCGCTAGCGCATGCAGCGCAAACCGACAGCAGCAGCATGGCAGTCGTGTTCCTGAGTTTGCTGGTCATCCTGGGCGGATTCGTGCTGGCTGCGTTTGTACTGCGCCGTTATCTGCCGGGCGCGGACAAGCAGGGAATCGTCAAAGTGGTGGGGGCCACCATGGTCGGTTCGCGCGAGCGCGTGGTCGTAGTCGAGATCGACAATACCTGGCTGCTGCTCGGCGTGGCCGCAGGGCAGGTGCGGCTGCTGGACAAACTGGCCAAACCTGGAACACCGCATCGGGATAAAAACAAATATCAGGATGAAAGCAATTATGTTTAGTGCAGGCCGAATGCTTGCAGCGCTTCTGCTGCTGACAGTCACCGGACTCGCCGCTGCAGGCGAAACCAGCGTGCCGCTGTTCACCGCTGTGCCGGTGGCGGGCGGACAAGTCTACGGTGTGAGCGCGTCTACTCTTCCGTATCTCATCCTGTTCCCTTTTTTGCCGGCTTTGTTGCTGTCGTTCAGCGCCTTCACCCGCGTCGCGGTGGTGCTGTTTTTATTGCGGCAAGGACTGGGAAGCACGACGGCGCCGCCGAATCTGGTGTTGATCGGATTAGCCTTGTTGCTGACCTACTTCGTGATGAGTCCGGCACTGGAAAAAATCCAGGCGGAAGCCTACACGCCGCTCGTGTCCGGACAGATCAACTTGGACGAAGCCCGCAACCGCGCAGCCTTGCCGCTCAAAGCCTTCATGCTGCGCCAGACGCGGCAGGATGATCTCGCATTGTTCACCGCCGATCAGCCGCCACTCAAACCAAAAATCGCAGGTAAACAACCGGTCGCGCCGCACGCCAAAGTCAGTTCTGAACTCGATGCTAACAATGTCCCGTTCAAGGCGTTGGCACCGGCCTTTCTCACCAGCGAACTGAAAACCGCGTTCCAGATCGGCTTCATGGTGGTGCTGCCTTTCCTGGTGATCGATCTGGTCGTCGCCAGCGTGCTGACCGCACTGGGCATGGTGATGTTGCCGCCGCAACTGGTGTCCTTGCCCTTGAAGCTGCTGCTGTTCGTGATGGCTAACGGCTGGCATTTGCTGGTCGGCTCCCTGGTCGGGAGTTTTTGATGGAGGACCTCGCACGCCAGGCGTTATGGCTGACGCTGACGCTGGCCGCGCCGCTGCTGCTGGCCGGGCTGGCGGTCGCTTTCATCGTCAGCCTGTTTCAAGCCGCTACGCAAAACCTCGAACCCACTCTGTCGTTTGTGCCCAAGCTGCTGGTGATGGCCGCCGTGCTCGCCGTACTCGGCAGCTGGATGGGCGGTCGGCTGATCGAGTTTACGCAAGAACTCCTGAGCGGTTTCCCCGGCTTGATCGACTGAGCCGGACCGTTTAAACATGGATGTCGCTGTACTCGCCCAGACCAGCATCGCCGCATGGCTGTTTGTGTTCGTGCGATTGGCGGGCTGGACTTTGCTGGATCCATTGATCGGTCGATTGCCCGTTTTTTTACGCTTGATGATCGCAGCAGTGCTGGCCGCAGCCTTGCTGCCAGGTGTAAGCGCGCCGCCGCAGATTTCACCTTTCACTCTGGCGGGCGGTTTCGCGCTCAGTCTTGAATGCCTGTTGGGCGCGCTGTTGGCCTTGTGCGTGCGCTTTCTGTTTGCCGCGATGGAAGCGGCACTGGTGTGGTTTGGCCAGAGCGCAACGGGTGGCCTGACGGCGCTCACCGAGGAGCAGGCTGACACCACCCATCGCAGCCTGCGCCAGATCGCATGGTGGTTGGCAGGCTTGGCTTTTTTGGAGGCCAACGGCCATCTGCTGGTCGTCAACGCACTGATGCAAAGTTTGGCGCACGCTCCCATCGCCACGCTGCCATCGGCAGACGGCATCCGCCAGCTGGCCGATGCCGCAGGCTGGATATTTGCCGCAGGTATTCAGCTCGCACTGCCGCTGCTGGTGTTTGCCCTGCTGCTGCATCTGGCGCTGGCGATCATTGCGCGTACCCAGCCCGGCATCGACCTGTTTTCCATGGGACTGGGGCTGGGCGCACTCGGTACGCTGGCAGCGCTGGTCTGGTTTGTGCCGCTGATTGCGGCGGGAATGCAGCAAGGCTTGCTCCGTCTGCAACCCTGGTTGGTGATCTGGGCAGGGCGATAACGGCGTTGCGGCAGGTTTTACAAAAAGTCGGGAAGCCCCCGAAAGTTCAAGCCGCGTAGAGCGCTCTGCCGCCCGTCGGCCCCAATGCCATGCCGTCGTGGCTGTAGAGTCCGCCCCGATCATTAGCGCAGGTAAGCAATACATTGAGCGCCTGGCGCGTTGCAGTCAGGCGCATCTCGATCAGCGTGCCGATGCGCTTGTTCAGACTTTGGGCATCGAGTTCGCATTCGCACAGGCGCTGCCACAATGCGGTGATCTGTTCCTCCGCACCTTGCCTGACCCAGGCGGACATGCCCTGATGGTTGGGTTCGAACCCCAGTGCCGCTAACGAGGTGTTGCGCGCATGAATATATTTTCCCAGTGCCTGGAGCTGATTCAGTTTGGGTTCATTCAGACTGTCCAGCTTATCGCTATTGCCCTGTATCAGCGCTTCTTCTTCGTGATGAAGAATGTCGATCAGGCTCAACCAGGCGTTTTGCTCTCTGGCCAGTGCGTGGATAAATGCATTGTCATGGGTGGCTATCATTTGATGATCCTGAACATTTCAGCGGAGGAGTCGATCAGGCCAGCAGCGATGTTTTCCGGGTTGATCGTGTATTGACCTGATGCAATCGCCTGCTTGATCGCGTCCACACGGCTGCGGTCGATCACCGGGATGGCCGCCAGTTGCGCTTCCATGTTCTTGAGCTGGGTTGATAGTTCACTCAGCGTCAACTCGCCTGCGGCAGGCGCGCTGCCGGGCTGGTTCTGGGCTTTTGCCGGGCGGTTCTCATTCAACGGCACTGTGCTGAGATTGTTTGTGTTGATGCCTTTGATGGATGGATCGATTTTCATGGTGCTTCTGTCTCCTTATTCAAGGAACGTCGTGTGTGGATTCACGGCATTCGGATACGGTACTTTAATTTGAAATGTCTACGGTGTGATCCACGCGGACAATTCCGCTGACGATCTGTCCTGCTTCCGTTCTGATCTGAACGCTTTGCCCGATATGGGCATTAGTCAGCGCGCGTCCTTCCGCGTGGATGACAAATCCATTTCCATTCAGGATCAGCCGGGTCGTCTGGTTCTGCTGCACAACTTGGGGTGTGCGCAAAAGCGACTGCCTCAGCGGCGCGCCGGGGGCAATGCCTGAAATCAGGTTCATACCAATCACCTGCGCTGGCTCCGTCACCACATCATCAGGCAGTGCGCCTAAATCAGCGCTGCGTTGCAGCAGGCTATCCGCTGTAATCGGCTGGCCCGGCATGAGCCCGACAGCGGCACTGACATAGTTACCGATTTGCCGGATGTGCGCGGGCAGAAAAATCGCCCAGTTTGATGGTGCCAGGCAGCGTATGCCCACGGTGGTCTTGCCCACATTGCGGCTTCCGGGCGGGGTGAAAGCTTCGAGCGTGCTGCACGCAGGCAGATGGGTACGGACATCGACTGGGTTGACGGTGAAGCTTAGCTTGCCTGGCAATCCCGCTGTTTGCGTCTTCAGATAACTTTCGGCCAGGCCTTGTAGTTGCGGCAGGCTCTGCCGTTCTGCGGCTGGTGAGCTCGCACTTTGAAGCGTAGCCCAGACGGCAAGGACTTTCAGCAGCAATGAGATGTTCATATTCATATTGCGGTGCTTACGTAACGAGTTGGGTTGAATGTCATTGTAGGAAGCTCGCCGGTTTTTGAAAGCGCGAACTAAGCAGGATTTAGGCGTTTATTCGCAAGATGGAATTGACACAGGGGTCACTACGATGCAGTTCATCGCAAAAGGATTTTTTTGATGAGAGGTGTCAGACGATGAATAGCTTGAACGACATGCTTCAGTTTCACCAGCAGGCGCTCAATGTGCGCGGC
Organism: Thiobacillaceae bacterium; assembly: GCA_040080135.1. GTDB lineage: Bacteria > Pseudomonadota > Gammaproteobacteria > Burkholderiales > Thiobacillaceae > Thiobacillus. The sequence continues at coordinate 107,756 of JBEBIZ010000004.1, forward strand.
TACCGGCAGCAACTGCTGGCCTCGAACATGGCCAATGCCGATACGCCCAACTTCAAGGCACGCGATGTTGATTTCAACTCGGCCTTGCAAGGCGCACTCGCGCGTACCAGCGACACCCCCGAGACACGCAACGCGGGCGTGCTGGCAACGACAGCGCCGCAGCATTTGTCTGTGGTAGCGGGGCGCGAAGTGACGCCCGCAGGTGCGGCGCTGTTGTACCGCAGCCAGATGCAGGGCAGCGTGGACGGGAATACGGTCGATATGGATACTGAGCGCGCGCAGTTTGCCGACAATGCCATTCATTACGAAACCAATCTGACCCTGCTCAACCACCAGATCAAAACCATGATGGCTGCGATTCAAGGTTAACGATTAAAAGGAGACAGAACGATGTCACTGTTTGATATTTTCAACGTAGCCGGGTCGGCGATGAATGCGCAGGCACAGCGGCTCAATGTTGTGGCCAGCAACCTGGCCAATGCCGACAGCGCGGTGAGCGCGAACGGCGGTCCGTATCGCGCCAAACAGGTGGTGTTCAACGCCACGCCAGTAGGCGGGGATGCGGCGATGGGGGTAAACGTGGCTGCGGTCATCGACGATCCCTCGCCGATGAAAATGGTTTACGACCCGAAAAATCCGCTGGCCGACGAAAAGGGCTATACGACCATGCCCAACGTGAATGTGGTCGAGGAGATGGTCAACATGATTTCTGCTTCGCGTTCCTATCAAACGAATGTGGAAATGATGAACACCACCAAAACCCTGTTGCTCAAAACCTTGACCCTGGGTCAATGAGGTTGAGAGAGACAGGCTACCGCTTAATGATTCAACGATAGAAAAGGATACGAAATGATCGGCGTACAAGACACCAGTTCTACCAGTTTGGCCAGCACCAGCAGTCTTGGTGCTCGCAGCTCGTCAGCAACCGAAGACCGTTTCCTGAGCCTGCTGGTTGCCCAGATGAAGAATCAGGACCCCCTGAATCCGCTGGACAACGCGCAAGTGACCAGCCAGATGGCGCAGCTCAGCACGGTGCAGGGCATCGAAAAAATGAACAACAGTCTGGCCGCGCTTTCTCAGGGCATGAGCTCGAATCAGGTGGCGCAGGCGGCGAGTCTGATCGGTCATGGCGTGCTGGTTCCGGGCAGTTCATTGACACCGGTTTCTGGCGAAAATGCCTTCGGTTTTGAGCTGCAACAACCTGTGGACGATGTGACGGTGAGTATTGTGGATGCAACGGGTAAAGCGGTCAGACATTACGATCTGGGCAGTCAGCAAATCGGGGTGAATGTGCTGGCTTGGGACGGATTGACCGATGGTGGTGTCAGTGCGGCTGCCGGGCAATACAGCTTCAAGGTCGATGCGGTGCAGGGTGGGCAGAAGGTGGCTGCGAATACCTTGAGTCTGGGCATGGTGAACAGCGTTTCGCAAAATGTGCAGGGCGTGCAATTGAACATGGCGAGCGGCGGTATCGCAGGCTACGCCGATGTCAGGCAGATTTTTTAAGCTGGTTTTTAACATCGCTGCATCGCGCGATGCCGATCAGCGTCTGTTTGATTGAGTGACACATTGATAAGGAGCAAGACATGAGTTTTCAACATGGATTAAGTGGTCTGAGTGCAGCAGCAGCTCAGCTTGATGTCATCGGCAATAACGTAGCCAATTCCAATACCGTTGGTTTCAAGCAGGCGCAGGCGAAGTTTTCGGATGTCTATGCCTCGTCACTGAACGGTGCAGGCGGCGCGCAGATCGGGATCGGGGTCAAACTGGCCGGTGTGGTGCAGCAGTTTTCACAGGGAAAAATTACCGCGACGGAAAACTCGCTGGATATCGCCATCAACGGCAACGGTTTTTTCCGCATGAGCAATAACGGCAGCATTACCTATTCGCGCAATGGCCAGTTCCAGCAGGACAAGGCGGGATACATCGTGAATTCAAACGGTGCCAGGCTGACCGGATATACGGCGGACTCCACTGGTGCGCTGAGCACGGCTGCTCCAGCCGAGTTGCAAATTTCGACTGCGGATCGTGCGCCGCAGACCACATCCGCCGTCAATGCGCTGCTTAATCTGGATTCGCGGCAAGCGGCGTTGCCGTCAGCAGGTTTTAATCTGACTGACCCCACAACTTTCCATCATTCCACCTCGGTTTCCATTTACGACAGCCTGGGTAACCCGCACGCACTGTCGACCTATTACCTGAAAACAGCGCCGGGCAGCTGGGACGTGTTTGCGGCGGTGGACGGCACTCAAATCGGAGCCGGGCCGGTGGGCACGCTTAATTTCAATCCCGATGGCTCGATCAACACGGGGACAACCACTTTGCCCTTTACTACAGCGGCGGCCGTGACCACTGGAGCGACCAGCCCGTTCGCTTTCAGCATCGGATTTTCCGGAACGACCCAGTTTGGTTCAGGGTTCAGCGTCAACTCGCTGAATCAGGATGGCTTTTCTTCAGGCCGCCTGACGGGGTTCAACATTACCAACGACGGCACCATTCAGGGTCGCTATACCAATGGCCGTTCTGCTGTGCTGGGCAAGGTGGTGATTGCTTCTTTCGCCAACCCGCAAGGACTCGAAGCACTGGGCAATAACGCGTTTGCCGAATCGGCAAGTTCGGGTGATCCGCTGGTGGGTACGCCAGGCACCGGGACGCTGGGCGTGCTGCAATCGTCGGCGGTTGAAGACTCCAACGTCGATCTCACCTCGGAACTGGTCAACATGCTGACGGCACAGCGCGTATATCAGTCCAACGCGCAAACCATCAAGACCCAGGATGCAGTGTTGCAGACCCTGATTAACCTGCGTTAAGCGTGCTGACTGATAAGGAGCTTGCATGGACCGTTTGATCTACACCGCGATGACCGGCGCGAAACATGCGCTGGAACAGCAGGCGACCACGGCGAACAACCTGGCCAACGCGACCACCAGCGGGTTTCGCGCCCAGATCGATCAGTTTCGCGCGGTGCCGGTTTTGGGCGAAGGCGCGCCGACGCGCACCTTCGTGGTGGATTCCACTACCGGCAGCGATTTTCGTCCGGGCGCCATTCAACAAACCGGGCGTGATCTGGATGTGGCGGTGCAGGGCAGCGGCTGGCTCGCGGTGCAGGCAGAAGACGGCAGCGAAGCCTATACCCGTAACGGTAGTCTGAAAATCAATGAAAACGGTCTGCTGCAAACCGGTAGTGGCCTGAACGTGGTGGGAGACGGCGGGCCCATCACCATCCCGCCGGGACGCAATATTCTGATCGCCAAAGACGGAACGATTTCACTGGTGCCGGATGGTTCCAAAGCGACGGGTCTGTCTGCGGTGGGTCGGCTCAAACTGGTTGATCCGCCCGAAGCCGGTCTGGCGCGGGGCAGCGATGGTCTGTTTCGTTTGCAGGATGGCAGCACGCCGGAAGCCGACGGCAAGGTCAGCCTGACCAGCGGTTCGATCGAGTCGAGTAATGTCAACGTCGTCAACGAGATGGTCAATATGATCGCACTCGCCCGCGCGTTTGATATGCACATGAAACTGCTGCAAAACGCCGAAGGCAACGCCACCAAGGCGGGGCAATTACTGGCGATGCAGTCATGACTGATTTTTTAGTTTGAACTTTTAAGGAACCGACATGATTCGCTCACTGTGGATTGCAAAGACCGGGCTGGATGCACAACAGACCCAGATGGATGTCATATCCAACAACCTGGCCAATGTCAGCACCAGCGGCTTCAAGCGTTCGCGTGCCGTGTTCGAGGATTTGATGTATCAGACCTTGCGCCAGCCCGGCGCGCAGTCGTCGCAGCAGACGCAGTTGCCGTCCGGGTTACAGATCGGAACCGGGGTCAAACCGGTTGCGACCGAGCGCGTGTTCACCCAGGGCAATCTGCAACTGACCGGCAACGCAAAAGATGTGGCGATTCAGGGCTCAGGATTCTTTCAGGTATTGATGCCGGACGGCAGCAATGCCTACACGCGCGACGGCTCGTTCCAGACCGATGCACAGGGACAGCTCGTGACCTCCAGCGGCTATCCTGTGCAGCCCGCCATTACCATCCCGGCCGATGCGCTGAGTATGACGATTGCGCGTGACGGCACGGTGTCGGTGGTGCAACCGGGTTCGCCCGCAGCCGTTCAGGTCGGCAGTCTGCAACTGGCGACGTTTGTGAATCCGGCGGGTTTGCTCAGCATGGGCGAAAACCTCTACGCTGAAACGACCGCCTCTGGAACGCCAGGGGTAAATGCGCCGGGCAGCAATGGCGCAGGGCTGCTGAATCAGAATTATGTCGAAACCTCCAACGTCAACGTGGTGGAGGAACTGGTCAACATGATTCAGACCCAGCGCGCTTATGAAATCAACAGCAAAGCGATTCAGACTTCGGATCAGATGTTGCAGAAGCTGACTCAACTTTAAACCCAACTTCTGATGCCAGAGCTAGATGCAATGAAAGCCATTAACCCCATCCGATTTAACGTAGGTCGGCCTTCAGGCCGACTTGTCGGCCTGAAGGCCGACCTACTCTGTGTGCTGGCAGCCGCTGCGCTGACAGCGTGTACCACCACGCCAAGCAGCATTGTGCAGCAGCCGACCAGCGCGCGTCCTGCAGCGCCGGTCGTGACGACAGCAGCCAACGGCGCGATTTTCCAGGCGGCCAGTTACCGTCCGCTGTTCGAAGATCGGCGGGCGCGTTTCGTCGGCGATATTCTCACCGTGACCATCAACGAAAAAACCGATGCAGGCAAACAGGCATCCAGCAATGCCTCGAAAACCGGATCAGTTGATACTTCGATTACAGGTATCTCAGGCGTGTCAAAAATCGCGCTGCTCGGCAAGCTGAATGGGCTGAACGTGGGCGCGACTTCCTCCAATAAATATGACGACAAATCTGCAATCAATTCCAGCAATCTTTTCAATGGCAGCGTGACCGTCACCATCATCGAAGTCTTGTCCAATGGCAATCTGGTGGTGAGCGGTGAAAAGCAGGTTGCGCTCGATAAGGGAACCGAGTTTGTGCGCGTGTCCGGCATCGTCGCACCCGATACGATCCTGGCTGGGAATACGGTGTCATCGGCGCAGATTGCGGATGCCCGAATTGAATATCGTACCGGTAGCAATATCGACAGCGCTGAAGTGATGGGATGGATGGCGCGGTTTTTCCTGAGTTTTGCGCCTTTATAGGGATGGCATGATGAACAGATTTTCAGGCTTGTATCTTGGTTTGGTCTTGGTGCTGGCGGTGCCGCAGGCGCAGGCCGAACGCATCAAGGATCTCGCATCCATTCAGGGTGTGCGCAGCAACCAGCTGGTCGGCTACGGTCTGGTGGTGGGACTGGACGGCAGCGGCGACCAGACCACGCAAACCCCGTTTACCACCCAGAGCGTGAACAGCATGCTGGCGCAAATGGGCGTCAACCAGCCGCCCGGTGTCAGCATGCAGTTGAAAAACGTGGCGGCGGTTCTGGTTACTGCAAGCTTGCCCGCATTTATCCAGTCCGGGCAGGAGATTGACGTGACGGTGTCGTCCATCGGCAACGCCAAAAGCCTGCGCGGCGGCACGCTGGTGATGACACCACTAAAGGGTGCTGATGGCCAGGTGTATGCCGTGGCGCAGGGCAATGTGCTGGTGAGTGGCGCAGGAGCGTCGGCCAGTGGCAGCAAAGTTCAGGTCAACCATCTGAGTGTCGGGCGCATTCCGGCAGGTGCTACGGTTGAGCGCCAGGTGGCGGCAACGCTGGGTGAGTCGGGGTCGATTAATCTTGAATTGACCGATGCAGATTTCACCACCGCGCGGCGCGTGGTGGATGCGGTCAACAAGCAGTTTGGCAAGGATACGGCGAGCGCCGTGAACAGCCGTGTAGTCCGCGTGCGCACGCCGGTTGGCAGCGATGAGCGCGTGAGCTTTCTGGCAACGATAGAAGACCTGAATGTCAGCCCGGCTCCGGGCGCGGCCAAGGTCATCATGAATGCGCGCACCGGCTCGGTGGTGATGAACCAGACGGTGATGCTGGATAACTGCGCGGTGTCTCACGGCAATCTGTCGGTCATCATCAACACCGAGCCGGTCATCAGCCAGCCGGGGCCGTTGTCTTCGGGGCAAACAGTATCGACCTCGAAGTCGCAAATCGAAATCAAGCAGGATCCGGGTCAGGTCATGCTGCTCAAAGGCGGCGCATCGCTGGCCAGCGTAGTCAAGGCGCTCAATTCGATTGGTGCGACTCCGCAAGACCTGCTGGCGATTTTGCAGGCGCTCAAGGCAGCGGGTGCATTGCGTGCCGAACTTGAAATCATCTGAGGCAGGAGACGCGCGTGATTCCAGCAGCTGATCTTTCGTCCAAATTCGCACTCGATGTGCAGGGTGTCAATTCGCTCAAGCTCGAATCGAAGCAGCCCTCAGCTGATGCGATCAAAAAGACCGCAGAGCAGTTTGAGGCGATGTTCATGAACATGATGCTGAAAAGCATGCGTGAAGCCAGTCCGCAAGACGGCATGTTTGATAGCGAACAGACGCGCACTTTCACGTCGATGCTGGATCAGCAGTTGTCGCAAAAAATGGCAAGCCGTGGCGTGGGGCTGGCCGATGTGCTGGTGCGTCAGTTGAGTTCGACGCTGGGTTTGAACTCGAATCCGGGTATTGAGCCGACATCGGCTGCTACGCAGTCTTCAGCCCAGGAGACGCTTCCTGCGTCCAGCTCCGTTCTCGAACCGACCGTTAATAACCCGGCTCGTTTTAATCAGGGCGAGCCAGTCAAAAATGAGCCAGCCAGACATGTCCAGGATTTTACCCAGCGAATTTTGCCGCACGCGCGTGAAGCCAGCGCCCAGACCGGTATTCCAGCTCAGTTCATGGTAGGGCAGGCGGCGCTCGAGAGCGGCTGGGGCAAGGGCGAAATACGTGCTGCTGACGGGCAGCAAAGCTTCAACCTGTTTGGCATCAAGGCGGGCGGGAGCTGGAAGGGACGCAGTGTGGCGGTTACCACGACCGAATATGTGGACGGCAAACCGCAGCGCACGGTCGCGGCTTTCCGTGCCTATGATTCCTATGCCGATGCCTTCCGTGATTACGCCAATGTATTGCGCGCCAATCCCCGTTATCAGAATGTCATCGCACAGGGTCAGGATGCAGCCGGGTTTGCCCAGGGACTGCAACGCGCAGGCTATGCCACTGATCCGAACTACGCGCAAAAACTGATGAATGTGATTCGGCAGATATAAGCAATAGGCGCATAAAAAATGCAGACAAGGACTCAAGTATTAAAAAACGCCGACGATTCACTCGATAGGGATCGCCGTTTGTCCGCATTCCGTTACAGCCTGGATAAGTCATGAGCTCAAGCATACTCAGCATTGGATCAAGCGCGCTGGCCGTAGCGCAGGCGGGCTTGTCCACGACATCGCACAACATCAGCAATGCCTCCACACCCGGCTTTAGCCGCCAGGAAATCATTCAGGCCAGCAGCCAGGCGCAAGCAACAGGCGCGGGCTATATGGGGCAGGGCGTGCAGGTCACGACGGTACGCAGAATCTATAACGATTTTCTGACGCGGCAGCTGACCGATGTCCAGTCTTCATCCAGCCAGCTCGACAGCTACCAGTCCAATATTTCCAAATTGAATAATTTGCTGGCCGATCCGGCTTCCGGGCTTTCGCCCGCCATGCAGGATTTTTTCAGCGGTGTGAATGCGGTTGCCAACAACCCGGCGAATACCGCATCACGGCAGGCGATGCTGTCGAACGCGCAGTCATTGGTGTCGCGCTTGCAGTCCATGCAGAACAGTTTCGACGCGGTGCGTCAGGGGGTCGAAAGCCAGATGTCGGCCAGTGTCGATTCCATCAACAGCTATGCCACGCAAATTGCCCAGATCAATGATGCCATCAGCAAATCGGAACTGAGCAATAACGGCCAGACGGCCAATGATTTGCGCGACCAGCGCGATTTGCTGATTAGCGATCTCAACAAGGAGATCAAGGCGACCGTGGTGCGTCAGGATGACGGCGCGTATAACGTTTTTGTCGGTAACGGCCAGTCGCTGGTGATCGGCAACCAGGCGTCTTCGCTGGTGACTTTACGCGATCCCAGTGATGGCAACCGATTGCAAATCGGCTTCAGGCTGAGCGGTGTCACGATGCGTCTCAACGACAGTTCCATTTCGGGTGGAACCCTGGGGGGGCTGCTCAGCTTTCGCACGGCTTCGATGGATGCAGCTCAAAATACTCTCGGCCAGATTGCCCTCGGCCTGGCGGGGTCGTTTAATGCGCAACATCATCTGGGCGTCGATCAGAACGGTATTCCAGGCGGGGATTTTTTCAAGATTGTTCAACCCACAGCCATTGCCAATTCAGCCAATGGTGGCAGCGCGACGCTGGCGGTGAATATTTCGGATTACAGCGCGCTGACTACCAGTGACTATCAGGTCGCATACGATGGCAGCAACTATTCGATCACCCGTCTCTCCGATCAAACAGTGCAAACCGCGAGCAGTCTGCCTGCTTCCATGGATGGCATCGACTTTGGCCTGGGTTCAGGCAGCCTGGCCGCAGGCGATACGTTCCTGATTCGACCTACGCTGAATGGCGCAGGATCAATTGGCGTTGCCATTTCGGATACACGCAAAATTGCTGCCGCTGCGCCGATCAGTACCAACGCACCAGGCAGCAATCTGGGCAGCGGAAAAATCAGTGCAGGCAGCGTGGACGCATCTTATCTGGGCACGCCGCTGAGTACGCCAATCAATCTGGCCTACAACCTGGGCAGCAATACCCTGAGCGGCTTCCCGCTCGCCAGCGTCACGGTCAATAGCGGTGGCACTCTCACCACCTACGCGCCAGGTGCGCCGGTCGCTTTCGTTGCAGATGCAAGCTACAGCGTCAATGGCATGAGTTTTAGCCTTTCGGGCAATCCTGCCAACGGCGATCAGTTCAGCATTGCCCCCAACACCAGTGGAACAGGTGATAACCGCAATGCTCTGTTGCTGGCGGGTTTGCAAACCCAGAATGTATTGGGCGGGGGTACCACGTCTTTTCAGACCGGCTACGCACAATTGACAAGCCAGGTGGGTAACAAGGCGCGCGAAATTCAAACCAGCAGCCTGGCTCAAAATAAATTACTGGAACAGGCAAATGCCGCAGTGCAAGGTATGTCCGGTGTAAACCTGGATGAAGAGGCGGCCAATCTGCTGCGTTACCAGCAGGCGTATCAGGCCGCAGGCAAGGTCATGCAGATTGCCGGTACGCTGTTTGACACGCTACTTTCATTAGGAAGATAACCATGCGCATAAGCAGCATCATGATGTACAACATGGCCGTGGCCCGGATCAACGATCAGCAGAGCGCGCTTGCCCGAACCCAGCAGGCACTTTCAACTGGTCGGCGCATCAATGTGCCGTCGGATGATCCGATTGGCGCGGCCAGCGCCTTGACCGTCAGTGGAGCTGATGCACAGAACGACCAGTTCACAAGCAATCGTTCCGGCGCAAAAAGTACCCTGTCGGAGGAAGACGGCATTTTGCAAGGCGTGACGGAGCTGATTCAGAACGTTCAGGCCGCCGTGATTACTGCGCGCAATGGAACCCTGAGTGACAAGGATCGTGGCTTTATTGCAGAAGACCTGCGCGGACAGCTTGACCAGTTATTGGGACTTGCCAACAGCAAAGATGGCACAGGCAATTATTTTTTTTCGGGCTATCAAAGTCAGACCGCGCCGTTCTCGGCGACGGGTTCTTCGGCGCAGTATTCCGGAGACTCGGGTAGCCGCCGGTTGCAGGTGGCCGCAGGTCAGCAGCTTGCCGTCGGCGATTCCGGGCAGGATGTGTTCCAGAATATTCGTTCAGGCAATGGCACGTTCACCACGTCTGCCGTTGCAACGAATACCGGCAGCGGTCTTGTGAGCGCAGGTTCGGTGGTGAGTCCGGCGAGCCTGACCCGGCACGATTATCAGATCAATTTTAGCGTGGTGGCTGGGGTGACGACGTATTCGGTGCTGGACAGCACGACCAGTACCACGCTCTCCTCCGGCAATCCGTACACCAGCGGCAATGCGATCAGCTTTGATGGCTTGCAATTCAATGTGTCGGGCAGCCCGGCCAGTGGTGACCAGTTCAAGCTTGCGCCCAGCCCGAACCAGAGCCTGTTCCAGACGGTGAGCGATCTGATCAAGGTGCTCGGCACCCCGGCAACGGGCGTCGCCGGAACAGCCAGCCTCCACAACGGCCTGACTGCGGTACACAGTGCGCTGGATAATGCGCTCGACAACATTCTGACGGTGCGCGCTTCGGTGGGTTCGCGTCTGAACCAGCTGGATGCGCTGGATGCCGTGGGTTCGGATCTGCATCTCCAGTATCAGCAAACGCTTTCCAGCCTGCAGGACACCGATTACAACGCGGCACTTTCGACTTTCTCCCAGCAACAGCTCAGTCTGGAAGCGGCACAGAAATCGTTTGCCAAGGTCATGGGCTTGTCACTGTTCACTTATCTGTGACGGATCAAAGCGGCACCTAAAACAATATCAACACTCATCTGGGCTACACAGTAATGAACGCAGAAAATTATCTGACACGTCAGCCCATTATTGACCGTCATCATCACATCGTTGCTTATGAGTTGCTGTTCCGGCATTCCGGCGATACCGCGAATCAGACGCAAGACCCGCGCACCCGCATCAATGTGATTGGCAATACGCTGTACAACGAAAATGAAGACTGGCGGCTCAAAAACAAGCTCATCTTTATAGAGATGGATGAAACCATGCTGGCGAGCGATTTTCCGGCACGGCTTCCGGCGGACAAAGTGGTGATCAAACTCCTGAAAACCATTCAGCTCACATCGGCTTTGACGCTGCGGATACAGGAACTGCATCAATTGGGATACCGTTTTGCGCTCGGCGTGAACGCACTCCTGCCGGAATACGAATCCATCCTGCCATTCTCTAGCTATATCAAACTCGACATCAAGGGTTTATCCGCCGAGCGAATGACCTCTATCGTCAGCGACATGAAGCGCCACCCGGTCAAATTGATTGCCGAGCAGGTCGAAGAAACCAGCACGTTCAAACAAATTGAAGGTATCCGTTTTGATTTTTTTCAGGGTTACTACTGCGCTCGCCCCGAACATTACGCCACCAAGACCATCAACCCTTCCCAGGCGCTGGTACTTGACCTGATGAACAAGGTGCGCGCGGATGCAGATGTGGGCCAGATTGAAGATGTTTTCAAGCGTGATGTGGCGCTGACGTTCAAACTCATGCGCTACATCAACTCTGTAGGCTTTGGCCTGTCGTGCGAAGTGCAGTCGATCCGCCACGCCGTGAGTATCCTGGGGATGAAGCCGCTGTATCGCTGGCTGAACCTGTTGCTGGCGACGGCTTCAAACAAACCCACTGCTTCTGCCTTGACGCGGATCGCAGTTACGCGCGGTCGTTTATGCGAGCTTCTGGGGCATCACCATATGGCACGCGAAGATCAGGACAACCTGTTTATCGTCGGGGTGTTTTCCTTGCTGGATGCGATCATGGAAATGCCGATGGCCGATATTCTGGATCGCATTGCTTTGCCGGAAAGTATTTCCGAGGCACTGAGCGGGCGCTCGGGTTTGTATGGTCCGATACTCGAACTGGCGATTGCCACCGAAGGCCACAAGGAAAACCAGATTGCAATGCTGGCTGAATCGATTTTTCTCAACTCAGAGCAGGTCAACACGGCTAATCTCCAAGCGCTGTCGTGGGTCGAGGAAATCGGTCTGGATGGATGACCCACGGTAAAACAAAATCATGCCGCATCAATAATCGCCGGACTCGGTTTCTTTCTTCAGTTTGATGAGTGCGGCGGCCAGGCCTCCCGATATGACGGAGAACGGACTTGACAGGCCGAGCTGTGCTTCTGCTTCAGGGTAATTACCCGTATTGATGGTTTTTGCAATTTTGCCTGCCTCTTCGTGAAAGGCGGCGTGCTTCGTACGACAATCCTGATAGCTTTCGAGATGGCCGAATTGTTCCCGGGCTTCGCCGTGCAGCCATGAGCCAAGTGCACAGCGACGATCAGAGCAAGCGGCTTCTTCATCCAGTGCTTGTCTTTCGACGATAGCGGTGCGGAAACGTAATTTCCACTCGCCATGCTGCATAAGTGCTTGTTGTACATTCATTTTTGTTACTCCTTATAAAGTAAAAAACAGGGGTGATGATGGCGGCTTCAGGCTGCCGCGATATGCGTCTTGCTGGAATGATGGCTGGCCATCAACTGTTCCAGTTGATAGGCGGGCATGGGTTTGCCGTATAGGTAGCCCTGGATTTTCTGGCACCCGGCTTCGCGCAGAAAATCGGCTTGCGCCTGGGTTTCCACACCTTCAGCGACAACCTCCAGTCCCAGGCTGTGCGCCATGGACAGGATGGCTAGCGTGATCGCGCTGTCTTCGGCGTCTTCCGGCAGATCTTTGATAAAGCTGCGGTCGATTTTTAACGTGGAGATGGGTAGTCGCTTGATATAAAGCAGCGAGGAATGACCCGCGCCAAAATCGTCAATGGCAAAGCGCAGCCCTGCCTGATGGAGTCGCTCAATTTGGGCCGTGCCGGACGGCGACAAATCCATCATGATGCTTTCAGTCAGTTCCAGCTCAATGTGTCGGGGGTCAACGCCAGTCGATTGAATGATCTCCAGCACCGTGCCTGCGAAATCATCGCGTGCAAGCTGGGCGGGGGACAGGTTCACGGCGACCTGAAAGTCCTTGAATCCAGCCAGCTCCCAGGCGCGGGCTTGCCTGCATGCCTGTTCCAGCACCCATTTTCCCAATGGGATAATCAATCCGCTTTCTTCAGCCGCCGCGATGATTTCCTGGACGGGAATCGCGCGAAGCTCCGCGCTTGCGCAACGGAGCAGCGCTTCGGCACCCGTGATTGCGCCGGTTTCGGCCATGACCTTGGGCTGGTAGTGCAGCGAAAAACTGTTTTGCTCCATGCCATGGCGGATAAAATTCTGCACGCGCATAAGCTGGCGATTATGGTTCGCGAGTTCAGCCGAGTAGTGCTTCCATTGATTTTTGCCGGATGTCTTGGCGCGGTACATCGCCGTATCGGCATTTTTGATGAGGCTGATGACGTTCTCGCCATCTTCCGGGAAAACGGCAATGCCAATGCTGCATGTCACCCGGATGTCCTGTCCGGAAATGGTGAACGGCTGCTCCATTTGAGACTGGATTCTTGCGGCGACGCTGGTCGCGATGGTGGCATCCGATAACATCGGCAAAACCACAGTGAATTCGTCACCCCCAAGACGGGACAGGCTCAATGTTTTATCCTCGGTCGCCTGAAAAACCACGTCATCCGCCCGCAAACTTTTTCCGATACGCAAGGCCACTGCGCGCAGCAGACTGTCGCCTGCATCGTGGCCGAAACTGTCGTTGATCTGTTTGAAGCCATCCAGATCAAGAAACAATACGGCCAGTTTTCGTTCGGCTTCGCGCGTCTGTTGAAGTTTTTGCTCCAGACTATCGAGAAAATGCTGGCGGTTTGGCAGCCCCGTGAGGCTGTCGTAAAAAGCCAGGTGTTTGATTTCCGCCTCGTGCAAACGCTGCTGCGTCATATCGCGGATCAAGGCCAGCACTTCATTCGATCCGCTCTGAATGATCCGCGCTTCGTAACTGCGAACGCCATCTGTGCCGGGCAAGTCGTAGTGAGCCGTATGAATACCTTGCTGGGTAAGGCTTGCCTGGATGGTGTCCATAAAACATTCGGCGGCCTGGGCGGGTAATATTTCCGCAAACGGCCTGCCGAGAAACAGCACCGGATGGCTGGACGGGCCGTCCTGCCTGCCCGCCTGGAAATCCAGCAGCCGCCCCTGGCTGTCGAGCATGGCAATACTGTCGGGAATGGCTTCGAGAATCGCATTGTTGCGCGCTTCTGCCCATGCCAGCGCCTGCATGGTCTGGGCACCACGCAAGGCGTAGCGAATCCGGTGCGGCAGCACCGGCCAATAGATGGGCTTGTGGATGAAATCGGTTGCGCCGGATTCATAGGCTTGATGGATGGAAGCGAGGTCTTCCATGCCGGTGACCATGATGATGGGGATGTAGCTGGAGGCTGCGCGAATGCGGCGGCACACCTCAAAACCATCCATGCCGGGCATGTCTACATCCAGCAGGATCAAGCCGGGCGGGGTTTCGTGGAAATAATGCAGGGCGTCTTCGCCGTTTTCCGCCTGGCAAACGCTGAACCCGGCTTGTTGCAGGGTTTCCGTCAGCAACAGGCGAATGACTGGATCATCGTCCACAATCAGGATGACATCCTGCGTTGTATCGTCATGAATGCTCATGTCGTCTCGCTTTCCATGAGCGCCTGGTTTAGCGCTGCCATCACCTGTTCGAACTCCGCCTCGACCTGTTTCAGTACGGCAGACGCAAGGTGCATATTGCCTTGAGCGGCTTGAGCTTCCAGTTCCTTTAACAGACTGGCGAGGTTTTCCGCACCCATGTTGGCGCTGCTGGATTTGGTTTTGTGCGCCAGCTTCTTCAGCGTGTCGTTGTCGCCTGCATCATGCGCGTGGCGCATCTGCTGCAATTGCGCCGGCATTTCTTTGCCATACAGGCGGATCACTTTTCCCATCAAACCGGGTGCGAGCGTGCCCAGCAGTTCCAGTGTCTCCCGGTTGATGGGAGCCGTGCCAAGTTCCTCTGGCGCGAGCGGCGCAGGCAGCCAGCGCACCAGGATGGCGGACAGTTGCGGCAGGGTGAAGGGTTTGCTGAGATAGTCATCCATCCCGGCGGCCAGGCATTTCTCCCGGTCGCCCGCAATGGCGTTGGCGGTCAGCGCGATGACCGGAATGCGCCGCTTGGCACCCGCTTTTTCTGCTTGCTGTCGCAGTGCGGCAGTGGCTTCATAGCCGTCCATGACCGGCATCTGGCAATCCATCAACACCAGATCAAAATCAGACTGCGCCAGCGCCGCAACGGCTTGTGCGCCGTTATCCACCACCACCACGTCCAGCCCCAGATAATTCAGCTTGGCTTTGGCGACTTCCTGATTGACCTGATTGTCTTCCGCCAGCAGCAACTTTCCTGCAAAGCGCTGCGGCGAGGCTTGCGGCATCGGCTTCACTGGTTCGGCCACCGTGCCCAGCATGGCGGTCGCAATCGCGTTATAGAGATCGGATTGACGCGCGGGCTTGGTGATCTGGCAATCGAGCAGGTCAACCGGTGCGCCCATTTCGCGCGGCGACAGCATCATCGAACTCAGCATGATGAGTTTGACGCCAGCCAGACGTGCATCGGCCCTGATGGCAGAAGCAAACGCCAGGCCGTCCATTTGCGGCATGTGAAAATCCAGCACCACCAGCTTGTAGGGATCGTTCTGCAAAGCTGCATGGCTGAGCTCGGCCAGAGCCTCTTCCACACTGCAACAGGTGGTTGGGCGCAGTTTCAGGCTGCCCAGTTGATGGCGCAGGATTTCCAGATTGGTGAAGTTGTCATCCACCGCCAGCGCCCGCAAACCGATGAGCGACGCGTCCAGTGCCAGCACCTGATCGACATTTGTATCCTGCAGTGCAAGCGGAATCTCGAACCAGAACGTAGCGCCTTTTCCGGGCTCACTCGTCACGCCCATTTCACCGCCCATCAAATCCACCAGATGCGAGGAGATGGCCAGACCCAGGCCGGTGCCGCCATAACGTCGGGTGGTCGAGCTGTCGGCCTGGGAAAAAGCGGTAAAGATATGCTGCTGTTTTTCTGCGGAAATGCCGATGCCCGTGTCTTTTACATCGAAACGGAACCGGCATTGCGTGCCGTTTTCTTCAATCAGTCTGGCGCGCACCAGCACTTCGCCCTGTTCGGTAAATTTGATGGCGTTGCTCACCAGGTTGGTGAATATCTGGCGCAGGCGCATGGCATCACCGACCACCGCTGTTGGAAGCTGCGTCGGAATGAAAGCGGCAATTTCCAGCCCCTTTTGCTGCGCCTGCCGTGCATTAAGATTGACCACGTCTTCGATGATCTGGCGCAGATCGAAATGGACCGACTCCAGTTCAAGTTTGCCAGCCTCGATTTTGGAAAAATCGAGAATGTCGTTAATGATGCGCAGCAGATGTTCGCCAGATTCCTGAACGGCACGCAGATAGCGACCCTGTTGCGGCGCGAGCGAGGTATGACCCAACAGTTCGGCCATGCCCAGAATACCGTTCATGGGCGTGCGAATTTCATGGCTCATGGTGGCCAAAAACTCACTCTTGGCACGGCTTGCGGCTTCTGCGATTTCCTTTGCATGGTGCAATTCGGCAGTACGGGTTTCCACCCTTTGTTCCAGCTCATCACGGTGCGCTGCCAGCTGGTCGTCACGCTGTTGAATCAGATGCAGCATCTGGTTGAAATCCTGCGCCAGCTCGCCTACCTCGTCCGGGCTGTGAATGATTGCGCGAACGCTGTAGTCCTGATCGCTTGCCACCTGGTTCATGAGCGCCGTCAATTCAAGCAGTGGCCGGGTAATGGATTGCTGCAACCGGGTCAGCAGCATGCTGGATGCCACCAGACTCAACCAGATCGAAATGGCGGAGGCCACCAGGATGTTGCGCAATTGCGCGTACATGGCATCCAGGCTGACTTGCAATTGCACGAGACCGATACGTTTGCCCTCAAAGACAACCGGTTGCGCATATTCCAGGTTTGTCCATGAAAAGTGCGAACCCGCCATCGTTGTGATGGCTGCTTTAGATGACTCGCCAGTCCTGGAATAGACAGCCAGGGTTTGTCCTTTATCGTCGAGCAATTTAGCGGCATTGACATCGTCCGCCGCAGCGAGAGAGGCCAGTAATTCCCTCGCTGCGCTTTGGTCAGCAAACGACAGGATGGCCGTGCTGTTGCGGGCAATCAGATCCGCTGTTTGTTTGGTTTCGCTCAGGTATCCGCTGCGCAGGGTGTTGGCTTGATAAACACCGATCATCACCAGCATCAGCGCCAACGCGAAGCCGACCGTTAAAAAATGGATGCGCAGTAATTTGCTTTGGAGGGTGAGTGCCGGTTTAAGCATCATGGGTAGGTCGTTCATTCGTGCAGGTGTTAGTACAGGTCGGTTGCCAGGTGCAACAGTTTGGCGCTCAGGGTCAGCCCTGCGCGTTTTGCCGACGTATTGTTGATGCCGAATGTCACCTTGTTGTCCGCCAGTTGCATGTTGATAATCACTCCCTGCCTTGCGAGGTCGGCGCTGTCGCCGATGGTTAATACCGGGGCTTTTCCGATAGCTTCCAGCACCAGGTCGGCCTCGTCAGCTTTGTCTTCGCTGATGAAAACAATCTGGCATTGGCGCAAGTTTCCAAGATGCTGCTCACGCTGCACGGCGAGCATTCTGTTCCCGGCTTTTCTGCCGTCCAGTTTGTCCAGCTTCTGGCCGAACACATCCTTGCCATAAATACACAGATTTAACTGTGCCCCCACGCTTGCAGGCCACTCGGTAAAAGCGGAAAAGTTGTAGAGAAAAGCCGTCTTGACTGCATATTCGTCCACAGGTGCACACCACACCCGCAGGGGAACGAGCAGCGCCAGCCACATGAGAAATGATTGCACTGACATGACCTAGAACTGGTAGCCAAGCCGCAGACGAAAACTGCGGCCATCCTGTCGGATGCTGTGCAAGGTGTCGCCGAGCGAATTGCTGTGTTCTTCCGACGTAGAGTAGGCGTAAGCGCGGTCAAACAGGTTGAATACGCCCAGCGAAACGTCCAGGCCGGGCGCGAGTTTGAGCGCGGCCAGGTTCAGGTTGACGATGGCAAAGCTCGCAACGGGCAAGCCGTCCACCGCGTTAATCTGGCTTTGATATTGCATTTCCACGCCTGCCAGCAGGCGCTCGCCCCACAATGGGGTTTGGTAATTGAGTTGGACTAGATGGGCAGGCGAATTGCTGAGCACCTGCCCGGTCTGCTGGTCGCGGGTTTGCTGCCAGGCGTAGGAAAGCCGCAACCGCGAACCATCTTCGGCAGCATGTTCCGCTTCCAGTCCCAGGCCGCGAGCGTATACATCGCCTGCGTTGATAAATTGCAATTTGCCGTCTGATGGATCTGTGACCAGATTAATCAAGTCCGTGACGTCGTACACATAGGCTTCCGCCGTCAGCTTCCAGTCACGACGCAAAAAATGTTCGGCCACCAGCTCGGTCGAGCGGATCGATTCGGACACCAAATCGGGATTGGCCTTGAAAGTGGTGTCGTTAATGTAAAAAGCTTCGTAGGGAGAGGGCGCGCGGTAAGCCGTTCCATGCAGCAGCTTCAGCGTGGTGTCTATACCGGGCTGATAAATCAATGCGATACGCGGATGGGTTTCCGCCAGACTGAAATCTGGTTCACGGTCATGCCGCACACCTAGATTGATCGTCCACTGCTCGCCCAGGCTGATTTCGTCCTGCACATAGACACCCCAGCTGCGCTTGCTGCGGCGGTCGTCCAGATACACCACGGCATCATCGAAGTTTTGCATGATGTTGTTCGGGCTATAACTGAACTCTGCGCCCGTCAGCAGTTTGTGATTTTTAAGCGGCGTGGTCAGCAGGCGTAATTCTCCGCTCCACCAACTGCTGAGTGTCTTGTCGTGATTGGTGGTAATAGGTGGGTAATCGTAGAGAAAATCTGCCTGGTAGTCGTAACGCAGCCAGGCCAGATGCGCGTCAAGCTGGGTGCCGTGGTCAAAGTCGTGGTTATACGTCGCGCCCAGCAAAGTATAGGCATCCATTGTCTGGCTGCCGGGCTGGTTGAACACCTGCGAGTAAGACGCGGTGGGGATGGCCTTGGTGCGGCTGGAGTGAAAAGCTTGCAGCGTCAAATCGCCACTGGCGATTTTGCCGAACAGGCGGTGATTGCGCTCGCCATCCAGATTAACTGCTAGCCCGTTGTTGCTGGCAGGGGTGTCAAACTCGGGGAAATACAGATTCTGTCCATCGCTGCGAGAGGCGGAAGCCGACAGCAGCACATCGTGTCCGTCCCGATGCTGCCCCCAGCTCACGGTGCCGCGTTGGCTTGCATCGTTGCCGACTTCCAGACCAACACGCGCGCCCGGCGCATCCTTGCCGGTTTTGGTGATGATGTTGAGTACGCCAAAAAACGCACCGCTGCCGTAGAGCGCCGAGCCCGAGCCGCGCACGAATTCAACCCGCTCGATCATTTCCAGATCCAGCGGAAATTCGTTGCCCGCCAGCACCAGGCCATAGACCGGATCGTTGATGCGGTGGCCGTCTACCAGCATCAGCACGCGGGTGTTGTAGTCTTGTGGCCTTGAAAATCCGCGCACGCCGATGTAACTGTAGTTACGGTCATACGAGCCATACACACCGCGCACGCTGTTCAGCAGGTCGGTGATGTTGCGCCAGCCGTGCGCACGGATTTCCTGTGCGGTAATGACCGACACCGAAGCAGGCGCTTCGCTGGCTTTCTGGGCAAACTTGGACGCGCCAGTCACTTCCGTGTTGAGCAATTGCTCCAGCGAGAGCTGGAACAGCTCATCATCGGCGGATGCTGTTGCTGTGGCGAGCCATAGCGTTGTCGAGAGGAGGGCAGTAAGGGTTTTGTATTGTGTGCGCATAATTTGTAAGGCTTTTATTCACCAGACCAATACATGAGCAATCGGCTGGCATAGCCATTTCTATAGAGTGGAAATGAACATTTATACAATGCCAACTCAATAATTAATCGCGTTCGGGCAAGAACCGAAATAGTTTATAAACCCATTGCGCCCCGTGGATTTGAAGGGTGCGTTGTGTGCATCATTGTTCACAAATTGGTGCGCACGGCGCACCCTGCGACCTAATGAACAATCCCGGTTTATTTCAGGTGCGACGGATTCAAGGTGTTGACGATTTCCATTGCCGCGCGGGTGCCGTCCTGAAACAGATGCTCAAACTGCGGTGTGAGATAGGGGAGCGAGAGGTCGAGTGTGATGAGCCCGACGCCCAGGGTGATGGGAAAGCCAATGGCGAAGATATTGAGCTGGGGTGCAGACCGGGTCAGGATACCGAGTGCGAGGTTGGTCATGAGCAACACCGCAATCAGGGGCAGCGCCAGTTTTAAACCCACCGTAAAAACCGTAGAACCAAAAACCAGCACGTTGAAGATACCGATACCGGCGAGCGGCTGGGCGCTGACCGGGAGCAGGGTAAAACTTTCGACCAGCGCGCTCAGCATGAGCAAGTGGCCATTGACCGACAGGAAAATGAGTACCGCCAGGATGTTCAGGAACTGGGAGATGACCATGGTATTGCCTGCGCTGTTCGGGTCGAAGAAGGTGGCAAATCCCAGGCCCATTTGCAGGCCCATGATTTCTCCGGCGGCTTCGATGGCGGCAAAGCAAAGCGACATGATGAAGCCGATCGCCAGACCGACCACCAGTTGCTGAACCAGGATGAACAGCCCGGCCATCGAGGCAAGTTCGACATTGGGCATAGGAGGCAGGGTGGGGGCGAAAATCAGCGTGGTGAATACGCCCAGCCCGATTTTTACCTGCACGGGAATGCTGCTGTGCCCGAACAGTGGCGCAATCATGATGAGTCCGAGCACGCGGGATAACGGCCAGATCAGGGTGATGAGCCAGGTGTTGATCTGGGCATCGGTGAGGCTGATCATCGCTTTTACCGACGCAAACAGGGTTCAGTCTGCACGCAGCTTCAGCCAATCATGCCAGGCAATTCGGTGAACAGTCGCCGCATGTAGTCTGTCATCAGGGTAATCATCCAGGGGCCTGCAATGGCAAAGGTTGCAAGCACACCGACCAGCTTGGGGATAAACGACAGGCTGGTATCGTTGATCTGGGTGGCGGCCTGAAAAATGCTGACGATCAGACCGATAACCAGGGTGACCAGAAGCAGGGGGGCAGACAGCAGCAGAATGATTTCCATTGCACTGCGGCCGAGGGTCATGACGTTTTCCGGATTCATGGGATGGCTACCTTGCTTTTGTATTTAGAGAAAACTCTGTGCCAGCGAACCGATCAGCAGGTTCCAGCCGTCAACCAGAACGAACAGGATGATCTTGAACGGCATGGCGATAATGGCGGGCGATACCATCATCATGCCCATCGACATGAGTACGCTGGCGACCACCATGTCGATGATGAGAAACGGAATGAAAACGGCAAAACCAATCTGGAAAGCCGTCTTGAGTTCGCTTGTGATGTAGGCCGGAATCAGCACACGCATCGGAACGTCATTGGGTGTCTTCAGCGCCGCAGCGCCGGAGATTTTGACAAAGAGGGCGAGGTCGGTTTCGCGGGTTTGCCTGAGCATGAAGGTGCGCAGGGGCGTGGCGGCCTTGTCGAGTGCTTCGCTCATGCCGATGCGGTTTTCGGACATGGGCTGATAGGCATCGACGTAGATTTTGTCGAACGTGGGCCCCATGACAAACAGCGTCAGAAACAGCGAAAGACCGATCAGCACCTGGTTGGGTGGTGCCGACTGCGTGCCCAGTGCATGACGCAGCAGGGACAGCACAATGATGATGCGGGTAAAACTGGTCATCATCAGCATGACCGCAGGCAGAAAGGAGAGGGCGGTTAGCAGCAGCAGGGTTTGCAGGCTGAGGGTGTAGGTCTGCCCGCCGCCTGCTGCGGGTGCGCTGGTCCACGCAGCCAGCCCTGCGGGCGCGGCCCAGGCGAGGGCGGGTGCGACCAGGGCACAGGCTAGCAGGACGCGCCCGGAAAGTCGGAGGCTCGCTTTATTGAGCATGGCTTTTGACATGACGTTTCTCGATCAATTTCTGGAAGTGCGCAGCAAAATTGGCGCTGCCAGCTGTGCCTGGTTGAGCCGGGCTTGTGTCACCTTTCGGCAGGGTCATGAGCGCGTTCACGCTGCCGGGCGCTACGCCCACCACCAGCCAGGATTCACCCACCTCAACGATGACGACGCGTTCGCGCGTGCCGACCGAGGCACTGCTGATGACGTTCAGCACACTGGAGCTGCCACCCCGCGTAACGCCCATCCGTTTGGCAATCCATGCGCTCCCCGCGATCAAAAGCAATACTGCAATCAGGCCGAGAAACACCTGGAACAGGCTGCCCGCAGTGGACGGCCCGGACGATGCTGTATAGACCGGGTTATTGGCTGCATGGGCCAGCGCACTGACACACAGCAGGCAAGGCAATATGGCGAGACGGCGCATCATTTATTCAACTTCCGGATGCGTTCGGAAGGCGTGATGACATCGGTCAGGCGGATGCCAAGCTTGTCGTTGACAATGACGGCTTCGCCTTGTGCGATCAGGCAACCGTTCACCAGAATATCCAGCGGTTCGCCCGCCATGCCGTCCAGTTCCAGCACTGAGCCTTGAGCCAGTTGCAACAGGTTTTTAATCGCAATCTTGGTTCGGCCAATTTCGACGGTGAGCTTGACCGGAATATCCAGAATCATATCGATGTCGTTTTTAGCCTCATTCGGCGCGCCACCGGAAAACTGTTTGAACAGCGGCGGCGCCAGTGCGCCTGAACCACTGTCCGTCACGCCGTCCGCTTCGTCCTGAAGGCTGACTGTTTCATTGGGACGATCCTGCAATTCAACTTCTGCTTCACTCATCTCGATCTCCTTGAGCTGATTCGCGCGCGGATGCGGACAGAACCCGTTCCACGCGCAGGGCATATTGCCCGTTTGAAACGCCAAAATGGCAGTCCATGACGGGCACGCCGTCTGCCATGGCATGAACCGTATTCGTTACGTCTATGGGAATGAAATCGCCAACCTGCATGGCCATGATCTGGCGCAGGGGAATGGAGGTCGTGCCAAGGTCTGCCGACAGTTCGATCTCGGCACCCTGTACTTGCTGCGACATCATGTGCGTCCACTTGCGGTCAACTTTGATGGAGGCAACTGCAGACACGTTTTTCAGCAAATCGCGTATCGGCTCAATCATGGAATAGGGTATGCAGAGATGCATGTCGCTGCTGGTCGCACCCAGCTTGATGCGCAAAGTGGTTGCCACCACCAGGTCGTCCGGCTCGGCTACGTTTGCGTATTGCATGTGCTGCTCAGAGCGGATGTGCGCAAAGTTGATCGGATAGACGCTTTTCCATGATTGCTCGTATGCCTTGAAGAAAACCGCCAGCAGACGCTGAACGATGCGCTGCTCGGTCTGGGTAAATTCGCGTCCGGCCACAGGCTTGTGAAAACGCCCGTCGCTGCCGAACAGATTATCGACAATCAGAAAAATCAGATTGGCGTCAATCGTCACCAGCCCGGCACCATGCAGCGGGTTGATGTTCACCAGATTCAGGCTGGCTGGCGCAGTCACCAGATTGGAAAATTCAGTGAAACTGATAATGCGGATCAGGCCGATGGAGACTTCGATATCGCGCTTGATGAAGTCGCGCAGCCCAGTCTGAAACGGGCGAACAAATTTTTCATGGAAGGTTTCGAGCACCGGCAGGCGCCCGTGAATGATGTGCTCCTGTGCCGCCAGCTTGTAAGGCGTGACCACTGCGCCCGGCATTTCAGCGGCGGGCACGGGTGCAGCGGAC
This sequence comes from Thiobacillaceae bacterium, assembly GCA_040080135.1. Taxonomy (GTDB): domain Bacteria; phylum Pseudomonadota; class Gammaproteobacteria; order Burkholderiales; family Thiobacillaceae; genus Thiobacillus. The sequence goes on from JBEBIZ010000004.1 coordinate 131,187, forward strand.
GCTGTGTTATTGGCTGCGTCGTCTACGCCGACCAGCAGCGCATCGACTTCATCCTGGGAGAGGAATTCGTTATTCATGGTGTACTAGGACTATTGAATGACGAAATCCGTGAAGAGGACGCTGTCGATTTCCTGCGGCTTTTCACCTTTCGAAAACGGCAGCTTGAGCTGAGCGACCATGTCGCTGAGCAGTTTGTTCTTGCCCGCCATGGTTGAAATATCCTCTGCTGTTTTGCTCGACAGCAACATCAATAGCCGACTGCGAACCTGAGGCATGTGTAATTTCATCAGTTCAACTGTCTCTTCATCCTTCACCTGAACGACGATCTCGGCCTGGAGATATTGTTCACTGCCGTCCGGTTGCAGATTGACGGTGAAACGTTCGATATTCAGGAATACAGGGGGAAGGGCAGGCTTGTGCTCCGCTTCTTTTTTGGAAGCATCATGCGGTGCCATGAAATGCCAGGCAGCCGCGCCGCCCGCACCGAGCAAGGCCACGGCCACGCCGATAATGATGAAGAGCTTTTTCTTTGACTTGGGTGCTACAACTTCGCCTTCGGCGGCAGCGGCAGCAGGTTTGGCGGCGGGTTTGCTCATTATTCAGATCTCACGTAGTTGCGATGAACTGAATTGTGGGCGAACCCGGTATGGGGTGATGCGTCGATAAAAGGGAAGAAGACCCTTTAACTCGCGGTTTTGATATAAGCGCTTTCCACGTGTTCAGGCAAAGGTATCGACCAGACCCAGGCTGCGTCGAACCGGGCTGACCGATGCGGCTACAAAGGTGTTTTCCCTGTTCGCGTTGTTTCGTTCAAACCGGCTCATCTCGTGCCGCTCGGGCCTGCCGAATGTGGATTGATCCTTGGGGGACTCGGCGTTGACGCTGGTTTGTCCAAGGCTGATTCCGGCATCCGCCATCATGTCCTTGAGGTGCGGCATGGCGGCTTCGATAGCCTGACGTACTGCCGGTTCACGCGAGACAAACATCAGCTCGGCCTGATTGTTCTGTACCGAAAGTACGACTTGCAGCGGCCCCATGTCGGCCGGATGAAGGTGAAGTTCGGCTGTCTGATGGCCACCCGCAACCATCCACGAGATTTGCTGGCCGAGTGACTTTCCCCATCCGGAAGAACCGAGTTCATCCGGGATGGCAGCGCTGACTTGGGGCGCAATCGTGTTGTTCATCGCAAGACGAAATGGCTCCAGCTGTGCCACAGCCTGTGGCTGGAATGTTTCGCTATTCGGGGCGTAGGTCGGGGTGATATTCGGCGTCGATGCGATACTTGATTCGGCTCGCGGCGCGCGTTCACTGATTTGCAGCGCAGGTTTTGCCGTATCAGTTTGTGGTGCGTTGGGCTGTGTTGCATCGAGCTGTGCTACATCGCTACGAAGCATGACCGTGTGTTCAGTATCCATCTGGGCAGGTAAAGAGGGTGTGCTGGCCGATATCGTTTCGGAAGCAAGCACAGTATTCGCAACCTGGATTTTCCCAGCGTGGCGTGCCGGTGATGCTAAAGCAAAGCTGAACGTCGGCAATGCCGGGCCAGTGGAATGATCCGGGCTAGTGGAACCTGGAGCCGAGGCCAGGGGCATGCCTTCCATTGCAGCGGCAACGGGTTTCGAAATTGTGTCGATCTGGCTGTTGTTCGGTGCCAGCTTGGGCGCGTCGTTTACAGCTTGAAGGCTCGTGCCTGCATTAGCCATGCGTTCCATCGCCAGCATGACTGGCATCAGGACGGCATCAGCGGATTCCTGATCGGAATCCGCGTGTGTTTCGTCAATGCGCCCGGGCATCTGGGGTGGCTGGGCGGCAGGCAGGGCAAGGGCTAGAAGTGGATTGTCTTGCGCTACCGACGCCGCAATGACGACAGAAGGCGGGGCATCAGCCTGATCCGTTTTGTTCCATTTTGCGTGTTTGAGTTGGCGTGCATCGGATTTATTGAGGCCGCGTTTATCCTGCATTTCATGCGCCAGCGTGGCGCTGAATGAGGTTTGTGCATCTTCAACCGGCATGCCGTCATTGGACTGTGTCGCAGCCTGGGTGACAGATGGCTTGGCAGATAATGGATTGATGGCGATATTAGGCATCTTGTTTTCCGTTCTGGGTCGGTAAATCAGTCGTGGCGCTTATGCTGAAAACGCAACGCAGTATGTTCGTCAAGCTGGCGTTGCTCCTGTTTGGCGCGTCGCTGCAGTTCGGTTTTTGCCTGGCGTTGCGCCAGCGTGGCAAAGGATTTCATTTTGTAAAACTGTTCTTGCCACACTTGCCGACATGTGCCGATATGCTGTTTTTCACGGGTCACGATTTCATGCTGTTTCTGGATGACCGATTCCAGCCGCTCGATAAACCCGCGATGGTTTTTCAGGCTGTCGATGGACAGGCCGTTCTGACTGTGCGCGCCCAGCGTGCCCTGGTATTCATCGCGGTATTTGAGCAGCATGTCGAGCTGGTTCTGGGCTTCCTGATGCTGGCTCACCGCGTGTCCCAGCGTTTGTGCCGCCGTGTCGGTTTCTTTTTGTGCAATCTCGATCAGGGTCTGCCAGGGCAGTTGATGACTCATGTCGGTTTATCCTGCACGTTGTAATAATTCATTGAAATAATTCATCGAGTTCAGCGAGGGAATCCGTCGCCACGGCGCGCTCGCCGATTTCCTGCTGCAAAAACGATTCCAGGCTGGGGTAGGCGGCAATGGCCTGATCCAGCACGGCATCGCTGCCTGCGGCATATGCGCCTACGGTAATCAGGTCGCGGCTGCGCTGGTAGCGTGAATAGAGTTGCTTGAAGCGGCGAACCGCACCCAGATGCTGCGGGGTGACGAGGCTGGTCATGGCGCGGCTGATGGAGGCCTCGACATCGATGGCCGGATAGTGGCCGGAATCAGCCAGGCTGCGCGACAGCACAATGTGTCCGTCGAGAATCGCCCGGGCACTGTCGGCAATCGGGTCCTGCTGATCGTCGCCTTCCGATAACACGGTGTAAAAAGCGGTGATGGAACCGCCGCCCGGTTTGCCGTTACCCGCACGTTCCACCAGCTGCGGCAGCTTGGCAAAGACCGATGGCGGGTAGCCTTTGGATGCGGGCGGTTCGCCGACTGCCAGCGCGATCTCGCGTTGCGCCATGGCATAACGAGTGAGCGAATCCATGATGAGCAGCACGTTCTTGCCTTCATCGCGAAAGTGTTCGGCAATGGTTGTGGCATAGGCCGCGCCCTGCAGGCGCATCAGTGGCGACGTATCGGCAGGCGCCGCCACGACAACCGAGCGGGCAAGCCCGACCGGCCCGAGGATGTGTTCGATGAATTCCTTGACCTCGCGACCCCGTTCGCCAATCAGCCCGACCACGATGACGTCCGCGCTGGTGTAACGCGCCATCATGCCGAGCAGCACGCTTTTGCCCACGCCGCTTCCGGCAAACAGGCCGATGCGTTGCCCCCGACCGATAGTTAGCAAGGCATTGATCGCGCGGATGCCGACATCGAGCACTTCGTTGATCGGCGCACGCGCCAGGGGATTGCTGGGCCGACTGTAGAGCGGTTTGCTGTCTCGAGTGTTGAGATCACCTAGATCGTCGAGCGGTCTCCCCATTCCATCCACGACTCGCCCCAATAATTCGGTACCGACCGGATAGTGCTTGGCGCGATCCGACGCGCGCTGGCGGGGATGATTGACCGTTCCGGGTTTTGGCAGGCTGCTGACGATGTTTTCCGGGATCACGCGGGCACCCGGCGCGACGCCTGCAATATGCCCGTGCGGCATCAGAAACAGACGGTCGTTGGCAAAGCCGACAACCTCGGCCTCAACCTGGCTGCCGTCATTCAGCAGCACATTGCAGCCGCTGCCCACCGCCAGTTTCAGGCCTGCGCTTTCCAGTACCAGCCCGGTCACTCGCGTGACCTTGCCTGTCACCTGGATCGGGTCGGCGATCGTGGCGAGTTGGCCGCAGTCACTCAGATAGTTCTGTACGTATTGACTGATTGAAGGGGACGCAACGCTGTTCATTCCAGCCACTCCGACGCATTGCCAAGCGCCTGGGCAATTTTCTTCCAGCGTTGTGCATTGCTGGCATCCACTTCGCAAATGTCGGTTTCGATCCGGCATCCTCCACGGTCGAGCGACGCGTCACGGCGCACATGCCAGTTTGCATCTGCAAGCTCGGCGTGCATGATCCGGCTGACCAGGTCTGCGTCTTCGGGGTTCAGAAAAAGCTGAGCGGGCAGCGTTGTGCCAGGCAAGCTGGCCAGCGCTTCGCGGATGACCGGCAAAACACGTTCTGGATTGACTGTGAGTGCCTGGCGCAGCATGGCCTTGGTCAGGTCAAGGGTCAGATTGAGTACGTTCTGCGCCAGCGCGTGGCTGGTGTTGGACATCTCGCTGGAAAAGCCGCGCAGCAGCTGATCGATCGCCTGTTTCTGAAATTCCGTGGCAGCGCGGCTTTCGGCCAGTCCCGCCGAATAGCCCTCGGCATAGCCGGAGACACGTGCGGTTTCATGAATTTTTTCCAGAATGTCTTCAGCCTTGGTATGGCGCGACGTTTCACCCGGGGCATCGTCGTCAAACGAGGCCATTTCCCAGCGCTGGAACGCTGTCATGTGTTCTTTGGAAATGACGTTAGACATACGCTTCGCCTCCTTTTCCGCCCAGGGTGATCTGACCTTCGTCCGCTAGGCGGCGCACGGTTTGCAAAATCTGTTTCTGCTCGGTTTCAACTTCGGACAGGCGTACTGGTCCTTTTGATTCCAGGTCTTCCCGTAACATCTCAGCGGCACGCTGCGACATATTTTTGAAGATTTTTTCATTGAGTTCTGCGGAAGCGCCTTTGAGCGCCAGAATCAGGGATTCGGACTGAATCTCGCGCAACATGAGCTGGATGCCGCGATCGTCAATTTCGAGCAGATTGTCGAATACGAACATTTCATCCTGGATGCGTTGTGCTAGTTCGGCATCGTAGCTGCGAAGGTTTTCAAGTACGGCTTCTTCGTTCGCGCTATCCATGTAGTTGAGCAAGTCGGCGACCGCATTGACGCCGCCCAGCAAGTTGGGCGCGGGCGTCCGGTTTCCGGTCAGCAGCTTGCCCAGCACGTCATTCAACTCCTGCAAGGCGTCCGGCTGCACGCCGTCCAGCGTGGCGATACGCAAGATCACGTCGTTGCGCAAATCGTCTGAAAATTTATCCAGAACCTCGGATGCCTGTTCGGTCTCGAGGTGAACCAGAATGGTGGCCACAATTTGCGGGTGTTCGTTGCGGATCAGATCGGCAACCTGAACCGAGTCCATCCATTTCAGGTTTTCAATGCCGGAGACGTCGCCGTCCTGCAGGATGCGGCCAATCACGTGGCTGGCGCGGTCATCGCCGAGTGCCTTGATCAGCACGCTGCGCAGATATTCCCCCGAGTCCATCATGAATCCGCCTGAGTTCCCTGTCTTGGTCTGGAACAGATCCAGTGTTTCCTCGATTTGTTCGCGCGATACGTTTTTAAGATTGGCCATGGCCAGGCCGATTTTCTGTACCTCGCGCGGACCCAGAAATTTCAGCACTTCAGCGGCTTCATCCTCGCCCAGCGATAGCAGCAGAATGGCGCTTTGGTCGAGTCCGATATCACTCATTGCCGGCCACCCAGGTTTTAACTACATTGGCGACGGCTTTGGGATCCTGCCGTGCCAGGAGCCTGGCATTCTGTAGTTTGTCCTCATGGGTGAGCGCAACGGCATTGTTTGCCAGCATCGGGTTGCCAGCCGCACCGCCGGATTCAGCAGCCGTAGCGGCAACGCTAGAGAGCTTGTTCATCGCGGGGCGGATGATTTTGGCGAATACGTAAAAGCCCACCAAGCCCATCAGCAGATATTTAATTCCGGATTGAGCGTACTCAATGTTTTCCGGTTGCTTCCACATGGGAACGTCCGGCAGCTTTTCGGATTCGGGGGTAGTGAACTGACTGTTCACCACATTGAGCGTGTCGCCGCGTGTGGCGGAAAAGCCCATTGCTTCCTTGACCAAAGCTTCGATCTGCGTTTTTTCAACTGCACTCAGGGGTTTGTAACTGGCTTTGCCTGATTTATCGATCAGCTTGCGGTAATTCACGACGACGGCGGCAGACACGCGTTTTACGCCGCCCATGGGTTGCTGTGAATAACGAATGGTTTTATCCACTTCGTAATTGGTGGTTGCGTCTTTGCGCGTATTGGTTGGACCTGCTCCGGCACTACCGGCAGGCGTATTTCCCTGTGCTGCGTTGATCGGAGCGGTGGCTGGCGCGGGGGGCTGGTTGCTGAGCGCGCCAGGTACGCCGCCTGTGCTGGCGCCGCCCGCATTACTCGCTTCGCTTATTTGCTGGCTGCGTATGGCGCCGTCGGTTGCATTCTGATTGGGTTTATAGGTTTCAGCGGCTTGCTCAACGCGCGAAAAATCTACCTCGGCGGTGACTTCGGCGCGCACATTGTTTTCGCCCAGTATCGGTTGCAGAATCGATTCGATCCGCTTGGCAATATTCTGCTGGTATTCCTCGACATATTTAAGCTGGCCGGGATCAAGCTGGTTGTCCAGCTCGCCGTCGTTATTCTTGGAGAGCATTTGTCCGCTCTGGTCGAGGATGGTGATGTTCTTGGTCGGCAAATCGGGAATGCTGCTGGAAACCAGATGCACAATCGCGCTGACCTGTGCCGGATCGAGTGATCGACCGGGATACAGGTTGAGCAGCACCGAAGCGGAGGGTTTTTGCTGGTCGCGCACAAAGACCGACTGCTTGGCAAAGGCAATATGGACGCGCGCATTCTGAACCGACGCTAGCGATTGCATGGAACGCGCAAGTTCGCCTTCCAGCGCGCGCTGGTAATTGACCTGTTCAACGAACTGGCTGACCCCCAGTTTCTGGTTTTCCATCAGCTCGAAACCCACGGTGCCGCCTTTGGGCAAGCCGAGCGCGGCCAGTTTCAGGCGGGCCTCATGTACTTGTTCCGCCGGCACTAGAATGGCACCGCCGCCGTCGGTAAACTTGTAGGGAACATTCATCTGCGCCAGCGCGCCAATAATTGCGCCGCCGTCGCGGTCAGATACGTTGCTGTATAAAACCTTGTAGTCGGCAGATTTCCCCCACATCCATACGCTTGCCAACAGCGCGATGCCTGCTGCAAGCATGATGAGTGCGATGAGTTTTTTCTGCCCGTCAAAACCTGACAAGACATTCAACCGTGGAACCATGGCCGTCTGAATAGCTTCACTCATGTCGCGCTCCCCCATGATGGGATCGACAGGGCAAGACAGATGTTCGGGTGACTCATAGGGGCATCTCTTTCAGTCTTTAAATAAACGGATGAAGGCTTCCGGTGAGATGATTATCGGCAGTCAGGGAATTTTTTACGGCCAGAGAAGACAGGCTTTTTGGCGCTTATTCCGCGCTGGCGCTTGTTATCGGAGTGCTATTGTTCACGCAGTGTCGAGAGACAAGGAGAGTGCGAGTGGATACTGCAAAAATTGACCGGATGGTTGCGCTCTTGCGTAGCCATGCGGACATGGCAACAGGCAAAAGACCGGAACCGCTTACCCAGACTGACAGCAAGGTGGGTTTCAGCTCAGCGCTGAAATCGTCGCTCGATCAGGTGAACCAGTCCCAGCAAACGGCAACGCAACTGGGGCATGATTTTGAAACGGGTGCAGCAAACGTCAATTTGAGCGATGTCATGCTGTCGATGCAAAAGGCCAGCATCTCGTTTCAGGCCGCAGTGCAGGTGCGCAATAAACTGGTGTCCGCCTACCACGACATCATGAATATGCAGGTTTGATTTGCCAGACTTAGGGGTCGTTAGAGAATAACCCGTTCTTTTCTGGTTGTTCTGTTATGACCCCTTATGCCTTGCTCACAATCGGAACGAACAGCGTGTTTTTGAACGATGGCTTAGCGGTTCCGCCGCTCACGCTCGTACTGCGTAATATATTGCTGTAACAATTTGGCCATGGGGTTGGGTAAGTCGACAAAGCGGCAGCCAAAGCGGGTCTTGGTTGTGCCGTTGCGCAGCCGGATTTGAGCCGAATTACGAACTTCAAGTGTAGTGATGATTTCGCCTATTTCGGGGAGCTGGATTTCGCAGTCTGGAAATATCTTGCCGATTTCTGCATCGAGCCGCCCTGATGTTTCACTGAGGGAGACGCCGCCGCATCCCAGATCCATGACGTTTGCGATTACCGGTTTTTCTTCCGAACCGGCAGGCGCGAAAATCAGGCAATTGACCGGGTGTACGATAGGCATGGTGATGCGGAAATACTCGCGGCGCTGGAGCCGTACCACCGACCGGGGAAGCGCAATTTGCAATGCCGGACGCGACTCAAAGTCGCACAGATCAATTTTCCCGGTAGCAAAATTGATATACACCCCGTCGAGATTCACACTGAAATCGGCACTGTCAATCTGGCTGAAGCGCCGGTTCAGCGTTTCGTTTTGCGCGCAATCAAAAATAACCGTGCGACTGTTTTCATTGACCGCGAGAATTGAGGTGATGATGAAAGTGCCGCTCCCGGGTATGGAAAGATTGACCAGTAATTTGTGCTGCTTGATGGAAAGCAGCAGAAGCAGAATTTCCAGAGAGGAATTGACGGTATAACGCGACTCTATGTAGTCATTCTCGGGCGGGTTCGGCATGGTCATGGGACGAGTCTTTTATTTTGGGCGTGAGCCTTGGTATTCAGATTGAGTGTGGCTTGATCGGAGTTGTATTTATCAATGCTGGTTTGTTTAAATCGGCCTGGCCAGAATCGAGACGATACAGCCAGGCCAGAAGTTCGGCAATGGCGACATAAAGACTGGGCGGGATGTGGCTGTCGAGATCGACCTGCATAAGCAGCGCAAGCAGCTCCCGGGATTGGTGGACATACAGACCTGATTCACGCGCACGTTCAATAATCGCCTCTGCGATTGCGCCGCGCCCTTTGGCGACAACGCGCGGTGCCATATCGCCATCACGATAGGCGAGTACTGCGGCCGTTTTTTGTGCTTCAGGCGCGCTCATTCTTTTCGACCGATACGCTTTGAATGGTGCATCCGGCAGCCTGCATGTCTTGCATGACTTCGCGCCGGGCGCTTTCCATCAGCGCGCTCGTGCCTTCGTCCTGGGCAGACAGACGCACGTCAAAATTATTCCGGGTATCCAGTCGCAGGTTCAGCGTGATTTTTCCGAGACGGGGCAATTCCAGCGTGATGCGCGTTGACCAGTTGGCGGCGGGCGAGTCAGGTTCGCTGGCATGTGGATTAGCCCCTTCATGCTCACGCGCAACTTCCCACTGCATGGCTTGCCCGGGCCAGACTTCGCCGCGCCAGATCAGGCGGTCATTTTCAAGCAGTTGCAACTGCTGTGCGATCAGCGGGCGAAGGTCGGTTGCGCCTGGCTGTTCGCCGGTCGGCCTGATATCAACGCTCATACGCTCGGGATTGGGATCTTGCAAAGATTCGCGCAGAGGCGGGTCTGTGGAGGACAGCTGCGCCTGTGGTTCATGCAGCTTCGCCTGTGGTTCATGCGGCTTCGCCTGTGTTTCCTGTGGCTTGGCCTGTGGCTCCTGCATCAAGCTGGCAAGGGGATACGTCCCTCTCACCCAGTCACTGAGATGGGATTCATAAAATAACCCGCTAGTGATCAGGGCGGAGCGCAGGCCAACTGCCAGCATAACGGAGGAGCGAGGGGCCTCATCCAGCAAGGGATTCGGGCTGTTCACGGAAGCGGGGGCGCGGCTGTCGCGGCTTTGCGCAGTGAGTTCACCCAGTAACAGCGCAGTATTGCTGAGATGGGTTGCAACATGAGGCGGATGGTCGATGGCGGCAAGCAGGAAAACCGGGCGCGGGTTTCTCCCGCTGAACACGAGTTGCAACGTGTCCCCAACTGCAACTTTGACCGGCAGTTCCATGCGGACGGGCTGGGTGCCAATCAGAACGGTGGTTTCACTTTGGGAATGGTTTAATACCCGCGCCTGTACAGATTGCCCGGCAGTGAGTGTATCCAGATCGAGAAACGCTGCCGGAGAAGACGCCCACCGCTGAGCCGATTCAGATACAGGCTGAACCGGGACAATACGGGAGATGGCGTCGATGACAGGTGTCATGCTGTTTTACTCATGGCATCGTATGACGGTGTCCCTGTGGTGAACGACTCGCTTATACCTTACATCCCCAAGCCGCTTCCATACGCTGCAGCGGCAGATTTCATCTGACTATGACCGTGCAGAATTTTCTGTAGATCAGCGAGCCTGGGCTCGGTCAGATTTCGAATCTGGGCATCGTCCGCCAGTATTTTCCGGATGACTTCAATTTTGCGCTGCTGTTGGGGCGTACTGAGTTTTTCCTGTGTGGAAGCTGCAGTCAGCGTCTGGATATGCCCTCTGCAAACCTGTTCCAGCGATGTCAGCCCATCCCAGTCGTTTCTTTGGGCTGCACTCAGCATGTTCCCCGTGAGCGAGGAAAGCGTTTCGTAAGTTGCAATGATGTCTGTGCCGGTCATGATGATTTGATCCCGAATTTAGGCAGCGATAGAAATGGGGTGTAGATGGTTCGGCTGGTGATTGTGCCGACTGGTATCACTGTGCGCTGCAACAGGGACAATCTGCTCCCAGGCCTGGCGCAATTCGCGCAGCAGACCCAGCACTTCTTCGAGTGGCGTTGCTTGATTTTTGAGGTGTGCCAGCGACAGACGCTGGTTCATATAAACATACAGAGCCTCCAGCTCGCTCGCGATGTTGCCATCCGGTTGCGGATGGAGTGCGGCCTGCAGACCTTCCAGAATGATGCCGCTGGCTTTGCTGATGGCGGTGGATTTCTTCGCAAAGTCGCCCTCGTTCATATGCTTGATCGCCATTTCCACTGCACGCTCTGCCCCTTCGTACAGCATCACGATGAGCTGTTGCGGGCTGGCAGCAATCACACCGGTTTCCAGGCTGACATTGGCATAAGCATGGGCGGCGTTTTTAGAATTCGTGTACACGGTTTCCTCCTGGTTTATTTGCTCTGGCTGCTGGCTAACTGGTTGGTCAAAAAAGTGCTGGTGCTGTTCATGCTGGAGAGCAGAAGATTCAGATTGGTGTATTCGGTGGTGTATTTTTTCTGCAATGCGGTCATCCTGATCTCCAGCCTGTCGACTGCACTGTTTTGGTCTTTGACATAGTTGTTCAGACTTTGCTTGCGCGTGTCGATCGGGCCACCGGCTGCAAGCGCAGAATTGGCCCATGCGTCCAGCCGGGTGACATAGCCCGTTGGTGACGAAAATAAATGCGCGACATCGCTGAAATTGGCCGCCACTGCGCTGTTGAGTTTGCTGCTGTCCAGCTTCAACGTGCCGTCTCTCTGGAATGAAATGCCGACTTGTCCGAGTGAGGTCAGTGTGCCGCCGGTTACGGGCGTATTGAACACACTGCGCATTTGTTCCTGAAGGAGCCGCAAGGTGCCGTCGCCTGCCAAAGCGCCCGCGCCTTTGCCATCGACACCATAGGCGGAGCGGGACTTGATCTGGCTGGTCAGGGCATTGTAAGCATCGACAAAACCGGCTGCGGCGGCATTGATGGCCGTCGAGTCACGCGTTACGGCTACGGTGGCTGGCGTGGTGGTGAGGTTCTTGAGTGTGAGTGTGACGCCCTGAATGGCCTCGCTGACCGCGTTGGCTGTGCTGACAATCGGAATGCCGTTGACCGTGAGGTTGGCATTCTGTGCGGCCAGAGTCTGGTTCATGTTTTGCGTGCCGGCAGGGTCGTGGCTCAACAGACTGCTGAGCGCGCTGTCGCCGCTGACGGTGATGCTGAAGCCGTTGCTGACACCGGAACTGGTCGAAGCCAAAGCAAGACGGTAGGGCGTGCCGCTGCCGTCGTTGACGATGGTCGCGGTGACGCCTGCGGCGGCGGTATTGATGGCATCGCGGATGCCTTCCAGTGTGTTGTTAGTACTATCGATAGTGAGGCTGATGGGGGTTGTGGTGCCCGGTGTGAAGCCGGCGCCGCTGTACACCCCATTTGTCAGCGAGCCGCCGCTGAGCGGGTCAAAACTGATGGCACCCAAAGTAAACGTGACCGTGGTGGCAGTCCCGCTGCCAATCGCGGTCGTACTGCTGGTTTGTCCTGTGGCAACCAGGTTTTGCGACTGCGCCAACTGGCTCACGTTAACGGAATAAGTGCCGGGTACTGATGTGCTGCCTACCGTGGCGGAAAACAGGCTGGGATCGGACGGCGTGGTGGCGAGCGCCTGCAGGCCGGTGCCCAGACCTTTGGTCGCGCTCTGAAAACTTGATACCAGACTGCTGAGCGTGCCGTAGGAAGAAATCTTGGTTTCGTAGCTGGTGATCTTGGCAGTGAGTGTGTCGATAGGGCGACGCTCGACCGCCATCAGTTGCGAGACAAGTGTGGGAACATCAATTGCGGTTGAGCTTGAAGAGGTAATGGGCATGGTTTATCTCCCGGTTCAAGCCTTTTGCTTCAGCAACAAACCCTGCTGGAACTGGTCAATTCCGTGTGCAATGGCCAAAACGGATTCGGACGGGAATTGGCGAATCAATTCGCCGGTACTGGTATCCGTCATTCTGATCACGGTTCGGTGGGAGTCAGTGTCCACACTGAACGCTACGTCAAGGTTCGCATGTTGCATGACTTGATTGATCGCTGTTACAGCGCCATTCACCTCTGCAACGGAAACCGGTGTGACGGCATTGGGCGACGGCGTGTCGGTGATCGTGCGTACAAGCGCGGCGCTATTGACGCGAATGTCGGGCTGGTTGGCCTGACTCAGGTTCGATGTGCTCTGGATAATCATGGTGATATCCCTCGTGCCGAATCCCCGACCGGAAGGTCAGGGGTTCAAGCGGTTAATTCAATGCTTAACGCAACAATGTCAATACCGTTTGCGGTGTCTGGTTAGCCTGTGCCAGTACCGCTGTGCCTGCTTGTTGCAAGATGTTGTTTTTGGCCTGGGCTGCGGTTTCAGTAGCGTAGTCGGTGTCCATGATGCGGCTGAAGGACGCTGACAGGTTCACCGAAGTGGTTTGCATCGTGGCCACAGCTGATCCAAATCGCACCATGTCGGCACCGTAGTTGGCACGCGAGTTGGTTACGGTGGTGATATCCGCAGAAAAATTGGCAATAGTCAGGCTGGCTGGTGTAGCCGCAAGACCCGATAGCGCCGGGATCACAGCGCTGACGCCTGTCACCGTCGTACCCGCGCCATCTACCGTCGTTGCTACTGCGGCAGTGGTCAAGGCTGCAATACGCGTATTTTCTGCAATCAGCGCGTTGGTTTCAGCGCCGACGGCAACCCCGCCCAGCTGCACTGCAATTTCATACAGACGTTGCAGGTTTTCGATAATCTGAGCACCGTAACCGTCATTGGTTTGTGCTTTCGAAATCGCGTCATTGGCGTTGCGGATGGCAATGTTGGTGCCGCGAACCTGTTTGTCATAACCGGTCGCGATCGAGAGGCCGGTCGCATCGTCCATCGAACTGTTGATGCGCAGGCCGGAAGATAAGCGTTGTTGAGCGGTTTGCAGGCCGATCGCCGATTTGTTCAGTGCAGCGCCAGCAAACAGAGCGCCTACGTTGGTGTTGATTACTTGAGCCATGGTATTTCTCCTTTAAGTGGGTCGATTGACCCGGCTATCGAACACGCCTACGGTAAAACGGCGTGTTTAATGGCCGTCCCTATAATTTGCGGTTTAACGCAACAGGGTCAGTACCGTTTGCGGCGTTTGGTTGGCTTGTGCCAGCACCGCCGTACCGGCTTGTTGCAGGATGTTGTTCTTGGCCTGGGATGCGGTTTCAGTGGCGTAATCGGTGTCCATGATCCGGCTGTAGGACGCAGACAGGTTCACTGAGGTGGTCTGCATCGTGGCCACGGCGGAACCAAAACGCACCATGTCGGCACCGTAGTTGGCGCGCGAGGCGGTGACGGTAGTGATATCGGTACCGATACCGGCAATCGTTACAGCGACTGGCGCCGCAATGACAGCGCTGACACCTGTAACTGTCGTACCTGCACCATCTACCGTCGTCGCCACTGCGGCAGTGGTCAAACCCGCGATACGTGCATTTTCTGCAACTAGCGCGGTAGTTTCAGCACCAGCGGCTGTGCCGCCCAGTTGCACTGCAATTTCATACAGGCGTTGCAGGTTTTCAATAATCTGGGCACCGTAGCCGTCATTGGTTTGCGCTTTCGAAATCGCGTCATTGGCGTTGCGGATGGCAATGTTGGTGCCGCGAACCTGTTTGTCGTAACCGGTGGCAATTGAGAGGCCAGTCGCATCGTCTTTGGAGCTGTTGATGCGCAGGCCGGAAGACAAACGTTGTTGAGCGGTTTGCAGGCCGATCGCCGATTTGTTCAGTGCAGCGCCAGCAAACAGAGCGCCTACGTTGGTGTTGATTACTTGAGCCATGGTATTTCTCCTTTAAGTGGGTCGATTGATTCGGCGGTTGCCGTCAACGTTGGTTAGCACTGTGTTTTGAATTCATGCAACCGCTGTTGTGAGAGGAATCGTCGCGACTTTTGGAAAGTTAAGGCTCGCAGTAAAAAAAGTTTGAAAAAAGTGCGGCATCGTCAGGCATCCTATATATACGGCGTGCCGCAGGCCGGCCTTTAAGTTGGCAAGTCAGTCTGAAGGCTGACCTGCACGGGCTTGCTGGCCGCATCATCATGGATAAAAAGCGGTCTGGCTTTATCACGATTATTCTGCGATGCAAACCCGATTTTTTCCGGTCTGCTTGGCTTCATACATTGCAGCATCGGCGCGTGCGATGACGGCATCCTGCGCTTCATCGTTGCCACGCAAGGCGACGCCGGCGCTAAAGGTGATCAGGATGCGGTCATTATTGTTCATGAAGAATTTTTTAGTGAGCGCGCGTTGCAGACGCTCCACTACGATGACGGCTTCATCGATCTTGGTATTGGGCAGCATGAGCAGGAATTCTTCACCGCCCATGCGCGCAACATGATCGGTCACGCGCAGCTCTTCCTTGGCAACGCTCACCAGGTGGATGAGTGCCTCATCTCCGGTCTGGTGACCATGGGTGTCATTCAGTTTCTTGAAGTTGTCGATATCGATTACGGCGACGCAAAATGCGGTGCCGGTTCGATCCGAGCGTGCGGCTTCGCGTGTAAATTCATCGTCCATCCCGCGCCGGTTCAGGCTGTGCGTCATGGGGTCTTCGCGCACCAGCGCGCTCATCTGCGACAACTTGCTCTCAAGGTCACGAATGCGCTCATCAGCCTGATCGGCGGCGTTGCGCTCGCGCACCAGCTCGTCGTGAGTACGCTGATTGTTGGCCTGAGCCGAGCGGGTTTCCTGCAGAATTCCGTCGATGATTTTGTTCAGTTCCAGCACGTCTTCAGTGCCGCTGATCTGCTCGGCATAGCCGGTGATTTTTTCATGGTAATCGCCGGTTTCTTCGACCGCCGTCCCCAGACGGCTGACGAAAGTTTTCATAGTGGTCTTGAGGGTTGCGGTGGCTTCTTTGAGGCCGTGTTTGACCATGCCCTGTTTGTAAATGACTTCCTTCAAGCGCCGTTCGGCTTCCTGCAGGGCGTGGGGCTGAACCGGGCCGGTAATGGTTTTTTGTACCAGATCAAGCTGCCCGCGTAGCCAGGTATCGTCATCCAGCAATTCGCCGATGTTCTCCACCAGCAGCAGCAGGATGCGCTTCAATATTTCCTGTTGATCGGCCGAATGCGAGGAGCGCAATTCAATATCGGACCAGAGATTTTTCAGCTCATCCGACACTTTTTTAAGTTCTGAAGCATTGTCTGCACCGCGTATGTCTGCGGTCAGGCGCTGCACGTCTGCAGATAGCGCAGGATCATGCGCGAGTTGTGTGACAACTCCATACTCTAGTGTCTTGGCGAGCAGGTCTTTGAGCAGAACGACGCTTTCGCCTTGTGGGCGACTGCCGCCTTGCACCGATGCATCAGCTTGTTCGCGCAGGCGGACGGTAATGTCGTTAAGCAGCTTTTTGCATTGCGCCCAGTTTCCTTGCCGGATGGCGTTGCCCAGATCGGCTACCGGGCCGGCAAGATCCGGATACTGGACGGAGAGGTCGCCCGCCAGATCTTCAAGCACAGATACCGCTGAAGCGCCTGCGGCGGTGCCGGAAATTTCGTGATAGAGGTTACGGTAATTGTCCGGTGTCGGCGCGATCCGCTCCATGGCGAGTCGGCGCAGGGTTTCCCGCGCGATTTCGAGTGGATTTGCCGTTTTAGGTCCGTTTGCCAGGTCATTCATGATTTCCCCAATACACACTGAGTGCTTACGATGCCTTGCATGGTATGCAAAATCGTGTGGGGGCAAACGGCAGATTAAGCGGCAAAACAGCCGCTTATTTCATTTTTAACCCAGTCTGAAGCGGGGCGGGGCTGGCGGGATTTTCAGGTTAAAACCTTATTCCACCAAGCCGTGCTTGATGGCGTAATGCGTCAGTTCGGCATTATTCTTGAGCTGCATTTTTTCCAGCAGGCGGGCGCGGTACATGCTGACTGTTTTAACTGACAAAGACAAGGAGTTGGCGATAACGGATACGGCCTTGCCAGAAGCGATCATGCACAAGGTCTGATATTCCCTGTTGGAAAGGGCTTCATGGGGCAGACCTTCGTGCTCACCGCTGATTTCGGAGGCCAGTTCCTGCGCGACTTCCGGGCTGATGTATTTTTTGCCAGAGGCAACCAGGCGGATGGCATTGACGAGCTCTGCTGGCGCGCTCTGCTTGTTGAGATAGCCCGCTGCACCGGATTTCAGCGCGCGCACGGCATATTGCGTTTCACGATACATGGAGAGCATGAGCACATTGAGTTTGGGATGCTCTTTTTTCAGCAGCTGCAAGGTTTCGATTCCGTTCCGGTCTGGCATCAAAATATCGAGCAACACCACATCCCATGATTCCTGGCGGGCAAGTTGAAGCGCCTCGTTTGAAGTGTCGGCCTGGCCTTCTACGGACATATCGTCTTCATCGGCGAGAATCTGCTTGAGTCCCGCCCGCACAATGGCGTGGTCGTCAACGATCAGGATGCGCAGGCTTTTGACGGGAGTCATTTACTTCTTCGGTTGCGTCGGGGGGGGGGGAGCTGAAGGCTGATGCACGTCCCGCCGCCTGGCGCGACCAGTACGCTGAGTGTTCCGCCTAGTGCTGTTGCGCGTTCGGTCATGCCAAGAATGCCGAAAGACTTTGTCTGGTCGATAGAGTTTGCTGACAAAGGGCCGATGCCATTGTCAATAATGTCGAGCCGAAGCGCGTCTTTATCTTTCTTTAGGCGGACGATCACATTCGATGCGCGCGCGTGTCGGGCAATATTGGTCAAGGCCTCCTGAACAATCCGGAACACAGCAATCGAGGCATCGGAGTCCAGTTGAATCTTCTTGTGCGACGAGGTGAAGGTGGCCGGGATAGCAAAACTCTTGGTGAAGCGTTTGAGCTGCCATTCAATCGCCGGGACGATGCCGAAGTCGATGATTTCAGGCCGGATATTGGAGGTGATGCGGTGCGCCGCATCCAGGGTTTGATCGATGACGCTATCGAGGTATTCGGTTTTTTCGAGCAGATCGGCGTGGTCTGGTGGCAAATGATGCGCCAGCCACGACAAGCCCATTTTGACCGCAGTCAGGTTGCCGCCGAGTGCGTCGTGAATCTCCCGGGCAATGGCCAGCCGTTCCTGTTCCTTTACTGATTCGACATTCGCAGCCAGGGTGCTCAATTGCTCGCGGGAACGTTTGCTTTCCTCGGCCAGGTCGGATTCGGAATGTTCCATGGCGAGGCGCGAGGCTTCACGCACACCGGCATCATTATTGGCAATGACGATAATGAGCGGTTTGTCTTTATGGGTAGACAAAAACAGCCGTATCTCGACTGGATAGGTTGAGCCGTCTTTTCGATGAAAAAAAGTATTCAGCCGGGCGCGTTTTTTTTCTCCGCGCTGCAAAAGTACGCACTGCACCAGGAACGCGACTTCGTCCTCCCCATGGAGGAAGTCGCGCAAACTGAGTTGCCTGAGTTCTTTAAGGCTGTATTGAAGATTGGTTAGTGCCGCAGGGTTGGCTTTGTAGATGCGTAGTGATTTCGCATCGATGGAGAATACTTCCGTGTTGGATTCATGCAGAATCGTTTGCAGCAGCGTAGCTTCTTCTGTTTTTTTAACTACGACCATGTGCGCTTGATACCAAGGGATAAATCAACCCCGAAAGTAAAACAGTGGTTTAAAAACTCATTCATACCTGATGGAGGTTTGATTGTTTAAATTATTAGCTGATTGCAAACTTACCGTGCTGCCGACTTTTATTGTTCCCTGAGTCTGGGTTGATACAGACTATTTGGTAAGTCTATCAGCAACTATTCACAAGATGTCGACGGTGGCATGAAAATTTCATGCCACTATCTGGCTAAACGCATCAACAGCAGCTGTCCTCCTTCAACCAGTTCCGCGTCCAGCGCAACGCCATTGACGCTGGAATAATGCGCCTGCACATCGAGCAGGAAATACCGGTAATGTCTGGTGTCATATCCCTGCACACCGCTGAACAGGTCGCTGACCTCAATCACGCCCGAGGACTCTTCGTCTGATTGTTTTGAGCCGGTGCCGTCGATGTCGGCAACCGCACCGGCAACAAAGCGGCTTGCGTCGTGTTCGGCCAACCGGGTCAGCTCGCCACGGGTGTCGTATCTCCAGATTTTCCCAAGCGGTGTCTGGTTGCCGATATCTTCCTGAATGATGATGTTGCCCGCTGTATCCACCGTCAGGTTGTCCATCATGCGTGAGCCATTCGCAATGGTCGCGCCGTCAATCAGTACTTCTATTTCGCCGCCATTTTCAGGATGGGTGATGTCGTCAAACGTCACGCGCCACAAACGGCTATTCCCGGTGAAACTGGCGGTCGTCACAAAATAAAAGCGCCGGGGATTGCGTGTGTCCCATGCCCCGTCTTCTACCCGGTTCAAGCCTGAACCTGCCGCCGTGACTAGCTTGAAGCGACCACTAAACGCATTTGGAATAGGGACGGAATCATTGACGCTGTCCTCTGTGGCAAAGCCTTCAATCGTCAGCGCATACCTGACACCATTGGAGAGACCCGCGCGCTCGACCGGGTTGCCCGATGTCTGTTTGTTGCCGACGTAAAAATATACCCGGCTAGCGTTCAGGCTGCTGTCGTCCATCCCGGCGACGATGGTTTTATCCTGTTCAAAGGGACTGGCAAGCAGGTTTTCCCAGGCGGCATGACCCAGCCGGGGCAATTCATAGCTCGTACCGCGTTGATGGCCTTGAGCTAGGTGTGCAAAGGCACGACCGGTGCCGCCGATTTCTTCGCCACTCATAAAAAATCGGCCTGTATTGAAACCCTTGCCCGACACGCGATTGAAAAAAGCGCTTTTGGCAGGAAGATCGCCCGAGCAAAGATGCTGGAAAACTGTATGGTTCGCTGCGACATAGTTCGTACCATTCCACAGCATGACGGTCTGAATCAGGTCTTCCCCATACAGCACTTTGAGGTCGCGCTTGCGGATTTTCCAGCTGGAGACAAAAGCGCCCCTGGCGCCATGCGCCCGCACCACACCCGCTGCACCGCTCAGTTCATGGTTCATCAGCACGCTCATCGTGCCGTCGCCGTTGTCATAAGCGCCGAGTCCGTCGGGCAGGCCAACCATGCGATAGGCGTTTTTGTTTTTTCCGCTGACGCGATCGCCCACGCTCAAAATGGACGTGAACGAGGCACCGGAAGCAATCGGAACAAGATAAGGGCTTGCGGAACTGGACGGCCCGTCGACCGCGCAGGCGTTGATGGCAAAAGCCGCGCTTAGCGCAGAAGCCATAACAATCAGCTTGATGAGTAGACAGCTTGAGAGGAAGTGTTTGGTGCCGATGGCCGGAATCGAACTGGCGACCTTCGCATTACGAATGCGCTGCTCTACCAACTGAGCTACATCGGCGGTGGCGCGCATTATAACGGAATCGGGCATGTTGTGATGACGTGCGGCGAGTTAGATCGCGTTATTTCCCGGACAAGCCTGCATTGAGCCGTTCAACTACGCGCGCCTGGCCGAGCAATTCGAGCGTGGCATCAATCGCCGGCGTTTGTGGTTCGCCGGTGACCAGTACCCGTACCGGCATGGCGAGTTTGGGCATCTTCAGTCCGTGTGCAGCAAGGGTTTCTTTCAGCGCAGTGCTGATGGCGGTTTTGTCCCAAGAGATGGCGGCGAATCTGGCGCACAGTTCGCGCAGTGCGGGCAGGACATCGGGCGTGACATGCTGCGCCAGCAGTTCGGGCGTGGGGTGCAGGGTGCGGTAAAACAGCGTGGCGGCATCAGCCAGTTCGGCAATAGTCGCGGCGCGTTCCTTCACCAGCGCGCACACCGCCGCGAGATCCGGGCCGTCGTCGAGCCTGGCTTCGTTGCGCAGGAGGAAAGGGCGGGTAAGTTCGGCCAGCCGCGCGTCGTCGGCGGCCTTGATGTATTGCTGGTTGAGCCAGCGCAATTTTTCGGTATTGAATTGTGCAGCAGACGGCGTGATGTGATCGAGATCAAACCATTCAACGAATTGCTCACGGCTGAACAGTTCAGCATCGCCATGTGACCAGCCTAGCCGCGCGAGGTAGTTGATGACCGCCTCGGGCAGATAGCCGTCGTCCGAATACTGCATCACCGACACTGCGCCGTGGCGTTTGGACAGTTTGGTGCCGTCGTCGCCCAGAATCATCGACAGATGCGCATAGTGTGGGAGCGTTGCGCCGAGCGCCTTCAGGATGTTGATCTGGCGCGGCGTGTTGTTGACGTGGTCGTCGCCGCGAATAACGTGGGTGATCTGCATGTCCCAGTCATCCACCACCACGCAGAAGTTATACGTCGGCGTGCCGTCGGCGCGGGCGATGATCAGATCGTCGAGCTCGGCGTTGGCAAACTCGATCGTGCCTTTGACCAGATCGTTCCACGCCACGCTGCCGTCAAGCGGATTGCGAAAACGCACCACTGCCTGTGTGTCAGCGGGCGGTACAGGCAAGACCTTGCCCGGTTCAGGCCGCCAGTGTCCGTCGTAGCGTGGCTTGTCGCCGCGTACGCGTTGTGCCTCACGCATCGCCTCCAGTTCTTCGCTACTGCAATAACAGGGATACGCATCACCGCTGGCGAGCAGGGTCTGGATCACTTCCTTGTAGCGTCCCATGCGTTGCATCTGATAGAACGGACCTTCGTCGTGTTGTAGATCGAGCCAGGCCATTCCGTCCAGAATCGCCTGCACTGCCTCTGGTGTGGAGCGTGCCACATCGGTATCCTCGATGCGCAAAATAAACTGCCCGCCGTGATGGCGTGCAAACGCCCATGAAAACAGCGCGGTGCGTGCGCCGCCGATATGCAGATAACCGGTGGGGGAGGGAGCGAAACGGGTGCGAATCATGGAATGGCCAGGCCGTGAAAACCGGCTATTTTACTTGAACGCGGTCAGCAAAATTGACCTTGATAGCCCGGCCATGGTTTAATTCGCGCCGTTTCGGGGCAGTTAGCTCAGTGGTAGAGCATCGCCTTCACACGGCGGGGGTCACAAGTTCGAAACTTGTACTGCCCACCACCCGAATTGTTGTTGAAAAGCCCGGCTTGTCCGGGCTTTTTTATGGGTCATCCAAAACCGGATGGTGTCAGCCGCCATTGGCCTGGTTTGTAGTGGTTATCGCCTGTCCTTCACTCAGTGAATGCTGTAACAGATCTACTTCGTCGATGAGCCGAATGAACTGGTTGCCGAATGGCGAGATCCGGTACTCCACCCGTGGAGGCACTTCGGCAAAGCTCGCTTTATCCAGAATGCCGTAACGTACCAGCTTGCTAAGTCGCTCATTCAGTACTTTGCCGCTGAGGCCGTCAATCGCATGTTCCATTTCACCCGGGCGGCACACTCCTTTTCGCACCAGGCTCAGAACGGTCAAGGACCATTTGCAGCCAATGATGCTTTCGATCATTTGATGAACGCTTGGCTTATCCATATCGGCAAAAATATTTATTCCGATTGAGATCAATAAAATGTACCAGTAAGTGCCTACCCCACGGATTGGTACCCGCTTGTCCCGAGTATTGCAGGCTCGTAGATTGCGCCTTGTCAACCCGACAAATGTTAATCGAAAGGAGTGCAACATGCGAACGATACGCTTGGCCCTGATGGCTACTGCAGCTATGGCTGCGACGACTGCAAGCAGTTTTTCTGCAGCATCTGATTCATCTGTTCCGTACCCAAATGGCTATCGCGACTGGCATCACGTCAAATCGATGGTCATCAATCCGGGACATGGCCTCTATGACTCATTCGGCGGCATCCATCACCTCTACGCGAACAAAACGGCAATCAAGGGCTACAAAACCGGAAAGTGGCCTGACGGCGCAGTCATTGTGTTTGATTTACTGGATGCCAAATCTGCTGATCACGCAGTGACGGAAGGCGTGCGCAAAGTGGTCGGTGTAATGCATCGCGATGCACGTAAATACGCTGCAACTGGCGGTTGGGGATATGAAGGATTCAAGGGCGATAGCATGACTGATCGCGCCGTTGGCGGAAATGCGGCGACAGCGTGCTACCAGTGCCATACCGCGCAGAAAGAATCCGGATTCGTCTTTAGCCAATTACGACCTTGAACCCACATTTTTTAGAAACTTTCTGCACCGTTACTTTGCTTCCGATTAACATGTACCTATGGAATTCTTTGCCACAACAATTATTCCCGCCTCGGCTGCTGATCTACAACGCCGACTGACGATCAGCGAATTGCCACGCTGGTGCGCATCCATCGAAAAGGTGCTTGGCGACGCAAAGTCGAGCGGCAAAATCTACTGCGTGTGGGGGACGTTCCATACCAACCGCGAGGAGTTGAGCCATGGGGTGCGTTTTTCGTTGTCTGGCTGTTCCAATGCCTTGCAATGGACGGTGACTACAGGACATCAGCCCAACCCGCTGCATACCGTTATTCAT
The DNA here is from genome assembly GCA_040080135.1 of Thiobacillaceae bacterium. Taxonomy (GTDB): domain Bacteria; phylum Pseudomonadota; class Gammaproteobacteria; order Burkholderiales; family Thiobacillaceae; genus Thiobacillus. The sequence goes on from JBEBIZ010000004.1 coordinate 154,108, forward strand.
CTCACCATCAACCGTACCGAGCAAGATCAAGACTTCATCGACTCAATTCAGCAGTTTGTGGATGACTGGAAGGCCGGGCTGGAGACGTATTGGGAATCGGACGCTTTAACGCGGGTGCAACCACGTGGGTAGAAATTCATAGGGGTCGGTCTTGACTGACGGGACAAAGCTAACACCGTGTTTTTGCAAACGGGTATGCAGCTGGCCTGACTTCAGACTATTGAACACGTCGATACAACCTCCTTCGAAATCACCGCCAATGAATATCTGAGGCAAGGTGAGCGATCCGGTGCGGCGCTTGAGAGCGTCGTATAGCTTGTTGCCGCGTTCGCTTTGCTGGTAGGCAACCGAATCTATATCGATCGAGGTGTAGTCGATACCATATTCCGAGAACACCTTTCGAACCGAGTTGCAGAAGTCGCACCACTCGTATGCGAACATGACAACAGGCTGGTTAGGGTCGCGCAATATTGCATCGACCTCGCGGGTGGCTGCTTCGTCCAGGGCGTCCGCTGCTTCCACTGATGCCGGTGTTGTCGCCGGTGTGACATCGAAGCGGAATCCCGGTGTCGATCTCGACAGTTCGAGTTCCTCCCCGGTCATCTCGACGGCGATATCTTCGAACAGCGGCGTGGAAAGGTAGCGTTCGCCGGTATCGGGCAGCATGCACAGGATGTTGGCACCCTGCGGTGCGGCATGGGCGACCTGCAAAGCGCCCGAAAACGTGGCACCCGCCGAGATGCCGACGAGGATGCCTTCCTGCCGTGCCAGTTCCCTGGCACAACGCAGTGCGTCCTTGCCATCAATCAGTAACAAGCCGTCGATGCGGCTGGCCGTCGTGACCTGTTCCACGAGTTGGGGGATGAAGTCCGGCGACCAACCCTGCATCAGGTGTGGCCGGGAGCATGGATGGCTCGTGCTGTGGGCACCATCCCCGTATCTTGCCTGCGCGATGCCACTGGCCAGCATGGCCGAATTGTCCGGTTCGCAGACGATGATCCGGGTATGTGGACTCTTCTCCCTCAGCACCAGCGATACGCCGTTCAGCGTGCCGCCCGTGCCGAAACCGGTGACCCAGTAATCGAGCGAAATATCGGCGAAGTCATCGAGTATCTCCACGGCGGTGGTTCGGGCGTGGGTCTCAGCGTTGGCCGGGTTCTCGAACTGGCGCGGCTGCCACCAGCCATGCGCCAAGGCCAACTCCTCGGCCTTCGCCACCATCCCCGACCCCTTCTCGGATGCGGGTGTCAGAACCACTCTGGCACCGAGAAATCGCATCAGCTTGCGCCGCTCCACACTAAAGTTCTCGGCCATGGTAACGACCAGGGGATAGCCCTTTTGGGCGCAGACCATGGCCAAACCGATGCCGGTATTGCCACTCGTGGCTTCGACAATGGTCTGCCCGGGTTTAAGTTCGCCACGGCGTTCGGCATCCTCGATCAGTCCTAGCGCCATCCGGTCTTTTACCGAACCCATTGGATTGAAAGACTCCAACTTGACGTAGAGATTGATGCTTTTGGGAGCCAGCTTGTTGATGCGAACCACCGGCGTGTGGCCGATGGTGTTCAGAATGCTGTCGTATCGCTTACCCATGGTTGTTGTTTTTCTTTTCTCAGAGCGTGTCGCGCACCAGCCGAATATCAACCTCGCGCTCAACATACTTCCACTCCTCGATAGCACGAAGCGCGGCAAGTAGCGTGTTGAATCTCTCCTCGTCCGACGACGCGTACTCAAACCAGGTGAGGAAATCGAACGGCTCATGCTCCGAAAGATCGCGGCAATGGTGAAGCCTTCGCGCCAACTCAGGAAAGTATTGAAGCCCGATTTGGGTGTGGTGAGACTGTGCTTTAAAAATGCTCAGGCGTTCGTCTTGCGTGAGCGCCCACCAGGCCGCGTTCTTTCGAATGGGGATCAGTGCCGCACACCTTGCCTCGGGGCGCCCGAGATCGAGCAGCTTGGCTACGATCTGGTTCTTCTCCTCGCGATCGACATAGCGCTCATTGCTGGTTATTCCACGAAGAACCCAAGCTGCCTGTGGGTCGGATGGAACCGCTGAGCCAGAAGCGATTGCCAGCCGTCTCGCCGCAGGCAACGGCTCTCCAACGATCACTTTCATTTCAGTAACGCGCCAGAGCCCTGTGTCGCCGCCCATAAACGAAAACAATCGCGTAGACATATTCATTCTCCTCGGTGAGGGTTAAGGCAGCGTTCACCGGCGCGTTGTGATACGCGACCGATGGAACGACGGATTATGCGGCCAATTGCGGTTTTGCTGAGGCGGTCTGGCGCGGAGTCAAAAATGCCAATACAGCGGCAACGGCAATCAAGGCCGCAACATCCCCAATCAGATGTCCGATGTGCATGGGATTAGCGAGAGACTGAATCCCCATGATCCCGCCATGCACGATGCTCGACCAGACCGTAAACCAGATCAGGCTTCGGTGTGCCAGCGGATTGCGCGAAGCGATCATCAGGAACACGCCGAGCGTGGCATAAATGCCGAGGATCATTTCAAGGTATTCCGAGCGCCCACCTTCATGCCACACCCAGCCTGACGGCCAGACAATGCCAAGCGGCCAGATGCCAAATGTGAACGTCAGCCCCACGAGCAGCAGGACAACGCGTAGATATTTGATGCGATCAGTTTCAGTCATGATGTTCTCCTTTGGATTGTCAGAGGGTGAGTACGTCAGTAACCCATAACGCTATTTCTTTCTGGGGTCATCTGCCGGGTTGACATAGTTGATGCCCCACGGGCCCACGCCATGAACCTGAACGATGGTTTCTTCTTTGGTCCACGCAAAATGGTTAGTCTTGGGCTGCATGATGGCGACACTGCCCGCCGGTAAGGCTTGGGTTTTCGCGGGATCAAGTTTGTCTCCGGTTCCCATGTTGAAGGTGCCGGAAATCACCGTGACATGCTCGATGCCTGGATGCCAGTGGGCGGGGAGTTTGTAGTCGGCGGGAAACTTCAGGCGGAAGGTAATCGGCATCGCCTCGTTCAGCGGCCCTTCAATCACGGCAACTTTTGCGCCCGGCGGCGCTGACGGGACATCCGACCATTTAAGTTCATCCGGGGTGACCATCGTGTGTTGTGCCGACTCGGCCCAACTTGCTGGCATTCCCAGGCAGGCAACGGCAATAGCTGCGGATAGGGTAATCAATGTATTTTTCATGATGTGTTTCTCCTGTTAGAAATGGAGCCTGCCCAGAAAGTCCAGCGCACGCATCGACTCCTGATACGCACGCCGAACACTATCCAGATTGAGGGCGAGCCGACCTGCACAAGCACACTCAAGCCGCCGCGTTTACATCCCTACCACCTGGCCGGTATAGCCTGCTGCCCGAACCGTCTCCAACAAGGCCATCGTGCTGGTTGTTTCCGTGTCATAGGTGACCAGTAAGAGATGCGCCTTGCCTGCGTTAAACCCGGGCGAAACGACGCCCTCGACCTTACGCACTGAATTTTCGAGTGTGGTGCGTGCTTCTGCATCCAGGGACTCATTGATATGGATGATTACGTCGCTGATGTTGCTCATTTTGTTACTCCTTATAAAGTTGGTTATCGAACGGAATGTTTGTGGCTGACTCCACAACTACTTGCACTTGATGACGACCTCGATGTACTCGCTTGGTGCCACCAGCGTGCCATCGGTGGCGCGATTGAAGCTTTCGGCCAGGGCGATCAGGTCGGCGGCGAGCGATGTCTGCTTTTCGGCATCCAGCGCCCCGAAGGCTTTGTGCATCGGGCCGTAGAAAGTGCGAAAAACTTCCAGCCAATGCGCCGCGTTGCGATAGCGGAATGCAAAGTGCCTGGGCTCGATCACGATCGAGTCGAGCCGTTCTGCGAACAGTTCGCGCAGCCGTGCCTCGGTGCCCCAGAGCGCGGGCGACTTCACGCCGGTCGCCGGAGGAACGTACCGACCCATCAGCTTGAATAGCTCTCCGATAAAACTGGCAGGGGTCCAGTTCGCGAGGCCGATTCGGCCACCGGGTGTGCAGGCGCGCGCCATTTCTGCCGCCGCCTTGTCCTGGTCGGGCGTAAACATCACGCCGAAGGTGGACAGCACCACATCGAAGCTGTGGTCGGGGTACGGCAGATTCTCGGCATCCGCCTGCTCAAACTGCACCGGCAGACCTTCGGCGCTCGCCCGAGCGCGTCCTCGCTCGAGCAGCGCCGGAACGTAATCGGTCGAGACGACATCACACCAACGCCGCGCTGCGGCCAGGGTCGCATTGCCGTTGCCGGCGGCAACATCGAGCACGCGCTCGCCCGCACGTAGATCAAGCGCTTCACAAAGTGACTCGCCGACGAGCTGCAAAGTGGTCCCGACGACGGCATAGTCACCGGCGGACCAGGCAAGGTGCTGTTTGTTCTTCACCGCCGCAAGGTCAACGGCGGGGGTGGAAGAGGAAAAGGGAAGGACGGCTGACATGACTGTGCTCCTTAAACGAAGTGGATTTGAATTTGTCGGATATTGCTGATCGACAGGCTCATTTCACTCCAAATGAGAACATGTCGGGTCACGCAAATCGGGACAAAAAGCGGGACAAAACCGCCGATGAAACTGCTAGACTCATGTGCATAAAAAGCAACGGAGGGGGCTGACGACGTGCAGGATCGGACAGATTCGTTTGGCTACTGGTTGCGGCGGCGACGCCGTGCGCTTGATCTCACCCAGGCGGCGCTCGCCCAGCGGGTCTGCTGCTCGGGGTTTACCATTCGCAAAATCGAGGCCGACGAGCGCCGCCCCTCGCGGCGACTGGCTGAACGACTCGCCGCTGTGCTCGCCATTCCCGAGGCGGAGCGGCGTGATTTTCTCGATGCGGCACGTTCGCAGCACGCCACGAACCGTCTGCGACTGGATCCCACGCCGGTTGGCACCGATGCGTCCGCCTCGTCGATTTATTCTCTGCCCACTTCGGCCATTGATGCCGCGAGCGATACCACACCCTTCGTTGGACGAAATAACGAGTACGGCTTGCTCATCGGATTTATCGCGCGGCTCACTGCCGGTTCCGGGTACACCGTCCTGATCAAAGGCGAGCCGGGCATCGGCAAGAGCCGCTTGCTACGCGAGCTTACGCGCTACGCCCACGCCCAGGACTTGCCGACGCTAGCGGCAAAATGCTTTGAGATCGAGCGCGCGATACCATACCAGCCGGTAATCGAGCTCGTCACGCGCGCACTCGACCACATCCCGGACGCGGCCTTGCGCACCCTGACACCGGTGTCGCTCGCTGAGCTCGCTGCCCTGGTTCCCGAGGTTGGCGAGCGTTGTCAGGATCTGCCACAGTTGTCGAACGACTTTCCCGAAGCGCGGCAGGCGCGGCTGTCGCGTGCAGTGGATCAACTCCTCGAAGCATCGCGCGGTGGTCGTCCGGCTGTGCTCATGGTGGACGACATTCAGTGGGCTGACGATGCCAGCGCGCAAGTGCTGCACACCATCGCCCGTCACGCCACACAGCGCCCTGTGCTCGTGATCTACGCCTATCGCGACGAAGAAATCGACAGCGACGAGCGGCTCGCACAGTGGGTCGAGAGCTTACGCCGCGACACCGGTGCGTGCCGTATGCCACTCGCTCGACTCGATTATGCCGATACCGAGCACCTGGTCGCGACACTTGCTGGTATAGACCACGGTGCGAATTCGGATATACCCAGCCTGGCCGAGCGCCTGTATCGCGAAACAGAAGGCAACCCGTTTTTCCTGACATCGATCCTGCAATCATTGATTGACGGCGAGACGCATCTGGAACCTCACGCGAGTGACGCACCGGGATTGCTCCCGGACGCGCTATGCGCCGCCGTGCGAGCGCGGCTCGCGCACGTGCCCAAAGCAATCCGACCGATTCTCGAAACCGCAGCAGTCCTTGGTCGGCGCTTCGACTTCGACACTCTGCTCAACGTGACGCACGAGCCCGAGGCGCAGCTGCTTGATGCAGTGGACGCTCTCGTCAAGCGCCGTTTGCTGCGCGAGGAGCCCGAAGGGGGCATCTACGATTTCAGTCACGACAAGCTGCGCGAGGTGGTCTATCTCGACATCGGCGGAGCACGGCGCAGACTGCTGCATCAGTCGGTAGCTGAATCTCTGGAACGCCTTGACGAAGACGCCACGCATAATCACGCCGTGCATGAACGCGACGGCCAACGTGCTGAGCACTTTGAACGCGCTCACGTCTGGTCAAAAGCGCTCCATTACCTTGTTCTCGCTGGAGAACGCTCACAGATGCTGTTTGCGATGCGCGATGCTTTGCACTGGCTGGATCGCGCAGTCGCGTTGTCCGAGTCGCACCCGGAGTCGCTGGACGAACAGCGACGCCTCGCAATCTACGCGCGACGCGGGGAAACGCGCGCGCAGGCCGGGCAGACGCAAGGCGCGGTTGCCGACATGCGCCTGGTTATCGCCGCGTTGCGAGCTGGCGGCGAACGCGAAAAGACGCGTGACGCGTTGATCCAGATGGGCATGGCCTATCGCCGTGCAGACCAGTATGAAGAGGCGACCGCGTGCCTCAACGAAGCGCTGGCAGAGTCGCTCGCCATGAGTGATGAGCGCCACGCCGCCGATACCCTCTATCACTTGGGAACCGTCGCGTGGAGCACCGGGCAGAACGGCCAGGCGATTCGATTTCACCAGCAGGCGGTCGAAATCTGCGAACGCACGGCTTGCATCGATCTTGTCGCGGTGCAGGCATGGCATGGCCGTGGCGAAGCGCACTTTGCGAACGCGGAGCCCGTAGCGGCGATCGCGTGTTACGCACGATCGATCGAGCTGGCTCGCAGCATCGGCGACAAGAGCTACGAGTCCGAAAACCTGATGATGATCGGCCACGCTTGCCTCGGCACCAAGGGGATCGGCGACTACCCGCGCGCAACGACGCATTTCGAAGCAGCGTTCGATATCGCGCGTGCCGCAGACTTGCAGTGGCACTTTGGACCGACGCTGCTCGGCCTCGACCATGCCCGGGCATGTACGGGCCGCTACGGCGAGGCGTGGGCCGGGTTGCAAACAACCCTGCACGGGCTTGAAAGTCTCAAGCAAACGCGCTATCAGTTCATCGCCTACGATTTCATCGGCCATCTCCTGCTCGACCTCGGTCTGAACGAACAGGCGATTGAACAGATGGAGCGAGGACTCGCGCTCGGGCGCGACACCGGCATCCTGTACTGGCGCGCCGCGCTCGACACCCACCTTGCCGTCGCGTGTTCACGACTCGGGCAGCAGACTGACACCTCGGCCTTGCAGGCCACGCTTGAACAAACGCGCCGCACTTCGGAGCGTTATATGCTGGTTCGCTGTCTTGATGGACTGGCCGAGATTGCGCTGGCAGCGGGCGATACGCGCTGCTGTCGCGCCTATGCGGACGAACTGCTCGTGATCGCCGAATCGAACGGACTGCGCGAACTCGATGCAGTCGCGCGCCGTTGGCGCGGCGAGGCCTTGTTCGCGGAGAAAGATTACGTGGGCGCACAGACAGAATTGTCCCGTGCTGCGGTGCTAGTGGAGAATATCGGTCGTGTGCGACTGCAGATGGACACGCAGGCTGCGCTGGCGCGTACGTTGGCTGTGCAGGGTCAGCGCGATGCAGCGAAGCGCCATGGGATCATGGCGCGCGTGATTGAGGAGGCAATCGAGAAGAGTTTGCAGTCCTCTGAACTCGAGGCTCGGCTCGGAATGAATTATCCGTGAATGTCGGCCTCCAGCCCGACAAATCGGTCTAAAGGCCGATCTACAGCCCAGAATAAAATGTGCCGGATCAATAGCGTCTTGGCAATAGTGTTGGTATCAGATTTCGC